>NZ_WHNP01000053.1 GCF_009362735.1 Paraburkholderia franconis | reverse complement strand
CTGCGTGTCCATCACGGCAAGGCCGTGAAGGCCTGGCTGGGCAGGCACCGCGACCGGATCGAGGTGTTCTATCTGCCCAGCTACAGCCCTGAGCTCAATCCCAACGAGATGGCCAACGCCGACCTCAAGCAAAGCGTCACACGGCGGGCGCCAACGCGTACCAGGCTGCAACTGGTCAAGGCCACCGCGCACCATTACAGGGTTGTGCAGAAGCAACCCGAACGCATCCGGCGATACTTCCAGCATGATCCTGTCCGTTATGCGGCTTGATTTCAACATTTTATTGCCGGATCAATAACGCATGGTTGGCTCGCTCAGGCCCAACCCGCGATCGATCAACGTTATCGGCTTGCGGCTCATGATCCGGTGCAGCGCCTGCTCAACGTACATGCATCGCGCTGACTTTCCACCATCGTGCCGGTAACCGGGCTCAGCGCGCGCACCAGATCGCGATCAGACGCGATGCCTTGCGGCTTGCCGTCTCCGACGGCGAAGGCGATGAACCGTCGCCAGGTGCGCGCGGAGGTCCTGCGCCGAAATCCGCGGGCAGTTATTTGATTGCCTTACGCCAAAAGACCAGGTACGCGGCTGCACAGGATGCGATAAGCAGGACGCCCCACATCGGGGCCATGCTGACCAGAACGGAGGTGACAGACATATCGGTATCCTAACCAGAGTGATTGATTTTCAACACACAACTGCTTCACCGCTGTGCCAGGCGATCTGGCCAAGCATTGTGTTCCGTTTATCGATGCATCGATCGTATCTCCGTAAGCGGTGTCATACCTGTGGTTTCCTGTCGCACGACTTTGCGTCAGGTCAACCATCATTCAGTGGAGACACGGTGTCCCGTCCGCAATCCACTGTCACTCCCACCGAATGATGAAGTCATCCCCCCGGTGCGCGTTGGCTCGGGATTTTTACTACCGGGCGGTGCCAGTTGCCCCATGCAACTTGTTGCCCGTCAGAATACTGACGATGACGAGGCGGCTCAGCATGACAACACGAGAGGAATTGACTGACGCAGTCGGCGTCGACATTCGTGTGGAAGCGAGTCGAGCTCAATAGGCTGTTGCCGGCCGAGCGGGATGCCCCGCGGCAATGGAGTGCGGCGGATGTTGGACCCGGCCGCGCGGGATCTGGTCTCGAAGGGCGCGCAGGGCGGATGACGACTGAACGGATCCGCGCCGGTTTGACGCCGCGGAGCAGATATTCCCGATGCAACTCGCTGTGCTGGAAACGTTTACATCCTCGGCTTATTGGGGTTAATTCCAATGCGGTATTTGGATTGCCAGAATTGTTAAACGGCGCAGCTTGATGTAACTTTATCGCTCCAAAAGCCAGAGCAGTTATCCCCGGCTTTTAGTGCGTGTTAGGAAATCCCGCCAGTTTTGAGACTAGACCTCTCATCAGGAGAGCTGGCGGGGACTTTTTGTAAAACCGGGAAGGCGCTGCGTTTACTGGCTGTGGTGTACGTTGCCTTTGCAACGGTCAGGTTTCCTGGCTTCGACTGAAAATGTCGAGGTCAGGCGACAGACTGTCTGCGCGGACGGTAGACGTTATTCGTCGCCACGCCGCGACGGCAATACAAGCACTTCTGAGAGACTTTAAACAACATGAATCGATATGCTCGAACCATCGAGCACCTCGAGCGTAGCGGTGAGAACAGCGGCCTCAGACGCGCCCTTGCTGCGCGCCTCAACACCGCCCTCAGGCGAGCCAACGTCAGTTCGTCTCGCGTTGCAACGTGGCTCGGCGTCAGTGAATGTGACGTTCAGTTCTGGCGCCGGGGAATTACGGTGCCCCCGCTAAATGCATTCAAACGGATCGCCGCGGCGCTCGATCTTGATGTGCATTGGCTTTGTACCGGGCAGACATAAGGGGGTACCGGCTGAGCGGCCTCTGGAAGGATTGCGAAGCGTGTGAATCCCGTGAGCATTTGGCAATGACGGCCGCGTCGCCTCCCGAAAACACTCTATTGCAGAAGTCGCTTCGTCAGTCAGATATTGACAGGGCGTCGGCGAGAGCCGGTCGCATTTCAACTCAACGGTTTGGGAACAACAGGAAAATGGCAACAGGCACAGTGAAATGGTTTAACGATGCGAAAGGTTTTGGATTTATTACGCCGGACGACGGCGGTGAAGACCTGTTCGCACACTTCTCCGAGATACAGGCAAAAGGCTTCAGGTCTCTCCAGGAAAATCAGAAGGTGAGCTTTGAGGTGAAGCAGGGACTCAAAGGCAGGCAGGCGGCAAACATCCAGCCGCTGTAACCGGCTTTGACACCGGTCTGCACCGGAAGACGAAGCACGTCTGATGGCCGCACGATTTCGCGCGCCTGATGCGCGGTCTCTCTCGCCGCTTCTGTTGCTGGACTTCGCGGGGGAGACGGAACATCAAAGGTGCGAAGTCTGCATTCGGGCATTGCATCCCTCCGCGCCATACCGATGAGAGAGGAAATCACAGTGGATCAACGAAAACGGGACAGCATTGTCGCTTACCTGCGCCGTCGAATGGCCGAGGTCGGAATTGGCCTGGACGATGTCGCAGCCGCCATGGCGCAGGACGAAAACACTGCACGGTATCGCAGCGCAACGGGAGAGACATGGTCCGGCGATGGTGAGATGCCCGAATGGCTTAAACAGGCTATCAGTGCCGGTCAATCTCCCAAACACTTTGCCGTTGATGGAACGGCGTCGCAGTGCCACGCTGCTGCGCGTCGAAAAACAGACTGGCGCGAAGATCCGTTTGCAGGTACGCGCCTGGCAACGGTTCACCCTTCATCTGCCCATGCCCTTTGATGCCTGAATGCAGCACTGGCGTGGCGCGCTTCTGCTCGCAGACGGGTACATCGGGCGCAGTCATCCACGCGCAGACCAAAAGGGACCCGTGTAGTGACAGGGACGACGCCCGTTAAACTCCTTAAGCCGCTGCGTCCGTTTCCCGGTTTCCGTTCCTGATCGCACATGCACTCATAGTTGATGTCGATCCCGACACCCGCGACGCGCTTGCGGCGATGATCGCGGATGAAGGGCTGACGACAGCCACGGCGAACGGGCTGCGCGAGGCGCGCATCCCGCTCGTGCGGCAAATGCCCGATTTCGTGTTGAAAACCCGCGATGCCACTGAAGGCTGCCCGCAGGCCTCGTGCCGTGTGGACGCTGTCAATGGATCTCACCGTCGTTGCGTTCCAGCCACGCCGGAATATCACGCTTGCCGTTGAGCACGCGCCAGATTTCGACATGAGCCTCCCGCTCAATGTAGAAGATCAGGTGCGGATAGCGATCAAGCGGGCACGAGCGCAGGCCCGGGATGTCCAGCTCGTACGCGTAACGCGGAGACCCGATGTTAGGGTGCCGGGAGAGACGCGCGTATGCCTGCTCGATCTCCGCGATGAATCCGAGCGCTGCCTGCTCAGAGCCTTCGTCCACGAGGTAATGCGTCACCTCGTCCTCTACGTCCTGTCTGGCCAGCCGTGTCGGGATGACGGGCTTGGCCGTCATTTGCGAGACGTACGCACGCGGGCGCGCAACGATTCGAAGTAGTCGGCGTCGACAGGCGCTGCGAGGCCTGACGTCGCGCCCTGCAAGATCATCGCGCGCAGACGCTTGCGATCCTGGTCCTTCCGGATCAGTTCGCGGACGTACTCGCTGCTCGTGCCGTAGCCGCCCTCGCCGACCTGTTCATCGACGTAGTCCTTCAGCGAATCCGGCAGGGAAATGTTCATCGTGGTCATAAAAACGACTCTAGCACGGTTTGGCAAATTTTGCCAAAACTGCGGCAACAGTAGCAGAGCGACATCGAAGCGGTGGTGCTATGAACGCGGCTTTGAACTTCCAGGTTGGGGAGAACTGTTGTTGGAGAGGCCGGCCTGGATGGTTATGGCTTGCGCGGAGTGCCGCTCGCGCAGCGAGAGCCATCGGCATTGCCATTGGCATCGCAACGAGCGCGCTGCTCGCGATGCGCGCGAACCTGTCGCGCACCTTCACGCTGACGCGTCACGACGACCATTTTCTGCTGTGCCTGCGCAAGGACGCGACGTTCCTGTCGAAGCCGATGCTCACGCACTGTCTCGCGCAGATTCCGGACCGCGCGACCGTGCTGATCGATGCCGAGCGCGCGGATTTCATCGACCGCGACATTCGTGAGACGCTCGACGCGTTCGTAAGCGAGGCGCTGCGACGGCAGATTACGGTCGAACGGCGGCGCTGGTCGGAGGCACCGGCGCAGGAACGGCGGGCGGTGCTGCTGACGTTGCGCGTGATGGGCTAAGGGCGAACAGCGCGAGGAGTAACGGCGAAGGCGCGAAAATCCTTGCTGGCCCTCACCGGATCAGAGGATGCGGACCGCGCCAGAGCGGGGGCGAAATCGACCCTGCAAATATGGAAGGAGGGAGTGCCAACAGCGCCTCGATGGGCTCCTTCCTGGTCGTTTTGCAGTCCTTCATGTCTCTCTGGAGGACGCTTTTAGCACCGAGTCTCCCGGATTCCGGTGTGTCCCGCTAATCGTCGCATTCCAGTCCTCGAACGTCATTTCACGCTGCTTCCTCGTGCCGGGCAGCTGTGCCTTCGGGCGCACCGGTTCACCGCGATCTGCTCTGGAATCAGGACTCGCCGCCAGACCGGGCGGGATGACGTCACGCAGACTGATTCCTAACTGGAGCTTTGCTGACGCCTCCCGCTCGCAGCAATCGTGTCAGCGTTGCTGCCCATCGGCCTCCGCCCTGTCGGGTGACTGGCATGCGCGTCGAAAGTCGATCCCGAGTTTCCCAGTTTTGTCGAGTTGCGGCACGTAGAACGCGAAGAAGAACGCCATCAGCGCGGTGACCAACTCCGGGAGCATTGTCGTAACGAATTCCCTCGGGAAGTTGAGGACGGCAAGATCAATGCGCTCGAGCAAGCGTCGGGTACCTTCGCAAGGTCCTTTGGACGACCCTTCAGATGTCTTTTGACCGCGTTGAAAGAGTGCGCGCACACGATCGTATGCGCCGCCTTTTCGCCGAAACCGTGTCGGAAGGAAGGCGTCGCTTTCGATGTCTGGTTTGGTTTTGGCTTTCGTTCAGCATCGATGCGCGCATCATGTTCAGCGTCCGGTGTTTGCGCAGACCAACTGGCCGCTCTGTCGCCACAAGACCATCTGGAAAATCACTTCAACGCAGGCACCTCATTGTCCAGGGCGCATATGCGCACAACGTGGCAACTGTTAATCAGGTCACGGATACGCGGATAGATCTGTGTTCGCCATCGGTTTCCCGAAAAGATGCCGTAGTGGCCGCAGTCCGCGACCGTGATGCGGTGCCGGCGTGACGGTTCGATTGAGGCACATAGGTCATGGGCGGCGTGCGTCTGGCCTTGTCCGCAGATATCGTCGTTTTCTCCTTCGACGGTGATCAGCATGGTGTTCCCGATCATTTCGGGTCTTACGCGTTCGCCATTTACTGTCCAGGTGCCGCGCGCCAGACTGTACTCCTGAAAAACAACCCGTACCGTCTCCAGATAGTACTCAGCGGCCATGTCGAGAACAGCGTTGTACTCATTGTAAAACTCCCGGTGTTTGAGCGCGGCCCCTGTATTGCCCCTCGACACGTCATGGTAGTAGTTGACGTGCGCTTTCAGGTGGCGGTCGGCATTCATGGATACGAACGCCATGTGCTGGCGAAAGCCGGGGTACACCCTGCGACCCGCACCGGCGCTCGGATGAGGGACGGTATTGATCAGCGCGCGGGCGAACCAGTCCAGTGATCTACTGACCGCGAGGTCATTCACGGTGGTGGGGCTGCGACGCGCGTCGACCGGTCCGCCCATCAACGTGAGACTCGCCGGAGTGCAGCCGCCACCCGAAGCGGACAGGGCGACGGCGCCGAGAACCGGAACCGTGGACTGGCACACCGAAACTACATGAACCTGTGGACCCAGGAAGTCGATGAATTCGCGCAGGTAAGCGACATAGTCATCCAGGTGGAACCTGCCGCTGGATAGAGGCACGTGGCGCGCATCGAGCCAGTCCGTGATATAGACATCAAAGTCCGGCAGCATGCTCCTGACGGTATCGCGCAGTAGCGTCGCATGGTGACCGGACAGTGGGGCAACAATGAGGACAACAGGCTGCTGATAATCGGTTGCCCGCTCGAAATGAATGAGGTGGCAAAATGATTTCTTCAGTACGACGCGCTCGGTGATGGCGACACGCTGGCCGTGCACCACAGTTTCCGCGAGACCGAACTGCGGTTTGTCGTAGCGCCTGAAGAGCCGGACCAGCAGATCGCACCCGGCGGCAAGCTGTCGCGACGGTGTTGCATGGGCTATTCCATCGACTTTCGCGAGCAGGTCGGCTGTCGTCTGTAACCAGGGCAGAACCGGAGCCCACAAAGTGCTTTGCCACTCGCGCCATGCATACAACATCTCAGAGCCTCGTCAAGTTACCGGGATTGACGGTCGGCAGGCTTGCCTTGGAGCGACGCGTTGAACGAGCGGCATCGCGCAAACGGCAGGGCGTTGAGGTGAGATAAATCGCGGCCCCGCCGCCTTGCTGACCTGCTAGCAGCTTACATGGCATGGCTGCGCGTGCTGCTCGGCATAACCGGAAACAGTTGTACGGATGGGCTGCACTTTCGTTAAGGATTTCCCTATACCGAAACATGAGCGCATGAACATCGAGTCGCTTCACGATCAGCTCTTCTGCACGGGACGAACATGAAGCCGCCCTGAAATGTCGGCGGTGGCATGCAGCACACGCGCCAGCGCAGGCGTGGCGCCCACCGATAACAACGGTGAGCGCGCGGCCGCCGTCCCGGTATTTGACGGCGGCGTGACGATCGAGCAGCAGGCGCATCAGGGCGCAATGCGCTGCCTGGCGTCGGCGTCCGATGCATGGCGACGCTTGATGCCGGCGACCCTCCCGCGTATGTCCACGAGGTGGCCGAGCGCTTCGGCAAGATGCGCGAGCGCCGCGTCGATCTTCCGCCGACGGTCGGCGCGGCGAAGTGACGCAATGATCAATCAACTCACCAGTACGCGCCGTCCTCGAGCGCGCCCTCGCCGTGCCGCCTTCGAGTGGTTGACGACTTATACGGGGCGGTCGATTTCGTGAGGATTCGGGCGTGCGCTGAACGGCGCACCCTTATGCCGGATTTATCGGTGTGATACGGGCGGGCGAGACGGCCGACCGAATGATCGGCATCGTCACTTCTTCGACCCGCTCACCCTCGCCGTCGATTCCCTGATCTTCAGCACCGGCTGCACGACACAGGACTCGACGTTTTCCCTCCCGTCGAGCACATCGAGCAGATACCGCGCGGCACGCCTGCCGATTTCCGCCGTATCGACGCGCAGCGTCGTGAGCGACGGATGAATTTCCTGCGCGAGTGCGACGTCATCGAAACCCGTCACCGATAGCTGCTGCGGCACCTTGATCCCCAGCTCACCCGCTTCCAGCAGCACACCGATAGCCAGCTGGTCGTTGCCACAGATGATCGCGGTCGGGCGCTTTTCGGAGCCTTGCCAGATCGCACGCAAACTCTGACGCCCGAACGCAATCGTCGCCGGTCCTTCATACATGTGCGACGGACGCACCGCGAGTCCATGCCGCTCCAGCGCCTCCCTGATGCCTGCCATACGCGCCTGAACGCGATCGTTGCCTTGCGCCGGTTGGATGACGGCAGCAAACCGGCGATGACCCAGCCCGATCAAATGCTCGGTGATTTCAACAAAAGCCGCGCGATTGTCGAACCCGATACAGTGATGCGGGCTGCCATCACGATACGCATAGGTGATCGCATACGGCACACGCGCTTGCGTGAGCGCATCGAAGAGCTCAGGCGGATGCGCCTCCCCGACAATCGCAATCGCCTCGACGCCTCGCGCGAGCATCGCCCGCACCTGAGTCAAGGCCTGCGTGGGATCGTAGTTTGAGCAGCCGAGAAACAGCGTGATGCCGCGCTCGGCCAGCACCGCCTGCATGCCGGCGACTTGCGACGCGAACACCTGATCGTCGAGCGTCGGGATGATCGCACCAGCGATATGCGTGCGCGTCGATGCGAGCGCGCGGCCGGCCGCGTTCGGTATCCAGTTCAGCGCGCTCGCTGCCTGCAGCACCCGCTCACGCACAGAGGGCGAGACCTTGTCCGGCTCGTTATAGACGCGCGATACCGTGGCTGTCGACACTTCCGCGAGCCGTGCGACGTCACCAAGCACGGCTCGCCCGCTTTTGCGGCGAGTGCGGACGGCCGGCGTGTCGGGTGTCGCGGGCAAAGATGAGCTGCTCATGGTCGTTGTGACTGTCGTAGGTGAACCGCTGCGCGAGGCAATGTCGCCGCCATCTTACAGGGCGATGGGCGCGGCAGCGGATCGCGGGTGCGATAGCTGGCATGCAGTGCGGCGCGTGACTCCTTAAACGCAATCCGGGCGCCGCGACCACGCGTTTACCCTCGGCCTTCGTCATCCCGCTTGCAATTTTCGCGCATTTCGGTCGAAAATGTAAGCGCTAACATGACGCATAGGCGACACCGATCGCCGGACAAGGCTCACATGAAGGCCACATTTTCGGAATCAAGCAACATTCTGTCACTGTAGCGGGCCGAAATGTAAGCGCTAACATTACCATGAACAGCGCGACCAGCCCGCTCGACATCGTTCGCCAACCGATACAACCTGTTCCCCGCCATGAATTCTTCTGCCGCCGCACCCCTGATCGTCGTTGTTGGAAGCGCCAATATGGATCTCGTCGTGCATGCACCGCGTCTGCCGTCGCGAGGCGAGACGCTGCTGGGCGATCGCTTCGAAACGGTCAACGGCGGCAAGGGCGCGAACCAGGCTGTGGCCGCTGCGCGGCTCGGCGCGCAGGTGGCGATGGTCGGCTGTGTCGGCACGGACGGGTTCGGCACGGCGCTGTGCGACGCGCTGTATCGCGAGCGCATCGACCTCGCGCATGTGCACCTGATCGCCGGTCAGGCAAGCGGCATTGCCGCGATCACAGTGAGCAGCGAAGGTGCGAACAGCATCGTCGTGGCGCCGGGCGCGAATGCGCAGCTGAACGCCGTGCATGTCGATGCGGCTACCGATCTGATCGCGCGTGCCGACATGCTGGTCTGCCAGCTGGAAGTCCCACTCGCGCCCATCGCGCGCGCGATCGACATCGCCGCGCGCAACGGCACGCCTGTGCTGCTCAATCCCGCGCCGGCTCAACCGTTGCCAGACGTACTTTATCGGCAGATCGACTATCTGCTCGTCAACGAAACCGAAGCGGCGCTGCTGACGGGCATACCGGTGAACGGCGTGCCGTGCGCGCGCTTTGCCGCCGACGCATTGCTCGGCAAGGGGGTACGCAACGTGCTGGTGACGCTCGGCGCACAAGGCGTGATCTGGGCGGGCGAGCAGGGCAGCGGGTATATGACGGCGCCGTCCACGCGCGTCGTCGATACGACGGCGGCAGGGGACACCTTTGCCGGCGGCTTTGCAGTCGAGCGCGCGAACGGCGCACCGATGCAGCAGGCAATTGCTTTCGGGCAGCGTGCGGCGGCCGTGAGCGTCACGCGCTCGGGCGCGCAGACTTCCATTCCGTTTCGGGCGGAACTGGAAGAGCACCGCGTCAGCCCGGCATGATGCCGGGGCCCAGACACGGATGGCCGCACACGTGCGCGAGTCGAGCGTGCCGGAGACGCATTGAAGACTCCATAGCGCGGAAAGCGCATTGAACAAGGCGCCTTTAACAACGCCCGTGAGTGACTGTCATTGAGCAAGAGGCATTGATCAAGGCACATCGAGCAAGACCCATTGAACACGCAGTGAAAAAACAGCCCGCATCCAATACAACTGACGGAGACAGCAAACGTGGAAACAACCTCTGAATGCCTGACCGCGCCGCCGCGCATACGACGCGCACAGACCATCGCACTCGCACTGCTGTTGGTCAGCGGCATCGTCAACTATCTGGACCGTGGCACGCTGGCGGTCGCGAATCAGTTGATCCGCGAGGATCTGGGCCTGTCGCTGGGGCAGATGGGCTTGCTGCTGTCGGCGTTCTCGTGGAGCTATGCGCTGTGCCAGTTGCCCGTGGGCGGGCTCGTCGACCGGATCGGGCCGCGCCGCCTGCTCGGCGCTGGGCTGATCATCTGGTCGTTCGCGCAGATCGCGGGCGGCCTCGTGTCGACATTCGGCTTCTTCGTGCTCGCGCGGATCGTGCTGGGTATCGGCGAGGCACCGCAGTTTCCGTCGGCGGCACGCGTCGTGAGCAACTGGTTTCCGCTGAAGTCGCGCGGCACGCCAACAGGCATCTTCAACTCGGCGTCGCCGCTCGGCAGCGCGTTCGCGCCGCTGTGTCTGTCTGTGTTGATCGTGGCGTTCAACTGGCGCTGGGCGTTCATCGTCACGGGTGCGCTCGGGCTTGTGGTGGCTGTCGTCTGGTTCGCGCTCTACCGCGATCCGGACAGGAAGGCGTTGACCCGCGAAGAATGCGACTACCTCGAAGCCGACGCCGAACAGGTGACGGGACCCGCACCGAAGCTCACGTTCGCCGAATGGCGCGCGCTGTTTTCTTACGGGACGACCTGGGGCATGCTCATCGGCTTCTTCGGTTCCGTGTATCTGAACTGGGTCTACCTGACGTGGCTGCCCGGGTATCTGACAATGGAGCGTCACATGAGCCTCGCGCGCACGGGCATCGCAGCGTCGGTGCCATTCCTGTGCGGCTTCATCGGCGCGTTGCTCGCGGGCTGGTTCTCGGATCTGATCACGAAACGCAGCGATTCGCCCGTTGTAAGCCGTCGCAACGCCGTCGTGATCGCGATGCTCGGCATGGTCGCGTTCACGATTCCAGCCGCGCTCGTTCAGAGCAATACGATCGCGATTGCGTGCATATCGGTTGTGATCTTTCTGGCGAATGCCGCGTCCGCGGCATCGTGGGCACTGGCGACGGCGGCTGCACCGCCCAGCCGTGTCGCATCGCTGGGCGCGATGCAGAATTTCGGCGGCTTTCTGGGCGGCGCGCTGGCCCCGATCGTGACGGGCTTCATCGCGCAAGCGACATCGTTCGTCCCCGCGTTGCTGACGGCGGCGTGCATTGCCTTCGTCGGCGCGATGGCCTATCTGCTGCTGGTCAAGAAACCCATTCCCGAGCACGACACGTCGAGCGTGCCCGCTCAGCTTCCCGTATGACGGATGCTGAAGCGAGCGGTCCTGTGCCGTGCCGATCTGCGTATTCAAGGAGAACCCGATGATCGATAAAACGAAAAAGGCCGGCCCGATCGAGGGCATTGTTCCCGTGATGCTGACGCCGTTCCATGACGATGGCTCGATCGACTACGCGGGCCTCGAGCGCTTGATCGAGTGGTATCTGGAGAAAGGCTCGGACGCGCTGTTCGCCGTCGCGCAATCGAGCGAAATGCAGTTCCTGAGTCTCGCCGAACGCGGGGCGCTGGCGCGCTTCGTCGTCGAGAAAGTGGCGGGGCGTGTACCTGTCGTCGCATCCGGCCATATCAGCGACGATCTCAATGCGCAGGTCGAAGAGCTGTGCGTCGCGGCGGAATCGGGCGCGCAGGGCATCGTGCTGGTGACGAATCACCTGGACCCAAAGCGTGAAGGTTCAGGGACGTTTCTCGCCAATCTGAATCGGTTGCTGTCGAAACTGCCGTCAGACATTCCGCTCGGGCTGTACGAGTGTCCCGCGCCGTATCGGCGTCTGCTCACTGACGATGAACTGAAGGCCTGCATCGACACCGGTCGCTTCGTGATGCTCAAGGACGTCAGTTGTGATCTCGTGATCGTGAAGCGCCGCGTCGCGCTGGCGCAAGGCTCGCCGCTGAAAATCCTGAACGCGAATGCGGCGATTGCGTGGGATGCGATGAAAGCGGGGTCGGCGGGTTTCAACGGCGTGTTCACAAACTTTCACCCGGATCTTTATCAATGGCTGCGCAGCCGCAGTGAGGAAGATGCGGTGCTGGCCGGAGAGCTGTCGACCTTTCTCGTCGTCGCGGCTGTGTCCGAAGCGCTCGGCTACCCGGCGCTCGCGAAGATGTATCACCAGCGCATCGGCACGTTCGATTCGATCCGCTGCCGCGTGATCGACTATGACGTGCGCGAACGGTTCTGGGCGCTCGATGCGGTGCTGGACAAGATCGTCGCGGGTACCGAGCGTTTCCGGGAGCGGATCGCGGTGCTGTGAGTCGTCACCGCACCTTCAACACCGTTGCGCCCGGCGCGCGGCCGTTGCGCAGATTGTCGGGTGCGCGATTCGCTTCGGCGAGCGGATAGGCGTGATCTCGATCTCGAGATCAGTCTCATCGGCGCTTGCCATCACCGCTGCGCCATCGGCGCGCGCTTCAGATTCGCGCGCGGCCGACGTGCCGCTCGCCCCACAAGAACGCGCACGGAGACGCTGGGATGTCGCTCATGTGAATGTCGCCCCATACATCCCTGTGGCCCTTGAGCGAGCTGCGCAATCCGGCCACGGTGAAGGGCGTGCTCGCGGCTCGCATGGACCGGCTCGCGCCGGCGCAGAAGGCACTTCTGCAGACACTGGCTGTGATTGGCAAGGAATTTCCCTGGAGCCTCGTACGGCAGGTCGCCGGGCAACCGGAAGACCACCTGCGTCACCTGCTGGCAGGACTGCAGGCAAGCGATTTCATCTACGAGCAGCCCGCTATCCCGGAGATCGAGTACGCGTTCAAGCACGCGCTGACGCAGGAAGTCGCGGGCCAGGCGATGCTCGCAGAACAGCGCAGCGCGCTTCACGAGCGAACGGCACGAGCTATCGAGATGCTCTTTCGACGACAGCTGAAAGACCACTGCAGCGAGCTGGCCCACCACTATAGCTTGAGCGGCAACATCGCCAAAGCGGTGGAGTACCTGCACTGCACGGGGCGCCAGGCCCTCGAGCGCTCGGCTCACCCGGAAGCGATCCAGCATCTGGGCGCCGCGCTGGAGCTGCTCAAACGTACGCCCGACACGCACGAGCGCGCGCGCCAGGAACTTGCTTTACGCATCACGCTGGCTCCCGCGTTGCTCGCGACGAAAGGCTATGCCTCCCCCGAGGTTGAGGCGACCTATACGCGCGCGCTCGCCTTGTGCGAACAGGGCGGCGAAACCCGGCAGTTTTTCCTGGCGAAGTTGGGACTGCGAACGTTCTTTTCGCTGCGCGCAGAACACAGGATGGCATACGAACTGGGTGAAAGACTGCTCGCTCTGGCCGAGAGCGCGAACGACCCGGGCCTGCTGGGACAGTCGCATATCGTACTGGGAACGTCATCGTTCTATCTCGGTGAGCTTGGCCCCGCGCGAACCCATCTGGACCAGGGCGTTGCCTGCTTCGACCTTGAGAACCACTGCGCCGACGCGTTTCTCCTGGGGCAGGACCCGTTGGTGCATGGGCTGATTGCTTCTGGCCGGGCATTATGGTTCCTGGGCTATCCGGATCAGGCGCGCAGGCGAATGCACGAGGCGCTCGCGCTCGCCCGGAGCTGTCTCATCACCCCTACAGCCTGGCGCTCGGCCTGACTTTGGCCGCTGGGCTGCACCAGTGCCGACGTGAAACTGAACGGACGCTCGAGTACGCCGAAGCGGCCATCACGCTGTCAACTGAGCAGGGGTTTCCGCTTTGGCTGGCATGGGCGACGATTCTGCGTGGGTGGGCGTTGGCCCAACAAGGCCGCGCGGAAGAGGGCATTGCCCAAATGCGCGAGGGCCTGATTGCCTATCGGGCGACGGGTGCCGAGTTGGCGCGGCCCTATCAGCTGGCACTACTCGCCCAGGCCTGCGGGAACGCGGGGCAGGCAGAAACGGGGCTGGAGAAGCTGGGCGAAGCGCTAAACGTGGCTGATCGCAAAGGCGAACGTTACTATGTAGCCGAATTGCACCGACTCAGGGGTGAACTGCTCCAGCAGCGGTCAGGCGCGCAATCCCGCTACCTCGCAGACCACGAAGCAGCGCAGGCATGTTTCCGGGACGCTATCGCGATCGCCCGCCAGCAAGGCGCCCGGTCGCTCGAGTTGCGTACGGCGTCGAGTCTAGCTCGATTGTGCCAGCGCGAGGCCAACGTGGGCGCCGCCCGGCAAACGCTAGCCGCGATCCATGGTGCTTTTGCAGAGGGCTTCGACACCGCGGACCGGCAAGAGCTGTTCGTGTACATGTTCTCGGGGTTTTGTGCGGCGATCGTCGGACTCGTTATCACCGCCCAGTTGCAGACAGCGCACCCGCTGACGGGCCAGACGTTCGAGTTGAACGCGATTGCCGCGGTCGTGTTGGGCGGTACGGCATTGATGGGGGGCCGCGGTACGGTCTTCGGTTCGGTCGTTGGCGCCTGCGTGATCAGTATTCTAGGCGATGGCATGGTGATGTGCGGCATCAGCGATTTCTGGCAGATGGTCATCAAGGGTCTCGTCATCATCTTCGCCGTCGTCGTCGACCAGTTGCAACAGCGCCTGCAAACCCGCATGGTTTCGCTCACCGCCTGAGTGTCAGGGTCCGAACTGTCTTAGGAAAGTGACATGCAATACGTTCTGGCGATTGACCAAGGCACAAGCGGTACCAAGGCGCTCGTTTTCGACTCCGAAGGACAGGTGCATGCTCGTGGCTTTGTAGCTGTGCCGTGTACCCATCCGCGTACGGGATTCGTCGAACAGGATCCGGATCTGATCTACGAGTCGGTACTGCAAGCTGTATCCATATGCCTTGGAGAGTTCAAGGGTGACCGCAAGGACATCGCTGGTGTCGGGATCTCGAACCAGCGTGAGACGGTCGTGCTTTGGGATGCGGAAGGTCGCCCCATCGTTCCCGCAGTGTCCTGGCAATGTCAACGTTCGCTTGCGATATGTGATTGGCTCAGGCAGGAAGGTAAGGCACCTACCATTGCCGAAAAGACGGGTCTGCTGATCGACCCATACTTCTCCGGCACGAAGCTCATCTGGTTGAACGAAAACGATGAGCGCGTGCGATCGCATATTAAGGCGGGCACGGCGCACTTCGGTACGGTCGACAGCTGGTTGCTGCACCGATTGACCAGGGGCACAGCATACCGTACCGACTATACGAACGCGTCCCGGACGATGCTGTTCAATCTTGCAAAGCTGGAGTGGGATCACGAACTGCTTGCCGATTTCGGTTTGCAGGGGCTGCAACTACCCGAACTGCGTCCGTCGGCATCTGATTTCGGCGCAAGCGATTTCGATGGCATTTTCGATCAGCCAGTCCCGATCGTGTCGATGATCGGTGACTCTCATGCGGCTGCTGTCGGCGAAGGGTGTCTGAGTCCCGGTGTTGCCAAGGCGACGATGGGCACTGGCTCGTCGATCATGATGAACGTGGGTAGCAAGCCCTTGCCCGCCGCCCACGGCCTGGTGTCGACCCTTTGCTTTGCCACTGAGGAGCGCGTGGACTATGCACTCGAAGGCATCGTTATCAGTGCCGGCTCGACGCCTTCGTTCCTCAAGGAGAAGCTGCGAATCATCAAGGACTTTGCAGAAGCAGAGCAAGCCTTCACTGAATACGACAACGGTGGCGTCTTTCTGATTCCCGCGTTTTCGGGAATCGGCTGCCCGCACTGGAAGTATCCCGGCGGCGCACAGATCGTGGGTCTGAACTTCTCGACATCGTGGCAAAACGTCGCGCGAGCAGCGTATGAGTCGATCGTTTACCAGATCAAGGACGTGATCTCGGTCATGGAAGGCGCGGCCAATGTGCCGCTGCGTGAACTCTTCCTCGACGGTGGGCTGGTGCAGCGGCCGTTCCTTCTTCAATACCTTGCCGACACGTTGAACCGGCCGGTCAGTACGCTCACGCTCAGCGAGATCTCGGCCGCTGGCGCGGCAGCGCTCGCTGTGTTGCAGCTTGGGTCGATTAGCTCGCTAGACGCATATCGCGAAACACAGGTTGTGTCGCGACGTGTAGAGCCAGGACCAGGCGTCGAAGCGGCTGCAAAGAACCACGAACAATGGTTGCAATGGATCGGACGGCTCTAAGGTCCGTGTCTAATGGAGAGTGAAAGATGGCGTTCCAGCAGCGTTTTGAAAACAAGGTAGTGGTGGTAACCGGCGGTAGCCGTGGCATTGGGTTGGGTATCGCGAGGCGTTTTGGCGAAGAAGGCGCAAAAGTATGTGTCTCCGCGAACGAGAAGGCAGTGCATGACGCAGCGGCGCAGCTGCGTGATTCAGGCTTCGACGCCATCGCCATCGAAACAGATGTCACCAACAAAGAACAGGTTGTCGCGCTGTACGAGGAGGTTGCGGCCAAGCTGGGTGAAGTGGATGTTTCCGTGCAGAATGCCGGCGTCATCACAATCGCAAAGCTCGAAGACCTGACTGAACAGGAATGGGACAAGGTCCTTGCGGTCAACACCAAAGGCGTTTTCCTTTGCTGCCAGGAAGCTGCGAAGCGGATGCTGCGTGCGGGAAAGGCTGGCCGTCTGATCAATACGGCATCGGGACAGGCCCGGCAAGGCTTTGTCTACACGCCCCACTATGCAGCGAGCAAGTTTGGCGTCCTGGGGATCACGCAGAGTCTGGCGAAAGAGTTAGCGCCGACGGGCATCACGGTGAATGCGTTTTGCCCAGGAATCATCACGACCGATATGTGGTCGTACAACGACGAAGCATGGGGCAAGCTGCTGGGTGATTACAAGCCCGGGGAGCTCATGGCCGAGTGGGTCGAAAACATTCCCATGAAGCGCGCCGGCAGCGACAAGGATGTCGCGAGTCTTGTCGCATTCCTCGCGTCGGATGACGCGGCCTACATCACGGGGCAGACCGTCAATGTGGACGGTGGGATGTTCATGTCCTGAAGGTCCGGTGCGTATGGTCGCGAGCAACGTTGCCCGCGACCTTGCACCGCCGTCGGTTTGCAGCTTCAGGCGGCCTGTAGCAGGGAGAGCTTACGTACCGTGTCGCCGCAAGCCCGCGCCACTTCTGCGCCCTTCACAACAAAATGATCGGTGAAGAACTTGATGTGTTCTTCACCGTGATGGAAGTGGTGCGGCGTCAGAACGGCAGAAAACACGGGCGTATCTGTTTCAAGCTGGACCTGCATCAAGCCTGAAACGACCGCCTGAGCGACGAACTCCTGACGATAGATGCCTCCATCGACAACGAGTCCCGCTGCAACGATGCCCGCGTACCGACCGCTCTGTGCGAGTCGTTTCGCGTGGAGGGGAATCTCGAACGCGCCCGGCACTTCGTACAGGTCGATGTCGTCGGCGCCGTAACCGAATTCCTTGATGACGTTCAGGAAAGAGTGCTTGCACTGGTCCACGATATCGCGGTGCCAGCATGCCTGGATAAAGGCGATCCGGGTGCGATTGCTGCCGGAGGCGAATGCCGCTTGTGCTTCGATTGAGAGAGATTTGTTCATGGATTTCAGCCTGTTTTGTGTGAACAGGGCGAAGAACAGCCGTCTCCCGCACGCATGGGAATGCTGGCTGTCCTGTTCTCTTTCATCCGGACTATACCGTCGGCCCCGGAATCCAACCGGGTCTGCTGACCTCTGTTATCGCAGCAATGTCGACACAGAGCGCTCGCGGGCTACGTCTGTGAAAGACGATTACCGCCGGTGGGGAATTGCACCCCGCCCCGAGAACGTGTTCTTGACGAACGGAACGTACGTTACCACGAATCCGCGGAACCTGCTTCCCGTTCGCACCAATTGTGAAACGTAACGAGTGACTGAGGTATCGAGAATGCGACGCGAACTTGTGCTGGGAAACTGGAAGATGCATGGTTCGATCGGTGCGAACGGGCAACTGCTCAAGGCCATCCGGCAATGCGCGAGCCAGATCGATGTTCCGATTGAGGTCGGCGTGTGTGTGCCGGCACCGTATCTCTCTCAAGCCAGGGATGCATTGTTGGGCACTGCCGTGGCATGGGGCGCACAGGACGTCTCTGCATACTCAAGCGGCGCGTTCACCGGAGAGGTATCCGCTGCGATGCTCGCGGAGTTTGGCGCACGTTATGTCATTGTCGGGCACTCGGAAAGGCGCGCCTATCACAGAGAGACTTCGGAACTTATTGGCGCCAAAGCACGGCAAGCTATCTGAACCGCCCCGGCTTTCCCGGAGACTGTTTTGCTTGAGTCATTCCACGTTGGCAGACCCAGCGAGATTTGCATAATAAGCGGCTTCTGCCTCGGCAGGTGGAATGTTGCCGATGGGGCCGAAGAGCCGACGATTGTTGAACCAGTCCACCCATTCGAGGGTCGCCATTTCAACGGCCTGCAGATTGCGCCACGGTCCGAGGCGATGGATGACCTCTGCCTTGTACAAGCCGTTGATCGTTTCAGCCAGAGCGTTATCGTAGGAGTCGCCCACGCTGCCCACTGACGGCTCGATGCCAGCGTCGACCAACCGGTCCGTATAGCGGATCGATACATATTGGGCACCGCGGTCGCTGTGATGGATCAGTCCGTCCTGCTGCGCCGGCTGTCGTGCGTACAAGGCCTGCTCCAGCGCGTCCAGAACGAAGTCTGTGCGCGCCGAGTTCGACACACGCCAGCCGACAATGCGTCGGGCGAACACGTCGATGATGAACGCGACATAGACGAAGCCCTGCCAGCTCGATACATAGGTAAAATCTGACACCCACAGCGCATTGGGCCGTTCGGCCGTGAATTGCCGGTTCACGAGATCCTTCGGGCACGGCGTCGAACCATCGCTCACTGTCGTGTGTACCGTTTTGCCCCGCACCACGCCACGCAGGCCCATCAGCTTCATCAGCCGTTCGACCGTGCAGCGCGCCACGACGATGCCTTCCCGCCTCAATTGCTTCCAGACCTTGTCTGTGCCGTAGACCTGGAAGTTTTCTTCCCATACGCGTCGGATCTCATCCTTGAGCATCCTGTCGCGCCGGGCCCGCGGCGGCACCAGACTTCCCGCTCCAGTTCCTTGATCCGATCCTGCTCCTGCGTGCTCGTGCCCGGGCGCAAACCCCGATCCCGCTCTTCCTTGCGCACCCAGCTACGCAGCGTCTCGCCCGAGCAGCCGAACTTCGCTGCGATCGACGCAATCACCTTCCATTGCGATTCGCGCTCGCCCTGATGTTCCAGCACCATTCGCACAGCCCGCTCACGAACTTCCGGCGAGTACCTTGGGGACTTCTTCTTCGTGTTTTCCATAGCTCCATTTTCTCAAGAAGTGGAGTCTCCGGAAAACCCGGGGCGGTTCAATCTCGGCGGGCCTCATCCCCGTTATCTGCGTAGGTGAGACGTTGCAGGAGCGAGATTCTGGTCTGGCAGAGCCCACAGTTCGCAACCAGCTGTCTGATGTTCTTGCATTCGTAGGCCCCGAGAGTCCCGACCGTATTGTCATCGCCTACGAACCGGTATGGGCGATCGGTACCGGCCGGAGTGCGTCAGCCGCGGATGCGCAGGCGGTCCATGCTGCTCTGCGTGCCTGCTTACGCGAGCACGGCACGGCTATGGAAGAGGCCCGCATCCTTTATGGCGGCAGCATCAAACCCAACAACGCGCTTGAATTGCTGAGTTGTGCGGACATCGACGGAGGACTGATAGGCGGCGCCTCTCTGTCGTCCGCCGACTTTATATCGATCATTGGTTCAGCGTGCCGTGCTTTCGACCGCGTATCGCATCTTGAAGAGGCCGCCAATGCCGGTATCAAGTCGTAGACCGCGCACAAAAGCGTCCCGTCGTGTGCGGTGGTCGACTCAGACCTTGCTACCGCTACCGCACGAGTCCGTCCGCAGCCTGTCTCTCAACGCGCATCTGGCGTTGGAAGCGTGCAAGGCGCGAGACGGGAATCGCCACATGCTCAACGAACTGACCCGGTTGACTTACCTGTCTTTCTACATGTGGAAAGCCGGTATTGGAGAGATTGACCTGGCAGTGTACCAGGCTGCGGAGGATGCGCTAAATCAAGCGGTCGCAGGAGCCGAACGTACCGGTGTCTGGCATCTGCCGGAGTCACACATTAGAGCGTTGGAGCAGATGTTAGTAGCGTACGACGGACAGATCGCGACGGTATCTGCCCGGACCTACATGGAGGCTGTTATCCGGCTGGATCGCGTTCTTTCGCAGAACACGCCGCAGTCGCCTGTGGCAAAGATGCTGGCGACTGAACAATTGAAGATCCGTGCCGCTGGGTTCAATTCGTGATCGAGGAAACCTCTTCCCGGGAGTGTGTTGAGATGAAACGTGTGCCTCTGACGACATTGTCGAATGATCGATCACGCGAAGGCTGGTTGAATGCCTCTTTCTTTGAGCGCGGAGACAAGCATCGTTCTCTCTACAGGTGCGCCTTGAGAGAGCCAACCATATCACTGGTCGGGAAAATTGATGAGCGCCCAGATGTCGCGTCCGCGGCGGTTTTAGGTTATGACTAAGAGTGGTGCATTTTCGGGAAACCGAGAGAGCGTGGTTAGCGCATGAGTTCCTCACATTGCATCGCCGTACACGAGCCGGAATTATGGAATTTCAACCTACTTCGAGCTTCACCTTCGTTCTTTTCGGGGGAACTGGCGATCTGTCCATGCGCAAGATCCTCCCGGCTCTGTATGAAGCGCACCGTGCGGGCATGCTCGCGGCAAGCGGCAAGATCGTGGCCGTCGCGCGTCATGAAGAAGACCGTGACGGCTATCTGCGGTGGGTCAACGAGCACGTCAAGGCGCACGTTGCGAAGAGCGGCGTCGATGAAAACGCGTGGTCGAGCTTTGTCGATCGCATCGAGTACGTGAAGCTCGATCTCGGCAAGGCAGAAGACTTCGTCAAGCTGCGCGACGCGATGCAAGACCTGCCAGGCACGCGCGTGTTCTATCTGGCGACGGGCCCGTCGCTGTTCGTGCCGATCTGCCGCGCGCTTGCATCCGTCGATCTGAACGAGAACGCGCGCATCGTGCTCGAAAAACCGCTCGGCTATGACCTGCGCTCGTCGAATGCGATCAACGACGCCGTCGGCGAGATCTTCGCCGAAGAGCAGATCTACCGTATCGACCACTACCTCGGCAAAGAGCCCGTGCAGAACCTGCTGGCGCTGCGCTTCGGCAATGCGCTGTTCGAGCCGCTGTGGCGCCGCGAGTGGGTCGAGAGCATCCAGATCACGATTGCGGAAGAACTCGGCGTCGAGGCGCGCGGCGACTTCTACGACAACACGGGCGCGTTGCGCGACATGGTGCAGAACCATTTGCTGCAACTGCTTTCGATCGTCGCGATGGAACCGCCGCATTCGATGGACTCCGACTCCGTCCGCGACGAAAAGCTGCGCGTGCTGCGCGCGCTGAAACAGATCGATCCGCGCGACATCAGCAAGGTCGCCGTGCGCGGTCAGTATCACGCGGGCGTGATTCGCGGCACGTCGGTGCCCGCGTACGCGACGGAGCCCGGCGTGAAGACGGACAGCGCGACAGAAACCTTTGTCGCGCTGAAGGTCGAGATCGAAAACTGGCGCTGGGCGGGCGTGCCGTTCTTCCTGCGCACGGGCAAGCGGCTGGCCGATCGCGTCGCGGAGATCGTCGTGAACTTCCGCGCCGTGCCGCATTCGGCGCTCGGTTCGTCGGCGCTGCGGCCGGGCGCGAATCGCCTCGTGATCCGCCTGCAGCCGAACGAAACGATCCGCCTCTATTGCCTCGCGAAGAAGCCTGGCGAAGGGATGAACCTGTCGAGCGTCCACCTCGACCTCGCCTTCGACCAGTTCTTCAAGGAAGGACAGATGGAGGCGTATCAGCGTCTGCTGCTCGACGTGATCCACGGGCGTCTCGCGCTCTTCGTGCGTCGCGACGAACAGGAAGCGGCATGGAAGTGGGTCGAGCCGATCCTCAACGAGTGGGCCGCGTCGGGCAAGCCGAAGCCTTATGCGGCAGGCACGTGGGGGCCGGCGGCGGCGAGCGCGATGCTCGCGCAGCATGATACTTGCTGGCTGGAAGAAGAAAACTGAGGTTAAAGCGATTTGTGACATCGGGAGTGCCCAAAATGGAACTGCGCGAGGTTGAACGTAATCGTCTTCGGGTGTTCAGCGCGGATATCCCGAGCGATCGAGTTGAAAATGAGGAGTTGCAGATGTCTAGAACAAACCCATTTCAATCTGAATCGTTGACTGCGGCAGATAGAGAAATACTCGCACAGGGGCTGAGCGCTCTCCTGCGTGAACGATCGATTGCGTACGAACTTGCGGTTAAGGTCGCGGTTGCGCGAGGTCTTGTTCAACCGGACGTTTGTGATTTTGGATTGCCCGATATCCTCCGATTGAGCCGCGTCATCTAGCTAGGAGAAGAGTAGGGCGCTTCTTAGATGGTGGCTTTGATCGCGCTCGACTGCCTGCGGCCTCCGCCCTTCGCTGCGGTAACGGGCAAAGGCTCGGCTTTCTTCGCATCAACGGAAGACGCAAAAGTTTGCTACGTGCGCTCAACCATCGTTCAGCTGGGCGAACCTCGGCGCTCAAGAATGCGTCGAGCCTCCCCCGGAGACGATCTAATGACGGGGCTCGCTCCCGAAAAACGGAATGCCACTATTGCCTCGGTAACACAGTGGTCGCACCTGCGCCTGAAGCAACGGCAGGCTTTTGGTATCGGCATTGCCTCCTTGATCTGAGACGCGATAAAGGCGATCACGGACTTTTCCTCACACTCTACCGAGATAAAGTCGATTGTTGGCTATTTTCGCCCAACCCCCGAAAACTGAAAATCTCCTTTAAACCCTCGCAGACAAGGCTTCCCGGGCCAGATGAATGGCGGAATGGGCGTCCTGAAAGCCGGAGGTCAGCGTTCCTCATCCTCCTCTTCGGCTGCCGCCTGCAGCATGCGGGCCCAGTACTCAGGGTCGGCGTAATACGAGGCGAGCGCGTCGATGTCGACTGGCGCGGTCGCGGCGCCGAAATCCATCGCGCCGAACAGGTTGACGTGTCGCCAGGCGACTGGTGACATGCCTGCGATGAATGCCATCGCGGCCTTGTCTCCCGCGGCCCGCTTGTGCTCGTGGACGCGTGAGAGCAAGGCCGTGTTGTAGTGAATGATGGCGTTCGCGATCAGACGGGCGCACTCGTTCCACAATTGCTGCTCGGCCTCGGTATGCACGCGCAGCTTGCCGCCGTTGACAAAGGCGACCGCGCGGCGCAGCCGGTGGTACGCCTCGCCACGGTTCAGGGCTCTCTGCACTGATTGGCGCAGATCGACATCGTTGATGAAGCGGAGGATGTGGCGCGTACGGCAGAGGTTGTCGAGTTCCCAGAGCGCCTTTTTCGTCTGGTTCTGGCGTTTGTAGCTCGAGAGCTTGCGCACAATGGTGGCCTGCGAGACCTGCTTCTGCCCGAGCGAGGCCATGATGTGCTGCACGGCGGGCCATTCGCGGATGATCAGCTCGTCATTGGATTTACGCGAGGGTTTGACGAGCCACTTGCCATAGTTGCCGGGGGCATGACGGCCAACGAGGCCGCCGAGTTTCTTGTGGAAGTCGCGATAGCGCGGCGCGAACTGATAGCCGAAGGCATACAGGGTCCAGTAGTTCACCTGGTTGGTGCCGTGCGTGTCGGTGGAATGCAGCTGCGGGCGGATGTCGGAGGTGTTGTTGTAGAGCAGATCGAACACGTAATGGCTCTCGTGTTCGTGAGCGCCGAAGACGGTCAGATTGAACGGTACATGGTTGGCGACGGCGGTGTTGGCGCTGATGCCTTTGTCGAGGCCGAAGTACTTGGGTGAATGGCGTGCCTGAAAGGTGTCGAACTGGGTCTCGAAGCGCTGACCATCGCTGCTTGAATGGATCTGGTCGCCGATGTTGAAGAGGTGGAAAGCGGGCAGCCCGGCGGTTGCGTTGCTGATCGCGTCGTTGGCCGCATGGGCGGTTTCGACGCGAAGATAGTTGCGCGCGCAGCTCACGAGCGCGGCGTAACTGAGGCCCGAGATTTCGGCCATTTTGCGCAGCCCCATGTTGGTGCCCATCGCGATGATGCAGGCGAGGAGTTCGCGTGCATCGGCCTCGTGTTTGACGTACCGGTCGAGCACATGCGTGAATGCCTTGAGAAAGCTGGTGCGACCGGCTACGAACCAGAGCAGCCGCGCGATGTCGATGCTGGGGATCTGGCCATAGAATGCGTGATTGACGTTCTCATCGGGCTCCGGATAGACCAGGTTCAGGCGAGGCTTGCCGCCCTGGTGCCGAACCCTGATGTAGGGATCATCGCCTTCGTCGATGTGATGGTTGACATGTTCAAGGAGGCGCTCGATGTCATCGTGAAGCCTGGCAAGCGTATCCTCGATGGGCGCGAGGAGGACAGGCAGGTTGAGTTCCTTGAGCATGGCGTCCTTGTGCCGCCATCGCGCTTCACTGATCAGGTCGTCTTCGAAACGGCGAAACTCGTTGCTGTCGTGGCAGAAGACGTCGCCTGCCTCGAATGCGTTGCGCACCAGCCGGTAGACGAGAAACTCAAAACGATCCACATCGAGCCGCTTCACCTTGCCGGATCCGCGGTGATAGAGATGGGGCTTGAGTGTCTTCGGGATGAACGCCGTGGGAAAGGACGATGGATTGCACTGTCGAAGTGGTGTGCCGCTGCGCAGGCACTCCTGCAGAAAGGCGACGGCTTCGAGCAACGGCGTGTCTTCGACGCGGCCAGCCACGGCCAGTTCGGCGAACAAATGCCGCAGATTGCGTTTGAACGCGTGTGAGAGCGCCGTATAGCTTGACCACTCGAAGCTGGCCTTATCGAAGGTGACGTTGCACATGTATCGTGAAACGATCTCGATGCGTTCGGGCGCGAGCAGAGCGAAAGCTCTCTGACGCACGCTGGCAAAGGAGGCATGGTATGGAATCGAGCCGTCGACGAACAGGCAAAGGACCTCACCCGCGACTTTCAGGTGGGTGCCCGCTTCGGTGAGCGCGTTTTGCGCCGCCTCGCCAGCAGCCTGCCGCGCAGTCTGCTCGTAGTCGTTGACGAGACGGATGAAGGCCTCGATCAGGCGGTCGTTGACCTGGCGAAAGCGGTGACAGGTGAAGCACAGCAGGTACAGGCGCGCGACGCCGGGGTCCATGCGACGCAGCTTGTAGACGGTGTAGAAGGTGACGAGCGAGGCATAGTAGCGGATGCTGTCCGCGGAGATGCCGGTGGCGTCGAGAAACCGCTGGGCGAATGCGTACAGCGGTGCGAAGAACGCTCTGCGTTCGGATTCCTGCTGCAGTTCCTTGTAGCTGAAGTCCTTTGGTTCGCGCTTGAGGAGCGTCACCTGATAGATCGAGTCGTCGACCTCGAGCATCGCATCGAGCTGCTGCGCGATTGACCTGGTGAGCTCGCGTTCGAGCAGCGCCGAGACGCGCTGGCGCTCCGCAGCGACCGCACGGCCAACCATGTCCTGCAGGAATGAGTAGGTGGGCGCGACGACACGTTCGTGCTTCAGATACTGCAGGCATTCGTGCAGGATGAAGGCGGGCTGTGTGGAAAGCCTCGCGAGGCGCTGTGCCCGCTTTTCGAGGTCCGCTTTCGTGGCACCCTCGCATAGCTGAAAGCCGAACAGATCAAGGATACTGCGCTGTAGTGCTCGGCGCGTGGGTGCCGAAGGAACCGTTACGGCGGGAGGCGCTTCGTCGGGGAAGTGCCGCGCGAGGATGTAGCGCAGATCATCTGCGACGGCCGGTGGATCATAGTGGAAGAACTGGAATCTGGCCTTGAAGTACCCGAGTTGCAGGATGAGGTGGACCGCGACCGAAAGTGTGCGCGCCCGGACGAGCTGCTGTTCGGCGTTGCCGAGCTCGAAGTACGTGTGCCGGTCTTCGTCAGTAAAGTGCGGCAACGCATACAGTTCGTCGATTTCGGCACGTGTGAGGATCGAGAGGCGGTGCGAGGCGGACATGAGTTTATATTCTTGAACGCGCGCAAGTGGGAATCAGGGTTTCGCTTTGCCTGAGCGTGAGCTTGCGGGCTGGGGGCGGGCCTTGAGTTGCCTTGCCGAACGTAGCACAACCGGGCGATCCACCATTTCACAGTAACCGTGGCCTCAGCGGCTTTCATTCTGCAGGAGGAGCAATGTCGAACGAGGAGAATCCGATCGATGCCAAAGCGCTGGCGGCTGTCGGACCAGAACGCCTGGCGACGCTGCTGGCCGAGGCGGCCATGACGAACCCGTGCATGCGTCGTCGGTTGCAATTCGAGCTGTCCGCACAAAAAGGCGAAAACGTTGCGGATGCCGTTCGCCAGTGGATCAGTGAGTTCGGCGCGCAAACGTCATTTCTCGACGCGGAGCAGGTGGACGGACTGGCCGACGAACTCGACGCCATGCGGGTCACCATTGCCTCGAATGTTTCCGGGGCGGCGCCCGATCTTGCGCCAGCTCTGATGTGGCAGCTCTTCACGCTGGCCGGAACAATCTTTGAGCGTACGACCGAAGAGGGAAGGGAAGTCAGCTGCGTTTTCGACGAGGCCTGCTCCGATCTGGTCAGGGTAAGCGTCGACGCAGACGTCGGACCGATGGAATTCGCCGCGAAAGTTGTCGCGGCGATCACCTCCGACCAGTACGGAGAGTACCGTGCCCTGATTCGGGCAATTGCATCCGCTCAGCCGTGGGCACCTGCCTACGTCTCTGACCTGAAAGTCTTGCTCCATCGATTGCTGGAGGAGTCGCCCGGTCCGGCTAGCGAACGCAGCAGGGATTTGCAGCGTGCCTTGCAGGAACGCGATTCCCTGTCTGCAACATAGTTTGGTCGGCGAATTTCGCCACTATGCATTCCCGGCGTGCCTTTGCCGGCAAGCGTTTGAGGAGGTTTTTCAGTTTTCGGGGGATGGGCAAAAAATAGCCAAGCTGCTGCTGCAGCATCCGCAAGCGTGGCGCGACATCTGCGAAGAACCGGACCTCACTCCGAACGCGGTCGAGGAATGCCTGCGCCATAACGGATCGGTGGCGGCGTGGCGGCGGCTCGCGACGAAGGACGTCGTAATCGGCGGCATCGACATTCCGGCGGGCTCAAAGCTGCTGATCGTCACGTCGTCGGCGAATCACCACGAAGCGCGTTTCGCCGACGCGGATCTGTTCGACATCCGCCGCGAAAACGCCAGCGATCAGCTGACGTTCGGCTACGGCTCGCATCAGTGCATGGGCAAGAACCTCGCGCGCATGGAGATGCAGATTTTCCTGGAAGAGCTCACGCGCCGTCTGCCGCATATGAAGCTCGCCGAGCAGCGCTTCACGTATGTGCCGAACACGTCGTTTCGCGGGCCGAGCATCTGCATGTCGAGTGGAACCCGGCGCTCAATCCCGAGCGAAACGATGCGTCGGTGCTCGAACCGCGCGCGGCGGTGCGCATCGGTGAGCCGTCGTCGCATGCGGTGAGCCGCGCGGTGAAGGTCGAGCGCGTGTCGGCGTGCGCCGATCGTATCGCGCACATCCGCCTCGTTTCCGCCGATGGACGGCCGCTGCCGCGCTGGACGCCCGGCTCGCATATCGATGTGGTGTGCGGCGAGACGGGCCTGTCGCGCCAGTATTCGCTGTGCGGCGATCCGAACGAGCGCGCTGCGTTCGAAATCGCCGTGCTGCGCGAACCGGAAAGCCGCGGCGGCTCGTCGTGGGTCCATGCGAACGTGAAGGCGGGCGACGTGCTCCGTATTCGCGGCCCGCGCAACCATTTCCGCTTCACAGGCGATGCGAAGAAGGCCGTGTTCATCGCGGGCGGCATCGGCATTACGCCTGTCAGCGCGATGGCGCGCGAGGCGAAGGCGCGCGGCATCGACTATGAGATTCACTACAGCGGCGCGCGGCGCGCATCGATGGCGCTCGTCGGCGAGCTTGCCGCATTGCATGGCGAGCGGCTGCATGTGTACGTGTCGGAGGAGGGCACGCGCAACGACTTCGCGGCGCGCTTCGCACAAGCCGACGCGGACACGCACATCTACGCGTGCGGCCCGGCGCGCATGCTGGAGGCGCTCGAAGCGAGCTGCGCGCACTGGCCCGGCGACGCGTTGCGCGTGGAGCATTTCGCGTCGACGAAGGGCGTGCTCGATCCATCGAAAGAAGAGGCGTTCGAAGTCGAACTGAAGGACTCGGGCCTCGTGCTGACGGTACGCGCGGATCAAACCGTGCTTGACGCCTTGCAGCACGCGAACATCGACGTGCAGAGCGATTGCCGCGAAGGCCTGTGCGGGTCGTGCGAAGTGCGCGTGCTGAAGGGCCGCGTCGATCATCGCGACATGGTGCTCACGCGCGGCGAGCGCGAAGCGAACGACCGCATGATGACCTGCTGTTCGCGCGCCTGCGGCGGCGAGCGGCTGGTGATCGAACTCTAGGCGCCCGCGCGGGCACAAAGAGGCCGGCACGAAGAGCGCAGCCCCGCCAATTCACACCTGATACAAAACCGGAGACACAGCGCGATGAGAAAACGTGCCAACCTGATGTTCGCCTGCACCATCGGCACCACGCTCGAGTGGTACGACTTTTTCGTGTTCGCCGCGTGTGCGGTGCTGGTGTTCGACAAGCAGTTCTTCGTCGTGGGCAATCCGCTTGCTGCGACGTTGCTGTCGCTCGCGACTTTCGCGGTGGGCTTCATCGCGCGGCCGCTCGGCGGCATCGTGTTCGGCATGATCGGCGACCGCATCGGACGACGCAAGACGCTCGTCGTCAGCCTGCTGATGATGGGTCTCAGCACGTTCTGCGTGGGACTGCTGCCCACTTACGCATCGATCGGACTCGCCGCGCCGCTGCTGCTCGTGCTGCTACGCATTCTGCAAGGCATCGCCGTGGGCGGCGAAGCGACGGGCGCGATCCTGATGATCGCCGAGTCGATGCCGGGTACGCAACGCGGCTTCTGGACCAGCTTCACGATGTTCGCCGGGCCTCTCGCCAATGTGCTGACTGCACTGGTGATCGGCATCGTGCAGAAGATGTATGGCGATTCGGCGTTCGTCGAATGGGCGTGGCGCATTCCGTTCTTTATCTCCGCGCTGCTCGTGATCGTCGGTTTCTGGACGCGGCGCTGCATTCGCCGAACTCGCGGCTGCGCACAAGACGGTCGAGCGCGCGTCGCTGCGCGAAGCATGCAAGGGCAACTGGCGGCAGATGGGCAAGGCTTTCTTCGTGAAGGCGGCGGAAAACACGTTCCTGTATCTGTTCTCGACGTTCGTGCTCGGACTCGCGACGGGCTATCTGCACTTCAGCCGTCCGCAGGCGTTGTCCGCGCTGATGTGGGCGTCGGCGATCGAAGTGGCGGTGATACTCGTGGCCGCTTACGTGTCGGATCGCATCGGACGCAAGCCGGTGCTGATCGTCGACCTGCTGAGCGCGGCTGTCGCGGGATGCACGCTGTTCACGCTCTCGCCGGGTAGCGACTTTGCGCATCTGCAGCTCGCGCTCATCGCGTGTCTCACGTGTCACGGCATCATCCTCGGACCGATGGCCGCGTACATGGCCGAACTGTTTCCGACGCGCGTGCGCTATACGGCGCTATCGACGAGCTATCAGCTGGCGTCCGTGCTGGGCGGATCGATCGCGCCGATCGTCGGCACGATGCTGGTCAGCTTGACCGGCTCGGCCGTGTTCGTCGCGGGGTATGCGATCCTGATGGCGATTCCCGCGCTGATTGCAGTGGGCGTTTCTCGCGAATCGCATTGGCAGGACATCTCGCAGCAGCGTGCGCCCATCGACGGCGGCACCGACCGAACGGCTGCCGTGCAAACCACGGGTGCGTGAGTGCGTTTTCTCTTTCCGGACACGCAGGCGAGACGTTTGCGTGACGGCAACGCATGTAAACGGGGCTACACGGTGAATTGGGCTCCCACGGTCATGTGATCGCGCCGCCGAATGTTCATTAACCGTCTCGTTCATCGCCCACTGGCTCAAACCGGACAGACGGCACCCGCGATAACCGACCCGTACGATGGCGGGATGCTTCATCCCGACCGGCTCGGGGTTCTCAGCGGGTTGCCGTACGATGTCTGGCGCGGGTCGTGGGCACTGAGTCTCGAATCGGGCACTGCCATCCGCCGATGCGCCGCCGGACTAATTGCGTTAACGCGCCGGGTCCGATCGCCTCGCTATGTACCGACGCTACCCAAGCGATCACCGCGGTATCGAATCCGTGCGCGCATTGGCGACGCGCATCGGTATCGGGCAGCAGTCGGCCCAACTCCAGACGTTCACTTAGACACCGTCGACGACAGCGATAGGGTGGGCTACTCCGGGCGGAAAATAGCTTTCACCGTCTGGGCCAGCCCGGACAAGTGCGCTGGAATCGATCTTACGGCCCGCGCTCCGTTGCTGTGCGCTGCGGGTGGTGTGCCTGCTTCATCATGTCGATCCGGATCACCCCAACCCCCAATTCACGATCGAGCGAGCAGCGCACGTCGTGCGCGGCGCCCTGTACGGGAATGTCCTGATCACACGCGCCGCCGAGTTGGCCGAAATTGCAGCAGTGTCGATGCGATCTGACGCGTTCTCATTGGAATCAGGAGATGAACATGAACGACGAAGCGTTGAACCTGAGCATTCGCAAGCTTTTGAAGTCCTTCGGCGTTGCCGCGCAGCGCGAGATCGAGCATGCGGTCGAGAAGGCCTTGGCCAGCGGCGACGTGAAAGGAAACGAAACCCTGCCGGCCACCATTACGCTCGAAGTCGCCGGCCTGAAGCTGAAGGTTCCGTTTAACGGTGACGTTGCGCTCGAATGAGGGGGCCCGAGCCGCCGCGCATGCGCAGGACGCCGGCGGCTTCGCCAAAGGTGCCCTTTGACGATCGATTGTATGGACCGACCGGGAAACGGGGCGCCGCTGGTGGCAGCGAGCGATCCGTACGTGGCCGCCGCTCGCGCGATCCGTGGTTGCAGGGCAAAACCTTGCCCATGAAGAGGGCGTACTGGCACGGGTTCCGCGAACGACACGACGAAGAGGAATGTTGTCGATGGCGCGAACGGACCACGTTCGCCGCGCATGTTTACATGTATGAACGCCGCGGATGGGCAAGGCGTTTTTTTCCGTTCGTGTTTCCTGCCGGACTTCGTCGATGGCTTGTCGCAATGCAAAAGTCATGAACAGAGAAATACGGCCTGGATCCAGGCACGACCGGTTGAATCCGCACTCGACTGCGGAAGTTCGGTGCTGCGACGGGACGAGCAGCCGGCAGTCGACGTACTTCCGGATTCGGCCAAAGCGGTCCCTCACGAAATCCTCCCAACGTCAGCAACCTGGCGAGGAAGGGACATTGGCGCTCGATATCTGAAGCTGGGAATCCGACTCTTGAAGTTGTCAGCCGAGTCCGCAGGCAACATCTCCGCCCGGAGCCTGCACCTGAAGAAAGTCAGTTTCAACCCTCGATCAGCAAAAAAAGCATTGTTACACTGCGACCTGCGCGTTTGCAGCATCGTCGTCACGAAGCATCGGCGAACGTGTCATCGTGAGCACGACCAGTCAACCGTATTTCCGACCCGGTCAACCGCGCGGCAGAGGTAGGCCTAATTACCACGGATCTTCACATGCGTCTCGTCGACTCGCCACGACTGACCGGCCGTCATGTCAAAGCGATTCCAGCACTTGACGAACTCCGGCCTGAAGCGCTTGACCCAGCGCATGATCGTCGTGTGTTCGTGCGATAGGCCACGTTCGGCCATGATTTCGACGAGGTCTCGAACGCTGAGCTTTTAATGCAGGTACCAGCGAACCCACAGACGATGACTTCACAGTCGAAGTGGCGACCATTGAACAACCAATCGATGTCTCCGAGCGTACTCATTGCAAGCTCGCGTTCGAAAAAACCCGAGGGTAACACCGGGTAACACCCCGGCCTCTCCGATTTGCACCAGAACCGACGGGGCCCCCGTTTTTGCGGGACATTGCGCGATTGCCGAGTGCCGCCTCGAAGGCAGTCCCGGCTTTGCGGCCTTCGTGTATCCCGGCTCGCTGCCAGGCCATACGTTCGCCCTGACGGACGCGGGGCTTGCCGTCACCGTGAACAATCTGCGGCAGCGCCAGGTCAAGGCGGTCGTGCCACGCATGGTGCTGACCCGCGCCGTGCTGGATGCGCGCGGTCTCGCTGACGCTCGGGCATTGCGCGAGTGCTGCGTTGCTGAGCGTCGAGTACAGCGCGGCTGTTCGGTGCAGGCGATCATGGAGCCGTCGCTGCATGCGAATCATGGAAGCCGCCCGCGCGTAGGTTGTCGCGCAACACGGAAACGGCCGCATCTCATGCGATCCATCCGGCAATGAGCCGCTGTGCCCAGGTCGTGACGGATTCGTCGGGTGACCGGCAGCAGCGCGGCGCACGAAGCAGGGCGCGCGCCCGATCCGCTTGCGATCCTCGCCGACAGGCACGATGCGTCGCTGCCGATCTATCGCGCCGACCCCGCCGTCGTAACCGCCGATATCGTGATCAAGGCGTCTCACATAGAATGGGATGTTTATGAACAGCCTGGGATGCCGCCCCGGTATCGGTTGATCGATGGACACAGACAAACGCAAGACGCGCCGCACGGCTGCGAATAACGACAAGACGAGGGCGCCTGACACGCCGCGTAGCGTGGACGCGCTGCGCGAACTGGCGGTGCGCATCGGCCGCGACGAGGCAGGGCTTTCGCTCGGCGGCAAGGCGCATACGGTGCTGGGGCGGCTGCTCGAACGGCCGGAGGAAGTCGCCTTCCGTACGATTACCGATCTGGCGACGGCGCTGGACGTGAATGCGTCGACGTTGACGCGGCTTAGCACGAAGCTCGGCTATGCGGGCTTTGCGGACTTTCAGAGCGTGTTTCGCGACTCACTCGCCCAGCGTCATCGGCATTTCCATACGCATCAGGCGGAACGGCTGGTCGCTGGCAAGAAAGCGCGCGCGCAGACGCCCGTCGATGGTGCGACGTCGCCCGAGGTCCACGTCGTGGCGCAACTGGCGCGTGAATCGATCAGCAACGTCGAGACGTTTCTTGCGCGCCTGTCTGCTGCGGATCTGCGTGACGCGGCGGCTTTGCTTGCTGACGCGCCGCGCGTGCGCGTGCATGGCTTGCGGCAGTTCAGCGCGCTCGCGAGTTTTCTTTGTTATGGGCTCGGGATGATCCGCACCGATGTCGCATTGCTCGATGTGCAGGGACTCGGCGTCGCGGAAGGACTCGCGCAATTGCAGCCGGGTGACGTGGTCGTGGTGTCGAGCGTCGCGCCTTATACGCGCAGCGTCGCCGAGGCTGCCGTGGCGGCCGCCGCGGCCGGCATGATCGTGATCGCGATCACCGATACGCTCGCGTCGCCGCTGGTGCCGCCCGCACGTCACGCGTTTCTGATCCCCCATGAGAGCAGCTTCTTCACCACCAGCATGGGCGCGTATCTGATCTTTTGTGAAGGCCTGCTCAATCTGGTCGCGACGCACTTGGGCAAGCGGTCGTTGCAGGCGCTTTCGCGGCGTGAGCGCTTGATTACGGCGTTAGGGATCGAGACGGACTGAGGGGCGGCGATGGTTCGTGTGAGGGACTTCACCGAAACTACGTTTGACTAAAGGCTGTCGACATAGATGGGGTAACGTACTCGTTTCAGGGCCGAGAACGGCCGGATTACCGAAACCGTTTGCGATTGATGCAATCGTCCGACGGAGTTCGAGAAAAGCAGTGCCCTCTGGCTTGCAAGGGTTACGAGAATGGCAGCCGGTTCAGCGCAAGTGAGCGCGGCCGGTACAACCTGTGCCCAGTGCGGGGCGCATTCATTATCACAGGATGTCGTCAGCGCCGCTTTGCCGGACGACGCATTTCGCGTGCTCTGCAGCCGTTGTTTCAACCCGGAGATGGCGCGTCTCGGGAACGTTCGCCTCGTCGAATATCCGAAGTTCACGCATGCCGGATGCGGACGGCGTCCTGCACGAGTTCCACTTCCGAAGCTTGTTGTTCGGCGATCAGCTGTCGCTGGAAGGTTTCGAGCTAACGGGCAATGAAGAAGATTTCGCGGGCTCCCGTGCATTCCTGAAGCGTTTGAAGGCAAGCATCGCGTTGACCCTGACTTGACGTGACGATGATCCTGCTCGATCAGATTGTTCAGGTACTTTGACGACCGTACTGTCGTGTCGTCTGGCAGCAACGCGTCCGTCATTTCGCGCACCGCCCGGTGCGACGCCGGTAGCGGCCCAGCGTGAACGTTTTTGGAGCGCGCCCCTGGCTGCTGGTGGCCCTCGCGAAGAAGGCTTTGGCTGCATGGACAACGCCTTGTGCTGAGCCGGAAGTCGACCGTTTTGCCGGTTCGATCAACCGCACAGTAGGGGTAGGCCCATTTGCCATGGATGTTCACGTACGTCTTATCGACCCGCCACGACTGACCGGCTGGCACGGCAAAGCGATTCCAGCGCTTGACGAACTCGGGCGTGAAGCGCTGGACCCAACGCATGATCGTGGTGTGTGCGAGCGACAAGCCGCGTTCGGCCATCATTTCGACGAGGTCGCGAAGGCTGAGCTTGTAACGAAGGTACCAGCGAACACACAGCACGATGACTTCGCGGTCGAAGTGGCGGCCATTGAATAACCAATCCATGTCTCCGACATTGCGGGCTTGCGTTGGAAAAAACCGAGGGTAACACCCCGGCCGTTTCGATTTGCACCAGAACCCTCAAGGCCCGCTTCGGCGTATGAGACTAATGCCCTTTGAAGATGGGTAGCCGCTTCTCGAGCGTTGCTGCAAGCGCTTCAATATGGTCGCCGGTGTTGTGGCATATGCCCTGGAAGACTGCGCAGTGCTCAAGGAAGTCCGCGAGTTCCATCCGCTGCGCGCTCTTCATCAGCCGCTTGGTCAAACGCAGCGCCTGAGGCGGCTTGCCGGCGAAACCTTGCGCGAGACGCTGTGCGGCCTCGAGCAGGTCGTCAGGTGCCGCAACGTCAAGGACAATGCCCATTGCCTTTGCTTCTTCGCCTTTGAAGGTGCGTCCTGAGAAGGTCAGCTCAGCCGCACGCTCGTAACCAACGAGACGCTGCAGGAACCACGCGCCACCGTCGCCCGGAATAATGCCGACGTTCACAAACGTCTCGCCCAGGATGGCATCGGGCACCGCCAGCCGGATGTCACACATACATGCGAGGTCGAAGCCGGCGCCCACAGCTGCTCCATTGATTGCGGCAATGGACGGCACCTCGAGCTTCTGCATGGCCAGCGGAATCCGCTGTATCCCGGCACGATAGCGGTTCTGAACCTCGTAGACGTCACCACCGAAGCTGCCTTCGCGGTGAAACATATGCTTGATATTCCCGCCCGAAGAAAATGCCTTGCCAGCGCCAGTGATAATCAGGGCCGCCACTTCTTCGTTTGCATTGATCCACGCGACCGTCCTCTCGATATCCTCGACCAGCTTTGTGCCAGTCAATTCGTTGCGGACGTCGTCACGATTCAGCGTCAACGTCACGACCCGTCCACTGCGGGTGATGATCGCGTCTGTCAGAGTTGGGACGAGTGTCATGTTGGCTCCATGATTCATTCAGTGGCTGCCGTTTGCGAGGCGGCATCGAGCAGGATCCGTGCATCGAGAATACCTACTCCCGACGGATAGGCCATTACCGGGTTGAGATCCAGTTCCTCAATTTCTGGAAATGCAGTACACAACGCCGAGATGCCCAGCATCAACTGGACGAGCGCATTTTTATCGGTCGGAGGCGCACCGCGAACGCCGTTCAGAATCTCGGCTGCCCGTATCTCTTCGAGCATTTGACGCGCGTCACCTTCGGTCAGGGGCAGTGAGCGGAACACGACATCCTTGAGTACCTCAACCAGTATTCCGCCGAGCCCGAACATCATGACCGGACCATAGGTCGGGTCGCGCACTACACCCACGATGACCTCGACTCCTCCTTTCGGCGCCATTGGCGTCACAAGCACACCGGTGATGTCTGGGTCCGGGACGAATTGACGGCCGCTTGCCAGAATGTCGTCGAAGGCCTGCTTGACCGCGCCAACAGCGCTGACGCCCAGTTTGACTCCCCCTGCGTCGGACTTATGAATGATGTCGCGCGAGACGACTTTCATTGCGACCGGGACCTCGCCGAGCTGCCGGAATGCCTCCACCGCTTCGTCAGGGCTGCGTGCAAGGACTGCCTTCGCAGTCATGGGAACACCGGCGTCGGCCAGCGCCTGCCGTGCCTCGTGTTCAAGGACGACGGTACGGTCCTCGGCGCGGCAGATATCCACAATCTGCCCGAAAGTGCTTGAACGTTTAGCTGGCGCCGGTGCCGGGCAGTCGGTCCGGGAGCGCGCTTCTCCGACCTCAGCGAGAGCCTGAAGACAACGGACGGCCATTTCCAGCGAGTCGTAGACCGGAACACCCGCTTCGCGAATACAGGCTAGAGGGGCTGGGCGCAAATCAGCATACAGGCTGCCGTAGAGGCTGTGAACCACCACCGGCTTGCCAGATTCGTTGTTAATCTGAGCGATCCTGGCGGAAGCTTCCATCTCGATGGGCGTCAATGACTGTGAAAAACGGACGCCATACCCTCCGTAGAGCCCCGTAATCAGCAGGCCATCGACCTCCGGATCCTCAAGGAGGATTTGCGCACACTCGGCGAATACTGCGGGGTTTGAATCTGTGCCGCCGGCGACATCGACGGGGTTGGCGGTCGCGGCCGAAGGCGGAAGGATTGCGGCCAGGCGTGCCCGCGATTCCGGGGAGAGCGTCGCCAGCGCGAGTCCCGATTCGCTCAACGCGTCAGCGGCAATCGTGGCGTGCCCCCCACCGTCAGCAAGCACCGCCACGCGACGCGATCTGAGTGGCTTGAGCAGCGACAGCGCTTCAGCCAGCGACATGATCTCGTCCGATTTCGCGGCCAGGACGGCGCCGGCCTGACGCAGGACGCCCTCGCTCACTGCATAGTCGCCGGCAAGCGCACCGGTGTGCGATTTCGCTGAACTGATACCGGCGCTGGTGCGGCCCGACTTGTACAGGACCACTGGTTTCTTGCGGGTGATGCGTCGCAACCCCTCGAGGAATGCGGCGCCGTCTTTCATTCCCTCGACGTACGCAACCAGGACCCTGGTGTTCTCGTCATCCGCGAAATAGTCGAGATATTCATGGAACCGGATGTCCGACTCGTTGCCTATACCGACATAGGTCGACAGGCCAAGCTGACCATTCGCCTGCGCCTCTGTTACCAGAGAAAGGGCCATGTTGCCGGACTGTGACAGGAGCCCGATGTCGCCCTTCCTGAGGTTGCTGAAGCCAACGATGTTGCAGTTCTTGTGGGTGTTGAAAATGCCCGAGGTATTGGGCCCCACGATGCGAACGCCGTACTGGCGCGCCACGCTGACCATCTCTTCCTGAAGCAGCCGGCCGTCGTCACCGGCCTCCGCGAAACCGCCGGCGAGCACCACCGCACCCCTCGCGCCTTTCTTCCCGCATTGTTCGATAACTTTTGGAAGTGTCTTCGCCGGCGTGCAGACGAGTGCGAGGTCAAAAGCCTGTGGAATCTCCTCGACACTTGCATAACATTTCAAGCCGAGGATTTCCGGTTCCTTCGGATTGACGGGATAAATCGTGCCGGTGAAGCCGTCTTCAAGCAGCTTCTGGATGGACCGGAAACCGCGCTTGGTTTCATCCCTTGAAGCGCCGACCACTACGATGGAGTTCGGATAGAACACGTCGTGCAGGTTACGGGTTGGCATGCTTACTCTCCCTTGAAGACCGGTGCACGTTTTTCGGCGAACGCATTGACGCCCTCCTGCCAGTCCTGCGTGGTGGAGCAGAACATCATGCCCTCGAGTTCTGCGGTCAGCGCAGCATCGAAGGTCCGTTCACCCGCGAAGTTGAGTTGATCCTTGGCGAGCCGCATCGAGTGCGGAGCTTTGCTCGCGACCTTGCGTGCGAATTCCCGGGCGTGCTGCAGGAACCCGTCGTCCGGAAAGACCCGGTTGGCCAGGCCGATTCGGGCCGCTTCCGGCCCGCCGATGCGCTCGCCGAGAAAAACGAGCTCGCGCGCCTTTGCCAGACCGACCAGGCGCGGCAGGAGGTACGTAATGCCGCCGCCGAGGAAATTCCCGATGCTGATTTCCGGAAGCCCAATCTGGGCGCTCTCGGCCATCAGGACGAAGTCGGACGCAATCGCGATTTCCGCCCCCGCGCCGAGAGCGAAACCATTGACAGCAGCGATCACGGGCTTGCCGAGCGTGAGAAGCCGCTTGCAGGCCACCTGCTCGCCCCGCAGGTACTCGCGGCGCTCGAAGGGCGTGCGGCCGGCCTTGTGTTCCTTGAGGTCCGCGCCCACACAGAATGCCCGGCCCTCGCCGGTAATGAGGGCAACCCGCACGCTGCGGTCCGCCTCGACCATGGTCAACGCTTCGCTCAATTCGTCGTAAAGTTTTTGCGTCACTGCATTCAACCGGTGCGGGCGGTTCAGCCGGATTTCGGCGATCCCGTCCTGCACGCCATAAAGAAGCGTTTCAAATGCCATCGGGAGCTCCATCGTTAACTGTCGAGGTACCGGCGCGTACCCGCGACCTGGAAGTCCCACGGACTCACGAGGCCGGTCACCCGCCGCGAAATTATGCAACGTATGTTGCCATTACTATAGACAACAGAAACGAACGTTGCGCTTCGGTGTTTACCCGTGTGAACCCGTCGTCGCCATTCCCTCTGCCACCTTCAAGGCTGCAGCCTGCCAGCGTGGTATCGGAGCAGCACCGGCCCGCTCCCGCGCGCGACCGCCTCATTGCACATGGCCTGCTGCCGGCAGGAATCGGCCACCGGTATTGTGGAAGCGATCATGGCTGGACAGCGACGGCCAGCCCCCGGTCCCGAATCCCGTAGCACGGCGCGAACGGGCACCTTGCCAGGATGACAGCCGCTACGTAACATTTGTTGTCACCTTATCGGGGGTACACATGCCACCCAGCTTTGACGAACTGGCCGCGCTCATCCGCACCAGGTTCCCGGAATTAAGTCCGCAGTTCCAGACGGCCGCCGCGTACCTGCTGGATTTTCCTGACGAAATCGCAGTTTCGTCGATGCGGAAAGTGGCGGCAGGTGCGAGGGTACAGCCGGCGGCCCTCGTCCGGCTGTCCCAGGCGCTCGGCTTTCCAGGCTGGAACGATCTGCGCGAAATCTACGTCGCCCGCCTTCGCACCCGTCCCGAGCCCTTGAGCAGCAAGGCTCGTGCGCTCGTGAAAGGCGGCTCCCGTCAGGCCCTGGCGATCCATATGGCGGTCGCGCAGCAGCACAACCTCGAGGCGACCGTCGCGCAGAGCGGCGCCCGGATACCGGACGCAGCCAGGTTGCTCAAGAAAGCGCTTCACGTCCACATCGCCGGGTTCCGCTCCTGCTATCCCGTCGCGTTTGGTCTGGTTTACGGGTACCGGCTTTTTCGACCCTCGGTGAGTCTTGTGACTGGCGAGGCAGGGACGCTGGAAATGCAGCTGCGCAGCATCGCCAAAGGGCATGCAACAGTTGTTGTCAGCTTTGCGCCCTACTCCCGCGAAGCGGCGCGGGTGGCCGAGGCAGCAAAGGAGCAAGGCAGCCGGCTTGTCGCCATCACCGATAGCGCCGTGTCACCGATTGCGCTGAATGCGGACCAGGTGCTCCTGTTTTCGCACGAAAGCCCGTCCTTCTTCCCCTCGCTGGTCGCTGCGTCAGCCATCGCCGAGTCCCTCGTGGCACACCTGCTGGCGCTTGAGGGCGAAGACGCCGTCAGGCAATTGACCGACGCCGAGCGGGCCCTGCACGAGAAGGGTTCGTATGTCAGCTGACACAGCCGCGTTTCCCCAGCCTGGCACGCCTTCCTGAGCCCGCCGCTGCGCGGCCAGGGTTTCTCACTACTGAATTCTTGTTGACGTCTCGTTCAGGTGTATTAGTATTCGACGTGACAACATATGTTGTGCATATATAGCAGTGCGCATCGCTCGTTGCAATGCACCCAGGTTGTTGTCGCTCGTCCCTCCGCATCCTGGAGGGGCATCGTCAATCACTGCGGAGAATATCCATGGGACGTCGTTCCTTCCTCATGTCTGTCATTGCCATAGCCATGCTCGGCACGAGCATCGCGCATGCGCAGAGTAAAGAACTGGTCGTCGGCACCGACACCTCCTTCATGCCGTTTGAATTCAAGCAGGGTGACAAGTACGTCGGCTTTGACCTCGATCTGTGGGCCGAAATCGCGAAAGACCAGGGCTGGAAGTACAAGATCCAGCCAATGGACTTCAGTGGCCTGATTCCGGCTCTTCAGACCCAGAACATCGATGTGGCGCTCTCCGGCATGACCATCAAGGAAGAGCGCAGGAAGGCCATCGACTTTTCCGATCCGTACTACGACAGCGGGCTCGCGGCCATGGTTCAGGTCGGCAACACCAGTATCAAGTCCATCAATGACCTGAACGGAAAAGTCATCGGCGCAAAGACGGGCACGGCAACCATTGACTGGATCAAGGCGCACCTGAAGCCGAAGGAAATCCGCCAGTTCCCGAACATCGACCAAGCATACCTGGCGCTGGAAGCGGGCCGCGTTGATGCGGCGATGCACGATACGCCGAATGTCCTGTACTTCGTGAACACGGAAGGCAAGGGCAAGGTGAAGGTTGCGGGCGACCCGGTCAGTGGTGACAAATATGGTATCGGCTTCCCGAAGGGCAGTCCGCTCGTGCCGAAGGTCAACGAGGAGATAACAAAAATCAAGGCGGATGGCCGCTACGCCAAACTGTACAAGAAATGGTTCGGTTCGGAGCCGCCCAAGTCGTAATCGTCTGAAATGGGGGCGCGGCGCCAGTCGCCGCGCTGTTGACGAATCAACCAGGAGTGATTTGTGGAATTCGATTGGTCAGCCATCTGGGCCGCGCTTCCGGACCTGCTGGACGGAGTGAAGCTAACGGTATTCATTGCCTTTGTCGGGCTCGTCGGTGGGTTCATCGTCGGCATGATTACCGGCATGTTCCGGGCGTATGGACCCACCGCACTGAACGTTCTGGCCCAGCTCTACATTGAACTTATCCGCGGCACGCCGATTGTCGTGCAGGTCATGTTCCTGTACTTCGCGCTGCCGCTGCTTGCACATATCCGCATCGACGCCCTTTCAGCCGCCATCATTGCCATCACCGTGAACTCCGGGGCCTATCTCAGTGAAGTCATACGTGGCGCATTGCTGTCGATTTCCAAGGGTCTCACGGAAGCGGGTCTGGCGATGGGTCTGTCGATGCCCCGGGTGCTGCTGAAAATCGTCGGACCGCTGGCATTCCGCCGGCTGATTCCGCCGCTGGGCAACCAGTGCATCGTCAGCCTCAAGGACACGTCGCTGTTCATCGTCATTGGTGTGGGTGAACTGACGCGCAAGGGACAGGAAATCATCGCCGGGAATTTCCGGGCGGTCGAAATCTGGACGATCGTGGCACTCATCTACCTGCTCCTGACGGGTGTGATGACAATCACGCTGCGTCTCGTTGAAAAGAGGATGCGCATACTATGAGCATGGTCGAATTTCACGGTGTCTCGAAGAGCTTCGGCCACGTGCCTGTGCTCAAGGACATCAATCTGCGTATCGATACCGGCGAGGTCGTGGTCGTGGTCGGGCCCTCCGGGTCGGGCAAGTCCACGATGCTTCGATGCATCAATGCGCTGGAGAAGATCTCGGGCGGCGAATTGCTGGTGGATGGTCAGAGTGTCAAGGGCAACGCGTCGGTCATTCGCAACATCCGCCTGGAAGCCGGCATGGTCTTCCAGCAGTTCAACCTGTTCCCGCAGATGACCGCGCTCGAGAACGTCATGTTCGGCCCCATCCAGGTGCGCGGAGCGTCCCGGGCCGAGGCGCGGGACCAGGCGATGGCACTGCTCGACAAGGTCGGTCTCGAATCGCGGGCCAATCACTTCCCGTCCGAATTGTCCGGCGGCCAGCAGCAGCGTGTGGCGATTGCGCGGGCGCTCGCCATCCGGCCGAAGCTGATGCTCTTCGATGAGCCGACTTCCGCCCTGGACCCCGAGCTGCGGCACGAAGTGCTCAAGGTCATGCAGGACCTGGCAACCGAAGGCATGACGATGATTGTCGTGACGCATGAAATCGGATTTGCGAAGCGCGTCGGCACGCGTCTGCTGTTCATGGACCAGGGTGGGATTGCCCAGGATGGTGAACCGACAGAACTCGTCGAGCGGCCGCCTACGCTACGACTGAAAGACTTCCTGAAACACGTCGCCTGAGCGAGGTCATGTTCAAAATGCAGGCATTGACTCCTATCGTCATCTCTGGCTCGCCGTACGAAATTGGTCTTGCTCTTGGCGAAGCCGCGCGTCCGGTGATGGACGCGTACATGGGACAGAGCTCCGCCTGGCGGGCAGTCAGCCAGTGGCGAGGACACCAGTTTGTGCAGGGCCTGCGGCAGGCCGCTGAAGCCGCGTACCCGGATCAGGTCGCCGAAATCGACGGCATGGCGGCCGGCCTCGGCTGGCCGGCGGAAGACGTTTTCATCTGGAACTGCCGGGGCGAGCTGATTCATAACGCGCCGGACGGCTGCACCACGCTGGCGGCGAGAACCCCGGACGCACGTTTCATCGCGCACAACGAAGACGGCGACCCGTACCTGCGCGGCAAGTGTTCGCTGGTAGACATCCGTCCAACCGGCAAGCCCGGGTTCGTGAGCTTCTACTATCCCGGCTCACTGCCCGGACATACCTTCGCCGTCAATCGTGCAGGTCTGGTTCAGGCCATCAACAATCTCCGCATCAGACAGCCGGCCGTTGGCGTTCCGCGCATGGTCCTCGCGCGCGCCGTGCTCGACGCGACGTCCGTTGATGCGGCGGTGAATATCCTCAATCACGTGCAGCGTGCGAGTGGCTTTCACCATACGCTCGGCTGCGTCGGCGATGAGCGGCTGCTCAGCGTCGAGGCGACAGTCAGGCGCTGCTCGGTGCTGGATGTTCCCAGGGTGTCGGGCCATGCGAACCATCTCATTCATGCCGGGAGCGATGCCGAGGCGCAGATTGTCACGGGCTCGTCCGGCGACCGCCAGGCCAGGCTCGACCAGTTGCTTGCGGCCCTTGGCGACATCAGTGGTCCGAGCCTGCTGCAAGTGCTGTCGGACAGGGCTCCCACGGGCCTGCCGATTTACCGCGACGACCCGGCCGACCCTGACGAAGAAAATACCCTCGCGACGGCGCTCTTCACCCTCACGGACGCAGGAGTGGACTTCGAAGTACGCCAGCAGGGCGAACTCCGGTTCAGGCAGTTCCTTACCCCGGAGACATCCGCTGCGTCCTGAACATTGAGACAGCGCATGAACACCGTATTCTATCGCGCACCGCGCGTCACACTCCCTGCTGCCGTCACCAGCGACGGCAGCGATAGTTGCGCTGTCGGGTTCAGTGCCGGGACGAATGTCATCGCAGTGATGAGCGGATGGTGATCGACAGGTGTCGATTCATCACACGCGTGATGAATAAGGCCGGGGATCGGACGAAACACGTTGATACGTGAAGCCGCGCTCGGTGAACCCGGACCGCCCGGCGGAGGGGATGGCGGCGTGACCGGTGTTCAGGCCGCCGCCACCCCCGCGCGAGAGCCGTGTTCATCAGATCTTCCAGCAGCGACTCGACCTTCGCAACGAATGCGTCGTCATACGCATGCGGCATCTGCTCTTCCATATAAGGGCTTGTCGTACTTTCCGTGCAAGGTGACCGGCCGCGGAGTTGCTTGCAGCAAGACTCTGCGGCTCTTTGTTGTGCGAGCACGGAACGATTCTGTAAGTCAGATCGAGATGGTGTTATGACCAAACCGCCAGTTTTCGCACGGAACGTACGACAACCCCCGGAGTGGGTCGCTCGCGGTCATCGGCATCCGGCAGCAGTCGGCTGCGGATTCAACCGGTCGATGCAACACACTAGCGACTGCGCAAGCAGTAGGAGTGTTGCATATGAAGCAGCGACGCCGGATCTACTACACCGAGGCCCAGAAAGCGCTGATGTGGGAGCGCTGGCAGAAGGGCGAATCCCTGCAGCATATTGCCCAGCTTTTCGATCGGAACCACTCGTCCGTACAAGGGATTCTGGCTGAAACTGGCGGCATCCGGCCGCCACAGCGACATCGCTCGCGCCTGGCGCTTACGTTGGCTGAGCGGGAAGAGATATCGCGGACGCTTGCTGCAGGCGATTCGATCCAGTCCATTGCGAAGCGCCTTTCACGCGCGCCGTCCACCATCTGCCGTGAGATAAAACGCAATGGTGGACCGGATGGCTACCGGGCAAGCCACGCCGACCAGCTTGCCTGGGATCGAGCGCGACGTCCCAAAGCCTGTAAGCTGGTTGAGCACCGGATGTTGGCGCACATCGTGGCAGGCAAGCTCCAGCTGCAGTGGTCGCCGCAGCAGATTGCCGGATGGCTGAAGCGCAGGTACCCGGACAACGAGGACTACCACGTGTCACACGAGACCATCTATCGCAGTCTGTTCATCCAGGCCCGTGGTGCCCTGAAGAAGGAGTTGCTGGAGCATTTGCGGCGCACCCGCGCCATGCGCCGGTCCCGCCATCACACGCAGAAAACGGACGATCACGGCAGGATTCGCGACACGGTGTCGAACAGCGAACGCCCGGCCACCGTTGAGGATCGCGCGGTACCCGGCCACTGGGAAGGTGATCTCCTGTGTGGCAGCGCAAGCAGCCAGATTGCGACGCTCGTCGAACGCCAGACACGCTACGTGATGCTGGTCAAGGTCGCCAGCAAGGATAGCGAGGTCGTCGCCAATGCGCTCATCAGGCATGCGTGCAAGTTGCCGCATGAACTGTATAAATCGCTGACCTGGGATCGGGGAACGGAGATGGCTGACCACAAACGTTTCACTGTGGCTACGGACATCAAGGTTTATTTCTGTGACCCAAAGCATCCGTGGCAGCGTGGGTCCAATGAAAACACGAACGGGCTGTTAAGACAGTATTTCCCCAAGGGCACAGACCTGTCCGTGTATTCGCAGGCCAGACTCAATGCCGTAGCGAGGCGATTGAATGAGCGTCCGAGGAAGACCCTGAACTACGAGACGCCCGCCGAACGGTTTCACCAAACTATTGCATCGACCGGTTGAATCCGCAGCCACGAGCGGTCATTCGAGGCTAGCACATGAATCGTCGACAATCGGCCTTGCAACCGAAAAGATTATCCGGCGATCAACGGAAACCGTGCGCCGCTACCGGTTCTTTTTGGCAACGGCTACCGCTGCCGTACGTCGGAGCTTTCTGAAAGCCTGGGGCTCCCATCCGCGCATGGCTAGAACGAGAGCCGTTCCGCTCCTCTCCGGCAACGGTGCCGAGGATGATTGGTCATGTAGAGCGGCAAACTTCGAACGAAGCTTGAACAATTCGTCGTTTAACTGATTGAGTGCTCCTTTCGTCAGCATGCCGTGAATGAAGCTCATCGATTCGTCTGGCGTGTCGAACCTGCTATCCATGAAGTCGGGAAGCCCGCGCTGGGAAAAGTATTGTCGAATCGGGCCGCCAGGCAGCCAGTCGAAGTCGCGCGCGACAAGCGGTTGAATCCGGTTGCCAGGTTTCAGCTTGACGAGGCCCATCCTGTCGAGCGCGAGCAGGTACTTGATGCACTCCGCCGCGGTCAGCCGATACGTCGCGACGACGTCATCCACCGACCAGTGGTTGAGCGCGCACACCGTCACCAGCAGAAACTTCTCGTCAGAGACGAGCCGCGACTCCTGCTCGGGTTTGAGTGTGTGCAAACGGGGCGTTGAGTTCTCGGCTTCATGAAGTAGCTCGGCCATCGTCAGGCCCAGCAGGTCGCAAATCTGGGCGAGGCGCTCGACAGTCATGCGTCCGTTGTCCAAAAGGCGCTTCACACTTGCCTCGGACAGGTCTAGCGCGCGTGCAACCTCTCGATAGGTAAGCCCGGCCGCCTTGAAGCGGTGCTTGAGCGTCGCGACCAATCGGGCAATCTCTGTCATGAAAGTATCGAAATCCGGTACCTGACGGGGCATTTTACGCATAATTTCACGAAAAGAGTGCGCGTGACGAGACCCCGTGACATCCTGCGCGCAATAACACAAACCGGGGACCTCACTATGTCCATCCTCATCGACTGCGCGCCGTGCGACGTTGGCGAAGCGGCTACCTGCCGGGAGACGCCATGATGGCCGCGATTGTTCTTCTCTTCGGATTCTGCCTGGTGCTGGAGACGTATCGACCAGGCTGGAACCTGCCGCGCGTACGGACCTGGCATGTGCGGGTGCTTCTTGTCAATGGCGTCCAGCTCGGTGTCGTTACCGTGGCGGGAATGACGTGGGAGAAGTGGCTCTCAACAGGTTCGCTTTTTCATCTGTCGAAGTACGTGACGCCCGGCGTTGGCGGTGTCTGCGCATACTTCGTCGCGACCTTCGTGTTCTATTGGTGGCATCGTTGGCGCCATGAACTAGACGTGCTTTGGCGGCTATTCCACCAGATCCACCATAGCCCGCAAAGGCTGGAGGTCATCACATCGTTCTATAAGCACCCCGGCGAGATGGTCGTTAACTCCGTGATCGGTAGTTTCCTCGTCTACTCACTACTCGGCCTGTCCGTGCAGGCGGGTGTTGTCTATACCTTTTGCACGGCCGCCGGAGAGTTTTTCTACCACACGAATTGCAGGACACCTCGGTGGATTGGCTTCTTTTTTCAACGCCCCGAGATGCATCGTATTCACCATGAGCACGGATCGCACAGGAACAACTATGGCGATATCACCTGGTGGGACATGCTCTTCGGGACCTACGACAATCCTGTTGCGTGGGACGGTCAATGTGGCTTTGACGACGAAAAGGAACAACGGCTGAAAGACATGATGCTCTACCGGGACGTGCATAAGCGTTAGGTCCATTGCCACCTCGACCGAAATACTCCGCTCGTGGTCATAGGCGAGAACCGTCCAACATCAAGCCCAACACCCTTTCGGGTAATCTGCAGTTAGTGCATTATTCGCCGAGACGTTTTCCGATAACCCCACAAACCGGAACGCGCATCGCCATGCCATTCACTCCTCTCTTCGCCGCATTTCTGCTGCCGCACGGACGCATCACTCGAAGCGAATGGCTGACGCGCATTGCGATAGCGGCGTTCGTTTGTGCGGCATTCGGCAGTCTGGCCGGGGCAGCGTTCGGCGAGGTCGGCTCGGGATGCTTCGCGCTGCTGTTCATCTGGATTGCCATCGCGCTCGCCACCCAACGTCTGCACGATGTCGGACGGCCCGGTGGCGCACTCGTCGTGACAATCGTTCCCGTGATCGGCCCGTTGTGGGTGCTTGGACAACTACTTAAGCGCGGCGTCGATCATTCGAACCGCTTTGGCGCCGATCCCGCCAGCCGGGTCGATTATTTGCTCGTCGACACCGCGAAGTGAAGTGCGCCATGCCGACAGTCAACGACGTTACTCAGCTGAACCGCATGTCGGTTCTCTCAGTTATTACGCCAACATCGACCCAGGAAGTCGTGAACGTGCTCACCCACACTGAACTCCCTGTTTCGGTTGGCGGCGGGCACTTCAGCATGGGTGGCCAGACGGCGAGCCCGGACACGCTGCATCTGGATATGCGCCAGATGAACCGTGTGCTGCGCTTCGATCCGCAAGCGGGAGTGATCCGCGTCCAGGCAGGCATCCGCTGGTGCGATATCCAGCGCTTCATCGACCCGCACGGCTTCGCCGTGAAGATCATGCAGACCTATGCGAACTTCACCGTTGGCGGTGCGCTCTCCGTGAACGCACATGGGCGCTACGTGGGGCTCGGGCCGGTCGTGCTGTCGGTGCGTGCAATCACGTTGGTGCTGGCTAGCGGTGAAGTCGTTGAGGCAACGCGCACGCTCAACACGCGATTGTTCAATGCAGCGATCGGCGGCTACGGCGGCGTCGGAATCATCGTCGAAGCTGAGCTCGAGCTCGCGCCGAACACGCGTGTCGGGCGCAACGACAAGAAGATGGATACCAGCCAATACAAGGCGTGGTTCGATGCGAACGTCCGCGGTCGCGAGGACGTGGTATTCCACAACTTTGACCTCTACCCGCCGCACTATACGCGCGGGCGGGCGGTGAGCTGGACCGTGACCGAGGCACCCACCACCGCCCCACGCCTGCAGCCGCTCACGCATGGCTTCTGGCTCGCGAAATACCTGTTGTGGGCGATCACGGAGACGCCGCTCGGCAAGTTCCGCCGAGAGTACCTGTACGATCCGCTGCTGCATCTCGGCAAGAAGGTGCACTGGCGAAACTACGAGGCCGGTTACGACGTCGCTGAACTGGAGCCCATCGGCCGGATGCGCCGCACCTACGTGCTGCAGGAATATTTTGTGCCTTCCGATGCTGTCGGCGCGTTTGCCGAGTCGATGGGGGTCGTTCTCGCGAAGCATCGGGTGAACGTCGTCAACATTTCCGTGCGCCATGCTCTTGCGGACAACCAGACCGTGATGGCGTGGGCGCGGGGCGAAACGTTCGCGTTCGTGCTGTACTACAAGCAGCGCACGCGCGAAAGCGCAAAGGCGCGCGTCGCCGTCTGGACCCGCGAGTTGATCGACGCGGTGCTCGCGGCGGGCGGCACCTACTATCTGCCCTATCAGCTTCACGCGACCGACGAGCAGTTTCATCGCGCTTATCCGCGTGCACGGGAGATGTTCGCGCTGAAAAGCGAGATCGATCCGCGCTATCGCCTGCGCGGCGCGCTGTGGGATCGCTACTACGCGCCGCGCTTCGTGACCGCACCGGCCCTTGCACGTCAGGATGGCGCGCCGTCGAATGGCAGATTTTCTCCGTCGCTGTTCGCGTCCGTCTACCGCGACGAACGTGAGGCCGACCGCTTCTACACGTTTCTGCAGAACATCTTCCACGTGCTGCCCGAGGACCGGCTCCACACGCTGATCCGAGTCGAGACCGCGAAGCACGCGGACGACGAAGCCATCTATCGCGGTATTCAGGCCGGCCTGAAGTCGATCACGCCGCCGTTGGCGATGCTGACGCACGCGTTGCCGTCGCTCGCGACGCAGAAGGCGGAAATGGGCCGCCAGACGGCCACGCTGATCGGCGAGAAAGCGCTGCGCGATTATGTCGAGATCGGCACGACGGGACGCTACGTACGGGCCATGAAGAAGCACCTTCGCCTGACGGGCAGCGTGACGTTAGTGCACGACGTGGCGCCCGGCGCGGGGCCCGTCGATATCGTCGAACGCGGACAGCTTCGAAAGCCGGGTGTGTTCGTGCCGCTGAACGGCTATGCCCCCGTTGCGCTGCCGGCACAAAGTGCCGATCTCGTCAGCTGCTTCGTCGGGCTTCATCACATGGCGCCGTCGCGGCTCATGCCCTTTCTTGAATCGATCGCGCAGATCACGAGACCAGGCGGCTATTTCATTGTTCGCGACCACGACGTGACGACGCCCGCGATGGATGCGTTTGTGTCGCTTGCCCATACGGTGTTCAACGCAGGCCTCGGCGAATCATGGGGGACGAATCGGAACGAGCTGCGCCATTTCGCGAGCATTGAGGATTGGATCGCGCGCATCGAGACTGTCGGCTTCCGTCACACCGGCGCGCGGCTCGCGCAAGCGGGCGACCCGTCCGACAATCTGTTGCTCGCATTCGTGCGCGATGGGAATCGGCAATGAGGCGCAGCATCGCATGCGCGGCCACTGCACTGTGCGCAACGTTGCTCGCGACCGCGCTCGCGTGTGCCGCCGCCGCGGATGCAGGCAGCCTCGTGCCACCCGAGGCACGGCGCGACACTGAGCAGACTCTGCTGACGTTCCCCGAGTGGTATCTCGTGCACAGTCCTGCGGAGTACGCGCGCGTCGTCGCGCAGCGGCCGGCACATAGGTTCCCGTTCATTGCGCAAACGGAGCAGCTTTGGTCCACCTATCGCACGGTGACCGAAGAGCAGATCCGCGACCGATACCCGCTCAACCTGGGCTATCACCTCATGATCCTTGTGATCGCCACGAGCACGACGGTTGAATACACGCTGCGCGCCGTCTACGAAAACACGGTCGGGCGTGCGAGCTGGCTGCTTGGTGGAGGCCGCCCGACGGACGAGGATCGTTATGGGGCGAAGGCTGCCCAGGACTACGTCGATTTTATCCGCCAGGAGCCATGGTATCTGTTCGATTTCTGGTCGCAACTGAAGCACCTATGGACAGACGTGCCGCTCTTCGGACCTGGCCTCGTGCGCAAGTGGGAGCGCCGGTACGAGCTCACGACTGAGTACGCAATCAAGGCGGTGTACGGCAAGCTGATCGAGAAAGCGACGCGCGCGACGTATACGCCGGCACTGATGACCACCGACGTCGTGGTCGACCGCCTGCCGCAGGGATGGACGCCGCCCGCGCGCGTGAGCGTGCAGCAGCGCTTGCCGGATGGGCGCGTATTGCTGTCGCTGCCTCGTTATTTCGACTTTCGTATCGCGGCTACGGCTCTAGCGCGGCAAGGCCTGAGAATCGACGACATCGCAGGCAACGGCGCGTCGACGCCGATTCTCGTCACGGTATGGGCGGGCAACGACACGAAACTGTCGGCTGGGTATTGGCGCGTGCTGTTCGAGCAGCCGCTCACGCTGCCCGCGCAAACGCGACGCATCGCGCTACTGATGCCGGTCGGCAGACTGTCCACGTTTCTCGTGCAGGCTTCCGCGATGGGACTGACGGTCGAGCACGTGTACGACTATTGATTTGCCGGACCTTCAGGCAACGGCGGTTGCAGCGTGTCTAGTGACAAGAAACGGGTGGATCGTCAGGGTCGGCGTCGGCACAAGAAATGAACAGATTCAGTGTGACGAAACGGCCTATCATTTCGAACGGCCGCTTTCGAGCGATCTCAATGTCTCTTCAGGGCCGATTCCAGTAGTGCGTTGCGAGCTCTGGTTCGGCCAGTCGCGGATGTTCAACCGGCATTATGCGTAAGTTGGTGTCCGCCGGTCCAGACGCCCGACGAGTTGATTACCATCCCTTGCATCCGGTACTCTGACGAAGACCTCCTCGTCGCGAGCGGCTGTTGTCATGGATCTAGATTTTCGACAGGCCGTATCCGGAGACTCGGAATGGCTATTTGACACGTACCAGCGAACGATGAGAGGTTTCGTTGCCGTAGCGTATGGTTGGGACGAGAACGTGCAACGAGCGGCGTTTGCAAAAAGCCTTCGCCAAGGTGCTTGTCATATAGTTATGCGGGAAGGCAACCGATGCGGGTTTGTGCACTGGGAAGTCGAACCGGATCTTGTATGGCTGAGGATGCTTTGTATCGTGCCGGGGATGCAAAACAAGTCGATCGGCAGTGAGGCGATGGCCAAGTTGATGTCGTTGTCCAGTTCCTTACAAAAGCCGCTGTACTTGCATGTCTTGATGTGCAACCGGGTTGCCTCTGACTGGTACAGAAGAATCGGTTTTGTCGAAATCGAGAACGACGGCAAGGTCTCCAGTATGGTGCTTGCTCCTTCGCCCTCCCGGCCCTTATAGAGCTGATGGGGTAGTCCTCCAACCGTGCGATCGCAAACAGCCGGGGCCGGCCAACTTGAGACATTGGCCGGTATACCCGGGCGGCTGCTCGAACGTCGCGTCGGCCCTTGGCAACGGACATTCGCGGAAGGTACGCGGTTCCGCTCGCATTTGTTGCGACCCAAAATCCATCGATAGCGTTACGGAAACGCGCTGGCGGCGGCCTCGTCCGCGGCCGTCTCAGATCGAGCCGACCCGAGACGATTATGCGAGCTTCCGCCGATCCGCGAGCAGAGGCGCGGCTTCAAATCTTTCACGGACCAGTATTCTTTCCATCTCCAGCCAGAAGCCGGCGCTGGGCGAGCAAACACGAAGATTGTGAACAGGGTAATGCCGCCTATCATTGGAGGTAGGCGAACCGGAGGGTCCAGTTCATGATCAATCTGCACCAACTCCGGTATGTCCGGCTCGGTACCCGCGACATCGACGCCGCGGCGAAGTATGCCTCCGATATTCTTGGATTGCAGCTGGTGCGCCGCGAGGGTGGCTGGGCCTACCTGCGCTCGGATGAGCGTGATCACACGCTGGTCTATTTCGAGGGCGATCCGACCCACCATACGATCGCATTCGATGTCGTCGCGAATGAGATGCTCGAGCATGCGGGCACATTGTTAGAGCAGAACGGTTTCCGCGTACACGTCGGCAGTCGCGACGGTTGTGTCGCGGTAAGGAGGAGGAGACGATTTAGGACGACGTCCGTAGGAATGCTTACATCGCAAGGTCGTAGAATTGCTCTGCGCGTGAGCGTTCCGGACCATGGCCAGTCTCCATCTGTCCTTTCGCTATCATGTGCATGAGTTCGATGCCGCTCAAGATGATGCGGGCGCAGCGAAAGTTCTTGAAACCCAGCATTGGCCGTACCACGCGTTTGATCGCCCGGTGGTCTTGCTCGACAACGTTGTTCAGGTACTTCGCTTGTCGAATTTTGATCGGTGTCTCACGCTCGAGATTGACTATGTGCAGCCCTGCGAGATTCGCTCCACTCTTATCGATCGTTACGGTCTCGGGTGCGCCGTTCCGAGCGATCGCTTTTTCGAAGTAGCGCCGTGCGGCGGTCTTGTCCCGCTTCGCGCGGAACAGAAAATCGATCGTGTTGCCAGCTTTATCGACGGCCCGGTACAGGTATTTCCATTCACCCTTGACCTTGATATACGTCTCGTCCATTCGCCAGCTCTTGCCGACCGCCCGCTTACGCGGTCCAAACGCCTTCTCGAGAACCGGCAGAAGCTTGATGGCCCAGCGATGCACAGTCGAATGGTCGACCGACACAGCCCGCTCCAGCATCATTTCTTCGAGATGGCGCAGACTCAACAGGTAGGCTACGTACCAGCGCACGCAAGTGAGCATCACATCCAGTGGGTAGTGCAGGCGCTTGAGCACCTTCCTCACAGCGGCGTTCGGGGTCGTCATCGTCGGCTACATGTTCGGTTCGGAAACGTTCACGATAGCAGGTTCTCTTACTGCGACAGAGCCGGCTGGATGTGCTTTATGCGACGACAATGAGGCGGCCGACGTGGAGCGTTCCACAGAAGGAGAGCGACAGCGACGGTCTGTTTGCGGTGACCGGGCAGGGTATGGAAGGGTCGCCTGAACCGCGTTTCGCTGGGTAACGGCCGACGGGGTTCTGGTGCAAATAGGTAAGCCGGTTGAGAAGTCTTCATATAGGAAGGATACCTTATTGAACGCAGAGGACCGTATTCCATAAGACGGGCGCAACGGCATCGTTAAGGCCGAGCTTCGCGAGATCGAACTGGACCTTACGAACGCGATGCGTCAACTCGATGCCTGAAATCGTCGTCGCGGCGCTTCTGAACCGTTTGAAGCCGAGCATCACATTCGTTCTGGATTTGATATGGCGATGGTCCTGCTCGATCAGGTTGTTCAGGTATTTCGAGGACCGGACCTTCGTGTCTTCAGGCAGCGAACCATCGACCATCATCTCGCGCACCGCGCGGTGCGAGGCAGCATAGCCATCGAGCGTGATGATCTCCGGCGACTGGCCCTGATGCCTGATCGCCTTGCTGAAAAAGGCTTTGGCCGCGCCCACGTCGCGCCTCGCCCTG
>NZ_WHNP01000052.1 GCF_009362735.1 Paraburkholderia franconis | reverse complement strand
ACGCCCGGCACCTACCGAAGGCCCATCGAGGCTGGGTGAAAACCCTGGGCCGGCACGGGCGCGCCCGCTCGCGATGGCCGGATTTGTCAGTACGTGGGCAGCTTTGGACAGCTTGTGCACGGCAGATGCCGGTACGATCGGCTGCATCGTCACCGCCTGGCCATTTCCTTTTCGGGCGTCGTGGCAGTTATCCATCGACCGCTTGATTGGACGAATCACCATGAGCTACACCGCCCCCGTCAAAGACATGCTTTTCGTGCTCAGCGAGCTGAGCGGCATCGCAGACATTGCAAAGTTGCCCGGCTTCGAAGAGGCCGGCCTTGAAACGGCCCAGGCCGTGATCGAAGAATCCGCGAAGCTGTGCGGCGAAGTACTGGCGCCGCTGAACGTCGAAGGCGACCGGAACCCGAGCAGCTGGAAGGAYGGCGTGGTCACGGCCACGCCCGGWTTCGCCGATGCGTTTCGCCAGTTCGCCGCGGGCGGCTGGCAGGGYGTGCAGCATCCCGTCGAATACGAAGGCCAGGGGCTGCCCAAGCTGATCGCGGCGGCCTGCATCGAGATGCTCAACGCGTCGAACCTGTCGTTCGCGCTGTGCCCGCTGCTCACGGACGGCGCAATCGAGGCGCTSCTCACGGCAGGCAGCGAAGCACAGAAGCGCACCTACGTGCCGAAGCTGATCTCAGGCGAGTGGACGGGCACGATGAACCTCACCGAGCCGCAGGCGGGCAGCGATCTCGCGCTGGTGCGCACGCGTGCCGAGCCGCAGGGCGACGGTTCGTACAAGCTCTTCGGCACGAAGATCTTCATCACGTGGGGCGAGCACGACATGGCGAAGAACATCGTCCATCTGGTGCTCGCGCGCACGCCGGACGCGCCCGAAGGCGTGAAGGGCATTTCGCTTTTCATCGTGCCGAAGTTCGTCGTCAACGAGRACGGCTCGCCCGGTGAGCGCAACGACGTGCATTGCGTGTCGATCGAGCACAAGCTCGGCATCAAGGCGAGCCCSACGGCCGTGCTCCAGTTCGGCGATCACGGTGGCGCGATTGGCCATCTGGTCGGCGAGGAGAATCGCGGCCTCGAGTACATGTTCATCATGATGAACGCGGCGCGTTTTGCCGTCGGCATGCAGGGCGTCGCCGTGTCGGACCGTGCTTACCAGAAGGCCGTTGCGTACGCGAAGGAACGCGTACAGAGCCGGCCCGTTGATGGCTCGGCGAAGCAGGCCGTGTCGATCATCCATCATGCAGACGTGCGCCGCATGCTCGCAACGATGCGCGCGCTCACGGAAGCGTCGCGCGCGCTCGCGTACGTCGCGGCGTCGCACTGCGATTTCGCGCACCGCCATCCCGACGACGCGAAGCGTGCCGAACACCAGGCGATCTACGAATACCTGGTGCCGATTGTGAAGGGCTGGAGCACGGAGCTGTCGATCGACGTGGCGAGCCTCGGCGTGCAGGTGCACGGCGGCATGGGCTTCATCGAGGAAACGGGCGCGGCGCAGTACTACCGCGATGCGCGCATCCTGCCGATCTATGAAGGCACGACGGCGATCCAGGCGAACGACCTGATCGGCCGCAAGACGGTGCGCGATGGTGGCGCGGTCGCGCAGGCGCTGCTCGCCGAGATCGCGCAGACCGTCGAAGCGCTGAAGCAGCACGATGGCGCGGCGTTCGCGTCGATGCACAGGCACCTGTCGCATGGACATGATGCGTTGCAATCGGTAGTGGCCTTTGTCGTCGCAAACGTGAAGCGCGATCCGAATGCGGTGTTCGCGGGCAGCGTGCCGTATCTGAAGCTCGCGGGCGTTGTGCTGGGTGGCTGGCAGATGGCGCGCGCGATGCTGGTCGCGCAAGCGAAGCGTGAGGATGACCCGTCGTTCTACGGTGCGAAGATCGCCACCGCGCAGTTCTATGCGGAGCACGTGCTGCCGCAGGCGGTGGCGCTGGAAGCGTCGATCGTCAGTGCGAAGGGCGCGGACGGCGTGCTGGCGCTGTCGGAAGATCAGTTCTAAAGCAGGGACGCAGGCATGACAGCAAACCAGCAAGTCGATCCGTCGCAGGGATGGATCGAGCAGTATGGCCCGCGCGAGTCGATGGAATATGACGTGGTGATCGTCGGCGGCGGACCTGCGGGTCTCGCTGCCGCGATCAGGCTCAAGCAGCGCGCGGCGGAAAAAGGCGTCGAGATCGGCGTGTGCGTGCTTGAAAAAGGCTCGGAGATCGGCGCGCATATCCTCTCGGGCGCCGTGATGGACCCGCGCGCGCTCTATGAGCTGATTCCCGACTGGGAAGACAAGGGCGCGCCTTTGAACGTTGAAGTGACCGAAGACCGGTTTTTGTTTCTCACGGAGACCGGTGCGAAGTCCGTGCCGAACTGGGCACTGCCGGATAACTTCAAGAATCACGGCAACTACGTGATCAGCCTTGCCAATGTCACGCGCTGGCTCGGTCAGCAGGCCGAAGCGCTGGGCGTCGAGATCTTCCCGGGCTTTGCAGCGGCGGAAGTGCTGTACAACGACGACGGCTCGGTCAAGGGCGTGGCGACGGGCAACCTCGGCATCGGCAAGGATGGCCAGCCGACCGAGAACTTCCAGCTCGGCATGGAACTGCACGCGAAGTACACGCTGTTCTGCGAAGGCGCGCGCGGGCATCTCGGCCGTCAACTCTCGGACAAATTCAAACTGCGCGACGGCGCCGATCCGCAGGTCTACGGTATCGGCATCAAGGAACTGTGGGAGATTGATCCGTCGAAGCACAAGCCCGGTCTCGTGATTCACACGGCCGGCTGGCCGCTCGACACGCAGACGTACGGCGGCTCGTTCCTCTACCACATCGACAACAACCAGGTGATGGTGGGCTTTGTCGTTGGCCTCGGCTATTCGAACCCGTATCTGTCGCCGTTCGAGGAATTCCAGCGCTACAAGACGCATCCGGAAATCCGCAAGTTCCTCGAAGGCGGCAAGCGCGTGTCGTATGGTGCACGCGCGATCACGGCAGGCGGGCTGATGTCGCTACCGAGGCTCGTGTTTCCGGGTGGCGCGCTCGTCGGCGATGACGCGGGCTTCCTGAACGCATCGCGTATCAAAGGTTCGCATGCTGCGATCAAGACCGGGATGCTGGCCGCCGATGCCGCATTCGATGCCGTCCAGACTGGCCGCCAAAACGATGAACTCACCGCCTATCCGGAGTCGTTCAAGACCTCGTGGCTGCACACCGAATTGCACAGGGCACGCAATTTCAAGCAGTGGATGAGCAAAGGCCTGTACCTCGGCACGTTGATGGTCGGCATCGAGCAGAAGCTGCTGGGCGGCAAGGTGCCGTGGACGCTTCGTCACAAGCACTGGGATCACGAAATGCTCAAGCCGGCCTCGCAGTGCAAGCCGATCGAGTATCCGAAACCTGACGGCAAGCTCACATTCGACCGGCTCTCTTCGGTGTTCGTCTCGAACACGAACCACGAAGAGAACCAGCCCGCGCATCTGACGCTGAAAGACCCGTCGGTTCCGATCAAGGTGAATCTGCAAACCTACGCGGGCCCCGAAGCGCGTTTCTGCCCAGCGGGTGTCTACGAATTCGTCAAAGACGAAACAAACGAAGACCGCCTGCAAATCAACGCGCAGAACTGCGTGCATTGCAAGACGTGCGATATCAAGGACCCGACGCAGAACATCGTGTGGGTCACGCCGGAAGGCGGTGGCGGTCCGAACTATCCGAACATGTGAGTCTCCGGCGGGCGCGACCGTGCCCGTTCGAAAAGACGCGTCAACTGTGGAGAAAAAACTATGAGCAGGGAAGTGGTGGTCGTAGGCGGCGTGCGTACAGCGATCGGCAAGTTCGGTGGCAGCCTGAAGGACTTCGCGCCGACCGAACTGGGCGCTGCCGTCGTGCGCGAAGTGCTCGCACGAAACCGCGTCGACGCAAAGGATGTCGGCCATGTCGTGTTCGGCAACGTGATTGCCACTGAGCCGAAGGATCTGTACCTGTCGCGCGTCGCGGCCATCGATGCCGGCATCCCCGACTCGACGCCCGCCTTCAACGTCAATCGTCTGTGCGGTTCGGGCCTGCAGGCGATCGTGTCCGCGGCGCAGACCATCATGCTCGGCGATGCGGACGTCGCAATCGGCGGCGGCGCGGAGAACATGAGCCGCGCGCCATACATCTCGACCGACGCGCGTTTCGGCTCGCGCATGGGCGACTCGCGTCTCATCGACATGATGCTCGGTGCGCTGAACGATCCGTTCCAAGCGATGCCGATGGGCGTGACGGCGGAAAACGTCGCGCGCAAGTTCGGCATTTCGCGCGAGCAGCAGGACGCGCTGGCGCTCGAATCGCATCGCCGCGCCGAACGCGCGATTGCCGAAGGCCGCTTCAAGAGCCAGATCATGCCGATGACGCGCATGGTCAAGGGCCGCGAGGTCGTGTTCGATACCGACGAGCACGTGCGTAACGACGCAACGTCCGACGACTTCACGAAGCTGAAGCCCGTCTTCGCGAAGGAGAACGGGACGGTGACGGCCGGCAACGCATCGGGTATCAACGATGCGGCCGCCGCTGTTCTGCTGATGTCGCGCGAAGCGGCGGAGCAGCGCGGTATCGCACCGATGGCTCGGCTTGTCGCCTATGCGCACGCTGGCGTCGATCCGCAGTACATGGGCATCGGGCCCGTGCCGGCGACGCGTCTCGCGCTGCAACGCGCAGGCCTCTCCATCGGCGATCTCGACGTAGTCGAAGCGAACGAGGCGTTCGCGGCCCAGGCGTGCGCCGTGACGCAAGAGTTGGGTCTCGATTCCTCGAAGGTGAATCCGAACGGCTCGGGCATCTCGCTCGGCCATCCCATCGGCGCGACGGGCGCGCTCATTACTGTCAAGGCGCTGCACGAACTGCAGCGCATCAACGGGCGGTATGCGCTTGTCACGATGTGCATCGGCGGCGGCCAGGGTATTGCCGCTATCTTCGAGAACCTTTGCTAAAGGCATGATGCGCGGCGCTCGCCGCGCAAGACAGAGTCAACCTGGCAATCGAAACGATGGGGATGATCGGTGCCGGCCCATCATCCCCATCGGTGCACTCGGGCTCGCGAATATGCGCGGGGCTCGACGTCCGTCGACACGCGTCAAAGAGCGCGACACACCAGGCAGGAATGCCGCGCCGCCGACAATACAAACAACACCCATTGCCGGCAGCACAAGCGGCGGACCAGGCAGCAGGGGCGGCAGACGGCTCGTGACATCAAATATTGAGTCGCGAGCGCCGGTAGCCGCCGATAGTGTGGCTGGCGACGTACTCGATAGCCGCATCTGCTACGGGCATTCCAACGTCCTTTACACCGGCGCAAGCAACCATTGACTTCCCGTCAAGCCGAACGACTGTTGCGGGGTCGACAACTGCCGACCGTCGAGCGGCGCCGCCAGTTTCTCCCGTCCGTTGCGCGGCGATATCGTAGACCGCAATTGATCTGTCAACACTCCGATGCAGCAGCGGCGCGGCAAAGCGCTAAGATGCCGATGCAGACTCGTCCCACATCGCATTGACGACTGTGTGGGACCTGTCAGCTTCTGCAACATCTATTTCGGCCGCTGACCGCGATGGCCTCCCATCGGAGCCTGTCGACTGTCGACGTGTAACCGTTGTCGTGCAGCCGACGAACTAACTTGAACCACCACTCTGCCGCGCGCTAATCCGCGAAATGTCCCTTCACTTTTCATGCACGATGTGCGGCCGTTGCTGCCATGACCTGCGCCTGCCGCTCGCCGTCGATGAGGCGCTCGCCTGGATTGCGCGCGGCGGCGACGTTCAGTTGTTTTGTGACGCTATCGTCTGGCCGCAAGAACCGCCCGAACGCGACGCGCTCGCGCAACACCGGCGCCACCGCTCTTTCGCGGCGTATAGCGGCGTGCTGCCCGTGCGCGTGACGGTGACGCTGGTTGCGGCATTTGCGGGACCGTGTCCCCATCTGCGCGCGGACATGGCCTGCGGCGCGTACGATCAGCGCCCGCGGGTGTGCCGGATCTATCCCGCAGAAATCAATCCTTTCGTGCCGCTCGATCCCGCCGTGAAGGCCTGCCCTTCCGATGCGTGGTCCGGCGCCCATCCATTGTTGATGCACGCAGGCCAGCTTGTCGATGCCGACACCGCTGCCCTGATCGCGCAGTCGCGTGAAGCGGATCGGCGCGACCGCGTCGCCAAGGCGTATCTGTGCATGCTGCTCGGCTACGACACGGCTGCCCTCGCCAACGAAGGCTTTGCCGTCTATGCGCCGCAGCGCATGCGCCTGCAGGCCGCGTTACAGGCGGCGCAACATGCAAGCGCGCACGTCGATGATGCCGAGCCGAGTTCACCGCATCCGTGGCATGTCATCACGAATCGTTCGACGACGCTTGCCACGCTGCGCTCGATCGGCGCGACGGCCAACCCGGCCGCCGAAGCGCCACAGTCCGCGCACACGCCGGCGTACCTCGGCTTCTTCGCTGACGACACCGCCAACGGCGACCGACGCGAATCACCTGACGCGCCGGGAACGGATCAACTGTAACCTGCCCGCGCCGGCAATCGAACTAACGATACCGTCGTCATCTGGAGTCAGCACATGTCCGCCCGTTTTCTCGCTGTCATCTGCGCCGGGGCTGCGGCGCTGCTCGCATCGCATGCATTCGCCGCCGGGCCGCGTCCCGTCGTCGTCGAACTGTTCACGTCGCAGGGCTGTTCATCATGCCCGCCCGCCGACCGCTATCTGTCGGAGCTGAGCGACACGCGCACCGACGTGCTGCCACTGGCATTTCACGTCACATACTGGAACCAGCTCGGCTGGAAAGATCCGTTTTCGTTCGAAGCCGTCGATGCGCGCCAGGCGCAGTACGTCAAGCGGTTCCGCGACTTTGCGTACACGCCGGAAATGGTGATTGACGGCAAGGCCGAAGTGGTCGGCTCGAATCGCGGCGCAGCCAGTTCTGCCATCGACGATGCGAAGTCGACGGGCGTCACGGCCGCGACAGTCAACGCCGCTCGCGAAGGCAGCGGCGTATCGGTGTCGATCGGCCCTGGGCGAGGACGCGCGCGCGTACTGCTGGTCGGCTACGACGCGCGCCACGTCACGCCGATCGGACTCGGCGAGAACGCAGGCCGGACGCTCACCGAGTCGAACATCGTGCGCAGCTTCGCGCCGATCGGCCAATGGTCCGGCGCGCCGCTCACACTGCATGCGAACGCCGTTACCGGCGAACACATGGCGGTACTGCTCGAAGCGTCCGATGGCACGATCGTCGGCGCCGCGCGCGTCGCCGATGGACAGCAAGCGCCTGCGCGTTGAACGATCGGGTCGGTCGGCTCGACTGATTGCAAAGATGATTGCTGGAGGGATTTTTCCTTATCGCGCATTCATCCCTGATCCTTCACCTGCGGCGAGATATCTCCGATAGTCGATGACGTCCATCATGGACCGCTACCCGCAGTACCCGTGCAGTGAAGTTGTGCAGTGAAACCCGGACAACTTCAAGATGTCTCTGCTTGAGGAGGACGCCCCCGACGAACGAGTTCAAACCCCGGCCGCCAAAAAACGGACCGACTCATGCCATGAGTTTCGATAGCTAATTCGCCAAAATTTCCCGGAGTCACGTGCTTCGCGCTATTGAACACGTATTGCGTGAACCAAAATATTTCACACATCACTTCGTGGGCGCACGGATCAGCGCTAAAGCATTTAACGTGTGCCCCATCTACCGCCAGGCTATTTACCGCATAACGCGCGTCCCCGGCGAGATAACGCGAATCGAGTTTTTGAACCGCACGTAACGGACTCCCGCATCGTCATCAGGCGACCCCGTTCTGACTAACGCTGCGCAGGCCGCGGGTCGGCGGGAATGGTGCCGTCGGCACGGCCGAGAAAGTACCGGTAAATATCGTCAATGTGCGCAGCGATCAAAGGGTTGTCGCGATATGCGGGCATTCCGCGGGACGGCTCACCGTCAAGGACCATCCGGACAAACATCTCACGGCTCTGTGTGCGCGCGTACTCGACAATCGAGGGTGCCGCCAGCCCCTGATAGTCCTTGCCATGGCAGCGGGCGCAATCGACGGCGCGCAGGGTACGCCAGGTGCTGACGACGGCGTCATCGGTCAGCCGGGAACCGGTACGCCCGGTGTCCGCATCAGCCCAGGTCGGCATTGCAGCCGCAATCACGACTACGACGGCAACCGCGCAGCACCTTGGCACGATCGCCGACAATGCCGACATTTTTCGACAGTGCCGCGCGGCGAGCGGGTGTATGCCATCGCCGGCGAGCGTATGTTCGGGATGCGCGCGCATTCAATGGAAAGTCGTCGTAGACGACTGCAGCTTAGTCAACACGCCGCTTTTGAATCGGAACCAGCCCTGCGAGCTTTGCATCACGACTTCATCGTCTTGCCAGAACACGCGCTTGACAGTCATGCGCTTACCCGAGCGCTGCACAACTGGCGGATGGTGGCGAAAGTCGTACAGCACTGGGCCGGAATCCGTCTGCACAAGCGTGCGCGTGACGGTGTGATTTACGTTGCCGACATCATCGAAATGCGTGAGCGTGTTCGCGCCGAAGCGATCGAAAATTTCCTTGTCGAGCATCCCGACGAAATCGCGGTCGACGCGCACGAATTGCAGTTCGCCCGAGGGCGTGACGAGCGGGCCGGGCGCGTTGCTTTGCGCACGAACGCAAGTCACGAAACAGGTGGCGGCGAGCGCAGCGAGGAACAGTCGTCTCATGTTTTCCTTTAGATTCAGCCGCGTCCCCGACGATGGAGGCCAACCGGCAATCAATCGTTCTTGGGAACATTGTCGTCATTCTGGTGGAGACGTCGAGGGTCTTCAACTGGCTGCACCGGTCCACAGTAACAGGCTCAGGTCGGCCCGTTGCGCACATTCGCTCTTCCGGAGAGCCATCATTCCCACACGCGCAGGAACTCAAGTTCGCGCTTCGCGGGACCGACATACAATCCGAAGTCAACTCACTAACGGAGGATCGGGTGTTCAGGTGAAAAACAGCGCAAGCCGCAAAGAATATCTGCAGTGACCCAACGCGCCCCGCATGTGCTGCCCCATCCCGGTAGGCAGGCTGTATTCGGGAAGTCCATCTACTATCAAACCACCCAATCCTCGCCATGCCCGCCGTCAAGACGCACTTTCAGGATCTGCCCGTCGCCCTCGACCCGGCCCAACGGCTCGAAATCGCGCACCGGCATTTCGACGTTTGCGCGCTGCCCATCTGGCAGCAGCTCCTGGCGTGGTGCGACCGCATGATCGGCGTGGTCGACCTCCTGACGACGCGCGATGAGCACGGGCGGCCGTCTCGCGGCTGGATCGACCGCTGCGCCGTGGGCGAATTCCTGTTCGCCGACTGCTACACCGACCGCATCACGCAAGACCGGACGCTTCCGCACCGCAACCGCCATTCTGCATGATCGATACGATCACACGAACGCGCCGCGCCTGTTCTTCAATCGACGATGCGGTTCAGTCGAGGCTGGCGAATGGCCCGTGCGAATCCATCCAGTCATAGTGTTCCGTTGTACCCGTCCACGCCCAGTTCGCACGCGAATGCGTCGGCGCACCATGCCTGCCCGCTCCATCGACATGCTGTTGTTCGCTGCGCTCCAGTTCTGTGTTGTCCGTCTTTCTCAGTTCGTGGCTCATCGCTATCTCCCATTAGTGACCTGATGTCCGTTGCTGCCAAATCATGCGAACGGTCATATGAGCAAGTACCGGGCCACTTCGATGGGAGCACCGTTAGACGCCTGATCTAAAAGACTTTCTCTGACGCCGTGCATTTCCAGTTGTTTCAGAATTGCATCCGTGAATTTCAGTTTTGATCGCACTGATTTGCTTTCTTGGAATCTTCATATCCATGCACCAAATCATCTGGATTCCCATGCATTACGGCGACTCGAAACGCGCTGATCCGTGCGACGCATACTCGCCATAACGCGTATGAGATGGCCCCCAAACGCCAAGGCGAACCAGAGAAGCACGCGTACTTCACTGCGCGGTCTTGCAACCGACGGCGGCTCGCGGTTCTCGCACATCGTCTCTTCCCGCGAAGACCACGATGGCATGTTTTGTCACTACATCGGCAGCTTTGGACATCGGACGGACGCGTCCTGACAGTACGATTCAGCCTTGAGATACAGGCCGAATCAGCGGTCAATACAAGACCATGGCGTAGCACGACTATTGACGCGACTGTACGCCAACCCAGCAAACGGAAGAACCATGAACGAGCTTAACGGATACGACTTCGAAGACCTGCAACCAGGCATGAGCGCGACCTTCGCCAAGACCATCACGGAAGCGGACATTCTGATGTTCGCTGGCGCATCTGGCGACATCAACGCAATGCACATCAACGAGCAGTTCGCGCAAACGACGCCCTTCAAGGGGCGCATTGCGCACGGCATGCTGACGGCGAGCATCATCTCCGCGACGATTGCGGGCCGCCTGCCCGGTCCAGGCACGATCTACCTGGGACAAAACCTGCGCTTCAAGGCGCCCGTTCGCCCTGGCGATACGGTTCAGGCCGAGGTGACCATCAAGGAACTGCTGCACGAAAAGCGCCGCGTCGTGCTGTCCACTGTTTGCACGGTCGGCAGTAAAGTCGTGATCGAAGGAGACGCGATCGTTATGCCGACTTCGCGCAGCGATCGGGTCAAAGACAGCGCGGTTTCCGCCGCAATCGGCGCATAACAGCGGGTCTGATATGAGAATGCCATTCAGCATGCCGGACGAGTTCGCGATGGGCTGGCTCAAGGCCGGATTCAATTTCTGGCAGTCATTGCCCGTCACCAACGCACATGACATGACCGTGCTCGACGTCAACGGCAAGGACATCTACCCCGTTTCATCCGGTGCGCGCAACCTCGTGATGCAGGCGAGCGCCAACTACTGGCAACGGCAGACGGAATTATGGAGCGGCGCGTTTGCAGGCGTAATCGGCGCGCGGCCGAAGTCCGTGGTCGAGCCCGAGCGCGGCGACCGGCGCTTTCACGCGGAAGACTGGTCCAGCAACGTCTGGTACAACCTTCTGAAACAGAGCTACCTGCTCAATGCCAGGATGCTCGAAGAGCTGGTCGAGGCGAGCACGCTCGATGAAAAAGAAAAGCACAAGCTGCGTTTTTTCGCGCGTCAGTTCATCGACCTGGCCAGTCCCGCGAACTTCGCCGCAACGAACCCCGAGGTCATCCGGCAAGTGGTCGAGTCGAAGGGATCGAGTCTGCTTTCAGGCTTCACACATCTGTTCGAAGATCTGAAGCAAGGCACGATTTCGATCACCGATCAGAGCGCGTTCGAAGTGGGCCGCAGCGTTGCCGTATCGGAAGGGTCGGTGGTCTATGAAAACGATCTGTTCCAGTTGATCCAGTACGCGCCGCTCACGCCAACGGTCGCGCAACGTCCGCTCCTGATCGTGCCGCCGTGCATCAACAAGTTCTACATCCTCGACCTTCAGCCGGAAAACTCCTTCGTACGCTTTGCGTGCGAACAGGGGCTCACGGTTTTTCTCGTGTCCTGGCGCAATCCACAACAGGACATGGCGCAGACGGAGTGGGACGCGTACCTCGAACAGGGCGTGATGAAGGCGATCGAAATCGCGCGCACGATCAGCCGCGCCGACAAGGTCAATGCATTGGGATGGTGTGTCGGCGGCACGATGCTCTCGTCAGCGCTCGCGGTGATGCGCGCGAACGGCGACGAGTCGGTGGCGAGCGTAACGCTGTTGACGGCGTTGCTCGACTTCAGCGAGCCGGGCGATCTGGGCGTGTTCATCGACGAGATGGGCGTGTCGATGCGCGAGCAGACGATTGGACGCGGCGGCCTCTACCCCGGACGCGAGCTCGGCTTCGTCTTCCAGACACTGCGCGCCAACGATCTGATCTGGCCGTATGTCGTGAACAACTACCTGAAGGGCAAAACGCCGGCTGCATTCGATCTGCTGTACTGGAATGCGGACACGACCAATCTGCCCGGGCCGATGTATAGCTGGTATCTGCGCAACATGTATCTGGAGAACAATTTGCGCGTGCCGGGCAAGCTCACGATGTGCGGCACGCCTGTCGACCTCGGGCGCATCGACATGCCGAGCTATCTGCTCGCGACGGAAGAAGATCACATCGTTCCGTGGAAATCCGCGTATTGCTCGACGCAACTACTGGGCGGCGAAACTGAGTTCGTGCTTGGCGCAAGCGGTCATATCGCGGGCGTGATCAATCCGGCGTCGAAGAACAAGCGAAGCTATTGGACGAACGATGCGGCGGGCAGCAACGCCGACGAGTGGCTCGCATCAGCGGCAAAGCAGCCGGGCAGCTGGTGGAATCACTGGATCGAGTGGGTCAAGCGACATGCCGGTGAGCAAGTGAAAGCGCGTACGACACTTGGCAACGCGAAGCACAAGCCGATCGAGGCCGCACCAGGCCGGTATGTGAAAGTGCGTGCTGATTAAGCGCTGAGCGACAAAGCGGCTAGTGCCGCTTTGTCGTTTGTTATTTCCGGGATCGCGTGCCTTAAAGCCCGCAAATCCGATCAGGCCGGGTGCATCAGCGACATCGACAACCTGAACAACCCGGTACTGGTCCAAAGACCAATAGATCGCGAGGCACATACATCGGGCGAAACGGCGGACATAACGGCTGACACGGCCCGTCCTGCTGCAACAGGTCTTGAACCGTTTTCATGCGCAACTATGCTGTAAGAGTCGAGGCCGATCACTCGAAAAGAAACGCCTCTAAAGCTCAGATCATTACGCGCGGCGGCTGTCCAGGGCGGGCCGGCGCGTCACGATGAAACCGAAAAAGTACGGTGTCTGTATGATGCGTTCCACCCGCGCGTGGCTGGTGCCAGCCCTGTTCGGAGCTTCGCTCTGGGTATGGAGTGCCCTGTGCGCCGCGGTTCAGCCGGCGTCCGCGCCATCATCGGCGTCATTGCCGCCGGCGGCTTCCGCGCCCGTCCCTGCGAGTGCGACGCGGCGGATCGATCTGACCAACAAGCCCTGGCGCGGCGATTTTGACGCGATGGTCGAGCGTCGCCTGATTCGAGTTCTCACGCCCTTTAGCCGGACGCTGTACTTCAATGACCGTGGACATGAGCGCGGCGTAACTGCGGACACCGTGCGCGACTTTGAACGATTCGTCAACAAGACCTACGCCGACCGTCTCGGCAAGCGTCCGATCACGGTCGTCATGATTCCGATGACACGCGACCGGCTGCTGCCGGCCCTCGCGGAAGGCATTGGCGATATTGCGGCCGGCAATCTGACTGTGACCGAGGATCGCCTGAAGCAGGCTGACTTCGTTACTGCGCACGCGCTCAAGCCGACGCGCGAGCTCGTTGTGACGGGTCCGAAGTCACCCGCGTTGTCCAGGCTCGATGACCTGAGCGGCAAGACAGTCGACGTCCGCCGCCATAGCAGCTATTACGAGAGCTTGAACGCATTGAACAGCCGCTTCAAGCAAGCCGGCAAGCCGCCAATGCGGATCGTGCTGCTGCCGGATGCGCTCGAGGATGAAGATGCGATGGAGATGTTGAACGTCGGCCTGCTCCAGATCCTGATCGTCGATGACTGGAAGGCGCGCATGTGGGCGCAGATGCTGCCGCAGATCAAGGTGCACGACAACATCGCGGTGCGCGAGGGCGGTGTCATCGGTTGGGCTATTCGCAAGAACAGCCCCCAGTTGCAGGCGGTGATCAGCAACTTCTACGAGAAGTTCATCAGGAAGCAGAGCGTAGCGGAGGTCCGCCTCAAGCAGTATGTGCAGGGCGTCAAGCAGATTCACAACAACACGGAGAGCGCGGAGCTCAAGCGATTCAGGCAGACCGTGGCCTTCTTCGAGAAGTATGGCCAGCAATATGATTTCGATCCGCTGATGCTCGCGGCCCAGGGGTTTCAGGAATCGCAGCTCAATCAGGATGCGAAGAGTCGGGTGGGCGCGGTCGGCATCATGCAACTGATGCCGGCCACGGGAAAGGAGCTCAACGTCGGGGACATCAAGGTCGCGCAATCGAATATTCATGCCGGCGCAAAGTACCTCGATCAACTGATGACCCGTTACTTCCAGGATGCCCATTTTTCTGAGGTAGACCGGCCGCTGTTCGCTTTCGCCAGCTATAACGCCGGGCCGGGGAACATCGCGAAGATGCGCAAGGAGGCTGCGGCCCGCGGACTCAACCCCGACGTCTGGTTCAACAACGTCGAGATTGTGGTGGCCGAGAAGATCGGCGTCGAAACGACCACCTATGTACGAAACATCTACAAGTACTACGCCTCCTATCGGCTCCTTAAGGAAGCGCAAGCGCAGCGCAGCCGCACGGTTCAGCAGCTGCGCCGCTGAATCGGTCTTCCCGTACCGCGAGTAGCAATTGGGCAGAGATTTGCCAGCCGACCCGGATGTCTCGAAGGCCGTTAGCCGTCTGTAGAGGTGGCGCCGGGTCCATGCCCCTCGCGAAAGCGCGTTCGGGGCCGCCATTTTGCCGTTCGTGTAACGATTTATCCGCAAATCTCTCCTATCCTGTCATGGTCGATTCAACATGTCTCGACGGGCCTCGCGACCGGTGCTTGAACTACTCGTGCGCTTATGGACTATCTCCTCGCTCTCGCTGTCGACCCGGCCGTGTGGGCCGCGCTCGTGACCCTCGTTGTCATGGAGGTCGTCCTCGGTATCGACAACCTGGTTTTCATTTCCATTCTCAGCAACAAACTGCCGCCATCGCAGCGGGTCCGGACCCAGAGAATCGGCATCGCGCTTGCCCTCGTGATGCGCCTTGCATTGCTCGGCACGGTTGCGTGGATCGCGCACTTGACCCAGCCGGCGTTATCGCTCTTTGGCCATGCCTTCGCCTGGCGCGATCTGATCCTGATCGGCGGCGGACTGTTTCTCGTCTGGAAGGCGACGGGGGAAATCCATTATCACGTCGCAAGCAATGAGGAGGGGCGTGCCACCAGCACCGAGGGGCCTACCCGTCTCACGCCACGCTCTGCAATCGGTCAGATTCTGGTGCTCGACCTGGTATTCTCGGTCGACAGCATCATCACCGCAGTCGGCATGACCGAACATGTGGCCATCATGTACGTCGCCGTTATCGTGGCCGTTGCGGCCATGATGTTTGCGGCAGGTCCGTTGTCGCGATTCATCGATCGCAACCCCACGATCGTGATGCTCGCGCTGAGCTTTCTGCTGGTGATTGGCATGACGCTGATCGCCGAGGGCTTCGGCACACACGTTCCAAAGGGCTATATCTACGCGGCGATGGCGTTCTCGGCGTTCGTCGAAGGCATGAACATGCTCGCAAGGCGCAAGAAGTGGAAGCGTGAACAACAAAGGGAAACTCACGATTGCGCGAGTTAGCAGATGCGCGCGACACTGTAGCCGCATCGCTGTCAGCGAGACATTCTGCGTCCGCTTTTAATCGCGGCTTTACGCCTGCAACTTGCTGTCGTTGCTCGAAACGCGCGTCCTTGCGCAAGAGAATCTCGAACCGGATAGTTCAGCTAAAGCAGAGGCCACGAAGTCATTCGACCCGGGGTCGGGCTGGAGCAAGGTGCACGACCGAGATAGCCAATGACAGGTTCGCGCGTGGCGCGAACCTGTTCGATTCCAGCGAGGTGAATCATGAAAATCTGCGTATCGAGGCCGGGCGTACTTGCTGCGATGCTCGTGGTTGTCGTCCATGGCAGCGCATTCGCGAAGACCGAAACCTGCCATCCGACATCGAAGAAACAGATTGCCGCACTTTTCGATCGCTGGAACGATTCGCTGAAGACTGGCAATCCGGATAAGGTCGTGGCGAACTACGCGCCGCACTCAATCCTGCTGCCGACCGTCTCCAACAAGCCACGTTTGACGGTTGAGGAAAAGGTCGACTATTTCAGGCATTTTCTCGAGAACAAACCGGTTGGCACGATCGATTTCCGCGAAATCATGATCGAATGCAACATGGCGGTCGACGCGGGTCTCTACTCGTTCAAGTACGGGGACGGCACAATTGTCAAGGCTCGCTATACGTTCACCTATGAGTGGAATGGGAAAAAATGGCTGATTACCAGCCATCATTCGTCGAAGATGCCAGAAGGCGATTAGGCGACACCGCTCGCGGTTAGCGCTCACGCTCGCGGCGCGCGTCGAATGAAAATACGAACGGGTTGTCGCGACGAGATCCGCTTATTTGCGCAACGGCCTCAAACCCGCGCGCACTTCATCGGCAAACAATTGCGGCTGTTCCCACGCCGCGAAGTGTCCGCCCTTGTCGAGCCGGTTGTACCAGATCAGGTTGTGATACGCGCGCTCGGTCCAGCTTCGCGGCGCCTGATAGTTCTCGCGCGGAAACACGCTCACGGCGGCGGGTACGGACACATCGGCGGCGGCGAGGAAGTTGAAGTGCGACTCCCAGTAGAAGCGCGCCGAGGAAACCCCCGTATTCGTCAGCCAGTAGAGCGTAATGTCGTCGAGGACGTCGTCGCGCGTCATCGCGCCTGACGATTCTCCGTTGACGGTGCGTCCGAACACGGCCGAAGTCAGTGCCGCCGCCGGCTGCGTATAGCCGTCGCCGTGATCGAGAAGCCAGCCTGCGAGGCCGATCGGCGAGTCCGACAGTCCATAGAGCGTTTGTGGGCGTGTCCCCATCTCCAGTGCATAGGCGCGGCGCTTTTTGGCCGCGCTGCTGAGCTGGTCGTACGCGTGCTTTTCGTCGTCGGACAGTCCTGCGGACGGTGGATCGCCTGCCTGCAGCGCCTTGGCGATATCGGCGGGAACGGTGGCCGGGAAGTTGACGTGAATGCCGAGCAACTCGGGCGGCGCCTGCTTGCCCATCACGTTCGCGACCACGCCGCCCAGGTCGCCGCCTTGCGCCGCGAATTTTTCGTATCCGAGGCGCTTCATGAGCGTGACCCACGCGCGCGCAGTGCGCTCCGGACCCCAGCCGGTCCCTGTCGGCTTGCCTGAAAACCCATAGCCCGGCAACGAAGGGATGACGAGATGGAATGCGTCCGATGCGCTCGCCCCGTATGCGGTGGGATTGGTCAGCGGATCGATGATCTTGAACTGCTCGATGACGGAACCGGGCCATCCGTGCGTCACGACAAGCGGCATCGCGCTTCCGTGTTTCGAGCGAACGTGGATGAAGTGGATATCCAGCCCGTCGATCTCCGTCACGAAGTTCGGCAGCGCATTCAGTTTCGCCTCGCACTTGCGCCAGTCGTAATCTGTCGACCAATGGCGAGCGAGTTCCTGCATCATCGCGAGCGGCACCCCTTGCGAGTCGTCCGTGACTGTCTCGCGTTCGGGCCATCGTGTTGCCTTGATGCGCTGGCGCAGATCGGTAAGCTGCGCCTCGGGTGCATGCACACGAAGCGGACGAATTGCAGTCTTGTCGCCGCCCGCTGGTTTCGAAACCGAAAGAATCGACTGATTCGTTTCAGCGAACGCGAGCTGGCTCAGCGAGCCGGCCGCGATAGTCGCCGCCGCGACGCCGACAAAACGGCGGCGAGATTGCGATTGGGGGAAGATGTCGTCTGACATAAGAACTCCTGATTGCAGTGAAGCCCGGTTCGCGTTCGTTCGGAGCATGAGTTTGCGAAGCGTCGAAAGCGATACGCGCGGCGCGTTCGGTGTGATGCGATTGGAACGCATCAATGTATCTCGCGCGTTTCCGAAAGCGCCGCTTTTGTACGCACACGTATCGACGCGCCGAACAGATATATGCGCACGAACTCCTTCAGCTGCGTGTTGCGGATACCGAGGCAACCGTGGAGTTCGGAACTGCCACGCCATGTTCGCAGTTCGGCGCGGCATTCGCAGCACGTTCATAAACGTGCGAAGCAGGGGTGCGGTCGATCAGAAGGCTCAAACGAGCGAAGTTGATGTTCCGCGCCAAACTGTGGAAGGCGCGGATTATCGGCGAGGCAGATTCAGGAATGGGACGACGATCCGAAAACAGAAGATCGCGAATATGGCGATGAGGCCCGCGCGGATCAGTCCATCCGGCGATCCGCGCGCAAGCGGCTTCTCATTGCTTTCGATGGGCAACATCGATGGTCCCGGCTGTCCAGAGGTCAGAACAGCGGTCCGCGGCTGATATTGGACTCTGGTCCAATGAGCCGCGAACACCAGCGACCGTTGCCCTTGTTCAGATAGAAGCCGCTTGCCGACGACAGACGCTTACATGCCGCCGAACGGCTTCTTCACCGTCAGCTTGTTGGTCACGGAAGTCACGCCCGGCACGCCCTTCGCGATCTCCGCAACCTTGTCGATCTGCGAAGCGTCCTCGACCGTGCCGTTCAGCGTCACCGCACCGCCTTTCGCGATCACACTGATGTTTCCTGCGTCGATCTCCTTGTGCGTCCCGATCGCGGCATAAATCTTCCGACGCAGCGCACGATCCGCTTTCCTTCCGGTTGCGGGCGCCGCGGCACCGGACGCGGCCATTGCAGATGCGCCCGGCGCAGTGGCCGGCGCGCTGGCCGTCTGGCCCGGCTGGGACCATGCACCGATCGACATCGCGACGAGCAGTACGGCGACCGCCATTTCGAGTACCTGAATGCTTTTCATCGACTACTCCGTTTTATATGTGTGATGCAATCAGAAGATATGGCGAATGCCGACCATTGCCGCAGTAGTGGACTCGCCCGGCGCAACAGGAGCCCCGTAGATGATCGTCTGGTTCATGGTTCCCTTGTTGCTGACATAGCCCACTTGCGCGTAAGCCTTGGTCCTCTGCGACAGGTTGTATTCCGCGCCCACTGCGAACTCGCTCGAATGGTTCGACGAATTGTTCTTGTCCTTCAGGTAGTAGTAGCCGGACGTGATCTTGAAGCGCGGATTGAACTGATAGCCGAGGCCACCCGACGCCATTTCGAAGTCCGCGGTATTGCTATGAGCCGGGTTCTTGCCGACACCGTACGAAGCAGAAATCGAAAATCCGCTGATCGTGTACATCGCTCCGAAATAGTAGAAGCGATTGTTGTCGACTCCTGTCGCGGGCACTGCGGGAGCCGCCGGGTAGGTCAGCGGGAACGGATTGGTATCGTGCCCGTTGTAGTAGACGGCAGAGAGATTCAGACCATAGTTCGAATACTTGAGCACGGCCGACTCGCGCGTGCCACCCTGGAAGTGCCCTGGGACGCCGCCCGGAGCGTACTCCAGTGCGAGCGAGGCGCCATAAAACTTCGGCGAGTTGTAGACCAGCGCATTGCTGTCATAGAGCGCGCCGATCGGCGCATTCGTGCTCGTGCCGGGCCAGCCGGCCGCCTGATTCACGCCCAGCCACGCGGTCAGAATACTGCCGAAATACTGCGCGCCCCGCACATCCGTTTCAGCCATCGCGTAGATCATCGGAATGATCTGCCGGCCGGCGTCGAACGTGCCGAACGGACCGGACAAGCCAATCGTCGCGAACTGGTTGAAGATCGCGGTCGTGCCCGGCGTATCGGACAGGCCGAACTTGCCATTCGTGGAGTTGAATACGCCCTGCAGCTTGAAGTTGACCTTGTAGCCGCCACCGATGTCTTCGCTTCCCTTCATGCCCCAGAAGCTCGCATAGATGCCGCCGTCCTTGAGCTGATAGACGTGACCCAGGTTGGGCGCATGCGGCTGAAACGTCGCCGCAGAGGTGCTCTGATACAGGAATCCCGTGTCGATCACGCCATAGAGCGTAACGGACGATTGCGCATGAGCGGCCGTGGCGAAAATCGCCAGTGCAGCAGCGCTGCTTAACTTCATTTTCATTCAGTCTCCTCCAATCCTTGGATCGCCGGGCGCACCCGGCTGTTTTTTCATCGAATAGAACAGCGTTATCAAAAGCCCGACGCGTCAGGCCGTCAGGTAGTAGTCTCCAAACTGGTCACGCAACAGGTTCTTGAGCACCTTGCCCGTTGCACCAAGGGGAACGGTATCGACGAACACCACCGCATCGGGCTTCCACCATTTCGCGACCCGGCCATCGAAGAAGCCCAGCAGTTCTTCCGCGGCGAGCGCGCTGCCCGGCTTCTTCACGATCAGCAGCAGTGGCCGCTCGTCCCACTTCGGATGCCGCGCGGCGATGCACACGGCAGTCGAGACTTCCGGATGCAGGCACGCGACGTTTTCGATGTCGGTCGAACTGATCCATTCGCCGCCCGACTTGATGACGTCCTTGCTGCGATCCGTGATCTGCATGAAGCCGTCGGCGTCGATCTTCGCGATGTCGCCCGTCGGAAACCAGCCGTCGCGCAAATGCGACGCGTCGCAACTGCCGAAGTACTGCTGCACGACCCACTGGCCGCGCACGAGCAGATCGCCGGCCGCCTGGCCGTCCCACGGCAGTTCTTCGCCATCGGGGCCGACGATCTTCATGTCGATGCCGAACACCGAGCGGCCCTGCTTCGCCTGAACGGCATAGCGCTCGTCCGTGGGCAGAGCAAGGTGATGAGCCTTGAACGCGCACACCGTGCCGACCGGGCTCAATTCCGTCATGCCCCATGCGTGCAGAACGTCGACCTGATAGCGCTCCTGGAACGCCGCCGTCATCGCCGTAGGGCACGGCGCGCCGCCGATGATCGTGCGCCTCATCGACGAGAACGCACCCTCGATCGCGTCGGCATGCGCAAGCAGTCCTTGCCAGACAGTCGGCACACCCGCCGACAGCGTGACCTGCTCGGTTTCGATCAGTTCGTAGAGCGACTTGCCGTCGAGCGCCGGCCCCGGAAACACCAGCTTCGCGCCGACCATGCAGGCGATGTACGGCAGTCCCCATGCGTTCACATGGAACATCGGCACGACGGGCAGGATCGCGTCGCGCGCCGAACAGTTCAGCGAATCCGGCAGCGCCGCTGCGTAGGTGTGCAGCACCGTCGAGCGGTGGCTGTACAGCACGCCCTTCGGATTGCCCGTGGTGCCCGACGTGTAGCACAGCGACGAAGCGCTGTTCTCGTCGATGACCGGCCAGTCGAACTCGTCGTCGTGAAGATCGATGAGATCCTCGTAGCACAGCAGCATCGTGGACAGGCCATGCTCTTGCGGCATGTGCGCGCGGTCGGTCATCGCGACGAACACCTTCGGGCTCTTGACGCGCGGCGCAACACTCTCGATCAGCGGCAAGAACGTGAGATCGAAGAACACGACGCGATCTTCCGCGTGCTCGATGATGTACGCGAGCTGATCGACGTGCAGACGCGGGTTCAGCGTATGCAGCACGGACCCGGACCCCGACACGGCGAAATACAGCTCCATGTGCCGATAGCCGTTCCATGCCAACGTCCCTACCCGATCGCCCGGCCTGACGCCGAGGCTGGTCAACGCGTTTGCCATGCGGCGCGCGCGCTGCGCGAGATCGCGATACGTATAGCGGTGAATATCCCCTTCGACCCGGCGCGACACGATTTCCTGTTTGCCGTGATGGCGCTCGGCGTGCATGAGCAGCGAAGCGACCAGCAGCGGCTGCTGCATCATCAAACCTTGCATCCTTCCTTCTCCTGATTGGTGGTGGCGTCCGGCTCATCGAGACTGACGACCAGTTGCCCATCGACTGTCCGCACCGGGAAAGTCGTCAGGCTCAAACCGCCGGTGCCCGGCATGCAGCCTGTGCGCAGATCGAAGCGCAGTCCGTGTGCGGGGCAACGCAACACACATCCTTCCAGCTGTCCGCTCGCGAGCGACGCTCCGTTGTGCGGACACGAGTTGTCGATTGCGTGAATCGCGCCGCCGATGTTGAAGAGGACGATGCTGCGTCCATCGACGAATGCGAGCTTCCGCTGGCCGGACGCGAGCTCATCGGCAAGGCCCACCACGATCTGACGTGACATCTCAACTTCCTTTCCTGATCCGCCGCGCAGCGCAGATCAAAGCAATTCGCGAATCAGCGTCTGCGCCAGCGGCCATTCGCCAAAGCCCGCAGCGGGATTCAGATGGCCGACTTCGCCGAGGTCGACGAGTCGGCTGCCCCAGTCTTGCGCCATTGCACGCACACGTTCGAACTGCGCGAGCGGATCGTTGCGGCTCGCGCCGACGATGCTCGGGAACGGCAACGGCTTGCGCGGGACGGGATGCCAGCCGTTCTGCGCGAGCGCATCGATGGACGGATAGCCTGCCGGCAGCGGCGTTTCAAGGTCCGCAGGCGTCGCAAGCAGCGCACCGTGAATCTTGCGGCTGTGCTGCTGCGCCCAGTGCACGGTGATCATCACGCCCGCGCTGTGCGCGACCAGGATCACCGGGCCGTCAATCTTCGCGAGCGCTGCATCGAGCGCCGCGACGCGTGCCGCGCAACTGAGCTTGTCGTGTTCGAGCGGCGGCACCGAGGCGGCCTTGGGCAGCTTCTGCTCCAGCAGGGTCTGCCAGTGTTCCGCGACGTGGTCGCGCAAGCCGGGCACGATCAGGATGGTCGGCGTCGTATCGAGAGTCATGAAGCGGTGTCCTGCGCAATCAGTACGGCTTGTCGCCGATAATGCCGGCGCGTTCCATCTTGCGATGGCACGGCGCGTAATCCATCACCGCATAGTGCTGCGTGCTGCGGTTGTCCCAGATCGCGATGCTGTTCTTCTGCCAGCGCCAGCGCACCTGGTACTCGGGGATGTAGGCCTGGCTGATCAGATAGCGCAGCAGGTCGCCTGCGCCCGGATTCGCGTCCTGCCCGAAGCGCACGCGCGCCGGCGTGTGATAGTTGGTGATATGGGTGGTGAAGGCGCTCACGAACAGCAGCTTCTCGCCCGTCTCGGGATGCGTGCGCACGACGGGGTGCTCCGCGTCCGGAAACTGCTCCTTCAGCGCGAGGCGCTTTTCGATCGGCATGGCGGCGCCGAAGCTCGCCTCGATGCTGTGGCGGGCGCGAAGTTCCGCGATCTGGCTCTTGATGTGATCCGGCAGGTTCTCGTATGCGAGGACCATGTTCGCCCACATCGTATCGCCGCCGACGGGCGGACACTCCACACAGCGCAGAACCGCGCCGAACTGCGGCGCTTCGCGCCAGGTGGCGTCCGCATGCCACGCGTTTTCGTAGCGGTCATTCGGCTGATCCGGGTTCTTGTAGATGCGCACGAGGCCCGGATGCTCCGGATCGCTGCCCGCGACGGGATGATCTTCCAGTTCGCCGAAGCGGCGCGCAAACGCCACATGCTCGGTGCGCGTGATGTCCTGGTCGCGCAGGAACAGCACCCGATGCTTCAGCAGCGCGGCGCGGATTTCGGCGAACAGCGCATCGTCGTGGATGGCATCGGCGAGATTCACGCCGACCAGTTCCGCGCCGATCGAGCATGTCAGTTGTTCGATTCGCATGACTGTTTCCTCAGATGACGAAGACCGACGAGCCCGTCGTCTTGCGCGTTTCCAGGTCGCGATGGGCTTGCGCCGCATCTTCGAGCGCGTAACGCTGGTTCAGCTCGATCCTGATGCGTCCCGCCGCGATGTGCCCGAAGATCTCGCCGGCAAGATCGTTCTTCTCGGCGGGGTCAGCGATATAGTCCGCGAGCGCCGGACGCGTCAGATAGAGCGAGCCCTTCATCGCCAGCATCTGCGGATTGAACGGCGGGATCGGGCCGGACGCCGTGCCGACGCAGACCATCAAACCGCGACGCTTGAGCGAATCGAGCGAGGCCTCGAAGGTGTCCTTGCCGACGCTGTCGAACACCACGTTCACACCGACGCCGCCCGTCAGTTCGCGCACGCGCTTCGCGACGTCTTCACGGCTGTAGTAGACGATGTGGTCGCAACCATGCGCGCGGGCCACTTCGCCCTTGGCTTCCGTGGAAACCGTGCCGATCACCGTGAGGCCGAGCAGCTTCGCCCATTGCGACACGATCAGGCCGACACCGCCGGCGGCTGCATGCAACAGGATGGTGTCGCCCGCCTTGAAGTCGTAAATGCGGCGCATCAGATACGCCGAAGTCAGCCCGCGCATCGTCATGCCAGCAGCCGTCTCGCACGAAATCGCATCGGGCAGCTTGATGAGCGGAGCGGCCGGAATCAGGCGTTCGGTGCTGTACGCGCCGAGCGTGTTGATAAAGCCGGTGTAGGTCACGCGATCGCCCACTGCGACGTTCGTCACATCGGGGCCGATGGCTTCGACCACGCCCGCAGCCTCCACGCCCATCCCCGCGGGCAGCGGGACCGGGTAAAGACCGCTGCGGAAGTAGGTGTCCGCGAAATTGAGGCCCACTGCCTCATGGCGCAGGCGGACCTGTCCGGGGCCGGGATCGCCCACTTCGACGTCCTCGTAGCGCAAGACTTCGGGACCGCCCGTTTCGTGGAAGCGCACTGCTTTTGCCATGTTGAATCTCCTATCCATTACTCGAACTGCAAAGTCCGTTTCGTTTCATCTGTCGCGCGCAACTTCAGGCTGCCGCGTTGAAAGCGCGCCGCCGTTGCGCGCGTCGAGCGCTATCGTCAGCGCATCGCCTGCTCGCGCAGGGCGTTCAGGCGGTCCAGGTCGCCTGCGTAATTCCGTTTGCCGATAAAGAATGCGATGGCCGCGACAAGAGGTGCGAACGGAACGAGTTGCAACGCGCCGAGCAGCCCGATCCGGTCCGCGACCATTCCCGTCAGCACGGCAGCGGGCGCGAGACCCAGCAGGTTGTTCGCGAGCGTGAGGGTCGCAAACGCCGATGCGTGAATCGACGGCGGAGTGAGGTTCGCCACCATCGCGCCCGAAGGGCCGCTTGCACCTGCGCAGAAGAACATGCCAATGCCGATCACGACGAGCTGCAACGGACCCGCAGGCATGTGGAAGCCAATCGCGAGCAGCGTGAAGCACGCGAGGCAGAACGCGATCGCGGCGAGCCATTTTCTTTCGCGCACATTCTTGCTGAGCCGGTCGGCCAGGTTGCCGCACACCACCATGCCCAAGCCCGTCAACAGCACGAACAGCGCCGCGCTCATGGCCGCCTTGCCTGTCGCCATGCCGTAGTAGCGGTTCAGGAAGCTCGGCATCCACGCCCAGATGGCGGCGGGAACGAGCAGATGAATGCCGCTGCCGACATAAGCGCACACGACGGACTTCGTCGAGAAGAGTCCCTTCATCAGCGCGCGGAAGCTCATGCGCACGCCGGGCCCTTCTGCCTGCCGGTTCGCGCTTGCAGGCTGCAGCGGCGCAAGACGCTTTTCGGTGACGACGAACCGGTAGCACACGACCAGCACGATCCCCATGACTGCCATCGCGCCGAACGCCGCGCGCCAGCCGAGATGAGCCGCGACCGCGCCGCCGGCGGCCATGCCCAGCACCGAACCAAACGCGCCGCCCGCCATGAAGGTGCCCGTGAGCGTGGAGCGCAGCCGCGCCGGAAAGATGCTGAGCACGACGGCGATTCCGACGCTGCCGTACGCCGCTTCGCCGATGCCGACGAAGGCGCGCGCAAGCAGCATCTCGCCGTAGTTCGTCGAGATCGCACAGCCCAGCGTCGCGAGACTCCACATCGCCGCCATCAGGACGATGCTTTTCACGCGGCCCCAGCGGTCCGCGAGCACCGACAGCGGAAACGTGAGCACGCCGACCATCAGTGCAACCACGCTGCTCAGCGAACCCAGCCGCGCGTCGGAAAGATTCCACGTAACCTTGAGCAGCGGAAACACGGCATTCAACACCTGCCGCGACATGTAGTCGGAGAGCAGCAACCCGACCGTCAGCGCAAATACCACCCACGCATACGCGCGTACATCAGTTTTTGTTGTCGTAACGTCGCCCGTCGTGGGCTCGGCATGCTGCATGAGCATGATTTGTCTCCTTCCCGTCCGCCTCTATGTCGGCCGTCCTTGCGTCCCTGTTAGCAGGGCAAAGCGGCCGACTATGGATATGTCCTCATGCTCCCCGGCGCGTACCGGGGAGTCCTGCCTTCGAAGCCCGGCATCCGTTGATGCGTCGGCCGGGCTTCCATCTGTCACGCTGCGCGCAGCGGCAGGTTCCTCACGCCCGTCTGGCGGTTCGGCGCCATGCCGTTGGCGGCGAGCGTCTCGTCGACGGTCTCATACTGCACGCCGATGCGGTAAATGTCGCGCGCTTCCTTGCCGCTGGCAATCTCGCGGCCGAGCTCACGCGCGACGCGCACGCACTGCTCGATCTGCTGCACCGACGTAAAGCGCTTGCCGTGCTGGTCGATGATCGTGTCTTCGATGCCGCAACGCGGATGCAGGCCCATCGACATCGCCATCATGTTGAACGGCAGCACGTTCTTGAGCAGCGATTCGGCCGTGAGCGTGCAGCCATCCGGCGCGCGATGCACGAAGTTGAAGAAGTTGAACGGGTTCGGGCCGTCGAAGCCGCCGCCGATGCCGATCCACGTCAGGTTCAGCGGCCCCTTGTAGACGCCCTTGCGCACGAGGCGCTCAAGCGTTTCGAGCGCGTGAATGCCCGTGAGCTGGAAGTGCGGCTGGATGCCCGCGGCCTGCAGGCGGCGCAGATGCTCCTCGACCCATGCCGGGCCTGCCGGCACCGTCATTTCGCTGTACGCGGACATGAACGCGGGATTGGACAGCGAGGTGCCCTCCAGGTACTCCGGATAGAGCAGCTCCATGATGTTCATCTGCGTCGTGTTGATCGCGACCGTCACCTGATCCGGCGCCGGGTCGAGATCGGCCAGCATGTGACGCGTGTCGTCGGACAGCCACTTCGCGGCCTGGCCTTCGTCTTCCGGTGCAAACGAAATCGAGCCGCCGACCTGGATGATCATGTCGGGCACGGCCGCGCGCACGCCCGCGATCAGTTCGTTGAACTTCGACAGGCGCTTCGAACCCTTGCCGTCCAGTTCGCGCACATGCAGATGGAGTACCGTGGCGCCCGCGTTATAGCAGTCGACAGCCTTCTGGATCTGCTCGTCCATCGTCACCGGGATGTCTTCCGGAAAGTCTTCGGGCATCCATTCCGGGCCGTACGGCGCGGTGGTGATGACTACCTTGTCCTGATTCTCAGGGTGCAGCGAATCGTCGAGAAACTGCATGTTTTCCTCCAGATATGAATGACGTACCGATGCCGCGGGATCGCGTGAAAACGGAACATCTCGAATCGTCGTGCTCGCACAATACGGCATCCACGCGCTAGACTTTTATGATCAGGCGCCATCCTTTTAGCGATCCGTGCCACTGCGTGTTAACACTTAGTAGGCCCGCAGTGAGCATCGCTGAAAGGCGAGGCGCAGCCCGTTGGAGATTGCGGAGAAAGAACAATGGAAACGATGCTCGGGTCGATCGCCATGAACGGCTATTTCGAAGTGACGCGGCGGCTCGGACTGAACCCCGTAGAGCTCGCGCAGCAGGCCGGAATCGATCCCGCCGCGCTTGCCAATCCGAACGACCGCGTGCCCGCCGCCGCCTGCTGCCGGCTGCTGGAACTCACGGCAAACAAGGCGTCGTGCCCGACGTTCGCATTGCAGATGGCCGAAACCCGGCAGAAATTCGGCACCGGCGTGATCAACGTGCTGCTCGCGCACAAACGCACATTGCGCGAGGTGTTGCTGGCCGCAGCCGAATACCGGCATCTGCTCAACGAAGCCCTGGCCATCTACGTCGAAACGACAGGCGAAACGGTTACGATCCGCGAGGAACTCGTCGTCGCGCCGGGCACGCCGACCACGCAGGCGATCGAACTTGCGCTCGGCGTCCTCGCGCGCCACTCGAGCGCGTTGCTCGGCCAGTTCTGGAAACCTCGCGCTGTCCATTTCACTCACGCCGCACATGCAGACCTGACGTTTCATCGGCGATTCTTTGGCTGTCCGCTGGAGTTCGGCAGCGACTTCAACGGGTTCGTGTGCGCCACCGCCGATCTCGACTACCCCAATCCCGCAGCGGACCCCGAACTCGTGCGCTACGCCGAGAGCCTGGCCGCTCCCCTCAACGCGACAGGTCCGGACTCGGCCGCGCTGGAAGTGCGCAAGGCGATCTATCTGCTGTTGCCCCTCGAACAGGCCACCGTCGAACTGGTCGCCCGCCATTTGCGCGTGAGCGTGCGCACGCTGCAACGTCAGCTGAAATCATCCGGTACCAGCTTCTCGGATCAGGTCGAGGAAGTGCGGCGCGAGCTTGCCGTGCGCTACATGAGCAACCCGCGCTATCCGATCGGACGCGTCGCGTCACTTCTGGGTTACGCGCAGCAGGGATCGTTCACGAACTGGTTCGTCGCGAACTTCCAGATGACGCCGCGCGACTGGCGCGCCAGCCAGGCCAAATGACGGATCGGCGTGCGGGTCGCATGGGTGCAAGCAAACACCGCCGACCGCGTTACGCGAGCGGGTAGAACTCGATCCCAGGCTCGCGCACGCTGATCCGCGTACCCGCCGTGCCTTGCGTGATCGCGACGATATCGCGAAGCGCGCCGATCACGGCATCTTTGCCCGTCTTGCGCGCAAACTCGATGGCGGCCTGGACTTTGGGCCCCATCGACCCCGACGCAAAGCCCAGCTTTTCGAGTTCGTCCGGATGCGCCTGGGCAATGCCTTTTTGCGTCGGCTTGCCCCAATCGACGTAGGCTGCGTTGACGTCGGTCGCGATGATGAGCACGTCCGCCTCGAGTTCCTGTGCGAGCAGCGCGGAGCACAGATCCTTGTCGATCACGGCTTCCACGCCACGCAGCTTGCGGTTCTCGTCGTAGCACGTCGGGATGCCGCCGCCGCCCGCGCAGATGACAATGGTGCCCTTCTCCAGCAGCCATTTCACCGGACGGATTTCGAAGATGCGCTGCGGCCGCGGACTCGCGACCACGCGGCGATACTTGTCGCCATCCTCCGCGATGCTCCAGCCTTTTTCATCCGCAAGCTTCTGAGCCTCTTCCTTCGAGTACACGGGACCGATGGGCTTGCTCGGATGCTGGAACGCCGGGTCCGCGAGATCTACTTCGACCTGGGTCAGGATCGTCGCAAACGGGACTTCGAACGGCAGCAGATTACCCAGCTCCTGTTCGATCAGATAGCCGATCATCCCTTCCGTCTGCGCACCGAGCACATCGAGCGGATACGGCGATACGTCCTTGTAGGCCGCGCTTTGCAGCGCAAGCAAGCCGACCTGCGGACCATTGCCATGCGCGATAACGATCTCATTGCCCGTTGCCACACTGGCGATCTGCGTGGCGGCAATCTTGACGTTCTCGCGCTGCTGGCTCTCCGTCATGGGCTGGCCGCGCTGCAACAGCGCATTGCCGCCCAGTGCGATGACGAGGCGCATGATGCGATCCTCCTGCGGAATGCCTGGCCGTGCGGCACGCTTGCGCCGCACGGCGACGAACATGGGGCGAAACGGATACGCTCAGATATCGGCCAGAGTCGAAACGAGGATGGCCTTGATCGTATGCATCCGGTTCTCTGCCTGCTCGAATGCGATGTTGTAATCCGACTCGAACACGTCATCCGTCACTTCGATCCCGCTCGCAAGATCTGGATAACGCTCCGCGATCTGCTGGCCGACCTTGGTCTCGCAGTTGTGAAAGGCGGGCAGACAATGCATGAAGCGGGTTCTCGGGTTGCCTGTCGACTCGATCAGCGCGCGGTTCACCTGATACGGCAGCAGTGCCTTGATCCTTTCGTCCCAGGCTTCGACCGGCTCGCCCATCGACACCCACACGTCGGTGTGAATGAAATCGACCATTTTCACCGCTTCTTTCGGATCTTCGGTGAGCGTAACGCGCGCGCCGCTTTCCTTTGCGAATTGCTGGCATGCATCAATGTGCTCCTCATGCGGCCATAGAGACTTCGGCGCCGCCACGCGCACGTCCATGCCGAGCTTTGCGCCGATCAGCAATAGCGAGTTGCCCATGTTGTTGCGCGCGTCGCCGAGATACGCATAGCTGATCTCATGCAGCGGCTTGTCGGAGTACTCGCGCATCGTCAGCACGTCGGCGAGCATCTGCGTCGGATGATATTCGTCCGTCAATCCGTTGAAGACGGGCACGGATGCGTAGCGCGCCAGTTCCTCGACGATTTCCTGGCTGAATCCCCGGTACTCGATCGCGTCGAACATGCGGCCGAGCACGCGCGCCGTATCCTTCATGCTCTCCTTGTGTCCGATTTGTGACGATGTCGGATCGATATAGGTGACGTGCGCGCCCTGATCGTGCGCGGCCACTTCGAATGCACAGCGCGTTCGAGTGGATGTCTTTTCGAAGATCAATGCAATGTTCTTGCGCTCCAAATGCTGCTGCTCGGTGCCTGCGTACTTCGCGCGCTTGAGATCGCGCGACAGATCGAGCAGATAGCGCAGCTCGCGGCCGCTGTGATGCATGAGGCTGAGAAGACTACGGTTTCGCAGATTGAAAGCCATGAGTTGTCTCCATCGATCGGGTGACTGAGCGTTGGCTCGACACGGGCAAACGCTTCAGTAATCAACGGGATCGCGCGCAATCGGGCACGTCATGCAATGCCCGCCGCCGCGGCCGCGTCCAAGCTCACTGGCCGCGATCGTGATCACTTCGATGCCCGCCTTGCGCAGCAGCGTGTTGGTGAACGTATTGCGGTCGTAGCCGACGACGACGCCGGGCTCGATGCACACCATGTTGTTGCCGTCGTCCCATTGCTCGCGTTCCGCCGCGAACTGGTTTCCTCCCGTTTCGACGACGCGCAGTTCCTTCAGCCCCAACGCATCGCCCACCGCCTTGACGAAGGGCTTGTCTTCGCGCTGGATGCTCATGCCATAGGCACTCTTGTCGTCGGGCCTGATCGTGAACGTAATGATCTTCCCGACCACTTCCGGAAATATCGTCACAAGATCGCGGTCGCAGAAACTGAACACCGTGTCGAGATGCATGGCTGCGCGCGACTTCGGCATACCCGCGACCAGCACCTGTTCAGCCGCGCCTTTGTCGAACAGCGCCCGCGCGACCTGGCCGATTGCCTGCCGCGATGTGCGTTCGCCCATGCCGATCAACACTGTCCCCTTGCCGACCGGCATGACGTCGCCGCCTTCCAGCGTCGATGCACCATGGTCCTTGTCGGGATCGCCGTACCAGGTCTCGAAGTCGGCGTTGGCGAACGTCGGGTGAAACCTGTAGATCGCGGCTTCGAGCAGCGTCTCTTGCCGCCTCGCAGGCCAATACATCGGATTGAGCGTCACGCCGCCGTAGATCCAGCAGGTTGTGTCGCGCGTAAAGACCATGTTCGGCAACGGCGCGAGCAGGAAGCTGGAGTAATCCAGATAATCACGAAAGAGCTTGACGACGGGCGCATCGCTGCCGGGAATGTCGTCGAGCGAGACGCCGCCGATCAGAAATTCGGCAAGCTTGCGCGATTCCAGTTCGTTCATCCACGCGCGCACTTCGTTGCTCAACCCTACGCCGACGCTGTCGTCGGAGACCCTTCGGTCGAGTATCCATTTACGCGCTTCGGGATTGTCCAGCGTCTGCGTCAGGAGGTTGTGCACGTCGAGAACTTCTACCCCGCGCTCGCGCATCTTCGTTACAAAGTCGAAGTGATCCCGCTTGGCCTGGCTCACCCAGATGACGTCGTCGAACAACAGCTCGTCGCAATTGCTTGGCGTCAAGCGTTGATGCGCCAGTCCGGGCGCAGAAACCATGACCATGCGCAGCTTGCCAACCTCGGAGTAGGCTCCGAGCGTGGTGACCTCTGTATTCATCGCTGTCTCCTATGTGCGAACCAGCGCGTCGCGGCTTGCCGATTGCAACGGAAGCCCGCTTATCGACTTACTGCCTTCAGGCGAAAGACGGTTTGCGCGTGTTCATTGACAGAAAGTCATCGCACTCGCGAGGGCGTCACGCGGCTTCGATCTGCCGCCCTGCAACACGCGTGGACTGACGTGCGGCCAGGATTTTATTTATGCGGCTGCATCTCGACACACGCGGACTCTTATCAGGCAATGAACGAAAGCGAAAGCGCGTCCTGGACATGCTCTGTGAAAAAACCGGCACGTCATCTGCAGATCATTCTGGTTGATAAAACCGCATTGTTCAAGATTCCACGTGAACCGCATATCAGCTATTGCGAACATCGAATAGCACGACAGCAATTGAAAATATACGCGGGATATTTTCTAAAAAATGAATGACCAGACATCGTTACTTGATGAGGCAGCGATATTCAACGAATGCGAATACGAATGGGGTCTTCTTTATTGGCTATGCCAGGTTCTCGTTCTGACAAAAAAATTTGCAATAAGCGATAAGCTCGCCAACTATATACCTAGCACCTACGACGACTATATCGACGCGCCTCTGGCGGCCCCGCTTTCGAGCTACAGGAATAGCCGAGAGAGACCCGCGGCAAGGTATCGCCATGCCGCCTTCTGCCCGATGACCACTGACACCCGGAAACCTCGGTAGCCCCCGGTTGTGCGTTCTGCCTTCCCGTTACTTGTCGATCTGAACGAAAAATTGCATTGCCGAAAGTTCGCGGTACAGATGCCTGCGCCCGATTTCCGCTGACGTCCGGCGCATGAGCGACAAATCAAGCGGATTCGCGAAGCCGGTTGAAGAAGGAGTGACCATGGTCCCTCGCCCTTTGAAGGCGCCCACCATCCCGATTCCCTTCCACAAGTTTCTGAAGGTAGTCGCGATCGTGGACCGAAATGACGCGCAGACCAGCGAGCTGTTGGAGCAGATCACGGCGGAGCACTTCCGCGTCGAAGTGACGGATAGCTTCGCACGCGACGTCAATGAAGATGCCGACGTCGGCGCCTACATCGTCCTGATCGACGGCGCCCGCCTGGAAGCGGCGCGGACACTCGCCGCTTCCGTGCGCTCGCTAGGCTTCAGGACGCCGCTCTGGGCGCTCGCAAACTCGCACCATCTGTCGGATCTCGCGGTGACAGCGGGACTCGGCGAAGTCGACGGCTATATCTACCTCGGACAGCAAACGCCCGCCTTCTACGCCAAGCAGGTCATGGCGAGCCTCGTCAAATACGGCTTGAGCCTGCTGCCGCCGTTCTTCGGCGGACTCGTTGCGTACGATGCCGAAGCCAATATCGCATTCGACTGTCCGGGCCATCAGGGCGGACAGTTCTACCGGAAGTCGCCGGCTGGGCAGTTGTTCTTTAAGCATTTCGGCGAAAGCATCTTTCGCAATGATCTGTGCAATGCCGATGTCGATCTCGGCGATCTGTTGATACACGAAGGTGCCGCCGCAGAAGCGCAGCGTCACGCCGCCGAAGTGTTCGGCGCGGACCAGACGTACTTCGTTCTCAATGGAACCAGTACATCCAACAAGATCGTGACGGGCGCCGTTCTCAAGCGCGGCGATCTCGTTCTGTTCGACCGCAACAATCACAAGTCGCTGCATCAGGGCGCTCTCGTTCAGGCCGGCGCGATTCCCGTCTTCCTGCCGACTTCGCGCAACGCGTTCGGGATGATCGGTGCTGTCGACTGGGAAGCCTGGAACGAAGACTACCTGCGCGAGCAGATCCGTAACAACCCGCTGGTCAAGGACCCGGAACGCAGCCAGGCGGAACGCCCATTCCGGCTCGCGTGCATTCAGCTCGCGACTTACGACGGGACGATCTACAACGTGCGCAAAGTGCTCGAGAAGATCGGTCATCTATGCGACTACGTGCTGTGGGATGAGGCGTGGATCGGTTACAACGCGTTCCATCCGCTGTTCGACGATCACAGCCCGATGCGCCTGAAAGATCTGACACCGGAAATGCCCGGCCTCTTTTCGACCCAGTCCGTACATAAGCAGGGAGCCGGCTTTTCGCAGGCGTCGCAGGTTCACAAGCGAGACGAGCATATCCGGGGGCAACAGCGCTACATCGAGCACAAGCGCTTCAACGAGTCGTTCCTCATTCATGCAAGCACGTCGCCTTTCTATCCGCTGTTCGCGTCGCTCGACGTCAACGCAAAGGTGCACGAAGGAAAAGCGGGCGAAGTGCTGTGGGACAGCTGTATCGAGCTTGGCATCGAAGCGCGCAAGAAATTCCGCCAGTTCGCCCGCCACTATGAGGAGACAGGCAAGACCGCACAGGAACAGTGGTTCTTCGATCCTTTCGTTCCCGACGTCGTCGATATCAGCAATTCGAATTTCATCGCGGATGCATCGAATGTCGCGTGGGAAGACATTCCGATCAACGTCATCAAGCGCGAGCAGCAGTGCTGGGAATTCCGCCCGGAAGCAACCTGGCACGGCTATACGGGCTACGCCGACGGCTACGTGATGGCCGATCCGAACAAGCTGAATCTGCTGACGCCCGGGATCGACCGGAGCACAGGCGAATATCTGAGTTTCGGCGTGCCCGCGACGGTCGTGGCGAACTACCTGCGCGAAGAAGGAATCGTCCCCGAAAAGTGCGACCTGAACAGCATTCTCTTTCTGATGACACCGGCAGAAGACGAAAGCAAGCTCAATACGCTGATAGCACGTCTCGTCAAGTTCAAGAACCTGTGGGATCGCGATGCCTCGTTGCCCGAAGTACTGCCCACGCTCTGCGCCGCTCACAGCGAACGCTACGAGGGCTACACGCTGCGGCGCGTGTGCAACGAGATGCACAACTTCTATCGAGAAGCGAACGTCAAGAATTTGCAGCGGTTGTGCTTCCGCGCGTCGAGCTTCCCGGAACTCGCAATGTCGCCGGAAGAAGCGTATGAGGCGCTCGTCGCAAACCGGGTCGAGTACGTGCCGCTCGATCGTGTCAAAAACCGCGTCTCCGCGACTCTGGCGCTCATCTATCCGCCAGGAATCGGTGTCGTGCTCCCCGGCGAGCGTTGGGATGACCGTGCCCAACCGATGCTGGATTACTTCATGGCGTTCCAGGAATCCTTCAATCGGTTTCCCGGCTTCAATTACGAAGTTCAGGGCGTGTTCCAGGAACGCGAAGACGGTCGCATCCGTTTTTATACCTACGTGGTCAGTGAATAACCGACAAGGAAAGCCACTAAGGAGTGTGCGCCATGGCTGCTGAACCGAAGAAGATGAGTGTCGTGCAATTGACGTTCATCGTTACCGTAAACATGATGGGCTCGGGCATCATCATGCTGCCCACCAATATGGCGAAGGTCGGTGCCATTTCGCTGCTGTCATGGGTGGTGACGGCATTGGGCTCGATGGCGATCGCTTACGGCTTCGCGCAAGCGGGCATTCTCAACCAGCGTGCGGGCGGCATGGCGGCGTACGCTGAAGACGCTTACGGAAAGCCCGGCTACTTTCAGGTGTTCTTCCTTTACTTCCTGTCGCTTGCAATTGCGAATGTCGCCGTCGCAAGCTCGGCGCTCGGCTATCTGGCCGCCTTTTTCCCCGTGCTGACGTCGTCGCCCGTCGCAACGTGCATCGGCGTGATCGCGCTGTTGTGGATCACCACGGTCGCGAACTTCGGCGGTCCGAAGCTGACGGGGCGTATCGGCTCCATCACGGTCTGGGGCGTGATTCTGCCCGTCGGATTCATGTCGTTTGCCGGATGGTTCTGGTTTCACTCCAGCACCTTTGCAGCCGCCTGGAACCCGCAAGGAATGCGGCTCATAGAAGGCATGGGCTCCAGCATCTCGCTGACGCTGTGGGCATTTCTGGGCATGGAATCGGCGGTGCAGAACTCGTCGGCTGTCGAGAACCCGAAGCGCGATGTGCCGCTCGCATGCATGTTCGGCACACTGGGCGCCGCGGTCATCTACGTTCTTTCGACGACGGCGATCCAGGGCATCGTCCCCAATGCGGACCTCGCGAAATCGACGGGCCCGTTCGGTCTCGCCTTCGCGCATATGTTCAACCCGGCTGTCGGTTCGATCGTGATGGCGCTCGCGGCCATGGCGTGCGTCGGCTCTCTGCTCGGCTGGCAGTTCACGCTGGCCCAGACGGCAAAGGACGCCGCCGATAGCAACATGTTCCCGTCGATCTTCAGCAAGGCCAGCCACAATGGCGCACCGATCGCGGGCATGATCATCATGGGAATCGTGCAGTCGCTAATGGCGCTGTCGACCATTTCGCCGAATCTGTCCGAACAGTTCGCGGCGCTCGTCAATCTGGCCGTCGTGACGAACGTGGTGCCGTATATCGTGTCGCTGTCCGCGCTGTTCGTCATGATGCGAGACGCAGGGACGGAACCCGCCGTCTACAGGCGTAACGCAGTGGTCGCAGTCATCGCGATGGTGTACTCCGTCTACGCGCTCTATGCATCCGGTAAGGACGCCGTGCTGGGCGGCATGTTGGTCATGGCGATCGGCTACATCATCTATGGCTTCATCGCGCCACGGCTTTCGCTGCTGGGCGCCAAGGCGCGCAAGCCGGCGATCGCGGCCGCGAGCATCATCGCGTTCGCCGTGCTGTGCGCGCCGGCGCCGCGTCCCGCGCACGCAGCGGGGGCGAGCGCCGTCCTGTCGGGCGCGCTCGCACGGATCAAGCAATCGGGGAAGGTCAACATCGGCTATGTCGACGTGGCGAGCCCGTTCGTGTACCGGGACAACGAGGGCCGTGCCGTCGGCTTTCTCGCGGGGATGTGCCAGGGCGTGGCGGATCAGATCAAAGGCGGACTGGGCCTTCCCGCGCTGACGGTGAACTGGACGCAGGTCTCATCCGACGACCGCTACCGCGCGCTGCAAGAACACCGGATCGACTTGCTGTGCGGCGACGCTGAAACACTGACGGGCCGCAAGTTCATCAGCTATTCGCTGCCCGTCTATCCGGGCGGTATTGCCGCGCTGATGCGCGCCGACGCATCACCCGGCCTCAAGGCGATACTCAGCGGCGACACGCAGACCAACCGGCCGGTATGGCGCGCATCGCCGGCGGAGATCCTGAATGCGCAGACATTTTCGACCATCAAGGATTCGCCCACGCAGCGATGGCTGAACGACCGCATCAACGAGTTCAAGCTGACAGCGCGCGTCGTCAACGTGTCGAGTTATGAAGAGGGCGTGCGGCTCGTGCTCGACCGGAAAATCAATGTCTTCTTCGCGGAGCGGCAGATCCTGCAGGATGCCGTCAAGCGGAGCACCGCGTCGGATAGCCTGTTCGTCCTTCAGCGCCGCTTCACCGTTGTGCCCGTTTCGCTGGGCGTCGCGCGCGACGACGAGGACATGCGCCTTTTCGTCGACAGCGCGCTCAGCAAGATGTACGCATCGGGCAACTATCGCGGGCTTTTCGTGAAGTGGTTCGGCGAGCCGGACGAATACACAAAGAACTTCTATCGTCTTGCTGTCTTGCCCGAGTAAGTACGTACCCGAGGCCCCGGCCTGGCGTCCGCTTGCATCGCGCGCCAGGCCGCTTGCCGTCAGTATGCGAACCAGGGGAATGCACATGTCCGCCTCGTCCGAATCCATCTATCGCCGCCTTGGCATGAAAGCGTTGCTGGTGCATCACGAAGTCGATGCCCGCACCGCGAGCGGCCGCGCCGCCCAGTCGCTTGCAGCCGAACTGGAAGAACGGCGCGTGCGCGTCGTGATAGCGACCTCGGCCGACGACGCCGTGTCGGTCATCCGCTCCGACCCGCTGATTCAGTGTCTGCTGCTCGATTGGGAACTCGAAAACGACGAAAGCCATCGACAAGCCCAGCGCGTGCTCGATGCGCAGCGGGTGCGCAGCGCGACCGTGCCGATCTTCCTGCTCGCGAGCCGCACGAGCGCATCGACCGTCCCCGTGGACGCGATGCAAAAAGCCGACGACTTCATCTGGATGCTGGAAGACACCACGGCATTTATCGCCGGAAGAATCGTCGCGTCGATCGAGCGCTATCGCGAGACCGTGCTGCCGCCGATGTTCGGCGCACTGGCGCGATTCTCGAAGGTGTTCGAATACTCGTGGCATACGCCCGGTCATACGGGCGGCACGGCCTTCATGAAGTCGACGGTCGGACAGGCATTCTTCGAGTTCTTCGGCGAACAGCTGTTTCGCTCGGACCTGTCGATTTCAGTCGGAGAACTCGGCTCGCTGCTCGACCACAGCGGGCCCATCGGCGAAAGCGAACGTTATGCGGCGAGAGTCTTCGGCTCGCATCGCACGTATCACGTAACGAATGGCTCGTCGATGTCGAACCGCGTGATCCTGATGGCGAGCGTGACGCGCAATCAGATTGCACTATGCGATCGCAACTGTCACAAGTCATCCGAGCACGCGATGACGATGTCGGGCGCAATACCGACTTATCTCGTGCCCTCACGCAATCACTACGGCATCATTGGTCCGATCATGCCCGAGCGGCTCACGGCTGCGGCTATTCGCCTTCTGATCGAACAGAACCCGCTCGTCAGGAATCGCGATGGCGTCGACCCCACGCCCGTTCACGCGCTCGTGACGAATTCGACCTACGACGGACTTTGCTACAACGTGACGCGACTGGAAGAACTGCTGGGCGAAAGCGTCGACCGGCTGCATTTCGACGAAGCCTGGTACGGCTATGCGCGCTTCAATCCGCTCTACAAGGACCGCTTTGCGATGCACGGCGACCCCGCCGATCATGACGCTTCGAAGCCGACGGTGTTTGCGACGCACTCGACGCACAAACTGCTCGCAGCGTTGTCGCAGGCATCATTCATACACATTCGCGACGGGCGCAATCCGATCGAGCACGCGCGCTTCAACGAAGCGTACATGATGCACGCATCCACCTCGCCGCAATACGCAATCATTGCATCGAACGATGTCAGCGCCGCGATGATGGACGGCCCCGGTGGCGAAGCGCTGACGGGAGACGCGATCCGCGAGGCGATCGCATTTCGCCAGATGCTCGGCAGGCTTCATGCGCAATTCGACGAGCAAAGCGACTGGTTCTTCAACGGCTGGCAACCCGAAATCGTCGTCAATCGTCACACCGGCCGGCGCACGCTTTTCCATGAGGCCGACGAAGAACTGCTCGCGACCGATCCGTCGTGCTGGGTCATGCATCCCAACGACGCGTGGCACGGCTTCGGGACCATCGAAGACGGCTACTGCATGCTCGATCCGATCAAGGTGTCGATCCTGACACCCGGCGTCGCGCCGCAAGGCGGGCTGTTGCCCGTCGGAATTCCCGCATGTGTCGTGACGGCTTACCTGGACCGCCACGGCATCGTCGTCGAGAAAACAACCGACTTCACGATTCTGCTGCTGTTCTCGATCGGCATCACGAAGGGCAAATGGGGAACGCTCGTCAACACGCTTCTCGACTTCAAGAAAGACTATGACGCCAATCTCGCGCTCGATCAGGCATTGCCGAATCTGGTCGCTCGCTATCCGGAACGCTATAGCCGCCTCGGATTGCGCGATCTCTGCGATCTCATGTTCCGCGCGATGGGCGATCTGAAGACGACGGAGATGATGTCGCGCGGCTTCTCGACGCTTCCCGATCCGGAATACAGTCCGCAGGAGGCATTCGAGCTGCTCGTGCACAACCAGGTTGAAACGCTGGATCTGTCGCAAATGGCAGGCCGCACGGTCGCTAACGCGGTCGTGCCCTATCCGCCGGGTATTCCGCTGCTGATGCCCGGCGAAAATGCGGGCCCCGACGATGGCCCGTTGCTCGGCTACCTGAAGGCGCTCGAAAAGTTCGACCTGCGCTTTCCGGGCTTCACTCACGATACGCACGGCGTCGAAGTCGAGGACGGAGTCTATCGAATCGCCTGCATACGCAAACCGTAGGGATTCGCCGCGCGCGCGGCGAGTGATCGGCTTCCGCCCTGCATCACAGGTTCTGGCGAACCGCTAGAACATGCCGCGCCGACTCGGATCGCGCATTGGATCAGGCGACTTTTGCGTTTGCCGCACAATGCCCTGATCGTCGAAATAGAAGTTGAAGATCATGTAGAAGACGTTGCTTTCCTGATAGCGATACGACCAGACCTCGCGCTTCATCAGCGGGAAATAAGACGTCTCGAATGGACGGCCAAAATTGACGAGTACATCGTCGCGCGTCCATTTGCCGACTTCGGCGCGATAGAACTCGCTTTCCTGAAGCACCTGCCGGACGCTCACCATCTTTCCGGAAGCGTCGAAGTCGGCTGCCGTCGTTGTCGTGCCCATCGGCTGGGTCGGCCACATCAGGCGCTTGCCGCCATTCGGAAGACTGTAGGTTTCCTTTGGTGGTCCCAGGCGGGCGATGACCGTCGACTGGTCCGTGCCCGACTGCAATTGCTGATAAGGCTGCGCGCATCCCACGAGCGCCGATGTCAGCGCAAAAAATAGTACGCGTGCGGTTCGATTATTCATCACCTTTCTCCCGCAGTGACAGTTCATCGCAGCCGGAGCGGCCGCGAAGTCCTCTTGAGCGACTCGACATTCAAAGACACGAGCGGCCCGCGGCATCGAGGCGACGCGCCGCCGGTTGGCAAGCGCTACGGCGCATCGGCGCCGCCTGGTTGCGATGCCGCGCGCAACGGTGCGGCGGTGCCCGGCGCGTCCGGTTGCCCGCGAGATGAAGCATCATGTGCGCTGTTCGGCATGATGGTCCGAAGCAGAACGAGATCCCGTTCGGGGTCGGGCATCGCGATGATCGCGTGCAAGGTCACTCTGGTGGCCCAGCACGCGTCCGACGGCGTCGCCATCGACGGATTCGACGTGTATGACGCGAACCGCGCCAGGTTCGTCTGATCGCCGTGAAGCTCAGCGACGAGCATGCGCGTCAGTTGCCGCTCGGCAGCGGCGTACTGTTGCGGCGTCGGATTGGGGACGGGCGCATTCGACGCATCGCTGAGCAGAACCTTGAAGAGAAGATTGAAGTACTGGTCGACGTCGGCGTCCGTCATCTCGCGCAGCGAGACCTGGTTCATCACCGCGCGCATGTTGGAAAGACCAAAGCAGTTGACGGGGACGAGTTCGTCGAGGAACTTCGTCACAAGCTGCACATACTTCAGGCGGTCCGGTGGTGCGAGACGGACGAGTCCTTGCGACATCAGGTTCTCGCGTGCGGCAGGATCAAGAAAGATCTGTCCGACGCTCTGCGCTCCACCCGCGATGCCCGTCGCGATGACGGGGTCCTCGCGGATCTTCTCCACCCACGCGACGATGATGCGAGCCTTGTTCGAATCCGGGTCGATGCCATGCCTGAAAAACAGCGCCTCCAGATCGGCCTGTCCCGAGTCGGCACTAGCCGCCGCTGCGGGATCGATGGGCGGCGGACGGACGTCCGGATAGCTGCGTATCGCGGCACTGGCCAATGCCGTTGCCGCCAGTGCCACGATCAGCGTAGCGGCGTGAGAGGCGAAACGTCTCATGTTGCCTCGCGGTACTGAAGCGCTATACGCGTCTGTTTGCCCGTGAATGTCGGCACCGGGGCGGGATGTCAGGGCTGCACCTTCGACCAGCCGGGTCCGGGATCGAACGACGACATGGCCTTCGCCCTCGCCGCACCATCCGGGCCGAGATCGCTTTCATAGACCTGCCCGGCGTGACTGACCATGAAGCTCTTGATCCCCGTCTCTCCGTACCGGACGGGCCATGCAATGACGGCAAAGCCGCCGAACAGCTTGCCATGCGCGACATAGTCGTATGCGCCGCCCGGCGCATGCGGGCCTTGCGACGTCAGCAGCCTGTAGTGATAGCCGTGATATCCGGCGTCCTCGGTGTTACGCGCGCTCGCCTGAACGAAGGCCGGTCCGAGCGGGCTGGGCGGCGCGTCCGGCGGCGTCGGCCAGTACAGACCGTCGTGCTTGCCCGGTGAACTCGACATCTTCGACGCGTACGTCAGCAGGCCCACGCCGTCGTGGTCGGTGAGCGCGTACTCGCGCTGCGCGTCGTAGACCGCGAGCATCGTCTGGATGACGGCGAGCTCGTTTCGGCCGATGCGGCGCAAGCGCATTTCCTCCGCACCCGCGCGCATGTCGAAGTGCCATCCTTTGTCGCTTTTCACGAGCGGAATCGGGAAAGTCCAGCCGTCGTTGCCCACTGCAATGTGCGCATGGCCGTCGTCCGTCTGCTCGATCTGGTGCGAGTTACCCCATTCATCGAGGAAGCGGCCGCGTATTTCAGCGCCGACAGGCGGAATCAGATCGCGAAAGTTGCGTCCAAAAATGGCTTGCAGCGTGGCCTCCTCGTTGTTGCCGATGGCTTCGCCGAGCGCGTTCATCGCGGCATCGGGAGAACTAAAGTCCTTCTCCGCATGCGCCAAAGGCACGACGCCCAAATACAGCGCGCCCATCACAGCGACCGCCCGCAGCGCTTGCGCCAGCAAGCCCAGCCGAAATCGTGACGATGCTCTCATGCTCGCGTCTCCCTAGCGTCTTCCGCCACGTCCGCCGCCGCCCGCCCGCATGCCGCCACCGCCGCTCGGTCGATTGAAGCCCGAGCCCTGCATGCTGGAGCGTCCCCGGTCATAACTGCGCTGCGTCGCGCCGCCCGCGCCTACGCCCTGAAATGCGTTGTCGCGGCCGCCGCTGAAACCGCCGCCACCGCCGCTGCCCACGCGATCGCTCGCACGCGAGACGTCGCCGGTGCCCGCGCGGTTCGAGGCGCCGCCGAAATCGCCGCCGCCGGCCGATCTGTCCGCGACGCCTGCGCCGCCGCCCGCGCGATTGCCGGCATTCGACCTGTCCGCCACCGATGCGCGATTGCCCGCGTTGGACCTGTCCGCGGTCGCGGCACGGTTGCCTGCGTTGGCCCTGTCCGCCGTCCCGGCGCGGTTGCCTGCGCCCGCCCGGTCGGCTGTATTGGCGCGCCCGCCCGCGCCCGTGTCGCGGCCGCGGAAATCGTTGCGTCCTTCGGCGCCGCCGACGTTGCGCGCGTACTTGTCGCGGGTCGCGTTGTCACGGTAGGCCACGCCCTGGCGATGGCTCCCGTCGTGCTGCCAGCGTCCGCCGCCCTCGACCTTGGTCCGGTCGAAATTGCGGTCGATATTCGCGGCTTTGTTGACGTTGATATTGACGTCGCCGCCGCCCCAGTTGCAATTGCTGAAAATCGCGCCGGCGGCAGCGAGCCCGATCCCCCAGGCGAAACCCGTCATCAGTGCCCCGCCCGGATAGTAGGCCGGGGGCGGCGGCCAGTAGGTCGGCGGATAGGCCGGATAACTCCATGCGCCATACACGACGGTCGGGTTATAGGCCGGCACGTAGATCACCTGCGGATTCGCCGGCTCGATCTTCACGATCGTCTGCCCGCCGCCGGCGGGAGGCTGTTCGACGACCACGTTCTGCTGCTCGTTCGACTTGAGGTTGCCCGAGTCCTTCGCACGGGCGCGCAAGCGCTGAACGGCGGCGAACACGTCTTTTTGCTGCGCGAGAAAAGCGTCGCCGAGCTTCTGGGTCCAGTCGAGCTTGTCGTTCATCGGCTCGAGAATTTGCGGGAACGCGACCAGCGACTTCACACTGGCATCCCACGGCTCGTTTCCGACGGCCTTCACGGCGGCGTCTCCCTTGACGTTCGGATTGGCCTTCACCCAGCGCGCCGCATGCACGATTTCGAGCGGATACGTCGATGCCATCAGTACCTGCGCGAGCACGGAATCCGGATAGAGCGCAATCGGCGCGACGAGCGCTTCGAGTTCTTCAGGCTTGAATGACGCGGGCTGTGCCGATTCCGGTTGCGACTGCGATTCCGGTTGCGGTTGCGGTTGCGGTTGCGGTTGCGGTTGCGATTGGGCGCGCGCGGCGCCCGCTCCCAACGTCAGCGCGACAAAGAGAAACCACAAGCACGAGACTTTGGCTCGTCGCTGGTTCCACAGGGACATGGCCGCTCCTTCAGACGGTATGACAGGGGTCCCGACTAATCGGCCCTGTCTGGACTGATGGCAATTGCAAAATGGGTTTGCAGCGGATTGCGGCGTCGACTCAATTTGATGTTAGAACATTCGTCGCGTTATGGATGCAAATACTCAGCGTACTGACTCAACGAATAATGGTCGTGATTGTTGCGTTTGATAAAGCAGAACTTGCCGTCTAATGAACGGCGAATATCGGCCTAAAAGCTCACGGCGAAACCAAACGACACGCCATGTACATTGTGTCCAAAGACATAGCGGACCAGCGCGCGCGTGCGCGTGATCACGATCGGGTATTTGCTGCTGTCGAGCTCGAGCCCGACGCCGAGCGACGTGAGATCGTTAAAGCCGAGCACGCCGGCGCTGTCGCCGAAATAATGCGAGTAGGCCGCTTCGAGTACATAGCGAACCGGCCGATCGAGCGCGCGCCAGCCTGTCGGCGCGCGCCAGCGTGTCCATAGACTCAGTTGCTGCGCCATCGCCGAGCCCTGCACGGCCGTCGAAGAACCACCGAAGCTTCGCAGGTAGATGTCCGTCGCGCGCAGTTCGACGTCGATCTCGTGTTCCTCGCGGTAATGTTCGTAATCGAGCACCAGCGAGCCGCCGTAGCCATATGCGTCGAGCGATCCGCTGTTCAGAAACTGAAGGTTGCTGTCCGTGACGTGATTGACGATCGTCTGTCCGACCTTCAGGTCGCTCGCGACGCGCCCAATCGTGCCGTTCACGATCGGACGGAATACGAGTTCATCGGTAATATGGAAATCCCAGCCGACGCCGACCGTGGTGCTGAATGTGTTCCATCGTGTCGGCAGTGAGCGCTGCTCGGCGCCATCCGAGGCGACGAATGTCGGGTCGTATCGGCTGTATGCGAGCGTGCCCTCGAGATACAAAGGGAAGGACTTGCTGATCGTGAATCCTCCCCCGAACTGGGTCTGGCCGAAGCCGGGGTTGCCGCTGGAACCGCTGTTGATCGACAGGGAACTGGTCGTGACATCGGGAACCGTCGTGTAAGTCATGATCGCGAGCACGGCATCGGCGTGCTGCTTGACATTGCCTCCAATCACCGTGCGGTTCGAAAGTGGCGGCTCGGATGTCGCCTGTGCGTGTGACGGCAGAGGCAGCAGGAACGCGATCAGACCAGCGCATGCCCCGGCCAATGTATGCCGGGAGAATTTCCACTGACTAAAACAATCCAGAAGCCGTCGCCAGTGACGCGGCAGACTGCGAGCTGACTCGTCGTATCGACCACGCATGACGAACTCCTGTTGTTGCGGCCTTTATCGCACTCTTCACTTCCTGTCGGAGCCATGCACAACTCTATATTCGATTTAAGCGTAATTATGTGGAGACTTTGCGTCGAGTATCGAGCTTGTGTTTATGCGAAATCTGTTAAACGGAGTACTTGATTACTTCGAACGTCGTGCGTCATTCGATGGAGAACCTTACTCATCTCTCGTCCCCCATTTCATCGCAGTGTCGATGGAGATGGCATGGCGGCATCTAATGAGCTAATCTTTGCGCGGGACTTTGAAGGCATTATTTCTGGCGATCGAATCGCGCCATCGTCAGACTGACTACCGCTCTCAACTACCCGGCTCTCAACGAGGGGGACCTTTTGTAGGGATCTCCATGAACGCGTTCATGCGGCGCGAAGCCAGCCATGCTCTCGCCGCGGCCGACTAATCTCGCGCTTCCCTCTGCCGGCTCGCGCGCCCCGACGGCGCCGGCGGTGCGCCTTGTCGCAGGACGCGCGATGCGCTGCGCTCACGCGTGGCTGGTCGCAACAGGCATTGTCATGCTGTTGACGGGATCGATCGTCCCCGCTGTCGCCGGACCACTGCCCGCCGGCTTGCAAACTATTCTCAACACTGCGAAGGGAGCATCGACACAGCCGGCCTCGGCGGCACAGGCTGCATCCGCTCCTGCGCCCGCCAGCCAGGCGGAGATGACGCGCTCGCTAAACAACCTGATCGGCACGCTCGACAACGATACCCAACGCAAAGCGCTCGTCGAGCAGTTGAAGGGACTTCGGGAAGCCACGCAAGGTGTCGCGCCCGTGCCGCGCGCGCAGACCAATAGCGATCTGCTCGGCGCGATTGCGTCGGGCATCGCATCGGTGGAAACGAATCTGAACGGCGGCGGAACACCGCTTCATTTCTGGGCGGCCCGATTCAGCGGGGCAGCCAGTGATCTGCGAATGATTCTCGCAGGGTCAAGGGGCGAATCGTTCGGTGAGGTTCTGGTTGGCATGGCCTCGACGCTTGCGGGATGGGGCGCGTGTGCCGGCTTGCTGATCTATCTGCAGCGGCGCGTCCTCGCGCGCTATGGTCGAGACCTCGCGCTAGAGCCGAATCCGACGTCGATCGACCTGCTGATCTTTGCGTTGCGGCAGTCAGGACCGTGGATCGTCGCCTTCGTTGCGGTACTGGTGTTCGTGCGCGGAATGCCTGATGCGCTCGGCCGCACGCTAGGGCTCGTGATTGCTTATGCGATCGTCGCGGGTTCGATTTTTTCGGTGATATGCCTGATCGTTTTCTCGGTGTTCAACACGGCGCATCGGCGTGTCGCCGTGCATCGCCTGCTGGCGCGCAGCCTCTGGCCGCTCTTCGCGATAGGCGCGTGCGCCGCACTCGGCGACGCGGCAGCCAACCCCGACGTCACGCATCTTCTCGGCGCGAACTTCGCGGGGCTCATATCGAGCCTCGCAAACCTGGCTGCGGCCGTTCTGTGCGGATTCTTCGCGATTGCGTACCGGCGGCCCGTCACGCATCTGATCCGCAACCGTCCTTATTCGCGAAGGCGCGACCACAAGCTCGCCACTGAATCGCTCGATATCCTCGCATCGCTGTGGCACATCCCGATGCTGCTGATCGCAATAGCTTCCGTCGTCGCGATCATCGACGGGCGCGGCGAAGAAGGAAACGTGTTGAGGCCGTCGCTGCTCAGTGCGCTGCTGCTCGTCCTCACGCTGTTCGTGTCGGCGCTGCTGCTGCATCTGACGCGTCGACGGGAGACCCGCGCACGGCGCCGGGCACCTCATCTGATGCGGCTCTTGCGCTTTGCGAGCACGCTGCTCGTCCTCCTGATGTGGCTCGCGTACATTCGATTCGAAATGGAACTGTGGAGCGGACCGATTGCACGGCTGATCAAGCACAGCGCGATGACGCCCGGTTTCAGGCATGCGCTCATCGCAGTCGTTGCGACGGTCTTCGGCGCGTGGTTCATGTGGATTCTGATCGACACCGTGATTCTCGAAGCACTGGGCCCGAGCAGTTCACGCAACAAGGCACTCGATCCAGGCGTGCGTGCGCGCACGATGTTGCCGCTCGTGCGCAACGCAATCTTCGTAACGGTTGCAAGCCTTGCGGCCGTCATTGCCGCCGCCAGCCTGGGCATCAATCTGACGCCGTTGCTCGCGGGCGCAGGTGTGATCGGGCTTGCGGTCGGCTTCGGCGCAAAGTCGCTCGTCACTGACCTGATCACGGGACTCTTCATCATCATCGAGGAGACTATCTCGGTGGGCGACTGGATCGACGTCGACGGCGGCCACGCGGGTACTGTGATGGATCTGACGATCCGCACTGTACGGCTGCGCGACGGACAAGGCGCGGTTCATACCATCCCGTTTTCGCAGATCAAGATCGTGAAGAACCTGTCGCGCGACTTCGCCAATGCGATATTCGAAGTGCGGGTTCCCTTCTCCGCCGACATGGATGAAGTGACACGCATGATCGCGGAAGTGGGCGCCGATCTGATCGACGATTTTCGCTTTCGCAACGAAATACTCGGACCGGTCGAAGTGTGGGGACTCGACCGCTTCGACACCAACTGCATCGTCGTCAAAGGACAGATCAAGACGCGGCCTCTTCAGCAGTGGAGCGTGGCGCGTGCTTTCAACGCGCGGCTCAAGCTCAAGATGGACGCGGCCGGCATCGAGATTCCTCTGCCGCAAATGCAGCTACACACATCGCCGAACGAGCGCAACGTGTGGCCGCAGACTGACGATCTCGCCCATCGCGAGAACCGACAGGCAATGGATACGGGCAAGGCGGCCCGACGCAGTCACGACATCGCTGTGCCACAGGAGCTTCGCGTGCTGAAGGAGCCGACTCTCGCCGAGTCGCCTGTCGGCCAGACGGCTTCTACGTCGCAAGCCGGTTCCGCTGGCGACGATAGCGTCCATAAGCGGCGTGAATGACGGCTTGTGACCCGATCCGGAAATGCATCGAGCTTTGATTGCCAGATCACGCCTTGCTTGAGCCGCGTGTCCACGCGTGTCGCGGCGCGCGTCGTGACAAACGCGCGCCGGGTCAATGTGCCAATCGATCAGTGTGCCGGCCTTGCGTGTCCGTGGTCGTCCATCATGCGCCCTTCGTCATATTCGCGCGAGATGTCCTTGTTCGTGTAATCGCCCATTCGCCACGAGGCGGCGAGGCTGAACAGCGCACACACGAGGATATAGCCCGCGATTGCGTAGCCCGAGTGGTAGTACGCGAAAAGCGCAGTCGCAATCAGCGGCGCGGGACCGCCCGCAATGACGGAAGCCAGTTGATAACCAAGCGACGCCCCGCTATACCGCAGACGCCCCGTGAAGGACTCCGCGATCAACGCCGCCTGCGGACCGTACATCATCGAATGCGGCACCAGTGAGAGCACGATGGCCACGAAGATCCACACCGGGTCCTTCGTGTCGACCATGGCGAAATAGATGAAGCCGAATATGCCGGCTGCGGCCGCGCCGATCATATACATCCGCCGCCGCCCGATGAGATCCGACACGTGGCCAAAGAACGGAATGGTGAAGAACTCCAGAACCGACGCTACTAGAACAGCAGTGAGCAGCAGATCGCGCGTCGCGCCCAGCGTCCTGACGCCATAGGTGAAGACGAAGGCGGTGAAGATATAGAAAGGCGCCTGTTCGGCCATCCGTGCAAAAGCGGAAAGAAAAATATCTTTAGGCTGTCTGCGCAGCACTTCGAGCATCGGCGCTTTCTCGATCTTCTGCTCAGAGAGGAGCTTTGCGAAGATCGGCGTTTCGAGAATATTCAAGCGGATGTACAGGCCGATCGCGACCAGCACGATGCTGAGGAAGAACGGCACCCGCCAGCCCCACGTGAGGAACGCGTTGCCCGACATCTGGCTCATCGCCAGCACGGCGAGATTGGCGATAAACAAACCCGCCGGCACGCCGAATTGCGGCCACGAAGCGACGAAGCCGCGATGCGAGTTGGTGCGTGCCCACTCCATCGACATCAGGACCGAACCGCCCCATTCGCCGCCGACGCCGACGCCCTGAATAAAGCGCAGCACCGTCAGAATGACGGCGCCCCAGATGCCGATCGTCGCGTAGGTGGGGACGAATGCAACGGCAAATGTGGCGAGTCCCATCAGCAAGAGCGTGACGATCAGCGTTGCCTTGCGTCCGATGCGATCGCCGTAGTGACCGAAAATGGCCGCGCCGACCGGCCTTGCGAGAAAGCCGACGGCATAGATGAGAAATGCTTGTAGCGTACCGACGAGCGGGTCCGATTCCGGAAAATACAGCTTTGCGAAAACCAGGCCAGTGACGGTGCTATAGAGGAAGAAGTCGTACCATTCGATCGTTGTGCCGATCGTGCTGGCAATCACGGCGCGGCGCAACTGACGCCGGTAGTCTTCAGCAGTAAGGGGCACGGCCCCTGATTGCGTGGCAGCCATTTCGATCCCCTAAAAGAGGGCAACATCCAATATGGACATTGAGCCCATTGAGAGGTTCCTAAATGGATCACAACATGAGTGATTCCGATCTGCTCGAAATACCTTAATGGTTACTACCAGGCAACGTAATTCCGCTTCAAATCAGGCGTTTTTTCGGCGCGCAACGATACTTGAGTTTCAAAGCCGAACGATCGGATGAATCGGCAACCATTCTTCAGCTTTGCCGTGCCCACAAGTCCTGAAGAATAGCGACGGCCGCGTTCGCCGCGACCTGGCAGCCCAGCACGATATGTTCCTCGGCCGTATCTTCGATGAAGTCGTGACTGACTCCGCCGATGCTGGGAACGAATAGCATGCACGCCGGCAAATGATGCGCGAGCACCTGGGCATCGTGAGAAGCGCCGCTCGGCATGCGCTCCCATTGCCCCGGCGCTAGCGCCTCCGCGGCACTCGCGAGATGCTGCTGTAGCGCGCTATCCATGACGACAGGCTCTTCCGGCTGTTCGCATGCGATGATTTCAACCGTCACCTTGTGTGCCGTGTTGAATTCGCTAACGAGCGTCGCGAGCGCTGCCCCCATTGCATTGAGTCGCTGAGCGTTTGCATCGCGGAACTGCAAATACATTTCGGCCTGGCCCGGCACCACGCTGAACGAGCCGGGGTCGAGTTCGATACGCCCGACCGTCCATACAGTATCGGCGTCGGCGAGCGCGCCGAACACTTCGTCCATCCGCGAGATGAACGAAACGAGAGCCGCGCCGGCATCGCGGCGAATCGACATCGGCGTAGTACCCGCATGATTGCGCTGCCCCTTGAAGCGCAGCCTCAACTCGCGTATGCCGACGATGGTGGTCACGACGCCAATCGACTTGCCTGCGGCTTCAAGGCGGCCGCCCTGTTCGATGTGCGGCTCCATATAGGCTTTGTGCCGGCTCTTGTCGAGGCGCACACGCGGTGTCCCGTCGAGTCCGGCGTTCGCCAGTGCGTCGCGCAGCAGCAGCCCTTCCCTATCCCTCGCGTTGAGAATCGACTCGTCGACCGGCTCCCCGACAAAACTGCGGCTACCGAGAAAGGACGAGAACATGCCTTCTTCATCCATCCACGACGCGACATCGACGGCCAGATGACGGGTCGCATCGCTTTCAGCGAGTGCGCGAGCGATCTCGATGCCGTAGATCACGCCCAACGCGCCGTCGAGCCAGCCGCCCGTCGGTTGCGTGTCGGTATGGGAGCCGATCAGCAGCGCCGGTCCGCTCTTCGAAGAACGCCCGAATACCGTCCCCACACCATCGATGACGGCATCCAGGCCCGCATCCATCATCCGCTCGGCGAGCCAGCGGCGCGACTCCATATCGACGGGCGACAGCGCGAGACGCACGACTCCAGGCCCTGTTGCACCAAAACTGCGAAGCTGCTTGAGGTCGTTCAACAAACGGTCTGCGTTGATCTTCAACTTTGCAATTCCTCTTTCCCGCGCAATCGGTAAAGCTACATCGTAACCGCGCGTGCACCGTCTCTCTACACACTAGACAGTGACAGCGCTCGCCCACGGCGAGCGGATATCCGACAGGAAACGCTGCGCGCGCGGATGCTCGGGCCGCTGGAAAAAGCGGTCGGGCTCCGCGCGTTCGAGTACCTTGCCCTGGTCCATGAAGAGCACGCGGTCGGCCACCTCGCGCGCAAAACCCATTTCGTGCGTGACGCACATCATCGTCATGCCGTCGCGAGCGAGGTCTTTCATCACTAGCAGCACCTCGTTCACCATTTCGGGGTCAAGCGCCGATGTCGGTTCGTCGAATAGCATCACGGGCGGTTTCATCGCAAGCGCGCGAGCAATCGCGACGCGTTGCTGCTGTCCGCCCGATAGCTGACCCGGATACGTGTTCGCCTTGTGCGGCAAACCCACGCGTTCCAGCAGGCTCATTGCGAACTCGCGAGCATCCTTCTGCGACATGCGCTTCAGACGCATAGGCGCGAGCACGCAGTTCTGCAATACCGTCAGATGCGGGAAGAGGTTGAACTGCTGGAACACGAAGCCGATTCCCGAGCGCAGCACATTCACGTCAATTCCGCGCGCATGCACATCCTGGCCGTTCACGACGATACGGCCTTTCTGGATCGGTTCGAGCCGGTTCAGCGTGCGAATCAGCGTGGACTTGCCGGAGCCCGATGGCCCGCACACCACCACGACCTCGCCTTTCGCAACGCTCTCGCTAACGTCCACGAGTGCCTGATATTCGCCATACCACTTGTTGACGTTTTCGATCTCGATCATGTTCACACCTTTGCCGGCAAGCGTGACGCAAGCCGCCTTTCGAGCAGATACGCGCAACGGGTCAGCCCGAAGCACATCACGAAGTAGCTGAATGCGAGCAGCAGATAGATCTGTGCAGATTGCGTCAGCGCCTGAGTACTGATCTGTCCTGCCACGAAAGACACTTCCGGCAGACTGATGATGTAGCCGAGCGATGTCTCCTTGATGGTCGAGACCAGCTGGTTCACGAGCGACGGCAGCATGTTGCGCAACGCCTGCGGCAGGATCACGAACGCCATCGCGTGCATATACGACAGGCCAAGCGAGCGCGCACTTTCCATCTGCCCCTTCGGCAAAGCCTGAATACCCGCCCGCACGATTTCGGCGAGATACGCGCCGTCGAAAACGACCAGTGCCGTGAGCATCGTGCTGAACTGATTCGTACGATGGCCGGTGAGCGTCGGCAGCAGAAAGTACGCCCAGAAAATGACCATTAGCAGCGGCGTGCCGCGCACGCCATAGACGAGCGCGGTGGCGGGCCAGCGCAGCACGCGAAACGGGCTGATGCGGCACAATCCAAAGACGATGCCCACGGGCAGCGCCAGCACAAGACCTGCGGAAGCGAGCATCAGCGTGAGGACGAGTCCTCCGAGCGGCCCATTCGGATACTGGCCCACCAGGTAGTACATGCCGTAAGTCTGGAGTATGTCGATCATCGCTACATGCTCCGGACGGGATAGCGTTGCTGATACCACGCAGAGAACAGCGTGATGGCGATCGACACCGTCAGATACGCGGCCGTTGCCACGCCAAACGATTCGAAGCCCCGGAAGGTTGCGCTTTCCACCTGCTGCGCCTGGTACATCAATTCAGCCACGCCGATCACCATCGCGATGCTCGAGTTCTTCCACAGATTGAGCGTCTGGTTGACGAGTGGCGGAACCGTGACGCGCAACGATTGCGGCAACACCACGAGCCGCATCGCCTGCAGGAAGCCGAAACCGAGCGCGCGGCTCGCCTCGAGTTGCTCCTTCGGAATCGAGCGAATTCCGCTGCGAATGTCTTCGGCCATATAGGCGGACGTATAGAGAACCAGTGCGATCAATGCGCTAGCCGCCTCGTAATTCTTGTTATAGAGCCATGTCTTGATGACGAGCGGCAGCAGCTCCGGCGCGCCGAAGTACCAGAACAACATGTGCGCAAGCAACGGAACGTTTCTGATCGCTTCGACGTACGCCTGACCGAGCCCGCGAATGAACGCGATGGGAGCGAGGCGTGTCAACGCAACGACGATGCCGAGCGGAAGCGAGAATGCAAAGGCAAGCACAGACAGCTTGATCGACATCAGGAAGCCGCTGACGAGCCATTGGCCATATTGCCCCGAAAGCAGCGCCGACAGATTGAATGTAGGCATGAAGTATCTGGCCGCCCGTCGTCGGAGCGGGCGGCGGCCATAGTTGGAGTTAGTCGATCTTGTCGGTTGCGATCTTGAACGTGCGCGGCGGGAAGTTCATCTTCGTGCCGGGACCGAACCACTTGTTGAACTCTTGCTGCGCCTGGCCATCTCCTTCCATGCCGAGCAGCACCTTGTTCACCTGCTCGCGGAATGCCGGCTCATTCTTGCGGATACCCAGCGCGATGTGTTCCGTCGAGATGTTCTCCGTCACCAGTGCGTAGTCTTTCCCTGCCGGGCCGAGCTTCGCGAGGTTGCCGACCAGCGTCGTCTCGTCGTTCACATAGGCCACGCCCTTGCCCTGCTGGAGCGCGAGCAACGCCTGAGGGCTGGTGTCGAACGATACGACATCCGCGTTCTTGATCGTCTTCGCGATGTTGGTCTCCATCGTGGAGCCTTTGACCGTCAACACCTTCTTGCCATCGAGTTGAGCGAGGGTCGTAATGCCGCTGTCCTTCCTGACCATCGCCTTTTGGCCCGTGATGAAGGTCGATACCGAGAAGTCGATTTGCGCTTCGCGCTCCTTGTTGTGCGTGAGCGAAGCGGCGAGCAGATCGACGCGGCCCTGTTGCAGTTCAGGAATGCGCGCGGCCACGGCCAGCTGCTTGAGAACCGGCTTGACACCGATGCTCTTTGCCACGGCGTTGCACATGTCCACGTCATAGCCGACGATCTCGCGGCTCATCGGGTCTTTCATGAAGCTGAAAGGCTCGTCCGTGCCCAGCACACCGCATACGAGCTCGCCGCGCTGCTTGATGTCCGCAAGCTGATCGGCCTTCGCGGCGAGCGTCGTGATCGACAGCACCGACAATGCGGCAACTTGTGCAACGACGCGAAGTGTGTTGATGCGTTTCATGGAATCTCCTCTTTTTGGTGGTACAACTAATCAGTTTTCGTTTGACGTCGCGAGCCGAAGCATACGACATTCGCATCCCGCAGCCTGAGCGACTGCCGGTTTGAATGGCGTGAGGGGGTACTGCGGTGAACTGCGTACTTGCGAACCTTAGCGACGGCGGAATAGCCGCCGTGGTCAGCCGGACGCATGAAAAAAGAAAAGATCGGAACGGGCACTGGCCTTTGAAAAGAACAGACCCCCTGCTGACGTGCTGAGTGCTTCGAAAACGCGGGCCAATGTATTCATATCGGGCAATCTTGACTCTGCTTGTAGTGTTGCTTACCGCGCTTGTATTGTTCCGCTTGTGCGTCCCGCTTTCTTGTTCCCATCCACAACTATGTTACGGAGCCGATATGGGAATTTGTTTCTAAAGAAACTGCCGATTCTTTGAAAAAATAGACCGTGGTTTTCGATTCTAGCCGATCCGAAAATATTTATTTCAAGCTCAGGGTAATCCCTGACGGTCTCGACATCCCGTTCACAGGTGTCGTTTTCCGCCGTTTTCTGGACGCGTGAGCGAAGGCCTCGCTGCAAGCGCGACAGCACACTCTCCTTGACACATGAATTTGCCGGGTGTCGCGCTGGCTTGCATGGTCGTCCGCAGCTTTCGACACGGCTGCATGCCAACGCCCGCTCGCGCCATCGACATCCCACCAGGCCTCGCGCCCAATCAGCACCTCGTCCGGTCGGACACTTCTTCCGTCCGGCGGGTTTGCAGCGCCATTCCAGGAGTGCGTCAATTGAGACCTTCGCAAGAGAGCATCGCGGGAAGCTATTCGGCAGCCGTGCCCCTCACCCTCGACGACATCACGGTCGTCGACAACACCCTTCTCAGGCGTGCCGTCGGCGCAATGGCCCTCGGCAATGCGATGGAATGGTTCGACTTCGGTGTGTACAGCTATATCGCCGTCACGTTGGGCAAAGTGTTCTTCCCGTCGAGCAGCCCGTCCGCGCAGCTGATCGCGACCTTCGGCACATTTGCCGCCGCGTTCCTCGTGCGCCCGATCGGCGGCATGGTGTTCGGCCCGCTCGGCGACCGCATCGGCCGTCAGCGCGTGCTCGCGATGACGATGATCATGATGGCGCTCGGCAC
>NZ_WHNP01000051.1 GCF_009362735.1 Paraburkholderia franconis | reverse complement strand
GCATCGCGGAAGCCGCGCATGCGGCGCTCCCGTTCACGCGTGGGCTGATGACCGTTTTCGGCTCGGTTGTTCAACCGGGCGCTGGCTTTGACGAAGACGTGCTTGACCTTCGCCAGTTCGGGAATCTCGGCTTTCGCGGCGGGATAGCTACGCAGCTGGTCGGTGATGATCTTGCGTGGTACTTCAGGGCACGCTGCAAGCACGCGCTTGAAAAACCGCTTGGCTGCCGCCTTGTCGCGGCGCTTCTGCAGCAGGACATCGAGTTCGGCGCCGTGCTGGTCGACCGCTCGCCACAACAAGGTAAGGTTCGCCGCGCAGCGAAACAAACACTTCATCGAGATGCCATGTGGTACCTGGCTTACGGCGCGCAGCCTTGACGCAATGGGCAAAGCCCTTGCCGAATTTGTCGCACCAGCGCCGGATCGTCTCGTAGCTGACAACGACGCCGCGCTCGAATAGCAATTCTTCAATGTCGCGCAGACTCAACTGAAACCTGAAGTACCAGCGCGCCGCGCAGCTGATTACCGCAGGCGGGAAGCGGTGCCCATGGTAGAGAGATTTCGTATTCTTCATCACGCCATTTTACGCGTCCGTTCTATCGGCAACGTGACAACGCCGGTGTGACGGCCGAAAACGTCGCGAAGGAATACGGCATCACGCGTGAAGACCAGGACAAGTTCGCGGCACTTTCGCAAAATAAGGCGGAAGCCGCACAGAAGTCCGGCCGTTTCGATGATGAAATCGTGCCGATCCAGATTTCGCAGAGGAAGGGCGACCCGCTGTCGTTCACAACCGACGAGTTCGTGCGCCACGGCGTCACGGCCGAATCGCTTGCGGGCCTGAAGCCGGCATTCTCGAAGGAAGGCACGGTGACGGCCGCGAACGCGTCGGGCATCAACGACGGCGCGGCCGCTGTCGTCGTGATGTCGGCGAAGAAGGCCGAGGCGCTGGGTCTCACGCCGATCGCGCGCATCAAGGCATACGCGAACGCGGCTGTCGATCCGAAGGTGATGGGCATGGGTCCCGTGCCGGCGTCGCGCCGCTGTCTGGAGCGCGCGGGCTGGAGCGAAGCCTCACTCTAGATCACAGGTTTTGGACAACGGCGTCCCCCGAATACAGTCGCACTGGCGATTGCATCCGCGGGACGTTTTTTTATTGCTGGACAAATCATGTCGCGAACCGCATCGCAAATGAACGAAACCTCTGTCATGAACGTCGTCGTCATCGGCCACGGAATGGTTGGTCACAAGCTCCTCGAGTGCCTCGTCGACGACCCCAGGCTCGCGCTGCATATCACGGTGCTGTGCGAAGAACCGCGCCCCGCATATGATCGCGTGCACCTGTCCGAGTTCTTTTCCGGCAAGTCCGCGGACGACCTCTCGCTCGTCAAGCCAGGTTTTTTCGAGCGCGAGAATGTGCTGCTCAAGCTCAACGCAAAGGCCGTCTCAGTCGACCGGAATGCGCGCACGGTGACCCTTTCGAGCGGCGAGACGCTTTGCTACGACAAACTGGTGCTCGCGACGGGATCGTCGCCGTTCGTGCCGCCGGTGGAAGGCCGCGACCGGCGCGATTGCTTCGTCTACCGAACTATCGAAGATCTCGAAGCGATGCAGGAATGCGGCGCGCGCTCGAAGACGGGCACGGTGGTCGGTGGCGGGCTGCTCGGTCTCGAATGCGCAAAGGCGCTGCGCGACATGGGCCTGCAAACGCATGTGGTCGAATTCGCGCCGCGCCTGATGGCGGTTCAGGTCGACGAAGGCGGCGGCCGCGTGCTGCGCGCGAAGGTCGAGCAGCTCGGCGTGACCGTGCACACACAGAAGAACACCACGTCGATCGTCGACGGGGCGGAAGGTACGCACCGTATGCAATTCGCGGACGGCTCGCATCTGGACACCGACATGATCGTGTTTTCCGCAGGCATCCGTCCGCGCGACGAAATCGCACGTGCCTGCGGCCTCGAACTCGGTCCGCGCGGCGGCATCGCGATCGATGCGAACTGCCGCACAAGCGACCCCGACATCTACGCAATCGGCGAATGCGCGGCATGGAACGGCATCGTGTATGGCCTCGTTGCGCCGGGCTACGACATGGCGCGCGTCGCCGCCAGGCATCTGCTGGGCGACGATGCGGGCTTCGCGGGCGCCGACATGAGCACGAAGCTCAAGCTGATGGGCGTGGACGTTGCGAGCATCGGCGATGCGCTCGGCAAGACGCCGGGCAGCCGCACCTGTCAGTTCAGCGACGAGCGCAAACAGGTCTACAAGAAGCTCGTCGTTTCCGGGTGCGGCAAGCAACTGCTCGGCGCGGTGATGGTCGGCGACGCAGCCGAATACGGCACGCTGCTGCAAATGATGCTGAACGGCATCGAACTTCCCGAAGCGCCCGAATTCCTGATCCTGCCGCAAAGCGACGGCAAGGCGAAGCCGGGACTCGGCGTAGACGCACTGCCCGGGACTGCGCAGATCTGCTCGTGCAACAACGTGTCGAAAGGCGACCTGTGCGCCGCCGTTTGCGCAGGCGCGACCGACATCGGCGCTTTGAAATGCGCGACGACCGCGGGCACGTCGTGCGGCGGCTGCGTGCCGCTCGTCACACAGGTGATGAAGGCCGAAATGAAGAAGCAGGGCCTCGCCGTCAACAACCACCTGTGCGAGCACTTTCCGTTTTCGCGCCAGGAGCTGTATCACATCGTGCGTGTGGAAGGCGTGCGCAGCTTCAGCGAACTGCTCGCAAAGCACGGTCATGGCCTTGGCTGCGATATCTGCAAGCCGGCCGTCGCCGGCATTCTCGCTGCATGCTGGAACGAATTCGTGCTGAAGAAGGAGCACGCGAGCCTGCAGGACTCGAACGATTACTACCTCGCGAACATCCAGCGCGACGGCACTTACTCGGTCGTGCCGCGCATGCCGGGCGGCGAAGTCACGCCGGATGGGCTCATTGCCGTGGGTCGGGTCGCAAAGAGATACGGCCTCTACACGAAGATCACCGGGGGCCAGCGCGTCGATCTGTTCGGTGCGCGTGTCGATCAACTGCCGCTCATCTGGGAAGAACTGATCGCGGCAGGCTTCGAATCGGGCCATGCGTATGGCAAGTCGCTGCGCACGGTGAAGTCGTGCGTCGGATCGACGTGGTGCCGCTACGGCGTCGGCGATTCGGTCGGCCTCGCCGTGGCGATGGAAAACCGCTACAAGGGCCTGCGTTCGCCGCACAAACTGAAGTTCGGCGTGTCGGGCTGCACCCGTGAATGTGCGGAAGCGCAGGGCAAGGACATCGGCATCATCGCGACGGAGAAGGGCTGGAACCTCTACGTGTGCGGCAACGGCGGCATGAAGCCGCGCCATGCGGAACTGCTTGCGTCGGATCTGGACCGGGAGACGCTCGTGCGCTACATCGACCGCTTCCTGATGTTTTATGTGCGCACCGCCGACCGTCTGCAACGCACGAGCGTGTGGCGCGAAAACCTCGAAGGCGGACTGCAGTATCTGATCGACGTCGTCGTGCACGACAAGCTCGGTATCGCCGCGGAACTGGAGGCGGAGATGCAGCACGTGATCGACACCTACGAATGCGAGTGGAAGCGGGCCGTCACCGATCCCGAGACCCGCAAGCGCTTCCGCCATTTCGTCAACAGCGACAGGCTCGACGAGAACGTGACCTTCGTCGAGGAGCGCGGCCAGATCCGTCCCGCAACGCCCGAAGAACGCCAGTCGAAACTCGCCGCCATTCCTGTCGTAGTCGAAACCGCCTGACCATTCACCTGCCTGACGTGAGGAACCCAGCATGAGCAACGATCAGATTTCAGCTTCCTGGCTGCCCGTGTGTGCGCTCGACGACATCGTGCCCAATACGGGCGTGTGCGCGCTCATCAACGGCGAACAGGTAGCGGTATTTCACGTCGCGGACGGTGACGGCGGCGTGTTCGCCATCGACAACTTCGATCCGGGCTCGCGCGCGGCTGTGCTCTCGCGCGGATTGATCGGCAGCTTCGGCGAGCGCATCGTCGTCGCCTCGCCGATCTACAAACACCACTTCGACCTACGCACGGGCGAGTGCCTGGAAGCGCCCGAGAATTCCGTCAGCGCGTACCCGGTGCGCGTGGAAAGCGGCAAAGTGTGGGTCGCCGCATGAGACGCGAAATCGACGCCCCGTCACAAGGGGGCGCACCGCGGGGTTGTGCCCCGGTTGCCGCGCCTGCGCGAGCGCGCCTCGTTGTGATCGGCAACGGCATGGCCGGCATGCGCACCGTCGAGGAACTGCTGAAGCTCGCGCCGGATCTCTACGACATCTCCGTTTTTGGGGCCGAGCCGTACGGCAACTACAACCGTATCCTGCTTTCACCGGTGCTCGCGGGCGAGAAGACTGTCGACGACATCATCCTCAATACGCGCGACTGGTATGACGAGAACGGCATTCGTCTCCATGCCGGCGATCCTGTCGTCGCGATCGACCGCAGGCGCCGCATTGTGCGCTCGCAAAGTGGCGTCGAAGTAGGTTACGACAGGCTGCTGATCGCAACGGGCTCGAAACCTTTCCTGATTCCGGTGCCGGGCCACGACCTGCCAGGCGTGATCGCGTTTCGCGACATCCAGGATGTGGAAACGTTGCTCGACGCGGCACGCAACCATCGTCATGCCGTGGTAATCGGCGGTGGTCTGCTCGGGCTCGAGGCGGCGAACGGGCTCATGCGTCAGGGCATGTCGGTGACGGTCGTGCACGTCATGGACAGCCTGATGGAGCGCCAGCTCGACCGGAGCGCATCGGCTTTGCTGCAGCAGGCACTGGAGCGCAAGGGTCTGCGTTTCCTGCTGAAGGCGAACACGGCGGAAATCGTCGGCCCGGATCGCGTAAGCGCAGTGCGCTTCGACGACGGCACGGAGATTCCCGCGGACCTCGTTGTGATGACGCCGGCGTGCGCCCGAACATCGACCTCGCGAAACAGGCGGGGCTGCATTGCGAGCGTGCGATTGTCGTCGACGATACGTTGCAGACTTACGATCCGCGCGTCTACGCGGTCGGCGAATGCGTGCAGCACCGCATGGCGACCTTCGGTCTCGTCGCGCCGATCTGGGACCAGGCGCGCGTGTGCGGCGCGCATCTCGCCGGCGCCGGTCATCGCCGTTACGTGCAGCGCGCGACCGCGACGAAGCTGAAGGTGACGGGCGTCGAACTGTATTCGGCCGGCGACTTCATCGGCGGTCCGGACAGCGAGGACCTCGTGCTGCGCGATCCGCGGCGCGGCGTCTACAAGCGGCTCGTGATCGAGGAAAACCGCGTGGTCGGCGCGGTGCTCTATGGCGACGTCAAGGAGGGCGCGTGGTACTTCGAACTGATCCAGAACCGGACCGACATTTCCTCGCTGCGCAGCCAGTTGCTGTTCGGCAAAGCCCTCTGCGAGACGCAGGCCGCCTGACATGGAACACACCGTGAGTTTCCCCATCGCTATTTCCAGCACGCCTGTCAGCCGCGACGCTGTCAGAACCACCTGTCCGTACTGCGGCGTCGGCTGCGGCGTGCGCGCAAGTGCGCGCCCAGACGGCGGGCATGACATCGCCGGCGACGAACTGCATCCCGCGAACTTCGGCCGCCTGTGCGTGAAAGGCTCGGCGCTCGGCGAAACGATCGGACTCGACGGACGGCTTCTTCATCCGAAGATGCGCGAATCGGCAAACGACGGCTTGCGCGACGTGTCGTGGGACGATGCACTCGATGCAGTAGCCGGCGGCTTTCGGCGGATCGTCAGTGAGCATGGACGGGATGCCGTCGCGCTCTACGTATCGGGGCAGTTGCTGACCGAGGACTACTACGTCGCGAACAAGCTGATGAAGGGCTATGTCGGCAGCGCGAATATCGATACGAATTCGCGCCTGTGCATGTCGTCTTCGGTTGCGGGACATAAGCGGGCTTTCGGCGAAGACGTCGTGCCGGTGTGCTACGAAGATCTCGAACTCGCGGATCTCGTCGTACTGGTCGGCTCGAACACGGCGTGGTGTCATCCGATCCTGTTCCAGCGGATCGTCAGGATCAAGGAAGCGCGTCCCGGGATGAAGGTGGTCGTGATCGACCCGCGCTACACCGCGACCTGCGAGATGGCCGATCTGCATCTGCCGCTTAGCGCGGGCACTGACGTGCGGCTCTTCAACGGCTTGCCCAGTTTTCTCGCCGAACACGGCGCGATTGACGCGGAGTTCGTCGATGGGCATACGAGCGGCTTTGCCGAGGCGCTGGCCGTGGCTTCAGCGGGCGCGGCAGCCGGCTTCGACCTGACGCAATGCGCGAAGGCATGCAAGGTCGATCCGCACGACCTGCTCGAGTTCTACCGGCTGTTCGCGCGGACCGAGCGCGTGGTGACGGTGTATTCGCAAGGCGTCAATCAGTCGAGCTCCGGCACCGACAAGGTCAACAGCATCATCAACTGTCATCTTCTGACGGGTCGCATCGGCAAGCCGGGGATGGGGCCGTTCTCGTTCACCGGACAGCCGAATGCGATGGGCGGGCGCGAGGTCGGTGGACTTGCGAACACGCTCGCCGCGCATCTCGAACTCGACAACGCGAAGCATCGCGAACTGGTGCAGCAGTTCTGGGGCGCGCCTGTCGTCGCGTCGCGTCCGGGGCTCAAAGCGGTCGAGCTGTTCGAGGCGATCGAAGAAGGCCGTATCAAGGCGGTCTGGATCATGGGCACGAATCCCGTCGTTAGCCTGCCCGACAGCGACCAGGCCAAGCGTGCGCTCGCACGCTGCGAACTCGTGGTCAGTTCCGACATTGTCGAGAGCACGGATACCAACGCGTTCGCTCATATCCTCCTGCCGGCGCTCGGCTGGGGAGAGAAGGACGGCACGGTCACCAATTCGGAGCGCAGGATTTCGCGCCAGCGTGCGTTTCTGCCCGCGCCGGGGGAAGCGCGCGCGGACTGGAAGATCATTTGCGACGTGGCGCGGCGCATGGGCTACGCGGGCTTCGAGTTCGCGAGCCAGCAGGAGATTTTCGATGAGCATGCGCGGCTGAGCGCATGGCGTAACGACAGCGGCACCCACGCAGCCGGAAGCGAAGACAAGGACGACGGCAGCGGCGTGCACCGCGCGTTCAATCTCGGCGGGCTCGTGGGCCTCGGCAGCGGCGGTTACGCCGCATTGCTGCCTGTCCAATGGCCTTTTCGCGCGAACGACGACGCTGCCGCGCCGGGCACTGCGCGTCTTTTCGACGATCGCCACTTCAGCCACGCGGACGGCAAGGCGCGCTTCGTCGCGACGCCGCCGCGCGCTCCGGCCAATGCGCCGGATGACGACTATCCCCTGACGCTGAACACGGGTCGCGTACGCGACCAGTGGCACACGATGACCCGCACGGGCAAGTCCGAGAAACTCGCAGGCCATGTCACGGAAGCATTCGTCGACATGCATCCGCAAGACGCGCTGCTGTGCGGCGTGCGTGAAGGCGACCTCGCACGGGTGTCAAGCCGCTGGGGTGCAATGGTCGCGCGCGTGCAATATGGCGGCGGCATGCCGCGCGGCAGCGTGTTCGTCCCGATTCACTGGAATGATCAGGTTGCCTCGGACGCCCGCGTGGGAGCAGTCGTGAATCCTTCGGTCGATCCCGTCTCCGGCGAGCCCGAGTTCAAGCACACGCCGGTGCGGGTCGACAAGTTTCATGTCGCATGGCACGGTTTCTCGCTAAGCCGGCGCGGGCCGGTGCTGGACATACTGGACCCGCATACAGGGCGCACAGTTCGTACGCCATGAACTTGCGGGCCGCAACCCGCTAGCCGAACACGGCGATCGTGGCGCGTGGGCGCGTGCGCTTTTCGGCGTCGACGATGCTCACGCCGACTGGCTCGAATACGAGGATCGTGCCGCGGGTATCTATCGCGCCGTTCATCTCGTCGACGATCGTATCGAGAACTGCATCTTTCTATCATCGCGTCCGGAGCTGCCGGCGCGGGAATGGCTCGCGAGTCTTTTTGCAAAGGGCAGGCTCGACGAAACGGACCGCATCGGCGTGCTGTCAGGGCAGCCAGTCGGCAAGGGCGCCGATACGGGGCCGACGGTCTGCTCATGCTTCGGCGTGGGGCGCAACACGATATGCGCAGCGATTCGCGAGCAGGGGCTCAAGACCGCTGCGGAGATTGCCGCGTGCCTGAAAGCCGGCGGCAACTGCGGGTCCTGCGTGCCGGAGCTGAAGAAGCTGCTGGTCGATACGGAACTGGCGCGCCTGAGTGCTGCGTAAGTGTCGGCTGAAACAGACGCAAGCCGCTGATGAAATCGGATGCAATGGTGAAAATGCAATCGGTGCCAGGCAGAGCCCCAGTCCAAAACCTGTCACGCGCTGTGCGTTTCGCCGCAAGGCGAGATTATCGGTGTCATGGAAGCCATAGTCTTCCAGACAAACATCCGTGCCGTGAATTCTGCCGTCGGTTCGGGCGGCCAGCGCACCGCTCAGTGCATTGTTTTCTCCTTGCTGCGCTTGCTGGGCCTATGGACACGACAATAGTTGCGCGTACCGCGTCGCGCTGATGGTTCGCGTCTTACGCAAGTTGCGCGCACGCTCATGGACGACACGCGCATCGCTTTCCTCGAGTAACGGAATTTTCCGTTTGTCGCATGCGGCCTCACGAACATCACGCAGCCCTACTGGTGGTTCGATTTCGACAACGAAGCGGGGCGCGAGCCGCAACCCAGCGGCTGATCGACTTCGGTCATCGCAGGATCGCGCTGATCAGCGCGCCGGTTGCCATGACCTTCGCCGCCCAGCGCCGGGAAGGCTTTGTGAGCGCGCTGCGCGACGCGGGCGTCGCTCCGCTACCTGAACTCATGGTCGAGTGCACGTTCGGCCGCGCAGGCGGTCGTGATGCAGCCACCGCGCTACTAAACCTCGCCGACCCGCCGACTGCGGTGCTCGTGGACAACAACCTCGCAGGCGCGGGCGCATTTCGGGCGATTATCGACAGTGGTCGCAAGCCCGGCCGCGATGTTTCACTGATCGTCTATGACGGCGTGCCTTCCGATGTCTCGCATCCCTATGCAGTGACGGCCGTCATGCAGCCTACCGGTCACGCGTCGGGCAGAGCCATCGCCGAACTCATGCTGGACGCGATCGAGGACCGCGATCGTTGCGCGCACAGGCTTGCGTTGCCTCGCATCGAGCCTGGCGATACGGATGGCCCGATGCATTGACAGTGCAACGCTGGTCCGACGTTTCTGCTCGTGCGCCGGACACGAAGCGTGTGTGCATACAGCTGCCGCGAGTAAGGGTGGCACGTAGTCGCAAACGCGAGCGGGGCGTACACGGGATTTCCCTAGGCTGACTTTCCTCCGCGCATCGGCTTAAATAAATCAATATGATTTATTTAATCTCTCTCGACGGTCGCCCCGGAGGAATCGTGAGACGTCCGCATATCGGCCAAGGCAGCAATTCAGCCAACGTGCGCCGCTACAATGAACGCCTGCTTCTGCAGGCGCTGCGTCGCGCCGGCCATGCGTCCAAAGCGAATCTCGCCCGCCTGGCCAACCTGACCGGAACGGCCGTGGGCAGCATCGTCACGTCGCTGGCCGAGGCCAGGCTGATCGAATTCACGGGCCGCCGCGTCGAAGGCCAACGGGGCCAACCCGCCTCGCTGATCCGTCTTCATCCCCGCGGTGCGTTCGGCATCGGTGTGCGGCTGGATCGCACCAGCATCGAAACCGTGCTGGTGAATTTCGCTGGTGAAGTGCTCGGACGTAAAAGACACGACCGGGTGCTCCCTCATCCGGCAGAAGTGCTGGAAATCGTCGAGCGCGACAGCCGGGAACTGCTGCAATGGCTCGCGCCCGACGAGCGCAAGCGCCTGAGCGGCGTCGGCGTCGCTCAGCCGTATAACCTTGACAGCTGGCTGCGCGAACTCGGACTTCCTGCCGAGACCTTCAGCGCCTGGGGTGACATCGATTTTGCCAGCGAGCTTGGCCGTGCGTTGTCCTTGCCGGTGTTCAGCGAGAACGATGGCAATGCGGCCGCTATCGCCGAACTGTTCTACGGCTGCGGGCGTGAGCGCGACGATTTTCTCTATGTCTTTTTGGGCCCAGCGATTGGTGGTGGAATCGCCATCGATGGTGACTGCCTGTGCGGTTCGGGCGGCAACGCCGGTGACTTCGGCGTGATGCCCGTGCCGCTCAGCCGCCTGCCGTCGGCTCCGCGTCCGGCCGGCAAGTGGGACATCCTGCTTTCGCGTGCTTCGCTCAATGCGCTCGCGCGACATCTGCGCTATCGAGGCGAGTCCATCGACAACCGCGCGAATCTCGAAGACTGTCTCGCTCGCCGTTTGCCCGCCGTCGACGAATGGATCGAAGACTGCATCGACGCGCTCGCCCCCGCCGTGCGCGCAGCGCTGTGCATGCTCGACGCGCCGCTGGTCGTTTTCGACGCGGATGTCGACGCCGGTCTTGTCGATACCCTGATCAAGCGTCTTTCTGCGGCACTTGCCGACAGCACGCCGGAAGCTCGCAGTACGCCTGAAATAGTTCGCGGCACATTCGGGTCGGACGCCGGTGCGATCGGCGCCGCGACGTTGCCGATGTTCTTCAATTTCTCGCCGCGCGCCGGCATCCTCAAAGGTGCCGATGCGCAATTGCAGGAGGTCAATCATGTCTCGCTCTGAGTCCACGCCCGCGCTGCTCGCGATGCGCGGCATCAGCAAGACTTTCCCCGCCGTGCGCGCTCTCCACGACGTGCGCCTCACCGTCCACGCAGGCGAAGTGCATTCGCTGATGGGCGAGAACGGCGCAGGCAAGTCCACGCTGATGAAAATCCTCTCCGGTGCCTATCAGGCCGATCCCGGCGGAGAAATAATGATCGACGGCGAGGCCGCTGTCATCGATGGCCCGCTCGCTGCCCGCGCGCTGGGCGTGGCCGTGATCTACCAGGAATTGAGTCTCGCACCCAACCTGACGGTGGCCGAAAACATCCACGCGGGGCGTGAGTTGCGCAAAGGCGGACGGCGTTGGGGGCTGGTCGATCGCGCCGCCATGGAGCGCAACTGCGAAGACGTGCTCGAGCGCCTCGGCGCGAGTTTTGGTCCGCACACGCGAGTTGGCGACCTGTCGATCGCGGAGCAGCAACTTGTCGAAATTGCCCGCGCGATCCATACGCGCGCCCGCATCCTCGTGATGGACGAGCCGACCACGCCGCTGTCATCGCGCGAAACCGAGCGCCTCTTCAAACTGATCCGGCAACTGCGCGACGAAGGGCTCGCCATCATCTACATCAGCCATCGCATGGCCGAAATCTATGAACTGTCGGATCGCGTCTCCGTGCTGCGCGACGGCGCCTATGTCGGCACGCTGGAGCGCGCCGAGCTATCGGCGGACAGTCTCGTGAGCATGATGGTCGGGCGCGATATCTCAGGGTTCTACAAGAAGGAACATGCGCCTTACGATCCGGGCAAGACAGTCCTGTCCGTGAAAGACGTCGCCGATGGGCGGCGTGTACGTGGATGCAGCCTCGACCTGCACGCCGGCGAAGTGCTCGGTATCGCGGGGCTCGTGGGGGCAGGGCGGACCGAACTCGCGCGACTGATCTTCGGTGCCGAACCGCGCGTGCGTGGCGAAATTGCCATCGACGGCCGCCCGCTGGCGTTGCGCACGCCTCGCGATGCGATCAACGCGGGTCTCGTCTATCTGACGGAAGACCGCAAACATCAGGGCCTCTTTCTCGACATGAGCGTGCGCGACAACATCAACGTCGCGGTGTGCGGGCGCGATGCGCGTCTGGGCGTACTCGATCTGTCACGTGGGGCCGGGCGTGCACGCGACGCGATCCGGTCATTGTCGATCCGCGTGCCGCATGCCAAAGTGAATGTGGGTTCGCTGTCGGGCGGCAATCAGCAGAAAGTGCTGCTGTCGAGGCTGCTGGAGACCCAGCCACGCGTGCTCATTCTCGACGAGCCGACCCGTGGCGTCGACATCGGCGCGAAATCCGAAATCTACCGAATCATCAATGAGCTCGCGAAGTCGGGCGTGGGAGTCATCGTCATTTCCAGCGAATTGCCCGAGATCATCGGAGTCGCCGACCGGGTGCTTGTGATGCGAGAAGGCATCGTTGCGGGCGAACTGGGCGGCTACACGGGCACGCCCATTACCCAGGAGGCCATCATCGAACTCGCGACCGGCTCGCAATCGGGCCTGGACGAAGCCGCCTGATCTTTTGCAATATTTGTTACACAATATTTAGGAGTGCGACATGCGCAATATCATCAATCAACCTGTGGCCGCGACTTCGAGTGGCCATCCCGCGCAGGGCGGGTTGCGTCCGAAATCGCCATCCGGCCATCGCGAGCGCATGAGAACCATGCTGCGCACAGCGGGCATGCTGCCCGTTCTGCTGCTGCTGTGCGTCGGCTTCGGCATTTTGACCGACGGATTCTGCACGCTGCAGAATCTGTCCATCGTGACCCAGCAGGCGTCGATCAATATCGTGCTGGCGGCCGGAATGACCTTTGTCATCCTGACGGGTGGCATCGATCTGTCCGTCGGTTCCGTGCTCGCGGCCGCGGCCGTCGCCGCCATGCTCGTCTCGACCGTTCCCGGCTGGGGCGGCCTGGGCGTGCCCGCCGCGCTGCTGGTGGGCCTCGCGTTCGGTATCGTCAACGGCGCGCTGATCGCCCTTCTGCGACTGCCGCCCTTCATCGTCACGCTAGGGGCGCTGACGGCTGTGCGAGGCATCGCGCGCCTGATGGGTCATGACACGACCATCTTCAATTCGCAGTTGCCCTTCGCGTTCGTCGGCAATGGTACCGTGCTGGGTGTGCCCTGGCTCGTGATCATCGCCGGCGTCGTGGTGGCCGCTTCGTGGTTCATTCTGCGCCGCACCGTGCTCGGCCTGCGGATCTACTCGGTCGGCGGCAATCCCGAAGCCGCCCGCCTTTCGGGCATCAAGGTGTGGGGCGTCCAGATGTTTGTCTATGCGATGTCCGGCCTGCTCGCGGGGCTCGGCGCGGTGATGTCGGCGGCGCGCCTGTATGCCGCCAATGGCCTGCAACTCGGTCAGTCCTATGAGCTCGACGCAATCGCCGCTGTCATTCTGGGCGGCACCAGCTTCGTTGGCGGCGTGGGATCGATCATCGGCACGCTGATTGGCGCGCTGATCATCGCGGTGCTGTCGAACGGCCTCGTGTTGCTCGGCGTCTCCGATATCTGGCAATACATCATCAAGGGTCTCGTCATCATCGGCGCCGTGGCACTCGATCGCTACCGCCAGCGCGGTTCAGCCCGCACCTGATTGCCGACACGCTACAACCTGAGCGCACTGCCGCTGCCGCCGAAAGCGGACGGATGCGAGACGGTCCTCTTGCACCCGATCCTTCTCACGGACCATCCAGGAAACATCGACATGTTCAAGCAGAAAACCGCCCTGTCCACCATCGTCCTCGCGCTCAGCCTCGCCCTGCCGGCTGCACACGCAGCGGACAAACCGCTCAAATCGATCGGCATCAGTGTCGGATCGCTCGGCAATCCTTACTTCGTGACCATTGCTCAAGGCGCCGAAAAAAAGGCGAAGCAGATCAACGCCAACGCGAAGATCACCACGGTGTCGGCAGACTATGACCTGAACAAGCAGTTCACGCAGATCGACAACTTCATTTCCGCTCATGTCGACATGATTCTGCTGAACGCCGTGGATCCGAAGGCCATCGAACCGGCTGTCAAAAAAGCCCGCGCGGCGGGCATCGTCGTGATCGCCGTGGACGTTGCCGCCGCGGGTGCCGACGCCACCGTGCAAACGAACAATGTCCAGGCGGGCGAACTGTCGTGCGCGTTCATTGCGAAAAAGCTCAACGGGAAGGGCAATGTCGTGATCGAAAACGGGCCACCCGTGTCTTCCGTCGTGGATCGCGTGAACGGCTGCAAATCCGCGCTTGCGAAGGCGCCCGGCATCAAGGTGCTGTCGGATGACCAGGATGCGAAGGGATCGCGCGAGGGCGGCATGAACGCGATGCAAGGTTATCTCACGCGCTTTCCGAAGGTAGACGCGGTGTTCACGATCAACGATCCGCAGGCGGTCGGCAGCGACCTTGCGGCGAAGCAGCTGCATCGCGGCAGCATCGTGATCACGTCGGTCGATGGCGCGCCCGATATCGAAAGCGCGCTCAAGAGCGACACGCTCGTGCAGGCGTCCGCAAGCCAGGACCCGTGGGCGATGGCGCAAACCGCAGTGGGTGTCGGCTACGGAATCATGAACGGCCAGAAGCCCGCCAACCCGATGATCCAGATGCCCCCGACGCTGGTTACGCGCGACAACGTGAACAGCTACAAGGGCTGGTCTTCGGCGCACTGAGCACGTGCGCTGCTTCAAGTCGAACCAGGTTCTTCACGCCCCGATCAAGCGAACAACACCCATGTCATCTCTCACCCAGTCGCCCGCCTGGCGGGCGCTCGCTGAACATCACAAATGCCTCGCGCAGACGTCGATCGCCGATCTGTTCGCGCGTGACCCGCAACGGTTCGAGCAGTTTTCGCTGGAAGCGGCGGGCATCTACGCCGACTACTCGAAGAACCTGATCACGCCCGTCACGCTCGATCTGCTGGTGGCGCTTGCACGCGAGGCGGGTGTCGAGGAAAAGCGTCGCGCGATGTTCGCGGGGGAGCGCATCAACATCACCGAAAAGCGGCCCGTACTGCACGTCGCGCTGCGCGAGCGCAGCGGCGCACCCATAGTCGTGGATGGCGAGGACGTCGTGCCGCACGTGCAGGCGGTGCTTGCGCAGATGCGCCGCTTTACCGATGCCGTGCGGACCGGCGTCTGGCGCGGCTATACGGGGCGCCCGATCACCGATGTCGTCAACATCGGCATCGGCGGATCGGACCTCGGCCCCCGCATGGTCTGCGAGGCGCTCAAACCGTATGCACATGAACAGTTGACGCTGCACTTCGTATCGAACGTCGATGGCGCGGATATCACACAGGTGCTGAAGACCGTAGATCTCGAAACGACGCTGTTCGTCATTTCGTCGAAGACATTCACCACGCGGGAAACCCTCATCAATGCGCGCACGGCGCGCGCCTGGCTCATCAGCGGCGGCGCGCCGGAATCGGCCGTGGCGCAGCATTTCGTGGCCGTCTCGACGAATGCCGAAGCCGTGACGGCGTTCGGCATCGACACCGCCAACATGTTCGGCTTCTGGGACTGGGTGGGCGGCCGGTATTCGCTCTGGTCTGCGATCGGCTTGCCCATCGCGCTGCAGGTCGGCATGGACGCGTTCGAGTCGCTTCTCGCCGGCGCGTACGCGATGGACCAGCACTTCTTGCAGGCGCCCCTCACGCGCAATCTGCCTGTGCTGCTCGCGCTGATCGGTATCTGGCACATCAACTTCTGCGGTCTCACCAGTCATCTGATCGCGCCATACGACCGCTATCTGCATCGGCTGCCCGCGTACCTGCAGCAACTCGATATGGAAAGCAACGGCAAGTCGATCGCGCTGACGGGCGAGCGCGTCGACTATGCGACGGGACCCGTCATCTGGGGCGAACCCGGCACCAATGGCCAGCATGCGTTCTTCCAGTTGCTGCATCAGGGTTCGTCAGTGATCCCGGCGGATGTGATCGCCTGCATGCAGCCCCATCACGCACTCGATGTTCACCACGAGATCCTGCTCGCGAACTGTTTCGCGCAAACGGAAGCGCTGATGAAGGGCTCGCACGTGCCGGATGAACCACATCGCAGCTTCGACGGCAACCGCCCGACCAACACGATTTGCGTCGACAGGCTGGCCCCTGCTTCGCTTGGCGCGCTGATCGCGCTCTACGAGCACAAGGTCTTCGTGCAAGGCGCGGTCTGGAATATCAACTCGTTCGATCAATGGGGTGTCGAACTCGGCAAGCGGCTGGCCGTGCAGATCGAGCAGGAAATAGGCGCAGCAGAAGCACCCCTGACGCACGACAGTTCTACCAACAACCTGATCAGCCGGTTCAAGGCGCGGCGCAGGCAACAGATCGAACCGTCACTCTGAGTGCATCCCATGACGAACCCACTTCCTCAGTTGGTCGTGTTCGGCGAGGCGCTGACCGACTTCATCCGTGAAGCGGATCATAACTGGCGCAGCGCGGCAGGCGGTTCATGCTGGAACGTCGCACGCGTCGGCTCGCGCCTCGCCGTGCGCACCGCTTTTGCGGGCACCGTGAGAGGCGATCATTTCGGCGAGGAATTGATGCGGCTTACCGCGCAAGCCGGTCTCGACATGCGTTTCACGCGGCGTGTCGAGCGTGCGCCGCTTCTTGCAATGGTCGTATCGAAACATCCGCCGCAGTACTTTTTTATCGGCGACAACAGTGCCGATCTCGCGTTCGATCCCGATGCGCTGCCGTCCGGCTGGCTGGACGCCGCGCAGATCGTGCACTTCGGCTCGTTGAGCCTCGCGCGCGAGCCGCTTGCGTCGCGTCTGCTCGATGTGGCGGGCGCGGCCCATGCCGCCGGCAAGCGGATCTCGTTCGATCCGAACTACCGCGACCTCATGGCGGGACCTGAATATCGAACCACCTTGCGGCGCATGGCGGAGCTTGCGACGTACATCAAGGTGTCGGACGAAGACCTGCGAGGTCTCTTTCCCGAACTCGACGAAACCTCGGCGCTCGCGCAACTCAGGAGATGGGCGCCCACGGCCGCGATCCTCGTCACACGGGGTGCCTCTGGGATGCATCTCTTCACCGCGCGCGAGACGCTCTTTCAGCCTGCGTTTGCCGCGCAGATGGTCGACACGGTCGGCTGTGGCGACGCCTGCGTGGGCGGCTGGATGGCAAGTCTGCTGATGCGGCCTGATGCTTCGCCCACGTCGCATCTGCGGTTTGCGGCTGCCTGTGCCGCCGTGGCGTGTGAACGGCAGGGCGCCTATCCGCCCACGTCCGCCGAAGTAACGGCGATGCTCGAATCAGCCAGCCTCTGTACGGATCTTCACGACTGAAGGAACGCCATGCCGAAGACTTCCATCGATGATACGAAACTGCCCGCGTTCACGTTCGTTCTGTTCGGCGGAACGGGCGATCTGGCGATGCGCAAGATCCTGCCTGCTCTCTATGCGGCGCATCGTGAAGGGATGCTCGCGGCTGAAGGGCGAATCGTTGGCGTTGCGCAATTGCGGCTCGACGGTCACGCGTATCTGCGCTGGTGCGACGAACACGTCCGACCGCACTTGCCCGAGCCACTGCTCGACGATGCGACATGGCGCAGCTTCCGCGAACGCCTCGCTTACGTCTGGCTCGACGCAAGCCAGCCGGAAGCGTTCGTGGCGCTACGCGAAACGCTCGGTACGATGCACGGCCGGCCTATTTTCTATCTGGCGACGGGACCATCGCTATTCGTCCCGATCTGCCGTGCGCTGGCGTCGGTCGCGCTCGTCGAGAACTCGCGGGTGGTGCTGGAAAAGCCGCTTGGACACGACCTCGAATCGTCCAACGCGATCAACGATGCAGTCGGCGAAATCTTCGCCGAAGATCAGATCTACCGGATCGATCATTACCTCGGCAAGGAAGCCGTGCAGAACCTGCTCGCGCTGCGCTTCGGCAACTCCCTGTTCGAACCGCTCTGGCGCCGCGAATGGGTGGAAAACATCCAGATTACGGTGGCCGAGGAACTGGGCGTCGAAGGGCGGGGCAACTTCTACGATCAGACGGGCGCGTTGCGCGACATGGTGCAGAACCATCTCCTCCAACTGCTCTCGATCATCGCGATGGAGCCGCCGCAGTCGATGGATGCCGACGCCGTTCGCGACGAGAAACTGCGTGTGCTGCGCGCGCTCAAGCCGCTCGCTGATGACGGGATCCGCCAGAACGTGGTGCGAGGCCAATATCATTCCGGCGCGATCAGGGACACGTTTGTCTCCGCCTATCAAGCCGAACCCGGCGTGAGCGCCGGCAGCACCACGGAGACGTTTGTCGCGTTGAAAGTGGAAGTCGAGAACTGGCGCTGGGCAGGCGTGCCTTTCTTTCTGCGCACGGGCAAGCGGCTCGCTGGGCGCCTTGCCGAAATCGTCATCAACTTCAAGCCCGTGCCGCATTCCGCGTTGGGCGCAAAGGCGCTGCGTCCCGGTTCGAACCGGCTGACGATCCGTTTGCAGCCGAACGAATCGATCCGCCTGAGCGCGCTCGCCAAGCAACCCGGCATCGGGATGACGCTGCAAGGCGTGCACCTCGATCTCGCGTTCGACCAGTTCTTCACGCAGGGACGAATGGAAGCGTACCAGCGGCTGCTGCTCGACGTGATTGCCGGACGTCTCGCGCTCTTCGTGCGGCGCGACGAGCAGGAGGCTGCATGGCGATGGGTCGCGCCCATCATCGACGACTGGACTACGCGGGACGGTGAGCCCAAGCCGTACACGTCAGGCACCTGGGGACCCGCCGCAGCAAGCGCCTTGCTCGCGCGCAACAATGCATGCTGGCAGGAAGAAGAGAACTGAATTGAAAACATCCGTACCGCCGATTCACCACGCGCAGCGCGATACCGCAAACCGTCCGACAGAAACGATCATGGATAAAGTCTGGCAGCTCGATTGGCAGTTTGGATCGTTCGAGGTCCACGCGCGCGGCGGAATGCTCGGTGGCGTCACGCTGAAAAAGGGTGACCGTCGATACCAGCCTTTTTACGAAGCCCCCTGGATCAGCGACGGAACCGCGCCGCCGGCTGGACTGCTTGGCCAGCTCAGAAGCGAGTTTCCCTGTGTGCCGTTTGGGGTGCCGTATGAGCCTGAGACGGTCGTTGCAGACTGGCGGGATAGTGTTGCCGCTGCCGTGATGCACGACGACCATCCGCTCGATACGAGCGACAATCTGTTGCATGGTTATGTGTGCGTCGGCGAATGGACGCTCGTCAGTCAGACTGCTCACGAAATTCACATCGCTCTCGACTATCCTGTCAGTTCATCCATTGCGCGTGTCGTTCGCGTGATTCGCGCCGACCCGCACGGGCCTGCGATCGATTTCTCGGTAAAGGTGGAAGCGCGCAGGAAAACGCGCCGCCCGATCGGCCTGCATCCGAATCTGGCGTTGCCCAAGGTGGCCGGCGCGTTTCAGATCCATCCGGGCGTTTTCCAGTTCGGCATGGTTCATCCGGCTGGGCCTGAGCCAGGTGTATCGCGTGCCGTTCCCGGCGCGATGTTCGACCGGCTCGACAGCGTTCCCGTGCGCGACGGCGGAACGACCGCGTTCGACCGGTTCCCGTTCGAGCACGACACGGAAGAGATCATCCAGCTGTGTGGCGTCGATGGAGTCGTCACGCTCACCGACGACGAATTGCAGGTCACGTACCGGCTCACGTGGGACGCTTCGGCGCTTCCTTCGCTCCTGCTCTGGATCAGCAATCGCGGGCGCAGTTACAGCCCCTGGAACAGCCGTAATGTGTGCCTTGGCGTCGAACCCGTGTCCAGCGCATTTGAACTTGGCTGCCGTGCCGGGTTGGCTGAGAACCCGATTAACGAACGTGGTGTGCCGACGGCGCTTTCGATAGAGCCAGACCGGCCACTCGAAATTGCGTACCGTTTCGAAATAATGAATCGATAAAGGGCAGGGCGGCGGGCCTCGCCGCCGTATTCGTAGTAAACGGACGCGGGCGCATAGACGGCGGGTGGCGGCGCTTCATACACGACGGGCGGCTGCTCGACATAGACGACATCGACGTGCGCCAACGCTGCCGTCGAAGAACAGGCCGAGATGAGACCAGCTGCGCAAATGAGTCTGAGGCGTTTCATGTTGTTGCTCCCTTCCGGGCGTCTGCGGATGAATGCCATCCGATAGCGCGTGATGGGAATGTTAGGTATGCAATCGTTTGTATGATGCATCGGTCACGTCGCGTCTGTAACCGTGAGTAACCGTCCACCATATCGCGGGCGATTTCATACCGGGGCATGCTCGATGACCCGATCACGACGCCGTCAGCGAGTCGCCCGACACATGCACGCGCTGTCCGACCTGCACGGGCGGCTGTGTCGCATCTGCGCAAGCCGACGTGTGATGCTGCCGTCGCCTGTTTCGAAGGTCTGATCGAGGTAATGCCCGGATGGCCTCGTCGTCGATCAGATGGTCCGCCGCGTCGAATTTTTATCGCGTCGTCATGCTGTGATTCGAATGAAAAAGCCCGCTATGCCCGTGAAGGCTGCTCGCGGGCCTGGTGACGTGCGGACGGTGTCAATGAATCTCTCCGTCGTTGCTTTCCAGCCACGCCGGAATATCACGCTTGCCGTTCAGCACGCGCCAGACTTCGACATGAGCGTTGCGCTCAATGTAGAAGATCAAGTGCGGATAGCGATCAAGCGGCCACGAACGCAGGCCCGGGATGTCCAGCTCGTACGCGTAACGCGGAGACCCGAAGTTGGGGTGCCTGGAAAGACGCTCGTATGCCTTCTCGATCTCCGCAATGAATCCGAGCGCTGCCTGCTCCGAGCCTTCGTCCACGAGGTAATGCGTCACCTCGTCCTCTACGTCCTGCCTGGCCAGCCGCGTCGGGATGACGGGCTTAGCCGTCATTTGCGAGAGGTACGCACGCGAGCGCGCAACGATTCGAAGTAGTCGGCGTCGACAGGTGCTGCGAGGCCTGACGTCGCGCCTTGCAAGATCATCGCGCGCAGACGCTTGCGATCCTGATCCTTTCGGATCAGTTCGCGGACGTACTCGCTGCTCGTGCCGTAGCCGCCCTCGCCGACCTGCTCGTCGACGTAGTCCTTCAGCGAATCCGGCAGGGAAATGTTCATCGTGGTCATGAAACGACTCTAGCACGAATTGGCAAATTTTGCCAAACCGTACTATCAGTAGTGTATTGATTTAAAGCACCCGCCGGCACACACGGAACAGAACAAACAGACGAGAGCCTGCTTGCCCATAGTGAAAGGTGGGCAGTGAACCGGGACGCATGTAGCAATCCCGCTTCACCGCCTCATTGCCGACGACGACTATAAAAAATTCCGTACGGGACTAGCCATAGTGTCGGGCGCGAACTTTAGCGGCTGCGGCCAGAGCCTCCTGATAAGCAGCTCTTTTGGCTCTGGCCTCCGGCTTCATTTGCTCGCGATTCTCGCGGCTCTTATGGAACGTCTTCGATTCGATGAAAAGACGCAGGCTCCCGCCCGTGACGGATCCCAGGTTACGCAGCACGGGAAGTTGATCCGGATCGACCCACAGGATCTGTTGCATCTCGTTCGTCGTCGGATCGACCCAGCTGATGTATCCGCCGGGGAGAATCTGCCGCGGCTTCTTCACCGCTCCTGTGAAGCTATAACGCGCATCGGGCGCGACATCGGGGTCGTAGAAGTGCGGCGTAATGAAATCGGATACCGCTATACCGTCAATCAGATAAGTATAGGGGTCGGCTTCACATGGGTCGCAGGCTTCGACCAGATATTCGAAGCGACCCGTCCCATCCTGGATTTTGCCGTCGACGATCTCTATCGCATTCGAGGTCTGTAGCCGGTTGCCATTCGGGTCGATGAGCATTCCAATGGTTTCGTGACTCGCATCGACTGCCCACTCGTCACTGCCGGGCGTAACGATCACCTTCGCGTACGGCTGGTTATGACGCGTCATATGGAAGCCGCCTTCGTCGGGGGGGCAGGGTTTTGACGAGCTGCACCGGCCACACGCCCTGCGGGATTGTTTTATGGTCGGTGAGGTATGAGACCGAGGCGCTCACTGGCCAATATTTTGGCAGGTCCCGCGTCACCTGAACATTCAGCGCCGCGGCAACCGCGGCCATCGTTTGCGTATCGACCGTGCCCGTCGTGTCGACAAGCCCAACTTTCGTTGCCAACATAATTGCCTCCTGTACATCCGGACGGATGATGCGAACAGCCATGTCGGGCGGATTTCCGCCGGGTATTTCCGCATCGTCACGCGTCGAAAGGCGGCGGGCGATGCGGTTCAATGCGACTGCGGTAGCCGGTAGCAGACAGTCGCTATTTCTCCAGCGCTGCGCGCCTACCAGTTCACCGCGTCGCACAATGCGGCGCTGCCGGACGATGGCGTATTCAGCGTGCGATTGCCGCCGCCCGGCAAGTTCTGCCTAGTGCATCAGCATTCCCGGTGACGTACAGGCGTTGATGGCGAATAGCCCGAATTCTCTTCCCAGCGATCCTGGTACGTCCGCGGTCCCGTGTGGAGAATGTAATCGGCTGTCAAACGGATGGCGGGCCACAGTTGGTTATAGACGGCCGGACCGAGACGCCACGCGAGCAGAAACGGCATGGCCTGCTCGTCCATCTGCGTACCTTGCCAGTACTGCCAGCCGCTGACCCACGAATTCTGCGGAAAGCGGCCGATCCGGCTGAAGCCAGGGTCGAACCAGCACATTTGCGCAACGTCGCCGCCTGTCGCCGACGAATAGGTCCAGTCCATCTTTCTGTCGGGCGATGCTCCGCCAAGCAGATCCGTCCAGGCATCGCTGCGTCCGACAAAGCCGTTCGACACCATCGTCGTGCCGGTCTGCATCATCCACGGTAGCGAAGATGCGAGCGCCGCATAGCGGGAGTTGCGGCTGGCTACGAGCATCGTCCGGCCATCGCTGCTGACTGCGGCGGATGCCGTGTTGCCTGAGCCGACGTTATCCAGATGCGGCTTGAAGAGCGGATACAACCGGAAGTCACCCAGTGTTTTTTCGCTCAGTACCTGTAAGGTGACACGTTCGATCAGCGAATTGCGTGTGGGATCCGTGTAGATTGTCTTGCGAACCTGCCAGTCGTGGGTGGCATCGCCCGTTGTGACCTCCCAGCTCATCGCGCGGATCGGTCTGTTTCGCGCTGTACGACGCGAGCTTTTCTTCGTCGACCAAGGTGCCGGCGGCATCGCCGATGAGAAACTGAAGGTCGACCGTCTCCGTCGTATCCAGCACCGGGTAATACACCTCCGACACGATTCCACGGTACCCGGTGAAATAGATCTGCGAGGAGGGACTCAGTGCAGTGCCGAGAAAGAACTTCTGCGCTGGTCCGTGCATCGCCGCGACGCCCGGACTGCCGAACGCTTCTTCCGCAGCCGTCGCGTGAGCGAGGCTGACCAGCAACGCGGTTGCGGCCGCAGTCGCTGCCCGACGCATGGTTACGAGTCTCATCGCGTCATCCTCGAATCGCCGTACTCCCGCAATGCCGGTCGATCAACGCCTGACGCCAGAGGTCAGCTGTCCGATCATGTTACGGATCGAGCGCATCTGAATGCCTTGCTGGTCGGCGAAGTGACTGTCCGTGTAGCCCCACCAGTCCCAGCAGCCGTTCGGGTTGAGTCCGGGAATGGAAACAGCCTGCGGAAACAGCACGACGATCCGGTTGTTGTCCGCCCACTGCGCGTAGCCTGCGTGCCGGATGAATGTCGTGCCATAGAACAGGCCCGCAGACCGCGAGCTGAGCGGCAGATAGTCCTGACCCTGCTCGCAGCCATGCAGCGCGACGTGCAACCGGCAAGCTGCACCGGCATCACAGGCGTTCGGTACATAGAGCCAGCCGGTCGTATCCATGCCCGTCGTCCAGGTGAAACTCGAAGGGCGGTTCGTGGGCAGATAGCGGGTCTGGTCAAAACGGATGAAGCGACCCTGTCGCGTCGTCGTACCAGGTGCCACGAGCGGGTCGGGACCGTAGATCCACCCAAGGATGTCTTTCGCGCCATCAACATGGCACTTGCCGATAAAGGGTGATTCACTCCTGGCGCACGCGACTCCATAGTTCGCGGTGGGCATCGTATGGCCGGCATCGGCGAGCTCGACCTTCGAGATGCTTTGCGCCGGCACGCCCAGTGCGGCATAGAACTGCTGTAATTGCGTGACGACTGGCGGCGGTACGGTCGCGTCGCTCGCGCCCGAGATTGTGATGATGCGTTGCCGCGTGATGTTCGCGACATCGTCAATGCTGTGACTTGCCGAAGAAGCCCTCGCCAACGAGACGAGCTTCGGCACATCAGTGCTGGTTTGCGAGACGTCGCAGGCGCTGGACGGCTGGATGGTGCACGAGCATCGGGACGTGGCAATCAGAAGGTCATTTTGGGAACAGTAGTACGGACCGGCCGCGATAACCCCCACGCCCTTGATGATCGACGAATAGGCAACTGCCAGTTGCACCGCCATGAATCCGCCTGACGAGAGTCCGGAGACGGACGTTTCCGAGATGTCAATGTTAAGCGCCGGTAATGGCGGATAGGTGGCTGGATTGCCGTAAGCATGTGCTGACAGCATCGACAAGGCGATGGCACGGACGTAAAGAATGACTCTCACGGCTCGCCTCCCCTTGGGGTGCATTGCCTGCAGACGCATCGCCGAAAACTTTACTCCACGCCTTGCGTACGGCCGTGCGATCGCGACGCGGGAATTCCTTTCGATAGGACGAAGAGCGGGGTGCGCATTTGAAGCCCGATTTCACGCGATCCCCCTTGTACCCGACGGAGCGAGGCATTACTGGATGCAGGTCGTTTCGAGCCAATACGTCGTTAGCGTGTGACCTGAAGCACCTGACCGCGCACATGTGAGCGTGGCTGGAAGAAACGGGCTAGAGTGCGACGTCGCCAAAGTTTTCAGCCGATCAACTACGGCTACAGCAAGCTCGGCCCGAGGAACTGGATCCGCCGAGCCTTCATGATTTCGCATACGCTCGCAGGCAGCCAAGTGCACTTGGTCGCAGTCCCGTATGGACCGTGCGTAGGCCAAGGCCGTGTGCAAGTTGCTTTTTGCCGTCGAGCCGATATACGCGGAAGATCCGTGTATAGCGTCGTCCGGATGTAAGTGAGGCTCGCCACGGGAACAATGTGCTGCTGGAGTGGCGCCTCTCTATATTCCTTGTCGCGCCAGCGGCTTCTCTGAGTGCCACGCATTGGCGCTGCGTGCCGCCCGGCCTACGGACGGGTGCCGGACGGCACGCGCCTCACAAGACGAGGTGAGCCCTCATGGCATCAATACGGCGTCGACCACGTGAATCACGCCGTTGGACTGAATCACATTGCTGATCGTGACATGCGCGACGTCGCCCTTGTCGTCGCTGACCGTGAGCCACTTGCCATCGCGACCGAGCGTGAGGGTGTCGCCTTGGACCGTCGTCAGCGTTGCCTTGCCGCCGCCTTGTTTGATCGCCCGGTCGAAATCGCGCACGGTGAGCCGGCCCGGCACCACGTGGTAAGTGAGCAATTTGATCAGGCTGTTCTTGTGTTCCGGCTTGAGCAACATGTCGACCGTGCCGGACGGCAGTGCCGCAAACGCCTTATTAGTCGGGGCGAACACCGTGAACGGTCCGTCGCCCGAAAGCGTGTCCACCAGGCCTGCCGCCTTGATCGCGCTGACCAGCGTGGTGTGGTCGCTCGAGTTGACCGCGTTCTGCACGATGTTCCTGCTCGGATACATCGCAGCGCCGCCGACCATCACCGTTTCGTTCGTGGTCGTCGAATCCGCCGCGACTACGGGCGCGCTGAGGCCGAGCGCTAGCGCGAACGTGAGCGCCGCGCCGATGAATTTCCTGCTGTCGTGAATTCGCATTTTGTCATCTCCGTCGAATGTGCCAGCCTCCGGGATCGGAAGCGGCAGCAGATACGAGCGGAGTGATCGTGCGGATGCGTTCAGGTCCCGCGCACCGCTCCAGTGGCCAGGATCGGGCCGGTGGGCTGCCCGGTAGGCGAGCCGCCGCGCGGCTCCAGCGAGACCGCCAGCACCGCCTGGGTCGTCATGCGCGCCAGTACGTCGCGGGGCAATGCGACCGTGGTGGGTTGATCGGAGGCGATGACGCCGAGCGAGATGGCCTTGGCACTAGGCGGAATCAGCCAGAGTTCGGTCGAACGGCCCGCCGCGACGGCCGTAACGCTTGCCGGGACGACCACGACGCGGGCGCTCCTGAGATCGACCGTCGCGGTCCAGTGCGCGATGCCACCGCTTGGCGCGATATTGGCAACGAGGTACTCGCCCGCCACCGTCGTTACAGACGACTGACGAATCGACACGACGGTGACCGTCACCAGCGATGCCGCCGCGAGGCTCGCGCCGATCCCAATCCAGCGCCAGAATGGCAGGCTGTCCCACCATCGCGCGCGTGGCTCGGCGTGCACCGGCGTGACGAAACCCAGGTCGGACCGCACGCGGGTCCATACGCTTGCGGGCGGCGCAATTTCACCGATGTCCTCGGCCAGCGGCGCCAGGTGCTGCTGCCAGCGCGCCACTCGCGCGGCAAGACCCGGATCGCGCCGCATCGCAGCTTCAACCTCGCCGCGTTCAGCCGCGTCGAGCAGGCCCAGCGCGTACTCGGCGCAACGCAGCTCCTCGTCATCGTGGTCAAAGGACGTGCTCATCGTTCGAGACAGGCTTTGAGCTGCATCAGGCTGCGCCGAATCCAACTTTTCATGGTGCCCAGCGGCACGCTTGCACGTCCCGCCAGCTCACTATACGTGACGCCGGAGAAAAAGGCCTCACGCACCGCCTTGCGCTGTTGCTCGCCGAGCGCTTCCAGGCAGCGCTCGAGACGCCGCCGCTCCTGACTCCGCTCGGCGATCGCCGCCGGCGACGGTTGGTCATCGACGATATCCGGATCCGCCGCATCGTCCAACTGCGCTTCGCGGTGCTGGCGCAGCCGGTCGATCGTGCGGTTGCGCGCCAGGGTCACCAGCCAGGTGATCGCGCTGGCGCGTGACGGATCGAACGTGTCCGCGCGCCGCCACACGGTGGTGTAGACCTCCTGCAGCATGTCTTCGGCCTCGCCGCGATCGCGCAACATCCGCACACAGACACCAAACAGCTTGGATGACGTGAGGCGATAGAGCTCGGCAAAGGCCGCCTGGTCGCCTCGCGCCACACGCAGCAGAATCCGGTTCAAGCGATCCCGACGGCTGGTGTCCGATTCGCCCAGCGGACCAAGGTCGTCGCCCCCAGTATTGCGTGACGTGTCCATCATGCCTGCAACCGATTGAACGCTGCACGAAAACTGCTCTCGGCTGGCAGTGTATCAGCGAGCCGCGCATTGCAGACAGTTCCGTTCACGACCCTGCATCCGCCGGATTCGACGGCACGTATATGAGGTGCCAACGGGCAACCATCAAGGAGGCAGGCAATGAAATTCATTCTGACATTCACATGGGCCCCGGACGCGCGTGTCCGGGCCGAAGCCATCGAACGATTCCAGAAGACCGGGGGACTGCCGCCCGAAGGCGTCACGTTGCTCGGCAGGTGGACGAGAGTCGATCTGAGCGGTGGCTTCGATTTGCTCGAGACAACCGACCCAAAGAAGCTCACCCAGTTCGCCTACATGTGGAACGACTTGATGGCGCTGCAGATCACGCCCGTCCTTGAGGACCAGCATCTGAGCGAGGTCTTCCAAAGCGCGCCAAAGCAGTAGTCGCGGAAACGCACGCAATGGAGTCCCTGCCGGCGGTGGCCATCGGCGACGGTATCAGTAACCGTTTGTTTGATGGGTGCAAAGCCTCGCGGACTGGGAGGCGGCGAGGGAAGTCGGCGAGTTGGCTGCGTTGGAGCTCGAGTCGCGCCGGCATGTCCAATGTGCGCGTCGAGATCTTGGGCCCATCGAAGCTCTTGCCCGAACCGGCTCAGGCAGCGGAGTAGAGAGCGGCCGCGTTGCTTGCCGATGATGGCATGGATCGGGGTGGCTCTTGACGACCATGTTGTACTCGATGGGCGTGTCGCGGCCGATCCACCGACGTAGACCGGTCGGGGTAGCCGCGCCGCACTGCTGCGGCGCGGCCCCCTAAGGTAGGGTCGAGAACTGGCGCGCGCACGGTAGGCTCCGGTGGTCTCTCCACCGCTTTCGCGGTGGACCTCAGTCCGGCTGCCATAGTCACGTTTCCAGCTCCCGCCACGTCAAACCGTGCATGCGGTTTTCCCGCAACAAATGAGTTCGACCACATTTTTTGCGATAGGTGGCGTTGGCTCAAATGTGGTCTTGCGGGAACGGGACGAGGTTCGTCAGCAGTGTAGGCCTATTGAAGGCCACATAAATTGGCGTCGGCGTAGCGTCGGAGATCCGAAGGTCAAATCGGAGATCCGATCATGTTCGATACGTTGTTTCATTACCCTCGTGTACTGGCTCGTCATTGCAATGGTCCATCGGCCGATGATCGAGAGCGCTATCTGGCCCACTGCGCACAGGGCGGCGCAGCCCATTCAACGCTGTTGGGCCTTGCCCCTGAGCTCCTGGCTATCTCGCGGCGGATAGCGCTCGACAACGGGCGATTGGTTCCGTCCGCGGAGGTCGAGATGGCAGCCGATCGCTGGGTTCGTTACCAGCGACGGCATCAGCGAATCCTGACGGGACGGTTCTCTCGGGAACGGTTTATTCAGACCGCGACGGCCTGGCTTCGCTTCCTGGGACGACTGCAGGAGCAACAATCGGAGACGCCGCCATTCGCCGATCTGGTTCAACGGTTCGACAGCTACTTGCGCGAGGAGCGCGGGCTGTCGTCACACACGATCCACAATCGATGCTGGCACGTTCAGGCGTTTTTGTGCTGGCTCAGCGAGCAAGGAAGCAGCATCGGTGAGATGCGGCTCGAACAGGTCGACGCCTTTTTTACGGTGAGACGAGAGCAAGGCTGGTCCCGGGTATCGATGGCCAGCCTTGCCGGCGCGCTGCGAAGTTTCCTCCGCTACGCGGGCGAGCAAACCTGGTGCTCGAAGAGACTCGCCGCCGGTATCGAAGGACCACGTCTGTTCAGCCACGAGACGCTTCCAGTCGGGCCGAAGTGGGAAGACGTGCAGCGACTCATTCGCAGCACCGATACGGATAGTCCCCATGATAACCGGGACCGGGCCATTCTGTTGCTCCTGGCGGTCTACGGACTGAGAAGGGGGGAAGTCGTTGCCTTGACTCTGGACGACGTGGACTGGGAACATGACATCCTTCACATCAGCCGTCCAAAGCAGCGGGGCAAACAGGACTACCCGCTTGCAATCGAGGTAGGTGGAGCAATTCTGCGGTATCTGGAACAGGTGCGACCTCACATTGTCTCGCGCTCCTTGTTTCTCACCATACGAGCGCCGTTTCGTCCGCTCGCGCCTACGAGTTTGCACTACCTGGTCAACCGACGATTGCGGGTTCTGAACATCAGTTGCCGTCGTGGTGGACCGCATTCCCTTCGACACGCGTGCGCGACCCGCCTCGTGGCTGAGGGACTCTCGCTCAAGGAAATCGGTGACCACCTGGGTCATCGCAGCGCCTATGCAACGCGCACCTATGCCAAGGTCGATCGGGCTGGCCTGAGGCAGGTTGCCGACTTTGCCTTGGGAGACCTGCTATGAAACTGGCTGAAGCGGTCGCCGCGTACGTGGCCTACAAACAGTCACTGGGGATGCGCTTTGCCACTGAAGCGCGTACCTTGAAGTCCTTTTATCGAACGCTCGGCGACATCGATATGCGCGAGGTCGACGCGGATCGTGTCTATACTTTCCTCGCCGGCAATGGTCCCATCACGGCTTTCTGGCATCGCAAGCTCAGCGCGCTGCGCGGCTTCTACCGTTTTGCCATTGCTCGCAGCTACACCAACAGTTCGCCATTACCCTTAACGGTACCAAGGGAACCCCGAACCTTCGTGCCGTACATCTATTCGCGAGAAGAGATGAAGCGTCTACTGGCGGCGACGGCGGATCGTGAGCGCTGCAATCTGTCGTCGCTACCCTGCCGGACACACTCCTTTTACTGCTCTATGGTACCGGGCTTCGCATCGGCGAGGCTGTCGGTCTGAATCTGGCGGATGTAGATCTGGACTCTGGAATCCTTTGCATCCGTGAAAGCAAATTTTACAAGACCCGGCTGGTGCCCACCGGACCAGATCTAACATCGGTGCTGGTTCAGTATGCCGCCGAACGCAACAAATGGCCGCCGCTCAGTCCTGACGCCGCTTTCCTGCTGACGGAACGCGGACAGCGCCTGTCCAGAGCCGGCGCCGAGTATGCCTTCAAACAGTTACGCGAACGCGCACCGGTATATCGTGACGATGGCGCGCGGTATCAGCCACGACTTCATGATATTCGGCACACCTATACGGTTACCCGGTTGGTCTCCTGGTATCGCGAAGGTGCCGACGTACAACGCTTGCTGCCTCAGTTGGCAACCTATCTTGGTCACGTGCATATTGCCGCCACTCAACGCTACCTGACCATGACGCCTGAGCTGCTGCGACAGGCGAGCGTACGGTTCGAGCGCTACGCTCGGGGAGGTGACGATCATGCATGACGCAATGCTACTTGGCCCATGGGTCCCGGCGTTTCCTGCTCGAGCACCTGATCGGCGAGCGGAACCTCGCTCGCAACACCCAGCAGAGCTACCGCGACACGCTGTGCCAACTGATTCCTTTCGTTTCGGCTCGTGCCCATAAACCGGTCGACCGGCTGGCAATGACAGATGTGTCGGCCGAGACCGTCCGGGACTTCCTCTCAGATATCGAAGTCTGTCGCGGATGCAGCGGCGCGACGCGGAATCAGCGCCTTGCTGCTATCCATGCTTTGGCTCGATTCGTTGGCGAGCACAGCCCGGAACATATCCAATGGTGCGCCCAGCTGCGCAGCATCCCCTACAAGAAGACTACAAGAGCGGCGATACCCTATCTCGACAAACCTGAAATGGATGCGCTCCTTGCCTGTCCAGATCGGCGTACGTCTCAAGGTCGCCGTGACTACGCCCTGTTGCTGTTTCTCTACAATGCCGGTGCGCAGGCGGACGAAGCGGCCCACCTCACCATCGGCAGCGTCGATGCGATCTCCAGCAGCGTGAGCATTCTCGGCAAGGGACGCAAACCGCGTCAGTGTCCGTTATGGGCCGACACCGTCCACGAGCTGTGCAACCTCGCTGGCCAACGTCCACCGCAGGAACGGGTATTCCTCAATCGTTGTGGGCAACCCCTGACGCGTTTCGGCATACACGCGGTCGTAGAGCGTTACGCTGTCAAGGCGCGAGCCAAGATGCCCTCGCTCGCATCCAAGCGCGTCAGCCCGCACAGCATCAGACATTCAACTGCGACCCACCTGCTTCGATCCGGTGTCGATATCATTACCGTACGGGCGTGGCTTGGTCATGTCTCCATCGATACGACCAACGTCTACGCCGAAATTGACCTGGAGACAAAGGCCAACGCCCTGGCGCGGCTTGCTATCCCCAGCGATCGGAAAGCGAACAAGCGGTGGGCCAACGATCCGGCGCTGATGGCGTTTCTCCGGTCCTTGTAGCAGGCTTTTATGTGGCGTTCAGCTGGACGGATCCTGTGACGATTCCGGCTCGGGCGCCGCAAGACCACATTTGAGCCAACGCCACCTATCGCACAATGTGGTCGAACTCATTTGATGCGGGAGATCTGCATGTCCGGTTCGATGAGCGGGGTGTGGAAACGGGGCTACGGCGAGGTTACTTGGGCACCGCCAAACGAAAGGGGCGGCAACAGACAAACCGAACCTACCGCTACCGCGCCACATCTCGACTCTACCGATTTGGTTCGTTCGCTGTGCGCCCGGATTCGGGCCGGAAGCGGTTTGTTACCGGTCCGTGTGGAGGCGCAGTCGAACGTCGGTTTCCCGACGGAATCTGTACAGCCTGCAAGTCAACAATCTCCGGACGACCTTCGCGGCGTGGAACGATATCTCCGTAGCGATGGATGGCCGTGCGCCGTTGACTAGCGAAAGAAGACACGCCACGTCAGCCGCGCTCAATCGCAATGGCTTGTAGTGCCCCGTGCTGGATGAGCCGGACAGCCTGCACTAGCTGTCGCCGGAAAACGTCGTGGTTCGCCAGTTCGGGCGGGAACACCTCCTTGACCGACAGCATGGTTTCGACGAGTTGTTCCGGGTCGGTGGGGACATCTGCACTCAGGCGCACAGCCATCGGGTCGTTGATTTCATAGCGCGTGCCATCGTCGGCGTGGCCGCGCAGGAACACGAGCCATGCTGCAACGGCCAGTGTCAACCGTTCGATCGATTGTCCCGCGTTCATACGGGCCTCGATTGTCGCCAGCAGCCGAGGGGGGATCTTCTGACTGCCATCCATCGCAATCTGCGCGGTGCGATGCTTGAGCGCCGTGTTTGCGTAGCGCGCGAGCAGCGCATCTCGATAGGCGAGCACATCGAACGAGGGTGGGACGTCAAGCGTAGGCGCGATTTCGTCCGTCATCATCGCGTGGACCAGTGCTCTCAGAGGTGGATGGCCGATCGCTTCATCGATCGTCGAGAAGCCAGCGAGCATCGAGAGATACGCGAGCGTCGAGTGCGTCCCGTTGAGCATGCGCAGCTTGGCGAGTTCGAACGGCATCACGTCGTCGACGAGTTGCGCGCCGACTCGCTCCCACGCGGGGCGTCCTGCCGGAAAGCGATCCTCGATCACCCATTGGCGAAACGGCTCGCACGGCACGGGCACGGCGTCGTGAAAATTTAATGCGCTCAGCGCGGCGTCGCGTTCCGCATCGGTGGTTGAGGGCACGATGCGGTCCACCATCGTCGACGGAAACGCGACATGTGAGTCAATCCAGTCGGCGAGTTCCTCGTCGAGTACGCGTGCGTAAGACGCGACTGCCTGCTTCAGTGCGGCACCGTTGTGCGAGAGGTTGTCGCATGACAGCACGGTGAAAGGCGGCGTGCCGGCGTCGCGTCTTTGCCCGAGCGCGGCGGTGAGAATGCCCGGTACAGTCGACGGATTGTCAGGATGCGCCAGATCGTGCGTGATTCCTTCGTGGCTCAGGTCTACATCGCCCGTTCGCGTATCGCGGCAGTAGCCTTTCTCTGTGACCGTCAGCGAGACGATCCGCACGTTTTCATCGGCGAGCAATTCGAACAGACGCGCGCGATCGTGTGGCATTGCGAGCACTTCCTTGAGCGCGCGAATCACCGTGACGCGCACGCCTTCGGGTCCGCGTTCCACCACGCTATACAAGCCGTCCTGCGCCATCAACGCGTCGCGCTTGACCACGTCGCCCTGCAACGTCACGCCGCAGATGCCCCAGTCGCCGCCTGCCGAGAGCATCGCTTCCTCCGTATAAACGGCCTCGTGCGCGCGATGAAAGTTACCAATCCCCAGATGGACGATGCCGATGCGCGGATCGCGCCATGCCGGCCCGAGCACGTGGTCGTTCAATGAGTCGAGGGCACTACGGCAAAGCGATGGTCTGTCGGTCATGTCTGGTCCCAAGCGCGGGAAAACCCGTTGTTGACGATTGAATATACTTGTATGGTAGCATCAGCTCCATCGAATGCGACTCAAGGAAATCCCCATGAAAATCGTCCGCGCCGATGTGATCGTCACGTGTCCCGGCCGCAACTTCGTCACGCTCAAGGTGGTCACGGACGAGGGCGTCCACGGCATCGGCGATGCCACGTTGAATGGCCGCGAACTCGCGGTGGCTTCGTATCTCAAGGACCATGTCTGCCCGTTGCTCATCGGGCGCGATCCGGGACGAATCGAAGATATCTGGCAATTTCTCTACAAGGGCGCGTACTGGCGCCGCGGCCCCGCAACGATGACTGCAATCGCCGCTGTTGACATGGCGCTGTGGGACATTCTCGGCAAAGTGGCGAACCTGCCGCTGTACCGGCTGCTGGGCGGTGCGTCGCGTGAAGGCGTGATGGTGTACGGCCACGCGACCGGGCGTGATATTCCCGAGGCGCTCGACCGCTATGAAGAGCACATTGAAGCCGGCTACAAGGCGATCCGCATCCAGTGCGGCGTGCCGAACATGCGTTCGGTCTATGGCGTCTCGAAGGGCCCCGGCATGTATGAGCCCGCGACCAAAGGTGCCGTCGAGGAGCAAAGCTGGTCATCGGAAAAGTATCTGGACTTCGTGCCGAAGCTCTTCGAAGCCGTGCGCGACAAGTTTGGCTTCAATACCCACCTGCTGCACGACGTGCATCACCGTCTCACGCCCATCGAAGCAGCGCGCCTGGGCAAATCCGTCGAACCTTATCGGCTCTTCTGGATGGAAGACCCGACGCCCGCTGAAAACCAGGCGGGCTTCCGTCTGATCCGCGAACACACGGTCACGCCAATTGCAGTCGGTGAGGTGTTCAACAGCATCTGGGACTGCAAGCAACTGATCGAAGAGCAGTTGATCGACTACATCCGCGCGACGTTGACGCACGCAGGTGGCATCACACACCTGAAGCGCATCGCCGACTTCGCTTCACTTTATCAGGTGCGCACGGGCTGTCACGGCCCGTCGGATCTGTCGCCTGTCTGCATGGGCGCGGCGCTCCACTTCGACCTGTGGGTGCCCAATTTTGGCGTGCAGGAATACATGGGTTTCCCGAAGGAAGCGCTCGACGTGTTCCCGCATGCGTGGACCTTCGATCGCGGCATGATGCATCCGGGCGAGGCACCGGGTCATGGCGTCGATATCGATGAGGAAGTGGCCGCGCGCTATCCCTACGACCCGGCGTATCTGCCCGTTGCGCGGCTCGAAGACGGCACGCTGTGGAACTGGTAAGCCCCCATCGATAGATAGAACGACGGCCAGGAGACAGGCATGGCAGACAAGAAAACCAGTGCGATGTTGCGGCGCGTGGCGGCTGCATCGACAATCGGCACCGCCGCCGAGTACTACGATTTCTTCGTGTACGGCACGGCCGCGGTGCTCGTGTTCGGCGCGAAGTTCTTCCCGTCGAGCGATCCGCTGATCGGCACGCTCGCGGCATTCGCAACGTATGCCGTGGGCTTCGTGGCGCGGCCGCTTGGTGGCATCGTGTTCGGGCATTTCGGCGATCGCATCGGACGCAAGAAGGCGCTGATCGTCACGATCCTGGTTGTCGGGCTTGGAACGTTCGTGATCGGCCTGTTGCCCGACTATTCGCAGATCGGCATCTGGGCGCCTGCCTCGCTGATCCTGATTCGCGTGCTGCAGGGTTTCGGCGTCGGCGGCGAACAGGCGGGCGCGGTGCTGCTGACGGCGGAGTATGCGCCACCTCGCGAACGCGGCTTTTTTGCGAGTCTCGTGCAGCTCGGCGCGCCGGCAGGCTTTCTGATTCCGTCCGGTCTCTTCGCGTTGCTGAGCGCAACGCTCACGCATGCGCAACTGATGGACTGGGGCTGGCGCCTGCCGTTTCTGGGCAGCATCGTGCTGGTCGTGGTGGGCCTGTATATCCGGCTGCGCACGGAAGAATCGCCGATTTTCGCCAGCATCCGCGAGACCAAGGCAGTCGAGTCGCGGCCGGTCGTCGAGGTGGTCAAACAGTTCGGACCGACTATCGTGAAAGGCGTCGGCGCAAAGCTGATCGAGGCGTGCACCTTCGCGATGTACACGATGATCGTGCTCGCCTACGGACGTGCGCACAACATCAGCGAAAGCCTGCTGCTGCAGACGATTATCGTCGCCGTGGTACTTGAACTGCTCGCGATTCCGATGGCGGGCGCGCTATCGGACCGCATTGGCCGGCGCACGACTTTCATCGCGGGCGCGGTGCTGCAAGTGCTGCTCGTCGTACCGTTGTTTCATGCAGTCGACAGTGGCAACCGCCTCGCAATTCAGGCGGCGATGATTCTCGCGATCTCGGTTGGTCACGGCCTGTGCTATGCGCCTCAGGCCTCGCTTTTCCCCGAGCTGTTTCCGGCGCGCGTTCGATGCAGCGGCATTGCGCTCATCTGGCAGATCGGATCGCTGATCGGCAGCGGTGTGCTGGGACTCGTCGCGGTCAAGCTGATTCAGGCGACGCACGGCAATTCGATTGGGCTTGTCATCTATGTGGCGCTGCTCGGAATCATCTCGGCCGTCTGCATTTTCCTTCTACCCGAAACCGCTCCCGCGCGACGCGGCGGCGATCTCCATGACTGGGGCGCGCCGCAACGCGAAGCGGCCTCGCGCGAACCGCACGCTTCCGCTGCATTCGCCGCGCGCCACTGATCGCACCACTGAGCACGCCGATACGGCAACACCTCGATACAGGACCACGACCATGTTTGCAGCCGTTCTTCACGAACCGAAGAAACTCCTCATCGACGAACTCGATGCGCCTCATCCGCAAGCCGGTCAGGTCCAGATTCGCGTGCGTGCCGGCGGCATCTGCGGCTCGGATCTCTCGTACTACTTCAAGGGCAAGAGCGGCGACTTTGCGGTGCGCGAACCGTTCGTGCTGGGCCATGAAGTCGCGGGTGAAGTCGCGGTGCTCGGCGAAGGCGTGAGTGGTCTCGCCGTGGGGCAACGTGTCGCCGTGAATCCCGGACTCAACTGCGGCACCTGCAGGTACTGCGTCAAGGGCATGCCGAATCATTGCCTGAACATGCGTTTCATGGGCAGCGCATCGACGTTTCCACATATGCAAGGCATGTTCCGCCAGTTCATTGCGGTGAGTGCGCATCAGTGCGTGCCCGTGCCGGACGGACTCGACTTCGCGCAGGCGTCGATGGCCGAACCGCTCGCGGTGGCGCTGCACGCGCTGCGGCTCGCCGGGTCGCTCGTCGGAGCGAAGGTGCTGCTGGTGGGTTGTGGACCGATCGGTTGCATTCTGCTCGCGGTGGCGAAGCGTGCGGGCGCACACCGGATCGTTGCGCTCGATCTCGCGGAGAAAGCGTTGCAGATGGCGACGACACTCGGCGCCGACGAAAGCGTGCTCGCCACCGATCACGCACGCATCGATCAATGGGCGCAGCAGCGCGGCACTTTCGATGTGGTGCTGGAAGCGTCGGGCAGTACGGCTGGGCTCGATACTGCATTACGCGCCACGCGCGCGGGCGGCACGGTTATTCAGGTCGGCAATCTGCCGGCGGGGCAATCGCCCGTGGCGGCGAATCTCGTGATGTCGAAAGAGCTTCGGTATCAGGGTTCGTTCCGCTTTACCGACGAATACGCCGTCGCTGCCGAAGAACTCGGCGCGCACAAGATCGATCTGCGCCCGCTGATGACGCACGTATTCTCGCTCGAAGAAGCCAACCGCGCTTTCGAAGTCGCGCATGACCGCACCCAGTCGATAAAGGTTCATCTGCACTTCGACTAACCCTTTCCACATGAACCGCCCGGACACACAAAGAGGCGGAGTACTGGAGACACACACCATGATCAAGAGCCAGCGATGGTTCGTCGTCGGCCTGCTGTTTCTCGCGGGCGTCATCAATTACCTCGACCGCGCGGCGCTCTCGATTGCCGCGCCGCTGATCCAGAAAGACCTGAACTTCTCGCATGCGCAGATGGGCATCGTGTTCAGCAGCTTCTTCATCGGCTATGCGCTGTTCAATTTCATCGGCGGCGTGGCTTCCGACAAATTCGGTGCGAAGAAAGTGTTCGGCGGTGCGATGGGTATCTGGTCGATCTTCTGCGGCGCGACGGCGCTCGCGAGCGGGATCGTTTCCCTGATCGTGCTGCGCGTGTTGTTCGGCATGGGTGAAGGGCCGTTCAGTTCGTCGAACAGCAAGATGGTGAACAACTGGTTCCCACGCCGTGAAGTGGCGAGCGCGATCGGCGTCATCAGCTCGGGTACGCCGCTCGGCGGCGCGCTCGCGGGCCCCGTCGTCGGCTATATGGCGATCGAGTTCGGATGGCGCTGGGCGTTCGTCGCGATCATGGTGTTCGGCCTCGCGTGGCTCGTGCTCTGGTCGATGACCACGACCGAGCATCCGCGGCAGAACAGTCGTGTGAAGCCGGCCGAACTCGATCTGATCGTCTCGGGCCAGCAGCAGGTTTCGTCGATGGAACATGCGCCTGCCGGCAAGAAGACGGGACTCGGCTTCTACCTGAAGCAACCGATCATTCTGGCGACCGCGCTCGCGTTCTTCTCCTACAACTACGTGCTGTTCTTTTTCCTGTCGTGGTTTCCGACCTATCTGACGGAAGCGCATCATATGTCGCTGCACGACATGAGCATTGCTACCGTAATCCCGTGGGTGCTCGGCAGTATCGGACTCGCGGCAGGCGGTTTCATCACCGATTTCATCCTGCGTCTGACTGGCAAGCCGTTGTCGTCGCGCCGGATCGTGCTGTCGGTTTGTCTCGGCGCGGCGGCCGTGTGCGTCGGGTTCGCCGGACGCGTGCAGAGCATGCAGGGTGCGGTGGCGCTGATGTCGGTGTCGATCTTCTTCCTGTATGTCACGGGTTCGGTCTACTGGGCGGTGATTCAGGACACCGTGCGCCGTGAGAACGTGGGCGGCGTCGGCGGGTTCGTGCATTTGCTCGCCAATCTCGCGGGCGTGATTGGACCGGCCGTGACCGGCTTCATCGTGCAGGTGACGCACGGCGCTTACGGCAGCGCGTTTGTGCTGGCGGGGGCGATTGCCGTGATCGGCGCGCTGTGTGCGCTTGTTTTCATCCGCGAGCCCAGATCGCAAAAAGAGCCAGCAGAGCGTAAACTAGTATGGTAGTTTTGCGATATTAGTCTTCGATTACCCGGTATGGACACGAAAATAGCAAGCCCGAAGGCCGCGTCGCGGCGCGAGAAAGGAACCGGCGCGCTGACCGTTGCACCACCTGCCGCGAGTCGCGCACGCGTGGTGTCCAGCGAGCAGAAAACGCCGCTGCGCGGCGCGCTGGCGGGTTTGTCCGTCGAATCGCACGAGCCGATCGGCAAGCAGATCTTCCGCTCGTTGCGTGAGGCGATTTTTACCGGCCTGCTCGCGCCCGGCACACCGCTTTCGGAGAAAGAGGTGTCGGAGGCGTTTCAGGTGTCCCGTCAACCCGTACGCGAAGCATTCATCAAGCTCGTCGAGGCCGGCGTGCTGCAGGTGTTGCCTCAGCGCGGCACGTTCGTGAAGCGGATTTCCCCGCGCAAGGTACGCGAGGGGCGTTTCATTCGCGAGGCGATCGAGGCTGCCGTTGTGCGCAAGGCCGCCGACGCCATCACCGATGCTCAACTGGCGGAGCTCACCGCGAATCTGCGTGAGCAGAAGGCAGCCGCCAGGCTCAACGACACGGCCGCGTTTCTCGCCTGCGACGAGCAGTTTCACTTTCTGATCGCTCAGTCCATCGATTGCGTTGCGGCGTGGGAGACGATCCAGGACATCAAGGCGCAGATGGACCGGGTGCGCTATCTGAGCCTGCATGAAGTGTCGCCGCTGGATCTGCTGATCAAGCAGCATGCGCTGATCGTGAGCGGGCTGAAGGCGCACGATCCCGACGCCGCGGAAAACGCGATGCGCGCGCATCTGCGAGAGATTCTGGTGTCGCTCGGGCCGGTGGCGCAACTGAATCCGGACTGGTTCGAACCGGACGAACCAGAGGCGATGAGGCTGATGCTCTAGCGCTTTTTTGCTCTGCGGGGACAGATTGCTCCTCTTATTGCGATCGATGGGACGGGGTCTTGTACAGCGCGGGCCTAACACTTCTACATCACGCCAAGGAACAGGTCACTTCTCTGACGGATATTGGTTTTCGCCCATCGAGCTAGCAATCTGGACGGCGCGGTTTCGATGCTCATACGAGCGCATCGAAAATTAGGTGATCGAAGAGACTTGCCTTCGAGACGACGTGGCATTCCAGGACCCCGTGCGGTCATGCAGAAAGGGGATCTGCTCTCGTGGATTAGCGTGCGTTGTCGATGATCCAGCCTCCGTCAGGGGTGAGGCTGTAACCGGTCAGGAACTGCGCGTCCTTGCTCGCCAGGAAAAGGACAACGGGCGCAATGTCATCGTCCGGCGATCCATAGCGGCCGAGCGGATTGGTTGGCGCGGGCACGTTGGCTTCCTTGCCCCATGTTTCAGCGACCGGTAGGACATTGTTCACGGTTATCTTATCGGCGCCCCATTCTTTCGCTGCAGTTCGCATCAGGGCACGAACCGCCTCTTTCGCCATGTTGTACGGTCCGTAACCCACAAGGCCTACAACGCCCGCCATCGAGCCAAAATTGATGACTCGCCCCACACCGCTCGCCTTGAGATGGGGATAGCAGGCCTGCATCGTGCGCAGATAGGCAATCGGGCCGACCTCGAAATTGCGCTGCAATTGCTTCACTGAGAGATCGATTATCGACGAGAAGGGAGCGTTGGGGTCGAAGGCGTTGTTCACGAGAATGTCAATGCGGCCGTAGGTTTCGACGACCTTTGCGATCGCCGCGTTGATTTGCTCTACGTCGCTGACGTCGCATGGCACGCCAAGGGCCGTGCCGCCGGAGGCCTTGATCTCCTCGACAACGGTATCCACATTGGCGGGGGTGAACGAAAGAACCGCTACTTTTGCGCCTTCCGCTGCGAACAGCTTAGCGGTAGCGCGACCGATACCTCGACCGGCGCCCGTGACGATAGCTACTTTTCCGTTAAGTCGGCCCATATACATCTCCATTCAGTTGAAACTTTGGTGGATTGGCTGCGTCAGGCTCGGCGCATAGGGCGATGGAACCTGTCGAGCAGCGTTTTGGGTGGCGAATGAGATGGCGAGGAGCACGAGGCCCACGACTGCTGGCACGGCCGCCTTCGGATTGCGCACACCGAGATGTGCCATGCCAGACAAGATCAGGTGATAAAAAATGCCGGCATAGGCGAAATCACTGAGAGGAACACTCAGCCGCGAGAGAATGGCGACAGGGCCCAGGATCTTCACGACGATCATGAAGGGCACTAGATGATCGGCGGAGTAGCCCAGCGCGATTTGGGCCTGCTTCACCAAGTCTCGTTTGGTCACGTACAGGTAAACGGAGACCAGATACAACAGCGACAACAGTGCTGTGCTGATCCAATATACATAGTTCTCAAGCATGAGGTTTTCCTTTGCAAGTCATCCAGTCGACTTGGCATGAGAATGTCGCGTAAGTTGAAATCTCGCAAGTAGGATGAAAAAATGGCACTTAAGTATGGGAAACCGGACCAATAGCGATGACGAGATCAACATGCACGACGAAATGCGGCGTGCCTTCGCGCTCCTTTCCGGCAAATGGAAGCTTGAAATAATGTGGCTACTCAACCAGCGGATCTATCGCTTCGGCGAGCTGAGAAAAGCAATTCCCGGCATCACGCAGCACATGCTGACAGCGCAGCTTCGTGAACTGGAGGCGGATGGCTTGGTGTCGCACACCGTATTCGCGGAAGTACCCCCGCGCGTCGAGTACGAGATCACTCAGAAGGCCCGCGGGCTTGGACCCACGATGGAGGCACTAACGGCCTGGTGGAATGAGTATGAACGGAGCGTGCCGATAAAGCCCACTTCGCGTGGGCGAAAAGCCAAAGCGCCCAGGTCAAAGATGGGATGACAATGGCGCTAGCGACGTCGCCGGACGATCGGCGCAACCGCGTTGAGCAGTTCCAACGGCTCCAATGGATGAGTCGTCTGCAGATTCACCGTATGCTAAAGCCCACGGAGGCGGGGACATCGGTCGCGATCCGACCAGTCGATCGTGGATCCGGCCACAAGCAGCCGCTCATCGGTGAGCTGGCATCTGCAGCCGAACCGATCTCTATGGTCACTGTACGGCTAAAATCGACGATTCCGAAGACGGTCCGAAGGCCAACATGGAAATCAAATGGATTGAAGATTTCATCGCTCTTGCACAGTATCAGAGCTTTTCCCGCGCCGCTGAATTTCGCAATGTCACGCAGTCCGGCTTCAGCCGCAGAATCCAGTCACTCGAGCAGTGGGTCGGCGCTGACCTGATCGACCGCAGCAGCTTTCCTCCCGTCCTGACACCCGCTGGTCAACTGTTTCGCGAAGTTGCCGACGATGTCCTTGCCCGACTTCTCGATACGCGGGCCATCATTCGCACCGAACAGCGTATTGGGGGGAAGAGTCTGCAGATTTGCGCGGGACATACAATTGCGTTGAACTTTCTTCCGACATGGCTCAAAGCGCTCGCGCCACAATTCGGGGAGGTACGGGCGCGCGTAATTCCGACGAACGTCCACGACTCGATTCTCATGCTCGTGAACGGCAATTGCGAGCTGATGTTTGCCTATCATCATCCGGAGCTCCCCCTCCATCTCGACCCCGCGAGGTACGAGCATCTCACCGTCGGTCTCGATACCCTGATGCCAACCAGCAGGTCAAACGAGCGTTCGGCTCCCAAGTTCCGCCTGCCGGGGACCAAGCAACGTCCGCTGCCCCTTATCTCCTACACCGAAACAAGTTACTTCGGACGTTGCCAGGCGCTGCTGTTGAAGAAGGCATCGGACGCGCTGTCGTTGCGACTGCACTACGAGTCCGACATGGCGGAAGTTCTGAAGAAACTCGTCATGGAGGGGGAAGGAGTGGCCTGGCTTCCCAGGAGCACGATTACGAAAGAGCTTGCCGATGGCGACCTCGTACCAGCAGGGCCGGCGAGCTGGCACCTGCAGGTGGAACTGCGCGCATATCGTGATGCAACGAATCGCAGCGAATTCCTGGATACGCTCTGGCATCACCTGCGCGCCGGCTCCGCCACGCTGGAATAGGGTTTTCCCGCGTTATGCGAATTTCGCATGGGCGCATGTCATAACAGCATTCGCGTCTTTTTGAACGTCCCTACCATCCGTTCTACGGTGAAAGCGGAGCTTCCAGCGCCGCTTTCATTTCTTCTCCCGCGCGTGGCGGCCACTTCCCGTCGTCCACGCCGTCACAGGACGGATGACCATGAAGAATCGCCTTACCCTGAGCATCGCGGTAGCCATGCTCCTTGGAGTCGGAGCTGGCTACGCGTGCCACACGAACATTACTGACCTCGCCACGCTGAAAGCGGTCGCTGGCTACTTTTCAATTGTCACGGATATTTTCCTGCGTTTGATCAAGATGATCATCGCGCCGCTGGTCTTCGTTACACTCGTGTCGGGGCTGGCGGGGATGGATAGCGGCGACGATGTGGGCCGGATTGGGCTGCGCTCGGTTGGATGGTTCATCAGCGCATCACTCATCTCTCTGGCGCTCGGGCTCGTCATGGCCAACGCGCTGGAACCCGGCGCAGGTCTGCATCTGACTGAGAACTCCAGCGAAGTGAACACGGGGCTCAACACGGCGGCACTGAACGTCAAGGACGTGATCACGCACGCATTCCCGACTAGCCTGCTGGACGCGATGGCCCGCAATGACATCCTGCAGATCCTCGTCTTCTCACTCTTCCTTGGTGTCGGCCTTAGTGCACTCAAGCGCGACTCGCGTGTCGGCGTCGTCATCCAGGCGATTGACGGAATGGTCCCTGTGATGCTTCGGCTCACGAACTACGTCATGCGTGCTGCGCCGCTTGGCGTGTTCGGCGCCATCGCTTCTTCCGTGACGCTGCGTGGCCTTGACGTGATCTACACCTACGGCAAGCTCATCGGGTCGTTCTACCTCGGGCTGCTGATCCTCTGGGCAATCCTCATCGCAATCGGTTACGTGTTTCTTGGCCGCAAGGTGGGGAGTCTGCTGAAGGCTGTCCGTGAACCGGCGATGATTGCATTCTCGACGGCAAGCAGCGAGGCCGCATATCCGCGACTCACCGAGCAACTGGAGAAGTTCGGCGTCGACAAGAAGGTGGTCGGCTTCACGTTGCCGCTGGGCTACGCATTCAACCTCGACGGTTCGATGATGTATCAGGCGTTCGCGGCGATTTTCATTTCCCAGGCCTTTGGTGTCCAGATGCCAGTGTCGCAGCAGATCTTCATGTTGCTGATTCTGATGTTGAGCAGCAAGGGAATGGCAAGTGTGCCGCGCGGGTCGGTGGTCGTCGTTGCGGCTGTCGCGCCGATGTTTCATCTGCCTGTCGCCGGCGTGGCTTTGGTCCTGGCGATCGACCAGATTCTCGATATGGGTCGCACGATGACCAACGTGATTGGTAATAGCGTTGCGACAGCTGTCATCGCAAAATGGGAAGCCGCACGCGAAGCAAAGTCGACGGACGCCTCCTTTGAGCAGGTGGAGGCCAGTGCACGATGAGCGCGACTGTGGCGGAAAGCCGACGCAAGCTAGGCATAGTCGGAGGATTGGGCCCGCTGGCAAGTGCCGATGTGTTCTTCAAGATCGTGAAGGCGACGCCGGCATCCTCCGACGCCGAGCATGCCGAGGTTATCTTCGAGCAGCGCCCGTTCAGGGGAGCGGGGGCGGGCAGTACTGCAACGACGGAGCGCAAACTGTACATCTTCGACATGATCCGGGATTTCGAGAAGCGCGGGGTAACGATGGTCGTGCTCCCGTGTTTTCTGAGTCACACATTTATCGACGAACTGAAAGCGAATACGAGCCTGCCTATTGTCGATATTGTCGAAGCAGTTCGCAGCCACGTGCAGCGGAAGTTCCCCGACGCGAAACGTATCGGCGTGCTCGCATCCGATTATGCTCGTGAAAAGCGGCTCTTTGAACGGTATTTCGCCGCTCCCGAATTCGAGGTCGTGCATCCGCGTATTACCGACGATACCGATACGGTAACCGAAGCTATCTATGGCTCTGACGGTATCAAGAGCGGAAATCTCCGTGGCCGCCCTGTGGAGTTGTTGCGCACTGCGTGCGAGAGCCTCGTGGATCAGGGCGCCGACGTCATCGTGCCGGGCATGACGGAGATCGCCCTCGTCGCCGAGGAAATCGGACAGTTGCCGGTGCCACTTGTCGATTCCAACATGGCGTATGCACAGTATGTCGTGTCTGGCCGTCCCGGTTCACCTGCCCCGGTTTTCAAGGTCGGCGTGGTGGGTGGCGTAGGTCCCGCTGCGACGGTCGATTTCCTTGACAAGGTCGTCCGTCATACGCCGGCGTCGCGCGACCAGGATCACATCAAGCTTCTGGTTGAGCAGAATCCGCAGATTCCCGACCGAACAGAAAACCTGATCAGTGAAGGGGTGGACCCGACGGTCTCGCTCTACGCCACGTGCAAAAAGCTGGAAGATGGTGGCGCCGACATCATCGCAATCCCCTGCAACACTGCACATGCGTTCGTTGACCGGATCCAGCCGTATCTCGGGATACCTATCGTCAACATGCTCACCGTCACGGTGCGCTACCTGCGTGAATCCTTTCCCGTCTTGCGCGATATCGGCGTGCTGGGCACGTCAGGCACGATCAGCAGCGGTGTCTACCAGAAGGCTCTCGAATCGCAGGGGCTGCATCAGGTGGCCCCTCGCGCTGCGTTGCAGGCGCGTGTGATGGATGCTATCTACGGAAAGAATGGCGTCAAGGCAGGTTTCACGACTGGTCAGTGTCAGGAAGACATCACCGCAGCAGTCGTCGGACTGATTGCCGAGGGCGTTGAAGTCATCATCCTCGGATGTACAGAGCTCCCAATCCTTCTTCCGGCTGGCGAATTTGTCAGCCGTAACGGTGGGCGCGTGCAACTGGTTGACCCCACTGAAGTCCTCGCGAGGCAATGCATCGCCTACGCGAAGGGCGGCCCCAACAACTGAGCTGAGACCAGCTCGACCCCAAAAGCTTTCGTCGCCCGGTTCGAGAACTGACCGGGCGCCTCATCGGTTTGCCTTTTCCTTTGGAGCATCAAATGCTGGTTTCGACTCAACGTATCGAGCACGATCTTCTTGGCGACCTGCCGGTTCCGCAGGAGGCGTATTACGGCGTCCATACCCTGCGCGCGCTCCAGAATTTCCCGATCACGGGCATTCCAATTTCGACATACCCGAATCTCGTCAACGCGCTTGCCAGCGTCAAGGAGGCGGCTGCACTTGCCAATCACCAGCTGGGCCTGCTGCCGGAGCACAAACTGAAGGCTATCGTGCAGGCCTGCCAGGCGGTTCGTCAGGGCGTGGCGCATGACCAGTTCGTGGTCGACGTCATTCAGGGCGGCGCGGGCACGTCCACGAACATGAATGCAAACGAGGTTATTGCCAATCTCGCGCTGGAGTACCTCGGTTGTCAACGTGGCGACTATGCAGCGTTGCACCCCAACGAGGACGTCAATCTGGGGCAAAGTACCAACGACGTTTATCCGACTGCGCTAAAAATCGCTGCTTATATGGGTATTGTTCAACTCGTGCATGCAATGGACGTGCTACGTGCCTCGTTCGAACGAAAGGCCGAGGAGTTCAAAAACGACCTCAAGATGGGGCGGACGCAGTTGCAGGACGCGGTGCCAATGACGCTGGGCCAGGAGTTCAGTACCTTTGCCGTGATGCTGGGCGAAGACGAAGATCGCCTGATGGAGGCATCAAAGCTGATCTGCGAAATCAACCTGGGGGCGACCGCGATCGGTACTGGAATCAACACGTCGCCTGAATATGCGCCTCTTGTATGCCATCACCTTGCTTCGGTCACAGGAATTCCCGTCACCACTTCGCCGAATCTCGTTGAGGCAACACAGGACGTCGGCTCGTTTGTGCAACTGTCGGGTGTACTGAAGCGCGTAGCCGTCAAGCTCTCGAAGGTCTGCAATGACCTCCGGTTGCTCTCCAGTGGTCCGCGGGCAGGCTTTGGGGAAATCAACCTCCCTCCCGTTCAGGCGGGTTCCAGCATCATGCCGGGCAAGGTCAACCCGGTTATCCCGGAAGTGATGAACCAGATTGCGTTCGAAGTGATCGGTAACGATGTCACGGTCAGTTTCGCGGCAGAAGCAGGTCAATTGCAGTTGAACGCGTTTGAGCCGGTTATTGCGCACAGTCTTTTCAAGAGCGTCGCGCATCTTCGGGCGGGATGCCTGACATTGGCATCAAAATGCGTGGACGGCATTACCGCGAACCGTGAGCGACTGCAGTCACTTGTCGAGAACTCGATCGGCATTGTGACCGCGCTGAACCCCTACATCGGGTATGTGAATGCAACCCAGGTCGCGCAGCAGGCACTCGTTTCCGGCCAGAGCGTGGCGGAGATTGTCATTGAGCGTGGCCTTCTCACCCAGGTACAACTGGATGAAATTCTTCGGCCGGCGATGCTGACCCAGCCCAGACAGTCCATCGTCTTGCGATGATCAGGTGAGGGGCGCGGGGGCCAGTCGCTGTCCGCCCCGGCCTCGAGCATGTTACGACCTCGCGTCCTCAACTGCCGACGACTTCAAGGGCTGCTGGTCTGCACCAGCTTTGGCTCGGCCACGCGCGTAACGACATGATGTCTCGCATCGTCCGTGAGGGGATAGTCCTTGTACGCTGAGAATGCATAGTTCAGGAGGCTGCCCGCACCCGTTATACGGTCGTTAGCCGTGGGTGCGCCCAGGACGACAGCGAACACGCGACGCATCATCGGAGGGGAGCTCTGCTTCCGTTTTGCAGTGGCAACAATGCAGTATCCGGCTGCCTGCGTGTGACCAGTCTTCATACCGTCGACTGAAGGGTCCTTCCCGAGCAGCCAGTTCTTGTTCCGCTTTTCGAACTTCCCATAGGCGAAGTGCTGCTCGGATGAGAAGGTGTAGTACTCTGGGAGATCCTTGGTCAGGCGCAAGGCCAGCGTGGAAAGGTCGCGGGCGGTCGAGTAGTTTCCAGGCGTTGTGGTGCCCGACGGCGTTGAAAAGTGGGTGTGGGCCATCCCGAGCTTTCGGGCGGTGTCGTTCATCAGCTGCTCGAATCCGGCAGGCGAGCCACCAACGCGCCTGGCCAGCACCAGGGCGGCATCGTTTGCCGATGCGGCAATGAGACCCTGAACAAGATCTCTGACAGGTACGTGCTGCCCCGGCACCAGATACATCCTTGCCTCATCGCCGCCGACCTCACCAATGTCTGGCGCGTCAACAGCCACTTTCTCGTCCCAACGCACCGACCCGCGCTTCAGGGCATCAAGCGCGATATACGCTGTCATGAGTTTGGTGAGCGATGCTGGCTGCCGCTCAGCGTCCGCGTTGTGTTCGACCAGTACCTGGCCCGATTCGCCATCAACTAACATCCATGACGCTGCATGAATGTCATACGGTGGTTGTGCTGCAGCACTTGCGCCTGGTGCGCTGAGGCACGATGCAATGCCTATCGCGGTGAGCGAGAGCAGAAAAAGAGAGTTTGATAGCCGTGACGTCAAGGTTTGAAGCGTTGTGAATAGGTTGTGGTAAGACCGCACGCTGTGGATGCATCCTGTCGCGGGTGCTGCGGGGAATGCGAACAGTCTGTATAGGCGGGTGGAAGGCGGCCATGATATGCGGAAAGGGCCCGCCGCATGATGCCGGTCTCGCATGGATCCATGTCGAACTAGCAAGATACCAGCCACACAGACGAGATTTGCCAGTCTACGCGCCCGCCGCGCCGCTCGGTCTGTTTCAAGATGCGGAGGCGCCGAACGTCTGAAGCATTCCGGGAGCAGCCATCAAAGCTGTTTCAGCTCGACCGGCCGATGTGGGTCGATCTGAGCCGGTCGCCCTCAATGCCACGTAGGAATATCGAACCGCGAGAAGCAGCGACCGCGGACCTGAGAAGTCACGGATTTTCGAACTGCGCTATCGCTCCTGCGCTTCTTGCTCGCAAGAGCCGTCACGCGGTGGCAACTCAGTTGCCGGTGCGTGGTGGTGCGAGCCATTTCGCCATTCGTCGCAGATTTTGTGCGGTTGCTGCGAGAAGGAACTCATCGTGTGCGCCTGTTTGCCCACGCAGTCGCAAGCGGTCGACCCTGTTCGCAATACGCCTCGTTTCATCAGGCGCAGATTCATGGATGCTCCGGGCAGTTTTGCGGATTGGGCACACCAGCATTCGGCCGGTGTTACAAAAAAGTGGGCTGCAAGCGCACGGTCGTTCCCGGGGGTGGACCGAGCACCAAGCTGTATCTGGCAATCGGTTCGACGGGGCGTCCGTTGCGACTGATCGTCACTGAAGGGCAGATCGCCGACATCTCGAGTGCGGTATAACTGTTTGAGCATTTGCGCACCCGAGCGGTTATCGCAGACAAGGGCTGCGACTCCGACGCGTTCGTGAAAGCGATTCGGGCTACCCGCGCGAAGGGTGTCATCCCACCGCGCTCGAATCGCAAGACAAATCGCCGCTACGACTGTGGGCTGTACCGTACGCGCAACCTGGCTGAGCGCTTCTTCAATCGCATCAAGCATTTTCGCCGTGTCTGCACTCGATATGACAAGCTCGCCGACAGCTATCTCGAGCTTGCGTCGCTTGCCTGCGCATTTGGGCCGGTTGTAAATGTGCACATCACCTAGCATCTAATAGCATGAAGCGATCAACGGCTGAAATCGTGCGTGAATACGGACGCTTTGCGAGCATCGACGGCGTGCATGGCGCGCGATCACGGTGCTGACGTCAGAGCCGGCATGGGCCACGCGGGCTGCATGTCGGCCGGTGACATGACCAGCAAAGGGACGAGCAACACCAACGGCCACGTCTCAGCGGATCGCGACAAAGGACGCGACCGCGCGAGCGACCGGGTAAGCGAGCGCGCGCAAACGCATATCGGTCATCACTTCAATCGTGGCAAGCACACCGCGATGGGACGCACGGATACGCACACGTAACACCATCCGATCGACGCGATATTGAACTCAACGGCGGTCGGCTCAACCCGACCGCCGATGCTCGACCGCGAACTTGATCAGCTCCGCCTGCCCTTCAATCTCGAGCTTGCGCTTCAGATTCAGCCGATGCGTTTCGACGGTTCTCACCGATAGCCCGTTGCGTTGTGCGATCTGCTTGCTCGACAGCCCTTCGGCAAGCTGATCGAGAATATCGCGTTCACGCGGCGTCAGACGTTCGATAGGATCGCGAATCGCCGAAGCGTGGATGAGCCGCGCACCCAGCCCTTCGCTAAAGAACGTCTTGCCCGCCAGCACTGCGCCGATCGCGCGAATGATTTCAGCACCGGGCGAATCCTTAAGCACGTAGCCGCTCGCGCCGGCGCGCACCGCTTGCGTTACATACTCGACGTTGTCGTGCATCGATAGCATCAGCACGCGTATGCCCGGAAAGCGCTCGTGAAAGAGCCCAGCCAGCGCGATTCCATTCATGCCGTTCATGCCGACGTCCATCAGCACGAGATCCGGCTCGTGCGCAGCCGCGAGCGTCAGCGCTTCTTCCGCATTGCCCGCTTCGCCGACGATGGCAAAGCCCGGCACAGCCTCCAGCCGCGCGCGCAAGCCGTCGCGCACGAGCGGGTGATCGTCGACGAGGATGAGGCGCGCAGCGTCCTTTGAATCGCTCATGAGTGGTTCGCCTCCAGTTCTTCCCGAAGCGTGCCGTTCACGAAAAGCGGCACGGTCGCCGTGACTATTGTATGGCCCGCGCGCGAATCGAATTGCAGGTTGCCGTTGAGCGCCTCGAGCCGCTCGCGCATATTGCGCAGACCGACGCCCGCATGCGGATCGGCCTGCACGCGCTCGACATCGAAGCCGCGTCCGTCGTCGCTGATCGAAAGCGTGACATTGCCGGCCGACACTTCGAGCGACAACGCCGCGCGAGTCGCGTGCGCGTGCCTGAAGATATTGGTCAACGCTTCCTGCGCGATACGGAAGAGCGCCGTCTTCACCGTATCGGGCAAGTGCGCGGCGTGATCGTGCGCAATCTGCGTGAAGCCAATTGACAGATGACTCTGCGCGCTCAGTTCGCGCGTCAGCTGTTCGAGCGCCGCGGCAAGGCCAAGATCGTCGAGCATCGAGGGACGCAGCGCATGCGAAATACGACGCACTTCGCGCAATGCATCGCCAAGCCTTCCGATGCCCGTGGACAACACAGCTTCCGCCGGCTGCACACGCGCCTCGCTCAGTTCGAAACGCGCCAGCGCCGATTCGAGCAACAGCTTCACGGACACCAGCATCTGACTGATGCCATCGTGCAGTTCGCGCGAAAGCCGCGCCCGTTCGATTTCCTGCGACTCGACAACCTGCTGCGCAAGACGCTTGAGCTTCGCATCCGCGCTGCGGTACTCGCTCACGTTCAACACCAGCGCGCAAACAGCGATTACGCAAAGGCCGGCCAGTGCAATCGCACCGATCCATAACATCGTGTGCTCGATATCGGCGGATGCGCGCTGGTCGATGCGCGCAAGCGTCGTATCGACGTCGTCGAGATAGATACCCGTGCCGAGCATCCATCCCCAGCGCGCCAGCGGCACGACATAGCCGAGCTTCGGCGCGAGCTTGCCCGTGGACGGACGATGCCACACATAGCGTACGTATCCGCCGCCCCGCGCCGCGGCAGCGATCAGTTGCTGGATGGTCAGCGAGCCAGCGGGGTCGCGCAACGTCCACAGATCGCGGCCGACGAGGGCCGGCTCGCGCGGATGCATCAGCGAGCGTCCATGCATATCGTAGACGAAGAAGTAGCCGTCCTTGCCAAAGTCCATCTTTTCGAGCACGGCGAGCGCGCGGTCGCGCAAGATCGCGTCGTCGCGCGCGCTTCTGCCCGCCTCGTCGTAAAGCGGCTTGATCGCGCTGGTCGCGAGATCGACGTAATGCCGCAACTCGATTTCCTTGCTCGCCATATAGGACGATTGAGTCGTGTCGTGCTGCGCCGTAGCAAGCGCCGTCGCCTGATGGCGCACACCGAATGCAATGCCGGCGATCGCGGCCAGGAACGGCACGACAGCGAGTAGCAACATCTTCGCTTTGAGTTTCATCTGGAAAAACCGGTCGGAGAGCCTACGTAGAACTACGTAGCGCGCTTACGTAGTTGTGCGCTTGTGGCGCACTCGACGAAGACGAATACTACACGCCCAAAGCATGGCACATCTTCGACCATGCGCGGCGCCTTCTCAACGCGCTGCAATGGGCCCGGCCAGCGGCGCTGACGGGCGTTCGTAACTATATTGGAGACACCCATGAACCGGGCATCCAGTTTTCTGGTGTGGACGGCAGTCGCGCTCCTCGGCGCGTTCGCGTTCGGCACCATCGCGCTCGCGCATGGCGAGAAGGTCAGCGCCCTTTGGGTCGTGATCGCCGCCGTGTGCGTCTATCTGATCGCTTATCGCTTCTACAGCCGCTTCATCGCGAACCACGTCGTGCAGCTCGACGGCAAGCGCCTGACGCCTGCCATGCGGCACAACGATGGCCTCGACTACGTGCCGACCAACAAGTATGTGCTGTTCGGCCATCACTTCGCGGCGATTGCGGGCGCGGGTCCGCTCGTCGGCCCCGTGCTCGCCGCGCAGATGGGCTACGTGCCTGGCATGCTGTGGATTCTCGCGGGCGTCGTTTTCGCGGGCGCAGTGCAGGACTTCATCGTGCTCTTCATTTCGACGCGCCGCGACGGACGTTCGCTCGGCGATCTCGTGAAGATGGAACTCGGCACCGTGCCCGGCGTCATCGCCCTTTTCGGTGCGTTCCTGATCATGGTGATCATTCTCGCCGTGCTCGCATTGATCGTCGTGAAGGCGCTGATGAATTCGCCGTGGGGCACGTTCACCGTCGCCGCGACGATTCCGATTGCGCTCTTCATGGGCGTCTATACGCGCTACATTCGTCCGGGCCGCATCGGCGAAGTGTCGGTGATTGGCTTCGTGCTGCTGATGGCATCGATCGCATTCGGCCAGCAGGTGCACGACTCCGCAGCGCTCGCCGCGTGGTTCACGTTCAGCGGCACGCAGCTCACGTGGATTCTGATCGGCTACGGTTTCATCGCATCGGTGTTGCCCGTGTGGCTGCTGCTCGCGCCGCGCGATTATCTGTCGACGTTCCTGAAGGTCGGCACGATTCTTGGTCTCGCGATCGGCATTCTGATCGTCGCGCCGGAACTTAAGATGCCCGCGCTGACGAAGTTCGTCGACGGCACGGGTCCCGTATGGTCGGGCAATCTGTTCCCGTTCCTCTTCATCACGATCGCTTGCGGCGCGGTGTCGGGTTTCCATGCGCTGATTTCATCGGGCACGACGCCGAAGCTGCTCGACAACGAAACCAACGCGCGCTTCATCGGCTATGGCGCGATGCTGATGGAATCGTTCGTCGCGATCATGGCGCTCGTCGCGGCCGCCGTGATCGAGCCGGGCATCTACTTCGCGATGAACGCGCCCGCCGCCGTGCTCGGCACCACGCCCGATGCCGTTGCGCAGACTGTGTCGCAATGGGGCTTCGTGTTGACGCCCGACATGCTGACGCAAACCGCGAAGGCCGTCGGCGAGACGACGATCGTCGCGCGTGCAGGCGGCGCGCCGACGCTGGCCGTGGGCATGGCGCAGATTCTTCATCAGGTGATCGGCGGGCAGGCGATGATGGCGTTCTGGTATCACTTCGCGATCCTGTTCGAAGCGCTTTTCATCCTGACGGCCGTCGATGCGGGCACGCGCGCGGGACGTTTCATGCTGCAAGACCTGCTCGGCACGTTCAACCCTGCGCTCAAGCGCACGGATTCGCTGCCGGCCAATCTGATCGCGACGGCGCTGTGCGTCGCGGCGTGGGGCTACTTCCTGTATCAGGGCGTGGTCGATCCGCTTGGCGGCATCAATACGCTGTGGCCGCTCTTTGGCATTTCGAATCAGATGCTCGCGGGGATTGCACTGGTGCTTGGCACGGTGGTGCTGTTCAAGATGAAGCGCGAGCGGTTCGCGTGGGTTACGCTCGTGCCGACCGTGTGGCTTTTGATCTGCACGATGGCGGCCGGATGGCAGAAGATTTTCGATGTAAATCCGAAGGTTGGTTTCCTTGCGCATGCCGAGAAACTCGGCGAAGCCGCCGATGCAGGCAAGATCGTCGCGCCCGCGAAGTCGATTGCGCAGATGCATCGGATCATGTTCAACGACTATGTCGATGCGGCGCTGGCTGGGGCGTTTATTTTCGTCGTTGTGAGTGTCGTCGTGTATGGGGCGCTTGCTGTGCTGCGCGCACGTCGTGATGATCGGCCTACGGTGGCTGAAACACCGTTTGAAATTTTGCCTGCGGGGCAGCGTGCGAGTGGCACTCGTTGAGCGGGGTGTGCGATGTTTTCTGGTTTAAGCGATGATGTGCGCAACGCCGGGCGATATCTCGGGCAAGCCATGCGGTTGATGGTCGGCTTGCCCGACTATGACACGTACATCTCACATATGAAGCGGTTGCATCCCGACCGCGCTGTGATGAGCTACGCAGAGTTCTTTCGCGAGCGGCAGGCGGCTAGATATGGGGGTGGGGTTGGGAAGTGCTGTTGACGTTTTCTGCCCGCGGGCGCTGAGTTTTTGTATGCCTGGCTTACCGCGGGCATCCGCGATGCGCCTCGCGGCGCGGGCGTTGCCTCCTGCGCGGGGCGACACTCAATTTCTTTGCCGCCGCTAATCGGATCGGTGACCGCAATGCCTTGTCCAGCAAGGTTTTCGCCGAAAATTGGCTCGTTATATCCCCGTCCGTACCACACAGATAATTTGTAGAAAATCCACGCGAACCGAATTTTTAAAATTCACAGGAAACGCCCGTGCGTCCGACCCGTGCGCAGATATAGGCCGAAGATCGCCAGCGTCACCACGGTCCGATTTGCGCGCCCGCTGTCGGCTTTCTTCAGGCGTAGAAGTACCGCATCAACTTGGCGCGTTTGGGTTCGTCATCAGCAGCCCAACCGTCGGTCTGCGGTCGGCGATGATGAGACGGTCGTTGACATCCTCTTTGTGACATTCGAACGGCAGCTAGCAAGCAGGTAGTGGCCGTCCCAGCGGAGGTTAAGAAACGGTGTGCTTTTTGCCTGAGCGCACACTTATCAGCGCTAACGCCTAGGCCCTTGAGGGCCTGCTGAGGCGATAACTGACCAGAGGCTCGCGTCAGCGAGCGTCTCCGTGCTCGCCTGAGGATTCAATCAGATTCGGGTGGCCGACGCGTTGCTTGCGTTGTTCAAACGCTGCGTTCAGTGCGAGGCCAAGTGCCGTGCCAACCAGCTGCGCAATGGCGAAGCCGGGTACGCTCGATGGCGCAATACCTGCGAAGCTGTCACTGAACATGCGGCCGAATGCAGCGGCCGGGTTCGCGAACGACGTTGACGCCGTGAACCAGTATGCAGCACCGATGTACGTAGCCACCAGGATCGACGCGCGTCCGGCCGGTGCGCGTAAGATAACGAGCAGCAAGCCGGCGGTGGCCACTGCTTCGGCAATCCATTGCCCGGTTCCCGTGCGAACCTTGCCCGATAGCTCGACGTTGGGCAGATCGAACATTGCATGCGCAAGCCACGCGCTGAGCAGTGCGCCGACCAGCTGTGCAGCGATATACGGCAGCAGTTCACGCGCAGGCAGTTCGCCACGCATCGTCATGACGGCACTGACGGCCGGATTGAAATGGGCACCGCTCAATGGTCCGAAGACCTCGATCAGCACATACAGCCCGCCCACTGTTGCCAGCGTGTTGGCGAGCAAGGCGATCGCCACATTGCCGCCTGCAAGTCGTTCCGCCATGATGCCGGAGCCGATCACCACCGCGAGCAGCGCGGCAGTACCCAACAGCTCGGCGAAGACCTTGCGCTTGAGAGGTTTTGATAATCATATAGCCGACCTCCCTCCGTTCGAATCGAACGGCCGGCGTACAGTCAGGGTGCGAACACCGACGTGACGCACAGGAGGCCGGCATGGACAAGTTTAGTGGAATCGACCTGCACTCGAACAACAGTGTGGTCGTCGTCAGCGATGACGCTGACCGGGTTGTCTACCAGCGACGGTTGCCGAACGATCCAGTGCAGATCCGGGCGGCGCTGGCGCCGCACCGCGAAGATCTGGTGGGCGTGGTCATCGAAGCAACGTATAACTGGTACTGGCTTGTGGATCAACTGATAGACGATGGCTACCGGGTGCATCTGGCCAACCCCGCGGCAATCAGGCAGTACGAGGGACTGAAATACAGTGGTGACTTCACCGATGCCGCCCATCTCGCACAGCTGCTGCGTCTGGGACTATTGCCTGAAGGCTACATTTATCCACCAGAACAACGTCCGGTGCGGGACCTCTCTCGCAAGCGGATCCAACTGGTGCAGTGTCGTACGGCCCAGATCCTTGCAATCGAGAATCTGTTCTCACGCCATACTGGTGGGCAGAAGAAAGGCGAAGGCAATACGAAGAACGGCRACAAATATCTGGCGTGGGCGTTTGTCGAGGCGGCCAACTTCGCGATACGCTCGTGCCCGGAAGCCCGGCGCTTTTACGAGCGCAAGAAACGCGCGCGAAACGCGATTGTGGCGATCAAGGCGCTGGCGCACAAACTGGCGCGCGCCTGCTATCACATGCTTCGGGAGCACAAGTCATTTGAGGTAACCCGCTGCTTTGGCTAAAAGGTGGTGCAAGGGGAACGAGCCCAGTATTGCGACTGGTGCAAAGCCATGGTTTTGATTGGGCCTTCCCTTTGCCCCACCGACTGTTTGCGGAT
>NZ_WHNP01000050.1 GCF_009362735.1 Paraburkholderia franconis | reverse complement strand
GCCCGCGCAAAGGCAAAAAAACCAAACAGCGTCGCAGACACCAACAGAAAAGGATTCTCCATGCTTCTAGCCCAGATCAGCGATCTGCACATCAAACGCCCCGGCGCGCTCGCCTACCGGCGCGTCGACACGGCCGCGTACCTGGCGCGCTGCATCGAGCGCCTGAACGCGCTCGATCCGCGTCCCGACGCCGTCGTGATGACAGGCGATCTCGTCGACCAGGGCGAACCTGAACAGTACGCGCATCTGAAGTCGCTGCTCGCGACGCTCGAAATCCCGTATTACCTGCTGGTCGGCAACCACGACGACCGCGAGGCGCTGCGCGATGCGTTCAACGAACGCGAAGAATTGCTGACGGGCGGCGAGTTCGTGCAATACGCACGCGATATCGGTCCGCTGCGCATGATCGCGCTCGATTCGATGGTGCCGGGCGAGAGCGCGGGGCTGCTATGCGATGCGCGCCTCGCGTGGCTCGAAGAACAGCTCGACGCGGCGCGCGGCAAGCCCGTCATCGTCGCGTTGCATCATCCGCCGTTCGTGACGGGCATCGGCCATATGGACGCGCTGCGGCTCGAGCCGACATCGGCGGACAAGCTCGCAGCCATCGTCGCGCGCCATCCGAACGTCGAGCGCGTGATCTGCGGACACGTGCACCGTCCGATGTTCGTGCGCTTCGGCGGCACGATCGCGTCGGCCGTGCCCGCGCCCGCGCATCAGGTGGCGCTCGATCTGCGTGACGATGCGCCGTCCGCGTTCGTGATGGAGCCGCCGGCGTTCGCGCTGCATCGCTATGACAGCGTGAACGGGCTGATCACGCATCATGCGTATGTCGATGCAGCGGATGGGCCGTATCCGTTTTATGAGCCGGAGGGGACGCTGATCGATTGAGGGTGGCGAGCGTGTTGCGAAGGGCTCGCGGGCGGAACGCCTCCAGCAGATTCCGCCCCGCTCCGGTATGATCGGCACGCTCGACTCTCTCTCGCGCCGGCGGCTTGCCGGCCGCCGCAACATGTCCACATCTTCCTCCGACACCGCCACGTCCGAACGCTCGCTGCACGGCCTTTTGCTGCTGCTCGCGACGATCGCTGGCGTCTCTGTCGCGAACATCTACTACAACCAGCCGCTGCTCGACGACTTTCGCAAGTCGTTTCCTCAGAGCGCGTCGTGGATCGGCGTGGTGCCGTCGATGACGCAACTCGGCTACGCCGCCGGCATGCTGCTGCTCGCGCCGCTCGGCGACCGCTTCGATCGGCGCAGACTGATCCTGCTGCAAATCGCGGGCATGTGCGTCGCATTGCTGTTCGCGGCCGCCGCGCCCAATCTCGTCGTGCTTGTGTTCGCGAGCCTCGCGATCGGCGTGCTCGCGACGATCGCGCAGCAAGCGGTGCCGTTTTCCGCCGAGCTCGCGCCGCCCTCGGGCCGCGGCCAGGCCGTCGGCACGGTGATGAGCGGCCTGTTGCTCGGCATTCTGCTCGCGCGCACGGCAGCCGGTTTCGTCGGCCAGTACTTCGGCTGGCGCGCGGTATTCGGCGCCTCGATCATCGCGCTGATCGCGCTCGCCGCCGTCATCATCTCGAAGCTGCCGCACAGCAAGCCGACTTCGACGCTCCCCTATGTCAAGCTGATCGGCTCGATGTGGCATCTCGTCGTCGAGTTGCGCGGCCTGCGCGAAACGTCGCTGACGGGCGCGGCGCTCTTCGCCGCGTTCAGCCTCTTCTGGTCGACGCTCGCGCTGCTGCTGGCGGGTGCGCCGTTTCACTACGGGCCACAAGCGGCGGGGCTCTTCGGGATCGTCGGCGCGGCGGGCGCAATGGCCGCGCCGCTCGCGGGCAAGTTCGCCGACCGGCGCGGACCGCGCGCGATCGTTACGCTGTCGATCGTGCTGGCTGCGATCTCGTTCGTCGTGTTCGCGCTGTCGGGCACGAGCCTCATCGGCCTCGTGATCGGCGTGATCGTGCTCGACGTCGGCGTGCAGGCCGCGCAGATCTCGAACCAGTCGCGCATCTACGCGCTCAAGCCCGAAGCGCGCAGCCGCGTCAACACGGTGTTCATGGTCTGCTATTTCATCGGCGGCGCAGCGGGGTCGGCGGTCGCCGCGTTCGTGTGGCCGCTGTTCGGATGGGTCGGCGTGAGCATCGCCGGCTTGCTGTTCACGGCTGCAGCCGGGCTCAATCACATGCGCGGCCGCCCCGAGCCGATGGCAGCTTCCGGCACGGCCGAGTGAACTCTGCTCACCGGCTATCGTTCCACTATCGCATCACGCTAGCAGCCATCACGCTAGCGGCGGCGTCACGCTATCGCCCATCGAGACGCGCCTGCGCGTACTCGTGCAGCGCGTCGATCACGCGATCGAACTCGAACGACTTGTCGTAGAAGTGCCGCACGCCGTATTGCTCGCATCGCTCGCGATACGCAGGCAGCGCGTGATTGGTCAGCACGGCGGCGAAGGTCGAGTCGATCAGCCCTTCCTTCTGCATATACGCGAGCACGGGCACGCTCGATCCGCCCTTCAGTTGCAGATCGATGATCACGGCGTCGAACGCTTCGCCGTCCAGCAGCGCAATCGCTTCGTCGGCGGACTCGGCATGCGCGGCCACCTGCATCACGCCCGATGCGTCGATCGCCTCGACGATGCTGCGGCGAATCAGCGGCGAATCCTCGATCAGCAGCACACGCAGCGGCGCGTGGCCGGATTCGTTGTGTGCAGTGGCGGAGTCGGCATTCATCGGTGGCGTTCCATGCTCTCGGTTCATCGCGGCTTCATTCGATCAGTCCGTTTTTGATCGCGTAGTAGGTCATGTCCGCGTTGTTCGTCATGTGCATCTTGTCGAGCACGCGCGCGCGATACGTGCTGACCGTCTTCACCGACAGGTTCAACTCGTCGGCGATATCGGTCGGAATCTGCCCGGACGCGAGCTTGCAGAAAATCTGGAACTCGCGCTCGGACAACAGTTCGTGCGGATGCGTGGCGGCGGGCCGGTCAAGACTGTTCGCGAGCGTATCGGCGATGGCTTCCGACAGATAGCGATGCCCGCGCGCCACCGAACGTATCGCGCGCACGATCTCGTCGGGCTCGCAGTCCTTGTTCAGATAGCCGTTCGCGCCCGCGCGCAGCAGGTTGATCGCGTACTGGCTCTCGGGATAGCCGGAGAGGATCAGCACGCCCTGCTCCGGACGCATCTGGCGGATCACGCGCAACGTGTCGATGCCGTTCTTGTCGGGCATCGCGATGTCGAGCAGCACCACGTCGAACGGCTGCTCGCGCACGAGGCGAATCGTCTCCTCGCCCGTCGATGCTTCCGCCGCGACGCACATGTCCGGCTCGTCGGCGACGAACTGTCTGAACCCGCCTCTGACGATCGCGTGATCGTCGGCTATCAACACTCGAATCATCGTCCGCTGTCCGCTCATGCACACGCAGTTGCCTGCGTCGTTGTCCATACGGCGCAACGCGCGAGAATGCGGTGCCGGCGCAAGCGCACGCGCCGCGTTCCCGCGCGATGCGCTCGCCCTACCCGCGACCTGCCAGCAGATCGGCCATGTCGTCCGCGTGTTCTTCCTCGACGGCGAGAATCTCCTCGAAAATGCGGCGCGTCGTGACATCGCCGTCGCCAAGGTAGCGGATGATCTCGCGATACGTATCGATCGCGATGCGTTCCGCGACGAGGTTCTCGCGAATCATGTCGGTCAGGTCGCGGCCTTCCTTGTATTCCGAGTGCGAGCGCGCCGTCAGGCTGTCGGGCGCGAAATCGGGTTCGCCGCCCAGTTGCACGATGCGCGCGGCGAGCTGGTCCGCATGCTGCTGCTCTTGCATCGCATGTTCCAGAAACTCCTGCGCGACGGCTTCCGAATTGATGCCCTTCGCCATGAAATAGTGACGCTTGTAGCGCAGCGTGCAGATCAGCTCCGTCGCGAGCGCGCCGTTCAGCAGCTTGAGCACGGCCTCGCGGTCTGCGCCATAGGTTTGCGTGACGGGACCTTCATCCATGTCCTTGCGGGCCTGCTCGCGAATTTTCTGGAGGTCCATCACGAACTCGCCTTTCGATGACTTCGACATTGACTGACTCCTTGTTCCGGTATCGTGTGAAATGCGCACCGGGCCGCCGTCTGCGATGCGCGGCAGCGGCCCGTGCGCGCTGGGGAAGTGATGCCTGGGCTACGTTCGGAACACGCCAAGCAGCAGCGTGACGACGAACACAACCAGGAAGATGTAGAACAGAATCTTCGCGATTTCGGCGGCGCCGGCGGCAATGCCCGTGAAGCCGAATATGGCGGCGATGATCGCGATCACGAAGAATACGAGTGCGTAGTGCAGCATGGCGACGCTCCTTCCTGTTTAAGCGATGTTGTTATCGCGGTCCGACGAGTGGTGCGTGCTTCTCTTTGCTGTTGCGTGGCATCGGGCCGGCTTCGCTAATCGACGATCTTTTTCGTCACGATGAAGCCGAGCACGAGAAACACGACACACAGGATCAGGAACACCACGAACAGGAACTTCGCGATGGCCGCCGCGCCTGCCGCAATGCCCGTGAAGCCGAGCAGTCCTGCTATCACGGCAATCACGGCGAAGAACAACGCCCACTTCAGCATGATGGCAACCTCCCTGGATAAACGATCGCTAACACCTATCGTAGGGAGCACGTTGCGTACCCGCATTCGGAGGCCCGCTGTTTTTCATGTGGGAATCCGCCGACATCGGCTTTCGGCGCCCGGTCCGCACGCGTTGCAGGGACGCAGAAGCGCCGCGACGCTACACTGTCGATGACGGGATCTCATGGAGACGGCGGTGTCGGACGTAGCCGGAGCGGGACTCACGACAAAGCTGACGGACTGGATGCGCAGGCGCAGCTGGGCCATCGCAATGACGGTCGCAATCGTCATCACGTGCGGCGGCCTCGTCATTCTGGAAACGGCGCGGCAGCGCATCGCATCGGAATACGAAGCGGCCCTCGAAGCACGCAGCGCGACCGTGCAGCTGAGCGATCTCGACCGTCATCTCGCGCAGATGAGCGCGCACGAGAGCCGCTTTCTTCTGACCAGCAGCGAGAGCGGCGCGCGCAGCTACTGCGCGAGCGCGATCGACATCCGCCGCGCCGTCGGCTCGCTTGACAGCTACTTCAGGCGCGCTGCGGACAGCACCGAGCTCGCCGCCTTCACGCAGATCGCCGCGCTGATCGACGAACGCATCGGCAGTGGCGCGCGGGCGATGCAACGCGCCACGCCCCATCCGCTCGATCTCTCCGCATGCGGCAGTGTGAAGGCCGAAGACGCCGTCGATGCGTCGCTCGTGACGAGCACCCTCGCCTTGCTACGCGACAACGAAGAACGCCGCGCGCAGCGCGCGCTCGATGCGAGCCGCGCCGATCAGCGCGTGTCGACCTTCGTCGCGGCGGGACTGTCGGCGCTCAACATCGTGTTGTTCATCCTGCTGTTCCGCAATCTCGGCATTCAGATCGACAGTCAGGCGCGCGTGCAGAAGCAGTTGATCACGCAGCAGGAAGAACTCGATCAGCTCGTCAACGAACGCACTCGGCAACTCGAAGCACTCGGCTGGCACCTGCAGGCCGTCAGCGAAAACGAAAAGACGCAGCTCGCGCGCGAACTGCATGACGAACTCGGCGCGATCCTCACGGCGAGCAAGATGGACGTCGCGTGGGCGAGGCGCAGGCTGCAGGACGCCGATCCCGTCATCGCGGAGAAACTGGCGCGCGCGCTCGCGACGCTCGATCAGGGCATCGCGTTGAAGCGCCGCATCATAGAGGACATGCGGCCGACCGTGCTCGCGAACTTCGGGCTCGTCACCGCGCTGCGCACGCTCGGCGACGAAGCCGCGCAACGCAACGGCTGGCTGCTCGACCTGCAACTGCCCGCCGATGAGATCCAGCTCGACGAGCAGACCGAGATCGCGCTCTTTCGCGTCGCGCAGGAGTCGCTGACCAATGCGGCCAAATACGCGCGCGCGACCCAGGTGACGATCGGCCTGACGGCGGGCGACGGCGAAGTGTCGCTGCATATCGCGGACAACGGCATCGGCATCCTGCCCGCGGACCTGAAACGCACGCATACGCATGGGCTGATGGGCATGCGTCAGCGGGTGGCCGCGCGCGGCGGGCGCTTCGATATCCGGCGCGGCGATCTGCGCGGCACCGATATCCGTGTCGTGCTGCCCGTCGCGAACGTCAGCGGGGCACAGGAAGCGGCTCGCACGGACACGCCAGCGGGACATGCAAGCATGGAAGACCGATGATGCGCTGCGTTCCTGATGCATAGCGTCAGCGCCTGGTGAGCGCCTGGTCAGCGCTTCGCTGCGTAGGATTGCGCCGACACGAAATTCGTAGCGTGACTGACAGCAGCACGGTCATGCGTCCCTTACCATGGAATCAGACCGGATCGGCTGGTGTGATGCCCCGGTCGACAACAACGCGCGCGCGCCGGGCACGGCCGGATGTCGAATCGGCACAGGCCGGCAAGCGCGAATCGACCGACGCGTTTCTGCGTGCACTTCGACGCGTTCGTGCGCGTACCTGATAGGGAGAGAGAACCCATGACTCGACGACTCATCGCACTCTTGTTGCTCGCCGGCACGGCGACGCTCGCGGCCTGCAATACCGTCGCCGGCGCAGGCCAGGATATCTCGAAGGGTGGTCACGCGATCACGAACTCGGCAGAGAAGCATTCGGATTAAGCGCTGCCCTACGCTGCGCGCGGCGCAACCGCACGACAGCAAAACAAACAGAACGGCGGCTCATTTGCATGAGCCGCCGTGTTTTTTCCCGCCTCTACCGCTTCGTCAAAAGACCTGCCTGTGCCCGCGCTGTGTCCGTTGATCTACTGGCCATTCAACGAGTTCGTCAGCTCGAGCGCGGGTTGCGACGTGTTGCCTCCTTGCGCCACCAGCAAGTGAATCTGATTCGGCAGCAACTGGGTCACTGCGCCGCCGATGGGCACGGACGTCACCAGCCAGTCCGCGTTGTTCGCGAGATCGAACGCGCTCGACTGGAAGATCGTGGTCTTGGTGCCCGCCGGCGTCGCGATCAGCACGTATGAGCCGCCCGATACGTAGATCGAGTCCTGCCCGCTTGGCGGCACCGCGTTCTTGAACGACACGCCCGCCATCGACGGGCTCACGTTCGCGATGTTGGTGTTGTTCGACGGCACCAGATACAGGTCGAGATTGCTCGCGTTCACCGATGCGTTGAATGCCCGCACGCGCGCGCTGTTCGACAGCAGCCCCTTGTCGAACGGATCGTCGATCAGGCCCATGTCCGGCCCCGTCGAGCCGGGCACGGCAATCACCGTATATTCGTGGCCTTTCGCGACATCGGGAAACGAGCCGCTCGCGAGCGGCGTCGTCGTGCCTGTCAGCGCATAGGCAACCGACGTCTGCCCCGTATTGATATTCGCGAAGTTCGTCACGTTCTTGTACGAGATGCCCTTCTGCAACGCGCCGCCGTTCACGAGGAAGTCGACGGTCGGCCCGCTCGGAATCGCGTGCACGAAATGGATCAACGGGTTCTGCAAGCCGACTTCCTTGCCGACATCGTTGGAGCTGCCTCCGCACGCCGTCATCAGCGCAGCCGCGCACGTCAGCGCGGCCATGGTCCGGATAACCTTCATTTGCCACCTCTCCCTGATTGGGCTTGAACCCGTTGATCTGTGGCTTGCCGCCTGCGCCGATGCGGCCATTCGTTGTCGACGCTGCCGTGTCGCTTCTGGTATCGCTGCAGTACCGTCGCTATGTCGATGCCGCGCGCCGGCACGTTCGCCTTCGCGGCGCGCCCGCTTGTCCCGGAGGCCGGACAGCGCGCTTCGGCTCGCTTGCCGACATCGATTGGACGAATATCGACAGCAATCGGCGTGCCGCATCGCCTATTACTTACGATGGACGAATAAAGGATCTGGCGCTTTGTGGGGTGTGAAGGCGATCGGAATTTTTCGCGGATGCCTGGCGGGCTGCGGCATGTCTGGTTCGTGCGCGACGCAACTTTACATGGCGTCTTGCACGTCTTACCCGAGGCGCTTTCCCGTGACCCGATGCGTTTCCGGCGTGCGCTTGCCGCTGCGCAAGCAACGGGCTGTCGGCGCTTCGGCGGCAACCACCGCATGGCGTGGCGCGCGCGTCAGGTGACGTCGCGCGCCGCTTTACGATGCGCCGCTTTACAATGCGCCGCTTTGCGCCGTGCCGCGCCGCCGGTAGTCGAACCAGAACGACATGCCGACGCTCGCCAGAATCACGGCCGTCGCGATGACCGTCGAGCGCGTCACGGGCTCGCCGAGCAGCAGCGCGCCCAGCGCCACGGCGACGACAGGGTTCACGTACATGCAACTGCTGGCGATGATCGGGCTCGTGTGGCGGATCAGAAAGCCATATGCGACGTAGGCGGCCATCGTGCCGATCAGCATCAGATACACGAACGCCAGCACGGGCAGGAAGTGAATGTCCATCATCCGCTCGCCGGAGAGCCACGCGACCATCGTCGACATCGCACCGCCGAGGCCGATCTGCAGCGCGGTCGACAGGAAGAGATCGGACGGCAGCTTCAGCCGTGACGCGAGATGCGCGCCGCCCGCCCAGAAGAGCGCGCCGCACAGGATCGCGAGACTGCCGCCCGCCGAGCCCGCCGCCTGGTCGCCGTGGCTGAGAATCGCGATGCCGACGAGCCCCAGCCCGACGGCGAACCATTCGACCCTCGCGATCTTGCGTCCCGCGACCGCTGCGATGACGGTCGCGAAGAGCGGCACGGTCGCGACCATCACGGCCGCCGTGCCCGTGCCGACGGTGCGCATCCCATACGCGAGCATGCCGCTCGACAGCCCGACGAGCATCGTGCCGACGAGGCCCGCATTGCGGATTTCCGCGACGGGCGGCCAGACGGGCTTGCGCCGCATCGCGAAGATGAAGAGCCCGACGCCCGCGAAAAAGTTGCGCAGCCCCGACATCAGCAGCGGCGGGAACGAGCCGAGCGCGACGTGCACGGCCAGATAGGTCGAGCCCCAAACGATATAGACGACGCCGAGCGCGAGCGCGATCTGTCCACCGTGGGATTGAGGCAGGCGAAACGGAAAACGGTCGGGGAGATTCAGCGCCACGTTCAGCCCGCCCATGCCGGTGATGGCGCCACAGCCCCGCAGAACAGCCACGAACAGGACGGCAGACGCCGCGTCAACGACACGGCATGAGGGGCAAAGCGGGCGGGCATGGCAGTAGAACGGTAAGCGGCAGTCGAAAGCCGTCAATCGGCAACGGAAGCACCATGTCAATGGCGCGAATTGATGGCCTTCGTGATGCAGATTGCATCGACAGCGGCCAACGGGCGCGAGCAGACGCGCCGCCGTGCATTATGCAGTATCCGGGCGACCCTTCGGCAAGAGAATCGTAACTTTCGTTGCAAGCGGGACGAAACCAGCTGGCGAGAAAACGCGCGCGCTTTGCGCGAGGGTTTTGTCCGCTTTGTCGGCGTGCCGAAGACCGATATAGAGACGACACGGGCGGCATCCGTCGCCGCCCGCGTGACGTCGAGCACGCTGCGATGCGCGCTCAGTCGTAGCTCACCACCACCGTCACCGCGCTCTCGCCCACTGCGCCGCTCGCGATCGACAGCGTGCCGCCCGCCCGACCCATGCTGAACTGCGTGCCCGCCTGCGGCGCGGCGCGCTTTGCGTTGTCGATGAAGCGCGTGGTCAGCGTGCGCGGAGTCGCGACGCCCGACGCCGTGTTCACCAGCACATAGACATGCGCAGCCGTCGACGTATGGGGCGCGGGCGTGAACTTGACATCGACCGTCGACGCATTCCTATCTGACGGCACATCAGTACGGAATCCTTGAGACTTTTCTGATGTGGAAGTCGCGATGCCGTACGACGGCGCAACGATCGCGCCTGTGAACGTGATGGTCCCGCCCGTTGAAAACTGCGCCGCAGCGGCCGCCAGCGGCGCGGCCAGCCCTGCCGCGACAACGCATCCGCCGAGCAGATCGACTGCCAGCTTCGATGTTTTCATTGCACTCTCCGTTTGAATTGATTTTTGTTAGGCAGACTGATCAATTGCCCGCCGTGAACCGGTCTAACGGCTCCCTTCGGGCAATCTTGAATATGGGCGATGGAAATTCACTCGGGGATGAGGTCTTTCCCGTATTTATGAGATAACAGACTGGCTCGATGCGCGGTACGCACGAGCAGCGCGAACACGACGAAAGCCCGGCGTGGCGCGGCTATTAGCTGATCGAAAGCCTTGCGCTTCCGCACGCGCCTTCAATTTTGAGATGTGTTGCCAAACCCCATCCCGCCAGGTTATTGTGTGCGCTGCTAACGCGGGGGTCCTGCGTTGTGCGTCGCCGAGGAGCAAAACGGGGGGCGTACGGCGTGGGTGAGAAATACCCTTTGAACCTGATCTGGATAATGCCAGCGCAGGGAAGCGTTCGGGTTCGCCGCTTCACCTGATGTCACCTTCCTCGCGCGAACCCGGCCAACTTCCCCTCCGTCTCGTTCTCCTGCGTAGCTGTATCGCCCCACATTTGCATGGAGAGACGCATGAACGCCAACCCGAAATTCATTTCCGCGAACGCGCACGTCGACGAGGCCGCCGTTGCGCCGCTGCCGAACTCGCGCAAGGTCTACGTGACCGGCTCGCAACCCGATATCCGCGTGCCGATGCGTGAGATCACGCAATCGGACACGCCGACGGGCTTCGGCGGCGAAAAGAATCCGCCCATCTACGTGTACGACACGTCGGGCCCGTACACCGACCCGGACGCGAAAATCGACATCCGCGCCGGCCTGCCCGCGCTGCGCCAGCGCTGGATCGAAGCGCGCGGCGACACGGAATCGCTGAACGGCCTGTCGAGCGAATACGGCCGCGAGCGCGCCGCCGATCCCGCCACCGCGCAACTGCGCTTTCCCGGCCTGCATCGCACGCCGCGCCGCGCGATGCCCGGCAAGAACGTGTCGCAGATGCACTACGCAAAGCAAGGCATCATCACGCCGGAAATGGAATACATCGCGATCCGCGAGAATCAGCGCCGCGCCGAGTATCTGGAAAGCCTGAAGGCGAGCGGCCCGAACGGCGCGAAGCTCGCGCAGATGATGGGCCGCCAGCATCCGGGCCAGGCGTTCGGGGCCGCCGCATTCGGCGCGAACGCGTTGAAGGAGATCACGCCGGAATTCGTGCGCGATGAGATCGCGCGCGGCCGCGCGATCATCCCCGCGAACATCAATCACCCGGAAAGCGAGCCGATGATCATCGGCCGCAACTTCCTCGTGAAGGTCAACGCGAATATCGGTAACTCGGCCGTGACGTCGTCGATCGGCGAGGAAGTCGACAAGATGACGTGGGCGATCCGCTGGGGCGGCGACACGGTAATGGACCTGTCGACGGGCAAGCACATTCACGAGACGCGCGAATGGATCATTCGCAATTCGCCCGTCCCGATCGGCACGGTGCCGATTTACCAGGCGCTCGAAAAGGTCAACGGCAAGGCCGAGGATCTCACGTGGGAAATCTTCCGCGACACGCTGATCGAGCAGGCCGAACAGGGCGTCGACTACTTCACGATCCATGCGGGCGTGCGTCTGCAGTACGTGCCGCTCACTGCGAACCGGATGACGGGCATCGTGTCGCGCGGCGGCTCGATCATGGCGAAGTGGTGTCTCGCGCATCACAAGGAGAGCTTCCTGTACGAGCACTTCGAAGACATCTGCGAAATCATGAAGGCGTACGACGTGAGCTTCTCGCTCGGCGACGGCCTGCGCCCCGGCTCGATCTACGATGCGAACGACGAAGCGCAGCTCGGCGAGCTGAAGACGCTCGGCGAGCTGACGCAGATCGCGTGGAAGCATGACGTGCAGACGATGATCGAGGGCCCGGGCCACGTCCCGATGCAGCTGATCAAGGAGAACATGGACCTGCAGCTGGACTGGTGCGACGAAGCGCCGTTCTACACGCTCGGGCCGCTGACGACGGACATCGCGCCGGGCTACGATCACATCACGTCGGGCATCGGCGCGGCGATGATCGGCTGGTTCGGCACGGCGATGCTCTGCTACGTGACGCCGAAGGAGCACCTCGGCCTGCCGAACAAGGACGACGTGAAGACGGGCATCATCACGTACAAGCTCGCCGCGCACGCCGCCGATCTGGCGAAGGGCCATCCGGGCGCGCAGGTGCGCGACAACGCGCTGTCGAAGGCACGCTTCGAGTTCCGTTGGGAAGACCAGTTCAACCTCGGCCTCGATCCCGACAAGGCACGCGAATTCCACGACGAAACCTTGCCGAAGGACTCGGCGAAGGTTGCTCACTTCTGCTCGATGTGCGGCCCGCACTTCTGCTCGATGAAGATCACGCAGGACGTGCGCGACTACGCCGCGAAGGAAGGCATGAGCGACAGCGACGCGCTGAAGAAAGGCATGGAAGTGAAGGCCGTCGAGTTCATGAAGAGCGGCGCGGAGATCTATCAGCGTCAGTAGTCGCGCAGCGCTGCCGTCAGCGCAACATCTGTCGGGCGCCGCGTCGCGGCGTTCGTGGAACGCGAAGCCCGCCTCATCGATGGCGGGCTTTTTTTCGTCCGCTTTTATCGCGCGCCGCGTGTTTTTGCGAGCACGGCATGGGGAAGTTCCATGCACGAAAGAGCCACCAGCGAGGGAAAACTTTTGGGGAAACATTTGATTACGAAACGGACACTTTACTGACAAGCCCATACAAACAGAAACGGCGCGCGGCGATACCATCGAATCCAACGAATCAACTGAGCGGGAGCGCAACTTGCGTGTCCCATTGATAGAAGAGAGAAGGGAGTCGCAATCATGAGAACGTTCCATCGAATCGGTGCGCTGGCCACGCTGGTAGCCGTGGTGACGAGTCTTTCCGCGTGCGACGGCATGACCCGGCGACAACGCGATACCGCAATCGGCGCGGGCGTGGGCGGCGCAGCGGGCGCGGCGATCGGCGGCAACGCGCTGTCGACGCTTGGTGGCGCGGCTGTCGGCGGCGTGATCGGCAACCAGGTCGGCAAGTAAGCCGCGTTCGCTCTTTCAGCAGGACTGAATCGAACTCGAGCGTGTAGCTGACGCGCCATCGCGATCGCTGCCGCGATCCAGATAGTCTCAGCGGAGCGCAATCCGGAATACGACAAATCGCCATCGAAGGCGATGCGGGCAAACGGCCTCGAACCCACGCACTCGCTGTACGCGTGACGCTCGAAAGCCGAAGGGAGATGGACAGAGTCCGGCGCGCACGTACGCGCCGGACATGTCCTGCAACACGCTTGCGGTGAAATACGCCGTTACCACTTTGTGACGTACAGCACGTAGCCCTGACGTAATCTCAATAGATAAAGCGCGCGCCGCCTGTGATGCCGCGCGATAACGAGGAGCACGTCATGAAACCGCTCGATGCAACGTTGCGCGTCGGCAGCGCCGTTGCAGTGCTGGTGTTGTCCGGGGCGCTGTCCGGCTGCTACTACTACGCGCCGTACGGCTACTATCCGGGCTACGGGTATTACCCCGCGTATCCCCCCTATTCCACTGTTCCGACGGCAGCCACGCTGTCCGAGATTCCCGTTTCCCCTGGCGACACATCGCAGCCTCCGGCACAGGCGCAGTTCGCGATGCCCGACGGCTCGTCGCCCGACGCGCCGCCGCCCGCCTATGACGTCGCGCCGGCTTCCGTCTATGGCGCGCCTGCGTACTATCCGGTCGCCTATCCCTATGCCTATCCGTACCCCTATCCGTACTACGGCTACGGCTGGCCGGGCTATTGGTGGCCATCGGTGTCGTTCAGCTTCGCGTACTGGGGAGGATGTTGCGGCGGCCACGGTCATTACGGCTACTGGGGGCATCACGGCTATTGGGGCGGTCATGGGTACTGGGGCGGCGCGCATGGCACCTGGGGCGGCAGTCACGGCACCTGGGGCGGCGGCCATGGGTCCTGGGGCGGCACGCACGCCGGCTGGGGCGGTGGCGGCGGACACTACTGGGGAGGCGGCGGCGGACACGGCCATTCGCATTGAGCGGCGCGCGCCGTCCCGCGCGCCGATGACGGAATTACGCGCCACGGCACAGCAGACCGCGCCGCAGACACCCTGCGGGGGCCCGCTACGACGCAGCACCCGCATCTATTCCCGCAATGCGTTCCTTCGTTTTCCCTGCTTGACTGGATTCGCCAGCGCTATCTATGCTGGCGGGTGCCAGTGCAACGCCTGTTTAATTGCGTGATCCGGCGCCCCGCGCGTTTTTTCGTCGACATCCAGCGCCCGTCGCCGTCTTCATCCGTCCAGCCCTGCTGCTTCGCCGCGTAGGTGCAGTCTTCGCGTCGAATCGAACAACAACGAAGGAGACGTGATGTTCCATCAGCTATTGACTCCCATCGGCAACTCGCTGCTGCCGTCGTTTCTCGTCGCGGTGCTACCCATCGTCGTCGTGCTTGCGCTGCTCGGCTGGGCGCGGCGGCCGGCGTGGCAGGCGTCGCTGGCTGGCCTGATCGTCGGTATCGTTATCGCGATCTTCGGCTGGCAGTTCCCCGTCGGGCTCGCGTTCAATTCGGTCGCGGCGGGCGCCGTATTCGCCTGCTGGCCCGTGATGTGGATCGTCTTCACCGCGATCCTGCTCTACAACATCGCGCAGTATTCGGGACGCTTCGCCGCCTTCCGCATGTGGATGATCGACAATCTGCCGAACGACCGGCGCATCGTGCTCGTCGTGATCGGCTTTTCGTTCGGCGCGCTGTTCGAAGGCATCTCAGGCTTCGGCACGCCGATCGCGATCACGAGTTCGCTCCTGATCCTGCTCGGCTTCCCGACGCTCGAAGCGCTCACCTTTACGCTGATCTTCAACACGGCGCCCGTCGCGTTCGGCGCGCTCGGCGTGCCGATCACCGTGCTCGGCGCCGTCACGCACCTGCCCACCGATGCGCTCGCCAAGATGGTCGGTCGCCAGTTGCCGTTCTTCGCGCTGCTGCTGCCGTTCTACGTGATTGGCGTGTATGCGGGCTTTCGCAACATGCTGCGCGTGTGGCCGGTGCTGCTCGTGTCGGGCGGCAGCTTCGCGCTGACGCAGTTCGTCACGTCGAACTACATCAACTACAGCCTGACGGACGTGCTGTCGTCGCTCGTTTCGCTGATCCTCACGATCGCGTTCCTGCGTGTCTGGCGTCCCGCCGCGGACCCGGCTTTCGCCATCAACGTCGATCGCGTGAACGAGACGCGCGGCAAGGTCTCGGGTGCCGAAGGCTGGTATCCGTGGCTGATCGTGTCGGCCGTCGTGATCATCTGGACGATCGCGAAGATCTTCCTGATCGGCGACGTGAAGATCCCATGGCCGGGCCTCGACAAGGCCGTCTACATCACGCTGTACAACACGCCCTACGGCGCGATCTGGGACTTCCAGCCGCTCGCGACGGGCACCGCGATTCTCGTCGCGGCCATCATCACGGCCCTGGTCGTGCGGCTGTCGGTGGCCGACTTCGGACGCGCGATCGTCGATACGTGGGTGCAGACGCGGATCGCCATTCTGACCGTCGCGACGATCGTCGGCCTCGCGTACCTGATGAACTACTCGGGGATGAACTACACGCTGGGTTTGGGCGTCGCGTCGGTGGGCCCGTTCTTCCCGCTGGTGTCGGCGTTCCTCGGCTGGGTGGCCGTGTTCCTGTCGGGCAGCGATACGTCGGGTAACGCGCTGTTCGGCAACCTGCAAGTCGTGGCCGCGCATCAGCTGAACCTCAACCCCGTGCTGATGGCCGCGACCAACTCGTCGGGCGGCGTGATGGGCAAGATGATCTCGCCGCAGAACATCTCGACGGGCGTCGCGACGACCGATCTCAAAGGCAAGGAAGGCTACGTGTTCGCGAAGACCTTCAAGCATTCGATCCTGCTCACGATCGTGCTCGGCATTCTCGTGTGGCTGCAGCAGAACGTGCTGCAAGGGATGATTCCGCACTGAGCCCGCCCGAGCCATCAGCCAGTAGTCGAAACCGAAGCGGGCGCCGCGTACGAGGCGCCCGCTTTTTGTTTGCCGCTTTTTGTTTGCCGCTTTTTGTTTGCCGCTTTTTGTTTTCATAGTCCCCTTGCCGTCCGCCCGGTTGCCGATTCTTGCTATTTCATTCCATCGTGAAACGACAGATACAGGGCCGGTGTTAGCATGCGTACGCATCGCGACTCAACTGCGCGCGACACCCTCACGATGAATCCAGTCAACGTCTTCCAGCTTCTGATTCTCGCCGCGCTATGGGGCGCGTCGTTTCTGTTCATCCGAGTCGGCGTGACCGACTTCGGCGTTGCGCCGCTGATGGCGCTGCGTGTCGGCATCGGCGCGCTGTTCCTGCTGATCGTGCTTGTCGCGCGGCGCCCGCTGCGCGAATCCGCCGCGACATTGCGCACGCGCGCGCTGCCGCTGCTGGTCGTCGGCATTCTGAATTCGGCTGCGCCGTTCTGCCTGTTCGCCTATGCGGAAATCACGCTGTCGGCGGGCGTCACCTCTGTGATCAACGCGACGACGCCGCTGTGGGGCGCGCTCGTCGCCTTTGTGTGGCTCAAGGACCGACTGAGCGCGCTGCGCAGCGTGGGCCTCGTGATCGGCTTCGCGGGCGTGCTGACGCTCGTATGGGACCAGATCGCCGCGCCAAGCGGATCGAACGTATCGCCGGCGACCACGGCGCTCGCCGCGGCGGCCGCGCTCGGCGCGACGCTGCTCTACGGTGTCGCGGCCAGCTACACGAAAAAGCACCTGACGGGCGTCGACGCGCTCACCGTCGCGACAGGCACGATGATCGGCGCGACCATCGTGCTGCTGCCGCTCGCCCTGGCCTCCTGGCCGACGGCCGCGCCGTCGCTCAAGGCGTGGGGCTCGGTGATCGCGCTGGGCGTCGCGTGCACGGGCATCGCGTATATGCTGTTCTTCCATCTGATCGCCGTCGCCGGCCCCGCTCGCGCGATCACCGTCACGTTCGTCATCCCGATTTTCGGCATTCTGTGGGGCGCGATGTTCCTCGGCGAACGCGTCTCGGTCGGCATGCTGGAAGGCTGCGCGGTAATTCTCGTCGGTACCGCGCTCGCTACGGGCGTGGTCAAACGCATTCCCGGCTTTGCAGGACGCGGCGTCAGCGAACGCTGCTGAATCGTCGTCGCAACATGGCGCGACAGCAGGAAAAATAGCCCGCGCTCCAACCGTGGAGCGCGGGCGAAACCGTCGCCCTACGAGGATAGGCGACGGGGCCACCAGAACGGGCGCTTTCCCGCGCCCGTCGTTATCCAGCGAGATCCTACCCATCAAGCTTCTGCCGCGCGCATGTTCGTACAGCTCGCGCATGCGCATTCCGTGAACGCAGACGCGGACGCGGACAGCATGAAGCTTCGCGTCGAGGTTTCATGCGGACGCGGCTGTTAAAAGCAGCTAGTGTGCCAAGCGCTTACGTGGCGTCGTTCGCCGCGCAAGCCGTTGATCTGGCGACGGGAATGATGAAAGACGACGTTTTGCGCAGGCGCCAATTCACGGCGTTACGGCGTAACGTCACGTTACGTCCGGGCTTGTTGGTACGCACTCGGCAAGAGGATGCGGCTTCCGCCCGAGACGGTCGCCCCGATACGAACTCGACGAAAACAAAAAAACCCGCATGACGGCGAGCGTCACGCGGGCTTGATGCGAGGCCGCGCGAAAAGCGCGACGGTGTTCCGTGCTCAGTGCAACTGATCGACCATCAGCGACATGATCTGCTTCGCTTGCGACGACGCGTCGATGTTGCCCTTGTCGTCGACGACTGCGATACGCGTCTGATTCGGCGTCACCTCGCGCACGTTCACGCGGTATTGCTTGGCGACCTTCTCCTTGCGGCCGTGGAACACCTGGCTCCAGAAGCCCTGTTCCTCCGACGACAAATCCTTCGGATCGACGTAGCGAACAAAGTACAGACCACGCGTGCGATCTCGATCGTCGACGGTGAAGTTGCTGCGATCGAGCGCGAGGCCGACGCGCAGCCATGCGCGGTCGTACGGCTCGCCGAGCGTCAGTTCGGTCGACGAAGCCTGCACCGACGTATCGCCCGACGACGCATCCGGCACCGGCGTCTGTGCGGACAGCGAGACGTTTTGCGCAGCCGTCGCCGCAGCCGCCGACTTCGCGCCATTCGTCGCGGCGTTCGGCGCCAGTTGCGAACCAGCGGGCGGCGTAGCCGGCGCAGCCGGAGAACCGGCCACCCGCGTGCCCGAATCGGCCTGCGCAAGCGACGCCATCAGACGTTTCAGGTATTCGGTTTCGAGCGCGGGATCGTTCGGCTTCGGCTCCCACTTGCTCGTGTCGTTGTTCGCGCCGCTCAGCGCCTCACGCAAGCCCTTCTGGCTGACGAACACGTACGTGCCGCCGTTCGGCGCCGCTTCGAGACGCGTGCGGTACTTGTTGCGCTCCGCCGTCACGTACGAATTGCCCATCGCCTTCGACAGCGTGCTGCGGATGAAACCATCGTTGATGGACGGATGCGTCTCGTTCCAGTCCGTTTCCATCACGCCTTTGTCGCGCTGGTCGACGACGAGCAGGAAGCCCTGTTCCTGCCAGAAGCGGCGGATTTGCGGCCACGCCTGATCCGGCGTCTTGTTGTCGAGCACGAGCCAGCTTTCGGTGCCGTCGCGCTGGATGTGCATGCCGCTGACGACAGGCGCGACAGCCGTGGTGGACGGCGCATCGGTTTGCACCTGCTGCAACGTGGACAGCGACGTCTGACCGCTTTGCGGCGGCAGCGAACGCTGGTCTGCCGTTTCTTCCATCAGGTTCGGCGGAACAGCGAGTGACACTTCCTTCGACTTCGAGTCGCTCTTGTAGTCGATTTTGGTCGGCGACGACGTGCCGCAGCCGGCGACCAGACCGCCTGCCATCAGCAATGCTGCGAACCGCTTGGTGAGACGAAGATCTGTCATGTTCTGGAAATCCTTCCGCTACGCCACGGCAAGTCCGTGGTAACCCGTCATTTTACCGGTCCGGCGTCGCGAAGTGCAAAAAGCGGGGTTTGCCTCGCGTTGATGCGCTTTCGGCCGTGTTTCCGCCATGCCCTGCCGACATGCCGTCGAGGTTCCAAATACGGAGCCTGGGCACCACTGCCCGCAACGCAAAAGTCGCCCGCATCATCTCATAATCACCTGGAAAGGCGGCGCGCCAGCGCCCATTTCACGCCGAAATTTAACATTTCGCCACAATTTTCGGCGCAATCGGGACGACGTAAGACTCTGAGCTACGCCTTTGATTTCTTTGGACTAAATGTGTATCGACGGTGCCCTTTCGGCCGATACGGGTACGCGACCCTTTTGTTTGCGTGAATCGCGCCTCAAAACCCCGGTGATATCTTGAAATAACGATCTCAATAATGACCGAGGGCCTTCGGGGAGCCAACCATGACGCGTATCGACCACTATCGGGCGACGATCTTTGCCACATTCATCGTTCTGGCGGCAGGCGTCACCGCATTGCTCGCCGGCCCCGCGCATGCGGAACTCGGCGGCACGATGTCGGCGCCTCGAGCGGACGACGGATCGACGCAGCGCGTGTTACCAGGCAGTACGGTCCAGATACGTTCGACCGTCGATGCGGGCGGCACGACCATCAACGAATACGCGACCAGCGACGGCCATGTCTTCGCGTACACATGGCAAGGCCCGACGATGCCCGATCTCACGCGGATGCTCGGACGGTATGCGGACCGGTACCGCGCGAAAGCGGCCGCGCAACTGAACGAGTTCAGTCACCTCCATGCTTCGCGCGTCGAGCAACCGGACGTCATCGTCGAGTCCGGTGGTCAGATGCGCAGCTACGTCGGCCGCGCCTGGCTGCCGGCTGCCCTTCCGGCCGGCATTTCGCTTGCCGATCTGCGCTGACGGGACGCGCGATGACGAATAAACGGCTTCTCGCGCTTGGCTTTCTCATGGCAGTACTCGCCGGATTGTCCGGATGCGGTGGCGGTGGCGGGAATTCAAGCAGCTCGGACACGGCTGGCAATTCGTCCCCGACGACACCCTCTTCGCCGGCCAGCGGTGCGCCAACGGCCAGTGCCTCCGTCCCGGCAAGCGCGCCCGTCGCAACCGTTCCTCAATCGACGATACCCAACGTCCAGCCGATCGTCGTCACGTCGACGCCCACGCAAACACGCAACATGCTCACGACGCGCGTGACGGTATGCGCACCGGGCACGTCGAACTGCGTGACGATCGACAACGTACAGGTCGATACCGGCTCGCAAGGATTGCGCGTACTCGCTTCACAATTGCCCGCGAGTCTCACATTGCCCGCCGTGCCGGCCAGCACGTCTGCCGGTACGATAAACGGCGTCAGTGGAGAATGCGGCGTGTTCGGCACCGGCTACACATGGGGCGCCGTGCGAACCGCCGATGTCCGGATGGCAGGCCAACTCGCGCCGAGCCTGTCGATACAGGTAATCGCCGATCCGTCCGTGCCAACCGTCCCTTCCGACTGTGCGGCCTCCGGCCTGCCGATGATGACGCCCACGGCGCTGCGCGTGAACGGCATTCTCGGCGTCGGCCTGTTCTCCGCCGATTGCGGAGGCGGCTGCATCGCGTCGGCCCTGCCGCGCTGGTACTACGCATGCGACACGACGGGCTCGTGTGTGTCGAGCACACAGCCGCTCGACCAGCAAGTAACCAACCCGATCAGCCGGTTCGCGCTCGACAACAACGGCGTCGTGATCGACCTGCCGACGGTCGGACCCGGCGGCGCGGCGACTGTCTACGGATCGATGATCTTCGGCATCGGCACACAAGCCAACAACACGCTCGGCAGCACAACCGTGTTGAAGGCCAATACGACGACGGGCTATGTGACCACCTCCCTGAACGGACAACCGTACTCACAAAGCTTTATCGATAGTGGTTCGAACGGCCTGTTTTTCCCCAGCACGACGCTTACGCGCTGTGGCGTCTGGTGGTGCCCCGCGTCGACGCAATCGCTGTCGGCGACGCTGACGGGCGTCAATGGAGAAACGACGTCGCCGGATTTTTCCATCGCCAACGCGCAAACGCTGTTTGCCACCAACAACTACGCGTTCAACAACCTGGGCGGTCCATCGAGCGCATTCGATTGGGGACTGCCGTTCTTCTTCGGACGACGGATCTACACCGCGATCGAGTCGCGCCTGACCTCGGCCGGCAACGGACCGTACTACGCGTTTTGAGCAAGTGACATGTCGCGTGCCGGACTCCGGGCCGCTCGCATCTATGGCCGACGCAGCGCTGCCAGAATGTGACCACAGCGTGCCCACAGCGCGACCGCGATGATGCAACAGCGCCCGCGCCCGTCGTGCAAGCCTGATCAGTTACCGAGCACGATGCCAATGCCGGCTCGCACAATCGTGCTGTTACTGCCCGACGACGCGACGCCCGCATTGAAATTGATCGTCCCCTTCTCGTTCCAGCGCGATACGCCAAGACCAAGCGCCGCCTGCCCCCGATAGCCAGCGATACCGGCATTGAGTGTCGTACGCCCCGGCAGGTACGGCGTCACGATCTGCAACGCCGACGCAGCGGCGATCCCCTTTCGGGTGCTCGTGTCGAGGTCGTGAAGCGACTGATGGGTTTGATCGATTGCTGCGTTCAACTGGTTCAGGTTGACCGCATCCGTGCCGCGCGTGCCCGGCGCGACGTTGACGATCTGCCGTTCGCCGCCTGCCTGACCCACGGACACGGCGTTCGCGCGATCCGCGATTGAACCGGCGCCCAAGGCAACCGCGCCATTGGCGACGGCCTGGCTGCCCGCGCCAAATGCCGAAGCATTCGCGCCGTTCGCGACAGCTTGCGAGCCGACAGCCGTCGCCGTCAGGCCGCTCGCCTGTGCATTGGCGCCGAGCGCGGTGGCCTCATCGCTGTTTGCGACTGCGCTCGCACCCACGGCCGTCGCATGCGTGCCAGTCGCAGTCGCCGCTTCCGCCGTGGCGTCGCCATTCAGGCTCACAAATGGATTCGTTGCGCCTTGCGTTTGCACGTTGACGATCTGATTCACCACATCGTTCAACTGACCGAGATTGACCGCGTCGCTGGCCAGAACACCGTTGGCCAGATTGTGAAGGACCGTGCCGCCAGCCACACCCTGGCCTAGGGTCACGCTCGCATAGTCCACTTGATCGCCCGTATGGTCGTACACGACGGCGCTCGTTGCGCGGCCGTTTCCGTCGACCAGCCCTGCCTGCTTCAACTGCGAGACATTGACGGCATCCGTATCGGCTGTGCCCGCCGCAACATGCGTGATCTGCCGTTCGCCGCCGGTCGTGCCGACCGATACCGAGTTGGCCCGATCCGCGACCGCATTCGCGCCGAGCGCCACTGAGTTCTCAAAGGCGGCCTGCGCGCCACCGCCTATCGCAACCGAATTGGCGCCCGTCGCCAGCGAATCGGCGAGCGTCGAATTCGCATGGAAATAGCGCGGCTCGACACCGTTGTTCATCACGTTGCTCAGCGCGACGTTGAGATCGTTGATTGCGCTCGTGTTGCTGGCAACGCGGCCATCGAGATTACCGAGCGCATCGCCGACATTGCGAAACACGCTGCCACCGACACGATACGACGGCGCGACGACCGTTCCGTCCGCTGCGACCGCCGCGTCGCCGCCCAACGCCGACGCCACACTCGCGCTCAGGCCATGCAACTGGCTACCGTTGATCGCGTCGTGGCTGCTTGCATCGACGATACCGTTTGCCACGTTGCCGAGCCGGACGGGCGCACTCGCTGCTGCGCCACCCAACGTGACGGCGTCATGGGCCGCCGAGTCATACGTGACCGCGTCCGGCACGCCTGCCGATACAGCAGCTCGCAACTGGCTGACGTTGACGGCATCGGTATCCGCTGTGCCCGCCGCGACGTTGACGATCTGCCGCTGGAGCGTCGCATTGCCGACGGAGACGACGTTCGCGCGATCGGCTTTTGAATTCGCGCCCAACGCCACGGCACCGCTTGCGACGACCGAACTGTTCGAACCCAGGGCCACCCCGTCGGCGGCTGTGTCACCCACCAGCGCGTTCACGCCGATCGCCGTCGAACGCTGACCGCGCGCCATCGACATCGAACCGAACGCGAGCGAATCGGCGCCGTCCGCCGCCGACATGTAGCCGATCGACACGGCCCTGTCCGCGTCGAAACCCGTCGACGCGCTATAGCCGATCACCGTCGTGTCCAGGCCCAACGCCGCAACGCGCGCACCGATGGCCGTCGAGCCGGCGCGCGCCGCTCCTGCGCCAGCCCCCACGGCGAGCGCATAGTCTCCCGACGCGTTCGCCGACGGGCCGATCGCCATTGCATTCAGGTCGTTCGACACCGTGGTCGGCGCACCCGTCATCACGTTGCCGCTGACAGCGATGTAATCGGTGACGGGCGCCGCGCGCGCCGCCGGCCACCATGCGATCGCCCCCAACACCGCGACGGCCATGCCAGCGCGGCCGCGGCGATCGAAGCAGCCCAAGCGCCCAATTGCAGCATAAGGAGCGACGCGGCGACCGATGCCGCCTTGCTCACCAATCGACGAAGAAGAAACCGGCACGCGTTGATCGCGCGCTACGCTTTGTACATTGCTCATCTAGAACCTTGATACGGATAATCCATCTCTCCCCAAAATGCAGCATCGAACGATTTGCTCCTGCTTCCATCACTTTGGATACCGAATCAATATGGACAAGGTATTCGACGAACGACGGAACCGACATTCCGCAAGATGCCTCCTACGTACCGCCACTTCTTCGATGTCGGTTACGACGGGTAAATCCTACGGAGACGAGGAATTCCTCAATACAAGAAAACTCCCAAAGTCGGATTTCTTCGATCTTCGCGGACGACGTTGCTCAAAGTGCGCGCATGAACATGCATGACGCATCGAGCGCATCGAGCGCATTGAAGGCACCGAAGGCGAACGAAGGGACGCGTGCAACGCTAGCGCGCCACGCAAATGACTGAATGGAAAGAAAGGAAATGCAGGCGATAAGCCCGCAAGCGCAAGGCTAGGAGCCGCCGCCCGCGAGCACCTGTTCGAGCGCCATCGAACGCGCCGCCTCCTCGGCCTCTTCAGCCGTGTCGAACACGCTGCCCGACACGTGGACCTGATGCCATTCGGGTTTGTCAGCGGCGTCGCGAAAGATACGGAAGCGCGCGCAGTAGCCGCGCGGCGTGACGGGCACCACGTCGATATCGACGGATGCGCCCTCTATGTGATGTCTGACGAAGCCGTCCATGCTGCCCTCCTGAACCCTGCATAACGTGCCCGCATTACGCAGAAATCCTAGCATGTCGGCCTGGATGTGGCAGGTGCGTCGCAGCATGATGCCGCGCCGCTCGCGTCACTCGCCGGTTTGCTCTCCGGCTTCGGCGGGCGTGCCCGTCTTCGCGAGGCGCGCGGGCGCGAGCCAGCGGAACGCGCTCACGCCGTTTGCGTCGTAGGTGCATTCGACGGCTGCGGGCACCACGGTCTTGCGCGGCTTGGTCTTTTCGATCGCGGCCGCGACGGGCGCGAGCAGCCCGGCTTCGTTGATGTTCGTATTTCGCGGCCTGGCGGCCGCCGCTTCCGACGCCGTCTGCGGATGCTCGAGCGTGCCTTCCACGACGACGCGGCTGCCATGGATGCCCATGCCCGTGTGCACGATCTTCAACGTATCGTCGGCGGAAAGCTCGCTCACCGATTGCCGCATCATCTGCTCGCATGCGCTCGTGTTTTTGTACACAGACGCGCATCCCGCGGACAAAGCGGCGGCAACCGTGCAGCATGCGATCAACAGAGTGCGTGTCTTCATCGATGTTCCGTGGCTAAAGGCGACGGCCATTGTAGCGTAGCTGCCGGATGCCGGCGTGAAGCTTGCCCGAAGCGCGGCCTCGCGCGAAACAACAAGGGCGCCCGCAGGCGCCCTCGCTGTCATTCATGAATCGGCGTGTATCGGTGGAGGGCGATCAGTCTTCCCAGCCGTCCGGCAGCGTCTGCGTGAGCGTCGACACGAAGCTCGCGGTTTCCGGCTGCTTCGGCCGCGTAAAGATGTCGCGCGAATGGCCCTGCTCGACGATCGACCCGTTGCTCAGGAACACGACATTGCGCGCGATCGACGCGGCGAGCCGCAGATCGTGCGTGGCCATCAGCATCGTCATGCCTTCTTTCGCGAGCTGGCGCAGCACTTCGACCACTTCGGCGGCGAGGCCCGGATCGAGCGCGGAAGTCGGCTCGTCGCACAGCAGCACTTCCGGCGACGGCGCGAGCGCCCGCGCAATCGCCACGCGCTGCTGCTGGCCGCCCGACAGCGTGACAGGCCACGCATCGGCCTTGTGCGCGATGCCAACCTTTTCCAGCAGTTCGAGCGCCCGTGCGCGCGCCCTTTCGCGGTCCCACTTCTGCACCGTGATGAGCCCTTCCATCACGTTCTCGATCACCGTGCGATGCGGGAACAGCTGGAAGTTCTGGAACACCATCCCGGTGCGGCGGCGAATCGCGAGCACCGCTTCCTTCGACGGCTTTTCCGTGCGGCTGAACGGGATGCGCTGATCGCCGAGTTCGAGCGAACCGGCTTCGGGAATTTCCAGCAGGTTCACGCAGCGCAACAGCGTGCTCTTGCCGCTGCCCGACGGGCCGATCAGCGCCGTCACGTTGCCCTGATCGAGCGCGAGATCGACGCTGTTCAGCACGCGATGATCGCCGAAATACTTTTCGATTTTTTCGAGGCGAATCATCGTTCAGCTACCCGACGTGAAAAGCGCGTGGCGGCCGAAGCGGCGTTCGAGGCGCACCTGCGCGGAGGACAGCACCGAGCTGAACACGAGATAGATCAGCGCGGCTTCCGTATAGAGAATCAGCGGCTCGTACGTCACCGATGCGATGCGCTGCGCGGCCTGGAAAATCTCCGGCACGGTCAGCACGGCAGCAAGCGACGTGTCCTTGACGAGCGCGATGAACGAGTTCGACAGCGGCGGCAACGCGACGCGCGCCGCCTGTGGCAGGATCGCGCGGCGCAGCGCCTGCGCGCGGGTCATGCCCATCGAGTACGCGGCTTCCCACTGCCCTTTCGGGATCGACTCGATCACGCCGCGAATCACTTCCGAGTTATACGCGCCGACGTTCAGCGAGAAGCCGATGATCGCGGCCGTCAACGGATCGAGCACGATGCCGACGTTCGGCAGGCCATAGAAGATCACGAACAGCTGAACGAGCAGCGGCGAGCCGCGAAACAGCCACACGTAGAAGCGCACGACGGCCACCGACCACGTCGGTCCGAACAGCCGCAGCAGCGCCACGATGAACGCCAGCGCGAGTCCGATCGCGAACGACACGAGCGTCAACGGCACGGTGAACACGAGGCCCGCGTACAGCAGCGGCCACAGCGACTCCCCCATCAGGTGCAACCATGCAGGCATGATTCAGGCTCGCCCTTCTTGCTTATTGCGAAACGTCTTTGCCGAAGTACTTGTTCGAGATCTTCTCGTACGTACCGTCGGCCTTGATGTCGGCGAGCGCCTTGTTGATCGCGGCCTGCAGCTCCGGATTGCCCTTGCGGATCAACACCGCCGACTTGTCCGAGCTATCCGACGACGTGTCGATCGCGGCGATCTTCACCTTCGCGTCCGGCTTGTGCTTCTTGAAGTCGAGGAACGACAGCGAGTCGTTGACCGTCGCATCGACGCGGCCCGACGTCAGCAGGTCGATCGATTCGTTGAAACCCTGCACCGGAACCACTTCAGCGCCGTGCGCGGCGGCGATCTTGCCGAAGTTGCTGGTCAGCGTATTGGCCGACTTCTTGCCCTTCAGGTCGTCGAAAGTCTTGATCGCGCTGTTGTCCGCGCGCACGATCAGCGCCGCGTGCGACGTGATGTACGGCGTCGAGAAGTCGTACTTCTGCTTGCGCGCATCGGTGACGGCGACTTCGTTGATCACGGCGTCGTAGCGGTTCGCGTCGAGACCGGCGATCAGGCCGTCCCACTTGCCTTCGACGAACACCGGCTTCACGCCCAGCTTCTGCGCGATCGCGCGGCCGATTTCGACGTCGAAGCCCGTCAGCTGGTTCGACGCGTCGTGGAACGTGAACGGCGCGTAGGTGCCTTCCGTGCCGAACTTGATCTCGCCGGTGGACTTGATCTTCGAGAGGTCGTCTGCGGCGAACGCGGCCGTCGCCGTCGCGACTTGCAGCAGGCCGATCAGCAGAAGGGATCGAATCGACTTCATGATGTGTGCTCCGAGGTTCGTTTTATCGGGTTGTGCGTGCGTCTGCCGGAACACCCGTCCGGCAGCGTGGGCGGACTGTAGCAAACGGTCCTTATTTCCACAACGCATTTGAAGGCTTATATATATGCCGAGGCGGAATAAACTAGACCGAAACAGAGGGGTTGGCAATGCGCAAGTATACGGACGCACGCGAATCCTTGCGCCGCATGGGACATTGGCGTCCAGTTCGTCGTTTCGCTTCGTCGTCGCGTTGCGTTTGCGTTGCTATCGCTTCGCGATGGCTTCGGCGTCGATTTGCCGCCCCCGTTCTTGCCGTCCTAACTCGTCCCTTGCACGCGCGCCGTGGTGCGTCGGAAGCCGCTCCCGCAGCGCGGCCGGAAGCATACCCGAAAATAGCGACGGCCGCTCCTGCCCTGCGAGGCGAAGCGGCCGTTCGTGTCGTGCAGCCAGATCGAGCCCGGTCGAGTCCGAGTGCACAGGCGCGGTTCAGCGTTCGACGGGATGCGGCTCCTTCAGCTTGTTGGCGACCCGCACCGCATCGTAGTACGCCGCGTTGGGCGGGCGCTTCAGGTACTGACCCGCGCCGCGCTGCGCGCGCAGATCGCCGTCGGCCCATGCATGCGCGCCGCGCGTGAACGTGTGCATCGCGACGCCCTGCACCGTCATCCCTTCGAACACGTTGAAGTCGACCTTCTGATGATGCGTCTTCACCGAGATCGTCTTCGTCGCGGCCGGGTCCCAGATGACGAGGTCGGCATCCGCGCCGACCTCCACCGCGCCTTTGCGCGGATACAGGTTGAAGATCTGCGCGGCATTCGTCGACGTGATGCGCACGAACTCGTTCGGCGTAATGCGTCCGCGGTTCACGCCCTCGTGCCACAGCACTGACATCCGGTCCTCGACGCCGCCGCAGCCGTTCGGAATCTTCGTGAAGTCCTCGCGGCCCATCGCCTTCTGCGACGCGCAGAACACACAATGGTCGGTGGCCGTCGTATGCAACTGGCCCGATTGCAGCCCGCGCCACAATGCCTCGCGATGCTCGCTCGTGCGAAACGGCGGGCTCATCACATGCGCGGCGGCCCGCGTCCAGTCGCGGTCGCGATAGACGGATTCGTCGATCACGAGATGCCCGGGCAACACTTCGCCGAACACGCGCTGCCCTTCGTTGCGCGCGCGCGAAATCGCTTCGACGGCCTCTTTCGCGGACACGTGCACGATATACACGGGCACGCCGAGCACCTGCGCAATGCGGATCGCGCGGTTCGCGGCCTCGCCTTCCACTTCGGGCGGACGCGACAACGGATGCGCCTCCGGTCCCTTGAATCCCTTCGCGAGCAGTTGCTTCTGCAACTGGAACACAAGCTCGCCGTTTTCCGCATGCACGGTCGGCAGCGCGCCGAGTTCGAGCGAACGCGAGAAGCTGTTCACGAGCACTTCGTCGTCGGCCATGATCGCGTTTTTGTAGGCCATGAAGTGCTTGAAGCTCGACACGCCGTGCTCGTGCACGAGCGTGCCCATGTCGCGATGCACCGACTCGTCCCACCATGTAACGGCCACGTGAAAGCCATAATCCGCCGATGCCTTCTCGGCCCAGCCACGCCATTCCTTGAACGCATCCATGAGCGGCTGCTTCGGGCTTGGAATCACGAAGTCGATGATGCTCGTCGTGCCGCCCGACAGGCCCGCCGCCGTGCCCGAATAGAAATCGTCGCTTGCCGTCGTGCCCATGAACGGCAGTTCCATGTGCGTGTGCGGATCGATGCCGCCGGGCATCACGTACTGATCGTGCGCATCGACGATCTTCGCGCCCTCGGGCGGATCGATCGTGCGGTCGATCTGCAGGATCGTGCCGCCGTCCTGCGGGTCCGCGATCAACACGTCAGCTCTATGCGTGCGGTCGGCGTCGATCACGGTGCCGCCGCGAATCAGGGTTGTCATCGGTTGCCTCCTCCGTTAAATCGCGTGTTCACGCATTCGCCATGCTCGCGCCAGGACTGCGACGCAGCTTCATCCATGTGCCGTACACGATCGATGCAAGTGCGAGTCCCACGAACCATGCATACGTGTAGAGCGTATTGAGGAACCCGGGCACGTTTGGGAACGACGCGGGAAACGCAGTGTGCAGAAAGCCCGGCAGATTCGGCAGCACGCCGATCACGAGCGCGACGACAGCGGCCATGTTCCAGCCACCCGTGTAGCTGTATTCGCCGTTTTCGTCGAACAGTTCGCGCTGATCGAGCCGCGTGCCGCGAATCAGGAAGTAATCGACCATCAGGATGCCCGCGACGGGTCCGAGCAACGCCGAGTAACCGACGAGCCACGTGAAGATGTAGCCTTGCGTGGTCGCGAGAATCTTCCACGGCATCATCACGATCGCGATGGTCGCGGTGATCAGGCCGCCCGTGCGATACGAAATGCCCTTTGGCCACAGGCTCGAAAAGTCATACGCGGGCCCGACGAGATTCGCGGCGAGATTGCAGCACATCGTATCGAGCGTGAGGATGATGAGCGCGATGCCGACGCCGATGCCCGTCATGCGGCTCGTCAGGTCGATCGGGTCCCAGATCGCCTTGCCGTAGATCACGACCGTCGCCGACGTGACGACGACCGAGATCACCGACAGCAACGCCATCGGTACGGGCAGGCCGATCGACTGCCCGACGATCTGGTCGCGCTGCGTCTTCGCAAAGCGCGTGAAGTCCGGGATATTCAACGCGAGCGTCGCCCAGAAGCCGACCATCGCCGTGAGGCCCGGCCAGAACGTGACCCAGAAGAGCCCTTCCTTCTTGCCGCCTGGCGCGAACTGCGAAGGCGCCGACAGCATCGAGCCGACGCCGCCCGCCTTCGACGTCGCCCACCAGACGAGCGCAACGCACATCACGACCTTGATCGGCGCAGACCAGCTTTCGAGCCAGCGGATCGAATCGGTGCCGTGCACGATGAAGTAGATCTGCAAGGCCCAGAATGCGAGAAAGCACGCGAGCTGCGCGACCGAGATGTCGAGAAACGGCAGCGCCGCGCCATGCAGCGCGTTGCCCGTCAGGATGTTGAGCAGCGTATAGATCGCGCTGCCGCCGAGCCACGTCTGGATGCCGTACCAGCCGCACGCGACGATCGCGCGCAGCATCGCCGGCAGCTTCGCGCCCTGCGTGCCGAACGACGAGCGCACGAGCACCGCATACGGAATGCCGTGCTTTGCGCCCGCGTGTCCGATCAACAGCATCGGCACCAGCACGATCACGTTGCCGAGCAGGACCGTCAGCACCGCCTGCCACGGCGACATGCCCTCTTCCGTCAAGCCGGCCGCGAGCATGTACGACGCGATGTTCATCACCATGCCGACCCACAGCGCCGCGAAGTGATACCACTTCCACGTGCGCTGCGCGGGGCCCGTCGGCGCGAGGTCGTCGTTATAGAGACTGCTTCCGTGCGGCGCGTCGGCGGATTGCGCTGTCTGCTTCATCGGGGGATCTCCACTTGATCGCTCGTTGACTGCTCATTGATTTCGAAAGCCTGCGCGTTCTCTGATGTGATTCGTCGAAACGCGTCGGGCCGGAAGGTGGCCGATGAATCAGGCCGCTTTCGCCGCGTGCTGCGCATCGGCTTGCGCGTGGCCTGGTTCGGATGAATCGGCAACGACACGCGCCGGATTGTTCGGATGCGTGGTCCAGTTCGCGTACTCGCCGCTGTCGACGCGCTCCATCGTGATGCATTGCTCGACCGGGCACACATGCATGCAAAGATTGCACCCGACGCACTCCGCATCGATCACTTCGAAATGGCGCTTGCCGTCCTTCTCACGCGTGATCGCCTGGTGCGACGTGTCCTCGCATGCGATGTGACACAGACCGCACTGGATGCACTTGTCCTGGTCGATGCGCGCCTTGATGTCGTACTTCAGGTTCAGGTACTTCCAGTCGGTGACGTTCGGCACCGCGCGGCCGCGAATGTCGTCAAGCGTTGCGTAGCCCTTTTCGTCCATCCAGTTCGACAGGCCGTCCGCGAGATCGGAGACGATGCGAAAGCCATAGTGCATCGCCGCCGTGCACACCTGCACGCTGCCCGCGCCGAGCACGATGAACTCGGCCGCGTCGCGCCACGATGAAATGCCGCCGATGCCCGAGATGGGCAGACCCGGCGTTTGCGGGTCGCGCGCGATTTCGGCGACCATGTTCAGCGCGATCGGCTTGACGGCGGGTCCGCAATAGCCGCCGTGCGTGCCCTTGCCGTCGACGGTCGGCATCGGCGCCATCTGGTCGAGATCGACGGCGACGATCGAATTGATCGTGTTGATCAGCGACACGCCATCCGCGCCACCCTTGTATGCGGCGCGCGAGCCCATGCGGATATCGCTGATGTTCGGCGTGAGCTTCACGAGACACGGCAGCTTCGTGCCCTCCTTGACCCAGCGCGTGACCATCTCGACATACTCGGGCACCTGGCCGACGGCCGAACCCATCCCGCGCTCGCTCATCCCATGCGGACAGCCGAAGTTCAGCTCGACGGCATCCGCGCCCGTGTCTTCGACGAGCGGGAGAATCCATTTCCAGTCGTGCTCGTTGCACGGCACCATCAGCGACACGATCAGCGCGCGGTCGGGCCAGTCGCGCTTGACCTGCATGATTTCGCGCAGGTTGACATCGAGCGGCCGGTCCGTGATCAGCTCGATATTGTTCAGGCCCGCGATGCGCTGGCCGTTCCACTGCACCGCGCCGTAACGCGAGCTGACATTGACCACATGCGGATCGAGCCCGAGCGTCTTCCACACGACGCCGCCCCAGCCCGCTTCGAAAGCGCGATTCACGTTGTACGCCTTGTCGGTCGGCGGCGCGGACGCGAGCCAGAAAGGATTCGGCGAATTGATGCCGGCAATCGTGCAGCGTAGGTCGGCCATGGTCGGCTCCGTGGAATTCGGTTGTGTTGTGACGTTGCGCGTGTTCGCGTTTCAGGCCGCCTTGACGGCGGCGAGCGCGAACGCCGCGTCGATCGACGCCGCCGCGAGCTTGCCGTCCTGCACGGCCTGCACGGTCAGATCGACGCCGCCCGATGCCGCGCAATCGCCGCCCGCCCATACTTTGTCGAGCGACGTGCGCATGTCCGCATCGACGGCAATGCGGCTTCCATCCAGCGTCAGCAGTTCGCGATCGAGACCGACGGGCACGAGCGTCTGACCGATCGCCTTGAGCACCATGTCGGCTTCGACTTTGAAGCGTTCCACCCTGTCATCGTTTGCGACGCGTTCGAACTCGACGCCTGTCACCATTCCATCGCTGCCAATCAAACGCACGGGCCTTGCATGCGTGACGAGCGTCACGCGCTGCGTCTGCGCGAACTCGCGCTCGGCCCATGTCGCGCTCATCGATTCGACGCCGCGCCGATACACCATCGTCACGCTCGACGCACCGAGCTTGCGGCTTTGCACGGCGGCATCGACGGCTGTATTACCGCCGCCGATCACGACTACGCGACGTCCGACGGGCACCGTCGACAGGTCTTTCGCCTGACGTACCTGCTCGATGAAATCGACGGCGTTCATCACGCCGTCCAATGCTTCGCCTTCGAGTTCGAGCGCCCGCACGCCCGCGAGGCCCGCTGCAACGAACACGGCGTCGTGCTGTTGACGCAACGCGTCGAGCGTCACGTCGCGGCCCAGCGCAACACCCGTCTTCAGTTCGATGCCGCCGACCGACAGCAGCCATTGCACTTCGCGCTGAGCGAAGTCATCGACGGTCTTGTATGCGGCGATGCCGTATTCGTTGAGTCCGCCGCCTTTGTCGCGCGCGTCGTAGATCGTCACGCGATGGCCCGCCACGGCAAGACGATGTGCGCAAGCAAGTCCGGCCGGCCCCGCGCCGACCACGGCCACATGACGCCCGCTATCCGCCGCGCGCCTGAATTGCACGGCATCGCGCGCGATCGCCCAATCCGTCGCATGACGTTGCAACGCGCCAATCGCCACGGGCTTCGCATCCTGGTGATTGCGCACGCACGCGCCTTCGCAAAGGATTTCGGTCGGGCAGACACGCGCGCACATGCCGCCTAGCGGATTGGCCGAAAGAATATCGGTGGCCGCGCCCTTCAGATTGCCGTTGCCGATCTTGCGGATGAACCCGGGTATGTCGATTTGCGTCGGACACGCCTGCACGCATGGCGCGTCATAGCAGTAGTGACAGCGGCTCGCGGCCGCGGCGGCCGCCGTGGGATCGAGCAGCGGCGCGATGTCGGCGAACTCGCACGAAAGCTGTTCGGACGGCACACGCTGCGCCGCGATGTCGCCGGTTTGCTTGATGGCCATACGCGTTCCTTCGTCAAAGTGAGGACGTAGCCGTGCCTGCCGGCTTCGCTTCAACGAAGCCGGGACGGCATGTGTTTTATGGGTAAGGCGGTGAAGCGTTAAGGCCTTATGGCTTTACGATGCAGGCTCGCAGGCGCGCTCCAGCATCGCGTGCAGCAACACGTTCGCGCCCGCCTCGATCCATTCGGGCGTCGCGTCTTCGATTTCGTTGTGACTGATCCCGTCGACACACGGCACGAATACCATCGACGTCGGCGCGACTTGCGCGAGATAGCACGCGTCATGGCCCGCGCCCGACACGATGTCGCGATGCGAATAGCCGAAGCGTTCGGCAGCGGCGCGCACGGACTTCACGCATGCCGCGTCGAACCTGACGGGTTCGTAGTAGAAGATCTGTTCGAGCTGCGTTTGGAGGCCGATTGCGCCCGCGATCTTCGCGACGCCTTCACGCAGCGCGGCGTCCATCTTCGCGAGCACGGCATCGTCGGGATGACGGAAATCGACGGTGAAGAACACACGGCCGGGAATCACGTTGCGCGAGTTCGGATACACCTGCATCATGCCGACCGTCGCACACGCGAGCGGCGCGTGATCGAGGCCGATACGGTTGACGAGATCGACGACACGCGCGGCGCCCAGCAATGCATCTTTGCGGCGCGGCATCGGCGTCGGGCCCGCGTGCGCTTCCTGCCCCGTCAGCGTGATTTCGTACCAGCGCTGCCCTTGCGCATCGGTGACGACGCCGATCGTCTTCTGCTCGGCTTCGAGTATCGGTCCCTGCTCGATGTGCAGTTCGAACGCCGCGTGCAGCGGACGCCCGCCGCACGGCACGTCGCCCGCATAGCCGATGCGCTTCAGTTCTTCGCCGATCGTCTTGCCGTCGACGTCCTTGCGCGACAGGCCATAGTCGAGCGTGAACACGCCCGCGAACACGCCCGACGCCACCATCGCAGGCGCGAACCGCGAGCCTTCCTCGTTGGTCCAGATCACCAGTTCGATGGGATGCTCGGTCTGGATGTTGCGATCGTTGAGGCTGCGGATCACTTCGAGCCCGCCGAGCACGCCATAGATGCCGTCGAAGCGGCCGCCCGTCGGTTGCGAGTCGGCATGCGAGCCCGTCATCACAGGCAACGCATTCGGATTCGTGCCCGTGCGCCGCATGAACACGTTGCCCATCTGATCGACGCTCACCGTGCAGCCCGCCTCCTTCGCCCAGCTGACGATCAGGTCGCGTCCCTGCTTGTCGAGGTCGGTGAGCGCGAGGCGGCAGACGCCGCCCTTCGGTGTCGCGCCGATTTTCGCCATCGTCATCAGGCTGTCCCACAGCCGCTTTCCGTTGACGGCGATCGACGTATCGAGTCCTTGTTTCAACGCTTCGGATACCGCATTCATTCGTCTTGCTCCTCTGGATCAACACGCGTTGCAGTTCAAGCGCGAGGGCTTTGCAATGCCTCGCGACGACGTGAAACTGGTGCATCGGCTACGCGGTCAGATTCGCTTTGAGGCATCGATGCACGCATCGTGTGCATCGCGCGAATGCGTTCGTGTCCCGGTCGATTGGTGGCATCGGGCGCCTTGCGAATCCTGTCCGATTGGACAGGTTGTAGTCGATCAAAATCAGCAAATCAATCTCTTTCGTGCGGGCAGGAACAGAGCGAGAAGCATGCCCACCGCAACGCAGCAACGCACTTTCGTAGCGACTGCGGACCGACGAGAATGTCCATGTTGACACGAGCGCAAGCGGCTAGAATGAAGCGCGACGCGGCACCGGGACCGCGCGAGGCCAACGATGAAAGACGACAAGCCAGTGGAAAACGCAGCGGTGAGCGAGACGGATCACGACGAAGCGGTGCGACCTTTGCGGCGGCGCAAGGCTCACATTCGCGAGAGCAACGAAGCGCATCTTCTCGCGTGCGCCGAGGCGGTGTTTGCGGAAAGAGGCTTCGAAGGCGCGAGTACGGCGATGATCGCGGAGCGCGCAGGCTTACCGAAAGCCAACGTCCATTATTACTTCCCGACCAAGCTCGCGCTCTACCGGCGCGTGCTCGAAGACCTGTTCGAAGACTGGCATCGCGCGGCGAATACGTTCGAAGGCAACGACGACCCTGTCGAAGCGATCGGCGGCTATGTGCGCGCGAAGATGGAGTTGTCGCGGCGGCGGCCGCTCGGCTCGAAGGTGTGGGCGAACGAGATCATCCACGGTGCCGAGCATATGCAGGACATCCTCGATCAACGCGTGAAGCCGTGGCTCGACACGCGCGTGAAGGTCATCGACGACTGGATCGCGCGCGGACTGCTCGCGAACGTCGATGCGCAGACCTTGATGTACATGATCTGGGCGACGACGCAGCACTATGCGGATTTCGATGCGCAGATACGCGCGCTGGGCGGCAAACGGGCATTGTCGCAAAGGGCCTTCGATGCGGCGACGGAACAGGTCGTGCAGCTTGTGATTCGCGCGTGCGGCGCCAGGTCTCCTTCTACGAAGACCTGAGCGCTTTGGTCACTTCATTCACGCGCTTAATACGTTTCCAGATGCAGGCGCCCTTCGCGCTTGAGCTTCTGCCACAACGCGTCCCATTCGAGACCATGCTGCCCGGCGATATCCTGCAGCGACTGCAGCACGCCGTCTTCCATGCCCTTCAATCCGCACACATAGATGTACGTGTTGTCGTCCTTGAGCATCTGCGCGACGTCGGCGGCACGCTCGCGCATCGCGTCCTGCACGTAGCGCTTCGGCTCGCCGGGCGTGCGTGAAAACGCGAGGTTCGTATCGATGAAATCTTTCGGCAGGTTCGTCAACGGGCCGAAGTAAGGCAGCTCTTCTTTCGTGCGCGCGCCGAAGAACAGCATCAGCCTGCCGGTTGCGCCCTTCAGCCTGCGCCGGCGTCGATACTCCGTCATCGCGCGCATCGGCGCCGAGCCCGTGCCCGTGCAGATCATCAACAGATGCGAGTTCGGATGATTCGGCATCAGGAACGTGCTGCCGAACGGGCCGATCACGTTGACCACATCGCCCTTCTTCAGATCGCACAGATAGTTCGAGCACACGCCGTTCGTCGCGTTGCCCTGGTAGTCCTGCGTCACGCGCTTCACGGTCAGCGACACGTTGTTGTAGCCGGGGCGTTCGCCGTCGCGCGGACTTGCGATCGAATATTGCCGCGCATGATGCGTGCGTCCATCAGCGGTGCCGCCGGGCGGCAGAATGCCGATCGACTGCCCTTCGAGGACCGGGAAGGGCATCGGACCGAAATCGATTACGATGTGATGGATGTCGCTTTGCGTCACTTCATCCGTCAGCCGGTAGTTGCCGACGACGGTCGCCGTCGTCGGATTCTTGTGCGTGTAGAGATTCACATACGGACGCGCTGCGGACCATGGCGGCACTACCGCGCCGCGCACCGTATCGACCTCGATGCCTTCCGCTTCATCGGTATGGTCGCTGCTCGCGGACGCGGCGTTTTGCGTTTCGGCGGATGGCGTCGGCGCCATCGTTCCCTGTTCGGGCAATACGTCCCAAGCAAACTGCTCGTCGATGCTATACGCGTCGGCCTTGAGCACCGAGCGCCAGTTGTCGATCGCGCCCGTCGGACACGGCGGCACGCACGCCATGCAGGCGTTGCACACGTCCGGCTTCACGACGTAGTTCGTGCCGTCGTGCGTGATCGCATCGATCGGGCAGGTCTCTTCGCACGTGTTGCAGCGAATGCAGATCTCCGGATCGATCAGATGCTGCTTCAGGATTTCGATCGATACAGGCGCGTTCATGATTGCTGTCTCCTGCCCTCTTGCCATGGCACCGCGTTGCGTTCAGTTGAAGCGCACGTATTCGAAGTCGACGGGCTGGCGGTTGATGCCCATCGCAGGCGGCGCGATCCAGTTCGCGAACTTGCCGGGCTCGACGACGCGCCCCATCAGCGATGCGACGAACGCGCGGTCTTCCGCAGTCGGCAGCCATTTTGCTTCGTTCGCGGCCCATTCGGCGTCGCCGATCACGCGACCATCGGGCGAAACATGCGTGCCCGCGAACGTGCCGATCTGCCGGTTGAACGCCTTGTGCGGCACGCTCAGACGAAAGTCGATGCCGGCCTTTTCCAGCACCTTGTTCCAGCGCCCGACGCCCGCCATCGAATCCTTGATGTAGTCGTCGCGCAGCACTTCGTTCATCGCGTTGAGCATCGGCACTTCGCGCTCGATGAGCTTGCCGTCTTCGACGTCGAGCAGCTTGTAGTTGAGGCCGCCAAGCTGATGATCGTCGTCGCGCTTCGTTTCTTCATAGCGGCCCTTGAGGCCCGAGTTATAGAACGTCGCCGCATTCGACGACTGGTCTGCGCCGAACAGATCGATCGTCACCGAGTAGTGGAAGTTCAGATAGCGCTGGATGGTCGGCAGATCGATCACGCCCGTTGCGCGAAGCTTGCTGACGTCGTCGGTCTTCAATTCGTTCATCACCTGAGCGGTGCGCTGCACGACGCGCGACACGCCCGATTCGCCGACGAACATGTGATGCGCTTCTTCCGTCAACATGAACTTCGTCGTACGCGCGAGCGGATCGAAGCCCGATTCGGCGAGCGCGCTCAACTGAAACTTGCCGTCGCGGTCCGTGAAATACGTGAACATGTAGAACGCGAGCCAGTCGGGCGTTTTCTCGTTGAACGCGCCGAGGATGCGCGGATTATCGTCGTCGCCCGAGCGGCGGCCGAGCAGCGCTTCCGCTTCCTCGCGGCCATCGCGGCCGAAGTAGCGATGCAGCAGATACACCATCGCCCACAGGTGACGCCCTTCTTCGACGTTCACCTGGAACAGGTTGCGCAGGTCGTACAGCGACGGCGCCGTCAGGCCGAGATGACGCTGCTGCTCGACGGACGCGGGCTCCGTATCGCCTTGGGTGACGATTATACGGCGCAGGTTCGCGCGATGCTCGCCGGGGACGTCCTGCCACGCGGCTTCGCCCTTGTGCTCGCCGAAATGGATCTTGCGGTCCTGGTCGCCAGGCGACAGAAAGATGCCCCAACGATAGTCGGGCATCTTCACGTAGTCGAAGTGCGCCCATCCGCCCGGATCGACGCTGATCGCGGTACGCAGATAGACGTCGAAGTTGTGCGAGCCGTCCGGTCCCATGTCGCTCCACCATGACAGGAAGTTCGGCTGCCATTGCTCGAGCGCGCGTTGCAGCGTGCGGTCGTCGGCGAGGTTGACGTTGTTGGGGATCTTGTCGCTGTAGTTGATCGTGGACATGTCGGTTCCTTGAGCGCAGTGCGTGTTGTCTGGCGAGAGGCGTTGTGACGATGTGGCGATGTGCGTGCGATGACGTGGCTAAAGAGCTCGGCCTAAAGCGCTCAGACGCGCGACACGTCGAATTGCGCCTTGCTGCCCTTGCCGTACACCTTGAGCGCGCCCTTCTCGCCCACCGCGTTCGGCCGGTTGAAAATCCAGTTCTGCCATGCCGTCAGACGGCCGAAGATGCGCGACTCCATCGTCTCGGGCCCGTTGAAGCGCAGGTTTGCTTCCATGCCCGTCAGCGCATCGGGTGACATCGCCGCGCGTTCTTCGAGCGCAATGCGAATTTCGTCGGCCCAGTCGATATCGTCCGGCGAGGCCGTCACGAGACCCAGGCGCTCGGCTTCCACCGCTTTCACGGGCTGGCCGATTTTCGCGCGTGCGGCATCGAGCGGTTCGGCTTCCTCGTAAAAGCGCCGCGCGAGCCGCGACTGATGCGTGACCATCGGATACAGGCCGAAGTTGACTTCCGACAGCGTGATTGCAGGCTCTTCTTCCTCATTCGCGGGCAGCGCGGCCATATACGTGCGGTCGGCGGCGAATGCGAATTCCGCGAACGTGCCGGCAAAGCACGAACCCGGCTCGATCAGCGCGAACAGCGAACGCGACGACACGTCGATGCGCGCGAGCGTGCGGCGCAAGAGGCCGATCGTTTCGCGCACGAACCAGTGGTCCTTGTGCTGAAGCAGCGTCGCATCGGCGGCGAGCACCGCGCGCGCGTCGCCTTCCGTCTTCAGTATCCACGTGCCGATCTCCAGCTCGTTCGTGCGCATCGACAGGATCGCATCGTCGAGCTCGCGCGCGAACTGCAGCGGCCACCAGTTCACGCCCTTCGCGACGATCGCGTCGATATCGGTCGGCTGGTCGGTCGTGGGCGCTTTCGCGGTGAAGGCGGCCGTGCGTTTCGCGCGGTCGATCGTGACGTCGAGCGTCGCATACGTGAGGCCGTCCTCACGTTCCGTGCGTTCGATGCGCGTGAGCGTCACCCCCTTTGCATCCGCGGGTCGGTCGCTTTGCTGCGCAAGCTCCAGTGCACGCGCCGTGATCGTCTGCTCGAACTGGTTCGGCTTCACGACTTCATCGACGAGCCGCCACTCTTTGGCCCGCGCACCCCGAATGCCCTCGACCAGCGTGCAGAAAATATCGGCGCGGTCGTGTCGGACCTTGCGTTTGTCGGTGACGCGCGTCAGGCCGCCCGTGCCGGGCAGCACGCCGAGCAGCGGCACTTCCGGCAGTGCGACTGACGACGACCGATCGTCGACCAGATAGATCTCATCGCACGCGAGTGCCAGTTCATATCCGCCGCCCGCACATGCACCGTTGACGGCTGCAAGAAACTTCAGGCCGGAATGACGCGACGAGTCTTCGATGCCGTTGCGCGTTTCGTTCGTGAACTTGCAGAAGTTGACTTTCCATGCATGCGACGACAGACCCAGCATGAAGATATTCGCGCCCGAGCAGAACACGCGGTCCTTCATGCTCGTGAGGACGACGGTGCGCACTTCGGGATGCTCGAAGCGGATGCGCTGAAGCGCATCGTGCAGTTCGATATCGACGCCCAGGTCGTATGAATTGAGCTTCAGCTTGTAACCGTCGCGGATGCCGCCGTCTTCGGCGATATCGATGCCGAGCGTCGCCACCGGACCGTTGAACGCGAGCTTCCAGTGCTTGTACTGCGAGGGATAGGTGCGGTAGTCGACTCGCGCGATAGCGGCGTCTGCTGAAGACATGGCTGAGGACATGGGGCGTCTCCTGAGGCGGATGCAGATTGTTGAAAAGAACAATAATGCATCGTCACAGCCAAGTAAAGCACTTTAATTCATGTTCGCGGGTTATCCCTGGCGGGCGAGCCCCGCCTGATGAAGCACGAGTGCATCATGCTTCGTCGCCCAGTTCGGCCGCGAGCCGCGCCGCAAGCCGGTCGCGCAATTGCAGATAGGCGTCGGCAAGCGTGCGCTCGCTGGTGTCGAAGCTCATATCCGCGCGCCCGTACAGTTCGCTGCGGCCCGTGAGAATGCGCTTCAGATCCTCCATCGCCTCCTTGCTTCCCGCCATCGGCCGCAGATCGCCCTGCGCGACGACGCGGCGCATGTGCTCCTCGGGGCTTGCCTGCAGCCAGACGGTGAAACAGTGCGCGAGCAGCATGTTGAACGTGGCGGGCTCGGACACGAGCCCGCCCGGCGACGCGATCACAGCCCGCTCGTGCTCGCCGATGACGGCTTCGAGCGCGCGCTGCTCGTAACGTCGATAAGCGCTCGCGCCGTACAGCGAGTGGATCTCCGACGGCGGGCAACCCGCCATCTGCTCGATCACGCGAGTGATCTCGATGAACGGCACCTTGCGCTCCTGCGCGAGCATGCGGCCGAGCGTCGACTTGCCCGCGCCGCGCAACCCGATCAACGCGATGCGGTCCTTCCGGTGCGGATCGCGCGGGGCCTGCGCGAACATCTCCGACAGCGCAACGCGGGCGCGCTGCAATGCCGCCTGGTCACGCCCCTGCAGCAGTTCGCGGATCAGCAGCCATTCGGCGGAGGACGTGGTTTCGTCGCCGATCACTTCGGCGAGCGGGCAGTTCAGCGTGGCCGCGATTTGCCGCAGCACCAGCACCGACGCGTTGCCCAAACCTGACTCGAGATTCGCCAGATGCCGCTCGGACAGGCCCGTTTCCGCCGCCAGCGTCTTGCGCGTCATGCCGCGCCGCGCGCGTAGCAGACGCACGCGCTCGCCCATCGCCGTCAGAAACGGGTCGCGCTCTTCGCGCTCGGCTTTCGGCGCCTCGTCGTCGGCGCCCGGAGACGGCGCCGCACCGGCCGTTACGACAGAGTAAGTTTGATTCATGTTGCGGACCCTCATCGCATAGGTATATGTACTATAGTGCTTGACACGCACGAGATGAACGGTTAATTTTCGCCGCATATTGACGCAATAACAACGCCGCGTGCCCTCGTCCGGACGGCATAGGCGAAATCGGAGACGATCGGTCGCAACACCACATGAACTAAGGTGCGTGTCAGTCGACAGCAACCATTTTGCATGTGATCAGGGTGGGTCATGGGCCGGAATACGCACCAAGGTGCGAACCCGGGTCGACACGCCGACTCTGGTCGACCGCGGATGCATAGAGCGGAGTGAGGCGATAAAGCGCCAACTTCGGTCGGTGCTCTGCATGGGACGGGAACAAGCGCTAATGCACTAACTTTCGTTGATGCTTTGCATGCGACGGGAGTCTGTGCCAAAGCGCCAACTCCGGTCGACCGCTCTGCATGCGACCGGAGCAAGCGCCAAAGCGCCAACTCCCGTCGACCGCTCTGCATGCGACCGGAGCAAGCGCCAAAGCGCCAACTCCCGTCGACCGCTCTGCATGCGACCGGAGCAAGCGCCAAAGCGCCAACTCCCGTCGACCGCTCTGCATGCGACCGGAGTAAAGCGCCAAAGCGCTAACTCCGGTCGACCGCTCTGCATGGGACCGGAGTAAGCGCTAAAGCGCTAACTCCGGTCGACACAGGAGACAAGCATGTCCACTCAGGACTTTCAGCGTCTGATTGTGAGCGTTACCGCGCAACTCACAGGCCGTCCGATCGACGCGTCACTGGCTGCATGGCTCGACGCGACCTGGCCTTCCGGTAGCGATACGTACCGCAAGCTTGCAAACGCATGCCGCACAGGTGTCGCCGAAGGCTGGCTGTGCAACCGCGAGCACGACGGCATCCGTTACGGCCGCATCATCAAGCCGACACCCGACACGCACGGCTTTTCCGTCGACGTCGTCGACATGCAGGACATTGCAGGTCCGCATCACATGCATCCGAATGGCGAAATCGATCTGATCATGCCGCTCAACGACGGCGCGACATTCGACGGCCACCCGGCCGGCTGGTGCGTCTATGGACCCGGCAGCGCACATCGGCCGACCGTCGCGAACGGACAGGCACTCGTTCTGTATCTGCTGCCGCAAGGTGCAATCGAATTCACACAGGACGCGTCGAGCGCCTGATAGGCATCCAGCCGCGCCCCACCTGCACTCATACGCACGCCGCCTCAATACGCCGGAGGACACATGGAAGCCTTGCTGGAATCGCGCCCGAGCGAGCCCGCGCCAAAAGTCGAAGCGCCGCCCGCGCAATTCAACTTCGCGTCGCATCTGTTCCGCCTCAACGACGTGCGCCCCGACAAACCCGCCTACATCGACGACGCGAGCGTCGTCACCTACGCGCAACTCGAAGACCGCGCGCGCCGTTTCGCCACCGCGTTGCGCTCGCTCGGCGTGCATCCCGAAGAGCGCATCCTGCTCGTCATGCTCGACACCGCAGAACTGCCGATCGCGTTTCTCGGCGCGCTGTACGCGGGCGTCGTGCCCGTCGTCGCGAACACGCTGCTCACGGCCGCCGACTATCTGTACATGCTCGCGCACAGCCACGCGCGCGCCGTGATCGCATCGGGCGCACTGCTTCCCAACGTCGAGAAGGCGATGCGCGAAGCGGAACACGATGGCTGCCTGCTGATCGCCTCGCAGCCGGTGCAGGTCGATCCGCCATCGGAATACATGTTGAACCGGTTGATCGACGGCGCTGAACCCATGTTGAAACCGAATGCATGTAGCGGCGACGACATCGCGTTCTGGCTGTACTCATCGGGTTCGACGGGGAAGCCGAAAGGCACGGTACACACGCACGCTAACCTGTACTGGACTGCCGAGCTTTACGCGAAACCGGTACTCGGTATCAGCGAACGGGATGTCGTGTTCTCGGCCGCCAAGCTGTTCTTTGCGTATGGCCTCGGCAATGCGCTGACGTTTCCGCTTTCGGTCGGCGCAACGGCCGTGCTGATGGCCGAACGGCCAACGCCCGACGCAATCTTCAGGCGCCTCGTCGAGCATCGGCCGACGATCTTTTACGGCGTGCCGACGCTGTACGCGAACATGCTGGTCTCGCCCAATCTGCCGCCGCGCGAGCAGGTCGCCATGCGCATCTGCGCGTCAGCGGGCGAAGCGCTGCCGCGCGAGATCGGCGAACGGTTCACCGCGCATTTCGGCTGCGAGATTCTCGATGGCATCGGTTCGACCGAGATGCTGCATATCTTCCTGTCGAATCGCGCAGGTGAAGTGGAATACGGGACGACGGGCCGTCCCGTGCCCGGATATGAAGTGGAGTTGCGTGACGAAGCGGGTCATCTCGTGACCGACGGTGAAGTGGGCGATCTGTTCATCAAAGGACCGAGCGCGGCGCTGATGTACTGGTCCAATCGCGAGAAGTCTCGCGCGACGTTTTTGGGTGAATGGATCCGCAGCGGCGACAAGTATTGCCGTCTGCCAAATGGCTGCTATCAGTACGCGGGCCGCAGCGACGACATGCTGAAAGTCAGCGGACAGTATGTATCGCCCGTCGAGGTCGAGATGGTGCTCGTGCAACATCCTTCCGTCCTCGAAGCGGCCGTCGTCGGCATCGATCATGGTGGTCTCGTGAAAACGCGTGCATTCGTCGTGCTGAAGCAAAGTGCCGATGCATGTGATGCACTCGCCGATGAACTGAAGTCGTTCGTCAAGGGCAAGCTGGCGCCGCACAAGTATCCGCGTGATATCGTCTTCGTCGACGATCTGCCGAAGACGGCAACGGGTAAGATTCAACGCTTCAAACTGCGAGAACAGCCAATCAGCTGTTGAACGGAATGTCCGAACCTGTTACGACCTTGCGCGACGACGCGAAGAGTGCGTCGATTGCATTGCCCGCCAATGCGCGACGCGGCGCGTTGGAGATCGAATACTGCTGGCTCAACGCGCATCTGACCGATGCGCCGCTGGCCGTGTTCCTGCACGAAGGGCTAGGGTCGGTCGCAATGTGGAAAGACTGGCCTCAGGTGCTGTGCGACAGGCTCAGCATGCGTGGTCTCGTGTACTCGCGCCCCGGCTACGGCCGTTCGACGCCGCGTCCGCACTATGTCAAGCTGCCCGTCGATTTCATGTCAGTGCAGGCCCGCGATGTACTGCCCGCGTTGCTCGATGCACTCGGTATCAGCGCTCACGAACGGCAATGCATGTGGCTGATCGGGCACAGCGACGGCGGATCGATCACGCTGCTTTATGCTGCCGCCTTTCCCGACGCACTGGCGGGCGCCGTCGTCATTGCACCGCACGTCTTCGTCGAGGACATTTCCGTTGCAAGCATTGCCGACGCGAAGACGGCGTATGAACAGTCCGGCCTGCGCAGCAGGCTCGCCCGCTATCACGACGACATCGATTCGGCGTTCTATGGCTGGAACGATGTGTGGCTGAGCGTGGCCTTCCGATCGTGGAGCATCGTCGATGAACTAAAGCACATTCACTGCCCATTGCTCGCCGTGCAAGGTCACGACGATCACTACGGCACGATGATGCAGATCGATACCATCGCGCAACACGCGCCGCAGACGCAACTGACGAAACTCGACAAATGCGGACACTCGCCTCATCGCGACGCGCCGCAAGCGCTCAACGATGCGATCGTCGCATTCGTCAACAAGCACAGCGACGCATAGCGCACACGCTGCATTGAAGTTCTCCACAGAATCCGTGCACAAGGTTGTGAGTAACCCGTGCAAGACCCGGACAAGTCATTGATGCGGTTCGAATTGGACACAATGCACGCGCCGCCGCACTGTTGATGAACTCTCGTTCGTGCTAAACCTGACACACGCTTTGTCCACAGAATCCGTGACCAACCCTGTGGACAACGTGCCGATAACGCACACAAGTCATTGAGCCGTCACACGGAATATGCGCTGCATCTCATGCAGCGCATTTCCGTCCGCGCTTTCCAATCAGTTCTTCTCCCGCCGCTTTCTGCACGCTTCTTTTCTGCTCGTTTTTCCGTATCCCTCCCCATCCACGCTTCACAATACCTACATACGCACTGGCTATCCTTTCGCGGCTCTCACCCCTGACGCCGGAGGATGAATGCCCGCTCTGCACGCCGCCGCACGTAGCCAGCGACGCAGACGTTTACGCCCTGCGCTCGCCGTCGTCGCTGCATCGATCGCGGTTGCAGCATGCAGCAACGGCGCCTCCACCGATGCATCGCAAGCACAGCAGCAACAGCAACAACAGCAACAACAGCAACAACAGACGCAGAGTCAGCCGCAATCGCACCTCGCGACGACCTTCAACGCCGTCCCATCGCAGTCAGCTTCACCCGCGAACCCCTCGCTTCAAGCACCGCAGTCAACATCCGCGCAGTCACAGGCCGCATCCGCCGGCGGCGCCAGCGCAGCGGATTCCGTCGTATTCGCACCACCCGTGATTCACACCGTCGATTGAGTTCTGCCCAGCACGGCTCCCGCCCCCGCATGGAAGCCGCCCCTTTCCGTTTCTTTCTTCACGATCGAAGCCAACATGACCTCAAAGAACCGCCGTGATTTCCTACGCGCCGCCGCCCAAGCAGCCGGCAGCGCGACTGCATTGAGCATGCTGCCCCTCGGCATCCGCAATGCGCTCGCGATTCCCGCCAACAACAAGACGGGCAGCATCCGCGACGTCGAGCACATCGTTGTGCTGATGCAGGAAAACCGTTCGTTCGACCACTACTTCGGCACGCTCAAAGGCGTGCGCGGCTTCGGCGATACGCGCGCGATCAATCTGCCAAACGGCAAGCCGGTGTGGCATCAGCCGGGGCTCGGCGGCGTCGGCGAAGTGTTGCCGTTCCGTCCGACCGCACCGAATCTCGGCTTGCAGTTCCTGCAAGACCTGCCGCATGACTGGCCCACGACGCATGGCGCGTGGAACAGTGGCCGCAACGACCAGTGGGTGCCGAACAAGGGCACGACGACGATGGCGTATCTCACGCGCGACGACATCCCGTTCCATTATCAGCTTGCTGATTCGTTCACGATCTGCGACGCGTACCACTGCTCGCTGATGGGCGCGACCGATCCGAACCGCTACTACATGTGGACCGGTTGGGTCGGCAACGACGGCTCGGGCGGCGGCCCCGTGGTCGACAACTCGGAGCTTGGCTACGGCTGGTCGACGTATCCGGAAGTGCTGCAAGCCGCGGGTATCTCGTGGAAGATCTATCAGGACATCGGCACGGGTCTGGACGCAAACGGCTCGTGGGGCTGGACGCAAAATCCGTATATCGGCAATTACGGCGACAACTCGCTGCTCTACTTCAACCAGTATCGCAACGCGCAGCCCGGCAGTCCGCTGTACGAGAAGGCGCGCAGGGGCACGAACGTGTCGGCGGGCGGTACGTATTTCGACGTGCTGCGTCAGGACGTGCAGAGCAACCAGTTGCCGCAGGTGTCGTGGATCGTCGCGCCCGAGGCATATTCCGAGCACCCGAACTGGCCTGCGAATTACGGCGCGTGGTACGTCGATCAGGTCTTGCAGATTCTCACGTCGAACCCCGACGTGTGGAGCAAGACCGTGCTGCTCATCAACTATGACGAGAACGACGGCTTCTTCGATCACGTGTCGCCGCCGTTCGCGCCGTCGTCGAAGGCGGATGGTCTCTCGACCGTCGATACGACAAACGAAATCTATCCGGGCGGCAACAGCGGCAAGTACGCGCCCGGTCCGTACGGCCTCGGGCCGCGCGTGCCGATGCTCGTCGTGTCGCCATGGTCGAAGGGTGGCTGGGTGTGCTCGGAGGTGTTCGATCACACGTCGGTGATCCGCTTCATCGAGAAGCGCTTTGGGCAAGGGCACAACCTCTCGGAGTCGAATATCACGCCATGGCGTCGCGCGGTGTGCGGTGATATGACGTCGGCGTTCAACTTCGACAATCCGAACGATGCGTTCCCGACGCTGCCGTCGACGACCTCATACAAGCCGCAGGACCAGAACCGTCACGCGGACTATATTCCCGTGCCGCCCCTCGTCGGCTCGGTGCCGAAGCAGGAACAGGGCGTGCGTCCCGCGCGCGCCGTGCCGTACGAACTGTTCGTGCGTATCGACGACAGCAGCAGCGGCAAGCTGTCGATGCGCTTCGTCAACACGGGCAAGGCCGGTGCGAACTTCCTCGTGTTCGCGGCGATGAGCGCGAATGCGCCCCGCACGTACACGGTCGAAGCGAACAAGCGCCTTGTCGATCAGCTCAACGTGAATGCCGATGGTACATACGACTTCACGGCGCACGGACCGAATGGCTTCCTGCGCCGCTTCGCCGGCACGCAGACGACGCAGCATTTCTGGAACAGTCACGATCAGGCGAAACCGGAAGTCGTCGAAGGCTACGATGTCGAGAACGGCAATTTGCAACTGCGTCTGAAGAACGACGGCAATGCGCGCTGCCAGTTCACGATCGTCAATGCGTACGATGCGGGCAGTCCCGTCAAGCACACGGTTCGCGGCGGCGATAGCGACACCGTGTACCTCGATCTGCGACACGTGTACGGCTGGTACGATCTGACGATCACTGTCGATAGCGACGCGTCGTTTGTGCGCCGCTATGCTGGTCACGTGGAGACGGGCAAGCCGGGCATGAGCGATCCGGCGCTCGGCATGTAACGTTCCGCAGGAAGGACCCAAGGCGAAGAAAGCCCGCGCCGTCAAAGACGGCACGGGCTTTTTTGGATTTGTCGAAACCTTGCAGATCGGTGCTTATCCGCGCTTTGGAATATCCAGCCCCCTCACGACAGCAGGACGCGCGAGAAACGCATCGAGTGCGCGCTTCACGTGCGGAAAGTTGTCGATCTCGACCAGATCGGCCGCCTCGTAGAAGCCGACAAGATTGCGCACCCACGGAAAGGTCGCGATATCGGCGATCGTGTACTCGTCGCCCATGATCCACCTGCGCGTCGCGAGCCGCTCGTTCAGCACGTTGAGCAGCCGCTTCGATTCATTGATGTAGCGGTCGCGCGGACGTTTGTCCTCGTACTCCTTGCCCGCGAACTTGTGGAAGAAGCCGACCTGGCCGAACATCGGCCCGATGCCCGCCATCTGGAACATCAGCCATTGAATCGTCTCGTAGCGGTCCGACGCGCGCTTCGGCAGCAGCTGGCCCGACTTGTCCGCGAGATAGATCAGGATCGCGCCCGACTCGAACAGCGGCAGCGGCTCGCCATCGGGGCCGTTCGGATCGATGATCGCGGGAATCTTGTTGTTCGGATTGAGCGACAGGAATTCCGTCGACATCTGATCGTTCGCATCGAAGCGCACTAGATGCGGCTCGTATGCGAGGCCCGTCTCCTCCAGCATGATCGATACCTTGACGCCGTTGGGCGTCGGCAACGAGTAGAGCTGGATGCGCTCGGGATGCTCAGCGGGCCACTTCTTCGCGATCGGGAAAACAGATGGGTCAGGCATGAAAGGTCCTCGTCGTTGATCGGCAAACAGACGGTCAATATAGACGCGTTGCGCCGTCTTTGCTTGTGCGAAGCCGTCGGGACGGGTCCAGTCCGCGGTTCGCCGCCCGTATGTGCGTGTGGCGACGGCATCGGTTGGCTGCCGTCAGTGCTGGTGCCGATGATGGATGTCGGGAAAGTGAGAGTGCGTGTGCGTGATGCACGCATGACGGTGCGCATGCGTATGCGGCTCCGAACCGTCCCAGTCGAAATCGTGCGCATGCTGATGATGCTCGTCGTGCCGATGCCGATGGTTGTGCTCGAGTGTATCGTGCGTGTGCTCGTGTATATGGCGCTCGCGCAAATGCAGCCAGATGCCAAGCGCCATCAACGCGGCTGCGATCCAGAAAAATAGAGGCGGCCTCTCGGGCCACAGCGCGAACGAAATGGCGACGCCGAACAACGGTGCCACCGAAAAATACGCGCCCGTGCGGGCCGAGCCGAGATGCCGCAGCGCGACCACGAACAGCACGAGGCTCACGCCGTAGCCCGCAAAACCAGCTGCCATCGACGCGACGATCAGTCCCGCTCCCGGCACGTGCGCACCCGACAACAGCGCGATGCCCGTATTCACGGAACCGGCAACCAGCCCCTTGATGCAAGCGATAACCATCGCGTCGTTGTTCGAGACCTTGCGCGTCAGATTGTTGTCAATGGCCCAGCACAGGCAGGCAGCGGCAACCAGCGACGCGCCCGCTCCCGCTCCGCCTCCTCCAGGCTGCCATGACAGCAGCACGCCGCCCGCGATGATCGCGACCATGCCGATAAACACCTGAGCGTCGACGTTCTCGCGGAACACGACCCACGCGATCAGCGCAGTGAATACGCCTTCCAGGTTCAGCAGCAGCGAAGCAGTTGCGGCAGGTGTCGCGTTCAGGCCGAACATCAGAAGGGCCGGTCCGGCCATGCCGCCCGCAGCGATTGCGCCGATCAGCCAGGGCACTTCTGCAAGAGGCATCGGATGCGCGTCCGGATGATCACCGCTGTGCCCGCGCCGCAATCGCCGGATCAGAATCGCGATAGCGAGTCCAACTCCGCTGCCGAGATAGAACAGCCCCGCCACCATGAACGGCGACAACGTACCGAGCAGCGCCTTCGCGAACGGCGTAGTCGCGCCGAAGAGGACGGCCGCCAGAATCGCAGTGAAAGCCGCGCTGTGACGTGTGTGCATGACCGTGCTTCCCATTGTGCGCCCTTACCCCGCGCTGACTCGCTTGCCGTCGGCGTCGTCGTCGGACATGCCAGCGGCGCGAGCCAGCACCGGCTCCAATGCGCGCCCGGTATGGCTCGCCGCAACGCGCACCAGCCCCTCGGGGTCCGTCGCCGCGACGATCGAACCGCCGCCCACGCCGCCTTCCGGCCCGAGATCGATGATCCAGTCGGCTTCGGCGATCACGTCCAGATCGTGCTCGATCACGACGACGCTATGCCCCGCGTCGGCCAGCCTGTGCAGCACGCGAATCAGCTTCGCAACGTCGGCCATATGCAGACCGACCGTCGGCTCGTCGAGCACGTACAGCGTATGCGGCGCCTTCTGTCCGCGCCGGGTGATGTCGTCGCGCACCTTGCTCAGCTCGGTGACGAGCTTGATGCGCTGCGCCTCGCCACCCGACAAGGTCGGCGACGGCTGGCCGAGCGTCAGATAGCCGAGGCCGACGTCCTTCATCAGCTGCAGCGGATGCGCAATGTTCGACATCGACGCGAAGAAGTCGACGGCCTCGTCGATTTCCATCGTCAGGACGTCGCCGATGTGTTTGCCACGCCACGTGACCGCAAGCGTTTCCGGATTGAAGCGCTGCCCATGACATACGTCGCACGGTACCTTCACATCAGGCAGGAAGCTCATGCCGATTGTGCGCACGCCTTGCCCTTCGCACGCGGGACAGCGGCCGTCGCCCGTATTGAACGAAAAACGCGACGCCGTATAGCCGCGCGCCCGCGCTTCGAGCGTGTCGGCAAAGAGACGCCGGATCGTGTCCCACACGCCGATATAGGTGGCGGGACACGAGCGCGGCGTTTTGCCGATCGGCGTCTGGTCGACTTCGAGCACGCGGTCGATCGATTCGAAACCGCTAATCGACTCGCACCCTTGCCACACATGCGTGACGTTCAGCGACGGCTTCGGCGCCGTGCGCGCAAGCACGCTCGACCGGCGGTTCGCCGCAGCCGACTGTTCACCCTGTTCGGTATGCGCAGCCTTGCGGGCGCGCCGGACAGCCGGCGACGACAGCACGGACCGGCCGACGGCATCGAGCAGATTCGTCATCAGCACGTCGCGAGCGAGCGTCGATTTGCCCGAGCCACTCACACCCGTCACGGCGACCAGACGCCCCAGCGGAATGCCGACCGTCACATCGCGCAGATTGTGCAACGCCGCGCCGTGCACGGTCAGCCAGTTATCGGGCATGGCCGGCGCGCGTTTCGTCGCGACCGATACCGGGCGTCGCGCCTGCAACGGATGCAGGATCGGCTGCGCGAGGAACTGGCCTGTCAGCGATCTGGACTGCGCGGACAGATCTCCAACGCGCCCCTGCGCGACCAGCGTACCGCCACGCTTGCCCGCGCCCGGACCGATGTCGATGATGTGATCTGCGCGGCGGATGGTGTCCTCGTCGTGCTCGACGACGACGAGCGTATTGCCCTTGTCGCCGAGCTTACGCAGCGCGTTCAGAAGAATCTGGTTATCGCGTGGATGCAAACCGATCGTCGGTTCATCGAGCACATAGCAGACGCCCTGCAGATTGCTGCCGAGTTGCGCGGCGAGACGGATACGCTGCGCTTCTCCGCCCGACAGACTAGGCGCCGCCCGATCGAGGCTCAGATAACCAAGGCCCACCTCTTCGAGGAACTGCAAACGGCTGCCGATTTCGCTGATCACATCGCGCGCGATTTCCGCGTCGCGGCCTTGCAGTTCGAGCCCATCGATCCAACGGCGCGTGTCCGACACGGTCCACTGCGCGACGTCGACGATGGACGTTTCGTCGAACGTCACCGCGCGTGCGGACGTATTCAGGCGCGTACCGTGGCAATCCGGACACGGCTCTTCACCGACGCCCTCCGGCTCCTGCTCGTCCGACGGCAAGGTCTGTTCGCGGCCGCGATTGTCGTCGACGAGCACGGTGTCGTCGTAAGCCGCGCGCTGCTCGCGCGTCAACGCCAGTCCCGTACCGACACAGGTCGTGCACCACCCGTGCTTGCTGTTATAGGAAAACATGCGCGGATCGAGTTCAGGGTAGCTGGTGCCGCACACCGGGCACGCCCGCTTGACGGAGAGCACCTTCACTTCGCCAACGTGAGCGGTCGTGCCGTTGCTGGTCATCGCATGTTCGAGGCCGTCGAGCGGCGCGAGCAGATGCATCACGCCCTTGCCCGCCTCGAGCGTTTCGTCGAGCAGCCGGCGCAGTTCCGCTTCCCTGTCCGCCGACACAACAATGTCGCCGACGGGCAGCTCGATCGTATGTTCGCGGAAGCGGTCGAGCCTCGGCCATGGATCGACGGGTACGAACTCGCCATCGACGCGCAGATGCGTATTGCCGCGCGCCTTCGCCCACTTGGCGAGGTCGGTATAGACACCTTTGCGGTTCACGACGAGCGGCGCAAGCAGACCGACGTGTTCGCCTTTGTGGTCACGCATCAGTTGCGCGACGATCGATTCGACGCTTTGCGACGTGACGGGCGCGCCGTCGTGGATGCAGTGCTGGATGCCGAGCTTCACAAACAACAGACGCAGGAAGTGCCACACCTCCGACGTGGTCGCGACAGTACTCTTACGGCCTCCGCGCGACAGACGCTGTTCGATTGCGACGGTTGGCGGAATGCCGTACACCGCGTCGACTTCGGGACGCCCCGCCGGCTGCACGATCGAGCGCGCATACGCATTCAGCGACTCCAGATAGCGGCGCTGCCCTTCGTGGAACAGTATGTCGAACGCGAGCGTCGACTTGCCGGAACCCGACACGCCCGTAATCACGTTGAACTTGCCGTGCGGAATGTCGACGTCGAGCGCTTTCAGGTTGTGCTCGCGGGCATTCACGATGCGCACGACGTCTTCGCCTTCCACTGCGCGCCGCGCGCGCGCCGCATTCAGCGCCGTTTGCAGCGGCGTGCCTTGCGTTGAGGCTTCGGCTTTTTCGGCTGCTTCCGTCGGCTCGATGCAGAGACCCATTGCGCTGTCATACTGCACGAGCGAGGCACCCGTATGCGAATCGGGGCATCGTTTGACGTCTTCGGGCGTGCCCGCGCACACGACGAGGCCGCCGCCGTCGCCTCCTTCCGGACCAAGATCGATCAGCCAGTCGGCTGCGCGAATCACGTCGAGGTTGTGCTCGATCACGATCAGCGAATGACCGCCCGCGAGCAGCTTGCCGAACGCCTGCATCAGTTTGGCGATGTCGTCGAAATGGAGACCCGTGGTCGGCTCGTCGAACATGAAAAGACGCGCCGCGCTCGCCTGCTTCGTGCCGCCGCGGGCCGTGCGCGCCTGAGCCGTTTCCGCGAGAAAGCCAGCGAGCTTGAGCCGCTGAGCCTCGCCGCCCGACAGTGTCGGCACCGGCTGCCCGAGCTTTACGTATTCGAGACCGACGTCGACGATGGGCTGCAACACGCGCAACACTTCGCCGTCACCCGCAAACAGGCCGACGGCCTCGTGCACCGTCAGTTCGAGCACTTCGGCGATGCTCAGTTCGCGCCCTTCGCGCTCAATCTTCACTTCCAGCACTTCGGGCCTGTAGCGGCTGCCGTCGCAGTCCGGACAGCGCAGATAGACGTCACTCAGGAACTGCATTTCGATATGTTCGAAGCCTGAGCCGCCGCAAGTCGGACAACGGCCGTCGCCCGAATTGAAGCTGAACACGCCCGCGCCATAGCCGCGTTGCAGCGCGAGTGGCACCTTCGCAAACAGCTTGCGGATTTCGTCGAATGCACCGACGTAGCTTGCCGGGTTCGAGCGCGTCGTCTTGCCGATGGGCGACTGATCGACAAACACGGCGTCGCTGATCTGCTCGACGCCCGCCAGGCTTCGGTGAGCGCCCGGCGCTTCCGTGGCCTTGCCGAGTTGCCGCGACAGCGCCGGATTCAGCACGTCCTGGATCAATGTCGATTTGCCCGAGCCCGAAACGCCCGTCACACACACGAGGCGCTGCAACGGAATTTCGACCGTCACATCGCGCAGATTGTGCTGACGCGCGCCCTCCAGCACGATGCGCGGCGTGCTTTCGTCGACGGGGCGCCGCGCCCAGTGCGCCGCGTCCGCAACGTGCTTGCGTCCGCCCAGATATTCGCCCGTCAACGTGCCGGCCGAACGAATGTTATTGGGCGTACCGTCGTAAATGATCGTGCCGCCGCGCTCGCCCGGTCCGGGTCCCATGTCGATCAGGCGATCGGCGGCAAGCATCACGGACGGATCGTGTTCGACGACGACAAGCGTATTGCCCGCGTCGCGCAGACGTTGCATCGCCTCGACGATCCGGTTCAGGTCGCGCGGGTGCAGGCCGATACTCGGCTCGTCGAGCACGAAGAGCGTCTTGGTCAGCGACGTACCCAAAGCGGTGGTCAGGTTGATCCGCTGCACTTCGCCGCCGGAAAGCGTGCGGCTCTGGCGATCGAGCGTCAGATAGCCCAGCCCCACATCGCACAGATACTTGAGGCGTGTGCGCACTTCGGCGAGCAGCAGTTTCAGCGCGTCGTCGAGCAGTGCACTCGGCAGCGTTATCTCGTCGAAAAAGCGGCGGATACGCTCGATGGGTAGCAGCATCAGATCATGGACCGTCAGGCCCGGCAACGCTTCGAGCTGCGCGCGGTTCCAGTCGACGCCGCGCGGCATGAAGCGCTGCGCCGGCTCGAGCACGGCGTCCGCGTTCTGCTTCGAGCCGAGGCGCCACAGCAGCGATTCTGTTTTCAGACGCGCGCCGCCGCATGTCTCGCACGGCGTGTAGCTTCGATATTTCGACAGCAGCACACGGATGTGCATCTTGTACGCTTTCGATTCGAGGTAGCCGAAAAAGCGCTTCACGCCGTACCACTGCTTCTGCCAGTCGCCATCCCAATCCGGCGAGCCGTTGATGACCCAGTCGCGCTCGGCTTCGGTGAGCTCGGACCACCGCGTGTCGCGGCGAATGCCCGCTTTCGCCGAATAGCGCATCAGGTCGTCCTGGCATTCTTTCCACGCGGGCGTCTGCATCGGCTTGATCGCGCCGCCGCGCAGCGTCTTTCGCTCGTCGGGAATCACGAGGCCCAGGTCGACGCCGATCACGCGCCCGAAGCCCCGGCAGGTGTCGCACGCGCCGTAGGCCGAGTTGAACGAGAACAACGCGGGCTGCGGATCGGCGTAGCGCAGGTCGCTGTCGGGGTTGTGCAGGCCCGTCGAGAAACGCCAGATTTGCTGACCAGCCGGCTCGCCTTGCGTGCCTTCCTGCGCCAGCACATAGACATTCACGCGCCCGCCGCCCCGCTTGAGCGACGCCTCGATCGCTTCGACCACGCGGGACTTTTCGACCTGATGGAGACGGAAGCGGTCGGCGACGACGTCGAGCACCTTGCGCATGCCCGTCGGCGACGGAACTTCACGCTGCGCCTGGACCCGCGTGTAGCCGCTCGCGGAAAGCCATTGCTCGACTTCCGCTTCGCTTGTCGAGTCAGGCAACTCGACGGGAAACGTGACGACGATGCGCGGATCGTCACCCGCCGTGCGCGCGCTCAGCTCGGCGTAAATCGTCTCCGGCGAATCGTGGCGGACGGCCTGCGCCGTCTTGCGATCGAACAGCTCGGCCGCGCGCGCGTAAAGCAGCTTCAGATGGTCGTTCAGCTCCGTCATCGTGCCGACCGTCGAACGCGAGCTGCGCACCGGGTTCGTCTGGTCGATCGCGATAGCGGGAGGTACGCCATCGACGCGGTCGACCTGCGGCCGGTCCATCCGGTCGAGAAACTGGCGGGCATACGCGCTGAAGGTTTCGACGTAGCGCCGCTGCCCTTCGGCGTACAGCGTATCGAAGACAAGGCTCGACTTGCCGGAGCCCGACGGTCCCGTCACGACGGTCATTTCGCCCGTGCGCAGGTCGAGATCGACGTTTTTCAGGTTGTGCTGGCGTGCGCCTCGAATTCGGATCGTTCCGTTAGATGACAATTTGACTGTCCGTCTGAATGAGTTGCCGGGGCATGCTGGCCGTAGGGTTGCGGCCACGGCTGCGCACCGCGAGATGGAAACAGGCGCGGCCTGTTTTCGAACTGTCTTCCGCGGCTCCGGATAGGTGAATACTATACTGTATGTTTATA
>NZ_WHNP01000005.1 GCF_009362735.1 Paraburkholderia franconis | reverse complement strand
GTGCGTGTCTTATCGAAAATCGTGCCGGATGTCACTGTCCCAGGATGTCGGCAGGTGCGGCAGATCAGGCGCCCGCGGCTGCTCCTATACGGGTCCCGTTTGGTTGCGCAACTGGGGCAGACGAACCCCTCCGGCCAACGCAGCCGCTCAAGATAGCGCGCACACTCCTCCTCGGTGACAAACCAGTCTTCAAACTGGCTCCACGTCCGAGGGTAGTCGACGCCGGCGGTCGGGGTAGGCTGGAATTCGCTCACACCGACATTTTCTCTCAGGTGGTGCTAAGTGGATAGCCCTTATGGATATACAGTATCTGGCGTGCGATTGACGAGGAGCTGCGTCGTGGATATGCGCGTGAACAAACCCGTTAGCCATCCGATGCCGGAGATCGCGGCTTTTGTCGCGGCCTTGAAATCGGCGTTCGGCGAACGGGAAATCGATGAAGCGATCCGCCGCGGCAAGGCTGGCGAGCCCACGTTTTACGCATGCGAGAACGGCCGGTCGGTGGGAACGGCGAGTTCGCCGGCGGGCCCGGTGCGCGAACATCCCCGCGCGGCGGCAAACGATGCCCGGTAAGACGCACGGCAAGGAGATAAAGCAATGAATGCAGGTCGTCGTCTCTTACCCGGAATGACAGCCGGGCTGATCGCGCTGCTTATGGCTACGGCAGCGCACGCGGAAAAGTACGTCGAGATCTGGAACCCGCCCGAGGCGCGAGGTCATTCCGCACCGGCGCCGAAGCACGTCCGCCCACACACGCAGACGACGCCACGGCTCGCGCGGAAAATCACCGAGCCGGGCAGCGAGCATCCGGATCATGGCGCTTCATCGGTGGTGTCGTCGAAGAAGGCGCCGAATCGCAGCATTCCCCGCAAAATCGGTCCCGACGGCAACGTGTTCCGCGTCTGATGCAAGCGGGAAAGCGGCTGACGGTTGAACGTTGCACGCGTCGCTGTTTCGAAACGCTGTCTTGCGCGGCTGTTTTCCGCCCGTGTATTGCTAAACTCCACGACCGCGCGGCATAGCCCATCGCACCGCATGCCCGTCTCGCAAGCGGCACCAGCAGCACCAACTGCGCACGTGGCGTATCGTCGAGTCAGGTTCTAGCTGAAGCATCCGCTGCCGCAACCCACATCCAATCGCAGGCCGCATCACGCAACATGAGCGTCACCACCCGCCGTATCGCGCATCTCGACATGGACGCGTTTTATGCATCCGTCGAACTGCTGCGCTATCCGGAATTGCGTGGCAAGCCGGTGGTGATCGGCGGAGGGCGTAGCGCGACGCCTGAAACGCTGCCCGATGGCACGCGCCGCTTCGCGCGGCTGCGCGACTATGCGGGGCGCGGTGTCGTCACCACGTCGACTTACGAGGCGCGCGCGTTCGGCGTCTTTTCGGCGATGGGCATGATGAAGGCCGCGCAACTCGCGCCGGACGCGATTCTGCTGCCTACCGACTTCGATTCGTATCGCCATTACTCGCGCCTTTTCAAGGCCGAAGTGGCGAAGTTCACGACGCGTATCGAAGATCGCGGCATTGACGAAATCTATATCGACCTCACGGACGTCCCCGGCGACGCCGCCGACATAGGCACGCGCATCAAGCAGGCCGTGCGCGATGCGACGGGTCTCACGTGCTCGATTTGCGTCGCGCCGAACAAGCTGCTGGCAAAAATCGGCTCCGAGCTGGACAAGCCCGATGGCCTCACGATCCTGACACCCGCCGATATTCCCTCGCGCATCTGGCCGCTGGCCGCGCGCAAGATCAATGGCATCGGCCCGAAGGCGAGCGAGCGGCTGGCCACGATCGGCATCCATACGGTCGGCGATCTGGCGCATGCGGCGCCCGACCTGCTGCAGGCCAACTTCGGACTCAGGTATGCGACGTGGCTGATGCACGTCGCGCAGGGTATCGACGAGCGTCCCGTCGTCGTCGAATCCGAGCCGAAGTCGATGAGCCGCGAGACGACGTTCGAACGCGATCTGCATCCGCGCCACGATCGCGCGGCGCTGTCGGAGTCGTTCACGCGACTGTGCGTGCGGGTGGCCGAAGATCTGCAGCGCAAGGGCTATGTCGGGCATACGGTCGGCATCAAACTGCGCTTCGACGATTTTTCGACCGTCACGCGCGATCTGACGATTCCCGTCGCCACGTCGGATGCAGCGGCGATCCGGCGCGCGGCGACCGAATGCCTGAAGCGCGTCGCGTTGACGCGCAAGCTCCGATTGCTGGGCGTGCGAGTGAGCGGGCTGTCGCATGCGAGCGAACACGCGCAGCCGTTGCCGGTGCAGGCGGAGTTGCCCTTTACTGCGTGAGGCGATTGCGCGTCGTGTGCTGGCGTACGCGTGCGCCACGCTGTCCATGGCCTTTCGACGAACGAATCGTCGACGTGCCGCATCCATTCTGCGATCTCTTCCGACAAAACCGCGCGAAGCCATCGGCACTTACCGTAAAAGCCGCGCTTATCGACATACCCGAACCACTCCGCGAGCCGCACCACATCCGTCACCGCAATGTCACGAAGCACGGCTAATTTCGAAACGCACCCCATACAAAGCTTTTGCAACTGTCTTGCATGGGACCAGTAAGGCATGGAACGGCAGTAGGCACCAAGGCGCCAGCACTAACTCCAGCCGACAGCCGAAGCGCCAACTCTGGATCGACAGCCTTGCATGGGACCAGAGTAGGTGCTCCGCATGGGGCCGGAGTAAGTGCTAAAGCACTAACTCCGGCCGACAGGTAAAGCGCCAACTCTGGATCGACTGCTCTGCATGGGACCAGAGTAAGGCGCTAAAGCGCCAACTCTGGATCGACAAAGGAGGTGACCATGAAACTCGCATTCTTCGCCGTGGCCGGCGTGATCGGCGCGCTGTCCAACTCCTTCGCTCAGGCGGCCGACATTACGGGCGCCGGCAGCACGTTCGCGGCGCCCATCTACACGAAATGGGCCGACGCATATCAGAAGACGGGCGGCGCTCGCATCAACTACCAGGGCATCGGCTCGTCGGGCGGGATCAAGCAGGTGCTCGCGAAAACGGTCGACTTCGCCGGCTCCGATGCGCCGCTCAAGGACGACGAACTGGCCAAGGACGGCCTGTTCCAGTTTCCGACCGTCGTCGGCGGCGTGGTGCCCGTGGTCAACCTGCCCGGCGTGAAGCCGGGTTCGCTGGTGCTCTCGGGTCCCGTGCTGGGCGACATCTACCTCGGCAAGATCAAGAAATGGAACGACCCGGCCATCGCCGCGCTCAATTCGGGCGCAAAGCTGCCGGATACCGATGTCGCCGTCGTGCGCCGCGCGGACGGTTCCGGCACGAGCTTCATCTGGACGCACTATCTGTCGCAGGTGAACCCGGAGTGGAAGAGCAAGGTCGGCGAAGGCACGACGGTCAACTGGCCGACGGGCACGGGCGGCAAGGGCAACGACGGCGTCGCCGCGTTCGTGCAGCGTCTGCCGGGCGCGATCGGCTATGTCGAATGGGCGTACGCGAAGCAGAACAAGATGACGTACACGTCGCTGAAGAACTCGTCGGGTGCCGTCGTCGAGCCGAAGACGGAAACCTTCAAGGCGGCCGCCGCGGGCGCCGAGTGGTCGAAGTCGTTCTACCAGATCCTCACCAACGAGCCCGGCAAGGAAGCGTGGCCGGTCGTCGGCGCGACGTTCGTGCTGCTGCATTCGTCGCAGGACAAGCCGGACCACGGCAAGGAAACGCTCAAGTTCTTCGACTGGGCGTTCAAGAACGGCAACCAGACCGCGCAGGAACTCGACTACATCACGCTGCCGGATGCCGTCGTATCCGAAATCCGCACGCAGTGGAAGGCGAAGGTGAAGGACGCTTCCGGCAAGCCGATCGCCGACTGATCAGAATGCGCGCATAAAGCGGACCGGCGTGCAAAAACGCCGGCCGTCACCGAACAGTAACGGGGCGTCGTGATAATGCGAATCCTGGCCCGAAAGTGGGCACGAGGCGCGGCCCAGTCGTTCGGGACGCAGCGCATCGGCCCACATTCCGTTGAAAGAGCCAGAGACGTATCAATGACGATTCCCATGCTGACGACACACCGAGGCTATCGTTTGCAGGCCAGCGCCGCCATGGGCGACGACGGCATGCACGCAGCCGATCTCATCATCGAAAAACCGGGGCTGCCGCCCCGCACGTTCAACGCGCTCGACTACTTCTACGACGGCGAACAGGCGCTCAAATACGCGACCGCCTGGGGCCGCATCTGGGTCGACATGAAAGGCTGATGGAAGGCGCTGACGGCAGGCTTGCCGACAACTGCGGCGGGCCCTCGATCGCCCCGGCCGCGGCTATCCTGTTGCCATAAGTGCCTCAAAAAATCCTTTAAATTCAGACGATTAGCGGCGCGCAAGCAAATGTTGGGTGTCGCACACAGCCGGTTTTTCCCTGCTCGACCGCCGCGTTTCTGCCCTATATGATGGCGCGTGTCGGAACGCGTCTATTTGCTGGCTGATTTCGCATTGGGCCGGCGGTCCGCTTCGTACGATGTGCAAGACACGCTGGACATTCCAGCATGAAGGGCGTCTTGCGTCTGTCGTACGAAGCGCCGCCTCGCGCCTGCATCCTTCGACCACAGACGCCGTATCGGGTCGGCTGCCCGGTGAGCGGAAAGGGACGTGGCATGTTGAGCAAGTTGATCGATATCGCAAGAGATATCCGGCGCAGCGAACGGTTCAAACAATCGATCAGCACACCGGGCCGCATCTCGCTGCATGCGCAGCAGCGGTTGAATCACGGTTACTTCGCGATTGAAATTCGCGCGCATTCGGGCTTTTTCTCCGTGATGCAGATGGTGCTGTTCATCCTGATGTATTGCGACGAGAAGGGCCTGACGCCGCTGATTTCCGCGCGCGGCGGGATTTACGGCGATCGCGAAGGCCAGGTCGACTGGTTTGCCGAATACTTCGATACCGTCAGTGTGTCGCCAAGGCCGGGAGCGAGCGTGCGGCTGCGAACGTCGGTCGTGCGCGATCTCAGCGTGCTCGGCTTTCGCCGTCGCTACGAGCCGCGGCTCGAACTGAAGCATTCGAGCGCGCTCTTCATGGCGCACTACCGGCCGGCCGCGCCGATCCGCGCGGAAGTCGACGGAATCTGCCAGCGGCTCGGCATCGGCGCGGCGACGCTCGGCGTGCATTATCGCGGCACCGACAAGAAGGTGGAGGCGCATACGATCGGCTGGGAGGAATTTTGTCGGCTGATCGATGCAACGCTCGCCGAAGAGCCGCATCTGACGAACATCTTCGTGTCGAGCGACGAGCAGCCGTTCCTCGATTTCTTCGCGACACGTCAGTTTGCCGTGCCCATCAACGTCGCGCCCGCGCGGCTGCTGGCCTCGGGCGGCACGCCCGTGCATTTCAGCGGACATCCGGGGCTCGCCATCGGACGCGAGGCGCTGGTCGCAAGCCTGCTGCTCGCGCGCTGCGGCTGTCTGCTGAAGACGCCGTCGTATCTGTCGGCGTGGTCGAAGATCTTCAATCCGTCGCTGCCAGTCAAGCTTGCCGTCCCGCCGCGCGCGACCGCGTTCTGGTTCCCGGACAGCCAGATCTGGAACGAGCAGCAAAAACGTAACGAGGAAACGTCAGAATCGGCCGTGCAGTTTCCCCACGAGAAGACGGCATAAACGGAAGACTGCATAAAACGGCGGCGGGAACGGCGGCGCGCGCTACCTTGCATGATGTAAAAACAGCGCAACAGGAAGTGCGGTCCAGGCCACAACGGCGATTCGAAAGCCGGGGGGCGGGTGCGCCCGCGACCGGTAGGCTCGCTTTGGGTCGCGTAGAATCGATATAAAAGACAGCACGGCAATCGGGGAAGGGAAGGGCGTGAAGATTCACAGCCACTATGACAATCTGAAAGTCTCGCGGGACGCGCCTCAGGAAGTGATCCGCGCGGCCTATAGGACCTTGTGTCAGAAATATCACCCAGACCGGCGGATCGACGATCCGGACGCCGAGCGGGTGATGAAGATCATCAACGCGTCTTACGCGGTCCTGAGCGACCCGGCGCAACGCAAGGAACACGACGAATGGCTCGCGCGCAAGGAGCGCGAGGCGTCGGCTGCTGCCGCGACGGCGGCGTCCTCGCGTCCGTCCGGTTCGTCGCATTCGTCCGCATCGTCCGCCTCATCCGCATCTTCCGCGTCGGCCTCCCAGCAGATGCCCCGGTACGCCGCTGCGCAAGCCGAGGCGTCGGCGCGCTCCGCGCCGCGCGGAAGCGGCTGGACGTCCCAGGCGCGGGTCGATCCGCGCGCCGCCGCGCGCAAGAAGCCGCGCGTGTCGTTCGGACTTGCGCTGCGCAGGGTCTCGTTGCGCGGCTGGATCGCGATCGCGGCATGTGCGTTCGTCGGCTATGTCGTGATTACGGAATCGATGTCGCCGTGGCCGTTCACGCGCAACATCACATCCGGTGCGCCGTACGGCGAGCATGGCCATGCCGATGCCGACAGCGCGGCAGCAGACAGCAACGGCCGCGCGCTGGCTGCGATGGCGTCGGCGCAAGCAGCGACGTCGCCGTGGACGAACGACGCGCCCGATGCTGCGAGCGATGCGGGCGCGGCCGCCGCGTACGTGCGCCCCAGCGTCGCGCCGAACGGCGCGCCGTGGCCGGCCACGGCGGGTTATCTCGACGGCACGCCTGTCGGCGCGTCGGGCGGGCATTCGTCGGTGACGATCGACAACTCGATCAACCGCTTCGACGTGTTCGGCAAGCTGGTCTACAACGCGTCAGTGTTCGATCAGCCCGTGCGCCACTTCTTCGTGCCGGCGGGCCGGACCTTCACGCTGAAGGACGTTGCGCCCGGAAGCTACGACATCCGCTACCAGAATCTCGACGACGGCGGCATCTACAAGTCGCAGCCATTCGGGCTCACCGAGCAGGCTGTCGGCAACGGTCTCGACGCAACGCATATCAGCGTCATGCTGTACGCGTCGCCGGGCAGCATGCAGGCCACGGCGATCGGGCGAGGCGAGTTCTAGTTTCGGTTGCCCCGTCTATCGCGCAGTGGCGTTGCCATGCGCCGCAATGCGGCTCGCGGATCGCACGGCGGCTTGACAACGGCATCGATCCCAAAACGCTACACGGCCGTCACGCTAACGAGCTTCGACATCTTGCGCGAGCGTTGCGGCGATTCGTTCTCTCGCGGCATTCGCCACGCGGCGCGCAGCACGCGCACGAACATGTCCTCGCCTTCGGAAAGATGCCTGTCGGCGTGCGCGCTTTCCTTGCATAGCGCAGTGACTTCGCGTCGTAGACGCGCATCCTTGACGTCCGGTGCCAGCTGAACGATCACGGCGGGGTCGAGCCGGCAGGTGCGCCCCAGCTCAGATAGTCCGTCGTCGTGAGGTCTTCGCACATCTGCCGTGCCGACCGAAATACGTCCGTTCATCGTTTCGATCAACAGGATGTTCGAGCGTCTCGCGAAATCGATCGAAGGCGAAAGAAAGTTCATCTCCGACGCCGCGCACGAATTGCGCACGCCGCTCACCGCGTTGCAGTCGCTGGCCGACAATCCAGTTTGGACAGACGGTGATCCGCAACGTGCGCGGGCTCGGCTGGACAGTCATGCTCGGCGATACGCCGAAGACCTGAAGGCCGCCGGCGCATCGCTACACTTCACTTCAGGCGCGCGCCGCTTCGACAGACGCGCCGCTCGCATGAACCGTATCGTCGATGGGGAAATGCAGGAGCGCCGCGAACAGTCCCGCCAGCGCCGTCGCGCCCCAGATCAGCGAATACGAGCCCGTCACGTCGAACACGAAACCGCCGAGCCACGCGCCGAGAAACGAGCCAAGCTGATGGCTCAGGAACACGACGCCGAAGAGCGTCCCGAGATACCGTGTGCCGAACACCTTCGCGATGAGTCCGCTCGTGAGCGGCACCGTGCCGAGCCACGTCAAGCCCATCACCGCTGCGAACAGCACGACCGAGAGCGTCGATTTCGGCAGCAGGAAAAACGAGGCAATCGTCGCGCCGCGAATCAGGTACAGCCAGCCGAGCACGTGCTGCTGACGGAAGCGCCCGCCGAGCCAGCCGCACGCCCAGCTGCCCGCCATGTTGAAAAGCCCGATCAGCGCGAGCGCGGTGGCGCCGAGTCCCATCGGCATATGGCACAACGTGAGGTATCCGGGCAGATGCGTCGCAATGAACGCAAGCTGGAAACCGCACGTGAAGAAGCCGAGCGTCAGCAGCTGGTAGCCGCGATGCCGCGTCGCGTGCGCGAGCGTCTCGCGCAGCGACGATACGGGCGCCGACGTCGCATGTGATGCCGCCACATGCGGCACGGCCGCGTCTCTGCGGCGGTCGAGCACGATGCCGAGCGGCGCGGCGATCAGCATCAGAAATGCAAGCGCGAACAGCGACGTCGATACGCCCGACGTTTCGCGCAGCGTCTGCGCGAACGGCACCATCAGCACCTGCCCGAGCGAGCCGCCCGCGCTCGCGATGCCCATCGCCATGCTGCGCTGCTCGGCCGACGCCACGCGTCCGACGGACGTCAGCACGACGCCGAACGTCGTGCAGCTGACGCCGATGCCGACCAGCAGCCCGAGCCCCGCAATGAGCGCGAGCCCCGACGGCGCGCCCGCTGCGAGCGCGAGGCCCGCCGCGAACGTCGTCGCGCCGAACGCAACGACGGGTGCTGCACCGTAGCGGTCTGCGGCCGCGCCCGCGAATGGCTGCGCGAAGCCCCACACGAGATTGTGCAGCGCGATCGCGAATGCGATCAGCGTGACGGGCAGGCCGCGGTCATACGAAAACGGCCCGATGAACAGGCCGAATGTCTGCCGTATGCCCATCGCTGCGCTCAGGATCAGCGCGGCTGCGACGATCACATAGAACGTCGGGTTCTTCAGGGTTGTTTCGTAAGTTGTTGCATGAGCGGGTTTGGCCGTCGACATGTTTCGTTTCCTCCTCGCGGCCATCGTCGCAGCAGCGCGGACACGCGACAAACGAAAAGTTTTCGGCGACAGATGAACAGAATTCACTCGTGGCGAAAGACTCGCCAGCGTTGAGAGCGTCGGGAAGAGCCAGTAGCGCTACCGCGACGCGGCAGCCGCGGATGAAGGAGCGTCGTCAACGGGATGCTGGTCGTCGAACGCCTTCGCTTCGTGAAGCAGCCAGCGCTTGAACGCCTGCAGATCGGGCCGCTCGTCGGCGCCTTCCGCGCTGACGAGCCAGTACGCGGTCTTCGCTTCGACAGTCGGCGCGGCGGCTTCGACGAGCGTGCCTGCATCGAGCTCGCGGTTGACCAGCGGCCGGCGGCCGATCGCGATGCCCATGCCCGTCGATGCCGCTTCGAGCGCAAGCTGGATCGTGTCGAAGCGCAGCCCGGGCACCGCGTCGACGTCGACGATGCCCGCGCCGTCCAGCCACGCCTGCCAGTCCTCGCTCGCGGTATCGACGTGAATCAGCGTTGCACGGCGCAGATCGATGTGGCCGTGCGCATCGACGAGCGTCGCGCGATAGGCCGCGTTGCAAACGGGCACGAGCCGCTCGCCGAACAGCCGGCTCCAGTCGCTGCCCGGAACCGGGCCGCGGCTCAGTCGAATGCCGAAGTCGAAGCCGTCGATGGGAAAGCCGACCTGGCGCCGCGACGTGTCGACGGACACGTCGATGCCGGGCCAGCGCGCGCGAAAGTCGTGCAGTCGTGGCACGAGCCAGCGGACGGCTAGCGTCGGCGCGCAGCTCACGGAGATCGTCCGGTGCGTGCGGCTGTCGGGCAGCCGCTGCGTGCCGAGCGCGATCAGCGAGAAGGCCTCGGCGATGTACGGAAAATACAGCTGGCCTTCAGACGTGAGCGACAGCTTGCGCGGCTCGCGCATGAAGAGGGCGACGCCGAGCGCTTCCTCGAGCGCGACGATGCCATGACTGACGGCGCTCGGCGTCACGTTGAGTTCAGCGGCCGCGAGCTTGAAACTGCCGTGCCGCGCCGCCGCCTCGAAGAATCGCAGCGAGTTCAGCGGGGGCAGGCGAAGCGGCATGACACGTCCTTCTGGCGTGATGGTTGACGGCCGCGCCTATCGACCGATAGCGCGGATAACGCGCGGCCTGTTCGCGTGCCGCTCATGGGCTCAAGGGCAGCACGTGCAGCCGCGATGCCGCATGCCGTAACCGCCCTCGCCATCGGACGCGGCGCCACCCGACGCCGACGAACCGCCGAGCAGCGCGGGCGCGCCGATTCGCACGCGTTCGGCGGGGCTTCCGCAACGGGGACAGTCGGCTGCTTCGTCGCGCTGCGCGATACGCCGCACTGCTTCAAACGCGCCACAGTCGGCGCACTCATAGTCGTACACAGGCATTACTTGCTCCCACGAATCCTGTCATCGTACCGTGTCCGCTGCGCCTGCGTGAACTCCGCGTTTCGCGCTTGTGCGTTGCGACGGGGCCCTGCATGCGGTTGACACGAGGTCGAGGCGACATGGATTCGACGTCGATGCATGCCCCACACGCAAGGGCCATGCCGCACCGCACGATGCTATGCTGGTCTTTCCTTGTCGAAGAGAGGCGGCAGGCATGACGATGGTCGATACGCAAGCGAAATCCGGTTCGGGCGCGCGGGCCGGGTACAGGCCGCCCGTCAGCGAAGACGAGCTGCTGCTGAAATGGATACGCCGCGCGCGCGAATCGCAGAAGAGCCATTACGACATGGCCGATCTGCTGGCCGCGCGCAACCGCCTGTTCGGCATCGGCGTGACGGCCATTTCGGCTGTGGTTGGCACGACGGTGTTTCTGTCGCTGGTGGCGTCAGCGGACTCGCCTTGGGCACGGCTCGTGGTCGGAATGGTGAGCATTGCGGCGGCCGTGTCGGCGGCGTTGCAGACGTTCATGCGCTACGCGGAACGGGCCGAAGAACATCGCTCGGCGGGCGCGCGTTATGGTGCCGTGCGGCGTCAACTGGAAGCGATTTACGCGGGCGATCCCGGCTCGCGCGACGGCCTCTATGTGAGCGCGGTTCGCGAGACGCTCGACAGGCTCGCGGAAGACTCGCCGAGCGTGCCGCCGAGTGTGTTCAGACGCACGCAGGAAACGTTGCGCGTCGCAGCAGCGGAAAGCCACCACGAAGGACGTTGGGAGTGAACGCGCCCGACGCGCGACTCACAATGCAGGCGCGCAAAGGCCAGGCACGCCGGCGCTACGCCCTCTGACGCGCCACCGATGCGCCGTTGCCGCCAGCCGGACGCTGCATCGGCGTCAACGACGGCGTGAGCGTGCCGTCGCCTTCGGCACCGCCGCCGAACAGGCGGCAAACTTCATTCGCGCTGCCGCATCCACGCAGGCGCTCGCGAAAGTGCTGATCGCAAAAGCGCTGCGCGACATCGGCGAGCAGGTTCAGGTGCGTCGTGTTCGCGCCTTCGGGCACGAGCAGCGCGATCACGTCGCTGACGGGCTTCGCATCGGGCGCGTCGAAATCGAACGGCACGGCGGGGCGCACGTACACGACGACCGAGTTGCGCAGGCCCGCGATCTGGCTGTGCGGCACGGCCACGCCTTGTCCGAGGCCCGTCGAGCCCAGTGCTTCGCGCGCGTCCAGTCCCGCGACCACTTCATGCGCCGGTACGCCGTAGCGCGTTTCGCACAGATCGCCGAGCCGCGCGAAGAGCGCGGCGCGATCCGCGATGCTCACATCGAGCAGCACGTTGCCGGGATTCAGCAGGCGGTCGAGCGACTCGACGTCGTCGCTGACGGACGGTTGCCGCGCCGCGCGCAGCGCGTTGGCCGCGTGCGTCCAGGATGTCGCGCGCAGCAGGTCGCGCCAGCCGTCCGTCGGCGTTTCGGGAATCTCGAACAGATGGCCGAATTGCGCGGCGGGCGCGATGCGTGTCACTTGTGCGATGGCGCCGTTGACGGCGTCCTTCGGCAGATACAGCGACAGTTGCACGCGCTCGGTATGCGGCAATGTCGCGATACGGATCGTCCAGGGCTGGCCCGCGCAGTCGCGGGTGAGCGCGCGCCGCAAAGGCGTGACGTGCTGCGCGTCGAGCGTCACGCGCATCATCACGCTGCGCACCGCCGCGTGCCGCCGCGCGGCATCCGCGCGGGCACGGTGGACGCCGAAAATCGCGCGCAGAATGGCACTTGTCTTCGTCATGCCCTCTCTCCAGACCTTGACAAGATCATTAGCGTAGCGCGATCCGCATTAAAGCCGAATAAAAAAGTCGTGAGCGGTGCGCTCGCGGAATGCGGGGTGCCGCACCGCGCGCCAACTGGCGCGAAACGATGATTGCGGTCGGGCGCTGCGCGGCCGTGGGGGCTTTCGATGGCGCGCAATGCAGGTGCTCGATGCCGGTGCCCGATGCCGGTTCCCGATGCAGGTGCCCGATGCAGGTTCCCGATGCAGGTGTCCAATGCAGGTGTCCAATGCAGGTACCCCATGCCTGTCCCCGATGGAACTCCGGCGACGCATTCGCTGTCATCAAGTAGGGCCGTCCTCTGCCGACGCAAGGACGGAGCCGCCGTCGCGACAAAAATTCGGACTTGCAAGGGAGAAAACAATGCGCCGCCGCCGATTCCTCGCCATGACCACTGCCGCAGTCGCCACGAGCGGCCTGTCGCTTGCGGGCTGCACGACAACGGGGCCGTCGTCGGATGCGACGCCTGAAGCGAACGCCGGCAAGCGCCAGTCGATCGACGCCGACGTCAACGCGACGCTCACTCGTCTTTTCAATACCATCGGCGGCTCGCGCGAACTTGCCGACAAGGCGCGCGGCATGCTCGTGTTTCCTTCGGTGATCTCGGCGGGCTTCTGGTTCGGCGGACAGTACGGGCAGGGCGCGCTGCGCATCGGCGGACAGACGTCGGGCTACTACAGCATCACGGCGGCGTCGTTCGGCTTGCAGATCGGCGCGCAGTCGAAGGCGATCATCATGCTGTTCATGACGGACGACGCGCTCAACAGCTTCACGCGCAGCCAGGGCTGGGCGGCGGGCGTCGATGCGACCGTCGCGGTGCTGAAGGTCGGCGCGAACGGCAACGTCGATACGTCGACGGCGACGAGCCCCGTCGAAGCCTTCGTGCTGACGAACGGCGGATTGATGGCGGGCGTGTCGCTCGAAGGCTCGAAGATTTCCCGTCTGATCATCTGATTGCTTTGATGCTGCCTTGATGCGGCGCTTGTGAGCCTGCGACGTGTGCGGGCTCTTAACGAGCATGGCTGTGCGCGCTCTCGTGCGACATTCTGCCGCTCAGGTTTTGCACTCGATCTGTCGTCAAGAGACGGGTTGAAGTGTCATTTCCGTTGGGCGTCCGCAGACCCCGTCGATGCAGCAGTGAACCTGCGAGGCCGCCGGGCTTTGCCGGCGTGCGTGTGATGCAGACGTCTGCGAAGGTTCGCCGCTCTGAGCCAGTCGATGATAAACACGAGCAGCTACGCTATTCCCGTTTCACGCCTCATCGCGCGTCCGATGGTGACGTGCACCCCTGCCACGCCCGTGCGCGAAGTCGCGCGGCGCATCTTCGCGGAACGTTGCAGCTCGATCGTCGTGATCGACAACGGCATGCCCGTCGGCATCTGGACGGAACAGGACGCGCTCGCCGCCGGCGAGGATGCCGATGCACTCGATCGCCCGATCGGCGACGTGATGAGCGCGCCGCTTCTCACGCTCGATGCGGGCACGCCGCTCGGCGAAGCGGCCGTCCGTTTCAAGCAGTCGGGCATTCGTCACTTCGGCGTGGTCAGGGACGGCGCCTGCATCGGCGTGCTGACGCAGACGGACGTGATTGTGAACCAGGGCGCGGAATTTTTCCTGCGCCTGAAGCCGATCGAATCGATTCACGTGCACCCGCACGTCGCGGTGCCGGCGCATCAACCGCTGCGCGATACGATCGCGCAGATGCGGGCCCGCAAGCTCGATGCCGTCGTCGTCGAGTATGACGACGGCGAGCACGGCATCCTGACCGAGCGCGACGTGTTGCGTCTGATCGTGAACGACCGGCTCGACGGCGCGGTCGGTGATCAGGCGAGCCGTCCGTTGCAGTCGCTTGCGGCGACGCAGAGCCTGTACGCCGCGCAGCGCCTGATGCTGCAGCGGCATATCCGTCATGTCGGCGTGTGTGACGGCGACGGACGCCTCGCCGGATTGCTCAGTTTCGCGGACCTTCTGCAGAACATCGAAGACGAGTACGTCAGCGAGCTGCAAAACGCGGTGCGCGAGCGCGACGAGGCGCTCGGCCAGGCACGCTTCAGTCTGCGGATGGCGGACCGCGTGTTCGAGTCGGCGCTCGAAGGCATCATGGTGACCGACCGCAACGCGAAGATCGAGCGCGTGAATCAGGCGTTCACGCGTCTCACGGGCTATACGCAAGAAGAGGTGCTCGGGCGCGACGCGAGCCTGCTGAACTCGGGTCATCAGCCGCCCGGCTTCTATGTGGAGCTGTGGCGCTCGCTCGAATCCGACGGGCACTGGCAAGGGGAGATCTGGAACCGCCGCAAGAACGGCGAGCTGTATCTCGAGTATCTGACCATCACGAGCATTCGCAACAACCACGGCGAGATTTCGCACTACGCGGGCATCTTCTCCGACATCACGCAGCGACGTCAGACGGAAGAGCGGCTGCGCTACCTCGCGACGCACGATGTATTGACGGGGCTCGCGAATCGCGTGCTGTTCGAGGAGCGGCTCGAGCGGGCGATCATTCATGCGGGCCGCAGCAGACGCAAGTTCGCCGTGATGTGTCTCGACCTCGACCGCTTCAAGCTGGTGAACGACACGCTCGGCCATAGCGCCGGCGACAAGGTGCTCAAAGTGGTGGCCGAGCGGCTGCGCGCCGGTCTGCGCGAAAGCGATACCGTGGCGCGGCTCGGCGGCGATGAATTTGCGCTCGTGCTGGAAGACTTCAACGATGTCCGCGATGTGGGCCATCTTGCGGGAATGCTGCTCGACTCGGTGGGGCAGGCCATCGACCTCGGTGGACGCGAGATCTTCACCACGCCGAGCATCGGCATCAGCATCTATCCGGACGACGGCGTGCAGGCCGAGCAACTGATGATGCGCGCCGATCAGGCGATGTACGGCGCGAAGAGCCGTGGACGCAACGTGTTCCAGTTCTTCGAGAGCAACATGACGTCGTCGGCGATCGCGCAGCTCGAAACGCTCGGCGAACTGCACCGCGCGCTCGAGCAGAACGAATTCTGCCTGTACTACCAGCCGCAGTACGACCTGTCGAACGGCCGCGTCGTCGGCGTCGAAGCGCTGTTGCGCTGGCGCCACCCGCATCGCGGGCTCGTGCCGCCCGGCGAATTCATCGGCATCGCCGAGCAGTCGACGCTGATCGTGCCGCTCGGCCGCTGGGTGCTCCGCGAGGCGTGCCGGCAGGCGCGCGCGTGGCTGGATGCGGGCATCGAGTTCGGCCGTATCGCCGTAAACCTGTCGGCGCGTCAGTGCCTCACCGACGAGTTCCTGGGCGACCTGTCCGCCATTCTCAGCGAGACGGCGCTGCCGCCCGAGCGCCTGCAACTCGAACTGATCGAGAGCATGGCGATGAATACGCGCGAAGAGATCGGCACGCTGTTGCGCGAGCTGGTCGCGCGGCGCGTGAGCCTTGCAATCGACGACTTCGGCACGGGCTACTCGTCGCTCGCGTATCTGAAGGATCTGCCCGTCGATACGCTGAAGATCGATCGCTCGTTTCTCGGCAGCAGCGACGCGCACAATCCGGATCGCGCGATCATCCGCGCGGTCGTCGTGATGGGGCGCGCGCTCGGCCTCGATGTGGTGATGGAAGGCGTGGAGACGCCGGAGCAGCTCGCGTTCCTGCAAGACGTGGGCTGTCACCAGGGACAGGGCTACCTGCTGGCGAGACCGCAGCCTGCCGAACGGCTGACGGAACACATGCGGCACAGTTGCGATGCGGTTCTCGCGCAGCTGGAGAGTGCGTAGAACGCGTCACTTGATTCGGGCAATGCACGTCGGCAAGATTCCTTGCTCAGGGACATCGCACGAGCAAGGAGCCATGGCCATGATCGAAACGCGTCTGCCCGCCATCTACCGGGATTACATTGCATGCCTGAACAGGCAGGACTGGCCGGGCCTCGGACGGTTCGTTCACGATGACGCTATTCACAATGGCAAACGGATCGGCTTGGCGGGTTATCGCGTGATGCTGGAGCGAGACTTCGCGGAAATCCCGGATCTTTGCTTCAACATTCAGTTGCTGGTCTGCGATCCGCCCTTAATCGCAAGCCGATTGCAATTCGACTGCGCGCCACGGGGCGTATTTCTTGGCCTACCCGTGAATGGCAAGCGAGTCTCGTTTGCCGAGAACGTGTTCTATGAATTCCACGCAGACAAGATCAAGGAAGTATGGTCGGTCATCGACAAGGCCGCCATCGAAGCCCAGCTTTAGCGGTTAGGCATTCGTGGCGTCGTCCAAGCGCAGTATCAGGCGGCCGCTGCGCTCGGGCTCACGCCGCTTGCAACCTTTCGGCATGTCGTGCTGCCGCGGGCGATACGGATTGCGACGTCGCCGCTCGCCGGACAGTACATGAACGTCGTCAAGAATGCGTCGCTGACGATGGCAATCGGTTTCGCGGAACGGTCGTACGCGTCGCGGCAGGTCGATACGGAAACGCCTTGATCGCATGCGTTGCAGCAGGAACAGCAATTGCTCACATCATTGATTCCCATGCGGCACCGACGCATGCATGCCTCACCGACGCGTGCCGCTACCGCTCTTCAACGGACACAAGACGTTGCAACTTCTTCCTGTCTGCCTGGCCGTCTGCATCGCGCTCGGCGGCGCCTGGCTCGCGCTCGCGTGGCGCCGGCTCGAGGCCACGCCCGCGCTGAGCGGGGCCAGCCGCGCTGCGGGCATCGGCGGCGTCTATACGGAGGTCGGCCGCAGCCGGATGTTTCATCGCGTGCATCCCGGACCGGCCATGAGGCAGCAGACGATGCCCGTCGTGCTGGTCCACGGCCTTGTGATATCGAGCCGCTATATGGAGCCGCTTGCGAGCGCGCTGGGCCGTCACTTTCGCGTGCTCGCGCCGGACCTGCCGGGTTTCGGCGAAAGCCGTCTGATCGACGGCAGCCACTCGCGGACGTTGTCGCTTGCGCAACTCGCCGACGCGTTGCGCGACTGGCTGCGGGCGCTCGGAGTCGAAAGGGCGGCGTTTGTCGGCAATTCGTTCGGCTGCCAGATCATCACCGATCTTGCGTGCCGTCATCCAGATGTCGTCGACCGGCTCGTCCTGCAAGGTCCGACCACCGACCCCAACGCGCGCACGCTCATCAAGCAGGCGTATCGCGATCTCGTCAACGGCCGGCGTGAGCAGATGCGCTCGCCCGCCGCAACGGGACGCATCGACTACGCGAAGGCCGGCCTGCGCCGCGCGTTCGCGACGATGCGTATCGTGATTCGCGACAGGATCGAAGAGCGGCTGCCGCATGTTGCTGCGCCGACGCTGGTCGTGGCCGGCACGCGCGACGCCGTGGTGCCGCTCGAATGGGCGGCCACCGTCGCGCGGCTCGTCCCGCGCGGAACGCTTGCTGTGATCGAGGGAGGCACGCACACGTTGAACTACGTCTATCCGCACGCATTTGCGCTGGCGGTCGCGCCATTCCTGACGGCAGGCACGCACACTTTTGCAACCGAGGCCGAACGACCATGAACAAGGCGCCGCGCGGCATTGCCCGTTTCGATTCGGCGGCCGGCATGGCGCAGGCGCTGGCCGCGACGCTGCACGGCAAGCCGTTCGTGAGTCCGAGCAAGTCGCGCGTGCAGGACTGGCTGATGTCCTCCGCCAACAGGTTGTCGCCGCGCGCCCGCGAACGCTGCTACAGCATCGGCGGCATGATGGAAGGGATACGGCGGCGTCAGGTCCGCAAGCTGGACATCGAACGCATCGCCGAATGGCTCGCGGGACTGTATCCTCAACGGCAATACGATGCGGCCATCGTCGGGTCGTCGAATGGCGCGCTGGTTCATCTCGCGGCCGCGCTGCGGATTCCGTGGCTGCCGCAGACGTTCCTGTGCCCCGTGCGCGCACCGTTCAGCGACCCCGACGACGCGCAGCGCGGTTTCAACGAAGGCCGCCCGATCGTCGATGCGTTGCTCGCCGCCGACGAGCGCATCGCGGTCCATCATATGCAGGACCCGAATCAGGACAGGCTGATGCTGCATGCGATGCACTATTTCCGCCTGAAGCATCTCGCGCTGCCGCTTGCGTATCGCGAGTTTCTGCTGAGCAGCCTGCGGCCCGGCGGGACCTTGTACGTGAACGCATGCACGCGCGCATGGCCCGTCACGCGCACGAGCTCGCGCTCCGTCTATCAGTTCGGCGCGACGGGCGGCGCGACCGAGGACGACTATCTGCACGGCGGCCCATCCGTGAAAGCGAGCCTCGCGCGCTACGGCAGCAAACGCACGCACTGGGCGCCGCCTGCGCCCAACGACATCGCGCCCGAAGCCGAGTGGGGCTTCGACGAACGGCTGATGCGCGACATCGAATGGCTGGCCGCGCAGATGCGATGGCGGATCGTGGAGATCCGCTACGAGGAGCCCGAGAGCCTGAGCTTCGTGACGGCAGCCGTGTATCGCGACTGGTATCGCGACGTGGGCATCGTTCCGCGCAGGCTCGTCGTCGATTCGTTCCTGCTGATGGAACCGCTCACCACCATGCGTCTTCACGCGCTGCCGTTCTGGCTGCTGTTCTGCGTCGAGTCTTCGGCGGATGCGTTGCAGCGTTATCTGCAGACGCAGCCCGCATTCGACGAAATCGACATGATGCTGTTCTCGCATGGCGTCGAGAGCATCGGCTATGCGCCGATCGATCGCTGGCGCGCGCTGCTCGATACGGCGAAGAGCGAGGGCCGCTTCGCCGGCGTCGATACGGAGCACTATCCGCGCGACTTCGCGACGTTCGCGCGTTTCGGCCGCGCGCTTGCGCGCCTGCAACCTCAATTCCCGACACCACTTGCATTGAAGTGCGCGCGCTTCGAAGCGCTTCTCCAACAGCATGGCGCGGCGCATCGCGTGCAGTGCGCCGAGCGCGCGTCCGTGCAGGGCGCGACGGCATGAGCGAAACGGTGCGGCTGATTCTGCTGTCGCTGCTTGCCGTTGTCCTCGCCGGTTATGCGATCGTCGTCGCGCTGCTGTTCTGGCTTCAGGGGCGACTGGTCTATCCGCTCGAACAGATCCGAGGCGTGGCGCGCAACGCGGCTGCCGATCGCATCGAGCCTGTGACCGTGCGCACGGCAGACGGTCTCGTGCTGCCGGGCCGTTATGCGCCCGCAAGCCAACACGACGCATTCACCGTCGTGCTGTTTCATGGAAACGGAGAAGACCTGTCGCAACGCGCGCAAATCGCGCATGACCTGATCGCGGCAGGGCATGGCGTGTATCTCGCCGAATATCGCGGCTATGGTGGCGCGCCGGGACATCCATCCGAAGCGGGCCTGTATGCGGATGGCCGCGCAGCACTCGACTTCGTCGCGCAGCGCACGAGCAGGATCGCCGTGCATGGGTTTTCGCTCGGCACGGGTGTCGCGGTGCGAATGGCGTCGGAGTACGAAGCGCTTACTGCGCTGATTCTCGAAGCGCCGTTCACCAGCATCGCCGACGTGGCGAGAGCGCGCTTTCCGTTGTTCGCATTGCGCTGCATGGTGCGAGACCGGTATGACAACCTCGCCAGCATCGGCCGCGTGCGTGCGCCCGTGCTGATATGCGGCGGCCTCGCCGACGCCGTCATTCCACCTGTGCAATTCGCGCGGCTCTACTCGGCTGTCCGCGCGCCGCGCCGGCTCGAAATGATCGATGGCGCGGGACATGTCGATGTGTGGGAACAGGGCGCGCGCGAACACGTATTACGTTTTCTCGACGATCTGCGACGCGTGAGCGCCGCCGTCGAAACGGATCAGCACCACGGGCAGACTGCGCCGCACGATGCGTAAGCGCCGCGTGCAAAAGACGCACCTTGTAGACGCGTCTTATGCGAGGTGGCGGCGGCGATGCGAGCTGTCCGATCGACAACGTTCACGCGTTCGCATCGCCGCTTCTTGCGCTTGCCGTTACGTTATCGCCGCACGACGCCCATCAGCAGCGTCACGATGAAGATCACGAGGAAGATGAAGAAAAGGATCTTCGCGATGCTGGCCGCGCCCGCAGCGATCCCGCCGAATCCGAAGACGGCGGCAATGATCGCGATGATGAAGAAAACCAGAGCGTAGTAAAGCATGGTATGGATCTCCTTTTGGGGCCGCGCCGGGTTAGCGCGTGCGCTTCACAGGGACTGAGCAACCGTCGTGCCGTCGTCTCGTGAAGCCGGAAAGCGGGTGTCCGCGCGTCGGCTGCGCTGGACCAGAGGGCCGCAGTGCAAGCGCTGGCCTTGGAACGTCGGGTGCACAACTCCGGCTGTAGCGATTCATCAACGGAGACAGGTGATGTCCGGATGTCGCGTCTTCGCCGTATGGCCAGCCTGCTGTCGAGTCGGATATCACGAGTGCCGCCTTGTACTTTCGCAGCAGGGCCACGAACTCGGGTGTGCCAAAGCTCGGGTGACGAATTTCGATTGCGTGCCGAACGCGTCGGTTCACATCGACGTCGACCCAGGGATCGCTGACGCGTGCATCGTGTTGCGCGGCGAACTGCGCTGCGGACGCGAAATCCATGGGCAGCAGCGCGAGGACCGCTTCGAACGAATCAGGGACGAACGCAAAGTTCGGCGGAAATTGCCACAGAAACACACCGGGCTTTTCGCGCAATGCGAGCACGCCGGAGGCGAAGAAGTTCGCCGTTGCCGGGCGCGCGGTTTCGTCGCGGAAGCGCAGCATGTGAGTCGGGTAGCGCGGACCCTTCACGCTGAAAAGGAAATTGCGTGGTGTTGCGTCGTACCGCGACAGATCGCTCTCGACGGTTCGCAGCGAATGATCAGGTTTAGCGTGAATCAGGTTTAGCGTGAATCAGGCTGAGCGTGAATCAGGCTGAGCGTGAATCAGGCTGAGCGTGAATCAGGCGCAAGCGCGCATCACGCGCTGCCGATCAGCTTCAGCCCCGCCGGCAGCGATTCGCCGAACACACGTCCGGTGTCGGCCTCGTCAAGCGCGACCGTCTCGCGCACCATTCTGATCCACATGGGCGCCGCGCCGACCGCTTCGAGCCGCCGGATCACCGTTTCGCGTGCTTCGTCAGGCAGGTCGCGCGAGCGGTCGCCCGTCATTCGCGACAACTGCACGGCGGCGAACGCGGCGGGCTCGACTTTCTTCCAGTCGAGCGCGAGCACGGCATCGAGCCACGGCAGCGCGACGTCGGGCGGCACTACGCCATGCGCGCTGCCATAGAACGGCAGACGCGCGCCGATGCGCCCGATCGCCCACCACGTCTGGTGATTCTCCGAAGGCTTGCGCAGCCTTTCGAGCAACTGCTGCGCAAGCGCGATCTTGCGATCGACGGAAATGCGTTCGAGCGATGCCTGCACGCGAATCATGTCCGCATAGCCGACCTTCGCGGGATCGAATGGCAGCTTCTGTTTTTTGATGCTCGCGGCTTGCAGGAAGTCCATCGCATCGAGCAGCTGCAATTGCGCGTCCTCGTTCAGCCCGCCCGCCGCGCGTCGCCACAGCGTCCACCATTCGGACCAGACCTGGCTTTCGTGGATGTACTGAATGCCGTCGTCGAAGATCGTCCAGAGTTGCTCGACGCGCCATTCGTCGAGCGGATAGCCGAAGCCAGGCCGCACGCAGTAGCCCGTGAGGTTGAGCCACAGCCGCTCGTGAGCGGCCGAGCGCCGTCTGCGCTTCGCGCGTTCCCACAGTGCGCCGAACAGTTCGCGCAGCAGCGCGACGTCCCAGTTGTCGCGCGGCCCGAGCGTCTGTTCCAGTTGCGCGCGCAGCCGCTTCACTTCGTTCGGGCCCACGTCCGACGAACGCGCGCCGAACGAACGCTCGATCAGCTCGATTGCGTGATCGAGTGACGGATGGCGCCCGGACTCAATTACCTCGTCCGTTGCGGCCGCCGCCTCGTCGCGCCGCAGTTCGAATTGCAGCAGCCAGCGTTGCGAAGGATCGTCGGTGGCGATGCAGGTCACTTCGAGCGTGCCGACTTCCGTCATCGAAGTCGTCAGCCGGACGGGGCGCTCGTCGGCGTCCGCCGCGTGCCGGCGTTGCACGACGGTCGCGATAGGGGGCAGGCGCACGAAGTCGCCTTGCGACAGATCGGCGAGCTCGCCCGGCGCGAAGCGCGTGTCGGCGACCGTCGACATCAGGTGAAAGCGCACGGGTTGCCCCAGGCGCAGCGCGAACACGCGATCGTCGAGATGCACTTCGTGCGCTTCTTTCGTGCCGCGCGGCAACAGGCAGATGCCCTGATCGCCTTCGAGCACGAGGAAATAGCTGCGCGCCGAGCCGCCGCCGATGCGCGGTGCGTTGCCCACGCGCGCAAGGCCATACGCGACGGCGCCGCGCGCGACCGCGACATCGGGATGGTCGTTGTGCAGCACATGCAATGGCTTGCCGCGCCATGCGCCGAGCGTTTGCGCGAGCCGCTCCGTCAGCGGCTGCGCGCGGAACACGCCGCCGTTGAGCAGCAGCGTGTCGGGCACGGGCAGCGTGTCGGCGTTGTCGCCGTTTTGGCCGCGTTGGTCGCATTCTTCGGAAGTGCCCAGCGCCTCGCGCGATTGCGCGGCGAGCCGCTTCAGAAACGCCGCGACGTGACGCGTAACGGCGGCATCGCTCGCATAAGGCAGGCCGAACTCGACGATCGCCGCGCGCGAGCGGCGCGGCATCTCGTCGGCGGCGACCTGCGGAAAGAATCCGTCGACAACGACCTTTTCGATCTCCTCGCGCGTCACGTGCGCAGTGCGTGCGCCGCCGATCAAGCGCGAGCCCGCGCCGAGCAGCGTGATCGCGACGGACTCAGGCGCGTTCGCGTCGAGCAACTGCTCCTTCGCGACGCGGCAGCGTTCGACCAGCTGCGACAGGCTCGCTGCCGACAGCCGCGTCTGGCCGTCCTGCGTCTGCGACAGCCGCGTCTCGACGAGCCGCGCGAGCGCGAGGTCCATGTTGTCGCCGCCGAGCATCAGATGATTGCCGACGCCGATGCGCGTCAGTTGCGGCTCGCCGTTTGCGTCGATCTGCACCTTGATCAGCGTGAGATCGGTGGTGCCGCCGCCGACGTCGCAGATCAGCACGAGCCGCGTGTCGGCAAGCTCGCCGCCGAGGCTCGCGCGATGATGGAACAGCCAGTCGTAGAACGCCGCCTGTGGTTCTTCGAGCAGCCGCAGCGCCGGCAGCTTCGCGAGACGCGCCGCTTCGAGCGTCAACGCGCGCGCGCCTTCGTCGAATGACGCGGGCACCGTGAGAATCACGTTCTGCTGTTCGAGCGGCGCATCGGCGAAGCGCGCATTCCACGCGGCCCGCACGTGCGCGAGGTAGCTCGCGCTCGCGGCGACGGGCGAGACTTTCGCGACGTCCTCCGGCGCACCCCAAGGCAGGATCGGCGCGAGCCGGTCCACCGACGCATGCGACAGCCAGCTTTTCGCGCTCGTCACGAGACGCCCGGGCACCTGCGCGCCGAGCGTGCGCGCAAGCCGCCCGATGATGGGCGCGGGTTCGTCCCGCGATCCATCGCGCGTTTCATCCGTTGCGCGCGACCACGGCAGTTGCAGGTCGCCGGGATTCAGCTCGCCCGCCGCCGGGTGATAGCGCACGGACGGCAATAGCGGCTGCGCGCCCACTTCGCCGGGGCCAACCAGTTGCTCGACCTCGAACACGCGGATGTCGTCGGAGTCCGGCTCGACATACGCGACGACAGTATTGCTCGTGCCGAGGTCGATGCCGACCGTGTAGCGCCTGACGGCTTGTGGCTTTGGCTGCTTCGGCTGCTTTCGCTTCATCGATGCGTAGATGGTCAACCCTGTGGTCAGCCCTGCGCGCCGCCGCGCACGTCGAACTCGACTTTCCAGCGCTCGTCGGTGCCGCGGGGGATGATCGCTTCGAGTTCGAGCGTGCCCGTTTCCGTCACACGCGCGTGCAGCTTGACGGGCACGACTTCGCCAACCGTGCGGCCTTCCGCCGGCAGCGATGCTTCGATCTCTTCGAGCTCCTGCAATTCGTCGGGCGACCAGTAGTCGAGCATCGTGCCAACCTGATCGAGACGCCGCACCGACGAGCCGAAGAAGCGAAAGCGCACCGGCTCGCCGACGACGAGGCCAAACTCCTGTTCCGGCAGCGGCGCATCGGTGCCCTCTTCCATGCCGAAGGGCGCGACGCACAGCGCCGAGATGGGCGGCTCCATGCCGGGCACGGCGGGCATCGCCGATTCGATCGCGACGTAGTATGAGCGCGCCGTGCCGCCGCGAATGCGCACGCCGCGCCCGCGCTTCACGTAGCCATAGTAAGCGGCGCCGCGCGCCACGGCGAGATCGAGATCGGCGCCTTCGAGCAGACGCGCCGCCGCGCCGCCATCGGCCACGAGCCAGCCGTTGAGCGTGGTCATGATGCGCTCGACGAGCAGCGGCGACTTGAACACGCCGCCGTTGAACAGCACGGCCGTCGGATGCAGGAACGTTGCATTCGGTTCGAGCGGCAGCTGCCCGGACCCCTGCGACTCTCGCAGTTCCGCGAGCGCCGCGACCTGGCGGCCGAGGAACGCGGCGAGATGGCGCGTGACGCCCGCGTCCTGCGCATACGGCAGACCGAGTTGCGTGAGGCCGGCGCGCGTGCGGGCAATGGGCCGCGCCGACGCGTCGATTTGCGGGAAGAAGCCTTCGAGAATGGTCTGCGTGAGCTCGTCGCGCGTGAGTTCGGTGCGGATCGATCCGCCGATCAGCTTCGAGCCTCGGCTCGGCACGACGAGGGGAACGGCATCCGTCGACGGATCGGACAGCAGCGTTTCCTTCGCGCCCCGGCACGCGTAGGTGAGGGCGCGCAGTTGCCACGGATCGGCCTGCGTGCCTTGCGACGCGAGCTTGCGCGCGACCACGTGCGCGAGCGCGAGGTCCATGTTGTCGCCGCCGAGCAGGATGTGCTCGCCGACGGCGACGCGATGCAGTTCGAGATTGCCTTCGCGCTCGATCACGGCGATCAGCGAGAGGTCGGTCGTGCCGCCGCCCACGTCGACGACGAGAATGATGTCGCCGATCCTGACCTGCTTGCGCCATGCGCCGTCGCTCTTCTGAATCCAGCTATAGAGCGCGGCCTGCGGCTCTTCGAGCAGCGTCATCTGGCCGTAGCCGGCGGCATTCGCGGCTTCCGCCGTCAGCTCGCGCGCGGCGGGATCGAACGACGCGGGAATCGTCACGGTGATTTCCTGCGCGTCGAACGGCGCGTCGGGGTGCGCGTGATTCCACGCTTCGCGCAGGTGCGTCAGATAGCGCACCGAGCTTTCGAGCGGCGACACGCGTGTCACTTCGGGCGGCGCGTCGCTCGGCAGAATGGCCGCGCGCCGGTCGACGCCCGGATGACACAGCCAGCTTTTCGCGCTCGACACGAGACGGATTGGCGTGCCCGCGCCACGGCTGCGCGCCATCTCGCCGACGACGAATTCGCGTTCGCCCGTCCACGGCAGCGCGAGATCGCCGGGCGTCAGTTCGCTCGCATGCGGCAGGTAGAGGAACGACGGCAGCAGATCGAGATCTTCGATCGCGCCGGGCGCCGTGAGCTGCGTGACGGGCATCACGCGTTGGTCGGTCTTTTCGCCGTCGCTGGTGGCGAGATCGACATACGACAGCGCGCAGTGCGTCGTGCCCAGGTCGATACCGATCGAATAGCGCGGATCGCTCATAGTTCCACCTCGGCGGGAGCGAGCACGGTGGCGTCATGGCTTTGCGTGAGCTTCGGCAGGCGCACTTCGGCGACGCGCCAGCCGCGATGGCTGATGCTGCCCGTAAACGGCGCCTTGCCGACCACATTGCCCGTGAGGCGGATCGCCGTCGCGTCGAAGCCGTCGTTGATCGTCACGCGGCTGCCTTCCGCTTCGTCGCGCACGGGGCGGATCGTGAAGTGCTCGCGCAGCGTCGCGCGGCAGCCGTCATGGACGAGGCGCGCGGCGGCGCCGATGTCGGCGTCCGAGTACTTCGCGATGTCTTCCTCGACGAAATCGATGAAGCGCGCATCGCGTTGCAGGAGACCGAGCAACTGGAGCGCGGCGTCGGGCGTGGCTTCCTTGATCACAGGCGCGGGAGCGGGCGCAGGCCGGGGCGCCGGTGCGGGCGCCGGTGTCGCCACGGGAGCTGCGGCAGGAGCGGGCGCCGCGCCGCTGCGCAGGCGCAGCACGCTTGCGGCGAACTCGCGGTCGCCGAGGATGCTGAAAAATGTGCCGAAGGCAAGCGACAGCCTGCTCATCAGCGAAACGTTCGGTTCGGTCATGAAAGATCGCTCCTGATTCTCTGGATACTGCCGCGGCGCGCGGTGCCGCGCGGCCGCATGGGCTCGGGGCGGATGGCCGTGGCCGCCGGAAACGGGCGGCTGCCTGTGCGCCAAATCCGCGTCAAAAGCGGTATTTTGCCTTGTTATGAGCCGACGACGGCTCAGAGTCTGATTCCGGCACAAGAATGGCGGCCGGATTTTACGTCCTCAAGTAAGAATAAGCGGCATCGTCCTGTCATTTTTTGCGGCGAGGATAGCGGTTCGAGCGGGCACGTTGGGCGTACCGATTGCCTACAATCTCCATCGGCCGCCTTGCGTGCGTCGATCCCGCGAAATTCCATGAGGCGGATGTTCGGGGCCGTTTCGTCGAGTGCGGCGCTGTCGCCTTCAACCGGTTGTCTGGAGGAAAGCCATGAGCATTTTCAGCACGATCCTCAGCAAGATCTTCCCATCTAGCCATCCCGCCGTGCAGGCCGCGACGGCGACGCCTGAAGCCGCGCCTGCCGCCGAGGCCGCATCGGCACCCGCCGCAGCGCCCGCTGCCGAACCTGTCGATGTCGAGGCCATCCTGACCTCGCTCGCCGACCAGAATCCGGAAAAGCTGAACTGGCGCACGTCGATCGTCGATCTGATGAAGCTGCTCGGGCTGGACAGCAGTCTCGCCGCGCGCAAGCAACTGGCCGAGGAACTCAAGTACAGCGGCGATACCAACGACTCGGCCGCGATGAACATCTGGCTGCACAAGCAGGTGATGACCAAGCTTGCCGAAAACGGCGGCAAGGTGCCCGACGATCTGAAGAACTGATAGAGCTGATCGGCCGCGTCCGCCCGGCGCGACGCGATCCGGCCGTGCGCGGAGACGCGCGGCGCGCGTGGGTATGGCACTTGCGAGCACCCGATGATCATGAAGCTCGCGACGTTCAACATCAACGGCATTCGTTCACGGCTTCCCGCGTTGCTCGAATGGCTGAAGCGGGAAGCGCCCGACGTCGTGTGTCTTCAGGAGCTGAAGACGCCCGATGCGAGCTTCCCAAAGGCCGAGATCAACGCCGCCGGTTATGGCGCGATCTGGCATGGGCAGGTGTCGTGGAACGGCGTCGCGATTCTTGCGAAGGACAGCGAGCCCGTCGAGACGCGTCGCGGCCTGCCGGGCGATCCCGACGATACACATAGCCGCTATATCGAAGCGGCCGTCGACGGTCTGCTGGTCGGCTGCCTGTATCTGCCGAACGGCAATCCGCAGCCGGGGCCGAAGTTCGACTACAAGCTCGCGTGGTTCGAGCGGCTGATCACCTATGCGAAGAAGCTCGCCGACTGGGGGCATCCCGTCGTGCTGGCGGGCGACTACAACGTCGTGCCGACCGATTTCGATATCTACAATCCGCGCTCGTGGCTCAAGGATGCGCTGCTGCAACCGGAGAGCCGCGCGTGCTATGCGCGCCTGCTCGCGCAGGGCTGGACGGATGCGTTGCGCACGCGCTTTCCCGACGAACAGGTCTTTACGTTCTGGGATTACTTCAGACAGCACTGGGAGAAGAACTCGGGGCTGCGCATCGATCATCTGCTGCTGAGCAAACAGGTCGCCGCGAAACTGCGCGATGCGGGCGTGGACCGTTGGGTGAGGGGCGAGCCGCATGCGAGCGATCATGCGCCGGCGTGGGTCGAACTGGATCTCGGCGGGCAGCGCGGCGAGCCTGGGCGCGCGGCGTCGGAGAACAGAGACGCTGATGGAGATGCAGAGGTTGGACGCAGTGCAGCGAAGGTGGCTGTGAAGAAGAATGCAGCGAAGAAAAGTGCGGCGAAGAAGAGTGCAGCGAAGGAAAGTGCAGCGAAGGAAAGTGCAGCGAAGGAAAGTGCAGCGAAGGAAAGTGCAGCGAAGGAAAGTGCAGCGAAGAAAAGTGCCGGGAAGAAAACTGCGGCGAATAAAACTGCGGCGAATAAAACTGCATCGAAGAAAAGTGGAGTGAAAAAGTAGCGGCACTCGCCTCGCGCATAGCAACATCACGTGCGGAAATGCGGCAATACGTCGGCGGCCAGTTCCTCGATCACTTCGCGTACAGGGCGATCGGAAGTCAAGTTCAGTGTCACATGATGCGTGCCGTTCCCGCGCATGTCGTCTAGCAGTTCAAGCAGCGCATCCCGTCCCGCGCGATAGCCGAGCGAGAGCGGCGTAGCGCGCTCATGCGGATCGCCGCTCAGATCGAGCCGCATCGCAATGCCGAACGCGCGAAAGCCGGGCGTCGGCAGACGTTCGACGGCCGCGCGCCACATGCTATGTCTCGCGCGCTGGGTTTCCGGCTCGCGGTGATACGTCATCCAGCCGATCGAATGCCTGGCGATCCAGTCCACGCTCTGTCCGCCCGAGCCGACGGCAAGCATCGGCACGGGCGAAGGCGGCTGCGGCAAGAGCATGAATTCGGGCGCGTCTTCCGGGCGACGATCGGCCACCACGCGCGGCGCTTCGCCCAGCGCCGCAGCTACCGTCTCCCAATGCACGCGATACAGTTCGCGCCGCTCTTCGCCATCGCGCCCGAACGCTGCGTATTCGGGCGGCCGGTCGCCGGAACCCAGCCCGAGAATGAAGCGGCCATTCGACAGCGTTTGCACGGAGCCCGCGCCCTTCGCGATATGCAGCGGATGACGCAGCGTCAGCACGATCGCGCCGCTGGCGAGCGCGATCCGCGTCGTGTGCATCGCGAGCGCGCCGAGCAGCACCCACGGATCGAGATGACCCACGGGGTCGGGATAGTCCGCGCTGTTCAACGGTACATCGCGTACCCAGAGCGCGCGGAATCCGAGTGCATCCGCGAGCGCCGCGAGTTCCACCTGTTCGCGGAAGTCCGCGACGACATTGCCCACGCGCAGCAACGGCAGCGTCAGTCCGATCGACAGACGGCCTTCGGAAAACACCCGGCGTTCCGTGGTGGATGCAATTGAGTTCATGAACGTGCGCCACCTGCTGCCGCGACGCTTGCGACGGTTGAATGGAAGCCGATCCTAGCATCGGCGCGCGAATCGCACCGGCAACGGGCACGACGACCCTGAGGACCGCATGGACAACGCGCTGGCATCGGCGCGCGGTTTCCCATTGTTTGAAAAACGGGAACTGTGATTTCAATCTATGAGCATAGAAGTTTGATAGGACTCGCCTAAACTCATCCTCAACCGACGCCGCACCAGAACATCCGGTTGCGATGCGTTCCTGATTCAACACTTTCCGGAGTCACGTCATGAAAACCCGTCTTATCGCAGCTTTGCTCGTCGCCGTATCCGCAGCCGTTGCCGCACCGGCTTTTGCGTCGGGCTACGGTCCCGCACCGTTCTATCGTCCTTCCGTCGGCGCGCCGGCTTCACAACACGGCGTCAGCGCTCAGACGATCGTTGCGGAACGCAGCCAGGCTGCCGATGCGAACAGCGCCGTCGGCGGCGTGGCCGATACATCGTCGGCATCGGGCAGCCGTCAACCGGCCGAAGCCGCTCGCGAAGCGAACGTGTTCAAGGGCCACTGATCGCCGCACGCGGCGCGTGCAGCGCGCCGCACCGACGACGATGGCGACCATTGCAGGAGGTTACGGCATGAGAGCGTTTTTCGAAGGACTGGTGTTGCTGGCGGCAGTGATCGTGTATTTTCTGCCCGCCATCGTCGCCGATTCACGCGAGCGCGACGACGCGTTCGCACTCACGGTCTTCAACGTATTGTTTGGCTGGACGGTGATTGGCTGGATCGCGGCGTTCGTGTGGGCGCGCCATCGCGTGAGCGAGAAGCGGCTCGCGAATGTCGCGACGAAAACGCGCCGCTCGATCGGTCGCGTGACGATCGCGAAGCTGGTCGCGCGCTCGCACCGTGCACGTCTGGCGCGGCGTCAGCCAACGGTATCCGTGTTGTAGCGGGTTTGGTGCACGAAGCCGCCGGTCTTTGAGGCCGGCGGTTTTGTTTTTGTGCGGAGCATGGAAGCGCTTGCTCGAACATCAGTCACTCGGCTCTCACACACACGGCCGGTACGGATTCCGATCTGAATCGACTTTCGATCACAGCGCAGGCGTCGACCCGTTGAGCCCCACGTCGTGCAGCGCGTCGCGCAGATTCTGCACGAATGCATCGGCGCGCTGGTGCCGGCTCTGCTCGCGTGGATCGTAGCGGCGATTCAGCGCGAGCACATCGACGATGCCTCGCGTCGAGACGCTCGTGTCGAGATCGGAAATGTCGGTGACTTTAGCCCACGTGCAGCGTGTGATTTCGTTGCTGGGCACAGGGGATTGCCGCTCGTCGATATGCGCGGCGAACACGTGATGACAGGTGCGCGTGCCCGCGAATGCGAACAGGTACTGCATGCCGATGGCTTGAAGGCGTGTCTCTTCGATCAGTTCGCGCACGGCGGCCGCTTCGAATGACTCATCCATTTCAGGCTTGCCGCCCGGCAGCGACCAGCGTGAATTCGCCTTGCCGACCAGCAGAATGCGTGTGCCCACCCTGCATACAACAGTCGCACGCTGCTTCACAGTGTCTCTTCCATGTAGGGACGCAATAGCACCGGATTGAGCAGGCCGTGTGCCGCGCGATGCGATGGCGCTCTCAGCCGCCATTCGACCGTATTGTCCGCTGATGGTGCGCACCGCACGTGACACCTTTATGACAGCCCTCATCGGAGTGACGCAACGCTGTCACATGCATCGGAGAACCTTGATTGCGACCACGCGCCGCCGCGCGCGATGCCATCTGAAGCGCGGCATCGCATCGTACTGGCGGCGTGCCTGCAACGGCCGGTCGAAGCGGCCGGCGAGCGTCGAGGTGAATCGATGAATCCATTGTCCACGCAGCACAATTTCCAGAGCCTGTCGTTGAAGGATCTGCTCGAAGCGCGCGATCTGTATCACTGGCATCTGTCGAACAAGGCCAATGTGGTCGGCACGGCTGTCGGGCTGTATCTGATCCGTACCGATGAACCGTGGCCGGACCAGCACGCCGATACGAACGGCCACGATGTGCGCAACGCCAGGGCGAAGGGCATACGCATATTCGACAACTCAGAGGTGCGGCCTTATTCATGGCCCGCCGTGATCGTGCTGGTGCGAGACTGGATCGATGCGACGGAGTTTGGTCATGGCAAGGTCGATCCCGATCATATGGTGCCGCGCACGCTTTACATGCCCGATGGCCGCGCGGTGCCCGTCTGCGTGGTCGCCGTCGAGCCGACCGAGCCCGCGACGAACGCGCCCACGGATGCACGCTGGCCTTCGACATACATCGGCGGCGGCTGCCCGTTGATTGCGGATGCACAGGGCATCGAGCGCACGGCGAGCGTCGGTTGTCTCGTCACCGATGGACATACGGTCTACGCGCTCACCAACCGGCACGTGTGCGGCGAACCCGGCTCGTCGGTGAAGGCGCTGTTGCGTGGCGCAGTTTCGGAAGTAGGCCTCGCATCGGACCGGCAACTGACGCGCGAACCGTTCACGGATGTGTTTCCTGAGTTCGCAGGCAACCGCAGCTTCATGACGCTCGATATCGGGCTCGTCGAAGTGCACGACGCCAACGACTGGTCGAGCCAGCCGTTCGGCATCGAAGGCACCATCGGGAACATCGTCGATCTGAACGAGCTGAGCCTCAACCTGCAATTGATCGATCAGCCGGTGACGGCGTTCGGCAGCGCATCGGGCGCGCTCGACGGCACGATCAAGGCGCTCTTCTATCGTCACAAGTCGGTCGCGGGCTACGACTACGTATCGCAGTTTCTGATCGCGCCCGCCAACGGCAGTCGGCAAACGCAACCCGGCGATTCGGGCACGTTGTGGTATCTGGTGTCATCGGAAAGTGCGGAAGAGGAAAAGGGAACACGTAACGGGTCCGCGCGTAATGGCAAGAAGCGCAACGTCGTGAAGAGCGCGCGCCGTCTTTATCCGCTTGCGATCGAATGGGGCGGACAGGCGCTCGCGAGCGACGGCGACGGGCGGCTGAACTATGCGCTCTCGACGGGCCTGAGCACCGCATGCCAACTGCTCGACGTCGATCTCGTGCGCGAGCATAACGTCGGCGCGAATCCGTTCTGGGGACAAACAGGCCACTACAGCATCGCGACGGCGGCAATCGAGTCCGTGAAGCAGGGACCGTTGCATGATTTCCTCGAAGCGAACGTCGAGCGCATCAGCTTCCGGCTGAATGAACTGACGCCGGAGCAGATCCGCGAGAAGCTTGCGCGCGGCGATTTCGTCGAACTGGCGGACGTGCCTGATCTCATGTGGAAGAAGACGCCCGATCGCGTACCAGGCGGGCGCGACTATGCGCAGAACGCGGGCCCCGAGCATCCGAATCATTACGCGGACATCGATCAGCCCAACGCCGACGGCAAGACGCTGCGCGATATGACGCTCGACAACATCGCCAACATGAGCGTGGCCGTATGGTCGAGGTGGTATGCGGATGAAGGCGAAAAGGACGCGCGCAATGAAGGTCTGCTGCCGTTTCGCGTGTGGCAGATTTTCGACGAGATGGTCGCGCAGCTGAAGGCGCGCAACGACACGAAGTTCCTGTGCGCGGCGGGCGTGCTCGCGCATTACGTTGGCGATGCATGCCAGCCCTTGCATGGCTCGTATCACTCGGACGGCTACAAGGATGCCCCTGGCGCAACTGCGAAGAAATGGCCCGGCAAGGGCGTGCATTCGACCTACGAGGACAAGATGGTCGACCGTCATTCGAGCGACCTGCGGCCGCAGATCGGACCGCAGGCGAAAGCGTTCAAAGGCAAGATTCCCGCGATCAAGACCGGCCGCGATGCCGCGTTCGCGACCGTGACGTTGATGAGCGAGGCGGCGCAAATTCTTCCGCCCAGCACGCTGATCGACGAGTACGTCCGTCTGGGCGGCGGAAGTTCGGCGCGTGTCGTCGATGGTCTATGGGCGGCCTTCGGCGAGGACACGGCGAAACTGATGGGCGCGGGCGCACGTTTTCTCGCTGCGATGTGGGAAGCGGCGTATGCCGTCGCCGATACGTCGCTGCCTGCGGGCGCGCGTGAAATCGACGAGCAGGCGCTCGCGCACGTGTATCAGGACAAGACGTTCGTGCCGTCGCTGACTATCGACAAGATTGGACCGGTGATTGGTTGAGCGCTTTTATCGCGGCGCTACATCGCCGCGAGCTTCCTGCTCTGTTTCAGCAGGCCGTCGAATATCGCCGAGGCGAGGTCTTCCGGGAAAGCGGCGGGCAGTTGCGCGGCCACGGTGTCGATGACGTGCTGCGTGTCATTCGTCACCGACGCGATCAGCGCATCGACGGCATCGGGTGCCAGGCCGACCTGCTGCGCTTGTGCGATCCAGTGCCGCCGCACGATCTGCGCGATCAGATAGTGATTGCTCGTGCCGCGCACGGCCATCGCCATTTTCGCTTTCTGCATCGGGATGCGGTTCGCGCCGCGCCCGATGATGGGATGCGCGGACAGCACGTCGTACAGCGGCGTCGCGCGATAACGATTGCCCGGTAGATGCGTGATGCTGAAATTCTTCGCGTGACCGTCGGTGGCCGCAAGCAGCCAGAAGACCAGCTGCGTCTTGAAGAAACGCGTGGTGTCAGTGGCGGCATCGACCGATCCCGCCAGTATCTCCATCACGGTGTCGATGCCTGGGCCGCCGTCCGCCTGGTACTTCACGATGGGCGGCGTGCCCGTCGCCTGGCACATGTCTTCCTGCGGCAGGCGGACGATCCACGTGCCGTCGCTCGACAGCCTGCGATCGAAGCGCTCGACCATGAGTGCCTTCTGATCGCCGAAATGCGCGATCTCGCACGCGGCGACGGGCAGGCCATACGCTTCGACGATCTTCGAGCAAAACCATTCGTTTTCGACCGACGTGCGCATGTCGGCGCGCATGTTGCCGACGAGTCCCAACGGGAGCTTGAGAATGTGCGTGGTGGGCGTGCTGCCCGAGGGCAACACCCAGCGGCCCTTGTGGCGCAGCAACGCTGTCTTTTCCTGCGCGCCGGCGATGGACAGCCGCAAGTCGCCCGCCTGATCGCGCTGGCCTAGCGGCGCGGCTGATGTCGTGTCGCGCAGCAGGCGGCCGATGTCATCGTCGGTGAGCGTGTCGCCGCTGATGCGGTAGAGGTCGGCGGGGGCCTCGCCTGGCGGCAGCATCTGGATCGCGCCGACGCAGTCGCGCCCGAGCGCCGCGAGCAGATCGAACGGCGCCGTGCCGGCCGTGCGGTAGCGCTGCGCCATCCGCCGCCGGATCGGCTCGCTGTCGGGCAACAGGTTGTCGAAGAACGCCGACACGACGGCGCCGCGATAGGGCTGATTGCCGGGCGTGAATGGCAACGAAAGTGACAGCGGACGGCCCTGTTCGTCGGCGATCCAGTCGTCGAGGTAGACGAGCCGCTCGCCGCCGCTGGCTTTTTCCCAGTAGCCGACGGCGAGACCGTTCATCCACAGGTCGAGTCGTTGTGTCTGTGAACCGCGCCGCATGCTTACCAATTCTCGCGCTTTTTCGGCGATGTTGCCGCTTGCTTCGCCTTGACGGGGGCGGGCGCTTTTCGGCCGGACGTAGCCTCGTGCGCAGCCATGCGGGCGCCCGGCACTGTCTTGCCCGGCTGCGCCCGCTTGCCGGTCTTGCGCGCGGGCGCCGCGCGTTTCGTCCCGGCTTTGCGAGGCGTTGCCGGGGGAGCCGTTGAGACGTTCCCATTAGTGGCGGCTGCGCGGGTCGACGGCGCCATCTTCGCAACGGGCGCCGTGTTCGCCGGCGACGGCGCATCCTGACTGAGCGTGATGCCGGCGTTCAACAGCCGCAAAACCTTGAACAGCCGCTCGACCCCGGCCGCAGCCGGATTCGCCTCGAACTGCGCATAGCTCTGCTGCGTGATGCCGAGCCGCTCGGCGAGCATGGCCTGCGTGAGTCCCGCGGCCTTGCGAAAGCCGCGCAGAACGGGCCGCAGCTGGCTGAGCGTCTTGACGGAATAATCCACGGCGGGCCTCGAAAGGAGACAGTTGAAGGCGGGCAGGCAAGGGTGCGCATGCGTCGCTGCCTGTCGATCAGGATACAGGTCAAAGACTGTATTGGCAATATACAGTCTTTAGACTGTAAAGAGAAAATACAGGCTTGAGTCTGTGGCGATGCGCATGTCTCCGCGCACGGCCGTCCCGCGTTACGCAGCGCACGAAAAACCCATGCAGCATCGGCAAAAGATCAGGGAATCCACTGACGCGGATCGCGTGCCGATCGGCGACGTCCGGGAACGCCAAGTGCTGACGAGGCTTGTCCGCCCGCTCGATCCGTCGACAGCGATCTCAACGGCACCCCCGGCGGCCCTTACAAAAACGGAGAACGACATGAGCGATCATCAGTCTTCGAATGCACCCGATCCCACGCGCCGCAAGATACTGGCTGCGCTCGCGGGCACCGTCGCGTTGTCGGCTTGTGGTGGAGGCGGGGGAGGCGGAGGCAGTTCGGGGGCGACGAGCGGCATTCCGCCCGATCGCGCCAATCTGCCGAGGCCCGCGTTGCCCGATCCGGCCACGTCAGGCGTCGATCACATCGTGCTCGTCACGATGGAGAACCGCTCATTCGATCACCTGTTCGGCTGGGTGCCGAATGCGGAACATCAGCAGAACCGCGAGTTCCCTGACGCATTCGGACAGACTCAGTCGTCGTTCGCGTTGACGTCGAACGCGGCATACGGCTTCCAGGCCTGCTCGTTTTCCGATCCGAACCATCAGTACACCGGCGGCCGCACGCAGCTCGCCAATGGTGCGATGAACGGCTTTTTGCTGACGCCGGGCACGAGCCTCTTGCGCGGCGATCTTCTGCCCATCGGCTATTTCGGCGCGGCCGACCTCGACTTCTATCGCGGCGCCGTTACGCAGTATACGGTTTGTGATTACTTCATGAGCGGCATTCTGTCGGCAACTTTCCCGAACCGTCTTTATCTGCATAGCGGCGAAACCGACCGTCTCAACGACAGCACCGACACGAGTTCGCTGCCGACCATTTGGGACCGGCTTGACGCGAAGAACATCTCGTCGACGTATTACTTCCACGACGTGCCGATCACCGCGTTGTACGGCTCGCGCTATGTCGGCCGCTCAAAGCTCTTCGCGAATTTCCTTGCGGATGCGGCGTCGGGCAATCTGCCGTCGTTCTGCATGGTCGATCCGAGTTTCGCGGGAGAAGTGCAGGGCACGTCCAACGACGATCACCCGCATGCGGACGTGCGCAACGGCCAGGTCCTGCTCGGCCAGATCTACGACGCGCTGCGCACCGGGCCGAAGTGGAGCACGACGCTGATGATCATCGTGTACGACGAATGGGGCGGTTTCATGGAGCACGCAGTGCCGCCCGTCAGACCCGTATCGACGGCTGAGCAGGGCGCGGGCAATGACGGCCGCCTGGGATTTCGTGTGCCGTGCATGATGCTCGGACCACGTACGCGCGCGAACATGGTGTCGCGCTATCCGTTCGATCCCAGCTCGATCCATCAGCTGCTCGCATGGCGCTTCGGTATCGACCCGTTGGGCGTGCGCGCAACCGACCCCGCCACCTTCAACATGGCCTATGCGTTGGACTTCAGTGATGCTGCGCGAACCGATGCGCCCGCCATTGCAGTGACGCAGGGAATCTTCGGTGTCGCGTGCTCGACGGCGGGCATCATACCTGGACTCGGCGGCGTCGATCAAAGCCAGCAGCTTCCGTCGAGCGCGGCATCGTCGACAGCTGTCAATCAGCCCGGCGGCCGCTTTGCGGATTTACGCGCGAAAGCGACTGCGCTAGGTTTTCCAGGCGGCATGTAAATTTTGCGCAGCCTTCGTGAGGCATTTGCGCGGCTCGATAAAAATACGGCTCTGCAACATGCGTATTGCAGAGCCGTGTTTCATCCAGAGCGAACTCGTACGAAAAGTACTCAGGCTGCTTCCTTGCGGTTCTTGCCCGGCAACGTTTCGACGGCACTCTTGTCGGACTGCGGCACCAATCCGACGGGACGGTGCACGTCGTGTGTGGCGAAACCCTGCTCACGGCTCGGCACATCGAACCAGTCGCGATGCGAGAACGAATCGCGAATATCGTCGAGGCCGCTTTGCCAGTGTTCGAGCATCGTATCCATGCTGAACTCGTAGTCCTTGTAGTGGCCTTCGTATGGCTTGTTCTTGTAGATCAGATGCACGACGTTGATCGCGCTGCCATCCGCGGCCGCTTCTGCAAGCCGGAATAACGGGTCCGCTTTCAGCACCGACGTAGGCACGTGTTCGAGCAGTTCCTTGATGAAGCGTGCGTGCTTCTGCCGCTCCGCGAGCATGTTGGTGATCGCGCGCGTCCGGCTCGAGTACTGAATGTCTTTTGCGCGCTCCGATATGTCGAGAAAATCGCCCGGCGCATTGCCTTTCGCACTCCACAAATCGACTTGAAAGACGAGCGTGTCCTTGTGATCCGAATCACGAAGAACTTCCGTGAGCGGCGTATTCGAAACAAGTCCGCCGTCCCAGTAGTATTCACCGTCGATTTCGACAGCAGGAAAGCCCGGCGGCAATGCGCCCGACGCCATGAAGTGCTCCGGCGCCAGACGCATTTTCGCGTTGTCGAAGTACGTGAGATTGCCTGTGCGCACATTCACGGCGCCCACGGACACACGAATCTTGCCGTCGTTGATGCGATCGAAATCGGCGTACTGTTGCAATGTCGCCTTGAGCGCGGCCGTGTCGTAATAGCTCACGCGGCTCGGGTCCAGCTTCGCGAGTCCGGCAACGGGCAACGGAAAACGCGGCGCGAAAAATCCCGGCTGGCCTTCCGTCAATGCGCGGCCCGCGGCCCACATGCTGGCCCACTTGCGCGACAGGTCTTGCAGGCCCAAGCCGGGCAAGGTCCACGCACTGACGCTGCCGACCCAGTCGAGCGGATGGCAGATCGCATTCCAGAATCCGCGTAACGCTTCCACGCGTTTTTCCGGCGCATTGCCAGCGATGATCGCCGTATTGAGCGCGCCAATCGACACGCCCGCAATCCAGTCCGGTTCGACATTCGCCTCGGCCAGCCCTTCGACGACTCCCGCCTGATACGAGCCGAGTGCTCCGCCGCCTTGCAGCACGAGCGCGATCTCGTCGTAGCGCGGCAACACAAAGGCATCCGGCCGCGCGCTGATTTTTTTTGTGTCGCTGCGCATGCAAGCTCCTTACTGCATCGACCAGCCGTGACTGACGATCACCGACTGTCCCGTCAGTGCCGCCGATTCGAAACCTGCGAGGAACGCAACCGTATTGGCGACGTCGTCGACCGTCGTGAATTCGCCGTCCACCGTTTCCTTCAGCATCACGTTCTTCACGACTTCTTCCTCGGTGATGCCGAGTTCCTTTGCCTGTTCGGGAATCTGCTTCTCGACGAGCGGCGTGCGGACGAAGCCCGGGCAAACGACATTCGCGCGCACGCCACGCGGACCGCCTTCCTTCGCGACGACGCGAGCGAGGCCTAGCAGGCCGTGCTTGGCCGTGACATAGGCCGACTTCAGCTTCGACGCTTCATGCGAGTGGACAGAGCCCATATACACGATCGAGCCGCCGCGCTTGCTGTCGTACATGTGTCTGATGGCCGCTTTGGTGGTCAGGAACGCGCCGTCCAGATGAATTGCGAGCATCTTCTTCCAGTCGGCGAACGCATAGTCCTCGATGGGCGCCACAATCTGAATGCCCGCATTCGACACGAGCACATCAATACCGCCGAGTTGCTTCACCGCGCTGTCGACGCCCGCATTGACGGCTTCTTCATTCGTCACGTCCATTGCAACGGCGAGTGCCTTGCCGCCCGCAGCGACGATGCTTGCCGCGACTTTCTGCGCGGCCTCGAGGTTCAGATCGGCAATGACGACGGAAGCGCCAAGGCTTGCCATTTTGCGCGCGCATTGTTCGCCGATGCCGCTTGCTGCGCCCGTGACGAGCGCGACCTTGTTTTGCAATGACATGTTCTTTTCCTGATGGGTGGTTTAGAGAGCGAGTTCGAGTGCGTCGTCATTCGACTTCTTCGCGGTCTGCGTAGTGGCTTGCACGGGCGCGAGATAGTCGAACGCCACTTCACCGATATCGAGCGTGAGATTCGCAATCACGTGACGCGCGCCGATCACGCGCTTGACGGGCAGTTCCGCGATGGGCGCTAGCGCATGCGGATGCAGTTCGAGCGCGGCGGGGCCGCTCCATGCGCCGAGCACCGTCACGTCGCGCAGATAGAAGCGCACGAGCTCGCAAATGCGCGCGCTGCCATCGACATGCGGAATTACTTTCAGCAGATAGTTCGGTGTATCGGCGAGCTTGGCGCGCTCGGCTTCGATGTCGAGCATCCGGTGCTTGTAGCCCATCGTGCCCGTCGCGATGCGTTGCGTGCCGTAGTCGAGCGTGCCGAGCAGCGTGTCGTTGCCGTCGACGCTCAGCTTCGGGCGCGCGAGCTTCTTCGGAAAGCCCCAGATTTCACGGCCGCCGGCAATCGGGCCTTCATCGTCGAGGTACATCGAGTGCGTGTAGTTCCCAAGACGTCCTTCCATGTCGCGCACGGAAATCACCTGACCGCTTTCCGTATAGTCGCCGAAGCCCGACGAATCCGGCATGCGGATGAACTCGTAATGGACCAGCGCGTTTTCCGGCTTGAGAGGTTCGGGCACAACGGCGCGCAGCGCATCCATTTCCGTTTCATACGAAATGATGAAGTACTCGCGATTGAGAAAACGGAATGGCGGGCGAGGGTAGGCGGGATTGTGGACGGGCATCGCAAAAGCAGATTGCCGGATTGACTTGATGTCCATACTTTTCCTTTGAGCGATAGGCGTTGTTGGAGCACGGCGAATCTTAGAGCAAAAGCATTTGCACGATCACATTAATTTTTCCAATACACCGTTGGTTCAAACGCAACAGTGTTTGAGGCTTTCAATTCGATTCGTTAAACGACCGATCATTGTGAAATCCGGCATGACCTTTTTGCCGATCGAAATGAAGGGATCGACGGAAATGAAATACTGCTGTCATGCAACGGGTGCTGTTCGGTGATGATCCACCATGGACATATTGAGGTATCCGATCTATCTGATTGGCTTCGCTTCGGTGGTGCGCAACTGCTCATGGACGCATTCGGTTTCACCGGAATGCAATTGGAACCTGATAAGCGCGTATACGCAGATGACAAAGGCCCGTTGTAAGGTTGTGTCGCGCGCTGGCGAAAGATTATTGATTTGTTGCGCTGCGTCATGTGTGCGAATATACTAGGGTTATTACCTAGGGTGTTACCCGCACAAGGAGTCCGCCATGCAACAAGCTACGACCGCCGCCGCCCCGTCCACGAACTTGCTCTCGCGTCTGCGCGAACTCGCCATCCGCGCTGTCGAACTGCATCTGCAGCATTGCGCCGTGCTGGCCGAAGCCTATCGCCGTTAAGCATTTGCCGCTCGGCATTCGACATAAAACAAGGGGGAGTACGAGCCGTACTCCCCCTTTGTTCATCAGTGTTCTACGGCCGGTTGGCGCCGCCCTTATGTCGTTATGTCTGTGCGGTCAGATTCCCGCCTTTCTCGCCGCAAAGATCAACCGCAACCCGAGTGCCGCGATCGCACTTGCGGCAATCCGGTCGATCCACTTCTTCGCACGCAAATAGACCTCGCGCGGATGCCGGCTCGAAAAGCACAGCGCGACGACCGTGTACCAGCCGGCCTCCACTGCGAAGACAAGCGGCGGCAGCACGAAATAGCACCACACAGGCGGATGCTGCGGCAGCAGTGCCGCAAAGATACTGCCGTACCAGATCGCCGTTTTCGGATTGCTGAGCTGCGTCGTCAAGCCGATCCAGAATGATTTCTTCGCACGACGGCCGAGCGCCGCGTCGGCGCTATCCATCGCGATGGGCTGAGCCGCGCCGCGCCAGATCTTCGACGCGATATAGATCAGATACAGCCCGCCTGCAACTTTCAGCGCGATATAAAGCCATTCGACGGCTACCAGCAACGTATACAGGCCGGCAAGCGCGACACCGCCAAAGAAAATCCCGCCGACACCCATGCCGAGTGCAGTCGAAAGTCCGTCGCTGCGGGACAGGCTGATTGAATTTCGCGCGACGAGAACGAAACTCGGCCCGGGAATCATCGCGCCCAGTAACAAGGCGATGAGAATGGCAAACACAGCGGCGGATGCGGACATCGATTTGTCTCCTCGTAAGGTGGCCACGCTGCCTGAATGACGGCCTTGCTAACCACGTGTCGGCTCGCGTCGCTATTGTCCATTACACGAAGCGCGACGTACAAGACGCTTCGTGCGCGAATTGCTAGAGTAGCGCGATGGACGAAAACGAACGTATCAAGCGCGCTGTGTCGTGGCTGCGCGAGGCCGATGGCATGCTGGTGACGGCTGGCGCCGGCATGGGCGTCGATTCAGGCTTGCCCGACTATCGCGGCGCCGATGGATTCTGGCGCGCCTATCCCGCATTGAAACAGCAGCGCCTCACCTTTCAGGACATGGCGAATCCGCGTGTGATGGCGTTGCATCCGCGGCTTTGCTGGGGCTTTTATGGGCATCGTCTCGACCTGTACCGGCGCACGATTCCGCATGAGGGCTTCGACATGCTGCGCCGCTGGGCCGACTTCATGCCGCGCGGACAATGGGTGTTCACGAGCAACGTCGATGGACAGTTTCAGAAAGCGGGCTTTGACGATGCGACGATAGCCGAGTGCCATGGTTCGATTCACGTACTGCAATGCTCGGAAGTCTGCAACGACCGGCTATGGTCCGCCGATGACGTGCGTCCCACCGTCGACGAGGCGTCTTGCGAACTGACGAGCGATCTGCCGCGCTGCCCGGCATGCGCTGCTGTGGCGCGGCCCAATATCCTGATGTTCGGCGACTACGACTGGATCGCGCTGCGCACCGAACAGCAGGAGGCGCGCTTGCACGCGTGGCTGTCGACGGTCGAGCGGCTCGTCGTGATCGAAATCGGCGCGGGCAAGGCCATACCGACCGTGCGTCTTTTCAGCGAGCAGCACGGGCCGCGCGTCATTCGCATCAATCCACGCGATTTCGGCATTGCGCCGCATCTGGGCATTGGGCTTGCCAGAGGCGGAGTCGAGGGCTTGAGGCTGCTCGATCGTGCAATGAACGCATAGCGCGCAAGTGTAGCGGCGACACCGCGCCTGGCGGTGCCGCCGACCATGCAGCCATCAACTGCATTCGTCCTTAAGCGAAATCAGGCTGAGCGGCCCATGCAGGCTCGCGCTGGCTGAAGCGTCGCACGGCAACGCGTGTCTGCCGTCTGCGCACGATTGAACGCGCCGCGCGAGAGAGAGCCAGATCGAGCGCGCCGCGCCAGTCTCGCGCGATCGACGTGACGACGACGGGCGTTGCATCGGGTGTCTGCACCTGCACCTGGCAGCGCTTGTCGAGCCCGCCGCGCGGGCCGTTGATGTCCGAAAGACTGACCGTTGCCTTCGAAATCAGCCAGTCCAGACGTCGAAACACGAACCGGATACGTTGACGCGCGAAGCTGCGCATACGAACGGCTTCACGGTCGCGGGACTTGAACAGTACTTGCATGTGACACCTCCGTCGTGGGTACGGCTCAAGAGTACGGTGTCGAAGTGTCCGGAAAAAGCAGAAATAGCGGAACCGAAAGTTCGGAAAATCCGAAACCTGCGTTACAGCCAGAACAGTCAGCCCAAAGCGGAAGCCAGTACCTTTTGCGTCAACGGATGATGGCGTCCGCGCCGCGACACGATCGCGTGTATCTCCTCTTTCACATCCGGCGACCGGCCTAGCCAGCGCAAGCTGCGGTGGATCGGGTCATTGCGCTCGGCGCCGAAAGACGCGAGCGGAAATACGCCGAGGCCTCGCGATGCGAATAGCGCCATCAGCGCGCTGTCTTCGAACTCGCCCGCGATGCGCGGCCGTATGCCTTCCGCTTCGAACCAGCGGTCGAGCCGTGAGCGCAGAGAAGAGTGTCCCGTCGGCAGCAAGACGGGCAGGCTCGCGAGACATTGCGGGAAGTGATCGACAGCGCTCTTGCGCACGGTGGCGGCCGGTCCATACCAGTCGATCGGCGATGCGATCAGGCGTTCGCTCGACAGCCGCAAGTTCGCGTTGTGTGGCGCCGCCTGACTGGAGAGCACGAGATCCAGATGATGATGCGCGAGTTCAGCCAGCAACTGCTCGGATTCGCCCTCGTGACAGAGCAGCCGCAGCGACGGCGTGTCCAGCACGGGCGCGAGGATCGCATGGGCGGCCAGCTTCGAAATGCCGTCCGTCAGACCGACCGCGAAGCGCGCGACCACTCCGCTTGCGGCCTCGCGCACTTCGTCGTGCAGCGTGCTGCCGAGCTGAAAGATTTCTTCCGCGCGCGCGAACGCCGCCTGACCGGCCTCCGTCATCGCGACGCCGCGGCCCGCCGGCTTCAGCAACTGATGACCGAGCGATTTTTCCAGTTCGCGCACCTGCGCGCTGATGGTCTGCACGGCCATGTCGAGCCGTTCGGCGGCGCGCGCAAATCCGCCTTCCTTCACGACGACCCAGAAATAGTGCAAGTGCCGGTAGTTGAGCATGGAGCCTCTTCAACTTCGAAAAATACGAATCGATCTTCAGATTATCACTGGTTTTTCCGATGCGGCGCGTGATGGATCATTCGCTTTACTGGCTGTGGCCCAGTAATCAGCCGCTTTCATTCAACTCCGAACAACTACGCGCGCAAATGGATTCCCTGTTGACTCTCGTCGCCGATCCCGCTGCATGGGCGGCACTCGTGACACTCATCGTGATGGAAGTCGTGCTAGGCATCGACAACCTGATCTTCATTTCCATTCTGAGCAACAAGCTGCCTGAAGCGCAGCGCGCACGGACGCAGCGCATCGGCATCATGCTCGCGCTCGTGATGCGTCTCTGCCTGCTCGGCACCGTCGCGTGGATTGCGCGCCTGACGGAGCCGGTGTTTTCCGTGTTCGACCATGCGTTCTCGTGGCGGGACCTGATTCTGCTCGCGGGCGGTCTGTTCCTCGTGTGGAAGGCGACGCGTGAAATGCACCATCACGTGAGCCACGATGCCGATGTATCGAATGCGGCCGTGCATGTCGGCGGACTGACGGCGACGGCCGCGATCGGCCAGATCCTGCTGCTCGACCTCGTGTTCTCCGTCGACAGCATCATCACGGCCGTCGGCATGACGGACCATCTGCCCATCATGTTCATCGCGGTGATTGCGGCTGTTACGGCGATGCTGTTCGCGGCGGCTCCGTTGTCGAAGTTCATCGAAGGCAATCCGACCATCGTCACGCTGGCACTCGCGTTCCTGCTGGTGATCGCGATGACGCTGATCGCGGAGGGGTTCGGTTCGCACGTGCCGAAGGGCTACATCTACGCGGCGATGGCTTTTGCCGGCTTCGTCGAAGGGATGAACATGCTGGCGCGCCGCAGGAGGATAAAACGCGAGCACGACACGGCTGCACATGCAACGAACCCGAATCATCAAGATACCGAACTCGTGAAATGAAAGGAGCAACGCAATGAAATGCCCCGTTTGCAAGACGCCCGATCTGCTGATGACCGAGCGGCAGAACATCGAAATCGACTACTGCCCGACGTGCCGCGGCGTATGGCTCGACCGCGGCGAACTCGACAAGCTGATTGGCCAGATGCAGGACGCGCCCGAGTCGCAGCGCGCAGACGCAGAGCACGAGCGTCACCCGCGCTATGGTGATCGCGATGTGCGGCATGAACAGGAGTGGGGCCGGCGTCACGACTCACACGACGACCATCGCAAGCATTACGATGCGCGCCGCAAGAAGAAGTCGCTGTTCGATATGTTCGATTTCGATTGAGGGTCGACATCGTCCGGCTGCATTCGCGCGTTGCGCCTCACAGCGCCGGGCGCAACGCCGACGATGCGCTTGAACGCCCGGCTGAACGCCGCATCCGAATCGTAGCCGAGCCGCATCGCGAGTTCGGTCAGCGATGCATCCGTTTCCTGCAGCTGCGTGAGCGCAGCCTGCATCTTCCAGCGCACGGCGTAGTGCATCGCCGGTTCGCCGACCAGTTGCGTGAAGCGCGCTGAAAACGCCGAGCGCGACATGCCGACGCGATCGGCGAGCGTCGCGACCGTCCAGTTGCTCGAAGGGTCGCGAGGAATCATCGCGATCGCGCGTCCGATCTGCCTGTCGCGCAACGCGCCGAGCCATCCTGTTTGAGCCGCGGGCGCATGTGCGATCCGCGCGCGCACGGCCTGAATGACGAGCATGTCGGCGAGCCGCGTGATGACCGTTTCGCCACCCGCATTGAGCTGTTGCGCCTCGGCCGCGATGAATCGCAGCGTGCTCTGTATCCATTCCATTTCGGGCGATTGCCACGTGTCGACGCGAATCAGCTTCGGCGGCAGATCGATCAGCCGGTGAGCGGCGGGGTGATCGAAGCGCTCGAGCGCGCAAATTGTCGTCGGCGTGCCGCCCTGTCCGTGCCGAAGAATCTCGTAGCGGTTGCTGACGGCTTCGCGCGGCAAATCGAAGAGCTTCGCTGCAGGGACGCCCGCTGCGCTCATCAGCCAATGACCGGCGCCATGCGGCACGAGCGCGAGATCGCCGATCCGCTTCACGCGCATTCCAATGGCGGATTACGTGGCCGCGCTCGAAGCGAAGAGGCGCAACTGCCGCCTGATGTCATCGAACTGATTCGCTACCTGTTCACGGAAGTGCTCGACGGCCGCAATGCCTGCGTTGAAAGAGAAGAAGAGGCAAGGGCATCGTCATACGTATTCGCTTCGGACGTAAATTAAATCGGTCTATCGGCAATGCAACGACATGACATACGATCGACACATCGATGTGAGTTCGATATTTTTGCGGCAGTTTTGTCGGTGGAGAGCGCGGATGGCAGGCGATTTCGATGGCCGGGTGACGACGCTGCTCGTGAGAGTGACGGGCACGGTTCAGGGCGTGGGGTACCGGGCGGCGTGCGTGCAACAGGCGGCCGTGCTCGGTGTTGCGGGCTGGGTGCGCAACCGGATGGACGGTTCAGTCGAGGCGCTGCTCCAGGGCGCGCCGGAGCAGGTACGCGAGATGTGCGACTGGATGATCGACGGCATGTCCGCGGCACTCGTCGACAGGATGGAAGTCGAAGAGCTTGCGCCGCCTTTTACGCGGTTCGATGCGTTCAGGCAGATTCCCGATGCGTAGCTGCTGAAAGCCGCGCCGCATGACACTGTTGACCGTGGTCGCCCGCTGCGCATTCCCGCGCGCCGTAGACTATGTTTGATGATGCCTCGCCTTGGGAGAATTCGACAATGGGTCTATTGCGCTGGCTGTTCAATCGCGAGCGAATCCACGTTTCGGTGGCCGATGCCGCGCGTATCGATGAAGCGGTCGGGCGCATTCTCGCCATTCATCCACGGTTGAAGCTGGCGAGCCATTTCCGGCGCCGTCTGAAACGGCCCGTCGCAGCAACGCTGCAGTACATAGACGAGCTGATCGCCTCGCTGCCCCCCACGCTCGAGGCCAATGCCGCTGCGTGGTCCAGCAATCCCTGCCTGCGTGCGTTCTTTGCGACGCCGGACGATATCGCGCGCGCGTTCGGCCGCTCCGAAGCGGTGCGCACCTTTTTCGAGCAGAACCCCGGCGCAGTGGATGTCCACGGAACGCTCGGGATGGCCTTGAACGAGCGTCATGTGCTCGGCGTCGCGCTGGAGGGCGACACGCTGCGCCATGACGTCGTGCAAACGACGTTGTCCTTCAGCGATCATCGCGTGAGGATATGCGGACGCACGGAATCGGAGCTGCGCGAGGAACTGGTGCGGCGGCTGATCGACCAGATGGCGCTGGAAGGGCTTTCCCGGCTGGCGACCGATCGCGCGGAACGTCTCGCACGGGGACGCGAACTGATGCAGGAGCGCGTCGCTTTGCTGCATCGGCAGGGCACGGGTATTCGGTCCGTCGTCGGCGGCGACGGTGCGACCTCGGAAGAACTCGCGCGCGTGCAGGCGCAGATTGCAGAGAACGCGGACAGCCTTGCGGCGCTCAGAGTGCCGACGGATACCATCGAACTCGACCTCAAAGGCGTGTGCGAAGTGCTGAGCAAGCCATCGGAGCACGTCTACATCAAGACCCGGCACATTCGCATCGACATGATGAACGTGATCCAAAAGGAGAGCGTGCAAGGCGCGCGCGAGATCGACTTTCACTTCGCGCGCATTCCCGGTCCCAGGCCGGAGACGCGCGCCTTCGCGCTGGTCCGCTTTAGCCGCGCGGATTTGCCGCCGGGTGGATTGAATATCGACTCGGCGATGCGCGCCCTATAAGATAGATTCAATACGAAAGTCGGCAGCGGAGGAGACCATGAACCGATTCGATCTGGCTGTACGGGCAGTCGCGGCAAGTGCCGCCGTTTCGTTTGCCGTTTTGTTTGCTGCGGCGCCCGTCGCCGTCGCGCAGCCGGCCGCAACGAAGCAGATGCAGGACGCGCAGCGCAAGGCAGAGCAAAAGGCGCGCGAAGCAAGGAAGCAAGCCGGGCAACAGCAAGCAGATCCTCAGCAGCAAGAGAAAGATAAGCCGGCTTCCGCGCCTTGAGAAATAGCGCGTTGCAATTTTCGATTTGATCGCTGTCGCCATTTCGCATTTCGCAGCATCGATTCATCTTTCTGAACGGACGCAATGCGTTTTCGCGCTGGCATTTGCCGCGCGCGAGCGCACAATAAGACCATTGAGTGTGTCATGTCGTGCAGCGCATGGTCGAAGTGATGAGCCGACTGTCCAAAAGGAGAAAATCGCTATGGCTGAACTATGGGTAGGCAATGTCGAAGACAGCACGACGGATGAGGAAATCAAAACCTTTCTTTGCCACTACGGGTTTCCGCCTTTCGATACGATTCAGCGCGTCGAGGGAACGGGCGAACATCCCGCCGTCGTGCTCGGTTTCAACGACATAGCGTCGCACGTGCTGCAGAGTCTGCAGCCACGCGTGCACAACATGTTCTGGAAAAGCCGCACGCTGGTGGTGCAAGTCGTGCCCGGGCGCGACGAGACCTGAAGACGTTTCGGCAGCACGGCATCGCGCAGGGCCGCTCCTGCGGGCAGCATCGCGGCTGCTTCGCGGACGGCTGTGCAAACGGCTTCGACGGCAATTGCGGGGCGTTCGTCAACAACCAGTCAGCAACCTTTTTGCATGGCAGTCACGGGAGAGCAACGATGGCTGAGATGAGGAATGACAAGACAAGGAATGACAGGAACGGCGCGAATGGCAAGCACGCGGAAAAAGCACTGGAAGCACTGGCAGCGCACGGGCGCCTGAAGAACAAGCAATACGAAAAAGAACTCGCATCGCTTCACGTCGAACTGGTGAAGCTTCAGGAGTGGGTCGTGCAAACGGGCGCGAAAGTGTGCGTGATCTTCGAAGGGCGCGACAGTGCAGGCAAGGGCGGAACGATCAAGGCGATCACCGAGCGCGTCAGTCCGCGAGTTTTCCGGGTCATCGCGCTGCCCGCGCCGACCGACCGGGAGAAGACGCAAATGTATATCCAGCGCTACGTTCCGCATTTGCCTGCTGCCGGCGAGATCGTTCTTTTCGATCGAAGCTGGTACAACCGCGCAGGCGTCGAGCGCGTAATGGGCTTTTGCACGGAAGAGCAGGTGGAGCACTTCTTCAAGGCGGTGCCGCTCATCGAGAACGCAATCATCGGCTCGGGCATCATTCTTCTGAAGTACTGGCTAGAAGTCAGCGAGGAAGAACAGACGCGACGGCTCCAGGCGCGTATTACCGACGAGCGGAAGACATGGAAACTCACGCCGATGGATTTGCGCTCATATAGCCGCTGGTATGACTATTCGCGCGCGCGGGACGACATGTTCGCCGCCACCGATACCGAGCAGGCGCCCTGGCACGTCGTGCGCTCGGACGACAAGAAACGCGCGCGCCTGAACCTGATCACGCATCTGCTGAACAGCATTCCGTACAAGACGATGCCGCGCGAGAAAGTGAAGCTGCCGAAGCGGCAAAAGCCCGAAGGTTATCGGGAAACGAACCGGCCACTTCGATACGTTCCCGAAAAGTACTGAAACCCAGCAGGGACGATGCGAAGGGACAACCCAGCGCTCTATCGTAGCCAGAAGACGCCCGTCACGCCGCGGCGCCGGCGTCTTTTGATCCTCGGTGCGATCGTCGTGCTGACCGCGCTGGGCTGGGGGCTGTTCACGATCATCGAGCCAGCGTTTCAGACGCGAATCGTCATCACGACAGGCGCGGACAAAGGCATTTATCGCGGCTTTGCGGACCGGTATGCGCCCGTCCTCAAACGCGACGGCGTCACGCTCGATATACGCAGTTCTTCAGGTTCCGTCGAAAACTATCAGCGGCTGAGAGATCCCAATAGCGAGTACGAGGTGGGCTTTATTCAATCGGGCACCACCACGCCGCAGGAAACGGACGGGTTGCAGACGATCGCGGCAGTTTCGTACGAACCGATCTGGGTGTTCTATCGCGGCGACGCCGTCGTCAACCGACTCGTGCAACTGCGCGGCAAGCGGATCGGCATCGGCGTGCCGGGCAGCGGGCTGTTGCATGTGTCGCTCGTGCTGCTCGGCTATAGTGGGATCGATCGCGCCAATACGCAGCTGGTCGAAACCGATGCAGAGAAGGCGTATCGCTGTCTTGAAGACGGCTGTCTCGATGCCGCATTTTTTATCGGCAGACCGGATGCGCCGATGCAGCAAACGCTGTTGAACAGCGACCTGAAACTGATGAGTTTTGCCCAGGCGGACGCACTGGTGCAGAAGTTCCCGTCGCTTTCGAAGGTGACGTTTCCGCGCGGGTCGACCAGCATCGTGAATGACCGCCCGCAGAACGATGTCACATTGCTGGCTGCGACGGCGCTGCTCGTCGCAAAGGACACGTTGCATCCGGCACTCGTTTATCTGCTGCTGGATGCCGCGAAGACCGTTCACGCGGGCGAAGACTACTTCACGCCGCTCGGCGCGTTTCCCAATCTGAATACCGACGAGTTTCCTCTTTCCAGTGAAAGCGAGCGTTATTTCAAATCGGGGCGTCCCTTTCTTCAGCGCTATCTTCCATTCTGGCTGGCAAGCTTTATCGAAAGACGCCTGCTTATTCTGTTGCCGTTCATGGCGGTGCTCATCGGCGTCGTGCAAGCCTTGCCGCGAATGGTCGAGACGCGGATAAAGAACCGCTTTATCGTCTGGTATCGCGAGCTCAAATCGCTGGAAGACGAAATATGGAAAACGGCGCAGCCGTCGAATGATCTCATTGCCCAATGGCGCCAGGAAATCGAGAACATCGACGCGCAGGCAAGCCAGATACGCGTGCCGACACGCTATCTGCACGACGTCTATGCGCTCAAGCAGGCCATCAGCGTCGTGCGTCAACGCATTGCGATGGCGGCAGCGAAGCTCAACGAGCAGTAGTTCAGCGCTGCGCGGTTGCCGGCGCGGAAGACGCGTCGCGTATGCGCATGATGGTTTGACGCGAGGTGCTGAACTTGCGCGCGACCTCGCTGACGGACAGCCCTTTGTCGAGCGAGCGCATGACGCGTGCCCTGTCGGTGCGCGAGAGCGACGCGGGGCGGCCAGTATGCCGTCCGCTTTCCTGTGCGCATTGCAGGCTCTTCCTGCCTCGCTGGCATCTCGTCGCGATCTCCATTTGCACGACGGCGCGCAGCGTTCTGACAGCTTGCGGCTCGGGGTGGCCCGTCAGATCCGCGCTGCCGAGCTCGACGCATCGCACGGACACCTGCGCGCTGCGGCATTGCGTCAATGTCGCGAGTACATCTCGTGCACTGCATCCGAGCGCGGAGAGCTTCAGTACCACGAGCAAGTCATCGCGAGCGATGCGTCTAAGCAGAACATTCAGTTGTGGCCGGTCTGCTGCGGGAAAGTACTGCGGCACGTCGTCGATCGCGACGCGGAAGTGTTGTCTCCGGGAAAGCTTGCGACAAACGTACTTCTACATCAACGGCGCGAGCGACAGCCGCACTCCGGAACGCGAGCTGATCCAGATTGACAAGGCCGGCTATACCGTCGCGCTGGAAGATCTGCTCACTGTTTTCTCACGTCTGCGCAAATAGAGCGTGCATCAGCACGACCGACGCGATGCGTTCTTGCCGATGCCAGCAGCACCGGTTTCTTCATGTGCGCATCGAAGCCGGCTTTTTGTGCCTGGCTGACATCGTCCTCCTCGCCAAAGCCGCTGAGCGCAATGCAGATCACGGATTTCATCGACGGTTCCTGCCGCAGCTTGCCGACGAATTCGACTCCGCTCATGCCCGGCATGCCGATATCGGACAGCACGACGTCAGGCACCTGGCCGTCGAGCATCGTCAATGCCTCTTCGCCGCTCGTGGCTGTCCGAACCACGGCGCCCTCGCTCTCCGGAAGAAGCTTGAACGTTTCCACCGTTGCCGCGTCGTCGTCGACCATCAGGATCTGCAGGCCTTGCAGCGACTGGAGCGCGCCGCCGATGTGCGCGTTCACGTGCGCGAGCGATCCGTGCGTCGGAAGCGTGACCGTGAACGTCGCGCCTTTGCCGACGCCCTCCGATTCCGCCCGCACGGCGCCGCCATGCAGGTTCACGAGGTCCCTGACGAGCGCGAGGCCGATGCCGAGGCCGGCGCGGCGCGTGGTGGGGTCGCGGCTCTGCTGGAACATGTCGAAGATATGCGGCAGCAGCGCGGGCTCGATGCCGCTGCCCGTATCGGACACGCCAAGCACCGCCTCCGCATGTTCATTGACCCTCAGCGACACATTCACCGACCCGCGACTGGTGAACTTCAGCGCATTGCTGATCAGGTTCCAGACGATCTGTTCGATGCGCGTGAGATCCGCGTAAATGATGATGGGCGTATCGGTCATCGAGACATTGAGCGCGAGGCCGCGGTGTTTCGCGTCGTCCTGCACGGGGCTGCTCACGCGCTGCACGATCTCGCGCATGTCGACGGCCGTGCGCACCACGGACAGCTTGCCCGTGCGCACGCGCGAGATGTCGAGCAGATCGTCGATGATCTGCGCCTGGCCGATCACGGTGCGCCGGATCGTATCGGTTGCACGCGAGATGTTGAGGCTTTCCCGCGTTTCCGGTGCGCGCGCAATCAGTTCCGCGCTCGCCGAGATCAGGTTGAGGGGATGCTTGAGTTCGTGCGAGACCACCGCGAGAAACTCATCGCGCCGCCGTTGCGCGTCTCGCTCGCTGGCTTCGCGAACCGTCTGGACGGGCGCGCCGCGGCCGGCCGTCCCCGCGTCGAGGGACTCGCCGAGATCGCGGGCGATCTTCGCAAAGCCGCTCAGGCCGGGCTCGTCCACACGCGACAGCACGCCGCTCGCAAAGAAACGCGTGCCGTCCTTGCGCGTGTGCCAACGCTCTTCATTGGCGCGTCCATGCAGACGCGCTTCGGTGAATTCGCGCTGGGCAACGTTATTGGCGCGGTCTTCTTCGGTCGAAAGAATGTCGGCGGACTGCCCGATCACTTCCGCTTCCGCGTATCCGAAGATCCGTTCCGCGCCCGCGTTCCAGTTCGTGATGATGCCGTCGTCGTCGAACGTGATGATCGCGTAGTCCTTGGTGCCGTCGGCCACGATGCGCATCCGGCCTTCGCTTTCGCGCAGCCGGTCTGGTCGCTCCCGGATGCCCAATTGGTCCCTTGTCGCAATTGCTGTGCCGTGTGGGCGCGCGGTTGTGCTGGAAACGGGCCGTTACCGGGAGCGGCACGTGGGCTATGTGAATACATAGCCTCTGCGAATACTTTTGATGCCCGGCTATAATCGCGCTCGAATGTGACCTGAGAAGACTTACACGTGAAAAAGATCGCCGCCTTCGCGCTCGCCGCGCTTGCACTCGCTGGTTGCTCGTCCCCGGAAAAGCAGGAGAAGCAGGCCCAGGAGTTCATCCATAACGAAACCAGCCTCGCCGATGCCCAGCGCAATGCGGTGGTCGACTGCGCGCCGGCGCAGTGCGATGCCGCGTGGGCAGTGACGAAGCGCTATATCCAGCAGCATTCCGACACGCCCGTGACCCGCGCGGACGCCGTCGCAATCGAAACCGACGTGCCCTACGATTCAGGCAAGGCCGCGTTCTCCGCGACGCGCGTCGCGAAAGGCGATGGCGCGACGCTCACGCTCTTTGCGCAATGCCGTGGAATGTACGGGCCGGACAAGGCGAAGGGCGAAGACTACGACGAGTGCGCCGAGAAGATCCTCAAGACGCAGAACGGCTATGTGGCGTTTCTCAGGACGCACGCGTCGGGTCAATAGGCCGTCATCGTCTCCAGCCGTACCGCTGTAGCTGCACGCTATAAGCAGCGTCGGCGGCGTACATCGTGTCGGGGCTTATCGGCAGTGTCGAACGTTATTAACGTCATATTGTTTTAATACTCGATGTGACGATGTCCGGACCCTGGAGCCGGATGGCGTCGGCAGTGCCGGGATGACTAATGTGTCCGATAGGCTTCTGTTACGTACAGCTTCGCCGTATTGGATTTACGCGCGATCGTGTGTACGCTGATATCAGCAGATCGGCACCCTCGCTGCTCTGTGGCGGCGGACGGAGAGAGCCCTCCGTACCCGCCTATGACGGCGGCCAGCGTTGACCAGGCGTTGGCCGCCGATTTTTATGGCCTTCGCTCGCAGTGCTGCGCGCGTTTCAGTTTCCCGGCGCCGCAATTCATTCCGTTCGGCGTGAAGTCATGTGCGCCGGACCACAAAGAACGGTCCGTGTCCCAAAAGGATATATCCCGTTTTATCGTCCTGATTCCACAACCTCGCAATACCGTCCATGCGCGGCTCGATCGTCGCTCAGTAATAGACTCGCACTCGTCATCCGCAAAAAGTACATAGCGATCCTGTCTACAGGAAGAGCTTTGCGCCAGGCGTTCCTTGAATTGGGCACGCTTGATGCGCGCCGCTACGCGAACGCGTGCTGGGCGACTTCGTGCAACGATCGCGCGGCTCGTTCGTCGAAGGCACAGCCGCCATCAACGCGTGCGCGTATGAAGGACATTCGATCGTCGTCGCGTCATCGACGCGAGCGGCTACCGGTGATCAATCCGGTTGTCAGTCGTCATCCCACTGCCCATGATGTTCGCGGCCTCTGTGCCAGCCATTGCCATGCCACTGGCCATAGCCATAGACGGGCGGCGCCTGATAGATGACGGGTGGTGGCGCCGACTGATAGGTACCCGGCGGTCCGTAGGTGCCGGGAGGGCCATAGGAGGGCTGGTAGATGACCGACGGTGGAGGCGTAGCCACTGGCCCCGGCACCCCGAGACCGTGATAGACACCAACGTTCGCCTGGGCAGAAGCCGACACGGGTGTGCAGATGGCCACTGCGACTGCAAAAAGCAGAGAGATCGGGTACTTCATGATCAACTTCCTTTTGGCGCGCGAGTTCGACTAAACAGTTCCGCTAAACATAACTGTAAGGCAACGGTTTACAGAATAGTCGCAGCCGCCGCTGGCAAGTGAAACCGTTGTCGCTCAACTTGTAACGGTCAGTAACTCAGCGGACCCAGCACTTTGCGCGTCGCATATCGTTCGGCCAACAGCTCGGCACGCATGGCGAGTCTGCGCGCGGGGCATAAATCGTGCGTTACGTCTTGTCCACGCACGCGCCGTTGAACGCAGCACGCGCGGTCCGTGAATCATCTGAAAGCGAAACAACAAGGGACAGCACGACGTCGATTCATTCCACAGTCGGCCGCTGGCGCAATGTCAGCTATTTTTGCGCGAGGCGAGTCGCCGATTACGGTGAACTGTTCTCGATTGAGCTGCAGCAGACTCGCAGAGGTCTGGTTCGCGAATTGATTGCGTTCGTGGCGCTTGCCGTCGCCGGACTGTTCACGCTGTCGTTCTTTTTCATCGCAATCATCGCGAGCGCGTGGGGCACACCGTATTTCCTCGCCGTCGTCTGGGGCGTGGCGGGTGCATGGTTATTGCTGTCGCTCATTTCGTTCGCCGTGCTACGCGCTCTCCTGCAGATTCGCATTTCGTCGCAATTCTGCATGCCGCATGCCTCGACATTCTGCGAGACAAACAGAAGCGCGACTGGCGTCGACACGACGCGCGTGATTGCGATCAGGGTCCGAAGAATGTGTCGCAGAAATGGCCCGGCACCTGGCATGCGGCGGACTGAGAGGCAGGCGGGACAGCGTTGGGCGACATCGATGTCGAGCAGGCGGTCATCACGAACAAAGCTGCCGCGCAGATGCCTGCGCGCGCACTCGCGCAGACGGTTCTGCTGCCATGGCCTCGGCGTCGCGCCGTGCGATATGTCATGGGGTCGGGCGACAACGCTTCCTGATGCAAAGACATAGTGGATGTGAAGGGTTCGTGTTGCGCAATCGCTTGCTGGAAGCTCTCATCTATTTAGTTCGCGCGACGCGTCAAACGTTCAAACGCGGGATCAGCCCTAAATCCAGCCCAGGCACCCGGCCCACGAACGCGATTCGCTCACAGCGCATCAGTCAGTTCACCATCGCGCGCGACGATGCATCCGTTGGCAACGACGAGCTTGCGCTTCGGCCTGGACACCACTGCGTGCGCGACGGTTTCCGCGTCGACAAGCACGAGATCCGCGCGCGCGCCGACGCGCAAGCCATAGTCAGCGAAACCGCATCCTCGCGCGGCTGCATCGCTCACGCAGTCGAACGCGACCGCGAGGGCGTCGTCCCGGCGCAAGTCGTAGCGCAGGCCGATCAGCATCGCGCGTTCGAGCATATCCGGCACACCGTACGGCGACCACGTGTCGCGTATTCCATCGTTGCCGCCGAACATCGTGATGTCTTTGTCTCTGCATGTCATCAGCGGCGGGACGGGACACGAAGCGGGCGCGCTCGTGACAATCGCCACGCGCAGACGCGCGATCCGTTCGAGCAGCGCGTCGCGTTCGCGCTCGGGCAGCGCGCCAAGGCAAAACGCGTGACTCACGACAACCTGTCCTTGCATGCCCATCGCGTCGACTCGATCGAGCAGCAGCTTCAGCGTGAATGCGCCGACTTCGCCCGGTTCGTGCAGGTGAATATCGATCGGCTTGCGATAGCGTTCGGCCAGCTCGAACGTCGCGTTCAGCGATGCGACGGGGTCGCCGTCGATCAACGCCGGATCGAGCGCACCGAGCACATCGGCGCCTTCGGCGAGCGCGCTGCCGAGCAGCTCCACCGTGCCGGGGCGGACCAGCATGCCCGACTGCGGAAACGCAACGATCTGCATGTCCAGCACGTCATGCATTGTCTGCCGCGTGCGGAGCACGCCTTCGAGGTAGCGCAGACCCGCATCGGTGTCGACATCGACGTGCGTGCGCAATCGCGTCGTCCCGGCCTGCACGAATGCGCGTGACAGCGCGAGCGACTGCGCGGCTGCATCGTGGCCTGACGTCTTGCGCCATTCGCGCTCGTTGTCGATGCGGTCGATGAGCCGCGGTCCGACCTCGTTGCGATACCACGGCCGGCCCCAGTTGCTCTTGTCGACGTGCGTATGCCCTTCGACGAAACCCGGCAATAGCAACGCGCCGCCGCCGTGTTCGATGGGCACGCCGGGCTGCGCGGCGGCTTGCGGTCCGAGCGCCTCGATACGGCCATCGGCAACCGATACGGAAACGCGCTGGCCATCGGCCAGCCGGACGTTGGAGAGATGAAGAGAGCGAGTCATGTTTGTCATGCCGAATCGACGGAGGTTGTGATGCGGGGACGCAGCGCGCGTTGCGCGGTGCTGATCACAACAAGACTACCGCATTGGCGAATAGCTTGACGAGGCCGGTATCGATGGACGTGAAGACGAAGGGCGCGTTCGTGACGTCACTGCCGTCGCGCTCACGGCGTATCGTCGACGCAACGTTCGTGACGTCACTGCCGTCGCGCTCACGGCGTATCGTCGACGCACAGATCGGGATCGCTGACGAGGCAATCCGCATTCGATACCGCCGGCGCGCCGCCTCGCGTTTTCAGCGTCGCCTCCTGCGCGGCGATATGCAGCCCTTTCGGCAAGAGCACCCACATGCGAATGCGTTCCTTCGTCCGGCTCGCCTGCGCCTGCGCATTCTGGCCAAAGCCATAGAAGTAGTCCGCTCTCACTGCACCTTGAATCGCGCCGCCCGAGTCTTGCGCCATCATCAACCGGTCGATTGCACCGGGCGTCTGCGGATCGTCCTGCGTCGACACGAACACGGGCGCACCGAGCGGCGTCGTGCGTGGATCGACGGCGACCGAGCGGCCCGCCGACAACGGCACGCCGAGCGCACCAAGCGGTCCGTCGGGCGAATCGGGGATGCGCCGAAAGAAGACATAGCTGGGGTCCGAGATCGCGAACACGCGCTTGATGGATGCGGTCGCCGTGGATGTGCTTGCCGGTCCCGTCGTTGCTGCTTTTGCTGCTGCTTTTGCTGCCGATGCCGCAGCATTACCCGGCTTCGAAGCAGCAGCACTGATAGCCGGCGTGACAACGCCACCGCTTTGCGGCGTCGCTGCAGCGAGCTTGAAACCACGCAGCAGCGGCGACACGGGTTCGTCGTCGTCCTGCGCGCGCGCCGATGTCGAGGGCACACCGACCGTTGCGTCGCCCGGTGTTTGAGCATCGGCGGTGCCGGTTGCGCCTGTCGACGCTTCGTCGACGACATCGATCTCCATGTCCAGTCCACGGACGGTGATCCGCTGCCCGCTGCCGCCGCCCGCACGCGCGACAGGCGGCACGAACGGGTGGCCGTTCTGCTCGGCATAAGCGAAGCGGCGGACCGTGCCATCGGGCATGCGCACTTTGCCCGCGCCCTGTACCTGCATCGAGTAGAGCATCGCCGGGTCGTCGACGTACGCGAGAATCGGCGCCTTGAGCGCGCCGCGCTCGATCTCGGCGCGCGTGTAGTACGGCACGATGCGCTCGCGATCGAGCCGCAGACGGATTTTCTTGTCGCGTATGTCGGGCACGCTGTCGCGCAGATCGAGCGCGTAGACACCCTTGATGCTGCCCGCCGCGCTATCGATGACGGGAACGACCGTGCGCCCTTCGATGCGAGCCGCGCTCACGGCCCCGCGTGCGCGCTCCGGCAGACGTCGCGCGTCGAGATACAGCATGTCGTCGGGCGTGCCATAGACCGGGTAGAGAAAGGCGCCGCCGTACTGCGGGCTGCCGTTCAAAAGCGGCTCGTAGTAGCCGGTCAGCGTGCCTTCGCCGCTCTTGTCCGTATTGCGGATCTGATACGCGTTGAAGTACATCTCGAAGAAAATCCGGATCGCGGTGACGTTGCGGGCATCCACCGAGCGCGACGCGATGCAGGGCGCCGACCAGCCGGCGCGCGAGCCGAGCACCGCGCAACTGCGCCTGAACGCATCCCACGAATTGCCGAGATTGTCGGTGCTCCAGCCGGGCAGGTCGGCGAAACGGGTCGGCGCATAGTAAGCATGACGCGTGGCGAAGGCGGCGCTCGTGCTCGCATTTGGGACTGTCGCAGACGTCGCGGGTGTGATGGTCAGCGTGTCTGATGCAGTTGGCGCTGAAACGCCTGCCTGTGGCATCGCTTCGGGCTTCGTAGACGGCGTGCCTGCGGCAGGCAAGGGCGGAGAAACCTGCACCGATGACGGCGGCAATGACTGAACGGATGACTGAGCCGAAGATTGCGCCGCAGCGCCGAACGTCATCGTCGTGGCCGGCTGGTTGCTCGCGCAACCGGCGCATATGGCCGCCACACCGAGCATCGCATACGGGCTGTGCATGCCGCCTCCTTCCCGCGCGCTGGCGGACGTTCGCGTGGTCCGCTACGTCGACGGGCCGACGACGTCGATCGTGAAAGTTGCTGCGCCGAATGTATCTGGACAGTCGGTCGCGTTGGCCGCGCAACGCGCCTGACCGGCGAATGGCGAGTAGCTGGCGGTGCGGCGCACGGCCGCCGCGCGCTGCGCCTGCTCGGGGAATTCGGCGAAGACGGATTCGCCGTGCAGGCCGCCGTCGGAGAAGTCTCGCTGCGTCGGCGACACCAGCACGAGGAAGCGATTCGGGCCTGCCGGCGCGCCCGCCGTCATCGGCCAACTGGCGCGCGGCAGCGAGATCGACTGACCGGCGGCGATCGTGTTGTTCTTGTCGAGTCCGTTCGGAAACAGCATCAGATATTGCCCGGCCGGGTCGACCATGAACACGTACACATAGCCCGCCCGATTGCTGCTGATCCTGAACTGCAGACGATCCTTGTTGATCCGCGCGGTGCCGTTGCGTGAGGCTGCCGTGACGCGAATCGACGGATCGGAAAGCGCAGCGATCCGTTCGAGTTCGCCGCCGGGCGTATAAGGCGGAAGCGGAACTGTCACGGCCTGGGTCGTGTCGGGCGCCGCATTGCTGCTTGCACTCGCGGTCGCGCTCGATGTCGATGCAGACGCGGCAGTGCTGGACGCCACTTGTGCTTGCGTCGGTAGCGTGGGCGCTGCATGACTGCTGCTTGCCGCATGAGCCATGTCGGTACGGCCTACGGAACTGGCAGTAGCAGTACCAGCACTGGCACCGGCAGAAGGCGTAGTCGATGGTGCGGGACGCATCGCGTACCAGCCGCCGAGCGCGGCCAACCCGACGACCGCGACCGCGCTTACGGCTATCGCCGCGTAACGCCCGTTCTTCGAATGCGGTTGCGCGTCGGCCGCTGAACGTGCTGAAGCAGGCGAACCAGAGACGCCCGAGTCCGCTCGAGCGTTCCCCTCCGGACGAGCCGCCGAAGCCGCGCCTGCCTCAAGAGACTCGACAGCGCCGATCGAAGCAGGCGCTGTGGCGCGCTGCGCAGCCGACGCGAGTGCATCGTCGCGCGAGTCGTGCTCGCCGCCCAGTGCGAGGCCCATCCCAGTCGCGAATGTCTGCACGCTTTGCGGCCGCTCTTCGGGCCGCACCGCGAGCGCGTGATCGATCGTCTGCACGAATGCGGGCGAATAACGGTCCGCGGCAAGCGTCGCGAGCGGCACATAGCTGTCGCTCATCATGCGGCCCACGGAAGGCGGCGGTGTCTTGCCCACGATCGCGAAGTAGACGACGGCGGCGAGCGCGTAGATGTCCGTCCACGGCCCCTGCTTAAGCGTTGGGACTTCCGCATACTGTTCGACGGGTGCATAGCCGGGCTTCAGGATCACGGTCAGCGCCTGCGTCATGTCGCCGATCACGCGTCTTGCCGCGCCGAAGTCGAGCAGCAGCGGCCGGCCGCTGCCCTTGAGCAACAGGATATTGTCGGGCGCGATGTCGCGGTGGTAGCACTGCGCGGCGTGCATCACGCCGAGCGCGCTGAGAAGCGGCGTCAGCAGCGCGCGCAGCCATGCTTCGTCGGGCGGCGAACTCATCGCGCGAAGCGTGTCGCGCAAGGTCTCGCCTTCGTAATACGGCATCACCATGTAAGCGGTGCCGTTCGCTTCCCAAAACCGGTAAACCTTGACGAGCGAATGATGATCGAACTGCGCGAGCAGCCGCGCTTCGTTGACGAAGCTCTTCAGGCCCGCACGAAATGTTTCTTCGTGACGTTCCGAGCGCACCGTGACTTCGGCGTTGTTGCCGCGCGAAGCGAGTGCCGCGGGCATGTACTCCTTGAGCGCAACATTGCGGCCCAGCTGCGTATCGTAAGCGAGGTAGACGATGCCAAAGCCGCCTTCGCCGATCAAACCCTTGATCTCGAACTCGGCGACGCGCGTGCCGATCGCCAATGCGTGATGCGAGTCGATACTCGCGGCCGATGACGTCGCAGGACGGCTGTCGGACGCGGGCGCTTGCGACACGATTACCGTCTTGTCGTCGGGACTTGTCATCGGGTTGGGATGCTCATGTGAGTCCAGCCGCGCGGCGCTGCGAACACGCATGCGCCATCCTCACGCACACGCGCGTGTACTTACAAGACGAATCACATGACCGATTTTGAAGGCGGCTGATGAAGCCTCTTCGTCGAGGCCGCGTTGTATCGCGAGATGCCGCTCCGCATCGAGAGCGCTCGCGGCTTTCAAAATAGCGCGCCTGATTCGTCTAGTTCTGTGTAGTTCGAGGTCTCCGCGCGGTGCTCACGTCGCATGCCTGCGCTCTCAGTCACAACGGCTCTCCAGTCAGTCGCGTCCCAGGACCGTCCCGTAGGAAGGCGATGTGAACGAACTCAGAAGAATCCGGCGATCCTGGAGGGCGTGCGATGCCTGGCGAGCGGTGCCGGGCGTGGCTGTGCGCGCAGGTTGGTCCGATGCGAAGCCTCACATCGTGCGTTCGCGTGCCGCAGGGTTGAGCGAGTGCATCGCTGCGCTCGCCGCCTGCGTGATGCTTGTCCTGAGCGCTCCTGCATGCGCCGCCGATGCCGCATCTTCCAGCCCCGCTGCACCGGGCCTCGCGCCCGAATCATCCGGCTTTCGCCAGGCCGCCGAGCGCGAACGCGACGCCGAAACACTGCAGACGTTGACGGCCGAAGGGCGCTTGCTGCTGTCGCGCGATCGCGTCACGCTGCCTGCCTACGACTATTGCAGCATGGCGGTGTCGGCGGCCGAACGCGGCGATTTCCGCGACAGCGTCGAGGCGGCCGCCCGCGCGCTCGTGATGGCGCAGCGCACAGACAACGCCGATCTTGCCGCGCTCTCCAAACGCGATCTCGCCATCGCGTACAGCTACGCAGGCGATCTCGCCGACGCCGAAAAGTACGCACAGGAAGCCCTCGCATCGACGCCCAAGGCGCCCGAGCAGGTGTTCGCGCCCGCGAACAAAGTGCTCGGCGATGTCGCGCTGCGTCGCGGCCATCCGCAGGATGCGCTCGCTGCCTACAACCGCGCACTTGAAACGGCGTCGCCACGCTACAGGCCGCTGGTGCTGTTGTCGATCACGAATGCGCAGATCGCCGCGGGCGATACGGCGGGCGCGCGCAAGACATTCGATTCCGCGAGTCCACCGCCGACAGCCGAACTTGCGCCCGCCTATCGACGTATCGAAGGCAATCTGCTGCTGGCCGAAGGCAAGCCGGAAGACGCGCGCCATGCGTTCAACGCGCTCCTGAAGCAGAGCAGTTCGGGTGATGCGAACTACGACCGGCTGTGGGCGCACGAGGGTATCGGCCGCGCCGATCTCGTGCTCGGCGACAAGGGCAGGGCGCGCGAAGCGTATCTGCTCGCCGTCGACGATTCGGAAAAAATCCGTGCGCGTTTTCGCAGCGACGAGTTCAAGACGGGGCTTTTCGGCGACACGCAATCGGTGTTCGAAAAAGCGATCGCGCTGACCGTCGAGGTCGGCGACTATGCGTCGGCATGGAGCCTGTCCGAGCGCAGTCGCGCACGCGCGCTGCTGGACGTCGTGCGCAACCGCGTCGATGCGGGCCTCGACGACCGTCAGCTGAACGGCGACGTGCCCGGTCTCGACGTGGTGCGCAACGTGCTGAAGCCGAACGAGGCGATCGTCGAATATCACAGCCTCGACAAGTCGATCGTCGTCTGGGTGATCCGCAACGAAGGGCTCAAGGGTTATACGCTGCCGATCGCGCGCGCCGACATGGATGCCGCCGTCACCGACATTCGCAATGCGATCGTGCGCCGCCGGCCAGCCGCGATCACGTACGGCGACAAGCTCTATGCGCTGCTGATCGCGCCACTCGGGCTGCGCGAGAACGAACGGCTGATCATCGTTCCGCACGGCGCGCTTCACTATCTGCCGTTTCAGGCACTGCACGCCCCCGATGGCTTTCTGATCCAGCGCCATGCGATCGCGCTCGAACCGTCGGCCAGCGTCGCGGTGCAACTCGAAGCGCGCGAGCGGCAAGTCGCAAGCAACCTCGTCGCGTTCGGCAATCCGACGATCGCGCCCGCGTATGCGCTGCCGGGCGCCGAAGCCGAAGTGCGCGGCATCGCGCCGCTCTTCGCGCGCAACGAAGTGTTCCTGCAAGCGAGCGCGACGCGCGTGAGCTTTCGCGACAATGCGCCCGCTGGCCGCGTTCTGCATGTGGCCACGCACGCCGAAGCGGACACGATCGACCCGCTGCATTCGCGCATCCTGCTCGCGCCCGCGACACAGCCCGCCGATGGCCCCGACTCGCTGCTCGCGAAGGACATCTACAACCTGAAGCTCAACAACGTATCGCTCGTCACGCTGTCGGCGTGCGAGACGGGACTGGGCCGGATCGCGCGCGGCGACGAAATACTCGGCTTCACGCGCGCGTTCTTCTATGCAGGCGCGAGCAGCCTGATCGTGTCGATGTGGCCCGTGGCCGACGAATCGAGCGCGCTGACGATGCGCACGTTCTACTCGCAACTCGCTGACGGCCACGAAGCGATCGACGCAATGCGCACGGCGCAACTCACGGTCATGCAGAATCCGCGCTTTGCGCATCCGTTCTTCTGGGCACCGTTCGACCTGATGGGAGGTTGGCGCCTGAGCATCGCGCGCTAAGAACAATAATGAAGACACCACTTCGACTGATCGCCGCGGCATTGGCTTGCAGCGGAACATTCGCGTGGGGCCAGACGCTGCCGAACGCGGGTAGCATTCTCCAGCAGACCGCGCCGCGCGAGACGCGGCCTTCGCCGCCGGGCGGCGGCGAGGCGCTGCCCGCTGTGCCGCCGACGACGCCGCCTCCCGTCGCGGCGCCCGGTCCGACGTTCACGCTCAAGGGCATCACGTTCAAGGGCAACGATACGATTCCCTCCGACGAGCTGCTTGCGCCCGTGCGCGACCAGATCGGCAGGCAGATCGGCTTCGCGGATCTCGAAGCGATTGCCGCAAAGGTCACGCAGGTGTATCGCGCACGCGGCTATCTGCTGGCGCAGGTGGTGATTCCGCAGCAGGACGTGAGCGCGGGGACGGTCGAGTTCACCGTGCTCGAAGGGCGCGTGGGCCATGTGCGGCTCGACATCGCGGCGGGCACGCCGGTCCGCGAAAGCCTGATACGCGAGCGCGTCGCGCAGATCCCCGTCGGCAAGCCTTTGCAGCAGCACGATATCGAACGCACGATGCTGCTGCTGTCCGACTTGCCGGGCATCCAGGTGACATCGGCGATCGAGACGGGCGAAGAGCCGGGTACGGTCGATCTGAGCATCAGCGTCGCGCCCGCCAAACGCTGGACGTTCGCTGTCGACGTCGACAACTACGGCGCGCCGGAAAGCGGAACCTGGCGCCTGGGTGCATTGGCGCGGCTCAACTCGCCGTTCATGATCGGCGACAACCTGGACTTGCGCCTGCTCGGCAGCGAACGGCTCGATACCGTGTACGGCCGCGTCGGCTACGAGGCGCCTGTCAATGCGTATGGCACGCGCGTCGGGGTCGCCGTGTCGCGGCTCAACTATGCGCTCGGCAAGGAGTTCGCGTCGCTCGACGCACAGGGCGAGGCGACCGTCGTCGACCTGACGCTCACGCATCCGCTCGTACGCACCCGCAGCCAGAACCTGCTCGCGCGCGTCAACCTCGAGTATCGCGATCTGATCGACAACGTGGGCGTCGTCGATTCGCACAATCCGCGTTCGCTGATCGAAGGCAGCGTCGGCCTGAGCTACGAAAGCCGCGATACGTTGCTCGGCGGGGGCTTCAACAGCGCGGACGTCGAGCTGCTGATCGGCAGCGTTCACTTCAGGAACGCGCAGGCCGAGGCAATCGATGCGTCGGCGTTTGGCCGCAACACGCAAGGCAACGAAATGCGCGCCACGTTCTTCGCGAACCGGCTGAATGCGGTGACGGAGCGCATCAGCATGTTCGCGGGGATTTCCGGCCAGTGGGCAGCCACGACGCTCGACAACTCGTCGCGCTTCCTGCTCGGCGGGCCGCACGCGGTGCGCGCGTATTCGCCTTCCGAGGCGCTCGTCGACGAAGGCTTCGTCGCAACCGTCGAAGGGCGTTACGCGATCACGTCGAAAGCGACGGTGTTTGGCTTCTTCGATTTCGGCACCGGCTGGTACAACGCGAACGCGCGGCCGAACCAGGGGACGAACGTGATCACGAGAAGCGGCGTCGGCCTCGGCGCGTTCTGGTCGGCGCCGGGTGGCATCGCGGTGCAGGGCACGGTCGCGTGGCGCACGACGGGCTCCGATACGACGGGCAACGACAAGGTGCCGCGCTTTTATGTGCAGTTGACGAAGACGTTTTAGTGGGCCATCGGCCTGAGGTGCGTGATGAACAAGCCCTGTAGTGTGCGGCCGGGTGTGCGGCCGGGTATGGGTGCGGGTATGGGTGCATTACGCGCCGGCACGATCGCCAGCGCGGTGACTGCGCTGTTTGCCGCGTCGTGCGGGCCGGCGGCGTTCGCGAATCCGACGGGTGCGCAAGTGGTGTCGGGAACGGTGAGCGTCGCGGCGCCCAGCGCGGGGCAAATGAACATCACGCAATCGTCGCCGAAGGCGATCGTCAACTGGAACACGTTTTCGATCGGCGCGAGCGAGGGCGTGAAGATCGTGCAGCCGTCGGCGAGCGCGGCCTTGCTCAACCGCGTGATGGGCAACGATCCGAGCGTGATCGCGGGACGCCTGCAGGCAAACGGCAGGGTGTTCCTCGTCAATCCCGCCGGCGTGATCTTTGCGCCCGGTTCGTCGGTGAACGTCGGCTCGCTGGTCGCGTCGACGCTCAACATCTCGAACGCCGATTTCCTTGCGGGCAACTACCGCTTTGTCGGCGCATCGACGGCGCCCGTCAGCAACGCCGGCACGCTCACGGCCGGATCGGGCGGCACGATCGCGCTGCTCGGCGGGACCGTCAGCAATACGGGCACGGTGAGCGCGCGTCTCGGCACGGTCGCGCTCGGCGCGGGTAACGACATCACCGTGGACTTCGCGGGCGACGGATTGACCACGCTGAAGATCAACGCGGGCGCGGCGCGCGCGCTGATCGGCAACACCGGGACACTCGCGGCCGATGGCGGCACCGTGATCATGAGCGCGCAGACGGCCGATGCGCTCGCGGGCACCGTGATCAACCAGCAGGGGATCGTGCGCGCGCAGAGCCTTGCCGAGCGCAACGGACACATCGTGCTGGACGGCGGCACGAACGGTGTCGTGATGGCGGGCGGGACGCTCGATGCGACGGGCGGCGCGGGCCTGACGGGTGGCCGCGTGGACGTCACGGGTTATGACGTCGCGCTGTCCGATGGCGCGCGTGTCGATGCAAGCGGCGCGGCGGGCGGCGGCACGGTGCGCTTCGGCGGAGGCGCGGCGGGCGGCGATGCCGACATTCGCAACGCAAACGCGATCTGGATGTCGCCGGGCGCGAGCATTCACGCCGACGCATCGCAGAACGGCAACGGCGGCCATGTCGTCGCTTACAGCGCGACGGCGAGCCGCATTTACGGCACGCTATCGGCGAAAGGCGGCACGCAGGGCGGCAACGGCGGACTGATCGAGACCTCGGGCCATTATCTCGACACGGCCGGTGTGAAGATCGATGCGTCGGCAGTTAAAGGGCGGGCCGGGACGTGGCTGCTCGATCCGTTCAATGTCTTCATCGAGCCGGACGAAACGGCAGTTGCGCTTGCTGCTGTCACGACGGCCGCGCCGGGCAGCACGACGACGTTCACGGCAGCGGGCGACAACAGCGTCGTGTTCCGTTCCGACATCGAAACGCCGCTTGGCAACGGCACGTCGGTGACGATCACGACGGGAACGGGCGGCACGCAGGCGGGCGATATTTTCATCCAGACGCCGATCACGAAGACGGCGCTATCGCCGGCCGGCAACAACGCGACGACGCTCACGTTCAGCGCGGCCGGCTCGATCACGGATAACGGACAGAACATCACGTCGCAGGCGGGCCCGCTCAATCTCGTGTTCGATGCGAACGTGGGCGGCGCGACGCCCGCGAATTCGGTGAGCCTCACCAACGTTGCAATCGACACCAACGGCGGATCGTTGACGATCGGCGACACCGGCCAGAGCGCGGTGAACATCAACAACTCGACGGTGCATACAGAAGCGGGCGCGATCAATATCAACGGCGCGGCGGAAACGGAGATCGGCGGCATCGCGATCGGCTATTCGCTGCTCGCCACGACGAGCGGCAACGTGACGCTCGCCGGTTCGAGCACGTTCGGCGATGGCATCAACATGCAGCAGAGCGCGATCGAGACTACGGATGGCGCGATTTCGCTCAGCGGCAGCGGCAGCGCGGGTCTGTTCGGCCGCACCGCTTTCGGCGTGAACATCTCGGGCGGACCGTACGCGCAGCTCAATCCGGACGAATCGACGACGCTGATTCCGAACATCGACGTGACGGGCAGCGGCACGGTCACGATCAGTGGAGTCATCACGGGCAGCACGAGCGGCTCCGGCGTGAACCTCAACAATGCGCAGCTCACGGCGGCGACAGGCCATGTCGCGTTGACGGGTTCCGCGGACGTCACCAACCAGGGCGCGGGCGTGACGCTGCAGAACGCGACGATCAGCACGACGGGCGCAGGCGTATCGATCACGGGTTCGGCGTCCGCCAGTCAGGCGGTCGCGATCGGCTATGCGGCGACGGGCCTCGCCTCGGGCGTCGCGCTCGGCTATGCGCTCGTCAGCACGCGCGACGGCAATATCAGCGTGACGGGCTCGTCGAGTTTGAGCGGCTTGTCGACGTTGGGAGGTGCCGGCGTCGACATCGAGCAAAGCGCGCTGCAAACAACGGGGCGCGGTTCGATCTCCGTGACGGGCGCTGCGAGCAGTACGGCCACCGGTCCGGCGACGGGCGTGATCGTCAACGGCAATTTCACGAACCAGGCTCCGCCGGGCACCACGCCCGCTTTTTCGGCGACGGGCACGGGCGCGATTTCCGTCAGCGGCAGCGCGCAAGCGATGACGGGCACCGGCCTCAGCGTGAACAACGCGAGGTTCACGGCCGCGTCGGGCGCGATCGCCATGGCGGGCACGGCGACGGTCAGCAGCACCGGCGACGGCGCCGACTTCACGAGCACGCTGATCAGCGCGGGCGCCGGCAATGTGACAATCAGCGGAACCACGAATGTCACGCTGGGCGGCTCGGGCGTCGTGCTCGACGATACATCGATGAGCACGACGAGCGGCAATGTCTCGGTGAACGGCACGGTCAACGGCGCGACGGCATTCGGCACGGGCGTCGGCACGTTCGGCGCATTCCTGGTCACGAACGCCGACAACACCGTCACCCAATTGCCGCTGATCGTCACCGGCAGCGGCAACATAATCGTCGCGGGCAGCACGCCGGCGACGACATCGGGCAGCATCGCGTTCGACCTCAACAACGGATCGATATCGTCGACCAGCGGCTCGATCTCGCTGTCGGGCAGGACCACAGGCACGCCCGCGAGAAACCTCGCGTCCACGGGCGTGGTGCTCGAAAGTCTGACTGAATCGACTGTGCCGACGCCGTCGACCGTCACGACGGGCAGCGGCCAGTTGAGCATCGACGGCAGCGGCTCCGGCGCGAATGCGCAAGGCGTGCTGATCGCCGACGGCACGCAGATCGCGTCGAACAACGGCGGCGCAATCGATATTCGCGGCGTCGAGACCAGCCCGACGACGAGCGCGAACGGCGGCAACGTGCAGTTCGACTACGGCACGCTGATCCTGAACGGCAGCGTGACTTCGACGAAGCCTGGCAGCACGATCTCGCTCGCCGGTTCGACCAACACGTCGGATGCGGGTCTCGCGTTCGGCGCGGTGCCCATGCCGCAATTGATGAGTTCGTTCGAGGCCTCGAGTTTCTTCCACGCGGCGGGCCCTGTGTCGATCAACGGCGCGTCGAACGGCTCGGTCGTGCTGCGCGCGGCGAACGACAACACGTCGCAAAGCATCTTGAGCCGCAGCGCGGGCATCACGGGCGGCGGGGGCGTGCTTTCGATACTGCCGGCCAGCGTCAATCCCTCGACGTTCGCGTTCACGCCGCAGGACGCGACGCCGATTACGCTGTTCGGCACGAGCGGCGGCATGAGCATCGACGCGCAGACGTTCGCGAGCTTCACGAACTTTCAGACCCTCACGCTCGGCTCCGATACGCAGACCGGCCTCATCACCGTGAACGGCGTGTGCGGCTCGGCGAGCGGCGTTTGCCAGCTCGTCAAGCCCGGTCTGAACATGAACCTCGCGTTGTCGAATCCGGGTGCGGGCAGTCAGGGTATTCAACTGCCGTTCGGATTGTCGCTCGGCGCGGGACATACGTTGTCGCTGGTGTCGGCGGGCGCCGTGACCGACCCGGGCGGCATCCAGGCGGCGAGCCTGCTGCTGTCGGGGCCCGGCTCCTTCACGCTGATCGATCCGCAGAACGACGTCGGCGTGCTTGCGCTCGTCAACGCGGGCAACGTGAACTTCGTCGATTCGCATGGCTTCGCGATCGGGCCCGTCACAAGCCAGACATACAACGCGACGTCGGGCACGCTGAACGCGATCGACGGAACGAACTCGACGCTGACGGGAAACCTGATCGCTCAGGCCGCGACGGGCAATGTCGCGCTCAATACCAGTCTGACGTCGGGCGGCACCGTCGATCTCGTGATGGAGAACGGCGTCTTCACGTCGGGCGATGCGGGCGCGCTGAGCGCCGCGAACGGATGGCGGATCTGGGCGGCCACGTGGAACCAGGAAGTGCGGGGCAATGTGCAGCCGAATACCGCACAGCCCAACTTCTATGGATGCATCTTCGGCGCCGGGTGCAGCTGGGGCGGCATCGTGCCGATGACGGGTAATCATTTCGTCTATGTCGCGAGGCCCACTGTGACCGTCACCGCGAATGGCGCGACGCGCATCGCCGGCGCACCCAACCCTGCGTTCACGTTCACGGCCAGCGGACTCATCAACGGCGATACGGCAGCAGGCGCGCTGACAGGTTCACTGACGACGCCTGCAAACCAGAATTCACTGCCGGGCCAATATCCGATCGATCCGAACTTCCTGTCGAACGTCGGGTATGTCGTGAACGAAGTGCCCGCCACGCTGACCGTGACCGCTCCGCTGAATCCCGTTGCGCAAGCAGGCTTGCAGTCGTTCTTCAGCAACCAGGAGCAAACCTTCGTCTATGAAAACAACCTGCAAGGTACGAATATCTGCATCGGTTCGAACCAGCCGCTCTTTACGACGGCAGCACCGGGCGACAATCAGGACATACTCGCCGTCGAATGGAAGCGCGTGCGTTCGCAGCCCAATCTGAACAGTTGCATGTTGTTGAACAGTCCGCATGGGTGCGGCGATTTCTAGCAACGTTCGGGGCGGTCGGCATAGAGATCCACAGCAGGCGCGATGCGCACTGTCATAAAGGCGCGCGGCTCGTCAGCAATAGGGTTGCCTGCGTGTCTTCCGCGTCGGCGATCCATACGGCCATTGCGCTGAGGTTGTCGCGGTTCACATCCGCCGATGCGCGCACTTGAGCGGCGAGCGCGTCGAGCCAGGCGTCCGGTGTCGCGGCGTTGTGCAGCGCTTCGCATATGGCGGTTTCGTCGACGTATTCCCAGAGGCCGTCGCTGCACAGCAGGAACGCGTCGCGATCGAACAGGCTGAAGGTGCCGGAGGAACCCGTGATGTGCAGATCTCCGCGTGTGCCGAGCGCCGCGAGCAGCACGTTGCGACGCGGGTGATGACGCGCTGCATCGGGGGACAGCAGGCGCGCGTCGACCATTTCCTGAACCATGCTGTGATCGCGCGTCTGCGCGCAGACGTTGCCGCCACGGAAGCAATAGAGACGCGAATCGCCGCAATGCGCCCACGCCGCCGTGCGCTGCTCGCAGTCGATTGCGAGCACCACGGCCGTGGAGCGCATGTCTTTGAGCGCGGCGCCGCCACGCGTCTGTTCTTCGACGATGTTGTCGTTCGCGTGAGCGAGCGCGCTCACGAGACGCTGGCCCGTCGGCGGCAACTCGCCGACGGTCAGATAGCGCAGATCCGCAAGCACGGAATCGACGACGATCGCCGATGCGGTATCGCCGCCGCCATGTCCGCCCGCGCCGTCCGCAAGCACGCAGTAGTAAAGGCGCTCGCTCGACCAGTCGCCTAGCGAGTCTTCGTTGCGTTGCCGGCCGCCGCGGTCCGTCAGGCTTGCTGTGGCAAGTCGCACAGGAAGCCTCGCTCAGGGGCGGGCTCGGCCGCTGGTGCGCGCGACTGCTCGGCGAGGATGCCCAGCACCAGCAGGATCGCGATTCTGTTCTCCGCGACGATGTCGATGCCGAGCGTCTTCGCGATCCACTGACCGATGCTGGTCGCAGCGAAATCGGTTGGCAGCGAGCCTTTCCTCAGCGTGACGCCGAGCTTGCGGGCGCGATAGTGATATGACGCGATCCTGTAGCGCGCGGCAATTTCCGCCAGTCCGCCTTTTTCGTTCGAGAGCCAGCCGAGGCTGCCCGCAAGCAGCAACTGGTCGGCCTTGTCGAGCCCGGCAATGAAGCGCGTTGCCGATTCCCGCACAATGCGCTCGTCGAGTCCGTGTTGCAGCAACACCGAGCCGACAGGGTCGCTTTGCACGGCCGCCTGTTGCTCGATCTCGGCCAGCACGTCTTCGTTGTCGAACACGACGTTGCGCTGATGACCCGCATTGCGCAGGCAATCGATCAGATAACGGCGGAAATATGCGCACACGGCATGACCATTGGAAGGCGCGCTATGCAGTGGGAACGCTTCCGGGTGCGCATGTGCTGCTTCGAGACGGAAAACCTTGAAATAAATGAACTGCGAGATCAACTCTTCCTTGTCTTCGCCTAGCGCCTGTAATTCGAATGGGTAATACGCCTGAAGTGCGCGGCGAACGATCAAATACATTGAAGCCATTTCGTCATGGTTCAGACATGTACGGCGTTGCCACAAGTCAGGCAACGCCGCATCGCAAGCACGGTCGACCGCACGTGCGCATTCTATATGTGTCACACGTCACCCCGCATGATGAGCACAGCGTCACGCTGTGCGGATTCAGTACCCGAAAAGCGTCCGTTCGTTTGAAGCTGGGAAGCTGACATACGGCTATCGGTCCGCTGCCGTTCAGCGTCGACTAATAGAGGAAACAGGCATTCACTGCAATAGTGCGAAAAGTACTGCCTTAGGCCTTAGGTATTGCACACGCCGGGACAAAACCAATATGAGGGTTTACCTTATTGCGTCCAATCGTGCTTTTTTTCAATTTTGTGAGACTCGAACGTTTACTAGATGGTAATGCCGCCGAGTGACGCGCAAGTTGCCGTTCCATGTAAAACCGAGACCGTATGCGCATCTTGCGTTTTTTTAAGGCGTTTAGAAACGCCATTTTTAATTGAATTTTTGAATCGGCTTTACAAAAGCGAGAGCATCACACCTGTCCTTTAATTTTAAGGATTGCGTGCTATGCTCGTATCGGTCTGCCGCAGCAGTGATCGCGTTTCGACGTGGCTGTATAAGCGCGTGTGTACATAAGTAATCCGAATTGATTCAATTAACTCTTCGATCCGGGGGAAGTCCAGTTTCGACGGTTAACGTGGCGTGAGTCGTCGCGAAGAGCGAGCACGCTAAAACTATTCGTCTCTGACTGCAGCGAATACAAGAAATGGCCACGCTCGATGCCGGGGTACTGCTTGCCGAAATCTCTCCAGAAAACCCTTGTGGGGACGATGTCGAATACGACCCGCTGTTCCGCGAACTCGAACAGGCCGTTCACGGCAAGCCGGATGTCCAGTACGGCGCCACTGTAGTCGCCGCCACGCCGCCCGACTGGAAGACAGCTCAGTCGCTTTCTCTCGAACTGTTCGGCAAGAGCCGCGACTTGCGCGTGGCCGCGCATCTTGCACGTGCGCTGCTGCATCGTCAGGGCTTCGCGGGTCTTGCCGAAGGACTTGCGTTGATCGAAGCGCTGCTCGAACAGCACTGGAATCATGTCCATCCGCAACTCGATCCCGACGACGACAACGACCCGACTGCGCGCATCAATGCGCTGACCGTCCTCGTCGATCAATCCGGCATGCTGGTGGACGTGCGCGATACGCCGCTTGTCGCTTCGCACGCGCACGGAATCGTCAGGCTGCGGGACATCGAATATGCGAACGGCGACGCGCCTGCGCCCGAGGGCGTCGAACCGTTGTCCCTTGCATCGATCGACGCGGCGATCGCCGACGTGCACGACGATGCCGTGCGCGTCGTCGCTGCGTTGCGGGGCGCGCGCAGCAGCAACACGCGTATCGAAACGCTGTTGACGGAGCGCGTCGGCACGGCCCAGGCCATCGACCTGTCGCCGTTGTCGCGCCTGTTGCAGCAGGCGGCGGGATTTCTAGTCGAGCGTATCGGCGAAGCGGCACCGCAAGCCGAAGACCAGGCAGCAGCGGGCGAAGCTGAAACGAACGCGCCCGCAGGCCCAGGTGCGCGAGCGAGCGCGCCGCCGACGGGGGAAGTGAACAGCCGGCAGGATGTGATCCGCCTGCTCGACAAGATCTGCGCTTACTACCAGAAGCACGAGCCGTCGAGCCCGGTGCCGTTGTTGTTGAACCGCGCGCGGCGTCTCGTGGACAAGAACTTCATGGAAATACTCGAGGACCTGGCGCCGGAAGGTCTTGGCCAGGCCCGGCAGGTTGGCGGTATCGAAAACGAATAGTGATGGGGAGTTGATCAGCAACGCAACTGATACGCTGCCCCGTCTTTCGACGGTGCGGTGTCAACCAGGGGAACTGTCGTGGCCAAGGAAAGCAGCCAGAAATTCATTGCACGCAATCGCGCGCCGCGCGTGCAGATCGAATATGACGTCGAGGTGTATGGCTCGGAAAAGAAGGTGCATCTGCCGTTCGTAATGGGCGTGATGGCCGACTTGTCCGGGCAGCCCGCCGATCCGCTTGCGCCCGTCGCGGACCGCAAGTTTCTGGAAATCGACGTCGACAACTTCGATGAGCGCCTCAAGTCGATGAAGCCGCGCGTCGCGGTGCAAGTACCGAACATGCTGACAGGCGAAGGCAATCTCGCCGTCGACATGACGTTCGAGAGCATGGACGACTTTTCTCCCGCCGCCGTCGCGCGCAAGGTCGATGCGCTGTCGAAGCTGCTAGAGGCGCGCGGCCAGTTGCAGAACCTCCTGACTTATATGGACGGCAAGACCGGCGCCGAGGAATTGATCGCGAAAGTACTGAACGATCCGGCCTTGCTGCAATCGCTCGCATCCGCGCCGAAGCCACAGGAATAAGCGCGACCAACAGTGGAGTCTGACCATGGCCGAACCCACCCCCCAGGAGCAGACGCAGCAGGCAGAAGGCACGCTCGAAGTGAGCGACTTCGCTAATCTGCTGCAAAAGGAATTCAAGCCGAAAAGCGAGAAAGCGAAAGAAGCCGTCGAGACGGCCGTGCGCACGCTCGCCGAACAGGCGCTGCGTGACACCGCCGTTATTTCGAACGATGTTCTCGCGACCATCGAGGGCTTGATTGCGCAGATCGACAAGAAGCTGACCGATCAGATCAACCTGGTCATTCACTCGGAAGAGTTCCAGAAAGTGGAGAGCGCATGGCGCGGTCTGCACTATCTGGTGAACAACACCGAGACCGACGAGTCGCTGAAGATCCGCGTGATGAATATTTCAAAGGGCGAGTTGCACAAATCGCTCAAGAAATACAAAGGTACTGCATGGGACCAGAGCCCATTCTTCAAGAAGCTTTATGAAGAAGAATACGGCCAGTTCGGCGGTGAGCCTTATGGCGCGCTCGTCGCTGACTATTACTTCGACAACAGCGGTCCCGATGTCGACCTGCTGACCCAGATCGCAAAGATCTCCGCCGCCGCGCATGCGCCGTTCATCGCGGGCGCGGACCCGGCCGTCATGCTGATGGATTCGTGGCAGGAGCTGGCCAATCCGCGCGACCTGACGAAGATCTTCCAGACCCCCGAGCACGCCGCGTGGCGCTCGTTGCGCGAGTCGGAAGATTCGCGCTACATCGGTCTCGCGATGCCGCGCTTTCTTGCACGCGCGCCCTATGGCGCGAAGACCAATCCCGTCGACGAATTCGACTTCGAAGAAGACACGGCCGGCGCGGACAGCGGCAAATACGCATGGGCCAACGCGGCCTACGCGATGGCGACCAACATCAACCGCTCGTTCAAGATGTACGGCTGGTGCTCGCGGATTCGCGGCATCGAGTCGGGCGGCGCAGTTGAAGGCCTGCCGGTGCATTCGTTCCCGACCGACGACGGCGGCGTCGACATGAAGTGCCCGACGGAAATCGCCATCAGCGACCGGCGCGAAGCGGAACTGGCGAAGAATGGCTTCATGCCGCTCGTGCACAAGAAGAACTCGGACTTTGCAGCCTTCATCGGCGCGCAATCGTTGCACAAGCCCGCCGAGTACGAAGATGCCGATGCCACGGCGAATGCGAATCTCGCCGCGCGCCTGCCGTATCTGTTCGCGTGCAGCCGCTTCGCGCACTACCTGAAGTGCATCGTGCGCGACAAGATTGGCAGCTTCAAGGAGAAGGACGACATGCAGCGCTGGCTGCAGAACTGGATCCTGCAATACGTCGACGGCGATCCCGCCCATTCCAGCGAAGAGTCGAAGGCACGCCGGCCGCTTGCCGCCGCCGAAGTCGTGATCGAAGAAGTCGAAGGCAATCCCGGCTATTACACGTCGAAGTTTTTCCTGCGTCCGCATTACCAGTTGGAAGGCCTGACCGTGTCGTTGCGGCTGGTCTCGAAGCTTCCGTCCGCCAAGGCGGCATGACGGAATCCCGTTGTTACTGACGAAACGTTTCTGAGTGGAGAAGAACATGGCCGTCGATATGTTCATGAAGCTAGGCGACATCAAGGGCGAGTCCCAGGACAAGACCCATAAGGAGGAAATCGAAGTGCTCGCGTGGAGCTGGGGGCTGAGCCAGAGCGGCACGATGCACATGGGCACGGGCGGGGGCGCCGGCAAGGTGAACGTGCAGGACATCTCGTTCACCAAGTACGTAGACAAGGCGTCGCCGGCGATCATGGCGGCCTGCTGCAAGGGCTCGCATATCGACTCGGCGGTGTTGACCGTGCGCAAGGCGGGCGGCGACAACCCGCTGGAGTACTACAAGGTGACGCTGACCGCGTTGCTGATCAGCTCGTATTCGACGGGCGGCTCGGGTGGCGAAGACCGTTTCACCGAAAACGTGACGCTGAACTTCGAGAAGTTCCATGTCGAATATCAGCCTCAAAACGCGAAGGGGGCGAAGGAGGGCGGCGTTGTCGAGGTGAAGTGGGACATTCCGAAGAACGACGCGACCAACTAGACAAAAGCAGAAGGCCGTGCTGCATTCGAATGGCGCTGCGGCACGGCAACGCGATGGCGTGGCCCCGGCATCCGGGTGTCGCGCAGTTGCACGCAGTTGCATTTGACCCGGCTTGACGGAGCGAACTGACATGACCGCAGAGGAAAGCTTGCGTGAAGGCGATCTGGACGAGAGCCTGCGCCAATTGCAGATGCAGGTTCGCAACGATCCGTCGAAGGCGTCCCTTCGTGTGTTCCTGTTCCAGCTGCTCGCGGTGCTGGGCTCGTGGGACCGCGCGCTGACGCAGTTGAACGTCGTCGGCGATCTCGACGCCGCCGCGCTGCCGATGGTGCAAACCTACCGCGAAGCATTGCAATGCGAAGCGCTGCGCGAGCAGGTTTTCAACGGCACGCGCGCGCCGCTGATTTTCGGCGAGCCGACGGGCTGGCTCGCGTTGCTAGTCGAAGCGCTGCGGCTCGACGCGGCGGGCGACGGCGCAGCGGCCACGGCCGCGCGCGAACAGGCGCTCGCCGACGCGCCCGCCACCTCGGGCAGCATCAACGGCGAGCCGTTCGAGTGGATCGCCGATGCCGATGGCCGTCTCGGACCCACACTCGAAACGGTGCTCAACGGCCGTTACTACTGGGTGCCGTTCTTCCGGATCAGGCGCATCGAGATCGAAGCGCCCGTCGATCTGCGCGACCGTGTCTGGACGCCCGCGATCTTCACGTGGGCCAACGAAGGCCAGGCGGCCGGGCTGATTCCGACGCGCTACGCCGGCACGCTGGCCCAAAAGAGCCACGCGCTATGGCTCGCGCGTCTGACCGAATGGGTTGGCGGCGATGCAGCGCAAGCGCGCCCCGTCGGGCAACGGATGCTGACGACCGACGTGAACGACTATGCGCTGCTCGATATCCGCACGATCGAACTGGCGGTCGATGCACCGCCCGGCAGCGAGGGCGGCGCTGGCGCCGCGCCGGATCATGGCTGAAGCGAGCACGCGCGACCGGCTGCAGCCCTCGCTGCTCGACCGGCTGACCGACTACGAGCCGGAGGTGAAGCAGGAGGCGCGCGAGCGCCGCGTGCTGTCGATGCGCGCGTTGCGTCAGAGCGTGCAACGCGATCTTGCGTGGCTCCTGAACGCGAACGGACTCGCTTCCGTACAGGATCTGTCGGGTTATCCGTATGTGAGCACGTCGGTATTGAACTTCGGCTTTCCGGATATCGCGGGAAAGACGGCCTCGGGCATCGATGCGGCGAAGCTGGAGAAGCATGTGCGCGACGCGATCTGGGCATTCGAGCCGCGCATCATGCGCGACACGGTGCGCGTGACGGCCGTGCAGTCCGAAGAAACCACGGGTCGCCATAACACCGTGTCGTTTCTGATCGAAGGAGACTTGTGGGCGCAACCATACCCGGAGCGCTTGTACTTCAGAACCGAACTCGATCTCGAAGCCGGGGAAATCAGAGTGATCGACCAGAGCGGGGCGCGTTGAATTCATGAACCCCGAACTGATCAAGTACTACAGCGAAGAGCTCCAGCATCTGCGGGAGATGGGCGGGGAGTTCGCGAAGGAATATCCGAAGGTCGCTGCGCGCCTCGGGCTGGAAAGCCTCGAATGCGCGGACCCGTATGTCGAGCGCCTGCTCGAAGGGTTCAGCTTTCTCGCCGCGCGCGTGCAGATGAAGATCGATGCCGAGTTTCCGCGCTTTACGCAGCATCTCGCGGAACTGGTCTATCCGCACTATCTCGCGCCGACGCCATCGATGGCCGTCGTGCAGATCCGGCCCGATCTGAGCAACCCTGGCCTCGCGGAAGGCGTGAAGGTCGCGCGCGGCAGCGCGTTTCGCAGCGTGCTCGACAAGAACGGCTCGACGCGTTGCGAATATCGCAGCGCTCACGACCTGACGCTATGGCCGCTCGAAATCGCCGATGCCAGGTTCTTCACGCATTCGGGCTCGCTCGGCGGCGCGGACATCGTGCTGCCGCCCGGCGTGAAAGCGGGCCTGCGGCTGCGTCTGCGCGCGACGGGCGGCCTCAAGATCAACCAGTTGAAGCTCGACAGGCTGGTGCTGTATCTGCGCGGCGCCGACGCGTTGCCGACACGCACTTATGAGCGCCTGCTCGGCTCGGCTGCCGGCGTCGTGGTGATGCCCGTGTCGCGGCCCGCAACGTGGCATGCGCAATTGCCGGCGACAGCCGTCGTGCCCGTCGGCTTTGCGCAAGACGAAGCGCTGTTGCCCATCAGCAAGCAGTCGTTCCAGGGCTATCGGCTGCTACAGGAGTATTTCGCGTTCGCGCAGCGCTTCATGTTCGTCGCGATCGATGGCTTGCAGCCGGCGCTGCGCCGTTGCGGCGACAACGAAGTGGAAGTGATCGTGTTGCTCAAGCGCGGCGATCCGCTGCTCGAACAGTCGCTCGACGCGTCCAACTTCGCGCTCTTCTGCACGCCCGCGATCAATCTGTTTCCTCGCCGCACGGACCGCATCGCGCTGTCCGGGGAGCAGTTCGAATATCACGTGATCGCCGATCGCACGCGGCCGATGGACTTCGAAATCTATTCGATCGACGAAGTCACCGGCTATGGCGCGGGTGCCGCCGCCGAGCAGAAATTCGACGCGTTCTATCACGCGCGCGACCTCGGCGCGGGCCACGGCGCGAACGCGTACTACCAGATGCGGCGAGAGAAGCGAATGCGCTCGTCGCGGCAGGCCGAACGCGGACCGCGCACGAGCTATCTGGGCAGCGAGACGTTCATCGCGCTCGTCGATGCGGCGAATGCGCCGTTTCGCGGCGATCTGCGCCAGCTCGGATTGCAGGTGCTCTGCACGAATCGCGACTTGCCGCTCACGCTGTCGATCGGCGGCGGCCAGAGCGACTTCACACTCGATGTCGAAGCGCCCGTCGAGAGCGTGCGCTGTGTGAGCGGCCCGAGCCGCCCGTTGCCGTCGTATGCGCATGGCGCAGTCGCATGGCGGTTGCTGAGTCATCTGTCGCTGAACTATGCATCGCTCGTCGATAGCGACGCGAAAGAGGGCGCCCGTGCGCTGCGCGACCTGCTGAGCCTCTATTGCCCCGTCGGCGACCCGGCGACTCAGCGGATGATCGAAGGCGTGCATTCCGTCGAATCGCATCCGGTGACGCGACGCCTGCCGTTTGCAGGGCCGATCGTGTTCGGACGCGGCCTTGCGATCACGCTGACGCTCGACGACGCCGCATTCGAAGGCGCGGGTGCGTTTCTGCTCGGCGCCGTGCTGTCGCACTACTTTGCGCAATACGTGTCGATCAATTCGTTCGCGGAGACGGTGGTGAGAACGCTGTCGCGCGGCGAGATCATGCACTGGCCAGCGAGGGGCGGACAATGCCTGACGCTCTGACTCTGCTGCGCGAACTCGAAACACACGCATGGCGTTTCGACTTCTTTCAGGCCCTGCGGCTCATCGAGAACGCGCATCGCGACAAGCCGCGCATCGGAGAATCGCTGCGCCCGCGCGACGATGCCGTGCGCTTTTCGCAGGAGCCGGAACTGATCTTTCATCCGGCGACGCTCGCCGCGCTGGTCCCGTCGCGTGACGGACACGCGGCACGGCTCGCGGTGAATTTCATGGGTCTGCTGGGGCCGAACGGGCCGATGCCTGTGCATCTGACCGAATACGTGCGCGACCGCGCGCGCAATGCGAACGACCCGACATTCGCGCGCTTTCTCGATGTGTTCCATCACCGGATGGTGTCGCTGTTTTATCGGGCGTGGGCCAACGCACAGCCGACCGTGAGTCTCGACCGGCCGGAGCGCGACCGCTTTTCGGTGTACGTCGGCAGCACGTTCGGTCTCGGCGAAGCGGCGCTCCGCGAGCGCGACGCAGTGCCCGATTTCGCGAAGCTGCACTTCGCCGGACTGCTCGCAGCACCGACTCGTCCCGCAGCGGGCCTGCAACTGATTCTCTCGCGCTTCTTCCATCTGCCCGTGCGTATCGAGCAATGGGTCGGCCACTGGATGCCGCTGCCGCGCGACACGCTCTCGCGGCTGGGCGCGCGCGACGGATCGTCCGCGCTCGGTGTATCGACGCTGCTCGGCGGGCGCGTGTGGGATTGCCAGCACAAGTTCCGCATCGTCATCGGGCCGCTGACGCTCGCCGATTACGAGCGCTTCCTGCCAGGCGGCGACAGCCTGCGCCGTCTGACCGACTGGGTACGCAACTACGTGCGCGATGGTCTCGACTGGGACCTGAACCTGTGGCTCAAGCACGACGACGTGCCACGCCTCGCGCTGGGCCGCCGCGCACGGCTCGGCTACACGACCTGGCTGCTGAGCGGCCCCGCCGCGCAGGATCAGCAGCAGCTGAAGCTGCATCCCGCTTCGCATCCGTCGTCGTTGTCTGGACGGCCCGGCGAAACCGGGCGCGGCGACGCGCACGCGCGCCAGCCGGAACTCCAACACTCATCCAGGGACTAGCAAAATGGCCGAAATCAAACGTGCAGCGTTGTTCGGCAAGCTGAACAAGCTGGCCTATCGCGCAATCGAAAGCGCGAACGTGTTCTGCAAGTTGCGCGGCAATCCGTACATCGAGGTCGTGCACTGGTTCCATCAGATCCTGCAATTGCAGGACTCGGATCTGCATCGCATCGTGAAGCACTTCGGCGTCGAGCCTTCGGCGCTGGCGCGCGATCTGACGGATGCGCTCGACCGGCTGCCGCGTGGCGCGGGCTCCGTCGTCGACATCGGATCGCAGGTCGAGGAGGCCGTCGAACGCGGCTGGGTATTCGGCTCGCTGATGTTCGGCGAGTCGCAGGTGCGCACGGGACATCTGGTCGTCGGCCTGTTGAAAACGCCGTCGCTGCGCAACGCGCTGTACGGCATCTCGCGTCAGTTCGAGCGGGTCAAGCTCGAAACGCTCGTCGACGAGTTCGACAGCCTGCTCGGCGGTTCGCCCGAAGCGGGCATGAGCGCGAGCGACGGCTTCCAGGCAGCGGGCGCCGCTCAGGCAGGCGATAGCGGCGGCGCCGTGCCGCCCGCCGCGATGGGCAAGCAGGAGGCGCTCAATCGCTTCACGACCGATCTGACCGAGCAGGCGCGCAGCGGCAAGCTCGATCCCATCGTCGGCCGCGACGAAGAGATCCGCCAGGTAGTCGATATCCTGATGCGCCGCCGCCAGAACAATCCGATCCTCACGGGCGAAGCGGGTGTCGGCAAGACGGCCGTGGTCGAGGGCTTCGCGCAGCGCATCGTCGCGGGCGACGTGCCGCCGACGCTGCGCGACGTGCAGTTGCGCACGCTCGACGTCGGCTTGTTGCAGGCGGGCGCAAGCATGAAAGGCGAGTTCGAGAACCGGCTGCGCCAGGTGATCGAGGAAGTGCAGGCCTCCGAGAAGCCGATCATTCTCTTCATCGACGAAGCGCACACGCTCGTGGGCGCGGGCGGCGCGGCGGGTACGGGCGACGCCGCGAACCTGCTCAAGCCGGCGCTCGCGCGCGGCACGCTGCGCACCGTCGCGGCGACGACGTGGGCCGAGTACAAGAAGCACATCGAAAAAGACCCGGCCCTTACGCGGCGCTTTCAGGTCGTGCAGGTGCCGGAGCCCGACGAGACCAAGGCCATTCTGATGATGCGCGGCATCACGTCGACGATGGAAAAGCATCACAAGGTGCAGGTGTTCGACGAGGCGCTGGAGGCAGCCGTGCGGCTGTCGCATCGCTACATTCCCGCGCGCCAGTTGCCGGACAAGGCCGTGAGTCTGCTGGACACGGCTTGTGCGCGCGTGGCCGTCAGCCAGCACGCGACGCCGCCTTCCGTCGACGATTCGAGAAAGCGCATTGCCGCGCTCGAAACGGAACTCGCGATCATCGGGCGCGAGACGGCTGTCGGTATCGAAACGGGCGAAAGGCTTGCCGCGGCGACGGAGCGTCTCACGACGGAGCGCGCGCGTCTCGCCGAACTCGAAGCGCGCTGGCAGGGCGAGAAAGAACTCGTCGAGCGCATCCTCGCCTTGCGCGCGCAACTGCGCGACGAGACGGGCAAGGTCGAAGGCGCGGCCAGTGCCGAACCGATCGAACCCGCTGCATCCATCGATCCCGCCGCGCGCGACGCACGTCTCGCCGAATTGCGCGAACTGCAGAGGAAGCTCGCGCAGCATCAGGGCGAAGACCCGCTGATCCTGCCGACCGTCGACCAGCAGGCGGTCGCATCCGTCGTGCAGGACTGGACGGGGATTCCCGTGGGCCGGATGGTGCGCAACGAGATCGAAAACGTACTGAAGCTCGCGGAAAACCTGAACAGGCGGATCATCGGCCAGGGGCATGCGACCGAGATGATCGCGCGGCGCATCCAGACGTCGCGCGCGGGACTCGACAATCCGAACAAGCCGATCGGCGTGTTCATGCTTGCGGGCACGTCCGGCGTCGGCAAGACGGAAACGGCGCTGGCGCTCGCTGAAGTGCTGTACGGCGGCGAGCAGAACGTCATCACGATCAACATGAGCGAGTACCAGGAAGCGCATACCGTGTCGTCGATCAAGGGCGCGCCGCCGGGTTATGTCGGCTATGGCGAAGGCGGCGTGCTGACGGAGGCCGTGCGGCGTCGTCCGTATAGCGTCGTGCTGCTCGACGAAGTGGAGAAAGCGCATCCCGACGTGCACGAGATTTTCTTCCAGGTGTTCGACAAGGGCTGGATGGAAGACGGCGAAGGGCGCGTGATCGACTTCAAGAACACGCTGATCCTGCTCACGACGAATGCGGGCACCGATCTGATCGCGAACCTGTGCAAGGACCCCGAGCTGATGCCCGAGCCGGAGGGCATAGCGAAAGCGCTGCGCGAGCCGTTGCTGAAGGTGTTTCCGCCGGCGCTGCTCGGGCGCGTCGTTGTGATTCCGTATTACCCGCTGTCCGACGAGATGCTTGGCGCGATCATCCGCTTGCAGCTGGGGCGGATCGAGAAGCGCGTGCGCGCGACGCACAAGATTCCGTTCGTGTATGACGACGATGTCGTGAAGCTGATCGCGAGCCGCTGCACCGAACTGGAAAGCGGCGGCCGCATGATCGACGCGATCCTGACGAACACGCTGCTGCCTCACATCAGCAACGAGTTCCTCACGCGGATGATGAACGGCACGACAGTGTCGAAGGTGCAGATCGGCGCGCGCGACGGCGAGTTCGTCTATACGTTCGATTGAACGCTCGCGCTTTGACGGAGGATGCATATGCCGCAACAGGTCAGCATGGGGGCAACGTTGCAGTGCTCGTTCGGCGCGGCGCCTTCGACGCTCGTCGTGTTGCCCGTGAACCGCGTGATGGGCGAGGGGCCGCCCGCCGCGAACATCATGGACCATGTGCCGCTCGTCAACATCATGCCGTTCGGCATGTGCAGCTCGCCCGCGAATCCGGCCGTCGCTGCGGCGACGACTGCCGCGATGGGCGTGCTCACACCGATGCCGTGCGTGCCCGCAACGATGTCGCCGTGGGTGACGGGCGCGCCGACCGTGCTGCTCGGCAACCAGCCGTCGCTCGACAACGTTTCGAAGTGCATGTGCAACTGGGGCGGCGTCGTGACCATCGTCAACCCGGCCACCGTCAACACGATGATTCCGTGACATGACTACGCAAGATCCGCTCCGCCACATCACCGTCAGTTGCGCGCCTGCCGGCAGCGACCTGCTGTTCCTGCGTCTGACAGGACGCGAGGAACTCGGGCGGCTCAGCGAGTTTCATCTGGATCTGCTCAGCACCAGCAACGATCTGAAGCCGGGCGATCTGCTCGGCCAGGATATGTCGATTGCCGTGTCGCTGCCGTCCGATGGCGAGCGGCAGATCAACGGCATCGTCACCGCGTTTCGCATTGTCGCGCCCGGCGATCGCACGCGCAACCGGATGGCGCGCTACGAGGCCGTCGTGCGTCCGCGGCTGTGGCTTCTCACGCGCGCGTCGCATAGCCGCTTCTTCCATGAGATGACGGTGCCCGACATCATCGCGAAGGTGCTGCAGGATTACGACATCGACATGAGCAACAAATGCTCGGCGACCTATCCGTCGCTGGAGCATTGCGCGCAGTATCGCGAGACGGACTTCGCGTTCGTCAGCCGGCTGATGGAGCACGAGGGCATCTACTACTACTTCGAGCACAAGAGCGGCAAGCACACGCTCGTGATGACGGATTCGGCGGACGTGCATACGTCGATCGATCACTACGCGACGATCGCCTATGACGGCTGGTATGAGCCGGGCCACGAGAAGGAGTGCGTCTATCAGTGGTCGTCGGGGGCTGAGCTGCAGACGGGCAAGTACGAGGTCAATGAATACGACTTCGAAAAGCCGTCGTCGAGCAACCAGCAAGGGCTGCTGTCGCGCGCGACGCGGCCGAAGGTCTACGATCCGCCCGTGTACACGATGCAGGAGCATCTGAGCGGCCATATCCAGTCCGGCGACGGCGACCGTTACGCGAAAGTCGGCGTGGAGATTCGCCAGGCCCGCAACGACAGCATCAGCGGACGTTCGAGCGCGCGCGGCGTGTGGCCGGGCGGTCTGTTCGGGCTGCAAGGCCACGCGTGCGATGCGCAGAACCACGACTATCTGGTGGTCAGCGCCGACTACGAAATCAATTCCGACACGTACGTATCGACCTATAACGACAACCGGAACGATAACCGCGACGACAACCGTAACCACAACCGCGACGACAGGCGCGCGCTGCCGTTCTTCGATTGCAGCTTTACCGCGCTGCGCAAGGAAAACCAGTTTCGTGCCGAACGCATCACGCCGCGCCCCGTCGTCGCGGGGCCGCAGACCGCGATGGTGGTCGGACCCGACGGCGACGAGATTCTCACCGACAAGTACGGCCGCATCAAGGTGCAGTTTCACTGGGAGCAGTTCGCGCCGCCCGCCGATGCGGCCGCGAGAATGAAGCGCTGCTGGGTGCGCGTGTCGCACGACTGGGCGGGCAAGCGCTGGGGCACGTTCTTCATTCCGCGCATCGGCCAGGAAGTGCTCGTCGATTTCATCGAAGGCGATCCCGACCGGCCGCTCGTCACAGGCTGCGTGTACAACGCGAACACGATGCCGCCGTATGACCTGCCGGCGAACGCCGCACTCTCCACGCTCAAGAGCAATTCGACCAAAGGCGGCGGCGGGTTCAACGAAATGCGCTTCGACGATACAAAGGGCAGCGAGCAACTGTTCTTCCACGCGGAAAAAGACCACGAAACGTGGATCAAGAACGACATGCTGACCAACGTCGGCAATGACCGGCATCTGAAGGTGACGGGCAATGAATTCGTCGCGGTGACGGGTGCGCGGCACGACAGCGTGACGGGCGATCGCAACGCGAAAGTGCAGGGCAACGATTCGCTGAACGTCAGCCAGAAGTTGCAGGAAAAAGTCGGGATGGACTATGCGATCGATGCGGGCATGAACATCCATATCAAGGCGGGCATGAATGTCGTGATCGAAGCGGGCGCGAGCATCACGCTCAAGGCAGGGGGCGCGTTCGTCGTGGTGGGGCCGGCGAGTGTCGCGGTGTCGGGCACGCCGATCCTGCTGAATTCGGGCGGCTCGGCCGGGTCGGGCAGCGGCTCGTCGCCCACTGCGCCTACTGATCCGAAGGACGCTGATGATGGCACGAAGAAGCTCAAGTGATGACGGGATGCGTGGATGATTTGCATGGGATCAGAGCAGGTGCTCTGCATGGGGCTGGAGTAAGTGCTAAAGCACTAACTCCAGCCGACAGCTAAAGCGCCAACTCTGGTCGACCGCTGTGCATGGGACCAGAGTAGGCGCTAAAGCGCCAACTCTGGTCGACACGCCAAGGGGATGATAGAGGTGAGCAATCCGGTTCTTTCGTTGCGCGTCGCGCGCTTCAATGACGAGCCTGTTGCCGAGCCGATTGCGGTCGAGTTCGGCACGGCGGGCGGCACCATTGGACGTGCAACCGACTGCACGCTGGTCTTGCCCGACCAGCAGCGCGCGATTTCGCGTGTGCATGCGCGCATCGAGTTTCGTGACGGCGAGTATCTGTTGTGCGATCTCGGCAGCAATCCGAGCGTGCTGAATCAGCGCGCGCTCGGCGGCACGCGCGAGGCCCGGCTCGCGAGCGGCGACCGGCTGATGATCGGCACGTACATGCTCGAAGTGTCGATCGGCGAACGCGCGACGGGCGCGCGCAGCACGACGGGGTTGCCCGATCCGCTGGCGGCCGTGAAAGTGCTCGGCGAACCGTCGCCCGCCGACGCGCAAGGCGATCCGTTCGGCCTCGGCGCGCTCGATCCGCTCGGACAGCCCGCCTTCGGCGAGCGCAAGCCGGTTGCGACGGGGCCGCGCTATATAGGCTCTGAAAGCGATCATGTGGCGCCGGAGTTTCAGGCGTTTTCCGCGCCCGTGGCGTCCGTGCCTCTCGTGCCGCCCGTGCCGCCCGTGTCGCCCGTGTCGCCTGGCGTGGCGGGTTCGTCCGGTTCGTTCACAGCGCCGGCTGCGTCGCCGGGAGGCATTCCCGCCGACTACGATCCGCTCGCGGACGCGCTCGCGCAATGGGAGTCGTCGCCGCGTCCCGGCGGAGCGCCTGCCGTGGCCGCGCCTGCATCGCCGCTGTTTGCACCGCCGCCCGCGCAGGCGTTTGCGTCCGCTTCGGCGCATCCGGATCAGACTGCAACGCCTGCCGCGCCCGGCCACGCACCTGCACCCGTATCGCAACAGGGACCGACGGGCTTGCCAGCCAGTCTGCTCGACGATGCCGCCGCGAGTGGCCCAGCGACGCCATTCGATGATTTGCTCGCGCAGCCCGCACAGCGAGAGCTTCTCGAAGACCCCACCGAGGTCGCGCCCGTCCCCGCGCCTGCTCCTGTCGCGCGTGAGGCGGTGCGGGCAGCCACGGTCGAACAGCAAGCGCCAACGCCCGCGCCATCGCCTGCATCTGCCGCGACCACTGCCGCGATGCCTGCACACGCGCCAGCACCCGCACCCGCGCCATCGAATGAACACGAAGCACCGCGCGCTCCGCAAGCATCGGCCGACGCATACGCCGCGCTGCTCGAAGGACTCGGCCTCGATCCTTCGCGCGCGCCCAATCTTCCGCCCGCTGATCTTGCGCGTCTCGTCGGCGCGATGTTGCGCGATGCGCTGCGCGGCACGATGGCCGTGCTGCGCGCGCGCTCGATGACGCGTCGCGAGGCGCGTCTCGACGTCACGCTGATCGTCGCGCGAGACAACAACCCGCTGAAGTTTTTCCCCGATGTCGACAGCGCGCTCGCGCAGATGCTGACGGGCCGCGGCGCCGGTTATCTGTCGCCGGCGCAGGCGCTGGAGCGCGCGTTCGACGACATCGAGTCACACGAGCTGGCCGTGATCGTCGGCATGCGCGCGGCGCTCGCGGAAGTGCTCGCGCGTTTCGATCCCGCCACGATCGAGGCGCAGTTGAAGGAGGGCGGCGTGATCGACAAGGTGCTGTCCAACCGCAAGGCAAAACTGTGGGACCTGTTTGTCGAACGACATGAGAGCGTCGCGCGCGAGGCGCAGGACGACTTCCAGCGACTGTTCGGCAACGCGTTCAACGACGCGTACGAGGCGCAGATCGATGCGCTGCGCGCCGCGCGCAAGAACGGCAAGACAGACCCGTCAGACAAGCGCTGATCATTTTCGCCACGAGAACGCCACTAGCAAGCGACGACAAACATGTCCTGGAACAGCAAAGTCATCTGGTCGGAGGGGATGTTCCTGCAGCCACAGCATCTGCAGCAGCACGACCGCTATTTGCAGACGCAACTGGAAACGCGGGCTGCAGGACTGCGTCCGTATAGCTGGGGGCTGACGGCGCTCGAAATCGACGAACAGCTGCTCAAGCTCGGCAAGGTCGCGCTGCTGTCGTGCGCGGGCGTGATGCCCGATGGCACGCCGTTCAATCTGCCCGCCGACGACGATCTGCCCGAGCCGCTCGATATTCCCGAAGGCACGCGCAATACGTTGATCGCGCTCGCGCTGCCGGTGCGCAGACCGGGCATCGCCGAAACGGGCAACGACGGGAGCGAAGAAAACTTCGCGCGGCACCACGTATCCGAACTGGAAGTCGTCGACAGCAACGATCCGAATGCCGCGCCGGCGCTGATGCAGATCGGCAAGCTGCGCGTGCGGCTCGCGCTCGAACCCGATGTGGCGAATGCGTATGCGGTGCTGGGCGTCGCGCGCGTCGTCGAGCGCTTGCCGGATAACCGCGTCGTGCTCGAAGGCGACTACAGCCCGCCGAGTCTCGACTATCGCGTGGCGCGCCGGCTCGCCGCGTTCGTCGACGATCTCGTCGGCCTGCTGCATCAGCGCGGCGAAGCGCTGGCCGCGCGTCTCGCGCAGCCTGGCGTGACGGGCGTCGCGGAAGTGGCGGATTTCCTCTTGCTGCAACTGATCAACCGGCACGAGCCGCTTGCCGCGCATCTGTCGACGATGACGGGGCTGCATCCGGAAACGCTGTACGCGATTGCGTTGCAGCTTGCGGGCGAGCTCGCCACGTTCAGCCAGCAGACGAAGCGCCCGCCCGCGTATCCCGTGTACCGGCACGACCGGCTCAAGGAAACGTTCGCGCCCGTGATCGATGATCTGCGCGCGTCGCTCAGCATGGTGATGGACCCGCACGCGGTGCCGATTCCGCTCGAAGAGCGCAAGTTCGGCCTGCGCGTGGCGCTCGTGCCGGACAAGAACCTGTTCGCGTCGGCGATGTTCGTGCTGGCCGTGCGTGCGCAGATGCCCGCGGAAAACATCCTGACGGGCTTTGCGCCGCAAGTGAAGATCGGACCGATCGAGCGCATTCGCGATCTCGTGAACCTGCAGTTGCCCGGCGTCGGACTGCGCGCGCTGCCCGTCGCGCCACGCCAGTTGCCGTTTCATGCGGGGTTCACGTACTTCGAGCTCGATCGCGGCAATGAATTGTGGAAGCAGTTCGCGACCTCCGCCGGCATGGCGTTGCACGTCGCGGGCGAATTCCCGGGGCTGGCGATGGAGTTTTGGGCCATCCGACGCTGAAATCGAGGACTGACACCGTGACTCCAGATGAACCGCGCGGCCCGCTCGACGATCCCGGCGCGACGATCCTGATCCCGACGCCGGGCGGCGCGCGTGCCGCATTCATGGCGGCTGCGGCGAGCGCGGCGCCCATCGCGCCGAACGCGGGCGGCCTCAATCCGCTGCTGCGCGCGGCCAATCCGCTGCTCGAACTGGCCGTGCCGCTGCGCCAGTTGCCGACGCATCCGAACGTCGAAGAGTTGCGCACTCAACTGATCCAGATGATGCGCACGTTCGAGACGCAGGGGCGCGCAAGCGGCATCGACGACGAGAAGCTCGGCGCATCGCGCTATTGCCTGTGCACGTTTCTCGACGAGTCGATTGCGAGCACGCCGTGGGGCGCGGGCATGTGGGCGAGCCGCAGCCTGCTGGTGACGTTTCACAACGAGGCGTCGGGTGGCGAGCGCTTCTTCCTGATCCTGCAGCGGCTCGCGCAGAATCCCGCCGCGAATGTCGACGTGCTCGAACTGATCTATGTGATTCTCGGGCTCGGCTTCGAGGGCCGTTACAGGTTGATCGACGGCGGACGCACGCAACTCGACACGATCCGCGAACGGCTCGAAACGATGATCCGCTCGCAACGCGGCGCTGCCGAACGCGACCTGTCGGTGCACTGGCTGCCCGTCAAGGCCGAGCGCAAGCCGCTGCTGCAACTGGTGCCGCTGTGGGTCGCGGCGGCTGTCGCGTGCGTGCTGCTCGTCGGCGTGCATCTGGTGTTGAGCCTGCGCCTGAACGACGAGTCGGATCGCGTGTTCGCCGCGTTGCACGGCGTGCGCGTCGCGCCGCCGCCGCTCGCTGCCGCGAAGGCCGCGCCGCCGCCCGCGCTTGCGCCGAAGCTGTCGCAATTCCTCGCGCCCGAGATTGCCCAGGGGCTCGTGCGCGTTGCCGAAAAGCCGGACAGGACGATCGTCGAGATCAACGGCGACGGGCTCTTCGCATCGGGCAGCGCGGAGCTCACGTCGAGCTATCTGACGTTGATCCAGCGTATCGGCGATGCGCTGAAGGATGTGCCGGGCAATGTCGTCGTCGCGGGGCACACGGACAACCAGCGTCTGCTGTCCGCGCGCTTTCCGTCGAACTGGCACCTGTCGCAGGCGCGCGCCGATGTCGTGAAGGACATGCTCGCCGCGCGCGCGGGGTCGCCTGGCCGCTTCACTGCCGAAGGCCGCGGCGACACCGAGCCGATCGCGCCCAACGACACGCCGGCAAACCGCGCGAAGAACCGCCGTGTCGACATCACCATTCTTGCGCCGGGGGCGGCATCGTGACTTCGTTCGCCATATGCACGCAATGCACGCAACACTGCGAGGGTCATCGCCCATGAAACTCTTTGGCTGGCTGAGGCGCCCGATCGTGCTGACGTTCCTCGGCGTGCTGGCGCTCGCGTTGATCGTGTGGATCGAAGGTCCGTTGCTGGCGTTCGCGGGCAAGGCGCCGCTCGAAACCGCGACGAGCCGCTGGATCCTGATCGTCGTGCTGTTCGCGCTGTGGGCGCTCTATTGGGGCGTGCGCTGGCTGATCGTGCGGCTCGCGAACGTGCGCTTCACGCGCGTGGTCGCCGAAGCAACGCCGCAGCCGGGCAAGAAGGAATCGGAAGCGGATGTCGCCGCGCTCAAGCAGCGCTTCGAAGAAGCGATGGGAATCCTGCGCAAGGCGCGCATCAAGGGGCGCTTCGGCAGCCAGTATGTGTATCAGTTGCCCTGGTACATGTTCGTCGGCGCGCCCGGCACCGGCAAGACGACGGCGCTGCTGCACTCGGGCCTCAAGTTTCCGCTCGCGGACCGGCTCGGCAAGCAGGCGGTCGGCGGCGTCGGCGGCACGCGCAATTGCGACTGGTGGTTCACCGACGATGCCGTGCTGCTCGACACGGCCGGCCGCTACACGACCCAGGACAGTTTCGCCGAAGCCGATCAGTCCGCATGGAGCGGCTTCCTGCAACTGCTGCGCAAGTACCGGCCGCGCCGGCCGCTCAATGGCGTGATCGTCGCGCTGTCGGTGCAGGATCTGCTGCAACTGTCCGACACCCAGCGCGCGGTGCAGGCCGGCGCCGTGCGCGAACGTCTGAAGGAACTGTACGCGCGGCTCGGCATGCGGTTTCCCGTGTATGTGGTCGTCACGAAGTGCGATCTGCTGGCGGGCTTCGCCGAGTTTTTCGACGACCTCGGTCGCGACGAGCGCGAACAGGTGTGGGGCATGACGTTCCCCTACGTCGCGCATGGCGCGCCGGATGAAGCGCTGGCGTCGTTCCCGGGCGAGTTCGCCGGGCTGGAGAAGCAGTTGCAGGCACGTGTGTTGAGACGCATGCAACAGGAGACCGACACGCGGCGGCGCGCGCTCGTGTACGGCTTTCCGCAGCAGTTCGCCGGTCTCGAGAATGTGCTGACGTCGTTCCTGCAGGAAACCTTCAGCACGTCGCGCTTCGATGAAGCTGCGCTCTTGCGCGGCGTCTATTTCACGAGCGGCACGCAAGAGGGACGGCCCATTGATCGCGTGATGAGCGCCGTCGCGGCCGCGCTCGGCTTGCAGCGCCAGGTCGTGCTGCCCGACCCGGCGAGCGGGCGCGCGTATTTCATCACGCGGCTGTTGCGCGACGTCATTTTCCAGGAAGCGGGGCTGGCGGGCACGAACCCGAAGCTGGAGCGCCGTCGAACGTGGTTGCAGCGCATCGCGCTCGCGTTGATCGGCCTCGCAGTGGTGATCGCGCTGGTGCTGTTCTTCATCAGCTATCAGCGCAATCGCGCGTATATTGCCGATGTCCAGCAGCATGTCACCACGCTGCAAAAGCTCGCGCAGAACACCCGGCCCGGCGACGATCCGCTCGCGCTGCTGCCGTTGCTCAATGCCGCGCGCGATTTACCGGGCGGCTACGCGGATCGCGACAGGAGCGTGCCGTGGCTCTCACGGCTCGGCCTGTATCAGGGCGACAAGCTGGGCCTCGAAGCGCAGGCGAGTTACCGGCGGCTTCTGAAGCAAACGCTGCTGCCGCTGGTCGTGCGCAGAATGGAAGAAGAGTTGCGGCGTGGCGATGCGAACAATCCCGACTTTCAGTACGAGGTGCTTCGCGCGTACCTGATGCTCGGCGACGCGTCCCACTTCGACGCGGATTCCGTCCGCCTGTGGGCCGACATCGACTGGCGGCGCGGACCGTTGCGCGATGCGAGCGACGATCAGCGCAACGATATCGACGGTCATCTCGCCGCGCTGTTCCAGCCCGCGCAGTTCGATGCGTCGCTGCCGCTCGACAAGAACCTGATCGCGCAGGCGCGCACGAACCTCGCGAAGATGCCGCTCGCGCAGCGCATGTTCAATCGCGTCGCGCGCGATCTCGAACAGGCAAAGCTGCCGGAATTCAGCGTCGCGGCGGCGGGTGGACGCAATGCCACGCTCGTGCTCGTCAGAAAGAGCGGCGCGCCGCTCACGCGCGGCGTCTCCGGCGCCTATACGCGGGCGGGCTATCAGAAGTTCGGCCAGCTACGCGACGCGGCCGTGATCGATGTCGCGCGGGACGACTGGGTGCTCGGCCGCGAAGAGTCGGTGCTGACGCCGAACGGCATCGACGATCTGAAGTCGGCGATGACGCGGCTCTACTACGATGAGTACATCCGGCAGTGGGACGCGCTGCTCGCGGATGTCGACGTGGTGCCGTTCGACGGTGTCGAGAAGGGCGCGCGCGTCGCGAATCTGCTCGCCGCGCCCGATTCGCCGTTGCGCGCGCTGATGCTCGCCGCCGCGCAGGAGACGACGCTCGGCACGGTCAAGACGGGCGGCTCGCTCGCCGGGCAGGGCGTCGCCGCGCTGGGCAACAAGCTCGATGCGGTGAAGAAGCGGCTCGAAAGCGCGCTCGGCAATCAGCCGGACGAAGCGCCGCCGCCGACCGCGCAGGTCAATCCCGTCGACGCGCACTTCCAGGCGCTGCACGATCTCGCGGGCAAGCCGGGCGCGGCGGGGCCCGTGCCACTCGATACGCAGCTCGCGGCGCTCAAGGACGCGGCGTCGTATCTCGAAGCCGCCGATTCCGCGCGCAAGCAAGGACTGCCCGCGCCGCCCGGCGACGCGCTGAACAAGCTGAAGCTCGCCGCGCAGGGCGCGCCCGCGCCGCTCGCGAACGTCGCCGATGACATCGCGAACGGCGGCTCGATGCTGATGATCGGCGGCGAGCGAGCGCGCCTCAATGCGCTGTGGCAGGCCAATGTCGCGCAGATTTGCCGGCAGGCGCTCGACGGCCGCTATCCGCTGGTGCGCGGCTCCACTCGCGATGCGGCGTCCGACGACTTCGGGCGGTTGCTCGGGCCCGGTGGCCTGATCGACGATTTTTTCCAGAAGAACCTGGCGATGCTCGTCGACATGTCGGGGCCTCAGTGGCGCTGGCGCAATGGCGCCGATTCGCTCGGCATTCCACAGGACGTGCTCGCGCAGTTTCAGCGGGCCGCGCAGATCAGGGATGCGTTTTTCCGCGCGGGCGGGCGCGACGTGTCGGTGCGCTTCTCGCTCAAGGTGCTCGATATCGATCCCGCGATCGACCACGCGACGATCGACATCGACGGGCAGCAGCTGGTTGCCGCCCATGTCGATCAGTCAATGGTGTTCCAGTGGCCGAGCGGCAAGGGCACGGGACAGGCGCATGTCGATTTCGAGCCGTCGGGCGACGCGTCGGCGCCGCGCGCGGATGGGCCGTGGGCGCTGCTGCATCTGGTCGACGACGCGCGCTTGCAGCCGACCGCGCAGGCGGACCGCTTCAAGATGACCTTCGACTCGGATGGACGCACGCTCGTGCTTCAGCTCGACGCAAGCAGCGTGACGAACCCGTTCCGTCGCGGGATATTCGACCAGTTTCGCTGTCCTGACCGGCTATGAGCGAGTCCGTCGCAGAGGGGCCGGGTTTTTTCGGCAAGGTGCGCACGCACGGCGATTTCGTCACGCGGCGTTTGCCGGCGGCGTTCGTCACGCCGTGGGACGTGTGCCTGCAGGAGGGCATGCTGTTCGCGCAGCGGTGGTTCGGTGCGCAGTGGTTGCCCGTGTATCTGAATGCGCCCGTCTGGTGCTTTGCGCTCGGTGCGGGCATGTGCGGCGAGTCGGCATGGGCGGGCGTCGTGATGCCGGGCGTCGACAGGGTGGGGCGTTATTTTCCGTTCACGATCGCCGCGCCGGTCGCGTGCGGCAATGCGGCCGCGTGGCTCAGCGGCGCGCAGTCCTGGTATGACGAGGCGACGCGGCGCGCGCTGTCGACGCTTGCCGACGATTTCGTGCTCGAACGCTTCGATGAAGAACTCGATGCGTGGGGGCCGCTCACGGTCGCATCGACTGCAACCGGCGCGCACGCATGGCGGCTGTACCCGTTGGAACAGGCGCAAGCGGACGACATACAGCCAGTCGCCAGGCAAGGCGGCTTCTCGGCATTGCTGGCCGTTGGCATCGAGACGGGATCGGGCGCGTGGTGGACGCAAGGGTCGAGCGCGGTGCCCGCGTCGCTGTTGTGCGGACGGGGACTGCCCGATGGCAGGCGCTTCGTCGGCCTGCTCGACGAAGCGCGCAGCGGCTGGCAGTCGGTTGTGAAACTGCGCGAATGAAAGCGGGTGAATGCGGGAATGCGGGAATGCGGGAATGCGGATAACAGCGGGCGAAAGCTCGTACGCGTGTGGACAGGTCAAGCGTTGATCGGAGGTCGCGGTATGTCTGGTTCAATCATTTCGTTTGTGGACGGGCGCACGGCACGCAGGGCGGTGACGATGGCGCTGTGTGCGATCGCATGCGTGCATGTCGCGCATGCCGCGGACCCGGTCGTCAAGGAGCAGGACATCGACGAACAGTCGGTGACCAGGGCGCTCGCCCCCGAGGACAACGGCGACAACATCGTCACGCGCGGCTTCGTGCTGTCGAACAAGCAGCCCGGCGCGGCGGCGAAGCCTGCCGGCCCCGCGAAGCATCCGTCGCTGCAGATGCTGATCACGTTCACGACCAACTCGTCGACGCTCACCGATAGCGCGCAGGCCGCGCTCGACAGGGTGGCTCACGCGCTGCAATCGGAACAGCTGGCGGCATTTCGGTTTCGCGTCGAAGGACATGCCGATCCGCGCGGTTCGGCGGATGCGAACATGAAGCTGTCGGAGGATCGCGCTGCTGCCGTCGTCGAGTATCTGACGCACAAGGATGGCATCGCGCCGGAGCGTCTGTCGTCGGTCGGCAAGGGATCGACCGAGCCGCTGAACCGGCGCAATCCGATTGCGCCGGAAAACCGCCGCGTCACGATCGTCACCGTGACGGACTAGCGGCGATTGCGGGCGCCGGCGCCAATGAAGTCTTTTCGCACACGTGGCATTGCGCTCACGGCGGCATGCGCGTTGTCGTTGTCGACGATCGGATGGTTCGGCGGTGACGCCTGCGCGCAAGCGGGCGCCGCTGAACTCGAAGCGCAGAGCGAACACGTCGAGATCAGACGCGTTCCGCTTGCGAGGCTGGAAGCGTCGCTGCCTGGCGACGCGCGGCTCGTCCTCTTTGCGATCACCGACCGGCCAGGTCTCTACGTGATGCACGCGCCGGGGCTGGCCGGACAGGGCGCGATGTTTTCGCGCGTCGTCGCGCTCTTCGAACGCCGCGACATGCCGCGCGATCACATCGTCACGATGACGGAGATCGCCACTCACGCGCGGCGCTTCCGCACCAACGCAGCGGACCTGACGGCCGGCAACAACTTCAGCTCGACCGAGCTTGCGCATTTCTTCGATCTGGCGCGCAGTCAGCATCTGACGCTGACGCCCGGCGAGCGCGCGCTGCAGCGCATCGCCGTGCAGACGGGCTTGATCGGCGAACGCAACGGTGACTGGCAGGCGCGCAGCACACGCGATTTTCTGATCACGATTCCTGGGCTCGGGACGGGGCCGGGCGGCGAGATCATCGATACGCAGGTGAGGGCTGCCATCCTCAGCCATGAACTGGGGCATTGGCAATATTTCTCGGACAACGCATACGCGCAGGCGTGCCGTTCGTTCTGGTGGCGCGAGCTCAGCTACGACCAGCGCGTGGAACTGACGCGCCAGCTCGAAGCGTTGGGCTATGACGCGAGCGACCGGATCGTCATCGATGAAGCGCAGGCTTATCTGCTGCATACGCCCGCGCCTTATATGCCGCTCGCCGACGTGCCCGGCCCGAATGGATTCGATGTCGCGGCGATACGCGGCAGGTTGAAGCAGAGAGTGGCCGAGGCCACGCGGTGACACGAGTCGATGCGATCGAGAGGTGCGATATGTCGACGCTGATGGAAATTGAACTGCAACGCAAAGGCGAACACGCATTGACGCTCGTCGCGAATCGGATCAAGGCGCTCGGCGACCGCATGCGGGGAGCGACGATTCAGATCGCCTGGGTCGAGATCGGCGAAACGCGGCTGTTCATTGCGGGCATCAATTCATCGGCTGGCTTCAATGACAGGCAACGGGACGAAATGAAGCGATTGGGCATTCTCGAAGTGCCGTGTCATCTGAAGGGCGTCAGGCGCGAAGACGGCGGCGCGCCTCATGCGGAAGAAAACATGGCCGCTTACATCCGCGATCGCGGCGGCAAGGGACTGCGATGGAGCAGGGCGGTAGTAGGGGGCGTCTTCGATACGAGGCGCGGTTCTCAATCGTACGTATGCGCTGCGTGCCGTGCGATGGTCGAGCGCGTCGGTGGGGTCATAGAACCGCCGTTTTGATTCGCGCGGTTGTGGTTCGCGCAGTTCTGATTCAGGTAGGCAGTTGCGCAGTTGGCGCAGCGGACGATGTCAGCAGTACGGTTCGTCTTCTCTTCTAACAGGACTCAACCAGATGACTCTGGGGGATGACTCTGGGGGCATTCACTCTTTCGATGAATGCCGTTAAAGGCGAATTCGCCGGGCACGATCAATTTACTTCAAGGGGCAAAATCATGGCATTGGCAGATAACATTCGGCTGGGCGAAAGCGCGGTCAGAGAGGTGAAGAGCCTGGGCGTTCTCGCTTGCAACAAGCTCGGCGATCGCCTCAAAGCGGCGGGCGGCGTAGATAACGTGGTCGGCCACGGCTACGACGATACTGCGGGAGCGGGTGTCGACAGAACGCGAGACGCCGGTGTGCGCGCGGTGACAATCGGGAATCTGCGCGGCACCGCGGAGCACGTGAGAAATACGAAATACGGCAACTGCTGGGAGCAGGCCATCATCGCCTTTGTTCATCTCTACGACAAAGGCCTGCGTCCGCTCGACCTGATGCAGTTCACCACCGCAGGCTACGACCATGTGTGGGTCGGCATCGGCCTGCATCGGGGATGGCAGTCTGACAACCTGCGCTCATGGGGCCCCGATGCAGTCTGGTGCGACCCGTGGCAAGGCGACGGCGTCGTGTTCGCGGTCTCCGATCTGGTCAAGGGAGCCGTGCGCAATCTGAACGCCATCTACAAGTGCAATACCTGTGAACTGGTTGAAGCCGGAATGCCGCTGTCGCTGATTCGGGTCGATTGATGGTGGGTTACGTCGCCGGGCGTCGTGGGTCGTGATGATGGTTCACCAGGCGCTGGACCTGACGCATCGCGAGGTCCAGCCGCCCGGCTGGATGACCCGGCTTCACACACAGATCGCATGGGCTTACGAAGCCGGTGTCACGCTGTCGTTCATCCGGCCCGGCAAGCCCGTCGAGAACGCGTACATCGAGAGCTTCAACGGACGCTTCCGTGACGAATGCCTGAATGAGCACTGGTTCGTCTCGATGCGTCATGCCAGACGCCTGATTGAAGAATGGAGAAACGAGTACAACACCGAACGGCCTCACAGCTCACTCGGATATCTGACGCCCAGGACTTCATGGTCCTCGATGGCTGGCCCCGCTCGACTGCCGATTACATACAGTCGTCTGCCCGAAGCGGTCGGGTGCATCCAGGAATCGTGATGTCTGTGCTGAACTCGTCCAAACTGTTCGAGGCGGGCGTATTTCTCAATTTCAGCGATTATCACTTCTTCTTGGAAAAGCTGGTTGATTCAGTGCCGATCAACAGGTTCGCTCCTCATATCCTGCAACGAACGCTTCCGGGCGTATTCGCTGCCGTGGTCCTGAACTGGGCCACACACCAGAAAGGTTGGGGCACATCACTGGACCGCAGTGCGAGGAAGCTCGCCGATGCACTCGGCGCTGAAGATGGCCATGCCAGAACAGCAATCCGCAAACAGCTTCTGGCGGCGCTCGCCGTCCCGCCGGTGCTGTCCAGGTATTTCGACGAAAGGGTCCTGAGTGGATTCCAGGAAAAGCTTGAGTCCGAGGTCGAGCGCGCGCTGTACCGTTTTCAGAACTTGAGTGCATCGCTGGCGGAAGCAGACATCGGAACCGCGCTGGCCTCCATATTCCAGTTCGGCCCGATGCGCTCCTTCCGTGACATCGAGAATCAGGTAAGAGTGCTGCCGGCCGGTCCGCGCGAGGCCGAAGTACTCGCAGCGCTCGGCAAGTGAGGTTCAACGTGGCAAACCCGTTTGAAGAAGAACTCGTACAGAACAGCCGCCTCTACTACGAGGCGTTCCTGCCGGGCGCGGTCACGCGACTTCGCAACCAGGCGCTCGCGCGCGTGAGCGGCGTATCCAACAATTCCGATGCCCTCGAAGGAATCGACAAGGGCCAGCTGATCGATGTCGCCCGGAAGTTCATGATCGAATGGAAGGCTTCGGGAGGAGAATACGACGCGATGCTCGAGGACGCCGTCGCGCGCGGTGATCTGCAGATCCAGTCGCCCGCGGCCGTGTACGTCACGCCTTTTCCTCTGGTACTTGTCTGTGAATCCTGCGGCGCGCTCGAGAACCACGACAAACCTCGGCGTCTGCACGACAACGCCCTTGAGGGCACCTACCGGCGCCTGGCAGCAGGTAACCGGCTGGGAAAAAACGCGATCTTTTGCCAGAGAGCCGGCTGTAAAGGCAGAATGAGGCAGGTCCCATACGTGATGGTCCACTGCTGCGGGCATCTCGGCCCCGTCGCTACGCCTCGCAGTGCACGCGGTCTTGCCGCACTTGGCTTTCGCGACGGAGGAGGTCAATATCGCACGAGCTCTTTCTTTGACCTGTCGACGGGACATAACGTCGTGAATGCCGGTGTCGATCTGTGTCCCGCCTGCTCGGACCGTGCTAGGGGGCCGGCGTCCGCTCTGCAGCGGGGCACGTCCGTTACAGGCGGCGATTCGTTCTTCCCGCAGGTGATGCAGTTCGTCGCACTCTCTGACAAGGCCGGAAACGTAGTCTCCAGCGTGAACGCAGAACTTTCGAACTGCGGAGAAACGCTCAGGGGTGCTGCCCGCGATATCGCAGAGGGGCTCGTCTCCAGTCTGCTGCGTATCGCCGATAGCACCGCGTGGCAGACGGAGACGGCACTGCTGCTGGGCGGTGGTCAGGCCAAACCGGAGGCGGTAGCCGCGACGACATTGAAACGGCAGAAACTGCTCCTGGAAATCGAAAGCCTGCACAGGCTGATCGCGGACGGGGTTGACCTGCGGGAGACGCTGTCCTTTTCACAGGCCAGCCTGTCCGCGCTCGATGCCCAGCTTGGTAACGCAGGCAACAGGTTTGCGTCTGTCCGGCAGTTCATACCTGACGACGCGCTCCTATTGCAACTGTCGCGGCAGCGCCGCACCATGGAGGCCGTTCTTCTGAGGCACGACGTCCGGACGCAGAGTGCGAGCGCAGTTGCCAGCGACTCTGCCGCGTTGCCATCCGACTGGCTGTTTGTGCGAGATCGCTTCGGGATCGAAGATATCGCCCATATCCCCGATCTGAAGGTGGTCGTCTCCGCGCTTGGTTTCACACGGGAAAAGCGCGAGCCGGAAAGGGAGGAAGACGTCGCGCCCCTCAAGCTGAATCCGTTCGAAGACCAGGTGAATGCAAACTCGCGAGGCAAAGCGATGCTGTTCGCCCTGTCCGCACAGACGGAAGCGCTGTGGATCAGGCTCGATCCCATCAAGGTGTTGCGTTGGTGTGTCAGGAGTTCGGGATGGCAGGCTCCGCCTGCAGACGTGTACGACTCTGCTGAAAGGGCGCACGCTTATCTCTTGCGCAACAGTCCTGCTCTTGCCGGCGGCCAGACAGACCGTGATGGAGACCAGGACACGTCAGCAGCTTCGCAGGCTGCACCGCTCGATCTGATGCACTCCATCTGCCATGCGCTGCTTCTGAGCGCAAGACGACATAGCGGATATGACGCCCAGAGCCTGACGGAATACCTGTTTCCCATGGATCTGTCGTTCATGATCTACGTGACCTCCGTGCAAAACTACACAGCGGGTGGTCTGCTTATGCTCTTTCAGCACTATCTGAGAAGGTGGTTCGAGGACGCTTCGATGTTTGCGTTCAATTGCGCATTTGACCCGATCTGCAGCGATGTAGGCGGCGCGTGTGCTGGCTGCATTCACATATCGCGCGGTTGTGAGAGTTTCAATGCCGGCGTGTCGCGGGCGTATCTGCATGGAGGACAGGTCGACCGGCACCAGCGTCTATCCGTCAACCCCGGGTACTGGGGCTGGCAGCCGGATGAAAATCCGTAAGGTTGAACGTGCTTGACGTCAGGGTCGTTGACGTCGGGGTCGTTGGCCTCCGAGACACCCCACGCGAGGCGGAATTGTGATCGCAGATGCGCAGCGTCTCGACGACAGGCACCGTACGACAAATCCTAGCCGGATCTTCTATCACCCGCATGATCAACTTTTCCCGTTGCCCCGCTGATCAACGGGGCGATAGCGACTGCTTTCCACTACTGCAGGATCGCGCGCGCCACGCCGCGACTGGCAGGCCTGCCTGCTCTTGCTTCAGGGTTCATGGCGGCCTGACGGCAATCGACAGCGGCGAACAGCCGTGTCGCAATGCTCCGTTTGCCTGGCGCACAGTGGCGGGCGCGATCGGGAGCAGCAACCAGTGGCATTGCGAGGGATGAACAGGCGGACGGCTAAGCCGGGCGTGCCCAATGACCGCCGTGGCAGGTCGCGCCGCCTGCACCACCCGGGCACCCGGTCGATCCTCCGTCTCCGCCGCCACCTCCTCCGGTCGACCCTGTCGACCCTCCGCCGCCGCCTCCCGGCCATCATGAACCCGGAGATGACGACGATGATGACGACGATGACGACCGGGGCGACGATGACGACCGTGGCGACGATGATGGCGACGGCGACGGGGACAATGTCGTGAGCACGGGCTCCCACACCCCTGTCGCCCTACGACGCTACGCGGTTATGTCGACACGGGCGCTTCCGGAAGCCGACCAGCAACTTGGGCGAGATTGCCTAGTCCGATCCTATGTCATGGCCGCGCCGTCGCAAGGCGAGCATGAGCGTCAGCGAACCCTGGTCGACGTAGCGCAATGCTTGAGCGACGGTTTCCTACTGGCCCGCATCTCCGATATCGTCGCCCGGCATCTGCCGAGCAGTCCATATCTCCAGATTGCTGCCACTGGGCTGGGACCCGCCTTCCTCGTGGGCGCTTTGATCGAAAAAGGGAAGGTCAGACGCGGCGCATTGCTCCGAACCGCCGCTAAAAGTCGGGCTCATCACCCTTGGGTCGAGGGGTCGCTCGACAGCGCATATCCAGTGATTCTGATAGAAGACCTGGTTTCGGGCGGCAATAGCAGCGCAAGGGCTATCGAGCTCCTTTCCGATAAGGCTTTGTGGTCTCTAACGTTATCGCGCTGTTTCGTTATGCCCACAAGGAACTCGCACCCTCGTTCCGAAAGCACGGAGTTCCGTTGGAGGCAATATTTTCGTTACAACGGCGCCCCCCGCACTCCGCGCCGCCGTGAGAGGGGTGCGAGCCACGCCCTTCGCTATAAGGCCACGAATGAACGCAAAGGACGCGAAGCACGCGGTGCCGCCTGCAACCGCGGTGGTCGCGCGCGAGCGCGATACTACTCATCCCAACCGCGGATTTTCTTGAGCAACGCACTAATCGTTTTTGCATCGGGCGCTGTTGCGACGATCTGCATTTCCTCCCCGAGCCGCTGAGCGAGGACGACGGCCGCGAATTCGTCGATGCTGAGCATCATGGCGGTTCATACCTTCGCGGCCCGCCGATCGTCTCGCTCGCACCCAAACCCGCCGAAGCTCACCACGATAAAGAACCCCAAATTTCCCTTGAGCTTGACGATGTGCCGCAATGAACCGCATTCGCGCGGAGCTAGCGTGTCCACTTCGTGATGGTAGACGTAGCCGCCGCAGCAGAGTGAAGCAGGCGTTGTCGGCTGTCGGAACTGAATTCGGAAAAGGGCACATCGCACGACTTCGCTAAATTGCTCCGGATTCGGCGCACCACCTCCAACGCTGCGAAGAAGTCCAATTTTGCTCTTTGACTACCTACACTTATCTCGACGACAATTGCTGCCCGAAACCGCAAGCAATTGGGATGATTCGATGAGGCATCAGATCGGGACCGGATGCAATCGTATTTCGTTAATGCCGGGCGCTGGCAATTGTGATCAGTCCGTCGCCAATCCAAGGAAAGACGGTGAATCCGCGACGTGAGACGACTCCCGCACAAGCAACTCCGTTTGAAGGCTGACGGTCACTGAGCAAATTTGATCACATGCTGACGAAATTGAGCTGTATGCGATGCCTGAATTCACGATTGCTTCACGGTCGCGAACGAAATTGTCGAGGGCGGACAGTTCCATTAATGGCTGCTGTGCCCGCGTTCGTTTCGTTATCCCATGCATTTGACATAAGACAAATTATCAATTTTTCGCAAATCGCTTAATATGACCGGCAAGGTACAGCCCCGATGTCACCAAGGTCAGCTGAAGCTTTGATGTGTAGGTGCAGCGTGCGTGTCGATGAAAAATCGACGGGCCGTCTTATACGTTTCGCCATCCTGATTAATCGCATTCGACCTATCGGTGATGGGACCATCGACGGTGCTCCGTCGAGTGGGCAGATTCGCGCCTCGGCTAACGGGAGTTCAATACGGGAACGATGCGGTAGTTCTTTCCACTTGCATCAGTGGTGATCTACTGGCTGGATATCGACAGGCGCGGGTCGTGTGCGCAGGGCCTGTCCGAAATAAAAACGATTCTTTCGAAAGTGCGCGCCGCGTGGAAACGATCCGCTTTTCTCAGCGGTCGTCGCGCGTTGCGCAACGCAGGTATCGGGCAGCGTGGCGACCGCATGAGGCCATAAGCGTGACGCGAGAAGATCAACTATCAGCGGCACGAGCAAGCGCGTCCATAGCGCGATGAGGTCAAAGAATATCTTCCTCGTTAGTACCCTGTTAGTACTCTGTTTGCATGTGCAGCCGGCAATTCCTTCCACTGCACGAAGCCGGCAACCGGCGCGCAACCAGGCACAGAGCGCGTCACATGCCGATGCCAGAATCCCGTCTAACGTCCCTTCCGGCAGCCCGATCGCGCGCTTCAGCACTCTGCACCACACGGAGAAAAAAGGTTTTGAAGCATTTCCTTAAAAATTGTGGGTCGATAGGATGCTAACGAATAAAAACCGACATACAATCCCGCCCCATGGCTAATCTCCATCTCCTGCGCCGCTCCGTCAGCAGCACGCTGGTCGTCGCCGCGCGCCGCTGGCGCCGCACGAGCCATAGCGTGCTGTCCGCGTACAACGTGTCGGAAGCCTGCGCGGGTCCGCTGCTGACGGCCAACCGTCTCGGCGAGGCTGTGCGCCAGGTGACGCTCGCAGAACAGGTCGGCATCGAAGGGCCGTCGCTCGTGCGGCTGCTCGACCAGCTATGCGCGGCGGGCCTCGTGCGCCGCGACGAAGACCCCGGCGACAAGCGCGCGAAAACCATCACGCTCACCGACGAAGGCCGCGCCGTCACCGCGCGCATGGAAGAGCGCCTGATGGACCTGCGCGCGCGCGTGCTCAAAGGCGTGAGCCGCGAGGATCTGGAGACGACGCTGCGCGTGCTGAATGCGTTCAACGCATCGCTGGATGCAACCGCCGCGCCGCCCGCATCCGGCAACGTCACGGCCGCCGACGACGGCAGATCCGCCCGCGCGCCGGACCGCTCCGGCAGCAAAGGCAAAGCGTAAGCGCCATGGTCTATCCCTCAGTCCGCGACTGGCTGTTCTCCACCAAGACGTTCGCGGCCGCGATGATCGCGCTGTACATCGGCCTCGCGCTCGAATTGCCGCGCCCGTACTGGGCGATGGCGACCGTCTACATCGTGTCGAATCCGTTCGTCGGCGCGACGCGCTCGAAGGCGCTGTATCGCGCGCTCGGCACGGCGATCGGCGCGGCGGGCGCGGTGCTGATCGTGCCACCGTTCGTCGAGTCGCCGTTTCTGTTCAGCGTGATCGTCGCGCTATGGACGGGCACCCTGCTCTATCTGTCGATGAACGACCGCACCGCGCGCAGCTATGTGTTCCTGCTCGCCGGCTACACGCTGCCCTTGATCGCGCTGCCCGCCGTCACCAATCCGACGACCGTGTTCGATCTCGCGATCACACGTACCGAAGAGATCCTGCTCGGCATCGTGGTCGCGAGCATCCTGGGCAGCGTCGTGTTTCCGAGCCGCCTCGCGCCGACGTTGATCGAGCGCACCGACGCATGGTTCCGCGATGCCGCGTTCTACGCGAGCGAGACGCTGTCCGGCCACATCGCTGGCGCGTCGATTTCGGCTTCGCGCCAGCGGCTCGCGGCGACCGTCAACGGACTTGAATTCCTGTTGAGCCAGTTGACCTACGACCACACGCGTCCCGACATCGTGCGCCGCGCGCGCGCGTTGCAGGGGCGCATGCAGATCTTCCTGCCGCTGATTTCGTCGATGGCCGATCCGCTGATCGAACTGATGCGCGAGAGCGGCACGCATCCGCCTGAAATCGCGGCGCTGCTTGCGGATGTCGCGCAGTGGATCAGATCGCCCGCGCTCGAAGCGAGGCACGCCGACGAACCCGACCGCGAGGCAGAAGCGCTGCGCGAACGCATCGCCGCGATGAAGCCGCCCGCGGCATCGCTTGCAAGCTGGAATGTCGCGCTGCTGTCGAACGCGCTCTGGCGTCTGGGCCAGGTCGTCGATGTGTGGCAGGACATTCGCTGTCTGCGCGCGAGCATCGTCCACGAGACGGCGCAGTGGCGGCCGCGCTTTCGTCACTGGCGGCTGGGCGGCACCGAGCGCTTCTTCGATCGCGGGATGATGCTGTTTTCCACGGCGTCCGCTGTCGGCGCGATTATCCTCGCATGCGGACTGTGGATCACGTCGGGCTGGAACGACGGCGCGGGCGCGGTGACGCTCGCGGCCGTATCGTGCTGCTTTTTCGCCGCGCTCGACGAACCCGCGCCCGCCGTCTTCAAGTTCTTTCTTTCGACGTGCGCAAGCGTCGTGCTCGCGGGCCTGTACGTATTCGCGGTGCTGCCGCACGTGCACGACTTCGCGATGCTGGTCGTGATCTTCGCCGGGCCGTTCCTGATCATCGGCACGCTGATTCCGCGTCCGCAGTTCAATCTCGTGACGATGCTGGTCGCCGTCAACACGGCCACGTTCATCAGCATTCAGAGCGCTTACGAAGCCGACTTCTTCGTGTTTCTCAACAGCAACCTGGCGGGCGTCGGCGGCCTGCTGTTCGCGTTCATCTGGACGCGCGCGACGCGTCCTTTCGGCGCCGAACTCGCGGCTGAGCGGCTCACGCGCTCGGCGTGGTCCGATGTGGTGGTGAGCGCATCGACGGCCGCAATCGAGGACCAGCGCAATCTGTACGCGCGCATGCTGGACCGGCTGATGCAACTGCTGCCGCGTCACGCGGCAACCGATTCGCACCGTCATCCGTCGATCGAGAGTTTCCGCGATTTCCGCGTCGCGCTGAACGCGCTGGACCTTCGGCGCACGCGCCGCAAGCTGACAGGCGACTTGCAGGACACCATCGATGACGTGCTCTCAGGCGTGCGGCAGTATTTCGAGCAATGCATCGCGCGGCGCGCGCGGCAGCCGGTGCCGCCTGCGCTGATCGATGCGATCGATGCCGCCGTCGCGCGCGTGACGACGCGCGGCATCGAAGAGGCGCAACGCGCGGCACAACCAGCACAACCAGCACAGGAACCGGGACAAAGCCGCACGACCCCGTCCGCCGAACGCTGGCTGCGCGACACGCTGCATGCGCTCGTCGGCATGCGCCTGTCGCTGCACCCGCCGCACACGGCGCCGGGCGGCAACCCGTCCGCGCAAGAGGAGACGTCCGCCTGATGGCCACTCAACCCCTTTCATTCTGTCGACGCACATGATCGGCGAAATCGACGTTCTCGGCGTATTCGTGCCCGCCGTGCTGGTGCTGATGTTCATCGCCTATCTGCTGAATCTGGCGATCCGCACCGTGCTTGCGCGCATCGGCGTTTATCGATTCATCTGGCACCGTTCCATTTTCGACCTCGGCATTTATGTACTGGTGCTGGGGCTTGTCGTCATCGTTTCGCACCGGCTCATAACGTGAAAAAAACCTGGTTCTCCGTCGGGCAGATCCTGCTCACTCTCATCGTCGTCGCGATCGCCGCCGCCGTGCTGTGGAAGCTGGTCGACTACTACATGTTCGCGCCCTGGACGCGCGACGGCCACGTGCGCGCCGACGTCATCCAGGTTGCGCCCGACGTGTCCGGGCTGATCACGCAAGTGAATGTCGTCGACAACCAGGAGGTCAAGCGCGGCGACGTCCTCTTCGTGATCGACCAGGCGCGCTACGAGCTTGCGCTGCGCAACGCGCAGGCCACCGCGCAGCAGCGCCGCGCGACGCTCGATCAGGCGCGCCGCGAGGACGCGCGCAACCGCGCGCTCGGCAATCTCGTCGCGCGCGAATCCGTCGAAGAGACGCACTCGCGCGTCGAACAGGCGGCCGCCGCGCTCGCCGATGCCGAAGTCGCGATCGACACGGCGCATTTGAACCTGCAGCGCACGGTGATCGTGAGCCCCGTCGACGGCTACCTGAACGACCGCGCGCCGCGCGTCGGCGAGTTCGTGTCGGCGGGACGCGCGGTGCTGTCGGTGGTGGACATGCATTCGTTCCGCGTCGACGGCTACTTCGAGGAAACCAAGCTGCACGGCATCGATATCGGCCAGCCCGTCGACATCAAGGTAATGGGCGAGCCGAACGTATTGCGCGGACACGTGCAGAGCATCGTCGCCGCGATCGAGGATCGCGACCGGCAACAAAGCGCAAACCTGCTGCCGAACGTGAACCCGGCGTTCAGCTGGGTGCGTCTCGCGCAACGCATTCCCGTGCGCGTCGCGCTCGACGAGATTCCCGCCGACTTCCGCATGATCGCGGGCCGCACGGCGACGGTATCGGTGCGCGGCCTCGGGCCGTCGATCGGAAGGCATGCGGCTTCGGATGCCATTGCTGCTTCGGCTACTGCCGCCTCCGCATCGGCCTCCACTGGCGCGGGCGCATCGGCGGCGAGCGCGGCTGTCGCCGGCGCGTCGCCGTCCCGTGCAACGCAACCTGCTTCGGGCGCATCACGATGAAACGCAATTCGTTCATGACGGCAGCGCGCGCCGGCCGTGCGTGGCTGCCCGCCCTGCTTCCCGTCGCGCTGGCGCTGAGCGGCTGCATGACGGTCGGCCCGAACTACAAGCTGCCCGACAACGCGACGGTCAACGCGCCCTATGCGAACGCGGCCATCGACGGCGCGGACAACGCGCCCGTCACGCAACAGCCCGTGCCGTCGAAGTGGTGGCGTCTGTACGACGACCCCGTGCTCGATCAACTGGTCACGCAGGCGCTGGTGTCGAATACCGATTTGCGCGTCGCCGCAGCCAACCTCGCGCGCTCGCGTGCGCAAGTCGATTTCGCCAACGAACAGGGCGGCTTCTCAGGCAAGACGTCGGCGGCTTTCCAGCGCGCGCAGGAATCGGCCGAGCAGTTTCTGTTGACGGAGAAGATTCCCGTCGTCACGGAGGGCGCGCTCGACCTGAGCGTGTCGTATGAATTCGATCTGTTCGGCAAGTTGCGGCGCGGCGTCGAGGCCGCGAAGGCCGACGACGAAGCCGTCGAAGCCGCGAGCGATCTCGCGCGCATCACCGTGGTCGCGGACGTCGTGCGTGCGTATGTCGAATCGTGTTCGGCCGCCGACGAACTGAAGATCGCCCAGCAATCGCTGTCGCTGCAAAGGCAACGGGTCAAGCTCACGCAGCGGCTGCGCGACGCGGGGCGCGGCAACCAGCCTGACGTCACACGCGGACAGACGCAAGCCGACACGCTCGCCGCCGACATCCCGCGCTTCGTCGCACGGCGCCGCGCGGCGCAGTACCGGCTCGCGATGCTGCTCGCGCGCGCGCCGTCGGATCTGCCGCCTGCCGCCCTCGCGTGCAACAAGGTGCCGCATCTGACGCAGCCGATTCCCGTCGGCGACGGCGCCGCGCTGCTCAAGCGCCGCCCCGACGTGCGCCAGGCCGAGCGGCAACTGGCGTCGTCGACGGCGCGCATCGGCGTCGCGACGGCGGCGCTGTATCCGTCCGTGAGCTTCGGCGCATCGGTGGGCTCGGTCGGCGTCGCCGAAGACCTGTTGGGCGCGACGACGAACCGCTGGGCATTCGGGCCGCTGATCAGCTGGACTTTCCCGATCAACGGGCAACGCGCGCGCGTGCACGAAGCGGAGGCATCGACGGGCGGCGCGCTCGCGCACTTCGACGGCGTCGTGCTGAACGCGCTGCGCGAAACGCAGACGAGCCTGTCCACCTACGCATCCGATACGACGCGCGCCGACGCGCTGCGCACTGCGTACAAATCGGCCGTGCAGTCGGCGGACGAAACGCACCGGCTGTATGCCGCGGGCCGCGAGTCGTTCATCGACGACCTCGACGCGACGCGCACGCTCACGAGCGTCGCTTCGCAGGTGGCGGCCGCCGACGGCCAGGTGGCGATCGATCAGGTGAATCTGTTCCTCGCGCTCGGCGGCGGATGGGAGAAAGACGAGGACGTGGCGGCGCGCGCGAAGAACGAGTAGTCGGAGAACGGAGCGCGGCGCTCACCCACTCTCGTCGAAAACTATTTCTCCGGCGCGAACACCGTTCCAGCGAACCGCTCGATCACACCGTTGAACAGCGCCGGTCTTTGCAGCGGCGCGAAATGGCTGACGTTGGGCAGCACGATCAATTCGGCGCCGGGGATGGTTTGCGCGAGATACGCGGCGTGCTCCTGCCTGATGAACTCGTCGTTCTCGCCGATCACCACGACGACGCGCACGCCGATTCGCGCGAGATCGTCGGCCGGGTAATCGGGCTGCGTGCGCTGCATCTCGCTGACGGCGGCGACGAACGCATCGAAATCGTCGGGTGTCGCGGATAGTGTCTTGTAGTCCTCGCGGTGCCGCTTGAAGCAGCGTTCGATCACGGGCGTCGGCACGAATTCCTTCGCGCCGCTTGGGTCCATGTTGCACGCGAAAAAGAACACGCCCGCGACGCGCCCGGGCGCGCGCCGCGTGAGGACCAGCGCGGTGCACGCGCCGTCGCTCCAGCCGACGAACGCGGCCTTCTGCAGATGCAGCGCATCGAGCACGGCGAGCACATCGGACGCCATCAGCTCGTAGCTGTAGGGTCGCGCGTCGCGCGTGCTGCGCCCATGCCCGCGGCTGTCGATCAGGATCGCGCGGTAGCCGGCATCGACGAGCGCCGGCACCTGATAGCCCCAGTTGCCGCGATGCCCGAGGCCGCCATGCAGCAGGACGACGGACTGGCCCATCGCGGGCCCGCCTATGCCGTATGTCGACCACGCGATGCGCACGCCTTCGTTGTCCACGAAGCCTTCGTCGTCCGCAGCGGGCAGCGGCGTGGCGCCGTGCAGCGCGAAGTGTTTCAGGTCGTCGTCCGATTCCATGTCGGTGCTCCGTGGCGCAGCGAATGAACGCGTCATTGTGCCATCGGCGTATTCATGTTCAGTCGGCGCTGTTCGGTGAGCGGTCGCCGAGTGGATTCACGCGCGATGCAGCGCGCTGTCGCTCGTTGCGCATGCCCGCGAGCACAGCCGCCGCGCCGAGCACGCCCATGCCGAGCGAGATCGCGACCACGACGGCGCTCATCCGTCCGTTGCCCGAAAAGAGCCCGACGAGAAGGCCCGCCAACGGCTGCGTCAGATTGTTGAGCATGATGACGACGCCGAGCGTCTTGCCATAATCCTTCGCGGGAATGATCGCCTGACGCACGCTGCGAATGTAGATGCTGAACATCTTGTCGAAGCCGACAATCAGCAGAAAACCCGCCACGTAGCCCCACACGGACGGACTCGATCCCGCGAGCAATCCGCCCCCGAGAATCGCGAGAAACGACACGACGCCCAACGTCTTGCGCGGAATGCGCACTCTGGCGATCAACAGCAGAATGACGATCGTCGCAATCGCGCCCGCCGTCTGCACGAACGCATAGAACGCATCCGGCCGGCGATGCAGGCCCGTCACCATCGCCGCCGACGTCGCGAGCGTCACGCCGATCACGAGATTTTCGGCGGCGGCCAGCGCAACCAGCCTGCCGAGGCCCGGCAGATTCACGACATGCGAGAGCGCCGTCTTCAAGGGCGCGAACCATTCGACGGGCGCGCTTTCCGTCATCGTCCATTCGAAGCGGCTCGCGCGCTGCCACAGCAGCGTCGCGCCGTCGGCGGCGAAAAACAGCAGCGCCGCCACGCCGACGACGATCTCCCAGCGCCACCAGCCGAGCAGCAGACCCGCGAGCATCGGACCGAGCACGACGCCGACCTGATCGGCGATTTGCGCATACGACAGCACTTTCTCGAAGCGCTCAGAAGTAAAGACCTGCGGCAGCAGCACTTCGCGCGCGACGAGTCCCTGGCTCGTCAATGCGCCGCAAACGGCGGAGAGCGCGATCAGCCAGCCGATTCCACCCGCGAGGCCAAAGCCCGCAATGCCCGCAACACATGCGATCGCGCGAAAGCGCTGACTCACGCGCAATACACTGACGGGCGATATGCGGTCGCACAACGCGCCGCACACGGGAAACACGATGTAGCGTGGAAACGCCTCGATGAAGAATGCGATTCCCGACCATGTTGCCTTTTGCGTGGTCTGAAAGACGACGAGCGGCACGAGGAAAAGCAGTATCTGGTCCGCGAGCCGCGAGAAGAACAGCGATGCGAAGAACGCTTGATGTTGTGCGCGCATGCGGCTACGGAGTCAGTGAGTTCACGCGTTCGCGGTGGTGTCGGCCAAAGCAGTCGCGGCAAGAAAAAAGCCCGCGCATCGGAATGCGCGGGCTTCGTTCACAGCGCTACGCTGCGACGGTTCAAGCCGTCACGGCGGCCAGCGCGCCGTTGAGCGTCTTGCTCGGACGCATCACGCCATCCAGCTTCGCGAAGTCGGGCATGTAGTAGCCGCCGATGTCCGCTTCCTTGCCCTGCACGTCCGACAGCTCGCCGACGATCGTCTTCTCGTTGTCCGTCAGCACCTTCGCGAGCGGCGCGAACTTCGCAGCGAGTTCCGCATCCTGCGTCTGCGCGGCCAGCTCCTGCGCCCAGTACATCGCGAGGTAGAACTGGCTGCCGCGATTGTCGAGCTCGCCCGTCTTCGGCGAAGGGCTCTTGTTGTTGTCGAGCAGCTTGCCCGTTGCCGCGTCGAGCGTCTTCGCGAGGATCTTCGCCTTCTCGTTGCCCGACTTGATGCCGAGCTCTTCCAGCGACACAGCCAGCGCGAGGAACTCGCCCAGCGAATCCCAGCGCAGGTGATTCTCTTCGACCAGTTGCTTGACGTGCTTCGGCGCCGAGCCGCCCGCGCCCGTTTCGTACATACCGCCGCCTGCCATCAGCGGGACGATCGACAGCATCTTCGCGGACGTGCCCAGCTCCATGATCGGGAACAGGTCGGTCAGGTAGTCGCGCAGGATGTTGCCCGTCACCGAGATCGTGTCCAGACCGCGGATCACGCGCTCCAGCGAGTAACGCATCGCGCGGACCTGCGACATGATCTGGAGCTCGAGACCCGACGTGTCGTGATCCTTCAGGTACGTCTCGACCTTCTTGATCAGCTCGGCTTCGTGCGGACGGTACGGGTCGAGCCAGAACACGGCCGGCATGCCCGAGTTACGCGCGCGCGTGACGGCGAGCTTGACCCAGTCGCGGATCGGCGCGTCCTTCACCTGGCACATGCGCCAGATGTCGCCCTTCTCGACCTGCTGCGTGAGCGCGCCCAGCACTTCGCCCGTCGCGATGTCGACGATGCGCGCTTCGCCCTCTGCAGGGATCTCGAAGGTCTTGTCGTGCGAGCCGTACTCTTCGGCCTTCTGCGCCATCAGGCCGACGTTCGGCACCGTGCCCATCGTCTTCGGATCGAACGCGCCGTTGGTCTTGCAGAAGTTGATGATTTCCTGGTAGATGCGCGCGAACGTGCTTTCCGGGATCACGCACTTCGTGTCGGCGGGACGGCCGTCGGCGCCCCACATCTTGCCGCCTGCGCGGATCATCGCGGGCATCGATGCGTCGACGATCACGTCGTTCGGTGCGTGCAGGTTCGAGATGCCCTTGGCCGAATCGACCATCGCCAGCGCGGGGCGGTGCTCGTGGCACGCGTGCATGTCGCGGATCACTTCTTCGCGCTTCGATTCCGGCAGCGCTTCGATCTTCGTGTACAGATCGACGAGGCCGTTGTTGACGTTCACGCCCAGTTCGTCGAAGAGCTTCTGGTGCTTCGCGAACGCGTCCTTGTAGAACACCTTGACGGCGTGGCCGAATACGATCGGGTGCGAGATCTTCATCATCGTCGCCTTCACGTGCAGCGACAGCATCACGCCCGTCTTGCGCGCGTCTTCCATCTGGTCTTCGTAGAACGCGACCAGCGCCTTCTTGCTCATGAACATGCTGTCGATGATCTCGCCGTCCTGCAGCGAAACCTTCGGCTTCAGCACGATCGTCTCGCCGCTCTTCGTCACGAGTTCCATGCGGACGTCACGCGCCTTGTCGAGCGTGATCGACTTTTCGCCGTGGTAGAAGTCACCATGCTTCATGTGCGCGACGTGCGTGCGCGACGCCATGCTCCACTCGCCCATGCTGTGCGGGTGCTTGCGTGCGTAGTTCTTGACGGCGGCGGGCGCGCGGCGGTCCGAGTTGCCTTCGCGCAGGACCGGGTTCACGGCGCTGCCGAGACACTTCGAGTAGCGCTTCTGGATCGCCTTTTCTTCGTCGGTCTTCGGGTCTTCCGGATAGTCCGGCACCTTGAAGCCCTTCGCTTGCAGTTCCTTGATCGCGTTGACGAGCTGCGGCACCGATGCGCTGATGTTCGGCAGCTTGATGATGTTCGTGTCCGGCAGCTGCGTGAGGCGGCCCAGCTCGGCCAGGTTGTCCGGCACGCGCTGCTCTTCCGTCAGGAATTCCGGGAATTCGCCGAGGATGCGGCCGGCCACGGAGATGTCGCTGGTCTCGACATTGACGCCAGCAGGCGCGGTAAACGTACGGATGATCGGCAGAAAGGCACTCGTCGCGAGCAGCGGGGCTTCGTCGGTCAGGGTGTAGATGATCGTAGGTTGCTTGTTACTCATCGCTTTGCTCTCGGTCGAGAAAGGTTGGGAAATGCCGCCGGCAGTGCCAAGGCCGACGCGAATGCCCCGAATTTTGCCTTATTTTCAATTTTGACGGTTTGAATCGGGCCAGTCAGCACGGCCTCTCGGAAGAAAATTGCACGATTTGAGCCGTATTCGTGCCCTTTATCGATGGCAAGCGGCATTTCACTTCACATCTGCATTCCGCTGCCGGCATAATTTTTCCGGTGCGCGGGCCGTTCAATGCAAGTGACGAATGCCGGTGCTTCGACCCGGAATTCAACCTTGCTCGCTGGATATGGCGAGCCGATGAACCGGATTGCAGCCGTTCGTGCCGAAGCGGTTGCTGCGGCTTCGGCTTCGGCGAAGAAAACAGTGTCCGTCTACACTGATGCGCCGTCCACTGCCCGGCTCGCGCCGTCCGAACTCTTCGCGCCCATTTAGCCATTGACGATGCCACGCCCGTTTCGCCTGCCTTTGCTGTGCGCCGCCCTCGCCGTGCATGTGGCGACGGCGCCTTGCGTCGGCGGCGCGCAGGAGCCCGAGCCTTCGCCGGAGCGCCTCGCCGCAGCGGGCATCCATCACGCGCCGCGCACGGAGCACGGCTTCGAGAACAATGACGGGCCGCTCGTACGCGGCTCGTTCTGGAAGTGGCGCTGGAACCGTCTGATCCACGCCTTGCCTCCGCCGCCCGCGAACGGCTACGCGTTTCCCGTCGATCACCCCGACGTCGAATGGATCAAGGCGAACCGCCGCGAAAACACGATGACGTGGATCGGCCACGCGAGCACGCTGTTGCAGATCAGCGGCGCTAACATCCTGACCGACCCTGTGTTTTCCGAGCGCGCGTCGCCGTTCACGTTCCTCGGGCCGAAGCGGCGCGTGCCGCCCGGCTTGACGCTCGGCCAGTTGCCGCACATCGACGTCGTGCTGATCTCGCACAGCCACTACGACCATCTGGATACGGAGAGCGTCGAAGCGCTGAATGGTCAGCCCGGCGGCCCGCCTCTCTTTCTCGTGCCGCTCGGCATCAAGGACTGGCTCGCGAAGAAGGGGATCACGAATGCGCGCGAACTCGACTGGGGCGATGAAATAGACGCGGCGCGCCTCGACTTCTGGTTCGTTCCCGCGACGCACTGGTCCGCGCGCACGCTCACCGACCGCAACGAGACGTTATGGGGCGGCTGGGTCGTGAAGACGCCCGAAGGCGCCGCGCATCCGTACTCGCTGTATTTCGCGGGAGACACCGGCTATGCCGATGACGCGAAGCGGATCGGCGCGGCGTTCGGCTGTTTCGACCTCGCGCTGCTTCCGATTGGCGGGTATGCGCCGCGCTGGTTCATGGGTCCGCCGCACCTCGATCCGCAGCAGGCCGTGCAGGTTTTCGGGGACGTGCATGCAAAAAAGGCCATCGGCATTCACTGGGGCACGTTCGAGCTGACCGACGAGCCGCTCGACGAACCGCCGAAAAAACTCGCCGAAGCGACCCGCGAAGCCGGCCTGCCCGACGACGCGTTCACGGTCCTGCATCATGGCCAGATGATCGCGCTCGACGATCCCGGCGATCCGCGCGACGCCTGTTCGCGCTGACGGACGCATCGTGCGTTCGCGCCGCACTGCGTCCGTGCAATTGCCACGGAGAGCATCGGAATGCGCCCGCGATTGTCGGCCGGCACACGTTCGGATGCACGCGAGAAGGCACGCATCCGGTTAAACCCTGTCGTGCACGGCACAACCTCGTGATATTGTCGTACACACACGGGTTCGAGCTTTGCTACGCGGAACTCACGTCATATCCGTTACCTTCGCGAGCGTCGCCATGAGTGATGTACGCCATCTTCTTAGCCAACGCGACCGCATCGAGCTGCTTTGCTGGCTCACATGCGGGAGCCTCGGTGCCTGGTATCTGAACGAAGCCTGGCCGTCGCCGGCTTTTCACGTGGAGGCCGCGCACAAGTGGCTCGACAGGCATAGCCGCACAGCGGACTGGCTGTGCATCGCGAAGCTGTCGGCCATCGCACTCGACATCGCGCAGCGCCACGCGTCGTTCGTCGAAGCCGACTGGGCGCGCGACGCCGTCGAAGAAATCCTCGATACCGACGAGCTCGATTCGCAGGCGCGTCTCGTGATCGCCGTGCTCGGCGACTGCGAACGCGCGCTCGCCGACCGGCGCATCGCGGACTGAGCGTTTACGCGAGACGAGCGCGAATCGTGCCCAGGCGGCGCGAGCGCGCTCGCGCTCATCGATCACCACAACCGCGGCGCGCCATTCACCCCGCGTAATCGAGCTTCGGATACCAGTTCGGATCGCGCCCTTCCGGCGTCATGTCGAAGATCGTCCACATCGGCATCAAATCCGGCGCGCCGCGCGGGTCCTGGCCCGGGTCCGCCGTCGGGAAGCCCATCTCGTCCGCGTAGAAATGCCGGATCGCGCCGTCCCGGCGCGTGAACACCTGGAACGCCGGCTCGTCGCCGCCCTCGGTGCCGATTGCGCCGAAGTCACGGCTGTACTCGCCGTTGACGTCCGAATACAGCTTCAGATCGCGCCAGCCGCGCTCCTTCTTGAACGCGACGAGCCGTTCGATCGGCGAGCGCGCGACGACGGCCAGCGCGATGCGCTGCGCGATATCGCGCGCCTCGCCGTCCCATGCGCTCAGCAGCGACGTGCACATCGGACATGGCCGCTCGCGCTGCGGCCCGAACATGTAGCTGTAGATGACGAGCGTGTCCTTGTCGCCGAACAGTCCCGCGAAATCGACGGGCCCTGCTTCGCCGACGAAACGGTAATCGCCCGTCACTTCGCCGCCCGGCGGCAATGTGCGACGCTGCTCGGCGACGCGTTCGATCTGGCGGCGCAGCTCGATTTCCTCGGCGAGCAGCGCGTCGCGTGCCTGCCGGTACTCGACGCTTTCGTTCGGATAGTGCCTGCCGTTGCGCTTCACGAGCTCGGCGGCGGGCACGAGAGAAGATGTGGAAGACATGGTCGGCCTCCGTTGAAGAAGCATGGAAACAGGCTGCCCGATGCGCAGGGCAGTCGCTGAAGATGCGTGAAGTCAGTCGCGATCCGGCGCGCCGAGCGGAAAGAAGTGCCGATAAGGCCGCGCTTCGTCGACGGCGCGCGCAAACGACGGCCGTTTCAGCAGCCGCTGGCGGTACGCGATTACGTGCTCGAACTTCGGGTCGATCCGGTGCGTCCAGTCCGCGTAGAAGAGGAACGGCGCGGCGGCGCAGTCGGCGAGACTGAACCGCTCGCCCGCTGCCCACTCGCGATTTCGCATCGCGTTGTCGAGCCATGCATACGCGGTTTCGAGTTGCGCGCGCGCATCGGCGACGCCGCGCGCGTCGCGCTCGCCTTCGCTGCGTAAGCTGTCAAAGACGATCTTCTGCTGCGGCGTCGCGACGTAGTTGTCGAAGAAGCGGTCCATGAAGCGCACTTCGAGCGCGGCGCGCGGATCGTCCGGTATCAGTTGCACGGGGCCGGGATGAAACAGCCCGAGATGCTCGATGATCACGGTCGCCTCGACAATTGTGCGGCCGTCGTCGACAAGCAGCGGAAAGCGCCTGATCGGCCAGCGCGCGGCGAGTTCATCCATCGCGCCGGGTTCGTCGAGCCGGCGATATTCGAACGGCGTGCCGTTCTCGTACAGCGCGGTGAGCGCCTTCTGGCAATACGAAGAAAACGGATGGGCGTAGAGCTTCAAGGTCATCGTCGTCGTCCTTGCTGTGGGGTAGCGGCAAAATGGTCCCTTAACCTGACGACGAACGGCGGCAACGCGAATCGACACGCCCGCGCGAAAAAGTCTTGCTGCACTGCGGCGTTCGAATGTGCAACGGACGCCCAGCAATGCGCGTTTTCGCTGAAGACTGTTCGAACAGCGCCCTACTCGCGCAATGACCGCGCCAGCGCGCGAATCAGCGATGCGCAGTCGCCCTGCCACGCGCTGCCGTGCATGCACGCGAGCATGCGCGGCTCGAGCGCGGCGAGCCGTTCGAGCATCGCATCGGCGTGTCTCGTGTGCGAGTAGTAGTCCATGCTGCGCCGGAACGCTTCGCATGGACCGAGGATGTCGGAACGCGTGACGGGCGGATGATCGCTGCCCGGTTGTGTGAAGAGATCGCTGCACAGCAGCGTGCGCGTCGTCTCTTCGACCAGCATCCCGCATTCCCACGCGTGCGGCAGATGCGGCGTCGCGAGCCAGCGCACCCTATGCCTGCCGAGATCGATCGCCTCGCCGTCTTCGAGGCCGCGTGCCGGACGGTCGGCGAGATCGTCGATGGACACCAGCTTGGCGATCGATCCGCACAGCGGCTGCGCGTCGGGCGCGACGGCGAGCCATTCGTTCAGCGAGCCGCACTCGTCCGCTTCGACGTGCGAAAAAGCGATGTGACGCAGCCGCCCGGGCGGAATCACGGACGCCACCGCGTCGCGCACCAGCGCGAACATCTTGCGCGGGCCCGTATGAAAGAGCAGCGGCTCATCGTCGACAATCAGATACTGGTTGAACGTGAAGCCGCCCGGCCCGTCTTCGAACACGACGGGCGTGTTGATCCGGTAGATGCCATCCGATACTTCGTCGACGCTGGTGCCCGACACTGCGTTCGTGATCGTCATGACGAGACCTCCGCGCGCGATCGCGCGTAACGATACACAACAGCGCGCAACGGCGCGCGATCGTGCGCCGGGCGCAGCGCGCTATCCGCCCAGCGCCGCGAAATTCAACCGATGAGAGCGCCCGATCCACGCGGCCGCGTCGCGATGATCGCGCAGCGCGTCGCCTGTGTTCGGATGAATGAAGACATCGAGCGCGCCATGATTGAGCGTGAGCCACTCGAACAGCTCCGCGAACAACTCGCGGCCGAACTTGAGCTGATACGACCACATCGGATGCGGACCGACGAGGCGCTCGTGAAAACGCCCTGTTTCGAGTCTGCCGCCGAAGCGGGCCTGGATGGCCTCGCGCAAAGCCCACGCGGCATCGCGCGTCGCCTGATCGAAATACACGTGAGCGTGCCAGTCGACGATATCGGTCATGATCGATTGCGGCCGATGCCGCCCTTCGCTGCAAGTCGTGTGAGGTTCATCATAGGCGGTCGACCACCGTATCGCCAGGCGGGACGGGAAGCCAGCGTGGCTCAGCGAACGTCGATGCGCGCTTCGATTGCGCCGATCAGACCTTCGATCCACTGGCGCAGCATCGCATCCGACAGCGCAACGGGCAGCGAACGCGCAATGATCCCGTACACCTGCTTGCGGCGAATCTTCGATACCTTCGCCGGTTCGAGCCAGTGCGCGTTGTCGACCAGCAGCAGCAGCGTTTCGAGCCCGATCACGATCGGCCACACGCACGCGAGCCGCAAGCGCAGCGAGAAGCGCCGAATCGCGAGCGTGTAATCGAGCGCCGCGCGGAAATGATCGAGCGACTTGCGCACGAGTTCATGCATCAACGGCCGCGCGCGCGCCGATGCCTGCGGTTCCAGCAGTTGCTGCGGGCTCAGCCCGAACCGGTCGAGCATCGAGGACGGCAGATAGCAGCGCCCGATCCGCAGATCCTTGCCGCAATCGCGCAGCACGTTCGTCATCTGCAACGCCTTGCCGAAACGCACGCCGCGATCGAGCATCGTCGCGGCGTCCGTCTTCAACGTGCCGGGCAAATGCGCGTAGGTCATCTTCGTCCAGAATTCGCCGACACATCCCGCGACGAGGTACGTATAGCGATCCAGTTCGTCCCACTCGCGCAGCGCGGCGATCAGGCCCGAACGCTCGTCGGGGAACGTGCGCAGATCGAACTCCATGCCCGTCGTCAGCGTCGTGACGATCTCGCGCACGGCGGCGTGGTCGGCCTCGTCGAGTTGCGACAGCACATCGAGTGCAGGCGCGATCGATTCGAGCAGCACCTTTTCATCCGACTGCGTCTGCTTGCCCGCGACTTCGCTTGCGAGCCTGCGCGCGAGTTCGCCGTCGCCGGCCGCGCCGTTGACCTGTTCGCGCAGCGCGAGCAGCAGTTCGAGGCGTTGCGCCGGCGGGATCAGCGCGGTATCGGCGATCGTGTCGGCGGCGCGCGCGAGCAGATACGCAAGCCCGATCGGGTCGCGCATGCCGGCGGGCAAGATGCGCAACGTCAGATAGAACGATCGGGACACCCCTTTGAGCAACGGGCCGAGCAGAAAGGCCCGAGTGGAACTGGACATGAATTGAGGTCGAATCAGGTTGGGTCGCGGTTTGGGCAAAGCCTGGACGCTTCGGCGCTGCGGCATTGTATCCGGCACGCCGGCTTCGGGCCCTGAAAACCAGTCGTGTGCCCTTCGATGAACGCTCGATGAACAGCAGATGAACGCTCGATGAACAGCAGATGAACGCTCGATGAACAGCAGATGAACGCTCGATGAACGGGGCAATGAACGCTCGATGAAGCACGCATAAAGCCACCACTTCGCATCGGGTCAAGGCAATCCGCGATCACTTTACGCAAGCTTTCCTGCTACAATCGAGCACCTCAGACGCAGTACTTCATCTCATCTACTCATTCACCCAAGGGAGGCGTTCAATGCACGCAATGCACATCGCAGTCTCTCGCGGGTTTCCACGACGCGTCATCAGCTCGCCGAGCTAGGTCGCCGTCAGTGTGGGCACGCAGAGGCCCGCGCTTTTACCAGACAACCGGTTTTATTCGTCCCTGCCGCAACTGGCGGGCATCGGCCGTCTGCTCTCGAATCTCCTGACTGGATAGCGATGCGCGCGTCGCGCCGCACGCTGTGACACATGGCTAGCAAAAAACTCGACTTTGGCGCGCAAGCGTTCAGAAGCGTTCTCGGCTTCACATTCAATCACTGGCGCAGGCAGCCGGTGCGCATCGTCGGCATTGCGCTGTTCGCGCTGACAGCCGCGTTCGCCGACGTGCTGACGCCGATGTTCGCGGGGCGTCTCGTCGATGCGCTCACGTCGGGCAGCGCGAGCGGCGCAAGTGGCAAGGCGGCCGCCTCGCATGCGGCGCTGATCGCGTTCGTCACGCTGATCGGCCTCGGCATCGGCGGCACGGTGCTGCGTCAACTGGTTTATCGCAGCATCATCGTGATGACGCTGAAGATGATGAGCGCGATCTGCGCGAACGCGTTTCATCGCGTGCAGCGCTTCTCGACCGTCTGGCACGCGAACAGCTTCGCGGGCTCGACCGTGCGCAAGATCACGCGCGGCATCTGGGCGCTCGACCTGCTCAACGACACGCTGCTGATCGCGCTGCTGCCCTCGCTGGTGATGCTCGCGGGATCGACGGTGCTGCTCGGCATTCACTGGCCCGTGATGGGCGTCGTGGTCGGGGTGGGTTCGCTGCTGTATGTCGCGGTGACGATCGCGCTGTCGCTCGGCTATGTCGCGCCCGCTGCGCGCCTCGGCAACCTGTGGGACACGCGCCTGGGCGGCGCGCTCGCGGATGCCGTCAGCTGCAACGCCGTCGTCAAGGCGTTCGGCGCGGAAGAACGCGAAGAGTCGCGGCTCGACCGCGTGATCGGCAAATGGCGTCAGCGCACGCGCCGCACGTGGCAGCGCGGCACGACCAATGGCGGCGTGCAGGGCGCCATGCTCGCGCTGATGCAGGCGGCGATACTCGGCGCGGCGCTGCTGCTGTGGCTGCGCGACGAAGCGAGCGTCGGCGACATCACGTATGCGCTGACCACCTTCTTCGTGCTGCAAGGCTATCTGCGCGATGTCGGCATGCACGTGCGCAACCTTCAGCGCTCGGTGAACGACATGGAAGAACTCGTCGCGCTCGAACGCGAGCCGCTCGGCATCGAGGACAAGCCGGGCGCGCGCGCCATCGATATCGGCGAGGGTGAGATCCGTTTCGAGAACGTGACGTTCCGCTACGGCGCGCATCGCACGCCGCTGTATCGCGACTTCTCGCTGCGCATCGCGCCGGGCGAGCGGATTGGGCTGGTCGGCCATTCGGGCTCGGGCAAGACGACGTTCATCAAGCTGATCCAGCGTCTGTACGACATCGACGAAGGCCGCATCACGATCGACGGACAGAACATCGCCGATGTGCAGCAGGCGTCGTTGCGCCGCCGCATTGCAATCGTGCAGCAGGAACCGATCCTGTTTCACCGGTCGCTCGCGGAGAACATCGCGTACGCGCGCCCCGGCGCTACGTTTGACGAAATCGTGCAGGCCGCGAAGCTCGCGAGCGCGCATGAGTTCATCAGTGAGCTGCCGCTCGGTTACGACACGCTCGTCGGCGAGCGCGGCGTGAAACTGTCGGGCGGCGAGCGTCAGCGGGTCGCGATTGCGCGCGCGTTTCTCGCGGATTCGCCCGTTCTGATCTTCGACGAAGCGACATCGAGCCTCGACAGCGAAAGCGAAGTGCTGATCCAGCAGGCGATGGAGCGGCTGATGGTCGGACGCACGACGCTGGTGGTTGCGCACCGGCTGTCGACGGTGCGCGCGCTGGACCGGCTGCTCGTGCTCGACAAGGGGCGCGTCGTCGAGGAAGGCAGCCATGAACAGCTGATCCGGCTCGACCACGGCGTGTATCGGCGGTTGTTCGAGCGCCAGGCGCTTGAGCTGACGAAAGGGTTGCTCGACGATGGGCCCGCGCGTGGCAACGAGCGGTTTTCCGGCGATCCGAGTTTGATTGCGGGGATGTAATCGTTCTGTCTGACGTGATGTCTGCGACGGCTTCGCACCGTCGCGGACATGAAGCCCGTTCCACCACCGCTTGCTATCATTAACGACTCCGCGACACACCCTCATCGCGCCGCCGCAGGCACCTTCACCATGACACTGCACATCGACACTCCCCTACTCGACTCGCAACCGCTCAGCCGCGCGCTTGGCCGCCGCGTGCTGCTCAAGATGGACGCGCTGCAACCGCCCGGCTCGTTCAAGATTCGCGGCATCGGCTACGCGTGCGAAGAGCACGCGAAGGCCGGCAAGCGGCGGTTCGTGTCGTCGTCGGGCGGCAATGCGGGTATTGCGGTCGCGTATGCAGGCCGCGCGCTGTCGATCCCCGTCACGGTTGTCGTGCCGCAGAGCACAGGCGAGCGCGCGAAGGAGCTGATCCGCCTGCAGGGCGCGGACGTGATCGTGCACGGCGCGACCTGGCAGGAAGCCAACGCGTTCGCGCTCGAAGAGGCCGGCCCCGATGACGCGTTCATCCATCCGTTCGACGATCCGCTCCTCTGGCAGGGCCACGCATCGATGATCGACGAGGTCGCGGGCACCGGAGCGAGATTCGATGCTGTCGTGTTGTCGGTGGGCGGTGGCGGCCTGATGGCGGGCGTGATCGAGGGCTTGCGGCGCAACGGCCTCGGCAACGTGCCCGTCATTGCCGTCGAAACGGAAGGCGCGTCGTCGCTCGCGCAATCGGTGCGCGCGGGCAAGCGGATCGAATTGCCGGGCATTACGAGCGTCGCGACGTCGCTGGGCGCGAAGCAGGTCTGCGAGCAGGCCTTTACGCTGACGCAGACGCATCCCGTCGAATGTATCGTGGTGTCGGATGCGGAAGCCGTCACCGCGTCGCGCCGCTTCGTCGACGATCACCGCGTGCTGGTCGAGCCCGCATGCGGCGCGAGCCTCGCGCTGGTGTATCGGCCGACGCAAGCGCTGCAGCGCTTCGATAGCGTGCTCGTGATCGTCTGCGGCGGCGCGGGGACGACGATCGAGCAACTGGAACGCTGGCATCGCGAGATGGTCTGAACCCGCATCAGTCAGGCTCCGCGCGAAACGATCAAAGCGCGATCAAAGCGCGGCCATCAGCGATTCGACGCCGCGCAGATTGTTCCGCCTGTGCCATACGAGCGCATCGAGATTCGTGACGCGCATCTGCGGCAAGCGCGTCATCAGCTTGCGCAGCGCGATCTCGAGTTCCATCATCGCGAGGCGCGCGCCGAGGCAATAGTGAATGCCCGCGCCGAAAGTCAGCAGATGGCCTGACGGCTCGCGTTCGATATCGAGCGCATCGGGCCGCTCGAAGCGCTCGGGGTCGCGATTCGCCGAGCCGAGCAGCATGAACACGATCGAGCCGCGCGCAAGCGTCGCGCCTTCCACTTCGACATCGTCGAACGCGGTGCGCACCACCATCTGCACCGCCGTGTCATAGCGCGCGCATTCGGCAACGGCCTTCGACATCAGCGACGGCCCGGAAATCAGACGCGCCAGTTGCGCCGGATGCCGGTGCAGCGCGATCAGCGCATTGCCGAGCATGTTCGAGGTGGTCTCGTGTCCCGCGACGAAGAGCAGAATCGCGTTCGACACGATCTCTTCCTCCGACAACCGCTCGCCGCCCTCTTCCGCCTGGATCAGCGACGAAACGATATCGCCGCCGGGCGCGGCACGCCGCTGTGCGACCACGGCGCCGAAGTACTGTTCGAGATCGAGCGCCGCCTGATTCGCGCGCGCGAGCGCATCGGCCGAAAGCGGCGCGAGATCGAACGTGGAGACGAGCAGGCCCGCCGCGTCGCCGAGCCGTTGCCCTTCTTCGATGGGCACATCGAGCAGCCGGCAGACGATCTGCAACGGCAGCGGCAACGCGAACTCCTTGACGAGATCGACTTCACGCTTGCCCTGCATCGCGTCGATCAGACTGTCCGTCGTCTCTTCGACGATCCGGCGCAGCGTCTCGATCTGCCGCGCGTTGAACGCCTTCATCAGCAGCGTGCGCAGGCGCGTATGCACGGGCGGATTCATCATCAGCAACGTGCGGTCGAGCGCCTGAAACACCGGCTGTCCCCGCGCGGCCTCGCCATAACGCGCGACCACGCTCGGCATATACGTCTTGCCCATGCGGCGGTCGGGCAACAGCGCGTCGATCACGGCGTGCCGGCCGGTCAACATCACGTTGGGCGCGAGCGGCACGAAAGCACCCGCGCGCCGGATGTCCTCGTAGAACGGATAGGGATTGTCGAAGTAAGCCGGCGACGAAAGATCGGTGAATTTCATGCTCGATGCCGCGAAGTTGAAAGGCGTGTGCTCACGCTTGAGGATACAGTCCGCGCGCGCGGGCATGCAGCCGCGCGAGCCCGAACAGCGCGTTCGCATACGGCGTTTCGACGCCCGTCAGCGCCCCGAGTTCGCAGACCGCGCCTACGAGCGCATCGAGTTCGACGGCCTTGCCCGCTTCGACGTCCTGCAGCATCGACGTGCGCATCGCGCCGAGCTTCAGCGTGACGGCGTGACGATCTTCGGGCGCCTGATCGATGGGTATGCCGAAGCGCGCGCCGATCTCTTTCGCTTCCAGCATCACGCGCGTGACGAAATCGCGCGCGAGCGGATCGCCGAGAATCTTGTCGGTGGTCGCGCCCGTGATCGCGCTCATCGGGTTCATCGTCATGTTGCCCCACAGCTTGTACCAGACGTCACGCTGAATCTGCCCGGACGCGGTGGCATCGAAGCCCGCCTTGCGCAGCAGCTCGACCAGCGACGTCACGCGCTCGCTTGCGCGTCCCGTCGCTTCGCCGACGATCAATCCGCGTCCCTGATGATGCGCGACGACGCCAGGTGCATCGACGCGGCAACTCGCATGCACGACGCAACCCAACGTGCGCGTTGCGGGAATCGCGGCCGCGATCGAGCCATCGGGATCGACGGACGCGAGACGCGCGCCCGCGAACTCGCCTTGCAGGCCGTCGCAGAACCACCACGGCACGCCGTTCATCGCCGTCAGCACCATCGTGTTCGCGCCGAGAAGCGGCCCGATATGCCGCGCGACATCGGCCATGCCCGGCGCCTTCACGGCGACGATCACGAGGTCCTGCGCGCCGAGCGCTTCGGGCTGCTCGCTTGCATGTACCTTCACCGCATGCATGTCGCCGTTTTCGACGAGGCGCAAGCCGTGTTCGCGCAATGCGTCGAGCGTCGCGCCGCGCGCGACCACGCTCACGTCGCAGCCCGCTTGCGCGAGCTTCACGCCCATCCATCCGCCGATCGCGCCCGCGCCGTAAATGCATACCTTCATCGTTCTTCTTCCTCAGTGCTTGTAGCCGGCGTCGATCCTGTCGACCTTGCGCACCAGTGCGTCGAACACATCCTGTCCCGCGCCGTAGCGCACGTCGAATTGCAGCGCATCGCGCGAGCACCGCTCGGCGATCGCTTCAGGCACTGCGCGCGCCGGGCCCATCGCGAACGTCGCGACCTGGATCTCGCACGCGCGGTTCAGCGTCCACAGATACGCGAACGCTTGCGGCAGCGTCTTGCCCCACGCCAGCAGTCCGTGATTGCGCAGGATCACAGCCTGCCGGTCGCCGATATGCTCGACGAGGCGCGGCCCTTCTTCGGCATGAATCGTGATGCCTTCGAAGTCGTGATACGCAATGCGCTCGTGCAACTGCGCGCTGTAGAAATTCGTCTGCTGCAAGCCGCCCTCCGAGCATGCGACGGCAACACCCGCCGTCGTATGCGTATGCATCACGCAATGCGCATCCTGGATGCCCTCGTGCAGCGCTGCATGCACGGTGAAGCCCGCCGGGTTCACCGGATAGGCGGAGCCGTCGAGGATGCGCCCTTGCGCGTCGATCTTCACCAGGTTGCGCGCGGTCACTTCGCTGTAGTGCAGGCCGAACGGGTTGATCAGGAATTGCTTCGCGCCGCCCGCCACGCTTTCGGGCAGGCGCACGGTGATGTGGTTGTAGATCAGCTCGGTCCAGCCCAGCATATCGAAGACGCGATAGCAGGCGGCCAATTGAACGCGCGCCTGCCATTCGTCGGGATGCATCGTCGGCGCAGCCTCTTTGTCCCGCTCCAGAATCATGTGTGTCTCCTCGCTGGGCTCGTTACTGGCGCGCGCCCTGCCCCGCGACGGCCGCGATCGCCGACGCCACATAGCCGACGTTACTGCGATTCAGTCCCGCGACGCACATCCGCCCAGAGCGCAGCAGATAGATGCCGTGCTCGTTGCGCAGCGTTTCGACCTGCGCGGCGCTCAGGCCCGTGTACGTGAACATGCCGACCTGCGCGACATAACGCGCGCGCATCACTTCGTCGACGCGTCCAGCGAGGCCATCATGAATCGCATGACGCATTTCATGGATGCGATCGCGCATCACGCGCAGCTCGTCGTCCCATGACGCGCGCAGCTTTGCGTCGCCGAGCACGCCCGCGACGAGTCGCGCGCCGTGCATCGGCGGGTTGCTGTAGTTCGCGCGGATCGTGAAGGTGAGCTGGCCGAGCACGCGCTGCGCTTCGGCGGCGTCTTTGCAGACGACGCTCAGCGCGCCGCAGCGTTCGCCATACAGCGAGAAGTTCTTCGAAAACGAGTTCGCGACGATCAACGGCACGTCCGCCGATGCCAGCATCCGCACGCATGCCGCGTCTTCTTCGAGGCCGTCGCCGAAGCCCTGATAAGCCATGTCGACGAACGCGATCAGCTTGCGACGCTGCAGCACGGGCACGAGTTCGCGCCATTGCTCCGTCGTCAGGTCGACACCCGTCGGGTTGTGGCAGCACGCATGCAGCAACACGATGCTGCGCTCGGGCAGCGCGTCGATCGTGTCGCGCATCGCGTCGAAGCGCAGGCCGCCCGTCGCGTCGTCGTAGTACGGATACGTGTTCACGGTATGCCCCGCTGCTTCGAACACGACGCGGTGATTCTCCCAGCTGGGATCGGAGAGCCACACCTGCGAGCTCGCGAAGTGACGCTTGAGAAAGTCCGCGCCAACTTTGAGCGCGCCCGATCCGCCGACCGTCTGGACCGTCGCGATGCGGCCCGCCGCGCGCGCTTCGCTATCGGCGCCGAACACCAGCGCCTGCGCGGCGTCGCGGTAGGCGGGCAGCCCCGCCATCGGCAGATACGAACGCGGCGTGCCCTGCGCGACGATGGCGGCCTCGGCCTCGCGCACGGCCGACATCACGGGCAGCGTGCCGTTTTCGTCGAAGTAGATGCCGATGCTCAGATTGACCTTGTTCGTGCGCGGATCGCGCTGGAAGTCTTCGTTGAGGCTCAGGATAGGATCGCCGGGGTAGGCTGGGATGTGTTCGAACATGGCATTGTCTCTATCTGTGTTGATGTTGGCTCGACGGTGCGAAAGGTTGCATGAACCGGGGTCGCATGAACCGGTGCGTCGCAACAGTGTCGCTAAAAGCGCGCTTCATCACAATCAATCGATTTTGGATGATTCGTAAGTTTAGCTTTAGAATCGCCCGATGGCCCTCACACGTGTCACCATACGCCAATTCGAGGCGTTTCTCGCGATTGTCGATCAGAACGGCATTGCCGCGGCGGCGGAACGGCTGGGGCTTACGTCGTCCGCCGTCAGCCAGTTGCTGGCGGAGCTGGAGCGCGAGCTTGGCTTTCGTCTGTTCGACCGCACGACGCGTCGCGTGAGCCTGTCGACGGCGGGCCGCGACTTTCTGTCTTCGGCGGAATCGGTGCTGCGCCATCTGCGCGCCGCCGAGCAGACGGCGAGCGATATCCGCAACCGCGCGGCGGGCATCGTGCGCGTCGGCGCGCCGCTCGTTCTCGCGAGCACGGCGCTGCCCTACGCAATCGCAGGCTACGCGGCGCAGAAGCCGAAGGTCGTCGTGCGCGTCGTGGATACGGATGTCGAGCAACTGGTGGAGCGCGTCGCGAGCGGCGACGTCGATCTGGCCGTCGGCCCCGATCGCGCGACGGGCGACCGCGTGCGGCGCGAAGCGATTTTCCGCAGCCCGTGGGTGTTGTGGTGCGCAGGCGATCACCCGCTTGCGCATCGGCGGCGCTTGCGCTGGCACGATCTGCGCGGAACGCCCATCGTCGCGACGGGCCGCGATCACGAAGCGAGCGTCGCGCAGATGCTGGCCGATCAGCCGTCGGATGCGCGGATCGCGCCCGTCGAAGTCGTCGACAACGTGACGACCGCGTTTGGTCTCGCCGCGCAGGGTCTCGCCGTTACGCTCGCGCCGGCTTATGTGAAGCCGCTCGCGCAGACGTTCGGCCTCGCGATGCGGCGCGTCGTCGAACCGGAGACGATCCGCGAAGTGTGCATCTATCGCCCCGTCGATCGCTCGCTGTCGCCGTCCGCCGATGGCTTCGCGGAATTTCTCGGTGTCTGCCTGAAAACGTGGGACCGCAGGACCCAGGGCGGGGGCGCGTCAAGGTGACGAAGCGCGGCGTCCGATGCGTCGTTGCAAAGTCATGCGGCGCGGCGGCTCGAAGGCCCAGTACGAACGCGCGGCTCAAGCCGGCTCACGCGCAGCCACCATCTCGATCAGCCCCTTCGCCTTCGCGAGTGGCGCGACAAGCGACGCGTCCAGCCCATAGTCGTCGACGAGCGCGCCCGTCACATCGTCGATGGCAAGCCAGGTGGCGCGCGCTTCGTCTTCCCACACGAGCGCCTTCAACGGCAACAGCAGCGCCGCGCACGGATTCGCCTCCATCACGGGCGTGCCGCCCTTCGGGTTGCCGAACACGATCAGGCGTGTCGGGCGCAGCGTCATGCCGACCTGCGCGGCGGCATCCGCCTGATCGATATCGACGAAGATCGTCATGCCCTTGTCGGCGAGCAGGCCGCGCAATCGCGCGACCGTCACCGAAAATCCATGCGCGCTCTTGAACGTCGCAACCGACGCGGGAGCTTTCCCTGCGTAGATATTCGTAGCTTCAGTCATCGCACACCCCGGTGATCGCATTCACCGCAGTGTAGTCATTGCACCGCGACAACAGAAGCACGCAAGCAAAAGATCAAGCCTGTGCGTGGGCTTGGGCTTGTGTAGCGAGTGCGCGGAAATTCTCAGGCGTCGCGAAGCTGCGATACTGCGCCTGCATGTCGGGCGTCAGCAGTTCGATCAGCGTGCCGTTCTCGATCCACAACTCGATCACGTCGAAGAAGTCGTTGCCGCGCGTGCAGCGTACCGCGCGCCATCCTTCTCGCTCGCCGATCGCGATCACTTCCTGCTCGGAGAGCGGCGTCGCGACGGCCATATGGAAGCCGCTGTATTGCGCACGCGTGCCCATCTTCGAAGCGAGCGGCTCCTGCGTGTCGCCGGGCGTGAGCGTGAGATCGCTCGGATAGGTCTCGATGATGGTGCCGCGATCGTCGCCCGCGACCGCCATCCAGGCGCCTTCGAAAGGCGAAAACGGCGCGGCGAAACCGCCCCACAATTCGGCGAGCGTGCGCGCGACGCGCTCAGGGTTGTGCGTGGGAATGGACGCGTGAAAGATCATCGAAGCTCTCCAGTGACTCGTGCAGTGACTTGTGTTGAACGACACTCAGGCGCAAAAACGGTCTCGAGATTCGCGCGGCGATTGCACGCGCGAGCACCCGATGTCGGCGCGTCGTGCGTTTTCGTTTTTGTTTTCACGTGCGCGATACGGGCGATGCCGAGGGTCGCTGCACGCGCCTCGCCTGCCGCGAACCATTCAGTGATCAGTGAGCAATACGACGAGAACGGGGCCGGCCTGCCGCGTTTGAAAAGACGGCAACGGTATGAGCAATATGATCCGAACGAGCCGCCGACCCATCGATGCCGCGTGTCTGGACATCGCACAGCAGAAGTCGCGGGCACGTTGCATCGATCGCCATGCTAGAAGCGCATCGCGACGCGACCAATCGGGAGTTTTACCAACGGCTTTCGATTCGTCCGACGAACGGCTGTCGCGCGCGTTCGCAGATGGCCGATGGGAGTTCGATGACTGACGATAAACCGCCCGCCGTTGCAGCGGGCGGCATGTGACGTTTGTGTAGACGTTAGGCGGCCATCACCGTCACGGCCTTCGTCACGAGATAAGCTTCCATCGCCTCCGGCCCGCCTTCCGAGCCGTAGCCCGAATCCTTCACGCCGCCGAACGGCATTTCCGGCGTCGGCGTGGCGGGCTGGTTGATCCACAGCATGCCGACTTCGAGGTTCTGCGACAGCAGATGCACGTTGCGGAACGACTTCGTGAACGCATAGCCTGCAAGACCATACGGCAGGCGGTTAGCTTCGGCGATCGCGTCTTCGAGCTTGTCGAAGCCGCGAATCGCAGCGACGGGACCGAACGGCTCGTTGTTGAACACATCGGCTTCGAGCGACACATTGGTCAGCACCGTCGGCGCGAAGAAGTTGCCTTCCGAGCCGACGCGCTCGCCGCCCGTCGCAATGGTCGCGCCCGTTGCGCGCGCGTTCTCGACGATGCTCGCCATCGCCGTCAGACGGCGCGGGTTCGCGAGCGGCCCGAGTTGCGTGCCTTCGGCGAGACCGTCGCCGATCTTCAGGCCTTCAGCATGCTTGATGAGCGCCGCCGCGAATTCTTCGCGGATACTGTTGTGCACGAGAAAGCGCGTCGGCGAAATGCAGACCTGCCCCGCGTTGCGGAACTTCGCCGCGCCCGCTGCCTTGACGGCGAGCGCGACGTCGGCATCTTCCGCGACGATCACGGGCGCGTGGCCGCCCAGTTCCATCGTCGCGCGCTTCATGTGCTGGCCGGCCATCGCGGCGAGTTGCTTGCCGACAGGCGTCGAGCCCGTGAACGTGACCTTGCGGATCACGGGATGCGGAATCAGGTAGCTCGAAATTTCGGCCGGGTCGCCGAACACGAGGCCGACGGTGCCGGCAGGCACGCCCGCATCGACGAATGCCTGCAGCAGGCCCGCGGGCGATGCGGGCGTCTCTTCAGGCGCTTTCACGAGGAACGAGCAGCCGCTTGCAAGCGCGGCGCTCAGCTTGCGCACGATCTGGTTGACGGGGAAGTTCCACGGCGTGAACGCGGCGACGGGGCCGATCGGCTCCTTGATCACGAGCGACTGCGCGTTCAGGTTGCGCGAGGGCACGATGCGGCCATAGACGCGGCGGCCTTCGTCGGCGAACCACTCGATGATGTCGGCAGCCGACAGCACTTCGATGCGCGCTTCGGCGAACGGCTTGCCCTGCTCCTGCGTCATCAGGCGCGCGATGCTTTCGGCGCGCTCGCGCACGAACGCGGCTGCCTTGCGCATCGTCGCGGCGCGCTCGTTGGCGGGCACCTTGCGCCACGCTTCGAAACCCTTTTGCGCCGCTTCCAGCGCGCGGTCCAGATCTGCCTTGCCCGCGTGCGCGACCTTGCCGATCGGCTTGCCCGTCGCGGGATTGATGACGTCGAGGGTCTTGCCGCTGGCGGCGTCGCACCACTCGTTGTTGATCAACAGACGGGTATCGGTGTAGCTGCTGGATGTGACCATGCTGTATTCCTGAAAGTGGAAAGTCGCCGGGCCGCGAGCGCTGCGCGCGGTCCGGATCGGGCTGCTGGGAACGTCGATCTTAGCCGATTGCGCGAATCCTTACCTGCGGGCCGCACGGCCCTCTGCCGTGCGAACGCCGAAAGCGTTACCGGTCACAACGCGTGGAGCGGCAAGGTTGCATCGTCATCGAAGGGGCGGCGCGGCGTCACGCGTACTTGAACACGCCCTGCGCACTCGCGATCAGCACCTTGTGGTCGACCCACGCTTCGGCGCGCGCAAAGAACACCGAGCGGCCACGGCGTTCGAGAAAGCCCTTGCCGATCACGTTTTCTCCGAGGCCCTTGTCGAGATAGCTGATGGTCAGCGACAGCGTGAACGCATGGATCGGATCGCCGTCGCTATAGAGGCCCGAGTAGCCCGCCGCCGCATCGAGCAGCGTGGCGATCGCGCCGCCTTGCAGCACGCGCTGACGGTTGAGCGTCGCGGGCCGGATCGGCATCGTGAGTTCGGCGTAGCCGTATTTCCATTCGGTCAATTCGACCGACAGCGATTCGAGAAAGGGATTGTCGAGAGTGGGTAGCTGCATCGCGGGCTCCTGGTGAGCCCTCAATGCTAATGCAGCCGCGCGCGCAGCGGGAAACGGCCTGCCCTTTTTCACATGCATGGCCGCCGCCGAAGGCAGCATGACATCACGCCGTTTTCGGCCGCCCCACCGACGCGCGCATCGTGACCGTCACTGGAAACTCGCGGAAGATCTCCGACTTCGTGCCATAGCACTGGTTGATCAGCCAGCGCACCGCGTTCTGCGTGAGCTGCGCGGTCGGAATATGCACCGACGTCAACGCGGGTGCCGCATAGACGGCCGAGTAGTCGTCGTCGTAGCCGATCACGGAGACATCGTCGGGCACCGAGATTCCCACTTGATGAAAACGCGCGAGCGCGCTGACGGCCATCATGTCGTTCGCGCAGAAGAGCCCCGTGAACGGCACCTTCGAATCGAGCAACTGGCATGTCGCCGCATAGCCGCCTTCTGGCGAGAAGTCGGATTCGATCAACGGCACCATATCGCGCGCGATGCCGTGACGCGCGAGCTCGTCGAAGAAGCCGTCGAGCCGCTCGATGTTGTCCGATGCCGTGAAAGGCCCTGAAATCACGGCGATTTGCCGGTGCCCATGTTCGAGCAGCGTCGCCGCGGCCAGTTCGCCGCCGCGCCGATGGTCCGCGCAGAACGACGCATCGGGCAATTGTTCGAACGAACGGTTCAGAAAGACCATCTTCGGATGCATCCGGTGCAACTCGTCGAGGTCTTCGTCATGCAGGTCGTGGCTGATCACGACGACGCCGTCGCAATCGCGCCCGATCAGAAAGCGCACGGCTTCGAGCGCCTGCTCGCGCGGCGACGATTGCCCGCAGCCCGTCGCCACGACCACATGCCGATGCACCGCGCGCAGCTCGAGATCGGTCTGCTTGAGGATCGTGCCGTAGTACGAGCCGAAGAACGTCGGCACGAACAGGCCGATGATGCCGAGCTGCTGCGTGGCCATCGCGCGGCCGATCGACGAAGGCCGGAAGTTGAGTTCGGCAATCGCGGCCTTCACGCGCGCGGCCGCTTCGGCCGATACAGGTCCTTTGCCGGAAATGGCGCGCGAGGCCGTCGACAGCCCCACGCCCGCCAGCTCCGCGACATCCTTGAGAGTCGCCACGGTATCTCCGTCCGCTTGTGTTGTTGCGCGTGCTGCTCAGAGGCGCGCGCCGCCAGCCTCGTCGAACAGCGATATATGCGCGCCGTCGATCGCAAACGCGATGGAATCGCCCACGGCAACGGGCGTTTTCTCCTGATCAATCGACGCGATCTGGATGCCATGATAATCGAGCCAGACAACGCGGTGGTTGCCCATTGGTTCGATAAGCGACACTTGTCCGCGTTGATCCGAATCCGCGCCGATCCGCACGCGCACGTCCTCGGGCCGCGCGCCGAGCACGCACGGCTCACCATGCGAGGGCTGCGCGGCGAACGCGTAACGCGACACGTCGACGTCGAGCTTCGCGCCCGTGAAGCGCACGCCGCCGCCTTGCACCGCGAGCGTGCCGTTGAGCAGGTTCATCGACGGCGAGCCGAGGAAGGTCGCGACGAAGAGATTCGCGGGCCGCGCGTACACTTCGGCGGGCGTGCCGAACTGCTGGATCACGCCGCTCTTCATCACGGCCATGCGCGTGGCGAGCGTCATCGCTTCGACCTGATCGTGCGTCACGTAGATCATCGTCGCGCCCAGGCGCTGATGCAGCTGCTTCAGTTCGCGGCGCAACTCCGTGCGCAGCTTCGCGTCGAGATTCGACAGCGGCTCGTCGAACAGGAACACATCGGCCTCGCGCACGATCGCGCGTCCGATCGCGACGCGCTGCCGCTGCCCGCCCGACAGCTGTGCGGGCTTGCGCTTGAGCAACGGGCCGAGTTGCAGCATGTCGGACGCGCGCGCGACGCGCCGCTCGATTTCCGCCTTCGGCGTGCCGTTGATGCGCAGCGCGAACGACAGATTGCGCTCGACGCTCATCGTCGGATAGAGCGCATACGACTGGAACACGAGCGCGACGCGCCGGTCTTTCGGATCGGCCCACGTCATGTCCTCGCCGCCGATCTCGATGCTGCCTTCCGTCACGTCGATCAGGCCCGCGATGCTGTGCAGCAACGTCGACTTGCCGCAGCCCGACGGACCGAGCAGCACGACGAATTCGCCCGCGCGCACGTCGAGATCGAGCGCGTCGATCACCGTGTTCGCGCCAAGCTGGATCTTCAGGTCGCGGACCGCGACGTTGGCCATGTTCGCCGCGGTTGCCAAATCGGTTGCCATATCAGCCTCGATCTCTGCTCTAGCTCTTCTAGCCCTTCACCGCGCCCGTCGCGATGCCGCGCACGAACCAGCGGCCCGAAACGAAATACACCGCAAGCGGCACGATCGAAGTCAGGATGGTCGCCGCCATGTTGACGTTGTAGATCTTCTCGCCCGTCGTCGTGTTGATGATGTTGTTGAGCTGCACCGTCATCGGCAAGTTCTTCGTGCCTGCGAACACGAGGCCGAGCAGGTAGTCGTTCCAGATGTTCGTCACCTGCAGGATCATCGCGACGACGATGATGGGCAGCGACATCGGCAGCATCAGCTGAAAGAAGATGCACCAGAAACCGCCGCCGTCGATGCGCGCGGCCTTGAACAGCTCCAGCGGAATGCCCGCGTAGTAGTTGCGGAACAGCAGCGTCATCACGGGCATGCCGAAGATCGTATGGATGATCACGATGCCCGGCAGCGAGCTGAACAGATGCACGCTCGCGAGCACGCGCACCATCGGATAGATCATCACCTGGTACGGAATGAACGCGCCGAGCAGCAGCACGCCGAACAAGAGCCCCGCGCCGCGCGGCCGCCAGAACGACAGCGCATAGCCGTTGATCGCGCCGATCACGATCGAGAACACCGTGCTCGGCACGACGATGCGCACCGAGTTCCAGAAGCCCACGCGAATGCCGTCGCAATCGAGGCCCGTGCACGCCGACTGCCACGCGTCGCCCCACGGCTGCAGCGTGAAGTGCACCGGCAGCGCTAGCAGATTGCCCAGACGTATCTCGCTCATCGGCTTGATCGATGTCACGAGCATCACGTAGAGCGGCAACAGGAAGAAGAGCGCGGCGACGATCAGAAAGCCGTATATGCCCAAACGTGACGGCGAAAAGCGCTTTTTTCGCGCATGACGGCGGCGCTGCGAATCGAAAGAAGATGGAAGCGTCGCGCTCATCACACCTCCTTGCGCAATGAAGCGCGGCTGCGCGCGTACAGGAACGGCGCAAGAATCGCGAGCACCGTCGCGAGCAGCACGATCGACGCCGCCGACGCGAGACCGATGTTCGCGCGCCCGAACAGATAGTCCATGATGAACTTCGCGGGCACTTCGCTCGCGGTGCCGGGACCGCCTTGCGTCATCGCGACGACGGCGTCGAACAGCTTCACCACGGCGACGAACAGCAGCACGAAAGCCGTCGATATCGACGGGCCGAGCATCGGTATCACGATGCTCACGTAGACGCGCCAGCGCGGAATGCCGTCGATGCGCGCGGCCTTCCACAATTCGTCGTCGATGCCCCGCAGGCCCGCGAGCATCACGGCCATCACGAGCCCCGACGCCTGCCACACGGTCGCGATCACGATCGTATAGATCACCCAGTCCTGATCGACGATCCAGTCGAAGCGCGCATGCGTGAAGCCTAACTTGTGCAGCAGCGACTGCGCGCCGAGTTCGGGATTGAGTATCCATTGCCACACGAGGCCCGTCGCGACGAACGACATCGCATACGGATACAGGAACACCGTGCGCAGCACGCCTTCCGCCATCACGCGCTGATCGATGAAGATCGCGAGCAGCGTGCCGATCACGAGGCACGCGACGATGAAGCACACGCCATAGATCGCGATGTGCTGCAGCGACACCAGCCAGCGGTCGTTATGAAAGAGCCGCGCGTATTGCGTGAAGCCCGCGAAGTCGCTCGACGGGAATGTGCGCGAGTTGCTGAGCGACACGCGCGCCGTCCACAGCATCGTGCCGAGATACGCGAAGACGACCGTCAGCATCATCGGGATCAGCGCGATCCACGCGGCGAGCGGCCAGTGCTTGCGCAGCGGCCGCGCGCGCGTTCTCGCCACGGGCGCGCCCTTCGTGCCCTTCGTACCTTTTGTGCCCTTCGCGGCCATCTCCGGCAACGCGTGCGACTTGAGCGTCCCCATCGCGCGTCAGCCCTTCAGTGCGCTCGCAAAGGCCTTTTGCGCATCGTCGACCGACTGGTTCTTGTTCCAGAAGTTCGTGATGACGTCCGTCAACGCGCCCTGCAAGTCGGGTGACACGAGCATCTCCGGATTCGGCAGCTGACGCGACTTGTCCTTCATGATCGCGATGCCCTCCTTCGCGCACATGTCGAGCTGGTTCACGTCGACGTCGGGCCGGATCGGAATCGAACCCTTCTTCGCGCTGAACGCGACCTGCGCCTGAGGCGACGTCATCACTGTCGCGAGCAGGTTCTGCGCCTTGATCGAATTCGCGTTGTCCGTCTTCGGAAACACGAACACGTCGCCCGCCACCAGATACGGAGAGTGCGGACCGAAGCCCGGGAAGCAGCCGAAGTCCTTGCCCGGCGACTGCTTCGCTGCCGAGAACTCGCCCTTCGCCCAGTCGCCCATGATCTGCACGCCCGCCTTGCCGGAGATCACGAGCGCCGTCGCGTCGTTCCAGTTGCGGCCCGGCGAACCCGGGTCGACATAGTCGTGCAGTTTCTTGAACGACGCGAGCACCTTCCTGAACGCATCGGAGTTGACGGCGTTCGCATCGCGGTCGCGATACACCTTCAGATAGAGATCGGGGCCGCCGACATCGGCGAACACGGCGTCGAACGTGATCTTTTCCTGCCACGGCTGGCCGCCGAGCGCGAGCGGTATCACGCCCGCCTTCTTCAGCCTGTCGAGATCGGAGAGAAATTCGTCGAAGTTCTTCGGGTCGCCGGCAATGCCCGCCTTCGCGAACACAGGCTTCGAATAGAAGAACCACGCGGGCATGTGGATGTCGACGGGCGCCGCATAGTAATGGCCGTTGACCTTGATGCTGTCGAGTATCGATTGCGGAAAGATGGCTGCCCAGTTCTCTTTCGCGGCGACGGCATCGACGTTGTTGAGGAGGCCCTGATCGATCAGGTCATGAAACTGCTTCGACGTGTTGAACTGCGCAGCCGTGGGCGGATCGCCGCCGACAATGCGATTGATCGCCGTCGCGCGCGCCTGGTCCGCGCCCGCCACCGCGTTGTCGACCCATTGGCCGCCTGCCTGGTTGTACGCGTCGGCGAACTGGCGGATGGCCGCCGACTCGCCGCCCGACGTCCACCAGTGGATCACATTGGCCTTCAGCGGCTCGGCGTGCGCGACGACACCCGCGATGGCCAGTGCGAGCGCGACAGCGCTTTTCAACCCCCATTGCTTCGTGCTGTTCATTCCGTCTCCTTCGGGATCGAGGCCCGATTTATCAGGTCGGCTGCGAACCAGGCAGCTTGATGCGGCCATGTGTCATTCTTTTGGGTCAACGCTTCGGGTCAATTCTTTTGGGTCAGTTCTTCTCGCTGCGCTCCCTGATGAACTTCGCGATCAGCTCGCCGCTGCGCTTGACGGTGCGCTGCTGCGTCGCGTAATCGACGTGCACGACGCCGAAGCGCCGCTCGTAGCCGAACGCCCATTCGAAGTTGTCCAGCAACGACCACACGAAGTAACCGCGAATATCGACGCCCTGCTTGACGGCCTGATCGGCGGCGGCCAGATGCCGCCTGAGGAACGCGATGCGTTGCGTGTCCTCGACGCGGCCGTCCCGCACCTTGTCGTCCGAAGCCATGCCGTTCTCGGTGATGTAAATGGGCGGCAGGTTCGGATACGCGCGATCGAAGCCGGTCAGCAGATCGCGCAGTCCGTCCGGACACACCTCCCAGCCCATCTGCGTGCGTTCGACATCGGGCAGCGGCACGTCGACGAAGCCGCGCGCGCCGTCGCTCTTCACGTTGGTGCGGAAATAATAGTTGATGCCGAGGAAATCGAGCGGCGTCGCGATGGTTTGCAGATCGCCTTCGAGCACGAGCGGTTCGGCGCCGGGCCACAGCTGCCACAGGTCCGCCGGATACTCGCCCTTGAGCAGCGGGTCCAGAATCCACGCGTTGTGCTGCACTTCGAACAGATGCGCGGCGCGCTGGTCCGCGGCGCTCGCCGACGCCGGCGTGCCGCGCCCGACGTTGGCGACGATGCCCTTCATCGACGCCGGATCGTTCGTGCGCAGCGCCTGCATGCCATGACCATGCGCGAGCAGCAGATGATGCATCGCCTGCGTCGCGTACCGCACGTTCGCGCGGCCCGGCGCATGATGACCGTTGCCATAGCCGAGAAACGCCGAGCACCACGGCTCGTTGAGCGTCATCCACGCATCGACGTGGCCCGACAGTTCGCGGCTCATCAGGTCAGCGTAATCGGCGAAGCGATAGATGGTCTCGCGGTTGAGCCAGCCGCCGCGTTCCTCCAGATGCTGCGGCAAATCCCAGTGATAAAGCGTGACGAAGGTCTGCAAGCCCTTGTCCTTGAGCTTGTCGAGCAGACGCTTGTAAAAGCCGATGCCCTTCGCGTTGGGACGGCCCGCTTCGTCCATCACGCGCGGCCATGCGATCGACAGCCGGTACGCTTCGAAGTTGAGCCGCGTGAGCAGTTCGAAATCGCTTTCCCACCGATGATAGTGATCGCAGGCCACGGCGCCCGTGTCGCCTGCGAGCACCTTGCCGGGCGTCGCCGAAAAGGTGTCCCAGATCGACGGCAGACGGCCGTCCTCGTCGACGGCACCTTCGATCTGATACGAAGCCGTCGCCGCGCCGAGCAGGAAGTCCTTGCGCCACAGCACGGAATCGGGCGGCGGCGTGAAGGGATCAATGTGGGAGTCGCTGCGGGAGCTTGTGTTCGTGTCCCGATGAGTATCGCGCTGGTCACGGTTGCCGGATGCCACTGCGTCGTATGCCACGGAACCTCCTCTCGCTGGACGGGTTGGATTCGTCGTTTGGGCCGACCGACTGGGCCGTGCGGAAGCATCGCGTGGAAGCGCTTCCACACTGACCAGCGCACGATAGCAGCGGCGCTTTCAGCGCAGCAATCAGGGTTTGTCTGGAGCGGGCCGAGGCTCTCGCGAGGCGCCATGCAACGGACATTGAAGGCGCATCGCTGACCTCTGCGAAGCCTTCGATGAAGAGACAAACGCAAACCGACAAACACAAAACGACGAACGGCGCATGTCGCGCCGTTCGTCGTTCGTCATTCGAAGCAAGCGTTCGTTATGCCCAGTGCGCGGGCACCCACACGCGGCCGACCCAGTGTCCCGGAATCCACACGACGGGACGCGGCTTCGGCGCGACGTAGACGACGTGCGGCGCGGGCGGCGGCACAGCGACGACGACGTGCGGCGCAGGCGGCGGAACCACGACGGGCGCCGGCGCAATCACGACGGCGGGAGGAGGCGGCGCGACGACGACAGGCGCGGGAGCCGGAACGGGAGCCGCGACGACCACGGTCGACGTCGGAGGCGGCGGCACAACCACGGGCGCCGGCACGACGACAGCTGCGCCGACCGTGGTCGTGGTGCCCGTCACCACCGTCGTTCCGCCCGTCGTGACGGTGCCGCCACGTACGACCGTGCCGCCCGTCGTCACCGTGTTGCCGTGCGTGCCCGTCGCGCTGCCCGATGTGACGACGACGCCGGGTGCGACGCTCGTCGCGCTGCCCGAATGCGTGACCGTTCCGCCGTTGCTGCCCGTCACGGTGCCCGAGCGCGAGCAGGTCCAGCCGGCGCAGTTCGTCGATGCCGAGTGGTTGTAGGTGTTGCCGTTGCCGCCCGTCACCGTGCCCGACGATGTGTATTGGCCAGGACCCGTGCGCGTCACGTCGCCGGACGTCGAGGCCGTTCTGCCATCCGAGCCCGTCATCGCGCCCGTGTGCGAGCAGCTGCCGTTCGCGCAACTGGTGTCGCCGGAGTGCTGGACCGAGCGTCCGTTGGGACCGTAGGCCGTACCCGTGTTCGAGAACTGGCCCGGCGCCGTGCGCGTCACGCTGCCTGAGTTGCTCGCGATGCCGCCGTACGGGCCCATCGCGCCGCCTGCATGGTTGCAGGTGCCGCCGCCGCACGACGCCGCATGCGCGCCGCTATACGTGCCGTGCGACGTGTAGGCCGTGCCGTGGCCGTACCATCCGGCCCACGCTGGCACGCTGACGAGCGATGCGCTTGCGCCGACCACGGCGGCCGCCGCTGCGAACGCGATGCGCCGCGAGACGCCGCGCGCGATCGTCGCGGACGACGAGCGCTTCAGCAGATCAGAAAACGAGGAGAAGAGTTGCGAGCGGATTTTCACGGCGGTGTCCTTCACGGTTCGGGCCACTTCGCAGATGCAGCGTGGCGACGGATCAAACTGTAGAAGAACCTGAACGCCAAGTCAGTTCAAAAACTATGTCGAGAAATGTCATGGCGGCGTGCAAAAACTGCCCGCGCGCGGTGGCCGTCGTGACCGCCGTGACATGAATGGAGCCGCGCGCGTCGGCGCATGGAAAAAGCCTGCAAAAAGCCTTTAAAAAGGCCGTGAAAATTTTGAAGACTATGGAGATCGATCCCGACCGCGCGCGCGAGTCGCGCCCGTGACGACGCCGATGCCCAGCAGGATAACGGCGACGATCGCAACGTAATGCTGCGCCACGTGCATGGTGATGAGAGCCCACGAGACGCCGCCAATGAAAATCAGCCAGCCGATCAGATAAATGACCAAGGTCATCCGGGTTCTCCTTTTCGCTTCGACACGCAAGCGTTTCGCAAGAAGCGTGCCGCCAGGCAGCGCGGAGATCCTGTGATTTGCGTCGTGCAAAAGGCTCAAGCGATCACGTCGGCCCCGTCTGCGGCGCGCTCGGCCCCGGCGGGTTCGCTCTGGCCCGCATGAATGTCGCGCCCGGTTCGCGCGGGCTGCATCGCGAGCACTTCCTGATACGAAATCCATGCGCCCGAACCGCCCGATTTCGCCGCATACATCGCGGCGTCCGCGTTGAGCAGGAGTGCTTCGGCTGAATCGCCGTCCGCCGGAAACTGGCTGATGCCGATGCTCGCGCCGACGGCCATCTGCCAATCGCCGACCATCACTTCGTCGTCGAGCGTGCGCACGATGCGCGCGGCGATCGCGGGCGCCGCATCGGCCGAGCGCTCGCCCTTCACAAGCACGATGAACTCGTCGCCGCCCAGCCGCGCGACCATATCGCCGCTATACAGCACGTGCTGCAAACGCCGCGCGACGATCGCGAGCACGTCGTCGCCGACCGAGTGGCCGTACTGATCGTTGATCTGCTTGAAGCGGTTCAGATCGATGAACAGCACGGCAAGCCGCTCGCCGTTCATCCTTGCCTCGTCGATCGCTGCCTCCAGCTTCTGCATGAACAGCATCCGGTTCGGCAGACCCGTGAGGCCATCGTGACTCGCGAGATGCGTGAGCTCGTGCTGCTTGCTGTGCAGCTCGTCCATTTGCAGATGGATTTCGCGCCGCATGCGGTCGAAGCAGCGCGCGAGCACGCCGATTTCGTCGGTGCGCTTGAGCGGCAGCGCCACCATCGCGTGCTCGGAGAAGAAGTGGGTTGCCGCGTCCGCGAGCAGATGCAGCGGCCGCGTCAGCGCGCGCGCAAAGAGAATGGCGAGCAGGATCGCGAACGCGCTGAAGATCAGCACCATGCGCACGATGCTGTCGCCGAGCATGTTCGCGCCCGTCAGCACGTCGTGCAGCGGCTTCGCGAGTCCGAGCACGATGAAGCGGTTGCCCTGCGATTCGCCGAACGGCCGGCGCACGAATGCGTAGACATGTCCATGCGCGTCTTTCGGCTGCGACAGCCCGTTCATCAGCACGGGCTGGGTCGACTGATCGAAAAGCGGTTTCGTCGCCGCAAAGCTGTCCTGCATGAAGACGCGCCGGCCCTTGTCGAAGCCGAAGGTCTGCGACGGGTCGGGATGCACGAGGAAATCGCCCCACTCGTTCGCGAGATACACCTGATAGTCGGCGGGCAGATCGGCCTGCGAGAGCCGCAGCAGGCTCGCCAGATCCACATCGATGACAACCGCGCCGACCACGTCGCCGTGCGGATCGGCGACGGGCGTGCCGACCCGCAGCGTCGGCTTGCCCTCCGCCGCATGCGCGCCGTGCTCGTGATTGACGGCGATCGGCGAAATGTAGATGCGCCCCGGCGTCAGCGCGAGCGTATCGAACACATACGCGAACTGGCCTTTTTCCTGCAACGCGCTTTCCTGCACGCGCACGGTGCCGCCCGCTTCGCGATCGATGCGGATCAGCTCCAGCCCGTAGCGATTGCGTGCGATGAGCCTGACTTGCAGATACTCCGGATGCTGCGCGATGAAGCTCGTGAACACCTGCGCGAGCCGGTCGAGCATCGGGTTTTCCAGCGACGTGCCGTCGTCGCTGATCGCGACGGCCGCCGCCGATGGCATCGTCGACAGCACGAGCGCATCGGCGGCGATGTCGGTGATGGCCATCGTGAAGCGCTGGCCGAGCAGTTCCGTCGACGTGAGCAGGCTGCGCTCGGCTTCGCGCACGAGCATCGTGCGGTTCGCCTGATACGCGTAGAAGCCCGTCGTGCCCGACGCGAGCACGCCGATCAGCGCGAGCAGCACCGAGAGCTTGAACGTGAGGCCCTGGCGCATGATCAGAAACGCTCCGGGCGGTCGCCCGATACGATGCGGCTCCACAGCGCCTCGCGCTTCTGGATGTCTTCGACGGGCTCGATCCAGATGATGTGGCTCTTGCCCGTGCTTTCGGGCGGCTCGGCAAGCGTGTTCGCGAGTCCCTGGCGCTGCGTCAGCAGCTGGCTGACGCCGGGTTCGAGCATGTAGTTGATCCACGCGAGCGCGAGCGGCCGGTTCGCGGCCGCGCTCGTCATCGACCAGCAGTCGAGCCATGCGAGCACGCCTTCGTCGGGAATCACATAGCCGACGTCGGCGCCCGCGCGGCGCAGCAGTTCGACCTGTTGCGTGCCGTAGTTGCCGAACATCAGCGCGGCCTTGTGCTGGACGAAATAGGCCGCGGCTTCCTCGGGCAGGTTGTAGTAGGTGAGCAGATTGCGCCGCAGATCGACCAGCTTGCGCGTGATCGTCTGGATCTGCGCGCCGTTCAGCTGGAACGGATTCGAATAGCCGAGCGCGAGCGCCGTGAACGAAAAATTGTGCTGCGCGCTGTTGTAGTCGAGCACCTTGCCGCGATAGCGCGGATTCCACAATTCGTTCATCGAATGCGGCGCGACGCTCACCTGCTTGCGGTCGTAGATGAGGCCCATCGTCGAATAGGTGAACGGAATCGCGTAGACGTTGCCTTGATTCGTGAGCCCTTCGATCGACGAGAGCGCGCGAAAGCGCGGCAACTGGCGGCTCGTGTTCGGCAAGCGCGCGAGGTCCAGCGGCGCGAGCAGATTCTCGTGCGCGTAGCGCTGGATTTCGGCCGTATTCGCCGCGAGCACGTCGAATTGCGGCTGCGAGCCCTGATGCATCTTGTCCCAGAGCGCTTCGTCGGAATCGACGAGCGTGACTTCGACTTTCGCGTGATAGCGGTCTTCGAATGTCTTGACGACGTCGGCATCGGCATAGCCCGGCCATGCGAGCACGCGCAACACGTTTTCGCCGGCACTCGCGTGCGCGATCAGCAGAAAGCTGCAAACGAAAAGGATGACCAGGTCAACGAAATGCCTTGAGTGCGCGTCGGTGCGTGCGATGCCCGAGGGCACGCTTCGCCGGGAAACACATGAGTAGCACCACCGCATTTCGTTTTCCTTTTTGCGATCCGTGTTCGATGCACTCCGAAACACACTTCAAACCGGCTTTCGTCCGACGCGGTCCCACGCGATGCGCTCGTTGCCGGCGTTGCACCGGCTGGCGCGTGCGAGGATACACGGTGTCGCGTCGCTTGCGAATGACGCGTGACGAAATCTTCGGCTGAAGGAACAGCAAGTCTAGCTGGAATCGCGCGCGCCAAAAACAGGCATGTCGGCGTCTACACGCTGATAACGGCGCAGGCGGGCGCATCTTTAACCCGTCGTTAACGATTAGAGCCCTCCATCTTTTCAAGCAGCGCTTCAGAAAATTTTAACGGCGAGATATTTCGCCTGTGTTTTAAACCCGCGTTTATTTTTGCCGCGCGTTTCGCTTTTGCCGACACTGCACGATGCGCACGCCATTCGCGCCATTCGCGCCATTCGCACATTTCGCTCGCACAGCGCTCACTGCGCGGATACGGCCACGCGTCCGCCCTTCTGCGCGGTGCCCGCCGGATGCAGCTCGAAGCAGAACGTCGTACCCGCCCCTTCGCGCTCGACGAGCCGTATCTGACTGTCGTTCAGTTGCAGCATGCGCTGGACGATCAGCAGACCGAGTCCGCCGCGATGCGCGCCGCCCGACGTGAACGGCCGCTGGAACAAACCCGCGCGCACGTCGGCGGGAATGCCGGGCCCCGTGTCGCTCACCGTCACCGACACCTTGCCGTCGCGCACCGCGAGATCGACCTCGACGGCCCCGTCATCGGGCGTATGACGAATTGCGTTGTCGAGCAGATTGGTCAGCACGCGCTCGATCATGCCGAGGTCCGCCGTCACGTTCGGCAAACGCGGCGCAATGCCCGCGCGCAACCGGATACGTCGCGCCTCCGCCGACAGCTCGAATTTCTGGAACACATCCTGAACCAGATCGACGAGCGAGAAGTCCTCCAGCGCGAGTTGCACGTTGCCGTGCTCGAGACGTGCAAGCTCGAACAACGACTGCGCGAGCTTGCCGACCTTCACGCTCTGCGCGAGTGCGATCGCGAGATAACGTTTGCGCTCCGTGTCGCTCAGCGAATCCGCTTTCATCGACAGCGTTTCGAGGTAGCCGTGCAGCGAAGTGAGCGGCGTGCGCAGATCATGAGAAATGTTCGCGACGAGTTCGCGCCGCTCCTGGTCCTGCTTCGTCAGCGCGCGCCATTGCTGGCCGATGCGCTCGGCCATCTGCGCGAACGTCGATTCGAGCGTCGCGATCTCGTCGCGCGAGCGGGACGGCGCCACGCGCGCAGCGGCTCCGCCCGGCGCGGAAACGGGAGGCTGCGCATCCGGCTCGCCGTTCGCGTCGAACTTGCGCATCGCGTCCGTCAGACGGCGCAGCGGCCGCGTGATCAGCCCGAACGCCACCACGCCCGCGACCAGCCCGCACAGCGCGACGACGCCCATCGACCACAACGTCGTGCGCAACACCGAACTCGCCCTGAAGCGCGCCGCGAGCTCGTCATGCGCTTCGCCTTGCAGCACGACATAGATGTAGCCGGGCGGCCGGCTGTCCGCATGCGGCAGCAGCGCCGCGCTGAACACCTTGCGGCCGTCGACGCTGCGCGGATCGTCGCCGAGTATCGGCAGCGGGTCGCCCGCGACGAACTTGCGCACGGGCGCAACGTCGACCTGCATCCGCTTCAGATGGCCGGCGGGCGCATCGTCGCCTTCGATACGTCCGTCCTGATCGAGCAGATACACTTCGACGCTCGGATTGACCACCATCAGCTGCCCGAAGATCTGCCGCAGCGCGTCCTTGCGCGCCGCGCCGCCGCTGTCGCCCGAGAGCGCCGGATTGCGCGCGATATGCGACGCGAGATCGCGCGACAGGCTCTGTATCACTTCCTTTTCGTGCAGATCGCTGGAGCGGATCTGCAGCCACGCCGACGCGCCGCAGCACGCGAGCAGCAACACGGAAAACACCAGCGACAGCCGCTGCGTCAACGACAGGTTCACGGCGCTTCTCCTTCGCGCGCGGCGGGATCGGCGACGAACTTGTAGCCGCGTCCCCATACCGTGAGGATGCGGGTGGGATCGGCGGGATCGGCCTCGATCTTCGCGCGCAGCCGGTTGATGTGCGTGTTGACCGTGTGCTCGTAGCCTTCGTGCTGATAGCCCCACACGGCATTGAGCAGGTCCATGCGCGAGAACACCTTGCCGGGACGGCTCGCGAAAAAGTACAGCAGGTCGAATTCGCGCGGCGTCAGCTCGATCCGCTTGCCATCGACGCTCGCCTCGCGTGTAAGGGGATCGACGAACAGGCCCGCGAGATTGAGGCTGCCCGACTCCATCCGCGCGTCCTTCGCCATTGCATCGGCGCGCCGCAGCAACGCCTTCACGCGCGCGACCAGTTCGAGCACGGAGAACGGCTTCGCGAGGTAGTCGTCGGCGCCCAGTTCGAGGCCGAGTATCCGGTGCACCTCGCTCGAACGCGCGCTCGTGATGATGATGGGCGTGTAGCGGGCCATCGCGCGGGCGCGCCGGCAAATCTCCAGACCGTCGACGCCCGGCAGCATCAGGTCGAGGATCAGCGCATCCCAGTTGCCCTGCTCCAGCAGCCGCAGGCCTTCGTTGCCGTCGGCGCTATGGACGACTTCATAGCGCTCGTCCCGCAGATGCAGGCTCAGCACATTCGCTATATCGACATCGTCTTCGACGATCAGTACGCGCTTCGGATGGTCCATCGGCTTGCTTGAATTGGAGGAAAAGCCGGATTAAACGCCGCATTGCAACGTTTACAGCTGTAGATATTGTGCAGAATTTTCGCGCGCCGAGTTATCACAATTAATTTAAGTTTCCGTGAGGACCCCGATACCACGGCGGACTTACGCTACGGCCACGTCAATCGAGTTGCACGAAGGAGCACACGATGAAAAGCCGCAGGCAGTTCCTGTTATCGGGCGGCAGCGCGCTCGCCGCGCTGGCCGCGCTCACGCAGTGGCGCGCATTCGCAGCGGACACGGCACGCGTCGGCGACGCGGCAAACGGCGCGTCCGGGCGCTTCGAAGTCACGCATACCGACACGCAATGGCGGCAGATGCTCACGCCGGCCCAGTATCACGTGCTGCGCGAGGAAGGCACCGAGCGCCCGTTCAGCAGCCCGTTGAACGACGAGCATCGCAGCGGCGTATTCGCGTGCGCCGGCTGCAAGCTCGATCTCTTTTCGTCGCGCACGAAGTTCGACAGCCACACGGGCTGGCCGAGCTTCTGGGCACCGCTCGATCACGCCGTCGCGACACGGGAGGACGGTTCGTTCGGCATGGTGCGCACGGAAGTGCACTGCCGCCGCTGCGGCGGGCATCTGGGGCATGTGTTCGACGACGGTCCCAAGCCCACGGGGCTGCGCTACTGCATGAACGGCCTCGCGATGACCTTCACGCCGCAAGCCGCCTGACGCCCTTTTTCGACGCCCTGTTCGACGCGCTTATTCGACGCCCTCATTTCGCACGCTCCATCGGCCAATCATCATGCTACTCATCGTTCTTGCTTACCTCGGCGGCGCGCTCACGATCCTGAGTCCGTGCATCCTGCCCGTGCTGCCCTTCGTGTTCGCGCGCGCCGACCAGCCGTTCGCGCGCAGCGGCCTGCCGTTGCTCGGCGGCATGGCGCTCACGTTTGCGCTCGTCGCAACGCTCGCGGCGATCGGCGGCGGCTGGGTCACGCAAGCGAACCAGTACGGCCGCTGGGCCGCAATCGTGCTGCTCGGCGTGTTCGGCTTGACGCTGCTGATGCCGCGTCTCGCCGACCGTCTGATGCACCCGCTCGTCAGCGCGGGCAACCGGCTCTCCGCACTCGCCCAGGCCGATGGGCAAAAGCAGCGCATCGGTTCGTCGTTTCTGCTCGGCATCGCGACGGGTCTGCTGTGGGCGCCGTGCGCCGGTCCCATCCTCGGTCTCGTGCTGACGGGCGCAGCGTTGCGCGGCGCGAGCGTCGGCACCACGCTGCTGCTGCTCGCGTATGCGGCAGGCGCGGCCACGTCGCTCGCCATCGCATTGCTGATCGGCGGACGCGTCTTCACGGCGATGAAACGTTCGCTCGGCGCGGGCGAATGGGTGCGGCGCGGCATCGGCGCAGCGATGCTGGCGGGCGTCGCCGCGATCGCGCTCGGCTTCGATACAGGCGTGCTCGCCCGCGTGTCGACGGTGGCGACGGGCGGGCTCGAACAGCGCCTCGTCGACACGCTCTCGCCTCCGAAAGGCACCGGCGACGCGATGAAATCCGCGAATGCCACGAGCGGCACGAACGCCACGAGTGGGACGAACGCGCGGCAACCCGCCGACGCTTCGAACGCAAAGCCGGGCGAATCCAACGAAGCCGCGACGGGCGCGCTGATGCGCGCGTCCATGCCGGCGGCGCCGCTGCCCGTCGAAGGCACGCTGCCGCCGCTGACGGGCGCCGTGCAATGGCTGAACTCGCCGCCGCTCACAACTGAACAGTTGCGCGGCAAGGTCGTGCTGATCGACTTCTGGACGTATTCATGCATCAACTGCCTGCGCACGCTGCCGTATGTGAAGGCGTGGTCGCAGAAGTACCGCGATATGGGGCTCGTCGTGATCGGCGTGCACGCGCCGGAGTTCGCGTTCGAGCGCAATATCGACAACGTGAAGAAGGCGTCGCACGATCTCGGCGTCGATTACCCGATCGCCATCGACAACAACTATGCGATCTGGCGCGCGTTCGGCAACCAGTACTGGCCGGCGCACTATTTCGTCGATGCGCAGGGGCGCATTCGCCATCATCATTTCGGCGAAGGCGAATACGACCAGTCGGAGAAGGTGATCCAGCAATTGCTCGCGGAAGCGGGCCATCCGCAAGCGCTGAAAATGACGACGGGGCTCTCGCAGCGTGCCAATGGCGTCGAGGCGGCCGCCGACGGCAACGACATGCAGTCGCCGGAAACGTACATCGGCTATGAACGCGCCGAGAACTTCGCGTCGCCGGGCGGCGCGGCCGCAAACCGCGCGCATGCGTACGCCGCGCCGTCGAACCTCGGCGTGAACGACTGGGGGCTCGCGGGCACATGGAAAGTGGGCGCCGAGCACGCGACGCTCGCCGCGCCCAACGGACGCATCGTCTATCGCTTTCATGCGCGTGACCTGCATCTGGTGCTCGGCCCGACTGCGGACGGCAAGCCGGTGCGCTTTCGCGTGACGATCGACGGCGCCGCTCCCGGCGACGCGCGCGGCACCGACGTGAAGGCCGACGGCACGGGCGTCGTCACCGAACAGCGGCTGTATCAGCTCGTGCGTCAACCGGGCGACGTGGCCGACCATACGTTCGCGATCGAGTTTCTCGATCCGGGAGTCGAAGCCTATGCGTTCACGTTCGGCTGATCACACGGCGTATCGATGGACAAATCGTCTGCAACGCGTATTCGAGGACCTCTCACTATGAACATGACATTCATCACCCGTGCATTCGGTTGGACCCGTACATCGACGGGCCGAGTGATCGCGCTGATCGCACTCGGCGCGAGCGCGGTCGCCTGGCAGCACGTCGCATCGGCGGAACAGGCAGTCAGGATTCCGCCGCCCGCGCAGGACGAAAAAGCCGCAAGCACGCACACGGAGACAGCCGTGTTCGCGGGCGGCTGCTTCTGGGGCGTTCAGGGCGTGTACGAGCACGTGAAAGGCGTGAAGCAGGTCGCGTCGGGCTATTCGGGCGGCGCGGCGGGCACCGCGCAGTACGAGACCGTCAGCGGCGGCGACACGGGGCACGCGGAATCGGTGAGCATCACGTACGACCCGACGCAGATCAGCTATGGCCGCCTGCTGCAGATCTTCTTTTCGGTCGTCCACAATCCGACCGAGCTGAACTACCAGGGCCCCGATCACGGCACGCAGTACCGGTCGGCCGTGTTTCCGCAGAACGCGCAGCAGCGCACGATCGCGCAGGCCTACATCGCGCAGCTGAACAGCGCAAAGGTGTTCTCCGCGCCGATCGTCACGCGAGTCGAGGAATTCAAGGGCTTCTATCCCGCCGAGGCGTATCACCAGAATTTCCTCGTACGGCATCCGGACTATCCGTACATCGCGATCAACGATCTGCCGAAGATCGACCAGTTGAAGCAGATGTTCCCGGATGTGTATCGAAGCGAGCCCGTGTTGTTGAAGGCGTCTGCGTCCTCGTCTGCGTCGTGAGACGTCAGGCGCCGACGGCTTCGACGATCCGCTTGCACATCGTCTTGTCCGGATACGGTCTGACGCCCGCGTGAACGTTGTCGGTCATGTATTCGGGCCGGCCCGTGCCCGGAATCACGACGGTCACGGCCGGCTGCGCGAGCACGAATTTCAGCAGGATCTGCGCCCATGTCGTGCAGCCGATATCGGCGGCCCACGCGGGCACCCGCTGCTTCATCACGCGCGACAGCAGCCCGCCCCCGCCGAACGGCTGATTGATCACGACGCCGATGCCCAGATCGTGCGCGAGCGGCAGGATGCGCGCTTCGGCGTCGCGGTCGTCGGCGGCGTAGTTGATCTGCACGAAGTCGGGCTTCTCGCTGCGCATCACGCTCGCGACTTCGTCGAAAGCGCTCGACGTGTAGTGCGTGATGCCGATGTAACGGATACGCCCGCGCGTTTTCCAGTCGCGCAGCGTCGCGATCTGCGTGCGCCAGTCGACGAGGTTGTGCACCTGCATCAGATCGATGCGCGGCTGCTGCAGACGGCGTATCGACTCCTCCATTTGCGCGACGCCCGCGTCGCGGCCCTGCGTCCACACCTTCGTCGCGACGAAGGCCTTGCGATGCGCGTCGAGCCGCGTGAGCAGCGTGCCCGCGACGGCTTCCGACGAGCCGTACATCGGCGACGAATCGATGACCGAGCCACCCGCCGCGAACAGCACGTTCAGCACTTGCGCGAGCCGCGCCTGGCCGTTCGCGTCGTCGCCGACATCGAACGTGCGCCACGTGCCGCAGCCGACGACGGGCAACGCTTCACCCGTCGACGGAATCGCGCGGCGCTCGATGCGCGGCAACGGCGCTTGCTGCGCGTGTGCAGATGACGGCATGGACATGGCGAGCGGCAGCGTCAGCGCGCGCAGCAGGAAATCGCGCCGCGGACGGTTCGACGGAGTGGGACATCGGCTGTCTCGGCTCGAAGGCTTGACCGAAGCACGGGGTCGCTTCACCCCGGCATCAACCCGGACGGCGCGCGATGAAATCGATTTCGACGAGCGCATCGCGCGCGAGTCCCGTCACGCCGATACAGGTCCGCGCAGGCAGGCGGCCGGGCGGAAAATGCGCGGCGTAGACGGCGTTCATCGTCGCGTAGTCGCGCTTGAACTCAGTCAGGAAGATACGCGCCGATACGACGTGCTCAAGCTCCAGGCCGATGCCCTTGAGCACCAGCACGAGGTTGTCCATCACGCGCTTGGTCTGCGCGGCGACGCCTTCGGGCAAGGGCGCCGCATCGTCGTCGGGTGACGTGGGCATCTGGCCCGTGACAAATACCCAGCCGCCCGATTCCGTCGCGTGTGAAAACGGGCCGACGGGCGTCGGCGCGCCTTCGACCATCCAGAACCGCGTGGTTTCACTCATCTGATGACACTCCGTTGACGTGGAAGGCTTGCGCGGCCATCGCAATGGCGCGCTCGAAGAGGCTGACGCATACCTTAGCGCGCTTCGCTGGATGCTGCATGAGCCTGTGTGCAAACGGACCAGATGTTCGCCGGACAAAAAAGAAGAGGCGCCTCTCTTTGCAGAAAAGGCGCCTCGGTTTACGGCCGTTGCATCTCGCGGCCAACCGTCATGTATTGCTCTGCCCGGCGGGCCTGCACGCCACGCGGCGGCGCGACGGCTCGCGCATATCGGCCGTTTCGACAACTTCGCGCCACCACCTCTCGCCCCGATGCGGCGACGCCAGATGAAGCCGTTCGCCCATGCGCGGCGTCGCGAGCGCAATGCCGCGCGCAGCCGCGAGTCCGACGACGCGCTCGAACGGCTCCTGCCAGCGATGCATCGCCAGATCGAACGTGCCGTTGTGAATCGGGACGAGCCAGCGGCCGCGCAGATCGATATGCGCCTGCACGGTATCGTCGGGCTGCATGTGGACGTACGGCCATTGCGCGTCGTATGCGCCCGTTTCGAGCAAGGTCACGTCGAACGGGCCGAGCCGCTCGCCGATCGTCTTGAAGCCGTCGAAGTAGCCGGTGTCGCCGCTGAAGAACACGCGCAGGTCGCCGTCGACGATCACCCACGACGCCCACAGCGTGCTGTTGCCGTCGAACAGGCTGCGCCCCGAGAAATGCTGCGCGGGTGTCGCCGTGAAATGCACGCCGTCGATCTCGACGCCTTGCCACCAGTCGAACTGGCGCACCTTCGACGCATCGATGCCCCATTCGATCAACCGGTCGCCGACGCCGAGCGGCGTCACGAACACGCCCGTCGTTTCGGCGAGCGCGAGCACCGTCTCGCGATCCAGATGGTCGTAGTGATCGTGCGAAAGGATCACGCCGCGCAACGGCGGCAACGCGTCGCGCGCGATGGGCGGCGCATGAAAGCGCTTCGGTCCCATCCGCCTGAACGGCGACGCGCGCTCCGCGAAGACGGGGTCGGTCAGCCAGAACTGGCCGCGCAACTTGAGCAGCAGCGTCGAATGGCCGAGCCGGAACAGGCTCCTGTCGGGCGCGGCGTCGAGGTCCGCGCGCGTCAGCGGATCGACGGGCAGCGGGCCCGAAGGCATCGTGCCGTCGGGCTTGTTGAGCAGCACGTTCCACATGATGCGCAGCGTCTTGCGCAGCCCTTGCGCGGGCCGCGGCTTCACGTTGCGAAAGCGTTGCCCGTCGTGCTGCGGCGACATGCTGGACAGCGCGCGCCCGCGCTCTGCCGCCGCGAAACCCAGAATCTGACTGAGGTTGCCGATGATCGAGTTCATTCGAAGCGTCATGGAGTCAAAGGTAGACTGCACAGTGTAGTTTATTATCTCAAAAAGTAAACCCATCGGTGTAAAATCGAACGATGGACGACAGCGCCACCCCACAACGTCTGACCGATCGCAAGCGCGCGGCCGTGATCGAAGCGGCCATCGACGAATTTCGCGCATCCGGTTTCGAGGCCACCAGCATGGACCGCATTGCGGCGCGCGCGAGCGTGTCGAAGCGCACGGTCTATAACCATTTCCCCAGCAAGGAAGCGCTCTTCGCGGCGATTCTTCAGCAGCTATGGGACGCGAGCGCGGCGGGCGAATCGCCCGGCTATCGCGCGGACGCGCCGCTGCGTCCGCAACTGCTCGAATTGCTTGCGCAGAAGATTCGGCTGCTGAGCGACGAGGCGTTCATGTCGCTTGCGCGCGTCGCGATCGCGGCGGGCATTCATTCGCCGGAGCGCGCGCGGGACATGGTCGCGCGCATCGGCGAGCGCGAAGAAGGACTGACCGTCTGGATACGCGCAGCGGCCGCCGATGGCCGCCTCGCGACGCACGATCCCGCGTTTGCCGCGCAGCAGCTTCAAAGCCTCGTGAAGGGCTTCGCGTTCTGGCCTCAGGTGACGATGGGACAGCCTCCGCTGACGGCCGCCGAGCAGAAGGCGATTGCGGAAACCTCGGCCGATATGTTTCTCGCGCGCTATGCGACGGCTGCGACGGCCGATTCCCCTCGATAACGCCTGAGCCGGGCAACGCAACGCGCGTTCACGGCGCAGCAAGCGCAGTCAGCGTATCGCGGAACCCGCCCCTCACTCGCGACGCGATCCTCGCGCTCGTCACCACGCGCGGCGCCGCGCTCCACGCGATGCGCGCCCGTCGCGACGAGCAGCCCTCACACCTCATTCACGCTTCATTAGTGAGTGAGCTTCCAGTGCTCGCCCGCGTCGTCATCGCCGAGCAGCATCTTCCCCAACGCGCATTCGTCACGTTCCGCGTGGCTCTGCCGCAGGAAAACGGGCAGATCGGCGATCGCGTGCGCGAACCATCCGTTCGTGCAGAACGGCACCGCACCGAGCGCGCGCGACACGTGCTCCATCACCTGCGCGACCGCCTGCTCGACGGCGACACGCACGCGCAACGCGCACTGCTGCGCGTCGTCGCGCGGATGTTCGTCGATCCAGGCAGCCGACTCGCGCAACAGCGCGGCGACGGCGGACAGTTCGGCATCGGCGGCGCCGAGATGCGCGCACGCATGCGGATCGGCGTGGCGCCTGACGCTGTCGCGCAGCACCGATGCAAGCGCTGCTGCGCAGCCATACCAGCACGCGGCGATGCCCGCGCCGCCGTGCCAGAAACCGGAACGCACGAGATACGCGCCCACGTTCCCGACCTTGACGGCGCGCGCGCCGTCGAAGCGCACCGCGCCTGTGCCCGCCGCGCGCATGCCGACGGCTTGCCAGTCGCCGATATTGACGGCGATCGCGGGTTGCGACAGTTCGACGGCGGCCAACACCGGCTCGCCGCTGCGCCATGCCGTCACCAGCGCGTGCGTCACGTGCTGCGCGCCCGGACACCACGGCTTGATGCCTTCGAGCGTCAACGCATCGCCACCTGCATCGCGCGCGATCAGCTTGTGGTTGGACGGCTCGGCGGCCCATACGGCCCAGCTGCCGTCATCGGCGAGATCGGCGCGTTGCAGCTCCGCGAGAATCGCGAGCGCATCGGTGTGTCCCTCATAGAGCTTCACGAGTGACAGGTCGCACGCCGCGACGGCCGCGAGGCCGCGCCAGCGCGTCGCGGTTTCGCCACGTCCCGGAAGCGGCAGCCAGTCCATGCCGCGGGCGCGCAGCGCATCGAGCGTCGCGGCCCGGCTCGCGGAATTCTCATCGGCATAACGCACGGTCGCGAGATAGCGTTCCAGTGCGGGCACGAGCGCGTAGCGCATCGGTGGCTCGGACTCGGCATCCGGTTCGTCGTCGTTCAGGCGCAGTTCGCTGTTGATGTACCACGCAGCGGGCGCGGCGCGCCGCAACGGATCGTGGCCGATGTCGTTCATCTGTTCCTCCATGGCAAAACCTGGCGGCGGCATCGCGGTGGTGTTGGCGCTCACCTGACAGAAGCCGGCGCGTGCGAACGTCCATGCAAGCGATGTGCCCATATGGCGCTCGCGTGATGCTCGCGATGACATCCACGCGATCGCATCACGTCGTGCTGCGCTTGCACATGCATGCGCGCTGCGCATTCGAATCTTGTACGGCATGGCGCTTGCGTAAAGCAAGTGGATCGACGCATCGCACCGCTGCGCCGCGGATTCGAACGAGGAAAACGATGACTCATACCAGCGACATGCAGAAGGTGGCGCGGCTCTCCGATCTCGCTAACGGCATGAAGCGAGTCGATGCAAATGGCACCCCGATTCTGCTGATCCGTTCAGGCAAAGCCGTCCATGCATACGGCGCGGAATGTCCGCACGCGGGCGCGCCGCTCGAAGAGGGCGCGCTGTGCGATGGCCGGCTGGTGTGTCCGTGGCACAAGGCGACCTTCGACATCGCGAGCGGCGCGATCATCGAGCCGCCTGCGCTGCTGCCGCTGACGCGCTATCCCGTGCATCTCGCACACGACGACGTGCTCGTGAGCAGCACGCCGGAGCCTCAGTCCAATGAGCACGCGGCCACTGCCTCTGCATCCGTGTCTGCCGACAAACGCACATTCGCGATCGTCGGCGCGGGCGCGGCGGGCGCCGCTGCGTGTGCCGCGCTGCGCGAATTCGGCTTCGAGGGACGCATCGTGCTGATCGACCGCGAGCCGCGCACGCCCTATGACCGCACGGTGCTGAGCAAATTCGTGCCGTCCGGCGAGATGCCGCCCGACGACATTCCGTCCCTCCTGCCCAACGATTTCTTCGCGACGCATTCGATCGACGTCATTCAGGCCGGCGTCACGGCACTCGATGCAAGCGCGCGGCGCATCGATATCGGCAGCGCGCCGTCGATTCGCTACGACGCGGCACTCGTCGCAACGGGCGGCGTGCCGAAGCGTCCGTCGTTGCAAGGCATCGATAACGAAGGCGTAGCGCAGCGCATCCGTCTGCTGCGCAATCGCGACGATGCGCGAAGGCTCGTCGAAACGGCTGCGCAAAGCGAGCATGCCGTCGTATTGGGCGCGAGCTTCATCGGACTCGAAGTGGCGTCGGCGCTGCGCGAACGCAAGCTGCGCGTGACGATCGTTTCACCCGGAGACGTGCCCTTCGAGAAACAGTTCGGTCCCAATCTCGGCAGGCTTTTCATGCGGCTGCACGACGCGCATGGCGTGCGCTTCCGGATGGGACGCCGCGCGCAGGCCGTCGAGCGTAGCGACGCCGACGACGGAGTCTTGCGCGTGACGCTCGATAACCACGACACCCTGTCGTGCGATTTCATCGTCGTCGGCATGGGCGTCACGCCCGCGACGGGTTTCATCGAAGGCGTGACGCGCAACGACGATGGAAGCCTCAATGCCGATGCGTCGATGCGCGTGGCGGACGGTCTCTACGCGGCAGGCGACGTCGCGCGCTTCGAATTGCAGGCGCTCGGCGGCGAACGCGTGCGAATCGAACACTGGCGCGTCGCGCAACAGCATGCCCGCCTCGCCGCGCGCGCAATGCTGGATCTGCCCCCAGGCGAACCGCTCGTGCCGTTCTTCTGGACCTATCACTTCGGCAAGAACTTCAACTATCTCGGCCATGCACGGCATTGGGACGAGACAATCTTCACGGGAACGCCCGATACGCTCGAATTCATAGCGTTGCTCGCCGAAAAAGGAAGACTGGTCGCCGCATTGGGCTGCAATCGCGACCGGCAGATCGGCGCGCTGGGCGAAGCGATGCGCAAGCCGTTGGACATCGCGGACGCGATCAGGCTTGCAGAGTCGGAGTGAGGGCCGCGTGAGATTCACGCGCCCGCATTGCGCCGCGCATCATGATGCGAAGCGCAGTGCGATAGATGAAGGTGAAGCGATGTAGTGAAGCGCTACTCGTCGCGCCTGTTCGTCGACGCTCTGCGATGCGAAGGACGTCCGCCGCCGCCCGGCGGTTCCGGGCGATCGCCCGTGCCGAGCGGCACCTCGGCCGTCTGCCTCGGATGAGGATTCGAACGCTGCGGCGTCGTGGACTTCATCGTTTCCGTCGGCTCGCCGGGCTCGGTCGTCGTACCTGTCTTCGACTGATCGTCCCGTTTCGGCTTTTGAGCGTGGTCCATGTGGGTACTCCTTCTGCTGCTGGCGCTGCTTCTGGAAGATCTACATGCTCGGCTGAAAGCATTGCATGCGGCGCGGTGCTGCCCATGGCGCCGCTGTTCGCACGCTATGGCGTCACGGTTGACGCTGCCCGCCCTGATGTGGAGGTGGCTTCTGATTTTGCTGTTGCTGACCGCCATCGCGATTCGGTTGACGGGGATTCGCGGGTTGGTTCTGTGTCGACTTCTGATTCACTTGCGACCTCCTTTTGCTGGTTGCTGCTACGTGCATTGTGTATTGCGGCAAGCGGTGTTCCCGGCATATGCGTCGTCGTGTACGCCGTCGCAGTGCAGCGTGACGGAGGAATGGGATTTGCTTGACCCGATGACGGTTCATGACCCGCAATACGAAGCGAGGGTTTCAACAGAACGCACAGCGCACCGATGAATCAAGCCCTCAACGTCACACCACGACTGTCCTCTCGACACGGCGCACACTCGCTGCTCCGCCCCACGCGCAACTGCCAGCAGCGGGAAAATGCCGGCCACTTCCGCATCCTGATCGACGCCGCCGAATACTTCTCGACGCTGCGTGCCGCGATGATGCGCGCGACTCACTCGATCTACATCGTCGGATGGGATATCGACAGCCGCCTGAAGCTCGTCCCCGGCGAGCGGCAGGACGACCTGCCCGCAGGGCTCGCGGACTTCCTCTGCGCACTTGCGGAAAAGAACCGCCACTTGCGCATTCATATCCTCGCGTGGGACTTTGCGATGCTCTACGCGTTCGAACGCGAATGGCTCCCCGTGTACAAGATGGGCTGGCGCACGCATCGGCGCATCCGCTTTCGCCAGGACGGACGCCATCCGCTTGGCGCGTCACATCACCAGAAGATCGTCGTCATCGATGACGCGCTCGCGTTCGCGGGCGGCATCGACCTCACGCGTTCGCGCTGGGACACGCCCGCGCACGACCCCGACGCGCCGCTGCGCCGCAACGCCGACGATGCGCCCTATCAGCCGATGCACGACGTGCAGGCGATGTTCGACGGCAATGCCGCGCGCGCCCTCGGCGTGCTCGTGCGCGAGCGGTGGCAGCGCGCGACGGGCAAGCCGCTCGACCTCTCGCACGCACCGACGCTCGAAGCGCATGAAGCACACGATGCGAACGATGCGAACGATCGCGCGGCCATCTGGCCCGCCGATGTCGTCCCCGATATCGAAAACGTCGAGCTCGGCATCTCGCTGACCGAGCCCGCGTACGAAGGAAGGCCCGTCGTCGCGCAGATCCAGCAGCTCTATCTCGATGCGATCGACGCCGCGAAGCACAGCATCTACATCGAGAACCAGTACTTCACCGCGAGCCGTGTCGGCGCGAGCCTCGCCGCGCGTCTTGCCGATAGCGACGGCCCCGATATCGCCGTGGTCGGGCCCGAGCGGCAAAGCGGCTGGCTTCAGGATGCGACGATGGGTGTGCTGCGCGCGAAGCTGCACGAATCGCTGAAGCGCGCCGACGGCCACGGACGTTACGCGATGTACGCGCCGACCATCGGCAGCATCGGCGGACAGATCATCAACGTGCACAGCAAGCTGATGATCGCCGACGACGAGTTGCTGATCGTCGGCAGCGCGAACCTGAACAACCGCTCGATGGTGCTCGACACCGAATGCAACATCGCACTCGATGCGCGTGGAGAGCCGCGCGTGCAAGCGGCCATCGCGTCGGTGCGCGACCGCCTGCTTGCCGAGCATCTCGACGTGTCGCCCGACGACGTGCAACGCGCGCTCGACAGGCAGCGACTCAACGAGGCCATCGCCGCGCTGCGCCACGGCAAGCGCACGCTGATGCCGCTCGATCCCGTCGTGTCCGGCGATCTCGAAGATCTGGCAGCCCGCGTGTCGGTGCTCGATGCCGAAGCGCCCGTCGCTCCGCATGAACTCGTGCAGCACTTTCTGCCCGAAGAGCGCAGCCGTCCACTGACGGGCAAGCTGCTCGCGTTCGGCGCACTGGCGTTGATCGTCGTCGTGCTCGCCGCGCTGTGGCGCTTCACGCCGCTTCGCGACGCGATCAGTTTTTCCGCGCTCGTGCACGGCGCGCAGCAATTGCATGCGTCGCGTCTCGGGCCGCTCGCGATCGTTGCGGTGTATGCGATCGCCGCGAGTGTTTCGGTGCCCGTCACGCTGCTGATCGCCGTGAGCGGCTTCGTGTTCGGCGCGCTCGCGGGCAGCGCCTACGCGTTCACGGGCACGATGATCTCGGCGTTCATCACGTATTACGCGGGCGCGTCGCTCGGTCACGACGCGGTGCGACGGCTCGCAGGCAGCCGCCTCAACCGCATCAGCGAAAAGCTCGGCAAAAGAGGGCTGATCGCGGTGATCGTGCTGCGCGTCGTTCCCATCGCGCCGTTCACCGTGATCAATCTCGCGGCGGGCGCGTCGCATATCGGGCTGCGCGATTTTCTCGCTGGCACGGCGCTCGGCATGGCGCCCGGCATCGTGCTCGCGACGACCTTCGCGCATCAACTGGTCGCCGCCGTCCGGCATCCGACCGCGGCCGGGCTCGGCCTCGTCGCGTTGATCGGCGCGGCGCTGATCGGGCTGTCGATTGCTTTGCAACGTCTCTTCGCGCGCCGCACATGAACGACACGCAACTGACCCCACACGCCGAAGTGCCCGACGCAGCGCCCCATGTCGACGCGCAGGCGCTGCGTCTTGCCACGTACAACATCCACGGCGCGATCGGCACGGACGGCGTGCGTTCGGCCGAGCGGATCGCTGCCGTGATCGGCGAACTCGACGCGGACGTCGTTGCATTGCAGGAAGTCCCGCTGGGCGGCAGCTTCGCGCCGAATTCGCTGCCGATCTTGCGCGAAACGACGGGTATGGAGGCCATCGCGGGTCCGACGCTCGATAGGCCCGAGCGCCGCTATGGCAACGCGATGCTGAGCCGCCTCCCCATTCGCGCGACACGCGCGCTCGATCTGTCGTTCGGCAGGCGCGAAGCGCGCGGCGCGCTCGATGTCGATGTCGAAACAGAACGCGCGAGCGGTGCGGCGGGCGCGCTGCGTGTCGTCGCGACGCACCTGGGCCTGTCGGCGCGCGAGCGCCGCGCGCAGATCCGCGCGCTGATCGCCGCGTTCGACACGCCGCGCATGCCTGTGATCCTGATGGGCGACATCAACGAGTGGTTCGTCTGGGGCCAAACGCTGCGCATGCTCGTCATGCATTTTCGCGCCGCGCCCGCGCCGCGCACGTTTCCGTCGCGCTTCCCCGTGTTCGCGCTCGATCGTATCTGGATGCATCCTGCAAGCCGCCTACTCGACGTACATGTGCATCGCAGCATGCTCGCGCGTGTTGCATCGGATCACTTACCACTGGTCGCGCGGATCGCACGAGAGCATCATGTATAGCCAGCCAGCTGAAGGATGCAGGCGCGCTGCCTGCTCCCTCTGCCGGTCCGTTCAACTTTCTTCATGGAGCTGCCAATGGTCAGAAAGAATTACGCCCCGGACGAAAACGCCCCGCGCCAACCTTACGCGGACAAGGATGTGGGCGTCGGTATGGGCCGGATCCTGCTCGAAGACGAAGACGAACTCGAGGACGACCTGGATGATGAAGAAGACGAGGACGAAGGCCGCTGATCGCGCGAGCGGACGAGGAGATGAGCCGCCCGGCATTGCATCGCTAAACGCGTGAACAATCGGGCTCATTGACTCATAACGCGTCGCGCTTGCCCTGAACCACTCTGAACACTCTGAACACTCTGAACACCCTGAACAAGGGCGACGATCGCGGCGAAAGCCCAATGAAAGAACGCAGCGCGCGGCATCAATACCGCGCGCTGCGTTCGTTTCGTCGTGCTGCCCGCGCGGATTGACGAAAAACAGCGACACGTCCTCTTCGACGAAACCGGCTCCAAAGAGCCGTTCTGCCGCGGCTTCGGCTGCAGGAAAAGTGGTGAATCGTGCGGCAACGATGAGCGACATGATGCCTCCCTTCTTCCAGACGTCGTTCGATCAAGGACGGCTGTTGTCTGCCGTCCCGCTACGCATTGAATTGAGCAAGGCATGCGCCCGCGTGCGCTGCCTTGCCCTGCGCATCGTCATGCATCACGTCTTTGGCTCGTCTTGTTCGTCATCGGTCTGCGCGTCTTCGATGGAGCCTTCGGCCAGCACATCCTTGATGCCTTCTTCCGGTTCTTCTTCTCCCGTCGCGCCGATCACTCGATCGACATCGATGTCTTCGTTCTGTTCGAGCGTCGAATCGCCATCGGCGGATGCGCGTTCGCCCGTGCCTGCGCGGTCCGAATCGCTCGACAGTTCGGCTTCGCCTGTTTCGAGCGCGTGATTGTCGAGCTCGTCTTCCCTGTCGAAGTCATGACGCTTCGCGCCCGTCATGTCGCTGCCGCTATCGGAAGAATCGCTCGGACCAAGCGATGCGTTGTCGTGCCCCGTCTGCCGCACCACGGGACGTCCTTCATCGTCGGGATTCAGTGTGCTCATATTGGCCTCCAGAGTGGGGCATGATTCGGGTGCTGCCTCGCTCTGTCGTGCCGCAAAAAGCATTCCGCTGCCTTGATCGGCTCAGTGTCGCAATGAGAATCGAAACGTGCCCCCGCAAAGGAACGTCTATTGCTCGCATCGACCATACGTGCAGCGCGCACACCTTCGAACGACGTCATGAGCACCCGCAAAACCACTCCGCCATCCGATGAAACGGCTCCGTCGAAACGCGCCGCGCGCGACGATGCGGACGTCGAGCCCGATCAGCAACCCGAGCGCCTCGACGATTGCCGGCGTTGCGCATTGTGGTCGAAAGCGACGCAAGCCGTCGGCGGCGTCGGGCCGAAGCGCGCGCCGATCATGCTCGTCGGCGAGCAGCCGGGCGACAAGGAAGACCAGCAGGGCAAGCCGTTCGTCGGCCCCGCCGGCCAGTTGCTCGACGATGCGCTCGAAGAAGCGGGCGTGGCCCGCCACGATGTCTACGTGACCAATGCCGTCAAGCATTTCAAGTGGGAGCCGCGCGGCAAGCGCAGGATGCACAAGACACCCGCGCAGCGCGAGATCGATGCATGTCACTACTGGCTGGAGCGCGAGCTGAACTCAGTCGGGCCGCGTGTGATCGTTGCGCTCGGCGCGACCGCGTTGAAGGCGATCCTCGATGACCGCGACGCGCGGCTTCAGGCAGTAGTCGGCAAGGTGCTCGAGCACGGCGGCCGGCATGTCGTGCCGACGTATCACCCGTCGTTTGCGTTGCGCGCGCCGGACGAAGCGACGCGTCATCGCACGTACGCGGCGATCGTCGCGGCGTTGCGCGAGGCGGGAACCGTTGCGCATCGGGAAGCAGCGCGCGAAAGCGGCAAGAACGAAGAGCACGACGGCAAGACGCCGAAGCCGTCGAATGCCACGTGATGAACACCGCGCACTAGTCGTGCGAATCGTGCGAATCGAGCGCGTGCTTCAGTTGATCGAACGAATACGGCTTGCGCAACGCGATCCATGCGAACGTCAGCGATGCGTCGCGCAACGGCGCTTCGGCACCCGAAGCAAATACGACTCTCTGCGCCGACTTCATGCCGATCGCCTTGCGCGCGAGATCGAGACCCGACATGCCGGGCAACGTGAGATCGGTGAACAGCACATCGAACGGCTGACGTTGCAGCCACGCCAGCGCCTCTTCCGCGTCGCCCGCCGCTTCGTATCGGTGGCCCAGCATGCCGAGCAGCTCGCACAGCGCTTCGCGCGCATCCGGCTCGTCTTCCACCACGAGTATGCTCAGCACGCGCGTCGTAGCCGGCTCGTCGGCACGCGTCGCGAGCAGTGGGCCGTCCAGCATGTCGCGCAGCTTGCGCGCCAGTTGCAAACGGCTGTACGGCTTTCGCAGCAGATCGGCGCCGTGACGGATCTGCGTGTCGAGCCCCGTCGTGTCGCGCGTATGGCCCGACGTGAACAGCACCTTCAACGCGGGCCGCATCAGCAGTGCCTGGCGTGCCATCTCGGGGCTCAACAGCGGCCCGGGCATCACGATGTCGCTGAACAGCAAGTCGACTTTCGCGCCGCTGCGCAATACGGTCAGCGCTTCCGACGCATCGTTGGCCGTCAGCACGCTATAGCCGAGCTGCGACAGCATGTCGACCACGGTCAGCTGCACGCGCCGGTCGTCCTCGACGACGAGCACCGTTTCGTGCCCGCGCAAGCCCGTCTCCGGCTCCGTCCCGGCTGGCTCGACGGGCAGCGTGACAGCCGCTTCGAGCGAGCGCGGCAGATAGATCGTCACCGTCGTGCCCACGTCCGGCGTGCTCGACAGTTCGATATGTCCGCCGCTTTGCAGCACGAAACCGTATGCCATGCTTAGTCCGAGGCCCGTGCCCTGGCCCTCGGGCTTCGTCGTGTAGAACGGATCGAACGCGCGCTCGACGACTTCGGCGCTCATGCCCGTGCCCGTATCGGCGACAGTCAGCTTCACGTAGTCGCCGGGCCCGATCTGCGAGGCCGTCGTGGGCTTCCTGTCGAGCACGGCATTCGACAGTTCGAGCGTCAGCACGCCGCCCGCCGGCATCGCGTCGCGCGAGTTGATCGCCAGATTGAGCACGACGTTTTCGAGCTGATGCGTATCGACGAGCACGTTCCACAGTTCGCCGTCCGCAGGCGTGTCGTGGATCTTCACGTGCACGCGTTCGCCGAGCGCGCGGCGCAACAGGTCTTCCATGCCGCGCAGCATGTCGCGCAGATTCGCGACGACGGGCAGCAGCGCCTGGCGGCGCCCGAATGCAAGCAGTTGCGACGCGAGCTTCGATCCGCGCTCGACGGCCTCGATCGCGCGGCCGATGCGTGCCCTGCTCCACGCATCGTCCTGTCGTGCGCCGAGCAGTTCGAGATTGCCGCGCAGCACTTGCAGCACGTTGTTGAAGTCGTGCGCGACGCCGCCCGTCAGCTGGCCGAGCGCTTCCATCTTCTGCGACTGAAACAGCGCGTGGCGCGTCTGGTCGAGCAGTTCGGCTGCCTGGCGGCGCTCGGTGACGTCGCGCGTGATCTTCGCGAAGCCGATCAGCGCGCCGTGATCGTCGCGGATTGCATCGATCACGACGTGCGCCCAGAAGCGGCTGCCGTCGCGCCGCACGCGCCAGCCTTCCGCCTCGAAGCGCCCTTCGCGCGCGGCCGTCGCGAGTCCGCGTTGCGGCACGCCCGCGGCGGCATCTTCCGGCGTGTAGAAGCACGAGAAATGCGAGCCGATGATCTGCTCGTCGGTATAGCCCTTGATGCGCCGCGCGCCCGGGTTCCAGTTCGTCACGCAGCCTTCCGGCGACAGCATGAAGATCGCGTAGTCGTTCACGCCCTGCACGAGCAGGCGAAAGCGCCGGTCGCTTTCCATCGCGGCATCGTACGCGTTCTTCTTGTCGCTGATATCGCGCACGACGCGGCCATAGCCGAGCAGCTCGCCGTCGGGCGAATACAGCGCCGTCATGATGACGTTCGCCCAGAAAAGGCTGCCGTCCTTGCGCACGCGCCAGCCGTCGAATTCATGGCGGCCCTCGTCCCGCGCGTGCCGCAGCCCCGTCTCCGGCAGGCCGGCGCGACGGTCTTCTTCGGTGTACAGCACGCGCACATGCTGGCCGATAATCTCGTCCGCCTTGTAGCCCTGAATGGTCTCGCCGCCGCGGTTCCAGCTGATGATCGTGCCATCCGGCGAGAGTGCAAAGATCGCGTAGTCGGTGGTGGACTCGGCCCACAGGCGCAGCCATTCGGTGCTGAGATTCGTGGCGCGCGCATCCATGCCGCTCGCCGCGTCGCACTGCGTCGCGTGCGGGGTGTGTCGTTCCGCATCGGTTCCGGCAGCATTGCCGGCGAGTTTGCTGTCGTCGCTCATCGCCCAATGTCCGATCGTCCCTTCTGGCCGAACCCGGCCTGGCCTTGCCTTATCTTGCCCGGTCCGCGCGGCTATTGTATAAGCGCGCGCCCGTCGTGGGCATGCCGTTCAAACCCTGACGCCACAGCGCTTTGTGCGTATCACAGCGGAAATCTGGTGCTGGAGAGGATTTCCTTGAGCACCATGAAGCTGCGGATTTGCCGCACGCCGGGCAGGTACAGCAATTGCTCCGCATGCAGACGGTTGAAGCTCTCGCTATCGCGCGTTCGCACCAGCATGAAATAGTCGAACTCGCCCGTGACGACGTGGCATTCCATGCAGCCCGACACCTTTTGCGCGGCCTTTTCGAACGCAGCGAACGTCTCGGGCGTCGAGCGATCGAGCACGACGCCGATTACCACCAGCATCCCCGCGCCGACCGCTTTCGGATCGAGCAGCGCGACCGTCGCGCGGATCAGCCCCATCTCCTTGAGCCTTTCGACGCGCCGCAAGCAGGCGGGCGCGCTCAGCTTCACCTTCGCCGCGAGCGCGACGTTCGAAATCGATGCGTCCTGCTGCAGCTGCTTGAGGATCGCGCGGTCGATGCGATCGAGCTGCGAAAGCGGCGTCTGTTCGGTTCGACTCGTGCCTGTACTCGATCTTCGTAATTTTGTTGCGCACATATGTGTTGGTGAAAAACAAAAGAATGTTGATGTCGGTTGTGGCGTTCCAAAAGTATCTCCAGCCGTTTTATTTCGCAAGCTCATTTCGCCGGGTCTTTTCTATCATGTCTGTCAGCGCGCGGCATCGTTTGCCGCTTCGTTTGCGCGCGAACATCGGGCGCTGATGCGTGCCCTTCCCAGACCAACGGACCTCGACCATGAACCTGCAACGCTTCCCCCGCTATCCCCTGACCTTCGGGCCGACGCCGATCCAGCCGCTCAAGCGGCTCTCGCAGCATCTCGGCGGCAAGGTCGAGCTTTACGCGAAACGCGAGGACTGCAACAGCGGCCTTGCGTTCGGCGGCAACAAGACGCGCAAGCTCGAATACCTGATCCCCGATGCGCTCGCGCAAGGCTGCGATACGCTCGTGTCGATCGGCGGCATCCAGTCGAACCAGACGCGTCAGGTCGCCGCCGTCGCCGCGCATCTCGGCATGAAGTGCGTGCTCGTGCAGGAGAACTGGGTCAACTACTACGACGCCGTGTATGACCGCGTCGGCAATATCCAGATGTCGCGCATCATGGGCGCCGACGTGCGGCTCGTGCCCGACGGCTTCGACATCGGCATTCGCAAGAGCTGGGAAGAGGCGCTCGACAGCGTGCGCGCCGCGGGCGGCAAGCCGTATGCGATTCCCGCCGGCTGCTCGGAACATCCGCTCGGCGGCCTCGGTTTCGTCGGGTTCGCGGAGGAAGTCCGCCAGCAGGAAGCTGAGCTTGGTTTCAGGTTCGACTACATCGTCGTGTGCTCGGTGACGGGCAGCACGCAGGCGGGGATGATCGTCGGCTTCGCGGCCGATGGGCGCGCGGATCGCGTGATCGGCATCGATGCGTCCGCGAAGCCCGAGCAGACGCGCGAGCAGATCACGCGTATCGCGAAGCGCACTGGGGAACTGGTCGATCTGGGCCGCGACATCACCACGCAGGATGTCGTGCTCGATACGCGCTATGGCGGTCCCGAATACGGCTTGCCGAACGAGGGCACGCTGGAGGCGATTCGTCTGTGCGCACGGCTCGAAGGCGTGATGACCGATCCCGTGTACGAAGGCAAGTCGATGCACGGAATGATCGACAAGGTGCGGCTCGGCGAATTTCCCGAGGGCTCGAAGGTGCTGTATGCGCATCTGGGCGGCGTGCCCGCGTTGAGCGCTTATAGCTTCCTGTTCCGCGAAGGCTGATTGCGCGGCTGCGTACAGGCGTCATGCCCTCCAACGAAAAATGGCGATGCCCGCACGGCATCGCCATTTGTTTTTCGCAACGTGTCGCGCTTACTTCCCGAGATTTACTTCACGGTATCGCTCGACATCCATCCTTCCGCGACACCGATCTGCGCGACCTGCTTCGCCACCGAATCGGCGAGCTTCTTCGCATCACTCGTGACGGTGTCGCTCTTGTGCTCCGAGCCGACATGCACCGCGCCGCCCACTGCCGCCGATGTCGCGACGTGTCCCACCGCCGCGCCGACACCCGCCGTTTCCGCGACGCCCGGCATATGGCCACTGTTCGCATCGGCGTCGAAGGTCTGCACGAGCTGCGGCATGCCGCCCGCCGGCTTGTACATCACCTGCACATGCGCCTTCACTTCGCTCTTGCCCGCGCCGAGTCCGATCAGCATGCGACGGCGATGATCGCCCGCGTCGATCGACGCGACGTTGCCTTGCACGATCAGCACGTTCTCGTTGGCGGGCGGCGGCGCGTCGGTACGGATCGCGTGTACGCCCATCGATCGCAGCTTCGCGACCACTTCGTCCGTCAGCTCCTCGCCGGCCGCGACGGCTTCCCTGGTCTGCTGCGACGCTTGCGACGAGCCGGAAAAGCTCGTGGTCAGCTTGTGGACGATGCCGCTGTTGTCGAGCTTCACCGCATCCGGATTGCTCGCGAACGTGTACACGTAGACGTTCTGCGGAGTCGCTTGCGTGAGCGTCGAGTATTGGGCCGTGTTCGTGACGCTGGCTGCTGCGCAGCCGCTCAGCAGCATCGCGCTGAATGCGAGCGCAGCCGAAGCGCTGCGCAGAGTCTTGCCACGAACGGAGTGAAGAGAAGCAAACATGTGAAGTCCTGTCATCGGTCAGAAAATTGCGGGGATCGTCCGATGGCGGGTTGCTTCGCTGGTGGCGGCATCGGCGATTTCACGGTTGCGTGAATCGCCGGTTTCGTTGTGTTCTGCAGCTCAGCACGCGGAACGCAGTATGGGTGTGCGGCCGCGCGAAGGCTATCGACGAATTATGTCGGTTCATGTCATCGGCCACGGGGCCTTGCGGGACGGGCGTTGCGAGCTGTTTCTGCGCGGCCTTTTTCTTCGAGCCGATTGCGGCGCGGATGTGTTGTAATACAACTTGTCGCATTGCCCGGAAGTCCCCTGCTAACCCCTTTGCCACAAGGTTTGGACCATGACGAAAAAGATTGCGTTGAGCGGCGCAGGCGGCCAGTTGGGCCGCTTCCTGCGCGTCGCGTTGAACAGGCGCGGCGTGAATCTGCGTTCGGCGGCGGGTTCGCGCGCGCTCGATCCGCTGTTCGACGGCGAAGATGTGATGCACGGTGATCTGCGCGACCCTGCCGTGGTCGACCGGCTGATGCAGGGCGTCGACGTGCTGATCCATCTGGCTGGCACGAGCGTCGAGCGGCCGCTTGCCGAGATCATCGAGAACAATCTGCGCGCGCTCGTCGAAGTGTACGAAGGCGCGCGCCGCCACGGCGTGCGGCGCATCGTGTTCGCGAGCTCAAATCACGCGATCGGCATGTACCCCGTCGAAGACAAGCTGCCGCTCGACTGCGCATTCCGGCCCGACGGTTTCTACGGGCTCAGCAAGGCATGGGGCGAATCGCTTGCACGCATGTACTGGGACAAGCATGGCATCGAAAGCGTGTGCATCCGCATCGGCAGCTGCATCGAGAAGCCGACCGAATTCAGGCACCTGAGCACGTGGCTCGGACATGACGACTTCCTGCATCTGATCGACCGCTGCATCGACGTGCCGGATATCGGCTTCGCGGTGGTCTGGGGCGTGTCGAACAATACGCGCAGCTACTGGGACAATTCGGGTGCCGCGCGTCTCGGCTACCAGCCGCGCCAGAACTCGGAAGACTACGCCGCCGAGATTCTCGCAAAGCCGAATCCGCTCGATCCCGTCGCGCAGCGTTTTCAAGGCGGCGGATTTGTCACGATCGACTACACGCCCCCCGAGAAACGCAACGTGAAGCGCTGAGCACCCGTGTGCACAACGACTGCGATCAATAAAAAAGCGCCGCAATCGCGGCGCTTTTTGCTGGCTTCAATGCGTGAACAACAGTCGGCATCAGAACCGATGCACGATACCCACGCCCACGCCGACCATGCTGCGCGATGACGAAGGCGTCGAGTTGAAGCCGTCGCCGAGTGTCGCCGTTGCGTTGATGATCGACCGGCCGTTCGTGCCGAGCGTTTGTCCGTTTGCACGCTGATACGCCTGCAATGCATACAGGCCCGTGCGCTTCGACAGCGAGTAGTACTCGGACAAATTGAACTGCTGGTACTGCGCGCTGCTCGTGATGCCGTTGGCCTTCGTCGCGCGCGTGTAGCTGTAGCCCGTCGCGAAGTCCCATGCGGCCGTCGGCTTCCAGTGCAGCACGATGCCGCCCGTGTTCCAGATCGCCTCGCTGTGGAACGCCGAGCCGGCGCCGGGAATGTACTGCACGTTCGTGTACGTCGCCGTGATGTCGAACTGGCTGTTGAACGTATAGCCCGCGCCGACTGCGAAGCGCTGCTGCGCCTGCGCCGTCTGATAGCCGTTGGTCACAGCGGAGATGCCGGCCTGCGCGCCCGCATTCGACGTCGTCGAATCGGCACCGAATGCGCCGCCGCCCACCGTCGAGTTGTTGATGCGTGAGAAGCCCACGGCAACACCGACAGGACCCTGCGCGTATTGGACCGCCGCGCTCCACGTCGAGCCCTGGTTCACGCTGCCCGGCACACCGGCCAACGAATACGAGCCGCTGAACTTGAAGCCATACAGCTGCGGCGACATGTACAGCAGCGTGTTGTTCGCGCGATAGATCGTGTCGAGGCCATCCACGTCGCCGGGGTGGGCGCCGTAGAAACCGGTGAGCCAGGTGGTCGGGCTATACAGCGACAGCAGCTGGTAGTACGACGCATACTGGCGGCCCGCCGTCAGCGTGCCGTACGTGCCGTTCGTCACGCCGACGAACGCCTGGCGGCTGAACATCAGGTTGCTCGTCGACATCGCGCCGCTGTTCGCGCTGAAGCCCTCTTCCAGCGTGAAGATCGCCTTCGTGCCACCGCCCAGATCTTCCGCGCCCTTCAGGCCGAAGCGGCTGCCTGCCCACACGCCCGTGATCATCTTGAACGTCGAGTGGCCGCCCGACGTCGAGCCGAGCGTCGTCGAGCTCGACTGATAACCGATGCCGTTATCGACGATGCCGTACAGCGTCACGCTGCTTTGCGCGAACGCGGGCGCCGCCGTGGCCAGCGACGCGCCGATCACCAGTACCGCCTTCACGCCAGGAAATTGCTTCCTTTCCATCCTTATCTCCTCCTTCACTTCGTCTCGATGTTGTTGCGTGGTGTGATCGCGATGCACGGCATGGCGCCGCGTCCGCGAGGTTGCTTCGTTGCTCGCTTCCATTCTTCAAAAGATCAAAAGACGGCTGGCAGGTGTGTCGCGTCGTTGCGCGTGACCTACGCGCTTAGTGAATCTCCGGCTCACCGGACGTGGTGCCCGCGCCGCCGCGTTGCAGGAAATCGAAATCGCAGCCTTTGTCGGCCTGCAGCACGTGGACCTGATGCATCGCGCCGTAGCCGCGCGAGAAGCGCGGCTCAGGCGCGACCCATTCGGCCTTGCGCCGCGCGAGTTCGTCGTCGGGCACGAGCACATTCAGCTTGCGCTGCGGCACATCGAGCTCGATCAGATCGCCGTCGCGCACCAGCGCAAACGGCCCGCCGATAAACGATTCGGGCGCCACGTGCAGCACGCACGCGCCGTAGCTCGTGCCGCTCATGCGCGCATCGGAAATGCGCAGCATGTCGCGCACGCCCTTTTGGAGCAGCTTCTTCGGGATCGGCAACTGGCCCCACTCGGGCATGCCCGGCGCACCCACGGGGCCCGCATGCTGGAGCACGATCACGCAGCTTTCGTCGATGTCGAGGTCTTCGCTATCGATGCGCGCGGCCATGTCGTTGTAGTCCTCGAACACGACCGCGCGGCCCGTGTGCACGAGCAGATGCGGCTCGGCTGCGCCCGGCTTGATCACCGCGCCGTCGGGCGCGATGTTGCCGCGCAGAACAGCGAGACCGTTGTCCGGCATCAGCGGATTGCTGCGCCGGCGGATCACGTCGTCGTTGAAGATCTGCGCGCCTTCGAGGTTCTCGCCGAGCGTGCGCCCGTTGACCGTCTTCTGCGAGCGGTCGATCAGATCGCCCAGTTCCGCGAGCATCGCCTGCAGGCCGCCCGCGTAATAGAAGTCCTCCATCAGATACGCGCCCGTCGGCCGGATGTTCGCGAGCACGGGCGTGCGGCGCGACAGGCTGTCGTAGCGGTCGAGCGTCAGTTCGATGCCCGCGCGGCGCGCGAGCGCGATCATGTGCACGATCGCATTCGTCGAGCCCGACAGCGCGAGGCAGGTCGTGACCGCGTTGTCGATCGATTGCGTGGTGAGGATGTCCGATGGCTTCAGGTCTTCCCACACCATCTCGACGATGCGCATGCCCGTCTTCGCGGCCATCTGCGCGTGACGCGAGTCGGGCGCCGGAATCGACGCGAAGCCCGGCAGCGTGAAGCCGAGCGCTTCGGCGGCGCTCGTCATCGTCGATGCCGTGCCCATCGTCATGCAGTGGCCCGGCGAGCGCGCGATGCCGCCTTCGACGCCCTGCCAGTCCTCTTCCGTGATCTTGCCCGCGCGCAGATCGGCCCAGTATTTCCATGTGTCCGAGCCGGAGCCGAGCGTCGCGCCGTTCCAGTTGCCCCGCAGCATCGGACCGGCGGGAAGGAAGATGGTCGGCAGGTTCATCGAGATCGCGCCCATCAGCAGCGCGGGCGTGGTCTTGTCGCAGCCGCCCATCAGCACGACGCCATCGGCGGGATACGAGCGCAACGTCTCTTCCGCTTCCATCGCGAGGAAGTTGCGGTAGAGCATCGTCGTGGGCTTCTGGAACGGCTCGGAAAGCGTCTGCACCGGCAACTCGATCGGAAAGCCCCCCGCCTGCCAGATGCCGCGCTTTACTTCTTCCACACGCTGCTTGAAGTGCGTGTGGCACGGGTTCATCTCGCTCCATGTGTTGAGGATCGCGATGACGGGCTTGCCCGCATATTCCTCGCGGCTGTAGCCCATCTGCGCGGTGCGCGAGCGGTGCCCGAACGAGCGCAGATCGTTCACGCCATACCAGCGATGGCTGCGCAGTTCTTCTGGCGTCTTCCTCGCTCTCTTCCGTTCGTTTCCGTCGGTGCTCACGTTCGTTTCACTCCAGATCAAGCTTCTGTTCCGCTGTGATGTATTCCACTGCGATGCGGCTGCACGTCATGCGGATGCGCCGCGCGATCGTCGCGCGGCGCATCCGTGGTCATTCGATTCGGGGCAATCGATTCGTTCATCAATCACGCGCGCGCATTGCCGGCAAGCTCGCGTTCGAACGCGAGCAGTTCGCGCGCGGCCTGCGCAATCGCTGCGTGCTGTTCGACGGGCGCTCCGCTCAGTAGAGGCAGAATCGAGCCCATGTCCGCGATGCCCGACAACGTGACGGCATCGTGCAGCACGCGAATCAGCGAGATCTCGTCGCGCAGCGTTTCGAGCGGCATGAACGCGTCGTAGAGGCCCTGTGCTTCCACGTCGCGGCCGGCCTTGACTGCGGCGAGCAGCGCCATCACCGCGTGCGAAGCGATGCAGCCCGAGCCCGTCGTCCACGAAGCGAGGCCGAAGTCGCGCATGTGCACGAGCGCAGGGCGCTCGCCCATGCCGGAGATCACGCGCGAAGCGCTCACGCTTTCCAGCAGGCGCCGCAGGTACGGATCGTCGGCCGGATTGTCGCGGACGATCGCGTACTTCACCGCGATCAGCGTGCCGCGATCGATGAGGCGCGCGAGCGTATCGACGTCCACGTAGTCTTCGCTCTTGATGTAGAGCGTGAGCGGGATGCCCGCCGTATCGACGATGCGTGTGAGCCCCGCTTCGACGCCCGCAGGCGTCGTGAAGCCGGAGAGCGGCAACACCATCGCGGTGCGATACGACGTCTGCGACAGGATGCGCGCCTGGTCGAGCATCTTGCCGAAGTCCGGACCGATGGCAGGAATCACGCGCGTCGTGGGCGCGGCGCTCGCCGCCAGCATGTCGAGCACTTCGCGGTATTCGCTGACGGCCACGTGATAGAAGTTCGCGTTGCCGCCGTACAGCAGCGTGCGCACACCACCCGCTTCGATATGGCGGATCAGCGTCTGGTTGGCGCCGACATCGAGCGACAAATCGGCGCGGCGCGCGAGCGGCGGGACTGCCATCACGGTCGACGCGAATTCGCGCTCGACGATCTGGGACTCGTTCATAGGATCTCGTGGGTCGGATGGGTGGCTGACAAGCCAGAAAGCTACATTGTCGCCGCGATGTTGTCAAACAACTTTGCGAGCGATTGGTGTTTTCCATGAAATCGTTTGACAACGATTTCCGACATACCAGGTCTGCCCGGCCTTGTTCAAACGCTGCATGTCAGCGGCCTCGACACGACATTGCACCGGCATTGGCCACGCGCAGGGGCGAAAAATCAGACCGTCTTCGTTCGTCGGGTGTGTCCACTGAAAGATCGGGGACACACCCTGCTCTGTTTCAGGTGTCGTAGATTTCCGGCTTACCGTCGATCTGCGTCGTAAGGCTCCGCGACTTCGGCATCCGGATGTTTCCGGTTATACGCTTGCCGGATCGTTTCTTTCAGGTTGTACTCGTTCGTCTCGACCGCTCGTGCATCATGTTGATCGGCCATACCATTGCAAATCGCCCCAACCGTCGCAAGTATGATCGATACAAACGGTCCAACGACGGGAATGAAACCGCTAATTCCGCTGATCAGATTGATGACTGCACCGGCGAAATCGAGTCGGTCCTGTTCAGTGAGCGTTCCCGCACGCTGCTTCTTCAAATAAGTATCGAGCGCAACCCCAAACGATACGGCACCCAGACCCGTATTGACTGCGGACGGTACCATTTGCATACGCAGCGGCTTGGATATTTTCATCCATTCCGGCCAACCGTCCGTTTGCTTCAAGAACGTGCTTTGCTTCCCGGCAAACCATTTTCCGTACTTTTCCGCCCATTCCTTCAACCCCTCTACTCCCCTGCCCTTCAGACTCTGAAGTTCTGCGAACGCTGTCTTCGCTTGCTGGAGCGTTTCCTTGCTGTCGTCCATTACCTGGTTGAACAGATCGTAGGCGGATCGCTTCAGCTCGGCGTAGTGATCAAGTTCGCGGACAAGTTCGAGCGCCTGCGCATTCCCCGACACTCTCGCCGCATGGACGCTATCGAAACCTAGCGCTTTGAGTCGCGAGATTTTCTCTTGCGCCTTCGCGTCGATCTTCATGATATTTTCATGCGTATCTTTCGCGATATCGGCCGCACGTTGGTGGAGACTCTCCCCTATTCCCTGCAATTCAAAGTACTCGGGCGCAATCTCGCGCGTTACATCCTGCAGGACGAGTTGCTGAACGTCCGGGTGCGAAGCTTCAAGTTTCGACAGCACCCTGTCACGCAGGCGTTGCTGCTCCTCGGACACTTGCGCGTCGATAGACTCAGTCTCAGCCTTCTCCCTGGTGTCAATCTGCTCAACAAGCGGATCGTTGGAGCCCAGACTGTCAAATTCATCACCGGACCCCGTCGTGGGCGCGCCGCTGGGTCCTGGCGTAGGTGCGCGGCTGGGTCCTGGCGTGGGCGCGCTGCTGGGACCTGGCTTGGGCGAAGGCTGTGTCGGTCCCTGTACCGGAACGGATTTAGCTTTTTGTTTATCCGCATACACCTTGGCGAGATGATTGCCCAAGTCGGCGCCAACGCCCAAGGTCAACTCGTTAACCCCTTGACCCAAACTCGTAGCCGCCGTGGCGAAATCTTTCCACGCGTCCTTGTCACCCCTGCTCAACTTGTCCAACCCACTGAGAATCGAATAGATCCCTTTTGTGATGTAACTTCCTGCCGCCGCGCCGCGCCGCGCGTCGCCAGCAAGAGACCTGGCCGCGTGTAGGGGCCTAGCTGACTGAGCCCTGCCCAGTCCGGACGTTGCAGCAGTCGCCCCAGCCACGTGCCCTTCAGCAGATTCGAATTGTGGAACCGCGCCCAATCGAAGATTACCGCGCGTGGATAGGTGCTCGCCAGCTTTCCATACTTGATTTCATTGTCCGCGGCTGAGTGATGCGCAACCCGCGACAGGTTGACATTGGACTTTTTCCCGATCGAATCGAGCGAATCTCCGGGGGCGGCATTCTCGATAGCGCGTTTTACCCGACCGATTTTCTCCTTCTGTTCCGGCGAAGGGCTGTCGGCGGTATATATCTCCATCATGCGATTAGCCGCGCCCGCAAGCTTGATCACATCGTCGGTAATGTCCCTGTTGTTTTGGATATCGTCTACGATCGACTGCAACGCTGCGTTGTACTCGTCGAGTGCTTCCGTCATATCCTCGGCCACGACCGCGTCCGTTGCTACCGTCTCGATTTCCTTATCGAGCGGATCGGACTTGGCCTCAGTTACAGCCGCTTTACCTGTCGGTGCATCCGATTTCTTCCGGGCAGGCACCGGCAAGGTGCCGGTGTGCGGCGATTCTCGCGCTGCATGCCTCGCCGGAGCCTCCTTCCTCCCAGCAACTTGAGTGTGTGTGTCCGGGGCATTGTCCGGTTCTTCGGGTTGAGGCTGATCGACCCACGAAGGGTTGCTTTGGGCATTGACTTTCATGAGAACTCCTGCGGAAACGTGCCTCCACTGTCTCATCAAGCCGCCGAGGCACATATGAGCGGCAATTCATTCTCATTTGGTCGCGCACACCGGCACCCATGAACTTACATTTTGTAGCGCCCTATGTAACGTTCTCCGGAATTCAAGTACTTTGAGAAGGCTGGCTGTCGTCGAGCATCTCATGCGGGGCGAGAAGGCTGGAATACGCCAGACAGGTCGGACGCAAGCGCAAGATGCGCCGACAGCAAGATTGCGTCGGCGAGGAAGCTGCTGGCCAGCGGCGTGCCGCCCCAAGCCCTGGCCAGCAATCTGAGCGTATCCATTCAGGCGGTGTATCGGTGGATGTCAGCCTCAGCGTACGTGTTTCTTGTGAGCGCTGAGGCGCCCGATCATCCGCCGGTCCGAGTACGACACTCAATACTCGTTGCGCAAGTAACCTTCTTTCGATGGATCGCGCATGCGGAACGATACGAGACCCGCAATCGCGCATAGAACGGTCACGTACCAGTAGAACATCGGTTCACTGCCCGCCTGCTTGAGCCACAGCGCAACATATTCCGCCGAGCCACCGAAGATCGCGTTCGCGACCGCATATGACAGACCCACGCCCAACGCGCGCACTTCGGGCGGGAACATCTCGGCCTTGATCAGGCCGCTGATCGACGTGTAGAAGCTGACGATGGCGAGCGCGATTACGACCAGCACGAACGCCATGACGGGACTCGTCACGTCCTTCAGCGCATGCAGCAGCGGCACCGTACCGATCGTCGCGAAGAAGCCGAACAGCAGCATCGAATTGCGGCGGCCGATACGGTCGGACAATGCGCCGAAGGCGGGCTGCAGAACCATGAACACGAAGAGCGCAGCCGTCATCACGTAGCTCGCCGTCTTCGCATGCATGCCCGCCGTGTTGACCAGGTACTTCTGCATGTACGTCGTGAACGTGTAGAAGACCAGCGAGCCGCCCGCCGTGAAGCCGAGCACCGTAAAGAACGCGCCCTTGTGCTGCCACATCCCGTGCAGCGTGCCGGCTTCCTTGCGCTGACGCATCTCGGCCGTCGTCGTTTCGTCGAGCGAGCGGCGCAGGTACAGCGCGACGAGCGCCGAGATCGCGCCGACCACGAACGGAATCCGCCAGCCCCATGCCTTCAGCTCTTCCGTCGTCAGCAGCTGTTGCAGGATCACGAGCACCAGCAACGCGAACAGCTGGCCGCCGATCAGCGTCACGTACTGGAACGACGCAAAAAAGCCGCGGCGTCCCTTGAGTGCGACTTCACTCATATACGTGGCGCTCGTGCCGTACTCGCCGCCCACGGACAGTCCCTGGAACAGACGGGCAACCAGTAGCAGCGCGGGTGCAAGCGCGCCGATCTGCGCATAGGTGGGCAAGACGGCGATCACGAGCGAGCCGCCGCACATCATGAACACCGACACCATCATCGAGAAACGCCGGCCGCGTTTATCGGCGAGACGCCCGAAGAACCAGCCGCCGATCGGACGCATCAGGAAGCCCGCCGCGAACACGCCCGCCGTGTTCAGCAGCTGCGTCGTCGTGTTGCCGCTCGGAAAGAACGCGGGCGCAAAGTACAGCGCGCAGAACGAGTAGACGTAGAAGTCGAACCATTCGACGAGGTTGCCCGATGACGCGCCGACAATAGCCATTACACGACGCCGGGTTTCATTTTCTTGAATTTCGATAGGACTATTAAGATTAGTCATAGATTGCTGTTCTCCATTAAATCTCCTGCCTCATTGTGAATATGGACATCGTCTTGCTAAACGCTCTTCCTGGCGCCTTCGTTCGGCATTCTAAATGAATATGAAAGACTATTGTTTGTCGATGAAAAACCAGCCATTGATGATGAACTGTGGGCACTGACCGAACCGCTTTTTGCCTCCGGCAAAGCCACGCGGCCTTCGATATCCCGGTCGCAACCGGTGCCGGACGGAGCAACGTGCGCGCGGACCGGCGCGACGGCCATGGCAAGTACCGCCGCATTCTCGAAAGGCTCCTGTACTGCCTCCTGTAACACATAGAGCCTGGACAGACGAGCTTTAATGAGCTGTGGTCCGGCGCTTTCCTGGTGCCGGGCCCATGTGTGTCCACAACATCCTTGGAGCAATCATGAGCGTATCCACAATCGGCCCGACTTACCCGGTCTACAAGATCGACCACGATGGACAGGACCAACCGACTCCAGACAATTCGGGCCGCTACGGCGGCGACTATCTGCATCCCGAAAGTAAGAAAACGGATAACCCGGGCGGTGACGTGCAACCCACGACGCCCCAAAAAGTACCCACGCCCCCGAAGACGCCCATCGGCAGTTCGGCTCGTGAGCCGTTGGCAGGTGCAACTTCAGACGAACTTCTGCACTTGAGCTACGTATTCGATTCGACGGCGCAAGGTCGTCAAGGAATGCCGCTTGGGGTGTCCAACGATGCGGGCATAGCGGATAAACTGCAGAAGGTGTGCGAGATGGATATGGCCGGCTATCCGCCCGACGTGCAGGACTTCGAGAGTCGCGTATGGGACTCGCAGGCGCTGCTCGCCGCGTTGTCGCCCACTGCCCGCGAGTTCTACGCAGGCGCGCTTGCCACGCTCGACGCCGTATACCGGAATGCCACATCAGCGGATGCGAAAAACCTGATCAAGGCGAAGCTGCTGTCGCTTCAGGATGACATTCGGAACGAATACAACAATGCGATCAACGATCCGCTGGAACGCGTGCTTTCTGTGTTCAACGAGCCCCTCGGCGCGGGCTATCTGAACGCTGACGACAAGCAACGGCTCGCACAGCTCAAGGAGATGCGCCAGAAGTTCCTCGACGCACCGGATGCAGCATCAAGGGAAAAAATCTTCAGGGATGCGGTATCGCTGAAATCCGTGTTGCAGCAGACAGCGATGATCGGCATCGACAAGTACGTCGCCGAGGATAAAAAAAAGTGGGAGGATGCAAACCGGTACGTCAGCCAGATTATCGAGGAGGCAGGCCAGATCACCGATCCGCTGGCGCGCTACAAATCGATCGGCGACAAGCTCTTTTCGCTGAACGCCGGCATGGGCGAGGATGACGTCGCGGACCGCCGCATCCTTGCCTTCACTCAGCGGATGCGCGACGACGTAGATTTGCGCAGCATGCTCGACAAATGGGCAGTCCAGGCCGGCATACCACTCAACGAAGCCGGCGTCGGTGGCGCGCCAAATTACACGGGCATTCTGAATGATCCCCCGCCTGCCGGCCCCGACTACATACGCGATCTTGCCGACCGATATACAGGGGTCCTCAAGGACACGACCAAAGCGGAGCTCGAGGCGAGCAACCGGAAAGTACGGCCGTATCTACAGGTTGCGGAGGGATTCATCCGCTTCGTGCTTGGCATGACGCCGCTGGCTCCGCTCACGGCCGTTCTCGACGAAGCTTCGGTTCTCTCGCCTGAGGCCCGTATGGGGATCGAGTTCGCATCCGGCATATTGGGCTTCCTCGATCCGGCCGGTTTCGTTGAGACGCGGATTGCCTCCTTTGTTTCGGACGTCGCCAGGGAAGCTGAAGAAGACGGCAATGGGGGCTCCACACTGGTGCGCTTGTCGACAGGCACGGCAAGGACGACAGGCGAAGGGGCCGTGGGCGGCACGACCGAAGAGGTGGCAGGCACGGTGCAACCCCGTTACCTACAGGTTCCGGAAGGGCCGACGTACGACCCGGCGCTACTCGCCGCGAAAGCGCGCATCAAGGGCGAGTCGCTGCCCGTGCCCGAAGGCTATCGGGTGCAGGTCGACGCAACCAGTCTGAAACCGGATGAAAATGCCCCGGGCGTTTACACGGACGATCAGTTCCGCCACTACATCAAGAACGGCGATCAACATTACGCGGTCGACTACGATGCCGCCAACGATACGTGGCGCGTGGTTCATCCGGACTCGCCGGGCCGCTACGCCTATCCGGTGAAATACGATCCGGCCAGCCGCACGTGGATGATCAACCCCGACGTCGGCCTGAAAGGCGGCAGCCCGTTGTCGCGGCTGGTTTCGCTGAAGCGTTTCATGAGCGATCCGCGCGTCGCCAAACTGGTTCAGTCGAAGATGCTGAAGCCTCAGAATCCTCATACCTGCTTCCTCGATCACGGCAGCGTGGCAAAGCATGCGGCCGACGTGCCCGATGGGCGCCTTATCCCCGTTTCCACTGGACGGCTCACCGCACAGCAGTTGCGCGCCGAACTCGATAAAGGGCCAGTCGTCCTCAGCGCCCGTAACATCGCGCGGCCCGACTCCAATTACTCGGGGATGCACACCGTCGTGCTGCTCAAGACAGTGAAGGAGGACGGCCGCGAATACGTGCTTGGCATCGACCTCGACGACACCGTGACGCGCAACGGGCAGGCCCAGAGTCTGGACGAAGGCGATTTCGGCGGTGTCGAATATGACATCAACAAGCTGGTCGACGAGGCAGCGCCGTACGTCGATGAAGATACAGGCAACACCCTGGAGATGTATCACCGTCCGGAGCAGAGATCGGGGCTGTGGAGCTGGTGGAAATAGATGCGATCCGCTCCGCCCGAGCGCGACCGGACGCCCCTTCATCGCGCCCGGTGCGGCGTTATCGATCGGGCGGAACACCTGTGCTGTGCGATGGCGTCGCCTGCGTTCGGTGCACGTTGTCGCGAGGAGAGCGGGAGCGGCTTCGCAGCCGTCGCGCGCTCACCCGGCGAGCGCCTCGGCGCGCTAACGCTGCCATGCGCGTATCTCAGCTCTCAGGCGTGATCGTTTCATCGTCTGGCGCAATTCGCGATGCGTTATCTATTCAGTACATGCGGCAGGCCATTGATCTCTAGACTACGCCTACCGGATCGAACAGGCCCGAGCCTGTTTTTTCCGGCAGTTGCAAACAACCATCCTGATTGAAGAATCAACCGTTCAAGGAATCATCCATGCAAGCAACATTCGACAGTACCGCCCACGCATTCATCGACATGTCATCCGCATTCACGGGGACCCGCGCCCTGTCTCAAAGCGTGATGCAACCGTTCAATCCCATCCCGTTTGAACCTGGCTTTGGCGGTAACTTCATGCCGAGCCAGGAAATCGATGCAACGAGTTATTCGCAGCAGTATTCGCAAACGCCGCATGGCATCTCTGAGCAGATGTCCGCGAGCAACTTTCACCAGTCCAGTGGCCCGTTTGGTTTTGAGCAGTCGTTCAGTTACGACAGCTTCCGGTACCAGCAAGACGCTCCGACCTGTGGTGGCCAGAACAACAACTGGAGCAATACGGAGGTCAAGGACGGCAAGTCGTCCATCGATCTTGGCGACTACAAGCTCGATCTGAACAAGAAAGACTCGTCGATCAACATGACGAACAAGCAGACGGCCGAGACGACCCGTATCTGGGGTGATCCTCACATCGACACCAATGGCACGTCGGGCATGTTCAAAGGCCCAATGTCGTTCAATCTGCCTAATGGGACGAAGGTGACTGTCGGGACACAGTCGCAGGGCAATGTCAGCTACGCCGACAATGTGACGATCACGCGGGGCAACGACGCTTACGTGGTTCACGGTCTGAGCGAGAAGGACAGCAATCCGCTGACCGTGCAACACCAACACAACGGTCGCCAGCTCGACGCAGAGACACCGGACGGCTATTCGCTCGTCTCCAATGGCAAGGGCAAAGGCTGGATCGATCCGCAGACGGGCCGCGCGCCGACTGCGGGGGACTTCAGCAAGCACTGATCGTAGTCAGGGTCGCCGGAATACGGCGACCCAATGAGTGATCTTTCCGTACCGCAAGAGTGCCGCAAGCTCGCACAGCCGATAACAGCGTGCTCCATTCACCGTTTGACCATCAGTCTTCTGGATCGCCGCCCTCCTGCTGCGCAGCCTTGAGACGGCGTCCGCGCTCCCGTGCATCGGCCGCGCCAAACATTTCCCGCTGCAAGGCGCGGGACGCGGATACGACCTGCACCTCTGCCAGCCGTTCGGCGCGTAACGCGACAGCAAGCGCCTCTTCCAGTGCGAACCTGCCGGCGTCGTGCCGATGCAAGGCCAGCCGCCACAGCGGCGCCCTTCGATCACCATACGCGCATGCGGCGAGAATCTCGCAGCGCCTTGCCTCATGACACGCGATCGCATTTCTTTGCCGCGCGGTTTCGGCTGCTGCGCGCTGGACCTGAACGCGAGCCTCGTTCAAGAGGCGGCGCTTGCGCTCGACTCGTAGCTGCCGGACGCGTGCAAGCAGCGCCCACAAGCGCAGCTGCGCCGCGTCCTTCATTTGCGCGGCTCACGGCAAAGCGCGCGCAGCGACGCAATCGTGTTCTCCCAGTCGCAATATTCGTCATGACGCTGACGAAGAAAGCGCTCGATCATCTCGTGCCGCTCGATTGCCTGATCGCTTGCGAGATCATTTCCACGCCGGTATTCGCCGATCTGCAGCAGCAACTCGAGTTCCTGATACCGGCTCATCCAGCCACGCACCCGGCTGGCATTGTCGCGATGCGCGAGGTCCGTCACGCGCGTCATCACGCGGCTCTTGCTCTTCAGCACATCGATGGCCGGATAGTGTCCTGCCGCGCCGAGGCGACCCGACAGCTGGATGTGCCCGTCGAGCAGCGAGCGCGCCTCTTCCGCGATAGGGTCCGACATCTCTTCGTCTTCGGCCAGCACGGTGAAGAACGCAGTGACCGCGCCCTGCCGCGTGAGCCCCGCCGCTTCGACTAGCTTCGGCATCTCGGCGAATACGCGCGGAGGATAGCCGCGGCGCACGGGCGGCTCGCCGACCGCAAGTCCGACCTCACGCAGCGCGCGCGCATAGCGCGTCAGGGAATCGAACAGCAGCAGAACCTGCTTTCCGTCGGCGCGCAGTTCGCTCGCGACGCTGCACGCAAGCTCGGCGGCCTTGATGCGCTCCGCCGCCGGCCGCTCGGACGTCGACGCGATTACCACCGACGACGCGCGCCGTGAACCGAGGTGATCGTGAATGAACTCGGCCACTTCGCGGCCACGCTCGCCGATCAGCGCGACGACAATCGCATCGACGGTCGCGCCATTCGCGATCATGCCCATCAGCGTGCTCTTGCCGCCGCCTGCCGGCGCGAAGATGCCGACCCGCTGACCGACTCCACAGGACAAGAGGCCGTCGATTGCCCGCACACCCGTCGCGAATGGCGTGGAAATCACCGGGCGGTCGAGTGGATTGATACGCATCAGCCCGCCCGCCGACTGCCGCGCGCTTGCCGTTGCTGGAGTCGGGCCGCCGTCGAGCGGCCGGCCTAGCCCGTCGACCACCCGCCCGAGCAACGCGGGCGCGTCGACGCGCCCCCATTCGAGCCCGCAGCCTTCGACCCTGGTGATATTCGACAATCCCGCGAGCCCGTCGAGCGGCACGACGAGTGCCCCGTCCTGAGTGAAGCCGACCACCTCGCCGAGTTGCGCTTCGAGCGTATCGGGCCGGATAAGCCGCACCATTTCGCCGATGCGCAGCGACGCGCCCACTACACGAACGACGACGCCCCGGGCTTCGACGATCCTGGCATTGAGCGCCGGCGGGCTCGACAGCAGCCGCGGCGCTGGCACGAGCGTTTTCATCTTGTCGTTCATCGATTACAAAGATCGAGCCGGCGCGAGCGTCGCGATCACGCGGACGCGATACGTGTCGCGTGGAATTTCCTCCATCGCGAGCACTTCGGTGCGAATGCCCAGCATGCGCAGAACGTGCGCGAGATGAGGACGCAGACGAGCCGTCGTCACGACGACGCGCGCCGTACTGTTTTGAGCCGCAAAAACCCGCTGCACGCTTTCCAGTTGATCGGCGTCGAGCGCGCATTGCGGCTCGCCGTTGGGATCATCGGCAATTTGCGCTTCGAGATCGGCTTCCCATGATGGTTCGAGCACGGCGGCGTTCACTTCCCAGTTGTTCAGATCCGCGTGTGAGCGCACCAGTTGCGGCGCGAGCGCGATGCGTGCCTCGCGCACCATCCGGTCGAGCGAGCGCTCGCCGTCCGGCACGCGAACGATGGCTTCGAGAATGCCGCGCAGATTGCGGATCGGCACTCGCTGCTCAAGCAGACTGCGCAGCACGGAAGCAAGCTGTACCGTGGTGACCGCCTGTTGAACCTGCGTCACGAGTTCGCGGAATTCGAGGTTGATCTGATTCAGCAGAAAGCGCGTCTCCTGTGTGCCGACAAACGACGCGGCACGCTGCTCGCACACCTCCGTCAGGTGATCGCAGAGCGCTGCGTCGGCACTCGATTTCGTGACTTGCGCGTCGTCGATCGCAGCGGCCGACTGCGCGGGCACCCACACCGACTTCTCCGCGCGAGGGTGATAGCCCGGCATGCCGTCTATCGTCACGCGCGCCGCATCGCCGCTCATCAGCACGTGGCCCGCGACGAGCGAGCCGCCGGAGACGGGCACGTCGTCGATATCGACGATATAGCGATGTTCTTCGAGACGTGTATCGCGCAACAGTCCAAGGCCCGGAAACGGCACGCCGAGACGCACCGTCAGGTCGCGGCGCAATTGCGCGAGCCGCCGGTTGAGTTCGTCCGGACGCAGCGCTTCGCAGGCCGCTGCGCCAAGCCGCACCCGAAGCAGCGAGCTCGTGCCCAGCTCCACGTCGTCGAGAAGGCGCTGCACGTAGCTTGCGCCATCGCGCGTCATCGCCGGCATTTTCGGCCGCACCGAGCGGTCCGTCGCTGCACGCTCGCGTATCATCGCCACGGCCATGCCGATCAGCGCGGCCGCCGCGAGAACGAACTGGACGTGAGGAAACCCGGGAATCGCCGCGAGCGCAAGACATGCGGTGCCCGCCATCGCCAGCGCCTTCGGATGCAGCGAGAGCTGCCTGAAGATATCTCCGCCGAGATTCCCGCCACCGCTGCCCGACGACACACGCGTGACCAGCAAGCCCGCCGAGATGGATACGATCAGCGACGGAATCTGCGACACGAGACCATCGCCAACCGTCAGGATCGTGTACGTGTGCAGCGCGTCGCTGAACGACATGCCTCGTTGAGCGATGCCAACGGCAAGACCGCCGGCGATATTCACAAGCGCGACGACGAGCCCCGCAATGGCGTCGCCCTTGACGAACTTCATCGCGCCGTCGAGCGAGCCATAGAAATAGGTTTCGCGTTCCAGCTCGCCACGCAGCCGGCCGGCGTCGGACGGAGCGATCAGCCCGCTGCGCAGATCGGCGTCGATGCTCATCTGGCGACCGGGAATGCCGTCGAGCGTAAAGCGTGCCGACACTTCGGCGACGCGGTCCGCTCCCTTCGCGACAACGATGAACTGGATCGCCGACAACACGACGAACACCACGATACCGACGGCCACATTGCCGCCAACCACTATCTCGCCAAAAGCACCGATGATCTGTCCGGCATGCGCGTTGAGCAGAATCATCTTTGTCGACGCAATCGCGAGCGCGAGCCTCAATAATGTCGTCACGAGAAGCAAGGACGGAAAGCTCGATAGCTCCACCGGCCTCGCGGCGTAGATCGTCGCCGTGAGCATCACGAAGCTGGCCGTGAAACTCACGCAGATGAACAGATCGAGTATGAATGGGGGAACGGGCAGGATCAGCAACATCAGCACGCAGAGCAGGCCACCCCCCGCCGCGAGATCAGCATGTCGTGCAATCAGGCCCGGCACGTCGATGCCGCCCAACTTCGAATTCTTCATCATGTCAGCGGCTCAACTCCCTGTGCATGGCTCGGCGGCGACCCTTGATGTGCGGATCGCCCTCTTCGTCGCGGTATTCACGCTTGATTTCGTTCTTGTCCATTCTCAGCCGCCGCCGCCACTGAAAGCGCTGCAATCCGAAGTCGACAGCGGCGGGTGCGAGTTGCGACACGCTCATCATGGCCAGCAGACGCGCAAGCGACTGGCCTGTTGCGCTCAGCTGTCCAGCGAACGAAAGCGCAAACGAGGGCAGCAGCTGCGTGCACCATGTCGCGAGCGCATGCCAGAAGATGAACAGCAAGATGGAAAACTGCGCCAGCGTGATCGCGGTGTCGATCAGCGTCTTCAGGCCGAACAGGTTCTTGATTCCTGTCACCGGATTCAGGCGTTTGATGTCCGGCAGCACGCGCTTGAAGGCGATCACACCGCCTGTTTGCGCTGCTTCGGGCACGACGATCGCAAGCGCGCCGACGCCGAGCGTCGCGAGCACGACGGTCAGCGCCTCTGCGAGCGCGCCCGTTACCTGCACGTAGCGCTCGGCGAACGGCCGCGTCTGATCGATCTGCACGACCGTTTCCACCACATGTACGCAGACCTGATAGACATGCGGCGCTTCGATCACCAGAAACAGCCACCAGAAGAGGCCGCTCACCGCCGTCGTCACGTGCGCGCTCTTCGCGATGTCCCCTTCCTTGCGCGCGCGTCGCAGCCTTTGAGGAGTCGTGGCTTCTGTCTTGTCGCTCATTTCAGTATCGCGCTTCGCAGGAAGATAGCGTTGAGTCGCTCGAACAGGACCGGCACGCAGAAGACAATCGTGAACGAAAGCACGATTGCCTTCACGGTGCGTGCGGTGGTGAACGGGTTGATCCGCTTCGCGTAGCGGGACATCAATCCCAGCGAGACATCGACGAGCAGCATCAGGCCGATGAGCGGCATCGCGAACTGGACGCCCTCGGTGATCGACAGCGCCAGTCTTTGCTCCGCCAGCTCGCGCATCACGCGCATGTAATCGGGACGCGGCGCGCCTGCCGGCCAGAGCGCCCATGCATCGGCGAAAAAACCGTAGACAGCCCGCAGCCCTGTGCCGGTGAAAAACGTCAACGTGGCGAACCAGACGAAGAGCCTCTCGAAGAGCGCCGACTCGTCGCGAAAGTTCGGGTCATAGGCCGCGCCGATCGTGTAGCCGCCTTGCTGATCGATCAACGCGCCGGCCGCGGCGGCGGCATGAAATGCCACGCTCAGCAGCAGGCCGAGCGTCAGACCGACCAGCACTTCAACCGCAGTCGCGGCGATCGGGTTGGCCGGCCAGCCGATCTGCTGCGGCAGCGTCGCGAACATCAGCATCAACGGCACCCGCAACGTGATGCCGAGCGACTCCTTGCCTCCAAACGGAATCAGCGATAGCGCGATGGCCGGCCGGATGCTGCAGAACGCGAACCCTTCGATATATCCGATGACATCGGCCATCACTGCAACCTGCCCGCCGCGATATAGGACAACGCATGCTCCAGAAAACGGGCGACCTCATTGTTGCCCCACGGCATCGCGACGATCATCACCAGCCCCACACCGATGATCTTCGCGCCATACGGCAGAGCCTGATCCTGAATTTGCGTGATGGATTGCACGAGCCCGAGCAGAACACCGATCGCCGTGGCGACCGCGAGCGCGGGTAGCGAGAGCCAGAAGACGAGCAGCAATGCATCGCTCGACAGCGAACCAAGGGAAGGATATGAATTCATTTTGCGTAACTGACGATCAGGCCGTGCATCAGCTTTGAAATGCCTGAGACGGACACGAGCACAAAGAGCTTCAACGGTGTCGAAACCGTGGTGGGCGACAGCATCACCATGCCCATTGCCGTCAGCACGTTGGCCACGACGAGGTCGATGATGAGAAACGTCATGTAAAGCAGGAAGCCCGCTTCGAAGCCGCTCGAAATTTCGCTGATCATGAACGCGGGGATCAGCAGCGAGAAGTCGGTCTCCTGTGCGTCGCGCGCGGGGTCAATGCGCTTTGCCGCCGTCACCATGAAGGCGCGCTCGGCGGGCCGCGAATGTTCGAGCATGAATTCGCCGAGCGGCCCGCGCACGGCCCGATAGACCTCCGTGACGTCGGGCAGCTCGCCGCGCTCGATGCGCTCGTCGAGTGACAGATCGGCGCCGATCTTGCCCACGGTCGGCGCCATCACGACGAGCGTAGCCGCGAGCGCCAACGCCGAAATCGCCATGTTGCCCGGCGCCTGCTGTACGCCAAGCGCGGAACGCAGCAGTGTCAACACGATGCTGAACTTGGTGAACGACGTGGTCATCGTCACAATCAACGGAAGCAGTCCGAGGACAAAAAACAGAACGATGATCTGGAAGTTGACAGCCTGCTCTCTCATGATCCCGTCTGTGTATCCGCCATGTGTGCCAGGTCGACGATGCGTACACCCAGAGCGTCGTCGATGTCGATCAGTTCGCCGCGCGCAAATGGAACGCCCTGGCATAGCAACAAGACCGTGTGCCTGCGCACCGGCAATTGCAAGGACACGATCGAACCGGCTCGCAAGCGCGTCAGCTCATCGAGCGTCAGCGACAGCGTGCCGATCACGGCATCGAAAGAAAACGTGAGCGCGCTGGCGGGAATCAGTTCGCTCGTCATCTCGGCGGATGCGTTGGCATCGTCGATCATCGGACGGTCTATCGACATGTAATCTCCTGAAGGTTGAAGCAGAATGCGGCGCGCGCCGTGGCGAAGCGGCAGGCGCATGTACTGTGACGTACGGTTGAGAAGCAGCGCATCGCCGCGCCTGATCTTGCGCAGGCGCCGCAGCGTCAAGGCGGGTCCCGCCATGCACACGGACACGGGCAGCACGAGCCGACGCGCGAGCGGTGTCGGGTCTTCGATGGGAACCGGCTGGCGCTTCAGCCATTGATCGACTGCAGGGCTGTCCAGCGCAAAGTGCGCAGCACGATGGCTTCTTGCATGCGTGACGACAAGGCCGTATGCGCCAGGCTGCGGCACCGCATCGAATGACACGCCCGTCACGCTGATCGCGAATCCGAACACGCCTTCGAGCGCGCTCAGCCAGTCATCGAAGGCTTCCTCGATTAGCAGGTGGGCACTCTCTCCCGCCTGCGCCAGCGATTGCCGGGCCAATTCGGGAAACAGCGCCTGCGCGTCGCAATCGAGCGTAAGCGGCGTGCCCACGGCTTGTGCATGAAGCCGCAACGGATAGCTCGCGCGACAGGGTTCGAATTGCATCGTGAACGTTCGCTTGCCCACGCTGACCGAGTAGGCCATGCCAAAGTGCAGCGCGGCAATGTTGTGGCGCTCCGCGTGGATGAGCGAGATCCGCTCCATGTCTCGCCACGGACTCATTTGAAATCTCCGCCATACTGCATTTCACAAGGCCGCGCGAGAACGTCGATCACGTCGCGCAAGCCGCTCTCGACCACGGCGAACTTCTTCGCTGATTCGCCGTCGATGTAGCGGTACTCGTCCAGCACCGCCGCGATCGCGTCTCTCATGCCGCGCTCCAGCGCGCGCAGTTGCGGCGTCAAGCTGCCGTCGATCACGCCGCGCTCGGTTTCGATGACGAGCGAATGAGGCGGCAAGCCCGCGTCGGCCAGCACCACGAATAGCGGGACGTCGAGCTCATGTTCGAGCGCGCTGACGATGCGCTGTGTCTCTTCGCAATCGTCCGCAGATACCCGCACCGACAACACCTGTTGCGTACGCGACGCACCAATGCAGCGCCGCAGCCGGTTCCGCAGCAACATGCCGGCAGGGAGTTCGCCGACTATCTCGACGATCGCTTCCAGTGCGACACCGGCGAGACGCTCTTCCAGACAGCGGGATGCGAACGATGCGGCGGCGGACGGCGCAAGGAATTCGTGAAGTGCGGCCTCGCGTCCCGCGTCATATCCGCGGCGCCACGCCCGGCGCTTCAACGCACGCGCGCGCTGCGCGAGACAGGCGCTCGCGTATTCGGCGTCCCGCGCGCGGGATGCTTCGACTTCCCGCAAACCCTCCAGCCCGCAGAGCTCGGCGGACGACACGTAGCCATCCGACTCCACACGCCACTCGCCCTTCCGGCAGATCAACATGCTTCACCTCCTGCAAGCGCGTACGCGGCATCGAGCAGATCGCAGGCGTTCTGGGCGCTCATGCCGCCGACCCGAAAGTGCGCCGCGCGTTGCGCGAGCGCGCACGGCAGGCGCAATTCCGTCAGCACGCGCAGCGCCGGATCGCCCAACGCGTGCAGCGCGAGCCGCAGGCCGGCCGCCGTCATGTCGGCGCGATCGAACACATTGAGCGTCGCCCCCAGGTCCGCGTCCTCGTATTCGCCGCGCGAATCACGTTGAATTGCGCACAGCACACGCGGCGCAACGAGGGAAGCGAACGTCTCATGCGCCGCTCCGCTGATCACCCTGCGCAGCGAACGCGCGTGTGCGAGCGCCGCGGTCACGCGCAAGACCTTCGCGCATGCCGGGCGCGGCAACGTGGCAAACCGTGGCGCGGGCGGCATCGCGTGCACGGCAGTCAATTGAGGAAAGCGCGCGAGCAGACGGGCGTTCGCATCGGCCTGCGCCCGCTCGGTGAGAGCGGGTACGCCGCGCGGCAGCCAGCTGTGGTGCGCCCACTTCGACAGGGCAAGGACGGGGACGCGGGTCATGATGCTCCTCCGCCGTCGGAGGAGTCCGGCTGTTCGTCAGCAAGCGCCTCTGCCGTCTTCTTGAGCTTTCGTCGCTGGTAGAAGGTCGGCGTGAACGAGCGAATACCTTTGTGCCAGACCCACGCCGATACGATCAGCAACATGGCCATCACCGTCATGGCGATCAACGTCAACGTGGCGTCGTGGCGCGCTGCCTCACCGGGTGCGGCAACGTATGCGCCGCTGTCGCTGCCCGCGTCGCGTGATTCAACAACTGGCGTGACGGGAATGAACGTCAGGTACACATGATCAGGCGTCAGCCCTTCGACGCTGCCCGCGACGAGGCCGCGAATCTTGTCCCTCATGTATTCGAGGTTGTAGTCGCTGCGATAGCGCAGCATCACCGACGCCGACGGTGGCGTGACCTGCCGCATCAGCGGATCACGCTCCGGCTGCACGATGTGCACGCGCGCCACCAGCACTCCGTCGATCTTTTCGAGAGTTTCCGATAGCTCCTGCGTCAAGCCGTACACATAACGCACCCGGTCTTCGTCGGGATTCGAAATCAACCCCTGCCGGCTGAACAGATCACCGAGATTCGCATGACTGCCGTGAGGCAGTGCATATTCGCGCGTAATCTCGGTTGCGGTGACGATGTCATCGCTTTCGACAGACACGTTCCACGTCTTGTCGGTGTTGCGTTCCTTGGCTCCCTCGATGCCGTGCTGGCTCAGCACGGCAATGATCTGGTTGGCCTGGTCCTCTTCCAGGCCCTCGAACAGTGACGATTTGCAGCCGACGAGGAATAGCAGCGGCAGCAGGATCAGTGCGTAGCGCATCAGTTTCTCTGTGTAAGTGTGTTGAGTGCCTGGTCGAATTTTTCCGCGATATTTTTCGCCATCGCGGCAGTTTCCTGCATGTGATCGAGGTCTCTCTGCAGATCAAGAAGAATGAGCAGCCTGGCCGTCGAGGACCGGCTTCTCGCATACGCGTTTTGATCGCTTGCGATACGCTTGTCCTGACTTTTGCAGATTTCCTCCGCACGATCGAACATCTGGCCGACGAGCGAACCCCCGGCATCGCCAAACGGGTTGTCGGGCGATTGAACCGATCTGGGATCCGAAGCGGAATCCGGCGGGAACAAGTTCATCACCACTGGTTGCAATTGCATGTCGTTGCCTCTCTTCAACGATGGATCGATTGGAGGCGCCGTAAATACAGCGCCTCTTTCACACGATTACTTCATGTTCTGCAGCACGGACATGCGGTCCTGGTGCTTTCTCGCTTGCTCATTGCTTGCTTTCGTGATTGCCTCCGAAGTAGAGTCTTGAGCCTTCTGATCGTTAAGATCCTGGCCGACCTGAGCGTTGGGAGTACCGCCGTTTGCGTACGGCGACGGCGTTGCAGCATTTGTCACATTCATGATTAAGACTCCAAATTAAAATAGTCACGCGCGTATTATTTTTCTACGACTAATCACACCGAGTCACGCGCAAACACTCGGCGAGAAAACCTGTCCTGATGCTCAGCTACATTTGCCGCTGACTTTTCCGCCCTTGGCGGAGAACTCGTATGCCGTTCCGTCGTCATTGCGCATGATCGTCACCGTGCAACGCGAGATGCTCGTGATCCTGCCGAGCTGCAATTGCGCGCCACTGAAATAGCGCACGCCTTTGCTGTCGACGAGCCACGTCCCATGCGCCGAACGCCCCAGGTTCATGCCGATGGCTTCGAGGGGCGCGCGCACGGGACCGTTATCCACCACATGTCCCGCAAACCTGATGTCCCGCAAACCGATGATCGATTCGCGCGCAAGGCGCGCAACGCGTCCGTAATCCCACGACTCCGGCAGAACGTATGCATCTTCGGCCGGCGGAACGATCGTGAACGAGCCCGGCGCGCCCGGCTCGATCCGCGCGTCGCGGTAGTACTTCTGCAGAAAGTCCGCAAGCTGCTCCTTCAGCTGATCGACTGCGATCACGCGTATCACGGGTGCACGCGTATCGCGGCGGGCATTCGCGATCAATGAGGCAAGATCCGGCGAACCCGGCACATAGCCTTCGTAGACGTATGCATGCGTCTTCGGATCTTCATGCACGGTCACAAAGCGGAATGCACCTTCAAGGCGCGGCGGCTTGCGCTCGACGTCGTGCGGACCGTAGATCCCATATATCGCCCCTGCTCCCGCCGACATCATCAACAGCAGCAGCGTCAGCTTCGTGCCGCGCGAGGCCAGCGCCCAACGCTTCGCGACATACGCGAGCGGCGCATGCGCCAGCAACCACGCAAGCTCGGCGTGGCGCACCGCATCCGGCGTCAGCAGATCGCGTCCGCTGAACTGCAATTGCGCATCGCCCACCGTGAAGGACGCACCGCGCGTCAACACCGTGGCCTTGCCCGGTGCCAATGGATAGCCGAATACCGACACGCCGTCATGAAGCGCAGTCAGCTTCAGCACGTTGCCGCTCAGGCGAACGGTTGCGTGGTGAGGGGCGATGCCGTTGTCGACGAGCACGAGATTCGCAGCCTCTGCGCTGCCGATCGTCAAATCGTGGCCGTCGGACAGCAGCACGCTGGCGCCAGCATGAATGCCGACCGTAACGGCAATGATTCCGCCTGTGCTCATCGAATCTGCCCCTTGGTCGCAGTTGCGCCGGGCGGAAGGCCAGGCGGAAGCGGGGGAAGCGCACCCATCCACGCCGGCACGCTGGCCGCGCGCTGCCGCATTGGCGCGCGCGCGGTCGCGTCGCTACCGACCAACTCGGGTGACGGCTGCGCGGGCGCCGAAGACAAAGGCGCACTCGCGGCGGCAGGCTGCGCAGCCTGGTTCGTCATCGGCTTGATGCGCGGTGTAATCAGGATGAGCCGTTCAAGACGCTCGACCCGCGTCTGCTTGTCGCGAAACAATGCGCCCATGTACGGCAGATCCCCCAGCACGGGCACTTGCGAGGTGGACGTTTCGCTGTGCTCATATTGGTATCCGCCGAGGAGCAGGCTCTCTCCGTCCGCGATGACGGCTTGCGTCATGATCGAGTGGTTATTGACCTTGGGAATGCCATCGACGGAGAGCGACGAATCGAATGCACCATCGTCGATCTGCACGCTCAGCAGAACGTTCTTCGCGCCATCCGGCATGGACTCGACAGTAGGCGTGACCTTCAGCGTCAGCCCCGTATCGACGTTGTAGAGGTCTACGTCCTGATTGCCTGCGACTCGCACGTACACGGAGTTGCGCGAGGACAGAACCGCCTCCGAGTTGTTCAACGTCAACACCTGCGGCCGGGACAGGATGCGCGCCTTGCCGCTGGTTTCCAGCGCGTGAATCCTTGCGAACAGGTAGCTCGCCGAATTGCCGATCATCGTGGCCAGATTCACGCCAGCCAGCACAGGTACGATCGACGCATCCGTTGCCGCGTAAGCGGCACCCCAATCGCCCTTCGATCCGCCGCCCCAGCGTATGCCCAGCTCGCTCGCAGCATCCGTCGACACATCGATGATGACCGCCGTGATCTCGACGAGATCCTCCGGCTTGTCGAGCATTGCGATCGTGCGCTCGTAGCTCGGCATCATCGACGGCACGTCATGGATCACAACCGAATTCGTGCGCGCATCGGCGACGATGTTGCGTCGCATCGGCGTCGCATCGGTGCGAATCGCTTCAGCGTCCGGCAACGGCGTGTCGATCGCGGGCGCCGCATCGGCCAGGCCCAACCCGCGCAGGCTCGGCAACGGCGGCGGCCCGCCGCGCGCGACGCGCGGCTGGTTGCGCAACCTCATGGAGGCCTCCCGGGCCGGCACGGAAACGGGAACATCGGCCATCAGCTTGCGCAACAGCGACGCCACACCTGGCACGATCTGCTGCCGGTTGCCAGATGTGTATGTGATGTCCTGTGCCTGCGCATAGTGAAGTGGAAAGACGCGAATCTCCGTCTCGTCGGCGGCAGGGCTGACGGTGGTCTGCTGCTGCGCCTGCGCGATGGCGTCGGCAATCGCATCGACGAATTCCGACGGGCCGGACGCGACGGCTGTGACATCCGAATACCGAACGGGGAGGTGGCTGTCGTCGAGGCCGAGGCTCGACAGCAAGCTGGCCACGGCTTCGCGTGTCATCGGAGCAAACGGGATCGTCCGGCGTCGGATATCTGACGCGGACGAGACATGAATCACATGACCGTCGAAGTACCAGGCGAGTCCGTACGCTTCGATCAGTCTGGCGAACACGCGCGCAGGCGGTTCGTCGAACGCGCCGTTGACAGGGTCCTTCAGGCCGCGTGCGACTTTCACCTGAAGATCACCTGCGCTCGCCACCTCTCTCAACACATCGGACAGCGGTGTATCCCGTGCGAAGTAATGCATCGCCTCCGTGCGCCAGACCGGTTCTACAGCACTGCCCGACGATGCGTGCAACACGATTCCCGCAACCACGGCGCGACGTATGCCTGCGGCGGCTACATATCGCCTTGCACGCCTTCTTCCGCTTTTTGCGCGTACGTCACGCCGCGTCATGAACATATGATTTTCCTCGTAGACCTGTCGAATGCGACTTGACGAGAATTTATCTTCGCCTGCGCTTGTCAGGTCATACGGATATACCACCGCGACAGGCGTGAGTCAGCGAGCATTGCAAGCATGATCTCTGTATGGAGGCTAAAACAAAATTCAATATTCCTAACTATATGGAATACCTTGAAGTTTCACGAAAAAAGAAATTCCCGTAGGGATGTCAAAGAAATTGTGAGAATCAAATGGCAAGCACAACGTATTGCAGCTTCAACGCTGATCTGCTGAAACCAAGACAGAGGTCAGTTCGCGTTAACGGTCTCGCGACGTGTCTCAGGCTGGAAGAAATCTACTGGTCGATCATTGAGGAACTTGCCCGTGAAGAATCGCTGAGTGTCGGCAAGTTGATATCACGATGGGCGATGGAAATGGATCTTTCACACGAGTACGTGTGGAACTTTACCGGCTACGTACGTGTGATCTGCGTCGTGCAGTTGATCAAGCGCGTAGGTTCAGCTCATCTGATGGATTTCGACCCATCACCTGCGTCGCCTAAAACGCGGAACGTTCGATAGCGCCTGGCGCTCAACACACGCATTCACTCTTCGGGAGGTTCCATGTAAATAATTGTCGCTGCTCTCCAGCATAGCGGACACTGCATGTGTCCATCGCAACACTCGCCCTTCCTGAATGGGCTTACCTCAAGGAAACAAAAATGTCAGTCAGCATTTCGAACTCAACTGCCACGCAAACCTCCGTCATTGGCGGCCACAATCATTCTGCCCCGTCGGCTGATGGGTTTGCAGGCAATTCTTCTCAAGCGTCCAATCAATCACCGCAGATGTATTCGCCGGATTCTGGCGACGGCGCGCAATCGGCAGGTGGCGGTGGCGGTGGCGGCGGCGGCAATCTGCTCGGTGACCTGATGAACCTGCTCAAAGATCTGATGAGCCTCGCGAGCCAGGCCATGGGAATGGGTGGAGGTGGAGGCGCAGGTGCAGGCGGCATGATGGGCTAACGCGCATCCCTTGCCATTGTGACGGCCGCCGCAGCGAAGATATCGATTGGGGGAATACCCGGTATCTGGACTTGCGGCGGCCGCCAGAGACAGGCAGTTCCGAGGGGACGACCTCGCCCCACCTCGCGCCGAAAGGGATAGACTGACTTGGGCATTTACAGGCACATATGTCGAGAAGACAAGGCTGTAGCGAGGCGATGTCGACGGCGAGGCCGCCTGGAAGACTGTCGACGGATCGAAAGACGATAATTCCGGGCTCGTCGCCGTGGACCGCAATGATCGAATTGGTCAAGATTTTCGGCGCAGTAGTGTTCACCATCACAGGAGAGTCAGATGACCATCAAGTACGCATTGTTCGCACGTTTCGAAGCGAAGCCCGGCAAAGAAGCGGAAGTCGAAGCGTTCCTGCAGAAAGGGCTCGAACTGGCGAACCAGGAAACCACGACGCCGATCTGGTTCGCGCTGAAGATCGCGGAGCACACTTACGGCGTATTCGATGCGTTCCCCGACGAGGCCGGCCGCCAGGCGCATCTCGACGGCCCGATCGCGAAAGCGCTAATGGGCGTCGCCAACGATCTGTTCACGGGGCCGCCGCAAATCGGCCGCATCGACGTGCTCGGCATGAAGAACACGCTCGGCTGAGGCAAGCTCGGCTGACCGCGCGCCCGGCGCAGGCGCGCAAGCCGTCTGCGCCAGCGGCAGCGCTCAGGCCACCCAGCATGAAACCAAATACGAACCGCCGCGAGACAACCTAAAACCACAACCCACTCAAGAGACCTCACCCCATGTCCATTCGTATCGTTCAGCTCGGATCGGATCGTGCGCCCGAAGAAGGCGTGCGCATCGGCACGGTGCGGCGGCCGCCGCGCGGCGTGCCGAAGGCCGAGTTCGGCAGCCGCAACTACTACGACGTCTGGCTGCCGATCCTGTCGCCGACACCCGAACTCGTCACTCAGGCGCTCGCTGCGAAGACCGACGCCGAGTGGCACGCGTTCGTGCGCAAGTTCCGCGCGGAGATGAACAACGGCGATGCGTCGAAGGTGCTCGACACGCTCGCCGCGTTGTCCGGGACGGCGAATTTTTCGGTCGGCTGCTACTGCGAGGACGAGAACCGCTGCCACCGCAGCGTACTGCGCCAACTGCTTGCCGACCGGGGCGCAAAGCTCGCATAGCGCCCGCCTCCGCGCGATAAGCGTCGCGCGCGCTCACGCAATCGCGCCGCCTCCGTCGACGAGCACCGTCGAGCCCGTCGCGTAAGGCGTCGTCGCGAGATAGACGATCGCGTTCGCGACGTCTTCCGGTTGACCGACGCGCTTCGCCGGCAGACGGTTCGCGGCGCCTTCGAACATCGCGTCGCGCGCGTCGTCGGCGAGCTTCGACCATAAAGGCGTCGCGATCAGTCCCGGCGACACCGTATTCACCCGCACGGGCGACAGCTCGAGCGCAAGGCCGCGCGCGAGCGCTTCGAGTGCGGCGTTGATCGCGCCTTGCAGCACCGACGTCTTGCTCGGACGCACGGCAAGAAAGCCCGATATGAATGTCAGCGATCCGCCTTGCGCGATCTTCGCGGCGCGCGCGACGCGGTAGGCGCCCCAGAACTTGCTGTCCATTGCCCTGTAGGCGTCGTCGAGCGGCAACTCGCGCACGGGGCCCGATGGCGTCTGCGCGGCCGAGATCACGACATGATCGAACGGCGGTTGCGGGGCGAAGAACGCGTCGACGGCGGCCGCGTCCGTGGTGTCGAGCGTGGCCGTCTGCACGCCGTGTCCGATGTCGGCGGCGGCGTCTGCCAGCTTTTGCGCGTTGCGCGACGCGATCGTCACCTGCGCACCGAGCGCCGCGAAAGCCTTGGCTGCCGCCGCGCCGATGCCCGAGCTGCCGCCGACGATCAGCACACGTATGGATTGAGGCGAGTTCATGGAGGGATCTCCTGTCGTAGAGGGTCAATGAATGAGGTCGAGGAAACAGGTTGATCAAATGCGCGCCGCATCGCGACGACGCCAGGCTGTCGCCCGAACTCACCTATGCTAGTCTTCGCGCCACGGAAGAAATACCGCTTCCGGATTGACGAATCCTTTCTTTTTTGAGAAGAATGAACCCTACCCGGATCGACAGCCTGCCCGCGCTGATCGCGTTCTCCCGTGTCGTGTCGGCGGGCAGTCTGTCGGCAGCCGCGCGGGAAATGGACCTGCCGCTGTCGGTGGTCAGCAAGCGGCTCGCGCAGCTGGAGAGAAGCGTCGGCGTGCGGCTGATCCAGCGCACCACGCGCCGTCAGACGCTGACGGAAGAAGGCGCGCTGTTTCATGCGCGCGTCGTGCGAATCATCGACGAAATCGAGCAGGCGGAAGAGTTGCTGTCGCAACGCCGCCATGAAGTCAGCGGACTGCTGCGCGTGACGGCACCAGGCCAGCTCGGGCGCCAGAAAATCGCGCCGCTGGTCGCCGGTTTTCAGCGGCTGCATCCGCAGCTCGACGTGCAACTGGAATTGACGGATGCCGTCGTCGATCTCGTCGAAAGCGGGTTCGATCTCGCGATCCGCTTCGGCAGCCTCGCGGATTCATCGCTGATCGCCCGGACGCTTGCGCCGAATTTTCGCGTGCTGTGCGCGTCGCCGGCTTATCTGCAGCAGCACGGCGTGCCGCGGCATCCGCACGATCTTGCCTCGCACCGCTGCATTCTGATCGGCGACCAGCGGCGCGCGGAATGGCGCTTCGAAGGCGACGAAAGCATCGCGGTGCGCGTCGACGGCGCGATCGTCACGAACGACGGTGAAGCCGCGCATCTGCTCGCGCTCGCCGATGCGGGCATCGCCGTAAAGTCGATCTGGGATGTCGGCGACGACATACTCAGCGGCCGGCTGCGTCGCGTGCTGCCGCATCATTCGATGTCGACGGCGCCGTTGCATGCGATTTATCCGCATAGCCAGCATCTCGCGCCGCGCGTGCGCGTGTTCGTCGATTATCTGCGTGAGCGTTTGGTGCAGGCATGGCGCTGGGACGCGTTGTAGCGCGGTTGTAGCGGCGCGATCCGGCCGTGCGATCGAACGCGTTGCGCATGGAACCACCCGGCGCATACGTTGCAAAGTCCCGAGTTGACGCTGATTTCCGGCGCCTTTTGCGATAATGAACGGCCATCTGATCGTGTAGTTTCCCCATAGCGCCGGCGTGGACCGTCAGGACATTCGACAACCCGCGCCCCGCCTCACAATTTCACCGGAAAAGTCACCCGCAATGGCCACTGCGACGTCCCGCACAAGCGACACCGATCTGCCCGACCCGAAGCGCGGCGCCCGCCTGACGCTCGGCAGCCGGATCGTGCTGAGCTTCGGCGTGCTGTTCGTGCTGATGCTCGCGATGGCCGCCATCTCGTACACGTGGCTGCGCGTGATGGACGACGAGGCGCTCAGCATGGGCCGCGACTCCGTGCCCGGCCTCTATCTCGCGACCACGCTGCGCGCGACGGCAAACAGTGGCTATTCGACGCTCGAACGCGCGCTCTTCGTCGACGACGATGACGCGACGAAGCGCGATCTCGACCACCTGCCGCAGATCATGCGCCAGTTCGATCAGGTGTCGGCCGAATATCAGGCGACGCTCTTTCGCGACCAGGACCGCGCGCACTTTCGCGACTTCAAGGCCGCCTGGGACGAGTACCTTCCGCAACAGCACGAAGCGATGCTTCTTGCCGCGACGTCGAAGCCCGATGCGCAGGCGGCGTTCATCAAGCTCGCGCCCGCGTGGGAGAACGTGCAGCGCACGGCGAACGAGCTCGTCACCGAGAACCGCGGACAGGCCGACGATTCCGCGAAATCGATCCGCGATTCAGTGACGAGCATGGAGATCACGCTCGCGACGGCGCTCGGCGTGACGTTGCTCGTCGCGCTCGTGACGGGCTATTCGCTGTACCGGGCGATCACGGTACCGATGTCGAGTGTCGTCGAAGTGCACAACGTGATGCGCTCAGGCAATCTCACGCAGCGGCTGAGGCTCGGACGCCGCGACGAATTCGGCGCGCTCGAAGACGGCTTCAACCGGATGGCCGACGAGCTCAACAGCCTCGTCGCGCAGACGCAGAAGTCGTCGCTGCAAGTGACGACTTCCGTCGCCGAGATCGCGGCGACGTCGAAGGAGCAGCACGCGACGGCTAGCGAAACGGCCGTGACCACGGCCGGCATCGGCGCGGCCTCGCGCGAAATCGCCGCGACCTCGCGCGATCTGCTGCACGCGATGAACGGGTTGTCGCTGATCGCGGAGCAGTCGGCGGTGCGCGCGGACACGAGTCAGGCCGGCCTCGCGCACATCGAAGAGACGATGCGCAGCGTAATCGAAGCGGCGGACTCGCTGAACGCGAAGCTCGCGATCCTCAGTGAAAACGCCGTGAACATCAATCAGGTGGTCGCGACGATCGCGAAGGTCGCGGATCAGGCCAACCTGCTGTCATTGAACGCGGCGACCGAGGCGGAAAAGGCCGGCGAACACGGGCGGGGCTTTGCCGTCGTCGCCACGGAAACACGGCGTCTCGCGGATCAGGCGGCCGTCGCCGCTCATGACATCGAACAGGCTGTGAAGGAGATTCAGTCGGCTGCAGCGGCGTGCGTGACGGGCATGGACGCGTTCTCCGAAGAAGCGCGGCGCGGGATGCGCGACGTGCATCAGATGAGCGGACAACTATCGCAGATCATTCGCGACGCGCAGACGCTCGCGCCGCGCTTCCCGCTCGTCAACGAAGGCATGCGGACCCAGGCCGCGAGCGCCGCGCAGATGACGCACGCGCTGTCGCAACTGTCCGAGACCGCGCAACTGACGGCGGAGTCGCTGCGCCAGTCGTCGCAGGCAATCGACGATCTGACGCTCGTCGCCAATCAACTGCGCACGGGCGTTTCGCGCTTCAAGATCGAAGGGTAACGGCGCCGGCGCTATCGACGGGATCGAAAGCGCCCTAGCCCGGCTTGCCGTCCTCGCGCGGACGCATCAGCGGCAGCGCATACGCGTGCGCGTAGATGACGAACGCGGCGATCCAGCACAGGCCCGCGCTCCAGATCCACACGTGATAAAGGTCAGGCGCGACGAACGGACCGACGATGCGCAACGCCGAGCCCAGTGTGACGAGCGCATAGCTCGCGACGTCGCGCGTATCGGCGACGAGCGGCCTGCCCGTGTGTCCGCGCGCCGTGCGCGTGATCATCGCGATGATCGCGCCGCCGATCACGCCCGCCGTGAACGCATGCAACGCGACGGAATGCGGCACGAACCCGAGCGCGCTCGCGCCGAGCAGCGCAAAGCCGACGGGCATCCACGCATAGGCGACGTGCAGGATCAGCAGAATCGCGGGACCGCGCACCTTGTACGAGCGCCAGCCGATCAGGCGCGCGCAGTGGACCGCGCAGGCCGCGAACGCCAGCGCCGCGACAATGACGGGATGCGCGACGGGATGCACGGCGGCTGCGTCGGCGAACAGCGCGCCGAGCGTCAGCGGCGCAGCGATCGTTTCGACCGGCTTCCAGCGGCGCGTGACGAAACCAGGAATCGCGTTCGACGTGAACATCGGAATCACGCGCGCGCCGATCACGCTGACCAGCAGTACGACGATGCCCGCCGCCGCGTACAGGCAACGCAGCGCGAGATCGGGCCGGCCCGTCTGCACGAGGACATGAAACGCGACGTTGAGCGCGCCAAACAGCAGCAGCACCGGCACGAGAAAATAGTTGCGGCGGCTGCCCGCCTTCCTCAGCACGCGCAGCAGCACGCAGGCGACGGCGGGCAGAAACGCGCTGTCGACGATCGCGGCGGGCACGGCGGGCCCGCTCCACACCAACACGCGCGCGCACAGCCACAACAGCACAAGCGCGGCGAGCACGCGATGGCTCGTCGTCTGCATGCCAGTCCATGCGCGCACGGCCGTCAGCAGAAAGCCCGCGACGATCGACGCGGCGAAGCCATACACCATTTCGTGCGCGTGCCAGCCGATCGGGTCGATCCTCAGCAGGTAGTTGCCGTTGACGGGCACGCCCGCGAGCATCAGCAGCCAAACGGTCAGCGCAAGCGCCGCAAAGACGGCGCCCGCCAGATAGAACGGTCGAAAGCCAAGGTTGAACAGCGCGAAGCGCCGTCCGGGCCGGTAGCGTTCGGGGAACGGGACGAAGGTTGAACGCGGTTCGACGATTTTCATGATTCGCTCGTTTCAGGCATCGGAAGAACGGGAAGCGGCGCGGCCGCTACGTCGCTCGTGACGGGCTTACTCGCAGTGCGTCTCGAATGCGGGATACAGACGCACTTCTTCGCGCGTCATCCGTTGACGCAGATGCGCGATCACGCGGCCGATTTCACGCGCGAACTCGAGGCCTGAGCGACCGCTTTCGAGTCTGTCGAAAAAGCCGAGAATCTCCGACGAAATCGCGCGCATCTCCTGTGAGTACATCTCGCCGAGCGCGCGCGTCTCGTCGTGCTTGCGCATCTCGGGATACAGCTTGTCGTCTTCGCGCTTCAGGTGCGCGGAGACAACGCCGCGCACCTGCCTGAGCTTGCGGCGCCCCTCGTCGGTGACGACGCCGAGCGCGCGGCATTCGTCGAGCAAACGGAAGATCTCTTCGTGATCGTGCTTGAGCGTGGTGATCAGTGACATGTTGTTGGCCTGCGTTTTTTCGTGTTGACAGAGTCGCGGCCTCGCATGGCCGCGTAAACCCCTATACACGTTTCGTGCCAACTGTAAATCTTTTAAGAAACAGTCATCTGCATTTGATGCTAGTCGTTTTGACAGCAGTCTTTTTGACTAGAAGACGAGTTGAAATGACTGGGGAGCCGGTCATCGCATATCGTTCAATGCGCGTCGTTGAGGATGGCGTACGCGTCAGGTTGAATCTTTGCAAATGTCCCCCTGGACGCGATTGCGTCCGCATGACCCGCAACGAACTCGCACACCTGCCTTTTAGACATCCTTCCCTTGGCCGCCGCATCAGCGGCCTCTTGGGCGATGACTTCGCGCATTTGCGGCTTCATCAACTCCGTAGCGTGTTCTACTGTTGTCGGAAAATCGGCAGACAGCTTTTTCGCCTTCTGCAGCAAATCGACGTGCCTGCTTTCGAATGCTTTTACGAAGGGGCCAATGTCTACGCCTAGCTCGCGACAGTACTCTGTGCGCACGACTGTGTTCGCTTCATAGAACCCGTAAAACACGGCCGCTGCACGCAACTGCCGCTTCTTCTCATCCGACTCGTTGTGCAGTTCGGCGCTCATCCGGGCAGATGCGTCCTTCGCCATCGCCAACGACAGCGGCTGGTCAGGATGTCTTGCGGCCGCTTCCCGTCTGATTTGTTCGGTTTCCTGCTGTACGCGCGCAACTGCGCGCTTTTCCAGATAAAACCTGGAGCCAACAACCGCAATTGCGAAGAAACAGACCACGCCAGCCACGCCAGCAATAACACGTCTATCGATCATTTTCATTTTTTGCGTTCCTGCTCTCCTCGCCCCGATGAGCGAGCCATACGATGACATGCGTTCGCGAAAACCCGAAAGTCCCGCGACGCCCGCTGGTTATGCGTGCGCCGTTTGAGCGGACAGTTTGTATTGGCGAATCGTGCGGAAATAGCCGATCAAAATCAGCACGAAGAGAGCACGCGCGACGATAAACCCGGGATTGAAATGCGTGCCGTCGTCGAGCTGCGATGCGACGCTCACGACAGCATCGCCGATCAGGATAGCAATCGAGACGCCCAATGCGATCAGCGAGAGCTTGCGCTGGACGAAAAGGCCTAGCACGCCCAGCAACGCTGCCATGGCGATTAATGGCAATGCGTTGCTGGCGGCGAAGAGCCCGTCGCTGTTCGAGTACGTCGCAACCAACCCAGCGACGAAGTTCAAGACTGCCAGGAAGTACAGGACTTGGCCGCCGCTCTTCGCCGTCAGTACGGCATGTTCCGGCGTGCCGATGGAGCCCGGCAGCGGCTTGCCGTCGCGGAGTACCTCGAGACCGCTTGCTTGAGCGCGAAAGGCACCGGCAACAAGCTTGATAGCCAGATGCGAGCCGTCGGGCAACGAAACGGATACGCCTTGTTTTATCTGCTCGGAGGTCGCGCCCGCGAGCAAGGATTGTCCGTCGAGCGTGATATCGGCCTTGTTGAATTTGAAGTTACCTGTCTTGATGACAAGACGGTCGGAACCGCCTTGTTCCAAGGGAAAACGATGCGTCGGCATGATCGAGGCCTGTGATGTTGTCTAATCTGGGAAGTTGGCGGATCGCTTCGGGCTGGTGTCGCAGAGACACCAGCAAGACCGCCCTGAGATTAGGCACTCGTCACGCGCGATGCGAATCGCCGGTCGGCATGTTAAGGGGAAGAAGCACCGCGAGATGTCAGAGAATTCTTAAACTGTCGCGTGCGCGATAGAACGCACGGCAACGGTTAAAGACCGTCGCGAGTGTCTCAATCGGAGATGACGGCCTTGAGTTGCGCCAGCACGACTTCTGTCCGTCGCAGATCGCTTACGCCGACTCCCGCTCCACCACGCTAAACCCGACATCGACGAACGCGGGCTCGTGCACGCCATTCAGCCGGTCGAGCAGAAACCGCGCGGCGCTCACACCGATGCGCGTGCCGTCGACGCGCACCGTCGTCAGTTGCGGCGACGTTTCCGACGCGAAGTCGAGATCGCCGAAGCCGCAAATCGCCAGCCGCGACGGCACTTCGAGGCCCAAGCCCTTCGCCGCGCCCAGCGCGCCGATCGCGAGCAGATCGGAGCCGCAGAACACGGCATCGACTCGCGGCGCGCGCTCGAGCAGTTGCGGCAGCGCGGCCTTGCCCGTCGCCAGCGAGCTCGGCGGCTCGACGATCACTTCGGCGACGTCCGTCATCCCCGCTTTCGCCAGCCGGTCGCGAAACCCGGCGCGGCGCGCGAGCGCGCGCGCATCGCTCGCCGATATCAGCGCGGGCCGCTTCACGCCACGCGATAGAAAACGCTCCGCTACAGCAACGCCGATCTGGTAGTGCGAAAAGCCCACCAGCATGTCGATGGGCGTATCCGTCATGTCCCATGTCTCGACGACGGGAATGCCGACGTTGCGCAAGCGCTCGCGCAATGAATCGGTGTGCGCGACGCCCGTCAGCAGCACGCCTTCGGGACGGCGGCTCAGTACGGTATCGAGCAGGCTTTCTTCGTTGGTGTCGCTATAGCCGCTCAGCGCGAGCAGCACTTCATATCCCGCGCGCGACATCGTCTCGCTGAACACCTGGATGGTCTCGGAGAACAGCGAGTGCGCAATGGTCGGCACGATGGCCGCGATCAGCCGCGAGCGCGCCGACGACAGGCCGCCCGCAAGCCGGTTCGGCACGTAGCCGAGCTTCTGCACGACCTGGCGCACGCGTTCGAGCGTTTCGGGCGCCACAGAAGCGGGATTGTTGAACACGCGCGATACCGTGATCGGCGACACGCCCGCCTGCGCCGCGACATCCGTGATGCGCAGGCCCTTCGGACCGCCGCGCGTGCGACGCGCGGTCGTGGCGCTGTCCTTGAGCTCGTTCGAAGCGTCGGTTGGCTTGGTGGTCGGCATGAATGTGTGCACCCGAAAATGTTGCGCGGCTATTGTAGCCAATGCCTCAAAGCGGCTTCACTCCGTCGCGGGCGCGGTGCTCACGTTTTGCACCGCATTGCCGCTACGTCGCAGAACGAAGCTCGTCACGATCGCGAAGATCAGCATGCAGGTGGCGGGAATCAGCATCGGCGCCTGCGTGCTGCCCGTCGTCTGCTTGACGAACGGCACGAGGTTCTGCGCGATGAAGCCGCCGATATTGCCGAGCGAATTGATCGCCGCGATGCCCGCTGCGGCGCGCGCGCCGAACAGGAACTTCGGCGGCAGCGTCCAGAAGCACGGGATCAGCAGATACATGCACGGCGCGCCGAAGCACAGCGCGATGAAGCGCAGCGTATTGGTCGGCATGAACACCGACGACAGAAAGAACACCATGCCGAGCAGCGCCGACGCGAGCATCGCGATGATCGCGCGATTGCCCGCGCGCAGTTTCGACGGCAGCCATGCGAGCACGATCGTCGCCATCAGCCACGGAATGATGTTGAGGAAACCGTTCGTCGTGTTGCTGACGCCGAAGCCCTTCACGAGCGTCGGCAGCCAGTAGCTGACGCCGTACACGGAGATCGACAGCATCATGTAGTAGAGCGCCATGCCGATCACGCGCGGCTCGGCGAGCACACTCAGCAGCGATGCATGATGCGCGGCGTTCTTGCGGGCCTGTGCGCTTTCCGCTTCGAGCGTGCGCGTGAGCCATGCCTTCTCGTCGTCCGAGAGGAACGTCGCTTCACGCGGCGACGCGGGCAGCAGGAACAGCACGACGAGCGTCAGCAGCACGGATGGAATGCCCGTGACGACGAACACGAGCTGCCAGCCCTGCAGGCCGAGGAAGCCGCCCTTGTCGAGCAGCCATCCGCAGATCGGCGCGCCGACCATGTTGCCCAGGCTGCTGCCGACCGTGAAATAGCCGAGCATGCGCACGCGATGCCGTTGCGGAAACCACAGCGTCAGGAAATAGATCACACCCGGATAGAGCCCCGCCTCCGACGCGCCCAGCAGAAAGCGCAGCACGTAGAACATCGTCGCGTTCTTCGTGAACGCGAGCAGGATCGTCACGACGCCCCACGTGAACATGATGCGCGCCATCCACTTCGGCGCGCCGTACTTGTGAAGCATGACATTGCTCGGCACCTCGAAGATCAGGTAGCCGATGAAGAACAGCGATGCGCCGAGTCCATACGCCACTTCGGAGAGCCCGAGGCTGCCGAGCATCTGCAGCTTCGCGAAGCTGATGTTCGAACGGTCGATATACGCGACCAGATACAGAAGGCCGAGCAACGGCATGAGCCGCAGCCCGAGCCGGTTGATGAGGCGCGATTCGTCGATCGCTGAAGTGACGGTGTTCACGATGTCTCCTGGGCCCGCTGCATGCGCGCGGGCCTCGTTGTTCAAGTTGTGTTCGTGACGGATGGTGCTTTGCTTCGGCTGCTTTGCTTCGGCTGCATTGCTTCGGCTGCTTTGCTTCGGCCGCGTTACTTCTGCTCTTCGCGCCACGCGTCGTAAGCGGCAAGCGTTTCGTCGTTCGGCGGATAGTTGCCGCGCAGCGGATTGCCTTGCGCGATGCGCTCCGTGATGAACGCTTCGAGCCGTTCCTGCTCGATCGCATCGCGCGCGACTGCTTCGGCCATTTCGCGCGGCACGATCACGACGCCGTCGACATCCGCGACGACGATATCGCCCGGATACACGGGCACGCCACCACATGCGATCGGCACGTTCATGTCGACGGCGTGATGCTTCGCGAGATTCAGCGGCGCGCTCGCGCCCGCGCACCAGATGGGCAGGCCGAGTTCCGAAATCGAGCCGCTATCGCGCACGGGACCGTCGGACACCATGCCCGCGACGCCGCGCTTCGCGAGCCGCAACGCGAGAATCGAGCCGACGGATGCGACCGAGCGCTCGCCGCGGCAGTCCTGCACGAGCACGCTGCCGGGCGGCGCCGTTTCGACGGCCTTGCGCTGCGGATGATCCGGGTCCTGGAACACGCCGACATGATCGAGGTCTTCGCGCGCGGGAATATTGCGCAGCGTAAACGCGGGGCCGACGAGATTCGGCGCGCCAGGCGCGGGCTTCGCGAGCGGCGCGACGCCCTGCAGGAACACGTTGCGCAGGCCGCGCTTGAAGAGTTGCGTGGTGAGTGTCGCCGTGCTGACGTGGCGGAGTTGGTCGAGCGCTTCGGCGCTCACGGTCTGCTGTTCGGATGCGGTCATTTTCGGTGGCTTATGACGTAGTTTGCGTTAATGGATTTCCGGCTCGTCGCGGTTCGCTTCCGGCGACGCCGCGAGTTTTTCTTCGAGGAAGTCGAAGTCGCAACCCTTGTTTGCCTGCGTGACGTGCAGTTGATGCATCACGCCGAAGCCGCGCTCGAACGGACGCTTCGGCGGCGTCCACGCTTGCCTGCGCTTCGCCAGTTCCGCGTCGCTGACGTCGACATGCAGGCGCCGCGCGGCGACATCGAGTTCGATGATGTCGCCGTCCTTCACGAGCGCGAGCGGCCCGCCGACGAACGATTCAGGTGCGACGTGCAGCACGCACGCGCCGTAGCTGGTGCCGCTCATGCGCGCGTCGGAGATACGCACCATGTCGCGCACGCCCGCTTTCAACAGCTTCTGCGGAATCGGCAGCTGACCCCATTCGGGCATGCCCGGCGCGCCGACGGGGCCCGCATGCTGCAGCACGATCACCGAGTCGGCCGTTACGTCGAGTTCTTCGCTGTCGATGCGCGCGGCCATGTCGTTGTAGTCCTTGAACACGACGGCGGGGCCACGATGCTTCAGCAGATGCTGCTCCATCGCGGCGGGCTTGATCACGGCGCCGTCGGGCGCGAGATTGCCCGTCAGCACGGCGAGACCGTCGCGCTCGACGAGGGGATTGCTGCGCTTGCGGATCACGTCGTCGTTGAAGATCTCCGCGCCCGCGATGTTCTCGCCGAGCGTCGAGCCGTTCACGGTCATCTGCGTTCCGTCGATCAGCTCGCCCAGCTCGACCAGCAGCGCGCGCAGGCCGCCCGCGTAATAGAAGTCCTCCATCAGATACTGACCGGCGGGACGGATGTTGCCGAGCACGGGCGTCACGCGCGCGAGCTCGTCGAAGCGCGCGGTCGTCAGATCGATGCCCGCGCGGCGCGCGACGGCTACGAGGTGCACGATCGCGTTCGTCGAACCCGACATCGCGAGCACCGTCGTGACGGCGTTATCGAAGGACTTCGCGGTGAGAATGTCCGACGGCTTCTGATCGGTCCACACCATCTCGACGATGCGCTGGCCCGTCAGCGACGCGTACTGCGCGTGCCGCGAATCCGCCGCGGGAATCGACGAAAAACCCGGCAGCGTGAGACCGAGCGCTTCCGTCGCGCTCGTCATCGTCGATGCCGTGCCCATCGTCATGCAGTGGCCCGGCGAGCGCGCAATGCCGCTCTCGATGCCCTTCCATTCGTCCTCGGTGATCTTGCCCGCGCGCAGCTCGGCCCAGTACTTCCATGTGTCCGACCCGCTGCCGAGCGTGCGGCCGTTCCAGTTGCCGCGCAGCATCGGACCGGCGGGCAGATAGATCGCGGGCAGGGCCATGCTGATCGCGCCCATCAGCAGGCCCGGTGTGGTCTTGTCGCAGCCGCCCATCAGCACGCAGCCGTCGAACGGATACGACTTGAGCAGCTCTTCCGTCTCCATTGCGAGGAAGTTGCGATAGAGCATCGTGGTCGGCTTCTGGAACGGCTCGGCGAGCGTCATTACGGGCATTTCGACGGGAAAGCCGCCCGCCTGCCAGATGCCGCGCTTCACTTCCTCGACGCGCTGCTTGAAGTGCGTGTGGCACGAGTTGATCTCGCTCCACGTGTTGACGACGGCGATCACCGGCTTGCCCATGTAATCGGACGAGTGGTAGCCCATCTGAGCGGTGCGCGAGCGATGGCCGAACGAACGGAGATCGTTGACGCCGTACCAGCGGTAGCTGCGCAACTCTTCCGGCTTCTTGCGATTCGAGGACAAATGAGTCTCCTTGGTAACGCTATCATTTCCGCTCGAAGCAAAGCGCGCGGACGCGACGGGCGTTCTTTCTGTGCGGATCGATGACGATGGGATGAACGGATGGTAGCGTTATCATCCGGAGCAGTCCGCCAGGGATTACACGTAGATGCAGCCTGCAAAAAATGGGCGTGCGCGGAGCAAGGCCGCGAGCGGCATAGACACGCGGCGTACGACGCACGACGCGAACGCGCAGCGCGGCGCGTTCCGCGTCAGACCTCCTTCGTGTCGAACACGAGCAGTTCGACGCCTGCCTGCGCGAAGTTCTGCAGGTCGGCGGTGGTCGCCGCCGCTTCGGGCGTGGTCATCGCCTGTTGAAGCGCGTCGAAGCTGTCGAAGCTGAGGATTGCGGCGAGTGCGTACGGCGATTCGCCTTTCGCGCTCGCGACGGGCCCCACGCTCACTTCATAGCGGCGCAGGCCCGGAATGGATTTGGCGAGCGGTACGTGTTTCTCGAAGTAATAGGCGTCGAATGCGTTGCGGTCTGCGGGTACGTTGTACAGCGCGACGAGCTTTGCCATGTCATGCCTCCTGAAACGGGCGTCCAGCGTGCAGTGTCGTTCCTCTCGAACGGCCCACGATTTTACCCCCGGCCTTTGCGATCCATTTGTCAAGGGGACGCGTTTTCGAGTGCCGCGCGGGCCACGTGCGCCATGCTCAGCACACTCAGCACACTCAGCGCGGCATGCGGCGCCGCAACCCCCACCAGCCCGCGAGCAGCGTGAAGCTGACGACGAGCAGCACCATCATCCAGAAGCCGTGCTTGTTCTCCGCGAGCGGAATGCCGCCGACGTTCATCCCGAACAGCCCCGCGATGATATTGATGGGTAGCGCGAGCACCGTGACGATGGTCAGCGTGAACAGCGTGCGGTTGGTCTGCTCGTTCAGGCGCGCGGCGATTTCTTCCTGCAGCAGCTTGATGCGCTCCGCGAGGCCGGACAGATCGCCGAGCACCAGCGAGAACTCTTCCGTCGAATCGCGCAGGCTCTGGACGTCGGCGGGCAACAGCCACGCGGGCGGCCGCACCAGCAGACGAAAGATTGATCCGGGCTCCGGCGCGAGCAGCCTTTGCAGACGCACGAGCACGCGCCGCATCGCGCCGAGATCGCGACGGCTCTCATACGCGCGCAGCGACAGGAAATGATCTTCGACGCGGTCCACTTCGATGCTCGTTCTACGCACGATCTCGACGAGCAGGTCGGCCTGATCGCGCAGCAGATGGATCAGCAGTTCGGCCGCCGTATCAAAGCTCTCCCCGTTGCGCACCGACGCGCGCAGCCGGTCGACGGAGCGCAGCTGCTTCAGGCGCGCCGTGACCATGATGCGCTTGTGCGTGTAGACCCAGAGCGTCGAGATGTCGGAAGGCGTCTGCTCGAAGTCGTACATCACATCGTTGACGACGGCGAGCAGCGCGCCGTACTGATGCTCGATGCGCGTCGAGTGCGAGCCTTCGCGAAACGCTTCGAAAAAGCTTTCGGGCAGGTCGAGATGCGTGCGCATCCAGCGTTCGCTCGACACATGCGCGAGATTGAAATGGAGCCACAGGAACTCGACCGGATTCGCGTTCGGTGCCTTCGCAACCTCGTCGAGCCATTCGGCGGCGGAGTCGGCATCGAGAGCAATGCCGGGCTTGTCGGGAGCAAAACGAAAGCCGCAGACGAGGCCGGAGCGGTCGGCCCCATACGTGGCGGGCGCCAGGTTCAGATTCATGTGCGTTTCGAGGGTGGGGTCCACGAAAGCGCCATTCTGACATGAGCTTGCGGCACTCGCGTTACGTGACAGCCGCTTGACGGCTGCTTGACGGCTTTTTGACGGGAGAGTTTTGACTGGTGAAGAAGTACGGCTCGCCGACGGCGCGGCGCGAGCGCACGCGCCGATGCGACGCCATGCATGATGAAACGGGCCGTCCGCGTCGCCCGCGGACGGCCCTGCTCAGTCGATCAGGCGTTGAAGCCACCGTCGATCGTAAGGCTTGCGCCCGTCACGAATCCCGCTTCCGGGCTCGCGACATACGCGACCATGCCCGCGATTTCCTCGGGACGCGCATGACGGCCGATCGCCATCAGACCATGCAGCGAAGCGGCGAACTCGCTCGTCTCGGGGTTCATGTCGGTATCGGTCGGACCGGGCTGCACGTTGTTGACGGTGATGCCCTTCGGCCCCAGATCGCGCGCGAGACCTTGCACGAGACCTTGCAGCGCCGACTTGCTCATCGCGTACGCGGCGCCGCCCGCGAACGGAATGCGCTCGGCGTTGCAACTGCCGATGTTGACGATCCGCCCGCCCTGCCCCATGTGCGGCAGCACGGCCTTCGACGCGACGAACACGGCGCGCACGTTCACCTGCAAGGTCGCGTCGAAATCCTCGAGCGAGAACGTGTCGATCGTGCCGAGACGCAGCACGCCGGCGTTATTGACGAGGATGTCGATCTTGCCGAGCTGGCGCGCCGTCTCGTTGATCGCATTGGTCAGCGAAGCGGGGTCCGCGACATCGGCCTTGACGGCAACTGCGCGGCCGCCCGCCTTCTCGACGCTCGCGACCAGGTCGTTCGCGCCCGCAGCCGAACTGTGATACGTGAAAGCCACCGTCGCGCCCTCGCTGGCGAGCCGGCGTACCACGGCCGCGCCGATGCCGCGCGCGCCGCCCGTGACGAAAGCGATCTTGCCTTGCAGATTCGTGCTCATGTTGTGTGCTCCATGTGTGATGTTGAAGTGAGTGGAGTATGGCAAGCGGATTCACATATCGGTAGGATCGAATGTGGACTAACAGTTTCAACCACAGGTATAAGCCGACATCGCGATGGAAGCGCTCAATCTCATCGAATCGTTCATCCAGACGGCCGAAACGGGCAGCTTTTCGGCTGCGGCGCGGCGGCTCGGCCTCACGCCCGCCGCCGTCAGCAAGAACATCGCGCGGCTCGAAGCGCATCTGGGCGCGCGGCTCTTTCATTGCAGCACCCGCAAGCTCACGATGACGCCGGCCGGCGAGCAGCTGTGGGCCGACGCGAGCGGGCCGTTCACGAGCCTGCAGGATGCGTTCGAACGGGCCGCGCAGCACGACGGCAAGCCATCGGGCATGCTGAAGGTGAGCATGGCCGTCGCGTTCGGGCGCGAGTATCTGGTGCCGCTGCTCGGCGAATTCCTGCAGCGCTATCCCGACATCGTGCCCGACTGGCACTTCGACAACCGCGCCGTCGACCTGATCGCGGGCGGCTTCGATGCCGCGATCGGCGGCGGAATCGAACTGACGCAAGGCGTGATCGCACGCGAGCTGGCGCGGCCGTGCGTGATCATCGCGGCGTCGCCGGCGTATATGGCGGGAAGGCCGATGCCCGCGCATCCATCCGGGCTGGCCGAACTGGACGGCATCGCGCGCCGCTCGAGCACCACGGGCCGCGTGCGCGCGTGGACCATGCGTAACCAGATCGGCGAAGAGGCGCTCGCGGAATGCCGCGTCCGCATGATCTTCGACGACCCGGAAGCAATGGCGCATGCCGCGATGCAAGGGCTCGGCATCGCGTTCCTGCCGACGCCGCATGCCGCGCCGTGGCTCGAGAACGGCAAGCTCGTGCGGCTGCTGCCCGGCTGGCACGGGGAACTGAGCCCGCTCACGCTCTACTACCCGAATCGCAAACTGCTGCCCGCGAAGACACGTGTGTTCATCGACTTCATCGTCGGCGCGTTTCGCGAAAGACGGCTCGCCGCGCGCTTCGACGCCCGCTGACAAACCGCGCGCCCCTATCCGCATCCCTGCCCGGTAGCAGGGTTTCCCACTACACAAGTGACGGCAACATTGGTCGATATATCAGGCGGAGACATGCGCGTGTCACGTTCCTCAGCGCGCCCATTTTAAGAATCGCCCACTCTGAGAGGCGTCCCAATGCTGAAGTTGAGTTTTACCCAGAAACTGTGGTTGCCGCTCGTCATCAGCCTGATCGCGTTGTTGCTGGTGTCGTTGTCGGCGGCATGGCTGTCGCGCGAGACGCGCATCGAGGAACGAAAGAACGATCTGGTCAACGTCGCGCATGTCGGCCTGTCGCTGGTCAAGGAATACGCGGCGCTCGCGCAGAACGGCAAGATGAGCGAGGCCGACGCCCGCAAGCAGGCGCTCGACCGCCTGCGCGAAGTCCGTTACGGCGAGGACGGCTACTTCCTCGTGATCGATTCGACGCCGCGCATGGTCATGCATCCGATCAAGCCCGCGATCAACGGCAAGGATCTCGCGGGCACCGCCGACGCCGACGGCCGCCATCACTACGTGAGCTTCGCGAAGGTCGCGCAGTCGCCCGAAGGCGGCTTCGTCGACTACGTGTTTCCGCATTCGAAGTCCGCGTCCTCGTCGGGACCGGCGGAAGCCGTCGCCAAGATCGGCTATGTCGTGCGCTTCGCGCCGTGGGACTGGATCATCGCGACGGGCGCCTATGTCGACGATATCGACGCCGCGTTCATGCGCTCGCTGTATTGGATCGGTGCGGTGTTCATCGGCATTGCACTGCTGCTCGTCGCGCTCGTCGCGCTCACGAACCGCAGCATTCAACGCACGATAGGCGGCGATCCCGGCTATGCGGCCGATGTCGCGAATGCGATCGCCGTCGGCGACCTGACCGTTTCGATCGACACGCGCCACAACGACGAACAGAGCCTGTTGCGCGAGATACGCCGCATGCGCGACACGTTGACGGACACGATCCGCGCGATCAAGCATGCCGCCGATCACGTCGCGACGGGCGCGCATGAAATCGCGAGCGGCAATGCGGACCTGTCGTCGCGCACCGAAAACCAGGCGGCGTCGTTGCAGGAGACGGCGGCGAGCATGGAGCAGATGACGTCGATGGTCCGTCAGACGGCCGAGAACGCCAAGACCGCGAGCGAACTCGCGGAGCGCGCCGCGCGGATCGCGAACGAAGGCAGCGAGATGGTCGGCGAGGCCGTGTCGACCATGCGCGACATTTCCACCGAATCGCAGAAGATGGTCGATGTGATCGCGGTGATCGAGAGCATCGCGTTCCAGACGAATATCCTCGCGCTGAACGCAGCCGTCGAAGCCGCGCGCGCGGGCGAACAGGGACGCGGCTTCGCGGTCGTCGCGGGCGAGGTTCGCACGCTCGCGCATCGCAGCGCGGGCGCCGCGAAGGAAGTGCGCCAACTGATCAGCCGCGCCGTCGACAAGGTCGGCAACGGCGCGGGCCTCGTCGAGCGCACGGGCACGACGATCGAACAGGCACGCGACGCGATCGCGAGCGTGACGAGCGTGATGCAGGAAATCGCCGCTGCGGCGGCCGAGCAGAGCGCGGGCATCGATCAGGTCAATCACGCCGTCACGCAGATGGACAGCCTCACGCAGGAAAACGCGGCGCTCGTCGAACAGGCGGCGGCTGCCGCGCATTCGCTGACCGAGCAGGCAGGGCGGCTGAAGACTTCCGTCGACGCGTTCCAGGTTGCCGAAGCCGCCTGACATGCCCGACGCGCGACGGATGCAGCGTCGCGCGAATCTGGTTGGACCAGTTTTCGAGCGCCGGCTTCGACTCAATCCTCCCGATCGCGAATGCTGCGCACGTAGTCGATATGCGTGTGCATGGCCGTGCGCGCTTCTTCCGGGCGCCGCGTGCAGATCGCGTCGCAGACCGCGCGATGCTGGACCAGCAGTTGCCCGGATGCCTCGCGGCCGCGCAAGCGCACGTCCGTGCCACTGATCGTGATGTGCTCGCGCAGCATGCCGAGCACGCTCGTATGCAGATGCAGGAACATCGTGTTGTGCGACGCGAGCGCGATGGCGTCGTGCAGTTGCGCATCGGCGGCGGCTTCACTTTCCTTGTCGTCGCACGCGTGCGAGCGCTCCAGCTCGCGCATCAGCGAACGGATGCGCTTGATGTCGGCGGAACTCGCGCGCATCGCCGCGAAATAGGCGGTCGCGCCTTCCAGCACGCGGCGGAATTCCAGAATGTCGTCGCGCAGCACGGGATGATCGGCGACCAGCTGACCCCACGGCGACGCGATGCCCGCGCGCAGCTGATCCGTCGCGAACACGCCCGCGCCGCGCCGGCTCTGCAACAGACCGCGCGCCGCGAGCCGCTGGATCGCCTCGCGCACCGTGTTGCGCGACACGTCGTACAGCCCGGCGAGCGCGCGCTCGGCGGGCAGGCGCGAACCCGGCGGCCACGTGCCGTCGAGCAGCGCCGTTTCCATCTTGCGCATCACGCCTTCCACCCTGCCCCTGCTTCTCGTCCCCGTCGCCATGCGGTTTCCCCTGCTTGAATCGCGTCCAGTGGTCCAACCAATTTGAATTGTCGCGCAGATTTCGGAATCATGCGCCAACGATGCAAGCGATCCGCGAAAGCCGCATGCAAATGCAGGCAACGCAAAAAACGGACGCATTCTGGAGCGAGATATGAAGGAAAGGCAATATCCGGCGGCCACGCGCGACGTCTATCTGTTCGCGACCTGCCTCGTCGATCTGTTCGTGCCAGAAGCCGGACTCGACGCCGTCAGGCTGCTCGAACGCGAAGGGCTCGTGGTGCACTTTCCTCAGGAGCAAAGCTGCTGCGGCCAGCCCGCGTATAGCAGCGGCAATCCCGAACAGGCGCGCGATGTCGCGCGCGCCCAGCTGGATCTATTCGCGAAGCCGTGGCCCGTCATCGTGCCGTCGGGTTCATGCGCGGGCATGATGCGCCATCACTGGCCGAAGCTCTTCGCCGACGAACCGGCGCTAGCGGAAAGAGCGCGCGAGCTTGGCGAGCGCGTGTACGAGCTGAGCGAATTCCTGCTGCGCGTGCTGCATATCGAGCTCCCCTCCACCACTGACGCGCCCGCTGAACGCGTCGTGCTGCATACCTCGTGCGCGGCGCGGCGCGAAATGGGCACGCGCGTGCATGGCGTCGAACTCGTCGATGCGTTGCCGGGCGTCACGCGCATCGAGCACGAACGCGAATCGGAATGCTGCGGTTTTGGCGGCACGTTTTCGTTGAAGCATCCCGACATCTCGGGCGCGATGGTGCGCGACAAGGTGGCCTCCGCTTGCGCGACGGGCTGCGAGCGGATCGTTTCCGCCGACTGCGGTTGTCTGCTGAACATCGGACACGCGGCACGCCACCAGGGCGCGCCCATCGAAGTCGAACATCTCGCGAGCTTCCTGTGGCGGCGCACGCAAAGCTCCACGGCTCGCAACGAGGGCAACGGAGGCAAGGCATGAATGCGCGCGAACGCATGCTCGGACGGTTGCGCGCGGCCGCGCCCACCGACGTTTCCAGCGACGAACTGAAGCGTCTCGACGCGCGCATCGATCTGCATTACGACCGCCGACGCGCCGCGCGCCCGGCCGTCGAGCTATCGACGCATGCGCTAGTCGAATCGATGCAGGCCGCGCTCGCCGCCTCGCATGCCGAGGTGTTTCGCGCGACGGCGCGCACATGGCCCGCGCTGATCGCGCAACGGCTCGCCGATGCGAACGCGAAGCGCGTGCTGCTCGATACGTTGCGTGCGGAAGGCGCGGCGTTGCAACGGGCGTTGCCGCTCTCCGTCGCGACACACACTTACGACCGGCCGATTGAAAACTGGAAAGCCGAGCTTTTCGAAACGATCGACGCCGGCTTCACGGTCGCGCGCTCGGGCATTGCGTCGACGGGCACGCTGATTGTCTCGCCGGATGCGGGCTCGCCGCGCACGATGTCGCTCGTGCCGCCGCTGCATATCGCACTCGTCTACGCCGATTCGCTGCACACGGACCTGCATGCAGCGATGCGAGCCGAGCAGTGGCAAGCCGGCATGCCGACGAATCTCGTGCTGGTCTCCGGGCCGTCGAAGACGTCCGATATCCAGCAGACGCTCGCTTACGGCGCGCATGGTCCGCGCGAACTGTGGGTCGTGATCGTCGAACGCGAGGCCAACAACGCTAGCGACACGCACGGAGACGCCGCATGAACGCCACCCCGATGCACTTCGTGCCGACGCAGGACTTCAAGGCGCGCGCGCGTGCCGCGCTCGACGACTCGAAACTGCGCAGCAGCTTTCGCGGCGCAATGGATTTTCTGCAAACCAAGCGCCGCTCGCAGTTTCCCGACGACGACGAGTTGCAGCATCTACGCGATCTCGGCGAAGCGGTGCGACGTCATGCGTTGTCGCGCCTGCCCGACCTGCTCGTACAGCTCGAAGAAAAGCTCACGGCGCGCGGCGTGCACGTGCACTGGGCCGAAACGGCCGCCGACGCCACCTCGATCATTCACGGCATCGCGCAAGCACATGACGCGAAGCGCGTGATCAAGGGCAAGTCGATGGCGAGCGAGGAGATCGAGCTCAACCATTACCTCGAAGCGCGCGGCATCGACTGCATCGAGTCGGATATGGGCGAGTACATCGTGCAACTCGCGCACGAAAAGCCGTCGCATATCGTGATGCCCGCGATTCACAAGACCAAGGCCGACATCGCGGAGCTGTTCGAAGCGCACATTCCCGACACGCGCTATACGGAAGATGTCGACGAACTGATCCAGACGGGCCGCCGCGCATTGCGGCGCGCGTTCGTCGATGCGGATATCGGCCTGTCGGGTGTCAACTTCGCCGCCGCCGACACGGGCACTTTGTGGCTCGTCGAAAACGAAGGCAACGGACGCCTGTCCACGACCGTGCCCGACGTGCACATCGCGATCATGGGCATGGAGAAAGTGGTCGGGAAGCTATCGCACATCGTGCCGCTGTCGAGCTTGTTGACGCGCTCCGCAACGGGCCAGGCGATCACGACATACTTCAATCTGATCACGGGCCCGCGACGCGAAGGCGAACGCGACGGTCCGCGCGAGATGCATGTCGTGCTGCTCGACAACGGCCGCACGCAGGCCTACGCCGACGAACAGTTGCGCGCGACGCTGCAATGCATCCGCTGCGGCGCATGCATGAATCATTGCCCCGTCTATACGCGCATCGGCGGACATGCGTACGGCACGACGTATCCGGGCCCGATCGGCAAGATCATTTCGCCGCATCTGCTGGGCCTCGACGAAACGGCCGATCTGCCGACGGCATCGAGCCTGTGCGGCGCATGCGGCGAAGTGTGCCCCGTGCGCATTCCGATTCCCGAACTGCTCGTGCGTCTACGCACGGAAGCGAACCGCAATCCGAACGAAGTGGTCGCGCATCCGTTGCGTGGACAGGGCGCGAAGTTCAGCCGCGAGGAACAGTTCGTGTGGCGCTTCTGGAGCGGCGCATTCGCGCATCCGCGCGCCTACCGGATGCTGCGCTGGGCCGCGACGCGCCTGCGCGTGTTCGCACCGAAGAACCAGATGGGCTGGACGCAGCACCGCGAACCGCTGAAGCCCGCGGCGCGCAGCCTGCATGACCTGATGCGCGAACGCCGACAGCCCGAGTAGCCCGCGCCCTTCGCAACCCACACCGACGCGCACGCATCGCCCATGAGTAGCGGTGCGTCCGCACGCGGCTGCGCGCCGCCGACAACGATTCATTGACGCATATTCGGAGGAGACCGACATGCACCCGTGGTATCAGACCTATCTGCCGCTCGGCAGTCTATGGCTCTCCGCGCTCGCGGCCAGCATCCCGATCATCTTTTTCTTCGTCGCGCTCGCGGGACTGCGCCTGAAGGGGCATGTCGCGGCGGCGGGCACGCTGCTGCTGTCGCTTGCGGTGGCCGTGTTCGCGTACGGCATGCCCGTGCAACAGGCGCTGGCCGCAGCGGGCTTCGGCTTCGCATACGGCTTGTGGCCGATTGCGTGGATCATCGTGACGGCCGTGTTCCTCTACAAGCTCGTCGTGAAGACGGGGCAGTTCGACATCATCCGCGCATCGGTGCTCGCGCTGACGGATGATCAACGCCTGCAACTGCTGCTGATCGGCTTTTCGTTCGGCGCGTTCCTCGAAGGCGCGGCGGGCTTCGGCGCGCCCGTCGCGATCACGGCGGCGCTGCTCGTCGGCCTCGGCTTCGATCCGCTGAAGGCGGCAGGCCTCTGCCTGATCGCGAATACGGCGCCCGTCGCGTTCGGCGCGATGGGCATCCCCATCATCGTCGCGGGCCAGGTGACGGGCATCGATCCGTTCCTGATCGGTGCGATGGCGGGCCGCCAGTTGCCGCTGCTCTCGCTCGCCGTGCCGTTCTGGCTCGTGTTCATGATGGACGGCAAGCGCGGCGTCAAGGAAACGTGGCCGGCCGCGCTGGTCGCGGGCGGCAGCTTCGCGATCACGCAGTACTTCACGTCGAATCACATCGGGCCCGAACTACCGGACATCACGTCGGCGCTCGTGAGCCTCGTTGCACTCGCATCGTTCCTGAAGGTGTGGCAACCGCGCCGCGCAAACGATACGGCACGCGGCACGGTCAGCGGCGGCACAGCGGCGCTGTCGGGTTTCGGCGGAGGATTCGGCGGCGGCATGGGCGGTGCGAATGGCGCAGCGGGCATGAGCCGCCGCGCGTCGCCCTACACGATTGCGCAGACCATCCGCGCATGGGCGCCGTTCGGCATTCTGACGGCCGTCGTGACCGTGTGGAGCCTGCAACCGTTCAAGGCGCTGTTCGCCGCGAAGGGCGCGCTCGCCGGCACGATCCTCAAGTTCAACGTGCCCGGTCTCGACCAGCTCGTGATGAAGACGGCGCCCATCGTCGCGACGCCGAAGGCCTATGAAGCCGTGCTGAAGATCGATCTGCTCTCGGCCGTCGGCACGGCGATTCTCGTGACGGCGCTGATCTCGATGGTGTTGCTGCGCGTGAAGCCCCGCGATGCGCTCGCGACGTTCGGCGAGACGGCCAAGGAATTGCGTCGCCCCGTGCTGTCGATTGGTCTCGTGCTGTCGTTCGCGTTTGTCGCCAACTATTCGGGCATGTCGTCGACGCTCGCGCTGCTGCTGGCCGGCACGGGCGCCGCGTTCCCGTTCTTCTCGCCGGTGCTCGGCTGGCTCGGCGTGTTCCTGACGGGCTCGGACACGTCGTCGAATGCGCTCTTCTGCTCGCTTCAGCACACGACCGCGCATCAGATCGGCGTGTCGGACACGTTGCTCGTGGCCGCGAATACGTCGGGCGGCGTGACGGGCAAGATGATCTCGCCGCAGTCGATTGCCGTTGCGTGCGCGGCGACGGGCCTCGTCGGACGCGAGTCGGAGCTGTTCCGCTTCACCGTGAAGCATAGTCTGCTGTTCGCATTCGTGGTCGGCTTGATCACGCTGTTGCAGGCTTATGTGCTGACGGGCATGGTGCCGGGCTGATTCGCTGTCGCTCGTTGTTGGCATGAACGCCCGCTGTCATGCGGGCGTTTTTACGTCTCGCTCCACATACGCAGCAGATTGTGATAACAGCCGACCAGCGTGCGGCGCGCGGCTTCATCGCCATTCGATGCGTTGAGCCGCTGGATCGCGCCGTCAAGATCGAACAACATCGCGCGTTGCGTGTCGTCGCGCACGAGGCTCTGCACCCAGAAGAAGCTCGACACGCGCGCGCCGCGCGTCACGGGGCGCACCTGATGCAGGCTCGTGCCCGGATAGACGATTGCGTGTCCTGCCGGCAGCTTCACTTCGTGCACGCCGAACGTATCTTCGATCAGCAGTTCGCCGCCATCGTATTCGTCGGGCGGCGTGAGAAACAGCGTGACGGAGATGTCGGTGCGCACGCGCGCGCCGCTGCCCGGCACGAGGCGTATCGCGCCATCGACGTGATTGCCGAAGTGCATCCCGCCTTCATAACGGTTGAAGAGCGGCGGATACACCTTGTTCGGCAGCGCGGCGCTGATGAAGAGAGGGTGACGCTCCAGCGATGCGATGATCCGATCGCCCAGTTCCAGCGCGATCGGCGAGCCTTCCGCAATCTGCTGGTTGCGCTTGACGGGCGCGCCCTGATAGCCGGCTGTCGCGCGGCCGTCGACCCATGCGTCACTGGCTTCGAGCTGCGCGCGCATGTCGGCGACTTCGGCGGGACTCAGTACGTCCGGGATCGAGACAATCATCGTTCAACGTTCCTGTACAACCGTGCATCATCGCGCGCTTTCCACATGAAGGGCATCATGCCGAAAGCGCGCGGCGTTTCGTGGACCTGTCGCTTGAGGCGATCAGAAGAAGCGATAGTTTAACGTCGCAAGGAACGTGCGGCCGAGACCCGGCACCGCGCGTCCGCCGTCGGACGGAATCAGCGCATCGTAGTAGTTCTTGTCCGTGAAGTTCAGCACGTTGAACTGGATGTCGTAACGCTTCGCGTGATACGCGGCCATCGCATCCCAGCGCGTATAGCCGCCGACCTGCACGAAGTTGTTGTTCGCCGCGTAGCGCGATGACACGTAGGTCGGGCCGCCGCCGACTTCCCAGTGCGGCGTGAACGCGTACGTGGTCCACAGCGTCAGCATGTTGCGCGGCGTATTCGCGGGCACCTTGCCTTGCGTGCCGTCGAACGCCTTCAGAATCTCGCCGTTCATATACGTGTAGCCGCCGAACACCTGCCACTTGTTCGTGATGTGGCCGGCCAGACCCAGCTGATAGCCGCGCACGCGGATATCGCCGTCGAGCGTATAGGTGCCGTCCGCATTCAGCGTGCGCGCATTCGTCTTCTCGATGTTGAAGAGCGATTGCGTCACCGACAGGCCACCGCCCAACAGATCCCACTTCGAGCCGACTTCATACGATTTGTTGTGCTCGGGCGGCAGGTTCTGTTGACCGTTGGTCAGCGTGAGCGCTTCGAGCGACGGATCGAACGACGTGCCATACGACACGTAATACGACTGCCAGTCGCTCGGCTGCCAGATGATGCCGCCGCGCACGCTGGTGAAGTAGTTGGTCTGCGTCGCATAGCGCGGGGAATTGATCGAGTTCCTGATCGACGCCTCATAGCGGTCCCAGCGCACGCCGCCCACCACCTTCCAGTGCTGGCCGATCGACACCGTGTCGTTCGCATAGATGCCCACGCCGTTCGCGCTCGATTCAGCGAGATTGGTGGCCACTTCCTTCACGTTCGACGGACGCGGCGTGTACGGCGGATCGATGAGCGGCACGACGCCGATCGTGTTCGACGGCAGTCCCGGCGAGGTCGCGGTGAAGCTCTGGTTGCTGTACGTTTCGTGGCTCAGATCGACGCCCGTGACCACCTCGTGCTTGAGCGGTCCCGTATCGAACTTCGCCTGCAAGTCAGTCGAGTTGTAGATCGAATGATCGTTGATGTTGCGATCCTTGCCCTGCAGCTTGACGAACAGTTGCGACGGATCGAGCGTCGTGAAGTTGCCGTTGGTGAGCGCCGTCGACGTCGCAAGCGGGCCCGTGAGCACCGATGCCGCATTGGTCGCGCGCGCTTCCGTGCTGTAGTGGCTGAACTGCGTCTGGTTGCGCAGGACAAGGCCGTCGTCGAAGCGGTGCTGGATACGCGCGCTGAAGGTCTGCACGTCCTGAATCGTGCGGTCGTCCGTATAGCCGTAGAACGTGCCGCGATTGACGGGCGCGGGATGGCCGTTCAGCGGCGGAATGCCGTAGTCGGGCTGGTCGCGGTTGTGCTGGATCAGCGCGGACAGCGTGATCTCCGTCGGCGTGCCGATGCCGAACTTCACTTCCGGCGCGACGCCGTAGTCCTTGCTCTTCATTACGTCGCGCGACGAGCCGAGGCTCTGGCCGAACGCGTTGATACGGAACGCGGAGGTGTCGGTGATCGGCGTGTCGAGGTCGACCGTCGTGCGATAGCGGTCGTGCGTGCCCGCCTGCACGGAGACGTCGGCGCGCTTCTTCAGTTCCGGCTCCTTGCTCACCTGGTTGATCACGCCGCCCGTCGAGCCGCGCCCGAAGTACAGCGACGACGGGCCATACAGCACGTCGATCGATTCGAGGTTGAACGTGTCGCGATAGTACTGTCCGCGATCGCGGAAGCCGTCCAGATAGATGTCGGTACGCGCCGAGAAGCCGCGCAGGTTGATGTTGTTGCCGATCTGCCCGCCTTCCGCCGCGCCGATCGTGATGCCGGGCACGTTGCGCAGCGCGTCGCTGAACGAGCTCACCGCCTGCGATTGCAGCACGGCCTTCGGCACCACCGTCACCGCCTGCGGAATGTCGCGCAGCGCGGTCGGCACTTTGGCGCCCACGCTCGACGTTTCCGGCTGGAAATCGCCGGAGTTGTCGGCCTGGCCCGTCACCTTGACGGCGGGCAGCGTGGCGTTGTCGGAAGGCTGGCTGGCGGAGGGCTGGCTGGCGGGAGGCGTCGATGAATCGGCCTGGGCAATGCTGGCTGCCGGTGCTGCGGCAGGCGTCGTCGTTTGAGCGTAGAGCGGCGTCGCAAAGACGGCCATGACGGCCGCTGCGAATGGCGTAGTTCGATGCATCTCGATTCCTGTCGTTGTCGCTGATTTTTCTTGGTGCGACGGGCAAGCGGCACCCGTCCGGTTCGCGCGGCGGGCGCGCGAACCGCCCCGCCAAGCCGGACTGCTCCGGCTTGTCACTTCCTAAATGCGAATCGATATCATTACATGAACAGTAACAATTCGCAATATGCTCGAAGCATCTGTGGTCGTTGCGCGTCACTCAAGCTTTACGTCGCGCGATCTTCCCCTCGGGGTCGGCCAAGCGATGTGCGGGCGTTACTGCTTCAACGGCGACACGTGCATACCGGCTCGCACTCGCCCTCGTTTAGCGATGCGATGACGACAGGGCAACCGGACGACGCTTCATGTCATACGTAAGAGCCGCATTGCTCACGGTGAGTCGTCGCAACATGTGACGTGCGAAGCGTCCGCTTCCCGGCGATGCGTCCGCGCTCGCACCACAGCCGTGATGCAACGCGTTTTCGCGGAGCGCTCCATCCGTGCGTCGTTCAGAAAACGCCTTGTTTTGCGGGGCTTTTTCGATTGGCGGCCCGTCACGACTGCGTTTGCAGCGCATGCGATTGGATACGGGTATACGTTAATTTGTACGCGCGGACCCGCCCCGTTTTACTGGATGAAAGCCAGGTCGTCCGAACTACTTTGATCAGACATGATCGAGGGGTCGGACGTCGTTCTTTTGTACCGGAGGTGTAGCATGGCGAATCTGTCCAGCAGTGCAATCGATGAACTCAAAGCTCTCACGCGAGGCCAGGTGGTATTGCCCGGCGATCCATCGTTCGATGAAGCGCGCAGTATCTGGAATGGAATGATCGACCGCCGCCCCGCGATCATCGTGCGCTGCGCGGGCACGGCCGACGTGCGTCGCGCCGTCAATTTCGCGCGCGACAACAGCCTGCTGCTGGCCGTGCGTGGCGGCGGTCACAATATCGCGGGCAGTGCCGTGTGCGAAGACGGCATGCTGATCGACCTGTCGCCGATGAAGTCCGCGCGGATCGATGCCGTCGCGCGCCGCGCCTATGTCGAGCCGGGCTGCACGTTGCGCGACTTCGATCATGAAGCACAGGCCTTCGGTCTCGCCACGCCGCTCGGCATCAACTCGACGACGGGTGTCGCGGGCCTCACGCTCGGCGGCGGTTTCGGCTGGCTGAGCCGGCGCTTCGGAATGTCGGTGGACAACCTGATTTCAGCCGACGTCGTCACGGCTGACGGCGAACTGCTGCGCTGTAGCGCCGACTCTCACGAGGACCTGTTCTGGGCGATTCGCGGCGGCGGCGGCAACTTCGGCGTCATCACGATGTTCGAGTTCCAGCTGCACGCGGTCGGCCCGGAAGTGTATGGCGGCCTCGTCGTGCTGCCGATGGATCAGGCGCGCGATGCGCTCGTCAAATATCGCACCGCTTTCGAAACGTGGCCCGACGAGCTGACCGTCTGGGCCGTCGCGCGCTTCGCGCCGCCGCTGCCCTTCCTCAGCGCCGACGTGCATGGCAAGCCGATCATCGCGTTCGCCATCTGCTATACGGGGCCGGCCGCGAATGGTCCGAGTGTGGTCGACGAGGTGCGCAAGTTCGGCACGCCGTATGGCGAGCATCTCGGGCCGATGCCGTATGCCGCATGGCAACAGGCCTTCGATCCGCTGCTCACGCCGGGCGCGCGCAATTACTGGAAGTCGCACAATCTCGCGACGCTGGACGATGGGCTGATCGATGCATTCGTCGATGCGATCGGCAATCTGCCGTCGCCGCAGTGCGAGATTTTCTTCGGCGCAATCGGCGGACAGACGATGCGCGTCGCGCCCGATGCGACTGCCTACTCGAATCGCGACGCGAAGTACGTGATGAACGTGCACGGCCGCTGGACTGAAGCCGCCGACGACGAGCGCTGCATCGCGTGGGCACGTGCGTTCTTCGACGCATCGGCGCCGTTCGCGCTCGGCAGCGTCTATGTGAACTTCATGACGGAAGAAGAAACGACGCGCATCGGCTCGGCCTATGGCCCGAACTACGAGCGTCTCGTCGCCGTGAAGGACCGCTATGATCCACAGAACCTGTTCCGTCACAACCAGAACATCAAGCCGTCCGCGATGGCCTGATTGCGATGCAGGGGCGCGCCTCGTCGTCATGACGTGGCGCGCGTGAACCTCACGATGCCGGATAGCAAACGCTTCCTGATTGCTGTCCGGCACTTTCGTTTTTGCGCCTTCGCTATCGCCTTGCGCTGCACTGCGCGATGCGCGCGTGCCTGACCCGACGTTAAAGTATCGTGCGCACTTCCGATGCAACCCTTTCCTCGCTGCTTTCCATGCGCATGCGCATCGCCTTGCTGACGATCGTCGCGATGTTCGCATTCGCGGGCAACTCGCTGTTGTGCCGTGTTGCGCTCAAGGGCACGTCCATCGATCCCGCGACGTTCACGACCATGCGCGTCGTGTCCGCGGCCCTCGCGCTGTGGATCATTCTGCGCATGCGTCGGGTTTCGCGGCCGGTCGGCGGCAACTGGATTTCGGCCTTCGCGCTTATCGCATACGCTGTGGCGTTTTCGTTTGCGTATGTGTCGCTTGCGGCGGGGACGGGTGCGCTGCTGCTGTTCGGCGCCGTGCAGGCGACGATGATCGGCTACGGTCTCGCGCGTCGCGAGCGTCTGCGTGCGCGTCAATGGATCGGCGTTGCATGCGCGCTTGCGGGCCTCGTCGGTCTGGTGCTGCCCGGCCTCAGTGCACCGGCTCCGCTCGCGTCCTTGCTGATGCTGTGCGCGGGTGTCGCGTGGGGCGTGTATTCGCTGCGCGGCAAAGGTGCCGCCGACCCGATCGCCACGACGGCAGGCAATTTCATCCGCGCTGTTCCGTTCGTGGTGGCCGCCAGCGCCGGCACGTTCGCCCACATGTCGATCGACGCAATGGGGCTGCTCTTCGCGGCACTATCGGGCGCGTTGACGTCGGGCGTCGGCTATGTGATCTGGTACGCGGCGCTGAAGGAACTCAGGGCCGCCACGGCCGCGACCGTGCAACTGAGCGTGCCGCTGATTGCCGCGATCGGCGGCATCGCACTGCTCGGCGAACCGCTGACCGCGCGCCTCGCGCTAAGCTCGATCGCGATCCTGGGCGGCATCGCGCTCGTCGTCGCGCGCCGCTGACAGCAGCGCCACTCGCTTTGTGCATCGCGCTGTCACGAGGCGAACGCGGTGCATCGAGACCCAGCGCCCGCCCATTCGCCGAACCGCTTACTGATCGACGCCGACGATCACGCTCGACGCCTTGAAGATCGCCGCAGCCGCCTTGCCGCTCGCGAGGCCGAGCCTCTCGACGCTGTCGTTGGTGACGATGGCCGCAATCTGCGCGCCGCCCGTGGCCGAAATGATGACTTCGCTATTGACGGCGCCCTTCGTCACCGACGCGACCGTGCCCGCGATGCAATTGCGCGCAGATACCTTGCTGCTGTCCGCATCGACCATCACGATCACCGACGACGCCTTCACGAGCGCGAACGCCGGCTTGCCCGCCGCGAGTCCCAGCGATGACGCGCTACCGTGCGTGATCACCGCGACGACGTCGAGACCGTCCTGGGTGCGCAGCGTGATTTCGTCATTGACGGCTCCCCTCTTGACGGCTGTTACCTGACCGGCGAAGTGATTGCGGGCGCTCGTACGCATGGCGATAGGCTCCTTTGGGTTGCCGTTGTTCGTTGTTTCAACGGTGGCAACGGTGGTCGTTGGAAGCTTGCAGTGTACCGCGCACGAATGACGGTTCGCTATCCAGGTGCCGCATCGGACATGGGCACTCCGGTTGCTGCAATGGAAGGATGAAACTCGGGATAAACCTTCGAAAGGAGCCGCCATGAAAACGATCGATCTGTCGCAGCGCATCGAGGAAATCGAACTGGCCCTCGCCGCAACCTTCGAATCGCCGAAATCGCCGACTGTCAGCGCGTATCAGGAGGGTGCGACCACGTTTCTCACGCTGTCGTGGGTCGTCGAAACGGGCCGCGACACGACGCTCGACGCGCGTTGCGTCGCGAGGCTCGAGATCAGCGATCATCAGATCAACCACTATGCCGCGCTCGACACCGCGAAACGGCGCATCGTGCAAGGCCGCCTGAAGGACCTGGTGCGGCAGCGCGTCGGTGCGATGCGGACGGAAGCGGGATCGGCCGAAAACTGCTCGCTGCAAATCGACATCGACGACGCCCTGTTCGATGTGCCCGACGAGCCTTACAACATCTAGCGTCGGCAGCGGCGGCGAACGCCTGTCGATGGTGAGTCCGCGCCAAAACGTAGCCGCCATGCAGGGCCGCCACGCGGGGAAGCGCCCATCGGCGCGCACGACTTCCCGTCCTTTTGCGGGGACAATAGACTATGCTAACGCGCGGGCCGCAACGCTCGCGCCGCCGCATACAACCCGAGTCTATTGCCGATGAACTCCACCACCGACGATTCCCCGCGCCCCGCCATGCGCGCGCTCACGCCGCTCGAAGCGCGCGTGCTGGGCGTGCTGTTCGAGAAGCAGCACACCGTGCCCGATACTTATCCGCTGTCGCTCAACTCGCTCGCGTCGGGCTGCAACCAGAAAACCTCGCGCTCGCCCGTGATGAACGTCAGCGAAAGCGAGATCATGGACGCGATCAACAGCCTGAAGCGTCTGTCGCTCGTGCTCGAAGGCAGCAGCAGCCGCGTGCCGCGCTACGAGCACAACATGGAGCGTGTGCTTGGCCTGCCGCGCCAGTCGGCGGCGCTGCTGACCGCCTTGCTGCTGCGCGGTCCGCAAACGGCCGCCGAACTGCGGCTCGCGACGTCGCGCCTGCATGGCTTCGCCGATACGTCGTCAGTCGAAGCGTTTCTCGAAGAGCTCGCGGCCAACGATCCGCCGCGCGTCGTCAAGCTCGCGCGCACGCCGGGCGAGCGCGAAAGCCGCTGGATGCACCTGCTGTGCGGCGAGCCGTCGCCCGAGCTGACGCGCGGCGCGGCCCTGTCCGACGATGCGCTGCCGCCCGGCGAACTCGAATCGCTGCGCGCGCAGCAACGCCAGCTGAGCGAACGCGTCGAACGGCTCGAAGCGCTTGTCGAGCGTCTCGCGGGTGAACTGGGCGTATCGCTTGACGATCCGGAGAGCAGCCCGTCATGAAGCCGCAGAAAGAAACGTAGAAAGGTAGACGCATGTTTGTCGTGTACTGGCTCGAAGAGGGCAATGCGTCGACGGCAACCGCTCGCTTCGAGCGGTTCGGCGACGACGACATGACGCAAGCGCTCGCGTTCACCGAGGCGTTGCGCAAGAAACAGGCGGCAGGCGGCGATGTGAGCTTCGTCACGTTGTGCAGCGAGAACCCGCGTTCGGTCGGCAAGGCAGGCGCGGCGGACCCGCCCGCCGGTTACGCATGGAAAAAGCGCCGCCCTTGATACCCGTTGTGCGCAAGCGCTCCAGCGCAGCGAATGCGTTCGCGCGTGACATCCCTTCGGGAAAAACATCACTCTTTGAGTAAGCGATCGGCGCGCGCCGATCACGATTCAGCCCAGCTTCCCGCACACACTTCGCAACACAAACGCGCCCACAAAAAGCGCGAGTGCGAAGCTGTGTAAAACATTCAGGATTCCGCAAGCAAACGTCAACTTTCACTGTCGGAGCGGCGTTCTACGCGTTTGGGCCGCGAACCGTCCCGGTGCGCCTACGGGCGCCCGCATGGCCGAACGACAAGAGGAAGACGACATGACACACACGCAATCGAACCGCCGCGCGCAGCTGCTGCTGGGCGCAGGCCTCGCGCTGCTATTGGCGAATGGAGGTTGCACGTCGCTGCCCTGGCAGATGGCTCCCGAGGACCGGTCGCCCGGCCAGCCGACGCAAGCGGCGACATCGGCGAGCCAGCCGGCGCCGCGCGTGCCGGCCAGCACGACCAGGCCGCTCGCGCCCGTGAAGGAAGGCTATTACCGCGTCAAGCCCGGCGATACGCTCTATCGCATCGCGACGGCTCACGGCCAGCACAGCGACGACATCGCCAGATGGAACAGCCTGTCGGACGCGAACCACATCGAACCGGGCGGCGTGTTGCGCGTCGCGCCGCCCGACGCAGCCGAGGACAGCAAGTCTGTCGCGACAACGCCCGCGCAAGCTACCTCCAGATCGCCCGCGAAGCGCGAAGCCGGCGCCGACAGGAACGACAGCGACAAGGGCGACAAGGACAAGAGCGACAAGACCCGTTTCGGCTGGCCCGCGCGCGGCACGCTCAACGCGGTGTACGGACAGGGCAAATCGAAGGGCATGGTGATCGCAGCCAAGGCCGGCGATCCGGTGAAAGCAGCCGCCGCTGGCCGTGTCGTGTTCGCGGGAGATGGCGGCAAGCCGTATGGAAAGCTGATCGTCATCAAGCACGACGACACGCTCGTGACGGCCTATGGACACAACCGCAAACTGCTCGTGAAGGAAGGCACGACCGTCAAGCGCGGCGAGACGATCGCCGAAATGGCGGAGAGCGAAAAGCGACCAGGCTCGGAAGCGGCCTCGGAAACCGGTTCGCTGCGATTCGAAGTCCGCAAGAACGGCAAGCCCGTCGATCCCGCGCCCTATCTGCCGCGCGTCGGTTCGTGACGGACGCGGGCACTGCAAAAGAAAAAGCCGCGAACGGCCCGTACCGTTCGCGGCTCCTGCATCGCGCCATGCGTTCTGCTTAACGCACCGAGTTGGCCTCGAGCAGCGGATCGAGACGCCCCGCCGTCTCCAGCGCATTCAGATCGTCGAAGCCGCCGACATGCGTGTCGCCGATGAAGATCTGCGGCACCGTGCGGCGTCCCGTGCGTTCGATCAGCGCAAGCGCCGTTGCGCGATCGTTCTGCACGTTGATTTCCCGGTACGACAGGCCCTTGTTCGCAAGCAGCGCTTTGGCCGCGAGGCAGTACGGGCAAGTCGGCGTCGTATAGATCGTGATAGCGGACATCGTTCACTCCTTGTGTGTATGTAAAGCCGTGGGTTACTGGCCGCGATAGACGTCGTCGTATGGGGACGGCGGCACCGCCAGCGAACGGACACGCGTCGCGCGGAAGCCCGAAGCGGAACTGCCGTTCGTCGACGGACCATGCGAAGCCGCGATGAACGCATGCGAGCGATGGAACGCGTGGGCGGCCGGATAGCTGGCGGGTTCGGGATAGCTGGTATCGCTTTGCGGAAGCTGGCCGGACTGCCCGGCGGCAACGAGTTCGGCGCGGACTTGCGCGCGCGTCGCCGGCGATTGCGATTGGGCGTGGCTTGCAAGCGGCAAACCGAGTGCAGCCGCAAGAACGAGCGCTTGATAAACGCGATTCAGATTCATGTGAGCACCTTCAAGAAGAGTTGCCGTCGGCGACGGGATGGCTCAACTGTAGGGGTGCGAGGCTGCGCCGTTAATGTCGGCGCGACTCATGACGATGCTCGTTCGGCTCACCGGTTGTCGGCGCAACGGTGACGAAGCGCGATACGCGCATGCCGCGTGTGTGCGGCAGCCTTGTGCGGCAAGGGTTTTCGACCGACGCATTAACCCATCGAGCGCTGCTGATTGCTTTCTGAAACTCTCTATTTCGCTGCGTCGGCGGAAGCGGCTTGCACGTTTCCACCCGATGCGCGCCAGCGCGCCGGCGTCACGCCGATCTGCTTCTTGAACACGCGCTGGAACGCCGCTTCCGACTGATAGCCGACCATCTCGCCGATATCGCCGACGGGCGTCGTCGATTCCAGCAGCGAGCGGCCCGCGATCGTCATGCGGACTTCGGTGAGCACATCGGTCGCCGAGCGGCCGATCGCTTCCTGGAACTGCCGCACGAAGGTTGCGCGCGACATGTTGCAGAGCGCCGCGAACTGGTCGAGCGTCCACGGCTTGCCGGGCGATTCGAACATCGCCGACACGGCCGGCTGCAGACGCGGACGCCCCGCCAGCGCAAGCAACCCAAGCGGCGGCTGCGCCGATTCGCTGGCGAAACGCAACGTCAATGCGAAGAGCGCCGCCGACAGATGATTGACGAGCATCTCGCTGCCGGGGCATTCGTCCATCGCCTCTTCGCGCATCAGCTCGATCAGGCGCGCGAGCCGCGAGCCCGCGACGCTTTTCACAGACTCCTGAGTGCCGCCGTTCGGCTGGGCGCTGCCGTTCGCGTTCGCGTGCGCGCCGCTGCGCACGACCAGCCGCGACGGCAGATGGTCGCGCAGCAATCGGTCCGGCACCGCGCCGAGCAGAAAGCGGCCGCACAGGATGTCGGCCGTTTCGCCCGCGCCGCCGTTCTCCGCGACCGTCAACGTGATGTTGCGCCGCTCCGTCGCCGGGACGGGCTTCGCGCCGCTGCCGTCGTGGATGCGATGCGCGCCGCCCGTCGGAAACACGACGATGTCGCCCGCCACCAATGGCTCGGGCGGCCCGCTGCCGTCTTCGAGCACCGCGTGCCCCGACAGCAGCACGTGATACGGAATCTCGCGCACGCCCGCCGGGCCTTCTTCGATCGCCCACGGCGCGCCGAAATGACAGCGGATATCCACGCGCCCGCTCACCGGCATCAGCGACAGAAAGCGACTTAGCAGATCCATTTGAGCCGAATAAGCATGTTTTTGAATCGTTCGAGGATTAGCACGCCGGACGGCAAACCGTACAGTGGCAACAGTGCAATGCAAACCGATTCTACTGGACGGCAGCGAGGCGCGCGGCAGCAACCCGATTCACTCCGCCACCCGCCCGTCAGAGCGAGGAACATCATGAAGACGCTTCATATCGATGTGGCAGTTATTGGCGCCGGCAGCGCCGGTCTGCCCGCCTTTCGCGCCGCGAAGGCGGCAGGCGCCAGTGTCGTGCTGATCGAAGGCGGCGCTTACGGCACGACCTGTGCGCGCGTCGGCTGTATGCCGTCGAAGCTGCTGATCGCTGCCGCCGAAGCCGCGCATGCGGCGCGACGCACTGCGCCGTTCGGCGTGCATGTCGACGGCGCCGTGCGCATCGACGGACGCGAGGTGATGGCGCGCGTCAAAGGCGAGCGCGACCGCTTCGTGGGCTTCGTCGTGGAGTCGACGGAAGGCATTCCGGCTGAAGAGCGGCTGATCGGCTATGCGCACTTCATCGACGACAACGTGCTGCAAGTCGGCGACCATACCCGCGTGCATGCGAAGAGCGTCGTGATCGCGACGGGCTCGTCGCCGTTCGTGCCGCCGATGTACCAGGTGCTCGGCGACCGCGCGATCGTCAACGACGACGTGTTCGCGTGGGACGACCTGCCGCGCAAGGTGGCCGTGATCGGCGCGGGCGTGATCGGGCTCGAGCTGGGACAGGCGCTCGCGTGGCTCGGCGTCGACGTGACGATGCTCGGCGCGCGCGGCCGTGTCGGCCCGCTGAGCGATCCCGCCATCAAGGGCTATGCGCAACAGGTGTTCAGCGAGTCGTTCCGTTTCGAGCCGCATGCGCAAGTGGAAGCGGCGACGCGCGAAGGCGACAGCGTGCATCTGCGCTATCGCGACAGCGCGGGCGAGCTGCGCGACGACACGTTCGATTACGTGCTGGTCACGGCGGGCCGCCGGCCGAACGTCGATCGGCTCGGGCTGCACAACACGACGCTCGAACTCGATGCGCGCGGCGTGCCCACGTTCGATCCCGTGACGCTGCAAGCGGGCAAGCACCCCGTGTTCATCGCCGGCGATGCGAACGACGTGCTGCCGCTCTTGCACGAAGCCGCCGACGAAGGCCGCGCGGCTGGCGAGAACGCCGCGCGCTTTCCCGACGTGAAGCCGCTCGTGCGCCGCGCGCCTATTTCGGCGGTGTTCACCGAGCCGGGCATCGCGATGGTCGGCGCGCGTCACGCCGACCTTACCGACGATTCGTTCGTGACGGGCGAAGTGAGCTTCGAAGACCAGGGCCGCAGTCGCGTGATGCTGCGCAATCGCGGGCTGATGCACGTGTATGTGGACAAGGCATCGCGCCGTTTTGTCGGCGCCGAGTGGATCGGGCCGGATGCCGAACACATCGCGCATCTGCTTTCGTGGGCGCTGCAGATGAACCTCACGGTCGATGCGATGCTCGCGATGCCGTTCTATCACCCCGTCGTCGAGGAAGGGCTGCGGACCGCGTTGCGCAATGCGGCGGCGCAGCTGCCGAAGGCTTGATGAGCGGACGGTTGGGTGACTGGCTTGCCGGCGACGAGCGCGGCAAGCCAGACTAACGCATCGTCACATACCTTCTTCATGCGGCGGCAGGTACTCCATGTGTTCTTCTTCGTATAGCCGATAGATCAGTTCGAGCATCTGCGTGAGATCTTCCGATTCGTCGAGCTGCCGCATGCTCATGATGATCGGCGACACCAGATTCGAATCGTCCAGTTCCTTGTAGCTCACGTCGTCGCGCTTGAGTCCGTACACGCTCGTCGGCACGACGGAAATCCCCTCGCCCGCCGCGACCAGCCCCAACGCGATCTGCAGTTCGCGCGTCTCGTAGATGCGCTTCGGCTCCAATCCACGATCGTGGAACGCGGCGAGCACCTGGTCCGCGTAACTGGGGCGCGGCGCTTTCGGAAAGATGATCAGCGTTTCGTTGACGAGGTCGTGCAGCGACAACACCGGCTTCAATTCCGACAACGGATGCCCGACGGGCAGTCCGACGATCATCCGCTCCTCGCGCAACACGATACGCTTGATGCTCGGGTCTTCATGACGAATGCGCCCGAATCCCACGTCGATCACGCCTTCCTTGAGCGCCTTGATCTGATCCATCGTCGACATTTCGACGAGCGTCAGCTCGACAGCGGGATGTTCGTTGCGAAAGCGGCGAATGATCTTCGGCAACATGCCATACAGCGTCGAGCCGACGAAACCGACCGACAGGCTGCGCTCGATCTTGCCGACGCGCCGCGTCATCGATTCGAGTTCCGCTGTTTGCGCGAGCAATTGCACCGCGTGCGAATAGAAGAAGCGCCCTGTGTCCGTGAGTTCGACGGGCCGTGAGTTGCGCACGAAAAGCTGCACGCCGAGCAGATCTTCGAGCTGCTGCATCTGGCGGCTCAACGGCGGTTGCGCGATGTGCAGCCGCTGCGCGGCGCGCGTGAAGTTGCGCTCCTCGGCCACGGCGACGAAATAACGCAAATGGCGCAACTCCATGACGATACCCCTCGGATATTGAACTGATACTAAATCAGTGTTGGACGCACCGTACGCGTGCCAACTACTCTTCACACAACCGCAGCGCCCTTACAAATTATACCTTTCGGGTAGCAACCGAATGGGCGAGCGAGACAGCAACCCTGTTGCAGGAGACATCCGATGATCCCCATCTATCCGGACCGCAGTCCGAAGCTCAAGCACATCGACGACTATCTGGTCGAAGACCCGGCGCGCGGCGACTACCGCCTGCATCGCAGCGCCTTCACGGATGAAGCGCTGTTCGAACTCGAGATGCAGCACATCTTCGAGGGCAACTGGATCTATCTCGCGCACGAAAGCCAGATTCCGTCGAACAACGATTACTTCACGACGACGATGGGCCGTCAGCCCGTCGTCATCACGCGCAACCGTCAGGGCGAACTCAATGCGCTCGTCAATTCGTGCACGCATCGCGGCGCGATGCTGTGCCGCCACAAGCGCGGCAACAAGGCGACGTTCACCTGCCCGTTCCACGGCTGGACCTTCAACAACAGCGGCAAGCTGCTAAAGGTGAAAGACCCGCAAGAAGCGGGTTATCCCGAGTGCTTCAATCACGAGGGCTCGCATGATCTGAAGAAAGTCGCGCGCTTCGAGAACTATCGCGGCTTTCTGTTCGGCAGCCTGAATCCCGATGTGAAGCCGCTTACCGAATATCTGGGCGAAGCGGCGCGCATCATCGACATGATCGTCGACCAGTCGGAAGACGGGCTCGAAGTGCTGCGCGGTTCGTCGACGTACACGTATGAAGGCAACTGGAAGCTGACCGCGGAGAACGGCGCGGACGGCTATCACGTGTCGGCCGTGCACTGGAATTACGCGGCGACGACCAATCACCGGAAGGAAAAGAACGCGGCCGAGGACAAGATCCGCGCGATGGATGCGGGCGGCTGGGGCCGTCAGGGCGGCGGCTTCTATGCGTTCGAACATGGCCACATGCTGCTGTGGTCGCGCTGGGCCAATCCCGAAGACCGTCCGAACTTCACCCGCCGCGACGAGTTCGCCGCGCGCTGCGGCAGCGAGACTGCGGACTGGATGATCCAGAACTCGCGCAACCTGTGCCTCTATCCGAACGTGTATCTGATGGATCAGTTCGGCTCGCAGATTCGCGTGCTGAAGCCGCTGTCGGTGAACAGAACGGAAGTGACGATCTATTGCATCGCGCCCAAAGGCGAATCCGATGAAGCACGCGCGCGCCGCATTCGCCAGTACGAAGACTTCTTCAACGTAAGCGGCATGGCGACGCCCGACGACCTCGAAGAATTCCGCGCGTGCCAGCAAGGCTACGCAGCGCGCGCCGTCGAATGGAACGACATGTGCCGCGGCGCTACGCACTGGATCGAAGGAGCCGACGAAGGGGCGCAAAAAATCGGCCTCAAGCCGCTGCTGAGTGGCGTGAAGACGGAAGACGAAGGGCTTTACACGATCCAGCACCGCTATTGGGTGGAGACGATCCGCAATGCGCTAGCAACGGAAACGCAAGCCGGTGCAGCAAAAAGCGCGGAAAGGAGCGCAGCATGAGCACGATTATCACAACGCCGACGCTCGCGGAGATTCAAGCGTTTCTCTATCGCGAAGCGCGTCTGCTCGACGATGAGCAATGGGACGCGTGGCTCGATCTGTATCACCCGGACGTCGTCTTCTGGATGCCGTCGTGGGATGACACGGATCAGCTCATCACGGACCCGCAGCGCGAGATCTCGCTGATCTACTACCCGAGCCGCCAGGGCCTCGAAGACCGCGTGTTCCGCATCAAGACCGAGCGCTCCAGCGCGACGATTCCCGACACGCGCACGAGCCACAACATCTGCAACGTCGAACTCGAACGCGAAGACAACGGCGTCTGCACGGTGCGTTTCAACTGGCACACGCTGAGCCATCGCTACAAGACCAATTACAGCTACTTCGGCATGTCGCGCTATGTGATCGATTTCAACGGCGATTCGCCGCAGATTCTGAACAAGTATGTCGTGTTGAAGAACGACTACATCAATCAGGTGATCGACGTCTACCACATCTGAGCGTCGCTCGATTCGCCACGAGTCGGCCACAAGACGCGAGCAGCCCAGGAAAGTCAGGAGCAGTCCATGGAACATCGCATTGCACTTCAGTTCGAAGACGGCGTCACGCGTTTCATCACGTGCCGCGATAACGAAACGCTGTCGGATGCCGCCTATCGGCAGAAGATCAACATTCCGCTCGATTGCCGCGACGGCGCATGCGGAACATGCCGCGGCTTTTGCGAATCGGGCTCGTATGACCTGCCGGAATCGAGCTATATCGAAGATGCGCTGACGCCCGAAGAGGCTGCGAAAGGCTACGTGCTCGCCTGCCAGACGCGCCCGCGCTCCGACTGCGTAATCCGCGTGCCCGCTTCGTCGGCTGCGTGCAAGACGGGCGTCGCGCGTCACGAAGGCACGCTCGCGAGCGTGCATAAGCTCTCCGATTCGACGATCGAATTTTCGATCGACGTCGATGTGCCCGATCAACTGTCGTTTCTCGCGGGCCAGTATGTGAACGTCGAAGTGCCCGGCAGCGAACTGTCGCGCTCGTATTCGTTCAGTTCCGCGCCGGGCGAATCGCGCGTGTCGTTCGTCGTGCGCAACGTGCCTGAAGGCAAGATGAGCACGTATCTGAGCACCCATGCGCAGCCGGGTCAACGCGTGGCGTTTTCGGGGCCTTACGGCGCGTTCTATCTGCGCGAAGCGACGCGCCCCGTACTGTTCCTCGCAGGCGGCACGGGTATCGCGCCGTTCCTGTCGATGCTCGACGTGCTGGCCGTGAAAGACGGCGCGAAAGACGCTGCGCAGCAGCCGGTGCGGATGGTGTACGGCGTGACCAACGACATCGATCTCGTCGCGCTCCCGCAACTCGATGCGGCGCGAGGCAAGCTGCAAGACTTCGAGTACCGCACCTGTGTCGCCGATTCGTCGAGCAGTCATCCGCTGAAGGGCTACGTGACGGCCCATGTCGAGCCCGAATGGCTCAACGGCGGCGACGTCGATGTGTACCTGTGCGGACCCGTCGCGATGGTCGATGCGGTGCGCGGCTGGCTCGGCGAAATCGGCGTGACGCCCGCGAGCTTCCACTACGAAAAATTCTCTGCCACCAACGCGGCCTGACGATCATGAACCAACGCTTCGAAGGAAAAGTCGTCGTCGTGACGGGCGCGGCGCAAGGGATCGGGCGCGGCGTCGCGATTGCGGCGGCAATCCAGGGCGCGACGCTCGTGCTGTGCGACCGCTCGGATTTCGTGCATGACGTGGCGGCCGAAATCTCGGCGCCGGGCGCGCGCTGCATCACCGTCATCGCCGATCTGGAAACGTATGCGGGCGCATGCACGCTGGCCGACGCGGCGCTCGGCACATTCGGCCGCATCGACGTGCTGATCAACAACGTCGGCGGGACGATCTGGGCTAAGCCGTATCAGGAATACGAGGAAGCGCAGATCGAAGCGGAAGTGCGGCGCTCGCTCTTTCCGACACTCTGGTGCTGCCGCGCGGTGCTGCCTTCGATGATCGAGCGCAAGCGTGGCGCGATCGTCAACGTCTCGTCGGTTGCGACGCGCAGCATCTATCGCGTGCCGTATGCGGCGTCGAAAGGCGGTGTGAATGCGCTGACGGCGAGCCTCGCATTCGAGCATGCCGCCGATGGCATCCGCGTCAACGCAGTCGCGACAGGCGGAACGGAAGCGCCCGTGCGGCGAGTGCCGCGCAACACCGACAAGCAGACGGAGCAGGAAGCGCTCTGGTATCAGGCCATCGTCGACCAGACGAAGGCGACGAGCCTCATGCATCGTTATGGAACAATCGACGAACAGGTCGGCGCGATCCTCTTTCTCGCGTCGGACGAAGCGTCGTACATCACAGGCACCGTGCTGCCCGTGGGCGGCGGCGATCAGGGTTGAAGTCTCGCGCAAAAAAAACGCGGCCAAGGCCGCGTTGAAGCGTGGTTTGTCTGCTTGCGTGCAGACAGGATGAAACACCGCTAAGTCTAAAGCATTGCGCGAAACAAAAAACGTCGCAACAGGAAATGGACTATCGTTGTTTCCGCAATATTCCGCATCAGGTGGTGGCATCTTCCGTTGCGCGCGCCGATTCGAAATTGGCTCAATGATTCTGTCGATAATGGCTCTTTCTACAAGCCATTACCATCGGTAATCTCCGTGTGACGGGCTGCAAAGTCCGGCCTATACGGAGATCATCGGATGAACACGAAAGTCTTTCTTGCGGGCGCGACAGGGGCTGTCGGCAGCGCGCTCGCGCCGCTGCTCGTCGATGCCGGCTATACCGTCTACGGCAGCACGCGCCGTCCCGAACGCACGACGCGGCTCGAACAGGCGGGCGTCGTGCCCGTCGTCGTCGACGTGTTCGACGCGCGCGCGCTCGGCGAGGCGCTGATGCGCATCGAGCCAGCGTGCGTGATCCATCAGCTCACCGACCTGCCTCCCGCGCTCGATCCTGCGAAGATGGCGAACGCGCTCGCAGGCAATGCGCGGATTCGCGACGAAGGCACGCGCAATCTGCTCGCTGCGGCATTGGCGGCGGGCAGCACGCAGTTCATTACGCAGAGCATCGCGTGGGCTTACCGCGAAGGTGCGCAACCCTACGACGAAACACAGCCGCTCGACACACATTCGGAAGGCAACCGGCTCGTCACCGTGCGCGGTGTCGTGTCGCTCGAAGCACAGGTGCTGGACGCGCCCCTCGTCGGCGCGGTGCTGCGCTATGGGCAACTGTATGGCTCGGGTACGGGCTTCGATCAAGCGCGCGGCACAAGCCCGCTGCATGTCGACGCAGCCGCATTCGCCGCACTGCTCGCAGTGCAACGCGGCGCGCGCGGCGCATTCAACATCGCCGAAGACAATCCCGTCGTGTCGACGGAAAAGGCGAAGCGCGAGCTCGGCTGGTCGCCGAACTGGCGGCGTCCGCTTGTGGGCGTCGAGCGATGAACGCCGCACGCAGGCTCGCCAATGTACGGCATGTACGGACGCTCGCTACACTGTCGCTGCTGGCGCTCGCGCCCCTTGCCGCACTGCCGACGCGCCCAGCCGTCCAATGGCTCGCCGCAATGTGCAGCACGCCGCTGTTGAGCGACGCATCGCCGTCTTCCGATTCGGCCCGCCGCCCCGCGACGACCGTGCGTCCGCTGTCGTGCGAGCCGTTGGCGCATGTACCCGGCAAGTCCGTGACGACGGCCATCGTCGACTATCCGCCCCGCGCGTTCACGCCCGCGCATCGGCATCCTGGGTCGGTGACGGCGTTCGTGATCGAAGGCACAGTGCGCTCACAACTGGCGGGCGGCCCCGCGATCGACTATCGCAGCGGTCAGACATGGTTCGAGCCGCCGGGCACACTGCATGAATTCGCGGAGAACCCGGATCCCGCTCGGCCCGCAAAACTGCTCGCCGTGTTCGTCACCGATTCGGATTGCGGGCCGCTCGTGCTGCCGCCCTGAACGGGTACACGCGCGCGCTCGCGCTTCACGTGCGGTACAGCATCCGCTGCAACACGCGCGCGAGCGTGCTCGCGCCCGCGTCGATCTCTTGCGCACCGATGCCCGCGAAGCCCAGCACGAGACCCGCAGGCGCTTCGCGCTGCACCGAATACGACGACAACGGCCGCGTCTCGATGCCCGCTTCGGCAGCAAGACGGGCGGCGAGCGCATCGTCGGTGCCTGCGGGCAGGAATGCGGGCGCATCGAGGCCCGCGACGATGGGCGGCAATGCGAGCAGGCCCGCCCAATGCCGGCGCGCCGCTTCGCGCAGCGCCTCGGCACGCTCGCCATACAGCTCGCGCATGCGCCGCACATGCCGGCCCGCGTGACCCTCGGCGATGAACGCGTGCAACGTCGCCTGCTGATCGAGCGGCACATGACGGCTCGTCAGCGACAACGCAGCGACGAACGGCTCGACGAGACGCTCGGGCAACACCGCATACGCAATACGCAACGCGGGAAACAGCAGCTTGCTGAACGTGCCGCAATAGATCACATGGCCCGCGTTGTCGAGACTCTTGAGCGCGGCAAGCGGACGTCCTTCGAAGCGGTATTCGCTGTCATAGTCGTCCTCGATGACGAGCGCGCGATGCGTGTGCGCCCAGTCGAGCAGCGCGAGCCGCCGCTCCAAAGAAAGCGCGGGACCGAGCGGCGCCTGCCGTCCGGCCGTCACGTAAGCGAGCCGCGCGTGCGGCGCAAACTGACGGCCCGCCGCGACATCGATGCCGTTCGTATCGACGGGCACAGCGGCGATGCGCGCGCCCGCCGCTTCGAACAACAGACGCGCGCCGGGATAGCCGGGGTCTTCGAGCCACGCCGTGTCGCCGGGATCGAGCCATAACCGCGCGGACAGATCGAGCACCTGCTGCACGCTGCCGACGATCGCGACATGATCCGCCGAACACGCGATGCCGCGCGTCACGCGCACGTGCGCGGCAATCGCTTCGCGCAGCGGTGCGTAGCCTTGCGCCTCGCCGTCCGCGAGCATCGAGCGGTTCGACTGGCGCGAGCGGCGCGCGGCAACACGCGCCCACAACGCGAACGGAAACGACTGTAGATCGGGCTGGCTCGGACGAAACGCGCGCGCCGGGAACGAGCGTCCCTCGACGGCAAACGCACTGCGCGCGAGCAATCGTCCGCGTGCGGACAAACCGATGCCTGCGTTGCTGGCGACGTCAGCGGATGGGCGAGCGCTCGCCGCCCGACGAGCGGCCCGCGTGCTCGCCGAAGCCGGCGCCGACGTCGGAGCCGCAGCCGGCGCGGACTCGATACGCACATCCGGCAGTTCGCTTGCGACGAAGCTGCCGCGTCCGACGGCTCCCGACAGATAACCCTCGGCCGCGAGTTGCGCGAACACGCCCAGCACCGTGCCGCGCGACACGCGATGACGCGTGGCCAGATCGCGGGTCGCGGGCAGACGCGCGCCCGGCGCGAGCCGTCCGTCCAGAATCGCCGCGCGCAGCTCGCCGTACAGCCAGCGCTGCAGCGGCATGCCGTCGGGCCGCGCGTTCAGCGCGATGTCGATTTCGGTTGCGCGGCGCATTTCGATGTGACTCCTTGCGTAAATGGCTCGATGCCTAATCGACGGAACGCGAATTCCACCAGGCCAATTCCAGCATTATGCCGACACAACAATTCCCTACATCAGACAAAAGCCGGCCGCGCAATTGATAAACTGCAATAGTCAGCGAATGCGCACCAGACGCAGTTTTCCGCCCGGCCTGCCTCTTGCTCTACATTGCAGGCCCGCCAATGGCGCGCGTCACCCGCCGACAGACGAACATGCCGAGAACAACCGTGTCAGGCAAAGCCCAGGTAAGCTGCCGCCGCGCGTCGATTGCGCGGACGGTGAAGCTGTACCGCACATCGCGCTCGCGCACGGCCTTGCAAACCCGTCCTGTCCCATGGGACAAATCTGCTGCGGGCCACGCGCCGCGCCCTCTTTCGACGACGTCATGAAACTGCCCATCACCCCGCAACGGCCTTCCGGCAACCGGGTTTACCCATCGGGAACGCCGGGGCTGCACGGCCTCACGTCGGTGATTACGTTCGTGGTCGTCGTATGCGGGCTGTACTTCGCGCGCGAGGTGCTGATCCCCATCACGCTCGCGGTGCTGCTGAGCTTCTTGCTCGCGCCGCTCGTCGGCCTGCTGCGCCGGTTTCATTTCGGACAATTGCTGTCGATCTTCGTCGCGGTGCTCACGGCTCTCGTCACGCTGCTGGCCGTCAGCACGCTGATCGGCGCGCAGGTCGCGCAGCTCGCGAGCTCGCTGCCGCAATATCAGGCCGCCATCGAGCGCAAGGTCGAGACCGTGCAGGAGAAAACGGTCGGACGCGCCGATGCTCTCCTCACGCGCGCCGCCTCCGCGCTAGCGCGCGTCGCGCCCGAACGTCCCACGCCGCCTCACGAACCGGGCCGCTCGCAGAAGCCGACCGTCGCGGCGCCGCTGCCCGTCGAGGTGCACGAGCCCATTCCGTCGCCGCTGGAGGTTGCGCAGCGCGTGTTCTCGCCTGTCGTCGGCCCGCTCGAGACGATGTTCATCGTGCTCGTCGTGACGATCTTCATCCTGTTGCAGCGCGAAGACCTGCGCGACCGGCTGATACGCCTGTTCGGCGCGCGCGATCTGCACCGCACGACCACCGCGATCAACGATGCCGCGAGCCGTCTGTCGCGCTACTTCGTCGCGCAACTGGGCGTGAACCTGGGCGCGGGCGCGACGATCGCGATCGGGCTGGCGATCATCGGCGTGCCGGGCGCGCTGCTGTTTGGCGTGCTGACTGCGCTGTTGCGTTTCGTGCCGTATATCGGCACCTGGATCGCGGGGCTGCTCGCCGTGATTCTCGCGGCCGCGATCCAGCCGCAATGGACGATGGCGGTGTTGACCTTCGTGCTGTTCGTGTCCGTCGATGTCATTGCCGGCCAGATCGTCGAGCCGCTGCTGTATGGGCATAGCTCGGGACTTTCGCCGCTTGCCGTCGTCGTCGCGGCGATTTTCTGGAGCTGGCTGTGGGGGCCCATCGGCCTCGTGCTGTCGACGCCCCTCACGTTGTGCCTCGTCACGCTGGGCCGCTATGCGGAGCGTCTGAAGTTCCTGACGGTGCTGCTCGGCGATCAGCCCGCGCTCACGCCCGCGCAGAATTTCTATCAGCGGCTGCTCGCCGACGATCCGCACGAAGCAATCGTGCAGGCCGACCGCTTCCTGAAAGAGATGCCGCTCACGCGCTACTACGACGACGTCGCCCGCGAGGGCTTGCGGCTCGCGCGCAACGATGCGCTTCGCGGCGTGTTCGCGCCCGAGCAGCTCGCGCGGATGAACGAGACGCTCGTCGATATCGTCGAGAACCTCGAGCAATTCGACGGCTTGCCCGAGCACAAACCCGATCCGAATGCGCCCGGCGCGCTGCCCGCGGTGCTGCCCGAAGACGCCGCCGCACAACGCGTCGTGTGCGTGGCGGGCCGCGGCGCATTCGACGAAGTCACGACGGCCATCGCGTTGCAATTGCTGACGCGCCGAGGCTTTGCGCCCGTCGTGACGAACTACGCGCACTTCAGGCGCGGGCACACGGATACGCTCGGCATCGAGGGCGCGGCGATCATCTGCGTGGTCACGCTCGATGCGCCCGAAGCACCGCCCTATCTGCGCAATCTGTTGCGGCGCATTCGCGAGCGCGCGCCCGGTGCGCAGTTGATCGTCGGTATCGGCGGACAATCGGCGCGCGTCGATGAAGTGGGCGCGCTGAACGGCACGCACAACGCGAACGCATTCGGCGATCTCGTCAATCAATGCGTGCAGGCGGCCTGCGCAATGGCCGCGCCGCTCGTCGAGAAGTCGGCGCGCAGCATCGGCGCGTGAACGGCCGCCCGTCGCTCAATACCTTCAGTGCGTTCAGCTCGTTCATGTGACTGCGCAACGCGTCACGCGCTTCATACGTTCGCCGTCGCGCTATCGATGAACCATCAGGAGCGGTTCCGCCGCATGGAATTGCTCGCGAGCGCGGACATGCCCGCGGGTTATCGCTTCCTGCCCGATGCCGATGATGTTGCTTCTTTCGTGCTCGGCAAATCCACATGGTCGATCCTCGCGCTGACTTGCCACATCGAAATCTTCTCGCAGGTGCACTATCGCCAGAGCATCGAAGCCGACGACAGCCTGTCGCCGCTCTTCAAGGACGTCTTCATGTATCACTGGAAGGAAGAGTCGCAGCACGCGATCATCAACGAACTCGAATGGATGCGTGAGGACGCGAAGCTCGGCAAGCCCGAGCGCGACGCCGCCGTCGACGATCTGATCGCACTGGCGGCGGGCGTCGATGGACTCGTGCAGATCCGGGCGAAAGAAGATGCCGGGTACATTTGCGAGCACGTCGGCCGCACGCTGCTGCACGCCGAAATCGCGGACGTGCAGGCGGCGATGCTCGACGCGTATCGTTGGCAGTACATCGTGTCGGGCGTCGAAGAGCCGCGCTTTCGCTCGCTGCTCGGCAGCGTGATCGATGAAGAGCAAGGCAAGCGCATCTTCGACGCGCTCACGCCGATCATGAAGCCGACGCTGCAACGTCAGACGCTGCCCCTCGTCTGAGTCCGTTCTGTCTGCGAGCAGGCGACAACAAAAAGAAACCCCGGCACGCGAACGATGCCGGGGTCAAGCTTGCGCTGCTGTGTTTTGCGGCCCTACGCGTGCAAGGCGTGCAGGAAGACGGAGTCTGAAGTCGAATGAAGAAAGTATTGTGAAACGTTCGCAAAGAAGAATTAACAATTCACCCGATGCTTTTATGGAAAGTCGCCAGAAAGGGAAAAGTAAATACGCGAGTCACAACGCAAGTGCGCTTCAAAGAACCGTGGCATTAAATGCCACTCCTTTTTCGACTCGGGCGGCTAATGCAGCGTATTCGACGGGCACGCTTTCCAAGGGCGCCCTTGCCTGCTTTGCGATCGGCTTGCCTAAAGCAAACTCGACACAACATTTCGCGAGCACGTCAGTCGGATCGACGAGGTGCGCAGTCCGCCCTCTGCGCGAAACGGTGGCCGCTTGCGGAAAGAGCAGCGGCAATTCCGTGCACGCCAGCAGAATCACTTCGACTTCCTGCAACAGCAGGCTCTCGATGGCGGCAATGATGTCGTCGACGCATTCGCCGCTCGTGAAGCCCGCTTTCACGCCGCGCGTCCCGTAGATTGCCTTCGTCACCCGTGCCTGCATCGCGGCGGACGGCAAGACTTGAGTCAATCCGCGCGCTTCGAGCGCGCTTCGATACACGCCGCTCGCAATCGTGCCGCCCGTTGCGAGCAGCCCGATACGTTCGACTGCGGGAAACGTCGTACGCAGATGATCGGCTGTCACGCTCATCATGCTGACGATGGGCACGCGCAAGCGCGCCTCGATCGGCGCGATGAACGCATGCGCGGTATTGCAAGGAATTGCGATCACATCGGCGCCGCCGTCTTCGAGTTTTCGGCAAGTCGCATAGAGCGCGAGCGTCGGGTCCGCGCCATTGCCCATCAGATAATCGGTGCGATCGGGAATCTGCGGGTTCTGTTCAACGATGATCTTGATGTGCTCCTGGTCGCGCACGGCCGGCGTATTGCGCACGACCTTGTGCATGAAGTCGACGGTCGCGGCGGGCCCCACTCCGCCGACGACGCCGAGCGTGACCTGACGCGCCGGCTTGCGATGATCGGCTGTAATCAGATGGTGCGCGTAGGCCGCGTACGAGTCGACGATGGGCACCGCAAGCGCGCCGAGCCGTTGCACCGCTAGCGCGCTATCGGTCGTGGCCGGCAACAGCACATCGACGCCCTGCGCAATCAGCGAAACACAGGCGGCACGCAGCGCGCCCGCGTCCTTGACCTCCACACTGACCGCTTCGATACGAGCGTGGGCGCCGTAGTATTCGAAGAGCCGCCGCTCGCACAGCAGCGGCGAAGTCAGCACGCCGACTCGCCGCGCGAACGGAAACCGCTGCCGGATATGAGCAAAGAGCGCAGCGACCATATCGACCACGACGACACGCGTGTTCGCCTGCAATTCGTCGATGAACAGATGGCTCTCGAAACACGGCAACGCGACGGCCAGCACGCCGCGCTGCTCGAAATCGCGAATCGCGTCGAATGTGCGCAGCTTGTGTTCCGCAGAACCGGGAACAGGCGGATATGGCTCGCGGTGCTTGTCACTTGCGCCGCCCTCCACCGCAATATCGAATGGCTGAAAGTGACGTGCGGCCGCATTCGCGCAATGCATCTTGCGCAACAGGTCCACACTTGCGAGACGCGCCGCGCCGCCGACAATGCCGAACGCGCGCCGTCCAATTACAGACGATGGTTTCATCAAGCCCTCGCTTGCTTCTTATATTGGAGGCACGCATTCCGGCAGTCGCATTGCGCGTTGCCGGCGCCCTGTTTCAATCCGCTTTGTCGCGCCATTCAGAATATAGATCCGAATGACCGTTTATGTCGCATGAATAAAACCGATGGCCGACTTATAAACAACATGTTTTACGTTTATTCCTTCGCATTAGCGTTCCGCGATTATGTTCGCCCTCACTGATCCCACTGGTTAACCCCAGGCGGCGCCGTAATTGTCAATTAAAGGCGTTGAATGCATTTGAAACCCTTCGCGTCTCAGGTCCGGCCCTTGCTCAATTCGGTGCCTTGGGGAGGCTGTGACCGGAGATCAACGGGATGGCAACAAAAAACCCGCGCGACAGTGACGACGTATTGCAATGGCGGCCAATTCCCACGCATATGTCCAATCACCGGCGCGTACTGGTCGTCGACGATTACGCCGATGCCGCCGATGCGCTGCAATTGCTGTTGTACGCCAATGGCTTCGAATGCCGCGCGATGCATGGCGCCGAGGACGTCTGCGAATTCGCGGCCGAATGGCAGCCGTTTGCCGTCGTGCTCGACATCGCGATGCCGGGCGTCGACGGGCTCCTACTGGCGCGACGTCTGCGCGCGTCGCCGCCGACTTCGCACATGCTGCTGATCGCGTGCACGGGCTACGCATCGCAGTCCGACCGCGAGCGCGCGCGTGAGGCGGGCTTCGACGCACATTGCGCAAAGCCGCTGACGCCGCAACGCCTGCTCGCCCTGTTGAAGCGGGCCGTGTCCGCATCCGATAACGCGCAGCGAAACGACGGCTTGTAAATCGTACACTCATCGCGCCGTTCGTCGAGCGCGTTCGTACCGCGCAGGTCTCAAAGCGCCCCGCGCCGGCCACGTCCAACACTTGGGGCGTCAGGCGGGCACACGAACTGCTGTCATGTCGTTAGTCCTTGCCAATCAAGGGTTTCGCGACCCTCATCGGCGCGGTGATGCACCCAGGGAGGCGCAAACCGGCGGACTTTGCGTTGACAGACAGGAGAACTCAAATGCATAGAAGAAATTTCATATTCAGCACGGGTGCCGCACTCGCCGCCGGCAGCATGGCTCTCGCCGGCTGCACGACGACGCCCTCGAACTCCACGACAGCAACCAGTAACGCGGACAAGCGCAGAGCGATCAATTCGAGCGTCGATGAAACGCTGTCGCGCCTCTATACGAGCGTCCACGGCTCGCGTGAGCTCGTCGCGAAAGCACGCGGCGTGCTCGTGTTTCCGTCGGTCGTGCAGGCGGGCTTCTGGATCGGCGGACAGTATGGCCAGGGCGCATTGCGTGTCGGCGGACAGCCGGCCGGCTACTACAGCACGGCAGCCGGTTCGTTCGGTCTGCAGATCGGCGCGCAGTCGAAGGGTGTGATCTTTCTCTTCATGACGCAGGATGCGCTCGATCGCTTCCGCAACAGCCAGGGCTGGTCGGTCGGCGGCGATGCGACGGTCGCGCTCGTGAAGGTGGGCGCGAACGACAACATCGACTCGACGACGGCCACAGCGCCCGTTCAGGCGTTCGTGTTGACCAACGCCGGCCTGATGGCAGGCGTGTCGCTCGAAGGCACGAAGATTTCGCGGCTCGATATCTGAGCGCCTCCTTGCGGGGCGTGCGACGCGCGCCCCGCAACTTCGCAGCGCTACCGCGGCTCGTAAAGCACCCCCTGTAACTCGGTCTGCCCGAAGACGGCGCGACCGGCTTTCTGTTCGACGGCGAAACACCGGAAGATATAGCGGCCGCGCTGCAACGCGCGCTCGATGCGTTCATGCGGCCATCGTCGTGGCACGCGCTACAGCGCAACGCAATGCGCTGCGATTTCAGCTGGTACAAGCCGGTGCAGGCGTATTTGAAACTGTATGGCGCATTGACGGATGCACGTCCGGCGCAACCGCGCGTCGATGTCGTGGCCGCCGCTTCCACGCAGCGTCGCTCGAATGCGGGTGCTCAGGCTGCCAACGCGCAGGCGGGCTGGGCGAATCGCGCGGCTGCATCGCAGGAGACCGTTGCGCGCTGTGCGTGAATGCCTGACATGTCAGCGACGGGCTTCGATGTTCGACTTGCTTCGCCCGTCGCTGACATAAGCTCTAGGCCGTCAACCGTTCTCCCAGCCGATCGAAGATCCGTTGCGTCTCGCCCTTCGCGTGCAGCGCGAACAGCAGCATCGAGCGACCCGTCACCTGATAGACGTCGCCTGATTCGAAGTCCGGCAGTTCATCTCGCTCGGGCGCATTCGTATCGATCATGCAGCTCCATTGATCGCTGCCCGGTATCTCAGGCAGCGTGAAGTCGACGACATCGTGATACGCATTGACGACAAGCAGCAAGGTCGCATCGGAGGCGGGCTTGCGGATGCCGCTCGCCTGCGCGCGGCCGTCGATCACGAGCCCGAAGCAGCGCATCGTCGCATCGTCCCATTGGTCGCCCGTCAACTCGACGCCTGCGGGACTCAACCACTTCACGTCCATCACGCCGATGTCCTCGCGCATTTCGCCCGTGAGAAAGCGATTGCGTCGAAGCACGGGCAGCGCATGGCGCAACGTCGTGAGCTTGCGCACGAATCCGGTGAGCGCGCGGCCGTCGTCGTCGATGCCCGTCCAGTCGACCCAGCTGATTTCATCGTCCTGGCAATACGCGTTGTTGTTGCCCTTCTGCGTGCGGCCGAATTCGTCGCCGGCGAGCACCATCGGCGTGCCTTGCGAAAACAGCAGCGTCGCGAGCATGTTGCGCTTCTGGCGCTCGCGCAACGCGATCACTTCGGCATCGTCGGTCGGCCCTTCGACGCCGCAATTCCACGAACGGTTGTCGCTATGGCCGTCGTTGTTGTCCTCGCCGTTCGCTTCGTTGTGACGCTCGTTGTACGACACGAGATCGTTCAGCGTGAAGCCGTCGTGCGCGGTGATGAAGTTCACGCTGGCCCATGGACGCCTGCCGCGCCGGTTGAAGAATTCGCCCGATGCCGTGAAGCGTGTCGCGAGATCGGCGGCGATGCCTTCGTCGCCTTTCCAGAACGCGCGCACCGTGTCGCGAAAGCGGTCGTTCCATTCGGCCCAGCCCGGCGGAAAACCGCCCACCTGATAGCCGCCCGGCCCGCAATCCCACGGCTCGGCAATCAGCTTCACGCTGGAGATGATCGGGTCTTGCCGGCAACTGTCGAGAAAGCCGCCGCCTTCGTCGAAGCCATACGGCTCGCGCCCGAGGATGGTCGCGAGATCGAAACGGAAGCCGTCGACGTTCATCTCCGTGACCCAGTAGCGCAGGCTGTCCGTCACCATCTGCAGCACGCGCGGATGCGACAGGTTCAGTGTGTTGCCCGTGCCCGTATCGTTGATGTAATAGCGGTTCTGCTCAGGCATCAGCCGGTAGTACGACGCGTTGTCGATGCCGCGAAACGATAGCGTCGGCCCACGCTCGTTGCCTTCGGCCGTGTGGTTGTACACGACGTCGAGTATCAGTTCGAGGCCGGCATCGTGCAGGCGGTCGATCATTGCCTTGAACTCGTCGACCGCGCCCGGGCCGCGCGCGAAGTAACGCGGATCGGCCGCGAAAAAGCCGATTGTGTTGTAGCCCCAGTAGTTGGTGAGCCCCTTGTCGAGCAGATGTTGATCGTTGACGAACGAATGAATCGGCAGCAGTTCGATCGTCGTCACGCCGATCCGCCTGATATGGTCGATCACGGCCTTTTGCGCGAGACCGTCGAAGGTGCCGCGCATCGCTTTGGGCACGCCGGGATGAAGTTTCGTATAGCCGCGCACATGCGTTTCGTAGACGATCGTGCGGTCCCACGGCACGCGGATGCGAGTGGGATGCGTCCAGTTGAACGTCTGATCGACGACCTGGCACTTCGGCATGAAACGCGCGCTGTCGCGCCGGTCGAATGTGAGGTCGTCCTCAGATTCCAGCGTATAGCCGAACAGCGACGGGTCCCAGCGCAACACGCCCACATGCGCCTTCGCATACGGATCGAGCAGCAGCTTGTGCGGATTGAAACGATGACCGGCCTCGGGCTCATACGGACCATGCACGCGATAGCCATAGACAGTCCCCGGCTTCAATCCCGCCATATGCACGTGCCACACTTCGTCGGTGTACTCGGGCAACTCGATGCGTTCGAGTTCCTTCTTGCCCTTCTCGTCGAACAGACACAACTCGACCTTCGTTGCATGAGCGGAGAAGAGCGCGAAATTGACGCCACTGCCATCCCATGTCGCGCCGAGCGGAAAAGGCAGGCCCTCGGCAATGCGGGAATCGATCGGCATGGTGTGTTCCTCAGGCGAATTGAACGGGCGCGGCGCATGCTGCATGCAAGGCAGCAGCGCTGCAAGCAGCAATCGATGTGCCTATAGGCGAACGCTAACGCACCTCCGCACGTTTCGCTCGACGATGGGATGGTGTCAACGATAGAGCGGCAGCGTCACCCTGAACGTCGAACCCTCACCGCGCCCCGCGCTCTCGGCCGCGACTGTGCCGTGATGCAGATCGACGAGATGCTTGACGAGCCATAGCCCGAGACCCAGCCCCGCGACGCGCCCGCCGCTTTCGGGATCGACCTGGCGAAAGCGCTCGAAAATGCGCGTCAGCGCATCGGGCTCGATGCCGCAGCCGGTATCACGCACCGACAGTTCGGCCCGCTGGCCCTTCACCGTCACGCTCAATTCGACTTCGCCCTGCGTGCAGAACTTCACCGCATTCGACAGCAGATTCCACGCGACCTGCTTCATCCGGCTTTCGTCGGCCATCACGATGCATGGCGCAAGCTCGCCGACCACGAAGCGCAATCCTTTCGCTTCCGCCGACATGCGCATGTCCTCGGCGACGTTGCCCGCGAGCGCGCCAAGATCGACGGGCTGCAGATTCACGGACAGCTTGCCCGTAGCAATCGCGCCGCTGTCGAGCAGATCGTCGACCATGTGCGCAAGCTGATGCGCGTTGCGCTCGATCACGCCGGCGGCGCGTGTAACGTGTGCGGGATCGGCGGCACGTTGGAGCAGCGTCGTCCACGACAGAATCGCGCCGAGCGGCGAGCGCAATTCGTGGCTCACGGCCGTGACGAAACGGTCCATCGCGCGCGCCGCTTCGTCGCTATGCTTGCGTGCGCGCTTTTCCGATTCGGCGATCGCGCGCTGCTCGAGCTCCGCCTCCTTGCGCGACGTGATATCGAGCGTAAAGCCGACGATCGACTTCAGCGTGTTGTCGCCATGATAGCGGCCGAGCCCGCGCAGCAGCACCCAGCGCACCGTGAGATCAGGCCATGTGACGCGAAACTCGACTTCGAAGTGCTCGCGTCGCGCGAGCGCGCTTTGCATCGCGTCCTTCACGCGCGCGCGGTCGGCGCCATCGATCAGCTCGTCCAAAAGACGCTTCTCGGTGAGCGCATCCGAAGCCGAAAGCCCGAGGTTGATCTTGCATTGTTCGGTGGCGTCGATTGCGCCCGTCGCCGGATTGAGTTCCCACGCGCCGACATGCGCGAACTCGAGCGCCTGGCGCAACTGCTCGCGATGCATGCGCAGTTCCGCGTTCGCTTCGTCGACCAGCACCTGACGCCGGCGCACCTGCGAACGCAGCTTCTCGCGCTCGCGCTGATCGCGTTCGGTGATCGCGATCGACTCGGTCACATCCATCAGGCACATCGCGATCAGCAGCGCGTGACCGTCGCTCGGCTCGATCATCGACGCGCGCGCCTGCCAGTAGCGCGGCATCAGCGCGCCATCGCTCCTGTTCGGCGCAGGTGTGTCATAACGGATCAGCGAAGAAAGACGCGGCTCGCCAGGCACGAGACCGGCAAGCAGCGAATCGAGCCAGCTGCGGCGCAATTCCCGCTGCGACTGCGGACCGACCTGATTGATGTCGTGAACGGAACGACCCTGGATTTCGGACAACGTGACGCCGTGCATCTCGCGATAACGCGCGTTCGCGGCCACGACCTCGCAGCGCTCGTCGAGGATGAGCCACGCGTCGGGCAACAGCTCGAATACCTGCGTGGCGTCGACGGAGATCACCGTGCGCGATCGGCTGGATAGTCTGTCCATAGCCCTACAGTCTACCTGAAACGACACCATCGGACCCGACGTAAAGCGCCGCGTGACGCGTATTGCGTGCCATGAAGAGGCTGGAACCCACACAGCATGTCGCGGCAAAAATCATCATTGCTGCGGGTCAGAACTTACAACGGCACCGATAATTTTTGCGAAGCGCAACGCTCTATGATGGCAGCACTCGAGCCGCTTCTCGCCGCCTGACGGCGGGGTCGAAACGTCCGGGAGCCCCGCCACCGCTTGACGACGACGTATGTGCTTGACGGCTGCGCGACGGCCATGCGGCCACTCGAATGAACCTGTCATTCGTTTGGCACGCGTCGTGCATGCGCCGGAACCAATTAAACGATGACACATCGCATGCGCCGGATTCCGGTCTGCGAGTGAGAAGCTTGCCTGTGTACATGGATTCGACCGCAATATCGGACAGCCGTCTTCCTACCATCCTGCTCATCGACGACGAGCCGGATCTGCTGATTGCATGGGCGCTCCTGCTCGAACTGGAGGGCTTTCACGTGCTCACGGCCTTCAACGCCCGCCAGGGCGTCGAACTGGCGCAGCGCGTGCATCCCGCGCTCGTGATCACGGACCTGATGATGCCCGAGATGAATGGCGCCGAAGTGTGCCGCATGCTCAAGAGCGATCCCGGACTCGACGGCATGCCCGTGATCCTGTGGAGCGCTTCGCCCGATATCCCTAGTGATCTGAAGTGCGAGTGCACGTTGCACAAGCCCGTTGCGCGCGAAATCCTGCTCGGGCAAGTCGATCTGCTGCTCGGCCGTGAGCATGCGAGCGATGCCGCTTTGCCGCGCTCGGGCAGCGCGTCGTTGAACTAGCCCATCATCTTTTGCTTTTGACGCGATCGGGCGTCCGTCTCGTGCATGCGCGTGCTTCCGTGCGCGCGAGAGGATAAACATATCGAACTGAAACGGACCGGGTCGCAACGCGGCCCGCGCCTTGTCGTTTTACCCTCCCCGTGTTGCTCTTCGCGCGCAATCGAACGCGCCGTCAGCTGATCTCCGGCGCGCGTGTCTCGAGCATGCGCAGCATGTCGTCGAGCCTGCGCGCACGCGTGCGCTGCGAAGGCACCAGCGGCGCCGCGAGCACGGTGTTCAGCCGATTGCGCCAATACGAGAGCGGAAACCGATGCTCGGCGGCCATATGGTTGAGCACACGTTCGAGGTGGTGCAACTCGCTTTCCAGTTGATAGTTGTCCATCGTTGGTCCCCCGAGTTCTTTTTTCAGTCGGAACGGCGCTCACGCGTCGCATCGAACGCCGGATGTCCGCGCGTTCACACGCCGCAATGAGCACACGCCATTCCTGATTCTTTTATGCGCGCGAAGAGACTCGCGCGCCGGACTGCACTTACACGTACGCGCGCTCGCGCATCCACTTGGTCATGATCCACTTCTCACCGCCCGTGACAGGCGCGCCGCCGTGCAGCGTCAGTGGATCGAGTTGCCCGCGTCCGTTCATGTAGCGGAAGTAGACGGCCCCGCCCCGTCGCGCCATTACGGTGATGCCGGCGTCGGGAAACACCGTTTCGCCGCCGCCCTCGACATCGCTGAGATAGACGATCAGCGTCGCGACCCGCTGGCCGCCGCGCGCCGTATGCAGCGCGCTGCCCGATTGTGCGGGCGGGAAATAGTCGAAGTGCGGCCGATACTCGCCGCCCGCCCTGTAGTGCAGGATCTGCAGGCCCTCGCCGTGTTCGAGCGGCCAGTTCATCAACTCGGCGATGCGGCGGTCCAGCAGCTCGATGAATGCATCCTCGCAGCGCTGAAACCAGAAGCCCTCGCTGGTGCGCAGCGTGATTACGTCTTCCTGTCCGCTGTCGGGATTGACGGTCGTCGAGCGTTTCAGCCTGTTTCGCGCGCGCTCGATCAGCTCCGTGCATTCGTCGCCCGACAGCACGTCGTCGAACGCGATCACCTGCGGGCGATCGACGCGCAGCACGACGGGTACATCGCGGTCGTGCGTGCGCACGATATTGCCCGCGGCAACGGGGCACGCATCGTATTCATAGGCCCGCTCGCCGCCCGATGGTTTGACGGGGTCGGCCTCCACGCTGTTTTCGGCGGCCGCGCGGCCCACGATTTCGCGCGCCGCCAATGCATCGAAGCCCGCCTGCACCATCGCGTCGACCATCGATTCCTGCGTGCACCCGCGACGCACGTTGGTCGCGAGCCATTCCTGCCATGCAGCATCCACGACTTGCATTGGAACCTCGCTATGTCGTTCGTTCTGCCTGCTTCGCAAACGGAATACCACGCATATCCAGCGGCACGATGCCTGCATTGCGCCGCGCATGCACGCGTTCCGCCAGCCCATCAGGTGCGCTTCCTGCGCCCTTCATCCTCCCCTCATGTCCCTTCACGCATTCCTTGCACGCCACGCAGCCAGCCCATGTCTGGCCTGCGCGCGAATCGCGTTCTGCGCGAACGGCGTCCAGCCGAGCAGCGCGCCTTTTACGCCCAATGCCTGACTCGCCCAGCGCCACAGATCGAAGCGATCGTGATGCTCGACGATCAGCCCGTCGCGGAACACGAAGCGCGCATCGATCGGATTGACGACCGTCCGGCCCGTCTGACTGAACACATAGCTCGCGACCCAATGCGCGCTGCCGCTCGCATCGTCTGCAGCGACGTGACCGAAAGCAATCGTCAATTCCTGCGCGCGCGACACCAGCATGCGCCACATATCCGACGCTTCGGCGCCATGCAGCTCGCCGAAGACGGGATCGCTGAACGTCACGTCGGGCGCGTAGCACGCGGCCATCGCTTCGACGTCGAGCCGCTGGAACGCCTCGTAGAACCGCTCGATCAATGCCGCATTCGGATGAGTCATGTCGTTCTTGTCGTAGACGTCCCGTCTGCCGATGCCTTCATTCAAGGTACAACACGCCGATTCCCTTGCGCAATGTTTCCGGCGTGCCGCTGTCGTTCATCGCCGCTCATTGCCCGTGCACAACGCGTGGTTCACGCCGTCTGCGGCTCCGAGCGATGAATCGATATGCCCTCCATCGGGTCCGGCTCCGCGCTCCACGGCTCGCGTTCGATCATCCGTTGCGCGTCGGCGTAGCCCGCCTGCCAGCGACGCTTGATGCCGTCCGCCGAAAAGTCGATGTCCTTGTGCAGCTCGTCGCTGCCGAAGCTCGGCGCGTCGAGCTCGATTACCTGCATCGTCGTCCCGCAGCCCCAGCCGAGCAGTTCCTTGACGGCCTTCGTATCGCGTTCGTTTTCAGGCAGATGCTTGCCCAGTTCGCGGATCACGTGACGCAGCCGGTGAATCTGCCGCTGTCGTTCGAGGTGGCTCTCGGCGCGGCTCGAATACTGGATGTCGCGCTGCCTGCTCATCGCTTCGTGGATCGACGCGGGCTCGTCGCCGTGTGCGGGCCACAACTGCACGGTGAAGATCACCGAGCTGTGGCGCGGCCGGTCGTCGAGCACCGCTTCGAGCGGCGTGTTCGAATAGATGCCGCCGTCCCAGTACGCCTCGCCGTCGATGCGCACGGACGGAAAGCCCGGCGGAAACGCAGCGGACGCCATCACATGCTGCACGTCGAGCGGCTCGTCGCGGTTGGTGAAATAGCGCATCTGTCCGCTGCCGACGCCGACCGTGCCGACCGTCAGCCGCGTTGCCTTGCCGTTCAGATAATCGAAGTCGATCAATGACGCGAGCGTCTCGCGCAACGGCTCGGTGCGATAGAACGCGGCGTGCTCGAGACCGACGGGCGCTTGCAGGCCGAGCCACGCATCGGCGCGCGGCGTGAAGAACGCCGGAATGCCGTGCGACATGATCGACAGATCGCGCAGCCATTGCTCGTAGCCCGGCATCCACGCGGCCCACGCGCTCCATGCGGCTGTCAGATACGCAGGGATATTCGTGGCAGCGCACGCGGGCGCGAAAGCCGACAGCCAGGTTTTGTGATCGTCCGCGAAGCCCTTCCACGTGACGCGCTCCCAGAACGCGCGCAGACGGCTCATCCTGTCCGCCGGGCGATTGCCCGCGATGATCGCGCCGTTGATCGCGCCAATCGACGTGCCGATCACCCAGTCGGGCTCGATCCGCGCGTCGTGCAGCGCCTCGTACACGCCCGCCTGATACGCGCCGAGCGCGCCGCCGCCTTGCAGCACGAGCACGACCTGCTCATCGATCGCGGGATGCGCGGACGTTTCGCCGGCGACCGCTTCACGCGGGCGCGCAGACGCGTGGGATGCCTGCGCTGCCGCATGCATCGACGGTTTTTTCAGACGGCTCGGCCTGATTGAGCTGGGCATTGCGTTTAGCCTCGTTCATCAACGGTTGCGCGGAAGATTCCGCTGCTCATTTTGACAGAGGCGGCCGGAGATATCAGGGCAAGGTCGCGTGGAGGCGCTCCAGGCGGCCGATTCCCGCTATCCGTGCAGGCGTGGCACGTGCGCCGATGTCGCCGGTTTCGTCAATTCGGGTCGCTGTGGTCGTCGAGGCGTTTGCCGGGCTTGAGTCCGGCGCTGTCCGGCTCGCGCATCCGGTAGGCATCCATCAGGCGGTAAAGCGTGACGCGGGAAATGCCCAGGTCGCGCGCGGCCTCGCCATAGCGCCCGCGATGCCGCAACAGCGCACGTTCGATGGCCATGCGTTCGGCCGCCTCGCGCGCGACGTTCAGCGATACGGGCGTTTGATCCACCAGATGATCCAGTTCGAGATCCTTCGCGGTGATCAATCTGCCTTCGGCCATCACCACGGCCCGTCGAATGCGGTTGCCCAGCTCGCGCACGTTTCCCGGCCACGTGTGCCGGTGTATGGCTTCCATCGCGTCGGGCGCGAAACCCTGCAACCGTCGTCCCGCATCACGCCTGAAATGACCGAGCAGATGAAACGCGAGCAGTTCGATGTCGGCGCCTCGCTCGCGCAACGGCGGCTCCACGATGCGCAGCACGCAAAGCCGGTGATAGAGGTCGTGCCGGAAGCGCCCGTCGGCGATGGCTGCATCGAGATCGACGTGCGTCGCCGAGATGATCCGCACATCGACGTCGACCAGTTCCTGCCCGCCGAGTCGCTCGATCTTGCGTTCCTGCAGAAACCGCAGCAGGCTGGCCTGGCTTTCCAGCGGAAGATCGCCGATTTCGTCTAGAAACAGCGTGCCGCCGTTCGCTGCCTCGACGCGTCCTATCCTGCGTTGCGTGGCCCCCGTAAATGCCCCGCGTTCGTGACCGAACAGCTCCGACTGCACCAGTTCGCGCGATATCGCGCCGCAATTGATCGCGACGAACGGAGCGTCGCGGCGCGAAGACCGTTGATGAATCGCGGCAGCCGTGAGTTCCTTGCCCGTTCCCGATTCGCCGGCTATGAACACGGGTGCATCCGTCGACGCGACCCGTTTGATCGACCGAAAGAGCGCCTGCATCGACTCGCATGAGCCGATCATGTCGCCTTCCGTGACGGTATGAACGGGCGCCTGTTGCTGCGCGCCCGCGAGCGTCGCCATTCCGCGAGCATGCCCGACGGCCCTGACGGCCCTCTCCGGGACCACGGGGACGGTCACATAGTCCGAGCAGTAGTCGCGCACGAGCCGGCGCATCGTCGAATCGGCGAGTTGCCCCGGCGATACGATCGCGACCCAGCCGATATTCGGCATCGCAAGGCAGGCATCGAGCGCTTCGATTTCGTGAAGCGGCAATCCTGCGGCAAGGTCGAGCAGCCCGCCCGCCGCATCGAAACCGCCGAGAGCCTTCATCACTTCCTTCACCGACCTGGCTGATGTCACCTGCCAGTCGCATTGCTCGAAGAATTCACGAATTTCCGCGCTGGGTTTCGCCGACAGGTAGATCAATCGCCGCACGTCCATACTTCCCCCTTCGCGCGCCTGCGTCCGAACGGCAAGAACGCTATTCGGTGTCCACATACTACATGCACCGTCATCGTGAACGGACGCACGATCGTCGCCGGTCCATTCGACATTCTTATCGGCACATGCTTTTTTGACTTTAGGTGGGTAAACGATCACGCACATCGCCACCGACGTCACCGAGATCGTCAGTCTGCCTGATTACCTGTCACGCAGTCATCTACGATCTGCACGGGATGCACACATTCTGGTCGCGTCACGGACACATGAAGGAAGAACACATTTAAAAGCATAGGGGCTGCCGGGCGGCGGTCCACACTGTCATTCATCTGCCGCCGAACAGGCGTCGACACTTCGAGCCAGCCTGAAACATCGCGGAATACGCGTCGCTGATACTGGCCGTCATGCAGCCACATGTCCGGCTGCACGATGGCCCAACGAACCCACGACATCGACAGGAATCTCCATGACGCTCACCTGTTTCATCCGCTATCAGATCGATCCTTTTCAACGTGACGCATTCAGGCAGTACGCCGAGAACTGGGGAGAAATCATTCCGCGCTGCGGCGGCCACCTGATCGGTTATTTTCTGCCGCACGAAGGCACGAACGATATCGCGTGGGGTCTCGTCGCGTTCGACAGCCTCGCCGCCTACGAAGCGTATCGCGCGCGGCTGCGCACCGACCCCGCATCGGTCGAGAACTTCCGCATGGCGCAAGCGAAGCGCTTCATCCTGCGCGAAGAACGGACCTTCACGGAAGCCGTCGACGGCACGCTCGACAAGCCCGCGCGCCCCGGCGAACGCTGATCGTGTGGATGTGTCCACGCCACGTTTATACGTAAGCACCAAAAGCGCGCATCGCACGCTCCGATGCGCGCTGGATCGCCGTTTGCGGAACTTATCGCGCCCCGCCGCTGTCGCTTTATTTTTCAGTCGAAACGTGGTGGCTTCCGGCGCCGCATCGCGTCCAGCCGTACGCGCATCGCCGCCGCCCACCGGCCCTACATGCGCAAATTCCTTTTGATCTGCCTGCTGGCGCTGTTCAGCGCCCCTGCCTTTTCGGCCGTCACGGCGACGGGCGCCTCCGCCACCACCGTCACGCTGACACCCGAACAGGCCCGCGAGGCGCTGGCCGTCCTCAACGACCCGAAAAGACGCGCGCAAATCGAAGACACGCTGACGGCGATTGCCGCGGCAGGCGTGCTCGCGACGCCTGCCGCGCCCGCGCCCGCATCCGGCGCGTCGGCTGCCGCGGCGGCGAGCACATCGGGCGCAAGCGTGCCCGCCGCGTTCAAGTCGAACGGCCTCGCATCGCAGCTGGCGCGCCAGGGCGCGCATTGGCTCGCGCAAGGCGGCGCGACGCTCAGGCGATCGGTGGCCGTGCTGCTCGATACGTCGTCGGCGCGCTACTGGTGGAACGTGCAACTATCCGATCCGCACGAACGCGCGAAGGTCGGTGGCGTGCTGCTCGCGCTGATCGGCACGCTGCTGCCCGCGATCGCGCTCGAATGGCTCGTGCGGCGCGTGCTGCGCCGGGCGCGCGCGGCGGTCATCGCGCGGCGCGAGGCGCGCGAAGCACGCGACGCGGCTCATCAGGCACAAGAAGACGCCGCGGCGCGCGCAGCGGGAGCCGTGAGCGCCGCAGCGACGCCGACCGAAACCGCTACAGACAAGAGCCCACCCGCGAGCCCGGCTGCGCGGTCGATGTCGACACCGCCGTCGTCGGCGGGATCGGCTGCAACGCCCGCCGCGAAACCCGACGCCTTCGACGACGAACAGAAGGAAGCCCGCAGCAAACGCCAGGCGGCGCACCACTGGACCACGCTGCAACGTCTGCCGATGGCCGCGCTGCAACTGTGCGTGCGCATGCTGCCGCTCGTCGCGTTCATCGCGGCGGCGAGCGCGCTGATGTCGTTCTTCACCGACGACGGCACGATTCAGGACGACGCGCTCAACGGGCTGATCGACCTCTATGTGATCTGCCGCGCGATCGTGATCGCGGCGGGCTTTTTCCTGCAACCCGATGCGCCCGGGCTACGCCTGTTGCGGCTGCCCGATAGCTGGGCACTCTTCATGCAGCGCTGGGTGGTCCGCATCGTCAGCGTGATCGGCGTGGGCGGCGCGCTGATCCAGATTTCCACTGTGCTCGGCCTGAGCGATGCGGCACATCTGCCGCTCGTCAAGCTGCTCGCGCTGGTCGGACACGTGATGGTGTCGATCATGATCCTGCAATGCCGCGCGCCGATCGCCGCGCTCGTGCTGGATCGTACGAGCGAGAGCCAGCGTCCGATGAAGCTGCTTGCGCACGGGCTCATCGACATGTGGGCGGGCGTCGCCGTATTCGTCGTGATGGCGCTGTGGTTCGTGTGGGCGCTCGACGTGCACAACGGCTACCGGACGCTGCTACATCTGGGCGGGCTGTCGCTGATCGTGCTGATCGCCGCGCGCATCGTGTCGATCGTGCTTTATGGCGCACTCGGGCGGATCTTCCATGTCGAGGAGGGCGAGAGCCGCTCGCTGCTTCATCAGCACGCGTACCGCTACTATCCGCTGATGCGGCGCGTCGTATCGACCGTCATCATGGCCGTCACCGCGCTCGTGCTGCTACAGGTGTGGGGCATCGGCGTGTGGCAGTTCTTCCGTCCGGGCGCGATCGGCCACCGTCTGACCTCCGCGCTGATCACGATCTGCGTGGCGGCCGTGATCGCGCTGATCGTGTGGGAAGTCGCGAACGTTTCGGTCGAGAAGCGCCTCGATCAATGGACGAAGAGCGGCGATCTCGTGCGCGCCGCGCGTCTGCGCACGCTGGTGCCGATGCTGCGCACGGCCCTCTTCGTCGTGATCGCGATTGTCGTCGTGCTGACGGGCTTGAGCGAGCTTGGCGTGAACACGGCGCCGCTGCTCGCGAGCGCGAGCATCTTCGGCGTCGCGCTCGGCTTTGGTTCGCAAAAGCTCGTGCAAGACTTCATCACAGGGATCTTCCTGCTGATGGAAAACGCGATGCAGGTCGGCGACTGGGTGACGCTCGCGGGCGTGTCGGGGACGGTCGAGTATCTGTCGATCCGCACGGTGCGTCTGCGCGGCGGCGACGGTTCGTTGTTCACGGTGCCGTTCAGTTCCGTGTCGACGGTGAACAACACGAACCGCGGACTCGGCAATGCGGCCGTGAAGGTCAGCATCGCCTACGGTCAGGATGTCGATCTCGCGACCGCGACGCTGAAGGAAATCGGCGCGGCGCTGCGCGAGGACGACAGGTTCAGGGACGGCATCCTGTCGGACTTCAGCTTCTGGGGCGTCGATGCCGTCGATGGCGCGTCCGTCACGCTCGTGGGCCAGATCCAGTGCCGCGACAGCGCGCGCTGGCCGGTGCAGCGCGAATTCAACCGGCGCATTTTCGAGGCGTTCCGCGCGAAAGGCATCGAAATCTCCAATCCGCAGCGCAACGTACTCGTTCCGTCCGATGCGCAACCTGGCATCGCCGGCGAGGAACCCGAAGGACCGCCGCGTCCCGCGAGCGTACCCGACGGCTCGAACAAGGACAAGCCCGAGCCGAAGGCCGCGCGTCACTGACGCATCGTTTGCTTCACGACGAATGCTCGATGCCGACGAGACGCGCATCGAGCAGACTCGCGAGCGCTTCGCCGCCCTGCTGCATCACGTAGTCGTGGTTCCATTTGAAGAACGGACGCGCGAGCGGCGCAAGCAGGTTCATCCAGCCGCGCTTCGTGCGCACGCTCCATTCGTAGCGAACGATTGTCACCGCGTCGAGCGACGAGAACTGCCAGCGCCCCGTGCCCTCGACATCGCCGCACGCTTCGCCTTCGAGCACGACGAGTGGCTCGACGCGCGTCACGCGCATGTCGAACGCGACGCGATACGGCAAGCGGCCTTTCCACGTATAGCGATGCAACGCGCCGACGCCGTCGCTTGCGCCCGTCTCCACTTCGATCACGCGTTCGACGCTTTTCCACCAGTGTGGCCAGGTGGCCGGGTCGTGGATGGCGTCCCATACGGCCTGGAGCGGCGCGTTGATACGCCAGATCGTGGTGAAGCGGTATTCGGTGTGCACTTTCGTTTCCTTTTTTTTCTGCGATGCTGGATGGTTTTTGCTTTTTTGCTGGCATCCGCGATGCGCCTCGCGGCGCGGGCGTTGCCCCTGTGCGGGGCGGCACTCACTTTCTTTGCCGCCGCAAAGAAAGTAAGCAAAGAAAGCGGGCTCACACCGCCAATCCTTGACCTTTACCCACGGGCTCTCAACGTCCCCATGCTTCGCGCTGCAGTGTGCAAGCTTATGTTCGTTGCCAACTTGCTGGCTAAACGTCTCACCCGCTTCATGCACGCGTGGCACGGCTAAGGGCATCGAACGCTTCAGCGCCGCATGTCGGTAGTGAATGCGGATTGCTGTGTCGTACAGGACGCCGCCCGCACTTGTAGCTGCATCGCCTAGCGAGGGTGTCCTGTGTGGTGCGAATGCCTACACACAGTTTGCCGCAAAGGGGCGCAGGAATGTTCGATGTTGCGGGCCGCAACGCGGTTGCATGACGCAGGTGAGGCGTTTAAGTAGTGCGCTGGCAACGAACATCGGCCAGCGTGCTGCCGCATAAAACACGGGGACGTTGAGAACCCGTGGGTAAACGTCAAGCACTGGCGGTGTGAGCCCGCTTTCTTTTGCCTACTTTTCTTTGCGGCGGCAAAGAAAAGTAGGTGCCGCCCCGCACAGGGGCAACGCCCGCGCCGCGAGGCGCATCGCGGATGCCAGCGGCACGCTGAAATAGCCACGCATTTGCGGATGCCGGCGGCACGCTAAAAAACAGCGTCGCAGACAAAAGCAAAAACCTACTGCACTCTCCACCATCGCGGCAACAGCCGCCTGACATCCGCCCGCCGATACCTGTCATCGATCAGATGCACGACGCCCGCATCCTGCTCGGTGCGGATCACCCGCCCCGCCGCCTGCACGACCTTCCGCAAGCCCGGAAACAGATAGGCATAGTCATAGCCATTGCCGAACTTCGCGTCGAACGTGCGGCGCATCTGCTCGTTGACATCGTTCATCTGCGGCAAGCCGAGCGTCGCGATGAACGCGCCGATCAGCTGATCGCCGACGAGATCCACGCCCTCCGAAAACGCGCCGCCCAGCACGGCAAAGCCGACGCCCGCTCCGCTCGCGCGAAAGCGCGCCAGAAACGCGCCGCGCGCCGCTTCGTCCATGCGCGGCTCCTGCGTCCAGATGGGCACCTGCGGATGACGCTCGCGCATCGAATCGACGACGCGCTGAAGATAGTCGAAGCTGCTGAGAAAGCCGAGATAGTTGCCGGGACGCTGAGCGTACTGCTCCGCGATCAGATCGACGATCGGCGCGAGCGAGCGCTCGCGGTCGCGCCAGCGCGTCGATACGTGATGCGCGACATGCACGTCCAGTTGCTCCGCCCTGAACGGCCCTTCGACGTCGAGCCAGCCGGTGTCGTCGGGCAGGCCGAGCATGTCGCGATAGAAGTGCTGCGGACTGAGCGTGCCCGAGAACAGAACCGTCGCGCGCGCGGCCGCATAGCGCGGCTTGAGGAACGGCGCGGGAATCACGTTGCGCACGCAAAGCAATGTCGACGACTTCGCGCGCGCAGCCGCTTGATACGAATCGAGCGTCACGTCGACAATCGAGTGATCGCCGAACGCCTCGACTAGCGACACGAAATGCAGCGCATCGAAATAGAAACGCAGCACTGTATCGTCGATGGGTTGCGGCGCTTCGGCAAGCTGATCGCCGATCGACGCGATCAGATTCTGTACCCCCGATTGCAGCTTCGGCGGCACGGCGGCCAGCACTTCGTACGCTGCATTTCGCTCGCGGTTCAATGCATTCCACTCGCGATTCACGCGGTCGAATGGCTTCTTCAGCGCAGCGGGCGCCGCATGACGTGCGCCACGAAACGCGCCCTGATCGAGCGTCGCGCTGTACATACGGCGCGCGCGGTCGGGCAGATTGTGCGCCTCGTCGACGAGGACCGCGACGCGCCAGCCGTTCATCTGCGTGAGCGCATACAGCATCGCGCTGCCGTCGAAGTAGTAGTTGTAGTCGCCGATCACGACATCGCACCAGCGCGACAACTCCTGCGCAAGATAGTACGGACAGACGCCGTGCGCGAGCGCCGCTTCGCGCACGGCCGCGCGATCGAGCATGCGCGACTGCAAGGCCGTGTCGCGCGCAGCGGGCAGCCGGTCATAGAAGCCGCGCGCGAGCGGACACGATTCGCCGTCGCATGACTTGTCGGGATGCTCGCACGCCTTGTCGCGCGCGACGAGTTCGAGCGTGCGCAGCGGCAACGCATCCTCGCTTCGATGCAGTGATCCGATCGCATCGAGCGCGAGCGCGCGGCCCGGAGTCTTCGCGGTCAGAAAGAACACACGATCGAGATGATCCGCCCCGCACGCCTTCAGCAGCGGAAAGATCGTGCCGAGCGTCTTGCCGATGCCCGTCGGCGCTTGCGCCATCAGACAGCGCCCGTCGCGCGCGGCGCGAAACACGGCCACCGACAGATCGCGCTGCCCGCTGCGAAACTCGCTATACGGAAAGCGCAACGCGTTCAGCGCCGCATTGCGCGCATCGCGATGCGCTGCCTCGCGCGCGGCCCACGCAACGAAACGTTCGCACTGGTCCTCGAAGAACGCGCGCAACGACGCGGCCGTGTGCCGCTCGGTCAGCAAGGTTTCCTTCTGGTCCGCGATGTCGAAGTAGACGAGCGCGACCGTGAGTTCGTCAAGTTCGCGCGCCACGCACAGCAGATGGCCATACACGAGGGCCTGCGCCCAATGCAGCACGCGATGGTTCGCAGGCATCCGCTCCAGATCGCCCCGATGCGTCTTGATCTCTTCGAGCCGGTTGAGCGCTGGGTCGTAGCCGTCGGCGCGGCCGCGCACGGTGAGCGAACCATGCGTGCCCGTCAGCGTGATCTCGGTTTCGTAGCCTGACGCGCGCCGCGCCGTCACGGCCTGATGCCCCGCGATGCCTTCAAGCGCCGAAGGCGCGGGCGTGAAGCGCAGATCGAGATCGCCGCGCCGCGCGGTGAATTCGCACAGCGTGCGCACGGCGACGATGTAAGTCATTAGGCCGCCTCCGTGTCGCTGACGTCGCTGATGTCGCTGACGCCATTGATGTCGCCGACGTCCACGCTGGCAATCGTATTCGCATCGTCGTCGCCGCCGACCCAGCGCACGTCGAGCACGCTCACGGGCATGCCGTGCTGCACGCAGAACTCGAGCCAGCGGATCTGGTTGTCCTGTAGACGATCGCCCGGCCCTTTCACTTCGATCGACTCGTAGCGCCGCTCGCGCGGCCAGAAGCGGATCAGATCGGGCAAGCCCGAACGGTTCGCGCGAACATCGGACAGCAGCCGCTCGAACCACAGCTTCAAATGCGCAGCGGGCAGGCAATCGAGCGCGAGCGTCAGCAGTTCGGGCGTCAGCATGCCCCAGAACACGAATGGCGATTGCAACCCTGCTTTGGTTTCGAAGTGACGCTGTATCGTCGCGCGATATTCGCCGCTGTCGAGTTGCGCGAAGCACGCGTCGAACAGCGCGGCGCGGCGCGCGCGAAAGTCCGGCGCATGCAGATCGGCGGGACCGCGCTGGAACGGGTGGAAAAACGCGCCGGGCACGGCTGCGAACACGGGCTCCCAGCACAAGAGGCCGAACAGCGAATTGATCAGCGCGTTCTCGACGTAATGAACAGGCGCGTCTTCCGTCGACAGATGATCGCGTGCGATATATTCGACTGCAAACGGATCGGCAGGACGCGGCAGTTCGAGCATGCTGCGCGGTACGGCGCGTGCTTTCGCCACCTTGTGCGCCGCAAGTCCGAGCCGTCGTTGCAGACGCGGCACGATACGCGCAAGACGCTGCAACTCCTCCTCGCTTTCCGGTTCGCCGGCGGCTTGAAGGGCCAGCGCGAGCGCTTGTGCATCGCGGCCCGCACGTTCGAGCACGCGCATACGACGGTGCCGCGCGCCCGGCCACGCGCAGCGCTCGTAGACGCGCAACGCCGCATTCCAGTCATGCCGGCGTTCGGCATGCTGGCCGATCGCGAACAGCAGTTTCGCGCGGCGCAGCGCAAGCCATGCGTTGCCTTGCGTATCGATTGCATCGACGGCTTCGAGCAGCGGCTCCAGTGCCTCGCCACCCGTCAGCTCCAGCGCTTCGCGGCACGCGTGCAGCGCCAGATAGCAGTCGACATCGGCCCTTTGCTGAAACGCGCGCGACGAATCGGCAAACGCGACGCGCTCGTACTGGAACACGCCAAGATCGGCGAGCACGAACTCGGACCAGTCCTGATGCAGATTGCCGAAGAACATCACCCTGAAACGCTCGCACAGCGGCGCGACGAGCACGCGCAACGCGGCTTCATCCGACGCGGCATCCCACTCGCGATAACGCCGTTGCCTCGCATGCGCCGCATGGTCCGCGTGCGCGCGCAATCCTTCGAGCCACTCGGCCTTGCGCGCGCCCTTGAGCGCGGGCGCGTCGGCGAACATGCGCTGAAGCTCCGGGCGCGTCGCGAGCGCGAACAGTTCGTCGAGCGACACGTGCGCATCCGCATCGATCCATCCGAGCGCGGCAAGCGGCGCGGCGGCCTGCACGGGGCAGCCGATCTCCGCATACGCGAGGCGCCCCGTGCGAAACAGCGTGCCCTTGCGCATCAGCATCCGGACGAGCAGCGCGCGCGACGCTCGCGGCAAACATGCCGCGCCGTGCAGAAACGTGTGCAGAAAAGCGCGCTCGACGTCGTCGAGCAAATCGTCGTAACGCTCGGCGATCCACGCGAGCGCGCGCTCGAAATTCAGCAGGTAGTAGAAGGAAGACCCGGAATATGGATCGGGTGCGTCGGTCGGCACGAATGTCGGGAGCACAAAGGCTGAAGAAGGACTGTATATCTATACAGCCATCATAGCAAAAGCCGCCGCGCGTCCCGGCGGAAGCAACGCAATACGACCTGAATGACCACCTCACTGCGACGAAGTCACGTGCCGCGCACTTCGGCCTCCGCATACGTGACCTGTACAGCGGGCACGAACCACGCGAGGCACAGCCCGATCAACGCCGCCAGGGCCGCGACGGCAAGCCCGATATGAATCGACACGACGAGCGCTTCGCGCGCCATGTGCATCATCGGGTCGCCGGAATGCCCGGCTGCCACCAGCCGCTCGATCAGCGCCGACTGCTCCGCGCGATCGACCAGCACATCGGGACTCGCGAACGACTTGAGCCACTGCGTCGCCTGATACGAATCGAGCGAACGGTTCACGCCCTGCGTATACAGATGCCCGAGCAGCGCGCCCGTGATCGCCGTGCCGAGCATGCCGCCGAAGATGCGCAGCGATTGCAGCAACGCCGTCACCGCGCCGAGATGATCGCGCGCGACGATCTGTTGCGAGCAGATCGTCAGATTCGTCACGACAAGGCCGAGCCCGAGTCCGCTCAGGCCCATGCACGACATCCATACGATATGCGGCTCGTTGCCCTTGAGCGCGACAAGCGCGAGACAGCCGATCACGCACAGCGCAAAGCCGATATACATGAGGCCATTCGCGCGGCGGATGCGCGTGACGATGCGATTGTTGAGCACGCTGCCGACCGTGGTGCCGAGCAGCAAGGGCGTGATCAGCATGCCGGAGTCGTGCGGCGACATCGCATAGCCGCCCTGGAACAGCAGCGGCACATAGAACACCATCGAGAACAGCGCAAAGCCGCCGAGCACGGCCATCGCGAACAGCGCTGCGAGCTTGCGATCGAGCAGCACATCGACGGGCACGACGGGATAGCCCATGCGCTTTTCCCAGAAGTACAGCGTCAAGCCGCAGACGGTCGTGATCGCGAAGAGCAGGACTGTCGGCCCGCTGATTCCTTCCTTCGGCAGCAGTTCGATCAGCAGTTGCAGCGCGCCGAACGTCACGGCGACGACGAATGCGCCGAGCCAGTCGAGCTGGATCGGTCCGCGTTCCTTCAGCCGACGCAACTTCGGCACGAACAGCTGAACGAAAACCAGCGACACCACGCCGATGGGCACGTTGACGAAGAACACGAGCCGCCAGCCCTGCATCTGCGTGAGCACGCCGCCCAGCGTCGGCCCGACGATGTTCGCGATGCCGAACGACGACGTGACGAACACGAGCCAGCGAAGCCGCAGCTTCGGGTCCGGGAACAGATCGGCGACCGTCGCGAACACAGTGCCGATCAGGATGCCGCCGCCGATGCCTTGCAGGCCACGCGCGGCCACGAGAAACAGCATGTTGGTCGCGAGCCCGCACAGCATCGAGGCGAGCGTGAACAACAGGATCGCCGCGAGCAGGAACGGCTTGCGCCCGTACAGATCGCCGAGCCGCCCGAAGATCGGGATCGTGATGACGGATGCGAGCATGTACGACGTCGCGACCCACGCGTAGAAATCGAAGCCCTTCAGGTCGGCGACGATGCGCGGCAGCGCCGTGCCGACAATCGTCTGATCCAGCGCGACCAGCATCGAAACGAATGCGATGCCGAGCATCGCGAGCAGCGATTCGCGAAACGGCAGCAATTGACGATGAGGATCATGAACGGCGATGGCGGACATCATGGCGTGCTCCACCCGGAAGGACGCGCCCGTTGCCGACGTGCGAACAGGCGGTATTCTTCATGCAGAGTGGTACGCGCGCCTGAAAATAGCAAGGCAATTGCTCGGCGCGTGTCCCTGCCGGCGCACGGTTTGCGCATGGCAAGCGCTTTTAAGCTGACTGCACATATCGGCTTTTTCGCGCGCGGCAGCGCGCGCAGTTGGACAGGATTGCACTGGAATAACAGCCGTCGATCCTGCCTATACTTCCGTAGCCATTCCGAACATAGATAAGGGGCCGCCGTCGCACGACGTTCTTATCGATCTGCTCTCACGAATGCGCGACGGCGGCCCGGATGCGGTGGTCATATACAACACCGCATTGGACGCTTCGCCCTGTCACGACACGTCATATGGAACACTCCGATGGCATACAGCGCGCACGCGGCCTGACGCAACGGACACGCGACCATGCCCGCCGATTTTTAATCAGAATAACGGAATAATCACGCTTTCCATTCGTTGCGCAACGCCCTTCAATCCACCCGGCTCAGCGTTTGAAAATCACGCGCGAAATAAGTCCGCGCAGACCAGGAATAAACGCCGCCCCCTCCTCGTTCAATGACCGTCACGTCCTGTGGACAAGACAGGAACAAGGAGTACGACCATGAAGTCTCTAGTCGAGGTGTTCGGCATCACGGCGTGTGCAGCTACTCTGGCAACACTCGTGTCATGCGGCGGTGGTTCCAGCTCGAACAATCCCAGCCCGCCTGTGCAGTCGTCGTTCACCGCGACGGCACTCGTCTCGGATGGCGTCGTGCCTGCATCGCACACCGACCCGAACCTGAAGAACCCTTGGGGTGTCGCCTTCAATCCGAAAGGCTTCGCCTGGGTCGCGGACAACGGCACCAATGTCGCGACGCTCTATGACGGCAACGGCGTGCCGCAATCGCTGGTGGTCACGATACCCAACGGCAAGAACGGTACGGCATCGCCGACGGGCATCGTGTTCAACGGCACGCAGAGCTTCAACGTCACGCAGAACGGCAAATCAGGGATCGCCGCATTCATCTTCGCGGGCGAAGGCGGCACCATCACCGCGTGGGCACCCGCCGTCGGACCGACCAACGCATTCACCATGTACGACGACGGCACAGGCGGTGCCGTGTACAAAGGCCTCGCGCTCGCGGCGAACAACGGCGGCAACTTCCTCTATGCCACCGACTTCCACAACAACAAGATCGACGTCTTCGATACCAACTTCGCGAAGGTCGCGATGCCCGGCGGCTTCCACGATCCGGCGATTCCCGCCGGCTTCGCGCCGTTCGGCATCCAGGCGATCGGCACCAACCTGTTCGTTACATACGCGATGCAAGACCCCGCCAAGCACGACGACGTCGCCGGTGCTGGGCTCGGCATGGTCGATGTGTACGATACGGCAGGCAATCTCAAGCAGCACTTCGCGACGGGCGGCGCGTTGAACGCGCCGTGGGGCATCGCGCAGGCGCCCGCCAACTTCGGCTCGCTGAGCGGCGCGATACTGATCGGCAACTTCGGCGACGGCCTGATTCACGCGTTCAACGCATCGACGGGCCAATCGATGGGCTCGCTCAATGGCACGACGGGCAGCCCGATCGTCCACGACGGCTTGTGGGGCCTCGCATTCGGCAATGACCTCAGCAACCAGCCTTCGACTACGCTGTTCTTCGCGGCGGGACCAAATGACGAAGCGGATGGCGTCTACGGAAGAATCGATCTGAGTCCGACGCCGACCCCTGGCTCGACCACGGGATCGGGCACAGGCACGAGCTCGACGGGAGGTTCGAGCACCGGCATGTAGCGCTTTTCAAGCAGTAAATAAAAAACGGCCGCTCGCGCACGACGAGCGGCCGTTTTTTTCCGGCGAGCCCCGGCGTCAGACCTGGCGACGCAACTCCGCAGGCGGCACCTTCATCAGATGACGGTACTTCGCGACCGTGCGTCGCGCGACGAGCACGCCCTGGTCCGCGAGCATCTTCGCGAGCGCGACGTCCGACAGCGGATCGCGCGTGTTTTCCGCGGCGATCATTTCCTTCAGCAGCGCGCGCACGGCCGCTGCCGAGCAGGTGCCGCCGCTCTCCGTGCCCAGTTCGCGCGGGAAGAAATGCTTGAACTCGAAGATGCCGCGCGGCGTCGCCATGTACTTGTTGCCCGTCGCGCGCGAGATCGTCGATTCGTGCAGCCCGAGCTCCTCCGCGACATCGCGCAGCACCAGTGGCTTCAACGCGATCTCGCCGTACTGGAAGAACGGCCTCTGATGCGCAACGATGCATTCGGCGACCCGCTGAATCGTGTCGAAGCGCTGCTGCGCATTGCGGATCAACCAGCGCGCTTCCTGCAACTGCTGCGCAAGCGGTGAGCGGCTCGCGCCCGCCGACTGCGCGAACAGCTCCGCGTACATCCGATGGATACGCGCGCGCGGCAGCACAGCGGGATTCACGGTCACGACCCACTTGTTGCGGACGTTGCGCACGATCACATCGGGGACGATGTAGTTGTCGTCCGCGCGGCCATACGAATTGCCCGGCTTCGGGTCGAGCTTGCGCACGAGCGCGCAGGCGATCCGCAGTTCCTCCGCAGTGCAGCCGATCTGCTTCTGCAATTCCGCATGCTCGCGCCGCGCAAGCCGGTCGAGGTGATGCTCGACGACCTGCTTCGCGACATCGCGCGCGGGTGTATCCGCAGGCATTGCGTCGAGTTGCAGCGACAGGCATTCCGACAGCGAGCGCGCCGCGAGCCCCGGACGATCGAGCGTCTGCACGAGACGCAGCGCGACCAGCAGCTCTTCTTCCGTCAGCGGAGGGTCGAACTCCACGATGTCCGTGAGGTCCGCGAGGTCCTGGCGCAGATAGCCGTCGTCATCGAGCGCTTCGATCACCAGCCGCGCAACTTCGCGATCGTGATCGTCGAGCCGGTACAGACGCAGCGCGTCGTGCAACTGCTCATGCAGCGTCGGCTGCACGCGTGCCCATTCGGTCGGGTCGGCCGCTTCCGAGTCGCCGTTGTAGCGCGACGGTCCGCGGCCATAGCCGTCGCCCGCAAAGTCGCCGCCGCCGTCGTCGGACGAAACGGAAGTCTCCGCAGCCGGCTCCGCCGCCGAGCCTTCGAGTGCGGTATCGCGTTCGGCAGCAGGCAATGCTTCGCCCTCGGCCGCCGTGCCATCCGCCGTCTTCCCGTCCGAGACGTCGTCGGGAGCGGTCGGGTCGTATTCGAGGAAGGGATTCGTATCGAGTGCGTTGCGCAGTTCCTGCTGGAATTCCAGCGACGACAGTTGAAGCAGGCGCACGGACTGCTGCAGACGCGGCGTGAGCGCAAACGATTGCTTCGCGCGTAGTTCAATTGAAGGCGGCATACAGACTTTCCTTTCCTGTGTACGAGGCTACGAGTCGGCAGTGTGTTGGATGCGATTACGCAACTGTCGTACCAGGTTCCACAACTGTCTGTTTTGATTCGCCTTTGTCCGTTCCGAATGCCGATCCAATAAGCACTTTGCGCGCCGAATTTACAAATGCCCTGAAATTCGGACCCAATCATCGCGCATCGCCCGCAAGCGCCTGGCGGCTTGCAACAAGCGTTTCGCCTTGTCGCTCGCGAATTTGAAAGCGTCTCGACAGCAAGCATGCGGCGGTGCGGCACATCGCTTGCTGAGCGCCTTTCAGGGACGCACGGCGTGCGTCGCGCGAGCAACGCACAGCCTTTGCGCTCCCGTGTCGGCGACGGACCAGACGGAACCGCGGCGGCAGTGGTCTTTGGTCTGGTCATCGGCGGCGAGGGCCGCAATCGATCGCACGGACAACAGGACCGCATCCCCGATCATCAACCGAGAAGGAGAAACCATGAAAACCATCCCGTTCCTCAAGGCCGCAAGCAGCATCGCATGTGTTGCATTCGCACTGAACGCTACCGCGCAGACTACGGCGTCGGCGCCGCCGGCAACGTCAGAAAGCGTTGGCCAGCACATCGACGATGGCACGGTGACAACCAAGGTCAAGGCGGAACTGCTCGGCGCGAAGAACGTGAAGTCCACGCACATTCACGTGAAGACCCGCAAGGGCATCGTGTGGCTGAGCGGCACGGTGCCGTCCGCCGAAGACAAGACGGCCGCGCAGGACGTCGTGCAGAACGTGTCCGGCGTGAAGGGTGTGAAAAACCATCTGAAGATCGAGGCCGAATGACTGCTGCCGGGCGCCGCCGGATGATCGTCACCTGATCGCGACGCTCGCGAAGCATGGAACATGGCCGCCCGTCTGCATGGGCGGCCATGTTTTTTCTCAGCTCTTCATTGCCGCATACTGTTCGCGCATCGCGCGAATGCGCTCGTGATTTTGCAGCACACCCTGATACAGCCGCTCGACGACGGCGCGCACATCGGCGGGCAGGTCCTTCTCGAGCGCATCGTGAAACCGCTTCTTCGCGACGTCTTCGCCTTTTTCGCAATCGGCGAGGATCGCGTGATCCGAGCGGCTGCCGACAGCCGACTTCACATCGAGCCAGCCGCGATGCAGCGCCCCCGCCACGCTGCCGCCGCTTTCGGGCTTGCCGCCCAGCTGCAGCACGAGGTCCTGCAATTCGCGCGCGCCGCGCGAGCAGTTCGCGGCGCTTTCGAGCAGCGCGTCGTTCACGCTCGCGTGTTGCGCTTCCTCTGCTGCTTTCATGAAGCCGCGTTCACCGTCCTTCGACATTTCGATCAGATCGTTCAGCACGGCAATGACATTGGTCGTCATGACTTCGCTCCCGTTCAGGTGACGCTTCAGCTAACGCATGAAACACGCTCACGCACGCACTCGTCATGCCCGCGTGGTAGCGAGACGTGGCGGCGACGCCGTTCGTATCGGTTGGCGTCTTTTCCAATGCGGCGAGTAAATGATGCAGGCCTCAAGCGACGCGCACTGCCCGCATTGCGCTGAAAGCCGCGCCACGCAAACGTTCGAGATAGCGGCACGCATATTGCTGCATCGAGCGCTGGCCCATTCTCACGCCTTTCGCAGACAGCAAACGCGGGGCGCTTGATTACACGATCTCAGATCACATAAAAGGGCCGGCATTCGACAAGGGAGAGCCTCACCATGAACATCAGGAGCGCGGAGCGTCTGCTCCTCGTCGCTATCGTCACTTCAGCCGTCGTCGCGCAGGTGCGCGTACATGCGCTGCCATCCGTAAAAGCCGACGCATCCACGCAGACGAGAATGGCGCAACCGCGGCCCACGCGCGAAGTGCCGACGTGCGACGAAGCGCGCGGCGTCATGCTACGCGCAGCATGCGAGACGCGGCACGATCGGCGCCCCATCGACGGTTACGACCGTGAAATAGAACGCACGCATCATCCGCGCGTGAGCGACGGCTGGGTCTGATCGCCGGCTGCTTCGCACTCAGGCGCGCGAACAGCGCAAGCAGCGCGCGCCCCTGTGTGAGCCGTATCGAAAGGCGGCTTGACGCTGTGTCTAGCGCGGCTTGACGCTGCGATCCGGTTCCATGCCTTCGACACGGAACAGGCCGCTGTGCAGGATCACGCTATCGCCTCCGTTCTCGTCGAGCGCCTCCGCGCAGACGGAACGGATGCGGGCGCGCCCTCTTTCGTACGCGCCGATCAACGCGCCTTCGAGCGGCGAGTCCGCGCCGAAGTGATCTTCGAGCGCCTCGGCCGTGATCGCGCACACGACAGGCGCGCCATCGACGCACGCCGTAAAGCGCACGACCAGGCTCGACCCATCGAATACGGGAGCATCATCGGTGAATGTGATGTGCATATGAGAGTCCTCGTACGCCGCACGCGGCATGAACACCTTGATCATCCCGTTCATGACGACGCCTTTCGCGCATCCGCGAGTTGCTGCGCCATCTGGAGATGGTGACGGATAACGGGGAGCGCGCGCGTCGCCGCGCTCTTCAGTTGCGGGTCCTGGCCGCTTTCGCTTTCCTTCTGGAACAGTTCGACTGCTTTCTGATGACCACCCATCGCGACTTCGTCGATATACGCGTTGTCGAAGTCCGCGCCCTTGAGCGCCTGCAGCTTGCCGATCAGCGCCGAATCGGCGCCCGGCGGCCTGCCGAGGCCCTTGCCCGCGGCGACCACATCGAGGCTACGCGCGAGCCGCGTGTGATCGGCGATCATCTGTTGCGCAAAGTTCTTCACCTGCGGATCGGAGGAATTCTTTAGCGCGAGCTTGCTCGCGGCGATCTCCGTGGCGCCCGCTTGCGAAGCGTCCTGCACGAACTGCTGATCGCCCGGCGACAGCGTCGTCTGCGCACTGACGACGCACGCCGCCGCGCCGAGCGCGACGATCGCGGGCAATACGACGGCTCGAACGAGTGGGCGATGCATCATGCGTCTCTCCGCTTGGCGCTTGCTCTGATCGCTTGCTGCATGGTCGTGCTGGAACTCACGCGGCCTTCTTCTTCGACAGCTGCGCAATCAGTGTCCTGTTGAACACGGGAAGATCGTCGGGCTTGCGGCTCGTGATGAAGTTGCCGTCCTCGACGACTTCCTTGTCGACCCACGTGCCGCCCGCGTTGCGAATATCGTCTTGCAGGCTCGGCCAGCTCGTGACCGTGCGCCCTTTCATCAGGCCGGCGGAAACGGGCAGCCACGCGCCGTGGCAAATCACGGCGACGGGCTTCTTCGCCTGATCCGCCGCCTTCACAAACGCCTGCGCCTGCGGCAACAGACGGATCGCGTCACTGTTCACGACGCCGCCCGGCAGGACCACCGCGTCGTAGTCGTTCGGCGCGGCCTTGTCGAATGTCATATCGACATCGACGGAATCGCCCTTGTCGACGTGCCTGAAGCCCTGGATCTTTCCGCCCCTGGCAGAAATTACGTGTACTGTCGCTCCCGCTTCCGTGAGTGCACGGCGCGGCTCGATCAGTTCGGCCTGCTCGAAGCCGTCGACCGCGAGTACCGCAACCTTGCATCCCGTGAGTGCGTTAGCCATGTATTCGTCCTCCCTCACAATCAGAGTGCCGCGTTGTTCGTCCTGCCGGTACGCGAATACGCGGCCGGGCGTTTGTTGATCAGACGAGCAAGTTCGGTGCCCACGTGTCGCCGCAATACCGACGCTGCGCGTCGTGCCCGTACGTGGCACCGCTATTGCACGGGCTACGCCGTATCGCTGAACGAGCAAGATTCAACAACCAGATGAGAACGATGACGCTCCACACGGCCGAAGCCATCGCCGACGCGTTGCCTTCGCCGATGCCCGCTGGACTGCGGCACGCCGACGACACGCGGCCCGGCATCACGCGCAAGAAAACGCGGGGTGCGTTCGCGTATTTCGATCTGGACGGCACGCGCATCACGGATGAAGCGCAGATCGCGCGCATTCACGCGCTTGCGATTCCGCCAGCGTGGTGCGACGTGTGGATCTGCCCGGACGCGCGCGGCCACATTCAGGCCACGGGGCGCGATGCGCGCGGCCGCAAGCAGTACCGCTATCACGCGCAATGGCGCGAGACACGCGACGCCGACAAGTTCGGACGCATGGCCGCCTTCGGACGCGCGCTGCCGAAGATACGCGCGAGCGTCGCGCGCGATCTTGCACGCGAAGCCATGCCGCGCGAGAAGGTCATCGCGGTCGTCGTGCATCTGCTCGACACGACGTTGATTCGCGTCGGCAGCGTCGAGTACGCGCGAGAAAACCAGTCGTATGGACTCACGACACTGCGCAAGAAGCACGTGAAGTTCCGATCGAACGAAGTGCGCTTTCGTTTTGCGGGCAAGAGCGGCATCGAACACGATGTGACCGTCGACAATCCGCGCGTCAAGCGCATCGTGCGCGCATGCGCGGAACTGCCGGGCCACGATCTCTTTCAGTACATCGACGAGGACGGCACGCGCCGCACGGTCGAATCCGCCGATATCAACGACTATCTGCGCAATGCTTGCCACGCGGATTTCACCGCGAAGGACTATCGCACATGGGCGGGCAGCGTCTTCGCGATGACCGCGCTGCGGCACCTCGTCTGCGAAAGCGCAGCAGACGCACGCCGTCATGTCGTCGCGACAGTGAAGGATGTGGCCGCGCTGTTGCGCAATACGCCCGCTGTGTGCAGGCGCTGTTATATCCATCCCGAAGTGATTGCCGCTTTCGAAGCAGGTGAATTGCGAGAGCTGTCGCCGCCGCACGCGAGACGTCATATGAAAGTCGACGAGGCTGCATTTGCGGCGCTGCTTGCGCAATGCGAAAAACGCGAACGGCTTGCAAACCGCCGCGTGAGCAAAAACGGCGGCAACGCGAGAGTAGCCGCTACGACCGATGTCGAGCGGGCAAGACTCGCAATGCTACTGAAAAAATCGAGCGCGCTGCAAAATCAGGTCGACAAGCAGGCCAACAAGCGGACGAACAAGCAGGCGAATGTGCGAAAGACGGCCTGAGCGTCGACTCGTACGCGTTTGGCCTCAGGTCGGCTGCACAAGCGCAGGCACAAGCACGCATGCGCTCTGTGTGCAACGCATGCGTGCCTCGCGTCACTCCTCGTAGGCGGCCATTACGAGCCACATATCGCGCTCGCCGTCATGAATCTCCGCTGCCAGCGCGTACGGATCGCTCGGTCCGCACGTATTGAGCAGCGTGCGTTGCGCGACTTCCGCATTGTCGAATACGCGATCGTCGAGCGGACGGACTTCGCGCTTGCCTTCGAACATGTGCTCGTTCATCCGGTACACGAGCGGCTGCGTTTTCCATGTATTGAAGCAGTCCTTCACGTGCTGAAAGTCGCCACCGCAGATGTTGCTCTGGTAGTGAATTTTCGAACGCATCACATCACCTCCATGGGGCGCGCGTCCGTTGCCGCGGTTGTGGATGCTCTACCGCGCAAGCCGGATCGCGAGCGGGACGGGCGTTGATGTGCCCATTGTCCGCAACGCGGATCGCCACGTACCCCCGTTGTGCCGCGCCCTTCAGGTCCTCGATGAAGAACGCGGCGTGATCCGATTCCCTCATTACCCCGGGCTGCCCGAGGTACCCCGTCACTGCGCGAAACGTCACTGGCTCGCGCCCGATGCCCCTGCTGCGCCGCTTGCGCCCATCGCGCCCGCAGCCGGAGCCGCGCCGCTTGCGCCCATCGCGCCCGCGGCCGGGGCCGCGCTGCTACTGCCCGCCGCCGCGCCCGTGTCGCTGCTGGCGTTTTCTGCCTTCTTGCAGGCCGCGCCTAATGACATCGACACGACCGCTATCGCGAGCAACGCGTATTTCCATCCTGGCTGTGTCATGATTCCTCCCGCCTTCGCTAAAGGTCCGGCATATCGCGCCACATCGCACCCGCATCGCGAAGCAGTGGCACGCGCCGGACGGAATCAAGGGTCATTGCCCCTTCGTATCGCTGCTTGCATCGGCGCCCGGCACGTTCGTCGTGTCGGTAGCCGACTTCTTGTGCGACTTCGACATCTTATGATGCATCTTTTTCGACGCATGTGTGCCCGACGATGCCATGCCCGCCCCCGTCTCATCGGACGAACTCATCCCGGCGCCATTGCCGCCACCGCCCGCCGAACCGCCGCCGTTACTGCCGCCCGTCTGGGCAAAAGCGCCTCCCGACAGTGCGAGCATTGCCGCTACGATCCATGCTTTACGGTTCCTCATCTGTTAGCTCCTTGAAAAACGTGATCAGTGATTGCGGTTGACTGCCGCCAAAAACCTGGTGCCGTCACTCGTCAGTTCAGCAAACGGTGTGCCCCTGCGGGGCCTCGCGTGCCCGGCAGGATACGGCCTGGCACCGTTTCCCCAGGCACTTGCACGCGATGCAGAAGCGAGCCGCGCGCATACGCTCTTTGATATTTACAAAGCGGACGTAAATCTTTCGTGGAATAAATGGCGCAATATGGGCGCTGTGCCGCCAAGGGCCGCGATGCATGCAATGCGTGTCGCGCTTTCGTGGCTTGCTTGTTGGCTTGCGTGTCCAGTCGATTACAGATTTCCCATCCACCGCATCTGATCGCATTTGATAGAAGGAGAAGCCCGTGCGTATATCCACGTCATTTCTGTTCGACCTCGACGGCACGCTCGTCGATAGCGTGTATCAGCATGTGCTCGCCTGGAAGGAAGCACTCGACGAAGAAGGCATCGAATTGTCGGTGTGGCGCATTCATCGAAAGATCGGCATGAGCGGCGGTCTGTTCACGCATCAGTTGCTGCGCGAAACAGGCGGCGACATGAGCACGGAGCGCGTCGAGCGCCTGCGCCGCGCACATGCGCGCGCATACAAACAACTACATGCGAAAGTGCGGCCCCTGCCGGGCGCGCAGGCCTTGCTGAACGCGCTGACGGAAAGCGGCACACCATGGGCGATCGCGACCAGCGGCCGGATGGAAACGGCAGCCGTGAATCTCGAAGCCCTCGGCGTCGATCCGTCGAAGACCGTGGTCGTCACACGCGACGATGTGAAATACGCGAAGCCCGACCCCGATCTCTTCGTCGCCGCTGCGCACCGGCTCAATGTGCCGATCGAGCATGCCGTCGTCGTCGGCGACAGCATCTGGGACATGCTCGCGGCGCGCCGTTGCCGCGCACTCGGCGTGGGCCTGCTGTCGGGCGGCTACGGCCAGGAAGAGCTCGAACGCGCAGGCGCGTTGCGCGTCTATGAAGATCCCGCCGATCTGCTCGAGCATCTTGACGAAATCGCCGCGCGGCCCTGATTCGCGCCGCTCTCTCGCTCTCTTTGTGTTCGGCAGTGCGCGGCGTGCCACATACGTGGCACGCCGCGTGCAGCGCTTCTGTCATTCCGCGACTGCAACGATGTTGCATGGGACCGGAGTGAGGTGCTCTGCATAGAGCTGGAGTAAGTGCTAAAGCGCTAACTCCAGCCGACAGCTTAAGCGCCGACTCTGGTCGACAAAGGAGAGAGATCATGAACCGCGTAGAGAACTCCGCCGACACCACGCCCCGCCCCGACGACGCGCCACAGGGCCAGCCCCAGCCGCCCGACACCACGAAGGAACTGCCCGAACTGCCCGATCCCGCCGAAGTCGGCGAGGACGGGTGAAGCGTTCGTCGAGCCATTCACGCATGCCGCGCCGACGCGACGGCGCGAGGAATAGCTGTTGCTCGAATCCGGCTATAAGCACACCCACGACGGAGAACGATCATGACGATGGCCAAGCAGACGCAAGGCGCGAATATCGTCGGCGCAGACCGCAGCGGATCGACGGGCCCGGGCCCCGACGTGATGGCGGCCGCCACGCTCGATGGCGACAAGGTACTGAGCGCCGACGGCAACGATATCGGCAAGATCAAGCACATCATGCTCGACGTGCGCTCGGGACGGATCGCGTATGCGGTGCTGTCGAGCGGCGGCTTTCTCGGCATCAGCGACAAGCTGCTCGCGATTCCCTGGAGCGCGCTCACGCTCGACGCGGACTGCAAGTGCTTTCTGCTCGACATGCCGACCGAAAGCGTGAAGAACGCGCCGGGCTTCGACAAGGACCACTGGCCGTCGATGGCGGACACAACGTGGGCGACGTCGGTGCACCAGTACTATGGACGCGAGCCCTATTGGTGTAGAAGCGGGAGCAACAGCGCGGGCAATGACGCATTCGGCGCCGGCGACATCGCGCCCGGATCGTCCGATCCGCCCGAAGCGGGCGGCGTGAAGCTGTGATACATCGGTGACCATCATGGCTACCAGCAAACGCAGTGGAACGTCGAGCGGCAAGAAGACGGCCGCGCATGTGTCGACGCGCACGAAAGGCGGCCGTCCGCCGCGCCAGCGGCACACGCAGGCGAAGGCCGCGCATCGTCGCGCGCGAACGTCGTCGGCGAGTTCATCGAAAAGCACGTCGAAGTACTGGTCGCATCACGTGATGGAAACGAGCGACGCGATGGACCTCGAAAAGGATATCTTCAAGACGGGCAGCGCCGAAGAAATCGCCCAGTCGCTCAAACGTTCGTCGACGCGCAGCAAGCGGCGCAAGGGCACGCCGTTCCAGTCCGCGATGTCGATGCTCAATTTCTATATCAACCGCGCAGGCCGCAATCTGCCGAAGTCGCGCAAGAGCACGCTCGAACAGGCCAAGCGCAAACTGCGCGAAGCGTTCGGCCGCGCGCCCTGACATCGATGCAGGCACACGATGCATCGGCACCCTTGCCTGCATGCGCGCTGACGGCCCATGTATGAAACAGTCTGGTGGTATCTGATCGTCGGCGGCGTGCTCGTCTTCATGGGCATCGCCGCGACGACCTTCAAGCGTCTGCCGCTCTCCGCCGCGATGCTCTATCTCGCGATCGGCTATGCGCTCGGTCCCGCCCATCTTCTGCAACTCGACCTCGTGCGCGACGCGCACTTTCTGCGGCCCGTCACGGAGGTCGCGCTGCTCGTCTCGCTGTTCGCGATCGGGCTGCGTCTGCGGCTGCCCCTCGTCGCGCCTTTATGGGCGCTGCCGCTGCGCCTGGGCTTCGTCGCGATGCTGCTGACGATTCCGTTGCTCACGCTCGTCGGCGCATTCGTGCTCGGACTCGACTGGGGCCCGGCACTCCTGCTCGCCGCGATACTCGCGCCCACCGACCCCGTGCTCGCGCACGACGTGCAGGTGCAGGAATCGGACGATGTGGACCTGCTGCGTTTCTCGCTGTCGGGTGAGGGCGGCCTGAACGACGGCATCGCGTTGCCGTTCGCGCTGCTGGGTCTCGCGTTGTGCGCATCGAGCACGGCGGACGGCGGCGACCCGCTCGACTGGCGCTTCGCGCTCACCGCGGTGGCGGGCGTCGTCGGCGGGATCGTCATCGGCGGCCTGCTCGGATGGATCACGACGTGGTCGGTCGCATGGCTGCGCACGCGGCACGCACAGGCCCTCGGGCTCGAAGGCTTCTTTGCGCTCGGCCTGATCGGTCTCGCATACGGCGCCGCGCAGCTTGCGCATACGTATGGATTCGTCGCCGTGTTCGCGGCGGGTGTCGCGATGCGCCGCGTTGAGCATCGCGCGAGCGGCCCGCGCTCGCCACGCGAGACCATCGGCACCGTCGATTCGGAAGATGTCGTCGCAACGGCCGCCGATCCGCAAAAAGCGCATGCGTATATGGCCGAGTCGGTGCTCGGCTTCACGATCGAACTCGAACGCATCGCCGAAGTGGCCGTGATGATGATCGTCGGCAATGTACTTGCGAGTACTCGCGCGTCGCTCTTCACATGGCAAAGCGCCGCGTTGATCGCGGCGCTGTTCTTCGTCGTGCGGCCGCTCGCAGTCGAAGCATCGTTGCTCGGCTCCGAAGCGTCTCACGCGCAACGCAGACTGATGAGCTGGTTTGGCATTCGCGGCATCGGTTCTTTCTATTACCTTGCATTTGCACTCGAAGCCACGCAAGGCCGCCATTCGAACGACATTCTCGCGCTGGTGCCGCTGACGCTTGCCGTCATCACTTCGTCAGTCGTCGTGCATGGCATTACGGCAACGCCATTGATGAACCGGTATCACCGCGCACGCAATCGTTAAAATGCCGGGAAAACGTTAAAAACAGAATGGCATTGAATTGCCATAACACCGCGCTTAATGCACATCGATCAAATAATAGCGTCGTATTTAACACAATACGCGACTCCAGCACAGCAATGTCGCTAGGCGGTCCGTAAATCTTGTCTATGATAGGCGCTGTCGCAATTGAAAGAACGAGATGAAACAACGCATCTGTTCAATTCAGCAGTACATCTTTGCGGATGACATTAAGCGGCTTGCATCATCATTTCAGAGATTTTCTTTGCATCTTAAAGGAAACAATTCCTTTGGCGGCACGCAGAGGAAGTTCGCGACGCATCGGCGGGTCATGCTGCGCGCTTTTTGTTCTCGCACTGATGCTAGCGCTGCCGCTGCATCCCGCTTATGCGGACGATGTCGCACAGACCGCCACGCAGCCTTCATTCGCGCTCTATTACGGCAAATCGCCGCCCGTCGACATGCTATCGGCATTCGATGCAGCCGTGATCGAACCCGACAGTGGTTTCGATCCGCTTGTGCACCGCTTGCCGCACACCACGTGGTTTGCGTATGCGAGCGTCGGCGAAGTGCTGCCGTCGCGCAGCTATTACGCGGATGTGCCGAAGAACTGGCTCGCGGGACGCAATGAGTCGTGGGCCTCGCGCGTCGTCGACCAGAGCCAGCCCGAATGGCCCGCTTTCTTCGTCGATCACGTGATCAAGCCGCTTTGGGACAAAGGCTATCGCGGCTTCTTTCTCGACACGATGGATTCGTGGCAACTCGTCGCCAAAACGGACGACGCTCGCGCGCAACAGATCGCCGGGCTCGCAAATGTAATCCGGGCAATCAAGGCGCGCTATCCCGATGCGAAGCTGATCTTCAATCGCGGCTTCGAAATCCTGCCGCAAGTGCACGACCTCGCGTACGCGGTCGCTTTCGAATCGCTTTATCGCGGATGGGACCAGTCGCAGCAGCGCTATACCGAAGTGCCCGCGCAGGATCGCGACTGGCTGCTACAGCAGGCAAAGACGTCGGGCAAACGGTGCCGCTGACGGGCCTGCTCGCGCTGATCTACCGCGACTACGACAGCGACCATTTCGTCGCGTTGAACGTAGTGTTCACGGCGATCACGCTGTCGCTGAATCCCGCTTACTACGGCTATGGCTTCGCAACGTCGCTGCTAGTCGTGGTGCTCGCCAGTCTTTATCTGCTCGACCGCAAGCTCGATTCGCTCGAGTACGAGACGTTCATGCTGCAATGAGCGCCGTTGCGATGATGACGCGGCGTGAAGCGTCACGCCGCGTCATCTGCCCGAAGCCTGAGTTGCAGCCTTAAAAGGCTCAGCCGTTGCCTTCGCGGCCCCTGCGCGTTTCGGCGATCTGCTGACGGCGCGGGTCACCCTGACGCTCCAGCATCCAGCCCGGATACTCGGACGGCAGGCGGCTCACTTCATCGAGCTTCGCGAGATCGTCCGCGCCCAGTTCGACCTGGGTCGCCTTGATGTTGTCGTCGAGCTGTTCGACCCGCTTCGCGCCGACAATCACGCTCATCACCGCGCGCTGATGCAGCAGCCACGCGAGCGCGATCTGCGCGACGGACACGCCCTTCGCTTCGGCAATCGCGCGCATGACGTCGACGCAATCGAACGCGCGCTCGCGATCGACGGGCGGAAAGTCGAACGTCGTGCGGCGGCTGCCCGCCTCGCCCTGCTGCTCGCGGCCATACTTGCCGCTCAGCAATCCGCCCGCGAGCGGGCTCCACACCATCAGGCCGAGGCCTTCGCTCTTCAGCATCGGCACCAGCTCGCGTTCGAGATCGCGGCCCGCGATCGTGTAATAGGCCTGCAACGTGTCGAACCGCGCGAGCCCGAGCCGCTCGGAGATGCCGAGCGCTTTCACGATCTGCCACGCGGCCCAGTTCGATACGCCGATATAGCGCACATGCCCCTGCTGCACGAGCGTATCGAGCGCGCGCAGCGTTTCTTCGATCGGCGTCGCGGGATCGAAGCCGTGGATCTGATAGAGGTCCACGTGATCGAGTTGCAGCCGTTGCAGGCTCGCCTTGATGCCGTCCATGACGTGATAGCGCGACGCGCCGCGCGCATTTGCAAAGTCGCCCGTCTGGCCGAACACCTTCGTCGCGACGACGACGCTGTCGCGCGGCACCTTCAGGCTCCTGAGCGCCTGCCCGGTGATCTGCTCGGAAAGGCCGGACGAGTAGACGTCGGCCGTGTCGATGAAATTGATACCTGCGTCGATCGCGCGGCCGATCAGCCGTTCGGCGTCGTTCTGCTGCAAGTCGCCGATGTGCTGCCAGATGCCGCCGGTGCCGCCGAACGTCATCGTGCCGAGACATAGTTCCGACACGAAAACGCCCGTGCGGCCGAGCTGGTTATATCGCATGGTTCGAGACTCCATCGTGGGTGATGAATCGGGGTCAGCCGATGAGGATACTCGTTGACTCCGGATGCTGCTGGCGGGTTGCCATTGGGTCAGTGGCAATGAGGTTCTGTTCTGTTCGTGCGGTTCAGCATCGGTGGCGACGCATCGCTTTCATTCGGCACACAATGGCGCCGTTTTTCGTTGCATATTCCGGATGCCGCCGGCCGCCCGCCTCTGCTCGCATTTGCATGGATCGAGCGCTTGTCATTGGCGCGATTGCGTCGCTGTGGGTGGATGCAATGGCGACTGACCGGTAGTTGCGTCTGACCGCCCACGAACGCATCGGCTCGCAGTGCAGCCCCGCGTCGCTTCTGCGATTGCGCTGTCAGCACGAAGCCGCGAAACCTGCGAGACTGAAGCGGTCTAACGGTTGCGAGGGCGCGGCCACCATTGGCTATACGCCGCGCCGCCCCCATCTTCGATCCCATGACTTCCGCCTCCCCTGCCGCCCGCGTGCTGGCCGACTTCCATCCCGCCGTCGCGGGCTGGTTCGAAAATACCTTTGCCGCGCCCACGGACGCGCAAGCCGCCGCGTGGCCGCTGATCCGCAGCGGCCGGCATACGCTCGTCGCCGCGCCGACGGGCTCCGGCAAGACGCTGACCGCCTTTCTCGCGGTGCTAGACGAACTCGTGCGCGACGGGCTCGCGCACGACGGCGCGCTACCCGACGAAACGCTGGTGGTCTACGTGTCGCCGCTGAAGGCGCTGTCGAACGACATCCGCATCAACCTGCAGACGCCGCTCGAAGGGATCGCGCGCGAACTTGCGGAGCGCGGGCTGCCCGCGCTCGACATCCGCACGGCCGTACGCACGGGCGATACGACGCAGCAGGAGCGCGCCGCGCTGAAGAAGCGCGCGCCGCATATTCTCGTCACGACGCCCGAATCGCTGTACGTGCTGCTCGGATCGGAATCGGGCCGCAAGATGCTGTCGACGGTGCGCACGGTGATCGTCGACGAAATTCACGCGATGGCGGGCAACAAGCGCGGCAGCCATCTCGCGCTGACGCTCGAACGGCTCGACGCGTTGTGCGGCCGGCGCTTGCCGCGCATCGGCCTGTCGGCGACGCAAAAGCCGATCGAGGCCGTCGCGCGCTTTCTCGTCGGCGGCGCGAGCCTGGACAGCTTGACCGAAAACTCCGCCGACGGCAGCGCGTCCGCCGACTGCGCGATCGTCGATGTCGGCCACGTGCGCGAGCGCGATCTCGCGCTGGAAATTCCGCCCGTGCCGCTCGAAGCGGTGATGTCGAACGAAGCGTGGGAACTGGTCTACAACCGGCTCGCGGAACTCGTCGCGCAGCACCGGACGACGCTCGTGTTCGTCAACACGCGCCGGATGGCCGAGCGCGTCGCGCGGCATCTGACCGAGCGGCTCGGCAAGGATGCCGTCGCCGCGCACCACGGCTCGCTCGCGAAAGAGCACCGCTTCGACGCCGAGCAACGGCTGAAACGAGGCGAACTGCGCGTACTGATCGCGACGGCGTCGCTGGAACTCGGCATCGATATCGGCGATGTCGATCTCGTCTGCCAGATGGGCTCGCCGCGCGCGATCGCACCGTTTTTGCAGCGCGTCGGACGCTCGGGGCACCACGTGGGCGGCATGCCGAAGGGACGGCTCTTCCCTGCTTCGCGCGACGATCTGATCGAATGCGCGGCGCTGCTCGATTGCGTGCGGCGCGGCGAGCTCGACCAGCTGCATATCCCGCGCGCGCCGCTCGACGTGCTCGCGCAGCAAATCGTCGCGGAGGTCTCGAACGCCGAATGGAGCGAGGACGGGCTCTTCGATCTGTTCCGGCACGCCGCGCCGTATGCCGATCTGAAGCGCGAGCAATACGACGCCGTGCTGCGCATGCTCGCCGACGGCTACACGAGCCGCCACGGCCCGCGCGCCGCGTATGTGCATCGCGACGCTGTCAACGGCACGCTGCGCGGTCGACGCGGCGCGAAGCTGTATGCCGTCACGTCGGGCGGCACGATTCCGGAGAACGCCGATTACGCGGTAATCCTCGAACCGCAGGGGCTCAATATCGGCACGGTCAACGAAGACTTCGCCGTCGAGAGTCTCGCGGGCGACGTGTTTCAGCTCGGCAACGCGTCGTACCGGATCATGCGCGTCGAAAGCGGCCGCGTGCGCGTCGAGGATGCGCAAGGCCAGCCGCCGAATATTCCGTTCTGGCTCGGCGAAGCGCCCGGACGCAGCGACGAATTGTCGGAGGGCGTCGCGCGTTTGCGTTCGGAAATCGAGCGTCTATTGGCGAATGCGGCCGATGCGAAGACCACGCTGCGCGCGCCTGAAACAGCATCAGCCGACGCGTACGCCGATACGCGCGGCGAACCCACGGCCGTCGCCGAGCGCCCCGCCGCCGTGCTCGATCTCGAACCCGCAATCGCGTGGCTCGCCGAGCGAACGGGCCTGATCGAGCCGGCCGCGCGGCAAATCGTCGAGTATCTGGCGCGTGCACGTCAGACGCTCGGCGCGCTGCCGACGCAGGACACGCTCGTGATGGAGCGTTTCTTCGACGAATCGGGTGGCACGCAGCTCGTGATCCACACGCCGTTCGGCAGCCGCGTGAATCGCGCGTGGGGACTCGCGCTGCGCAAGCGCTTTTGCCGCACGTTCAACTTCGAGCTGCAGGCGGCCGCGACCGAGGATGCGATCGTGCTGTCGCTGACGGGCGCGCACAGCTTCGCGCTCGACGAAGTGTGGCGCTATCTGCGTTCGGCCACTGCCGAGCACGTGCTGATCCAGGCACTGCTCGACGCGCCGCTTTTCGGCGTGCGCTGGCGCTGGAACGCGACGACGGCGCTCGCGCTGCCGCGCTACACGGGCGGGCGCAAGACGTCGCCGCAACTGCAGCGCATGCGCAGCGACGATCTGCTCGCGACCGTGTTTCCGGATCAGGCCGCGTGCCTTGAAAACATCGTCGGCGAGCGTGAGCTGCCGAGTCATCCGCTCGTCGATCAGACCGTCGACGACTGCCTGCACGACGCGATGGATACGCAAGCGTGGCTCGCGCTGCTGCGGCGTATCGAACAAGGCGAGATCGCGCTCGTGAGCCGCGACCTGCCGGCCCCGTCGCCGCTTGCAGCCGAGATACTGACGGCCAAGCCGTACGCGTTTCTCGACGATGCGCCGATCGAAGAACGCCGCACCCAGGCCGTGCTGAATCGCCGGTACACGAGCGGCCCCGAATCCGCCGACGATCTGGGCGCGCTCGATGCCGACGCGATTGCGAGCGTCGGCGAAGAAGCGTGGCCGCAAGTGCGCGACACCGACGAGATGCACGAGGCGTTGACGGGTCTTGCATGTATCACGGAAGCCGAGGCGCAGCGCAACGAAGGCTGGATCGCGTGGCTCTCCGAGCTGGCGAAGACGGGCCACGCGACGCGCATGCAGATCGCGCAGCACGATGCGCTATGGCTGCCCGCCGAACGCCTGACGTGCCTGCGCGCGATCTATCCTCACGCTGAAATCGAACCGGCCGTTCGCGTGCCCAAAGGTTTCGACGATGCCTGGACGGAAGACGACGCGCTGGTCGACGTGATTCGCGCGCGGCTGACGGGCTTCGGGCCGCTGCCGTTGTCGGCGATTGCGCGCGCGCTGGCGTTGCCCGCATCAGCAGTCGCGCAGGCGTTGACGCGGCTCGAAGCGGAAGGCTACGTGATGCGCGGCCGTTTCACGCCGCGCGCGGCCGACGAGGAATGGTGCGAACGGCATCTGCTCGCGCGCATTCATCGCTATACGGTTCGTCGCCTGCGACGGGAGATCGAGCCTGTCGAGCGGCATGACTTCATGCGCTTTCTGTTCGAATGGCAACGCGTCACACCCGATACGCGCGGCGAAGGGCGCGATGCGCTCGCAGCCGTGCTCGATCAGCTGGAGGGATTCCAGACGGCGGCGGGCGCGTGGGAGGAAGACATCCTGCCCGCGCGCCTCAAGGACTATTCGATCACATCGCTCGACGAGTTCTGCCGCTCGGGCAAGATCGTCTGGACGCGGCTCACGGAACGCGCGCGCGGCGCGAGCGCGCCCGTACGCAGCACGCCCATCGTCTTGTTGCCGCGTCGCGCGCTAGCCGTGTGGAGCGCGCTGATCGATCCGGCGAAGCAGCCGGAACTGTCGTCGAAAGCGCAGCTCGTGTTCGACGCGCTGACGCAGCACGGCGCGATGTTCTTCGACGAAATGCTGACGGATGTGCATCTGCTGCGCGTCGAACTGGAGAATGCGCTCGGCGAACTGGTTGCGGCGGGACTCGTCAACTCGGACAGCTTTGCGGGTCTGCGCGCGCTGCTCAAGCCGGTAGCGAAGCGCAACGCGTCGTACTATCCGAGCCGCCGTCCGCGCGGCGCAGGCGCGCTGATCGGCGGCATGGACGACGCGGGACGCTGGGCGCTGTTGCGGCGGCCCGCTGTAGTGGCCAAAGACGCGGCAGATGATGCGCCCACTGCGTTGCCGGCGCGCCGTCCGCCGCCGCTCGCGCCCGACGTGCTCGAACACATCGCGATGGCGCTGTTGCGGCGATATGGCGTCGTCTTCTGGCGGCTGCTCGAACGCGAGGCCGAATGGCTGCCGCCGTGGCGCGACCTGCTGCGCGTGTATCAACGGCTCGAAGCGCGCGGCCAGGTGCGTGGCGGGCGCTTCGTGAACGGACTCGCCGGCGAACAGTTCGCATTGCCGGAAGCGATTCCGCTGCTGCGCGAAGTGCGGCGGCATGCGAACGACGGCGCCTACGTGTGCGTGGCGGGCACCGATCCGCTGAACCTGGTGGGCACGCTGTTGCCGGGCAGCAAGGTGCCGGCCGTGGCGGGCAACCGCGTGCTGTATCGCGATGGCGTGCCCGTCGCGTCACTCGTTTCCGGCGATTTCAATCTCCCGCCCGACGCCGATGGCGAGACAAAACAGCTGATGCGCATGCGGCTCGCACGGCGATATTGAGCGCGGCGATGTCGCACGCCGCGCTCAAACGGCGATGGCTGCGAGCTCGCACGTCAAGCGGCCCGCGCGCCGAAACGCAGCCGTGCGCGCACCGCGCTTTCGGCGTCGACGACAGCGCGCGACAACGACTTCGCGGATCTCAACTGCCCCGTGACCAGCACGCCGATCGCCGCAACAATTCCCATCTGCGCGACGACGATGACGCCGCACATCGGATTGGCCGCAAACGCGGAACGGCAGAACAGGTCGGTGACGGGATCGACGGGGCTTGCCCCGCGTGCGCGCCGCTCGATGCGTGGATCGGGAAAAGTTCTGAAAGCCCTGCGCGGCAAGCATAGACCGGCGAATATCCATGCGCTCAGAAACGGCATCAGCAACACGCCCCAGAACGCGACCATGCCGTTGAACGCGTTGTCGAGGCAGAAGCGGACGTAGTCGGCATCGGCGTCACGCAATGTGCCCGACGCGAGCAGCGCTTCGCCCTCGCGCGCAAGTTCGAGCCGCATGGGATGCACGGCATCGGCGAGGCGCCTCGCCAGCAGCAGGTAGACGGCGGCGCAGACGGCCACTGTGGCGCAAAAGCGCAGCAAATAGAAGTATTCCATTATTTCGACGTACTCCTTCGGAAATGCCGGCTCATGACCTTGCGCACTTCGTCGTATTCCGACTTCTGCAGCCCGACGGGGTCGATGATGATCCGGAAAATAAAGAATGAAACGAACAGACCCGCTATCAGCAACGGAAGCATCACTTCGAGAAAAACAAGCGGCTCCGAACGGGCGAAATCGATCAGTTCGATCAGCGCGTCACCGATCGTCGCTCCACTTGCCATACGCCTCCCGAGTCTCGTTGCCGCGTTTTCGCGTGAACAAAAATGCTACCACTGAAGGCAAATTCGTATGGATTTCTAAACGTCAGAATTTGTAGAAAATAAATGGGCGCGGCGACGTTACCCGCCGCTCGCCGCGCCCGCTCGCTTCCGCTTATTCGCCCGGACTGTACATGTCGAGCAGCTTGAGCGTCACGCCATTGGTCCAGCCAAAGCCATCCTGCAACGGATACTCGCCACCGCCACCACCACCCGTCCCCGATCCTTCGACGACATACTTCTCGACCAGCTTCTGCTCTTTCGCATACACGTTCTTCACGTCGGCGAGAAAGCGCGTGCCGATCTGCGTGGCGAGATCGCGGCGCCCATAGCGCGTGAGGCCTTCGATCGCGATCCAGTGCAGCGGCGCCCAGCCGTTCGGCGCATCCCATTGCTGGGTCGTGTTATAGGTCGATGTAGTCAGGCCGCCGGGCTTGAGCAGGATGGCCGCAACGACGTTCGCGGTCTTCTGCGCGCGATCCGGCCACGCCGCGCCCGCGAAGAGCGGATACAGCATCGCCGGCGTCTGGTTGTCGCGCGACTTCGCGAGCTTCCAGTCGTAGTCGCCGTAGTACCCCTTGCTGTTCCACAGATACCGGTTGATGCCCTCCGCGCGTTTCGCCGCCTTGCCGATGAACTGCACGACGCAGCCGAAGTCGCGCGCCTCGGAGCAGCCGCGCGCGATGGTCGTCTCCAGATGGAACATCAGGCTGTTCAGATCGACGGGGATGATGGCCGTCGTGCGTACCGTCGTCAGGTTCGTGTTGTCGCCGAACCAGCGCGAGCTGAAATCCCAGCCGCTTTCGGCCGTCGCGCGCAGATCTCGGTACACGTCGCTGGGCGTGCGGCCCGCCGCCTGCTGCGCCGTCTGCACGTCTTCGAGATACGACTCGTCGCGCGGCGTGTCGAGTTCGTCCCAATAGCGGTTCAGCACCGTATGGTCGGGCAGCACGACGACGTTGCGCGTCGCGTCGCCGGGCTTCGTCGTCGACGCGCCCTGCATCCAGTACGCGTACTCCTTGCGCATCTGCGGCAGGTACTTCTGATAGACGCGCCCGCCTTCGACCTTCGCCGCGAGTTCGACCATGTACGAGAAGAACGGCGGCTGCGAGCGGCTCAGATAGTACGTGCGGTTGCCGTTCGGAATATGGCCATACGTGTCGATCATGTACGCGAAGTTGTCGAGCATGTTGTCGACGAGATCTTCATGACCCGACTCCTGCAAGCCCAGCATCGTGAAATACGTGTCCCAGTAATAGCCCTCGCGAAAACGCCCGCCCGGCACGACATAGGGTTTTGGCATCGGAATCAGCGAGCTGTACGGCGGCGCGCTCGTCGTCGTGCGCGTGAGCTCGGGCCATAGCCAGTTGATGTGATCACGAAGCGACTGATTCGCGGGCGGCGTGATGACGGGTTCGGACGGCGGCGTGAAGTACTTGTTGACGAAGTCCGCCAGCGAAAAGCCGGCATCGTTCTTATGCGCGTCATACAACTGCACGATCGTTGCGGGATCGGCGTTCGGGGTTGCGTCGACGAAGGTCTTCTGGTCGGGATAGATCTGCGCGGTTTGCACGGCGACGAACAGGTCGCCATATAACTGGTCGGGCGGTGGCGGAAGTGGCCCGCCGATCTGCGTATCGGCGCTCGCCACGTGCGCGAAACCTGCGAACAGCATGAAGCCCGACAACGCGATCGCGCGACGCATCGTGGTCGATGGAATGGCGGTTGAATGGTCGTTCGGTAAAGACCTGCATGGCACACACGACAGCATACTCATGTCTCCCTCCTCGGAAAGGTGGACAACCGGTCTGGTCTGCCGTCGCGCTTTTTTGTCGCTTCGCGAGCATCGCACACGAACACATGCGCGCGCAATCAAGCGTCAACGTTTGCGGAACCGATTCGTTAGAAGCGCATAACTTCCATGCATTCTGATTAAAGAATGGCTTGTGAAAGGTCGTTAATAGATTCGCAGCCGCAGCCCTGGCCGCTTCGATACAATGAGGCGCAGCCCATACGACGCTTTGCCGTCCGCGTGCTGTACACGTATTCGGAGTTCGACTGAAGGCAACGGTTTGCCCGGGGATCCCTCATGAACGACGGCCAACACGATCAGGTGCTTTTCGCCCGTTTCGGAACGAGCAGTCCATGCTGGCGCCTGTCCAGCGACAGCAACGCGCTCGAGCTGTCGCCGGAAACGGACGACCGTGCGGCCACCGTCGCAATCGCGCTATCCGGCGCGCAGGCCGCGCAGATTCGCCGTCTGACGGGCGTCACGTCGCACCTGACGATGGACGTGCGTCTGCACGGCGAGCCGCTGCGGCTGCATCTCGTCGGCAAGAAGCTCAACGGCAGCACGTGGGCAGGCACCGCATCGGCGTTCGAAGATACCGAGTCGGTCGCGCGCGATCTGGTGCACGGCCTGTCGTTCGCCGAACAGGTCGTGTCGGAAGTCAATTCCGTCGTCGTGATCGTCGACCGGAACGGCCGCATCCAGCGCTTCAACCGTCTCGCCGAAGAACTCACGGGCATGAAGGAAGAAGACGTGATCGGGCGCAGCGTATGGGCGCTTTTCATGTCGTCGGAAGCGGGCGCGGCGTCGAGCCAGAACATTTCGGGCTTTTTCAATCGCGGCGTTGCGTATGAAGTCGAGCGCCGCGTGCGCACCGTGCACGGCGAACGGCTCTTTCTCTTTCGCAACAAGTTCGTGATGAGCGGCAGCGGCGTCGACGAGCAGTTCCTGATCTGCTCCGGCACCGACATCACCGAGGAGCGCCGCGCGCAGGACCGCCTCACCGAGCTCGCGAACACCGATTCGCTGACGGGCCTGCCCAACCGCAACGCGATCCACGACAAGACACGCACGGCCATCGCGAGCGCGGCGCCCGGCGTATCCGTCGGCATTCTGTTTCTCGATCTCGACAACTTCAAGAAGGTCAACGATCACTACGGCCACGTGTTCGGCGACCGGCTGATCCAGGACGTGTCGTCGGCCGTGCGCGAATGCCTCGGTGCCGACGACATGCTTGCGCGCCTCGGCGGCGACGAGTTCATCGTGCTGTCGCCTGTCGCGACGGTCGGGTCGATGGAAGCAATCGCGCAACGCATCCTCGAACGGCTGCGCACGCCGTTCAGCCTCGGGCTCGTCGAGGTCTATACGGGCTGCTCGATCGGCATCGCGATGTTCCCCGAGCACGGCGACAGCCTCGAAGCGCTGATCCGTGCCGCCGATACCGCGATGTACGTCGCGAAGGACGACGGCAAGCGCACCTATCGCGTGTTCTCGCCGGAGATGAACCGCAAGGTCGCCGAATACATGTGGCTCGACACGAATCTGCGGCGCGGGCTCGAAGAAGGCCAGTTGACGCTGCACTATCAGCCGAAGCTCTCGCTCGCGACGGGCAAGGTGTACGGCGTCGAGGCGCTGGTGCGCTGGAATTCGCCGGAGCGCGGGCAGATCATGCCCGCCGCGTTCATCCGATATGCAGAAGAGTCTGGGCTCATCGGGCCGCTCGGCCGCTGGGTCATGCAGACAGCCGCCGAACAGGCCGCGCAATGGAAGGCGCGCGGGCTGTCGCTGCGCGTGGCGATCAACGTGTCGGCGCGGCAACTGGTGGATACGGCCGTCGTGTCGCATTTCAGCGAGGCCTTGCAAAACGCGAAACTCGATCCGTGCCTGCTCGATGTCGAGCTGACGGAAAGCTGCCTGATCGAAGACGAAGCGGCCGCGATCGACCTGATCACGCAATTCCGCGATCTAGGCGCGCAGGTCCATCTCGACGATTTCGGCACCGGCTATTCGTCGCTGTCGCAACTGGGGCGTATTCCGCTCGATGTGATCAAGCTCGATCGCAGTTTCGTGAGTTCGATCAACGCGGACCGGAAGTCTCAGGCGCTCGTGCGCTCGATGGTGGCCGTCGCGCAGGCGCTGCAACTGAAAGTGGTCGCCGAGGGAATCGAGACCGAATCGGAAGAGCTGTTTATGAAGGGACTGGGCGTCGAATACGTGCAGGGCTATCTGTACGGCAAGCCGATGCCCGCGGCCGATTTCGAGCGCTGGTTGAATGACAGGCAGAAGATCCGGTTGATCGCCTGAACCCCCGAAAAGTCTGCTCGACCCGACGGATCACCTGCCTGTCGGCCGCTCGCGCGGCTGGCTACCGCTAAATGCATGCTGTGTGCTGCCTGTTTGCTGCGTTGATGATTGCTGTACTGATGGTTGTGCTGATGGTTGCGCTGATTGCGTCCGTGCTGATTGCTTCCGTGCCGATCGCGCGACTCATCGCGTTCATGCGGCGTTCACGGCCGCCTGACGCAGATTCCCCGTGCGGCGGTTCTGCAGCATCACGAGCCGCTCCATGAACGCGAGGTCTTTCTCCTCGATCGTGAACGCGGCCTGCACCCAGTCCTCCGTGATCTCCATCAGCTCGGCGCGCGAAAGCTGCAATACACGCTGACGCGCCCGCACCATCGCGCGGATGCCGTTGAGCTTCGGGCGCAGCGTATCGATGAAGGTACGCGTCGCCACGTACGCTTCGCCCGGCTCGAAGAGTTGATCGACGAGACCGCGGCTCGCATGCCACTCGGCCGTGTGCGATTCGCCGCCGCCGATCAGTTCCTCCGCGAGGCGCATGCCCGCCTTGCGCGCGACGAGCGAATAGCCGCCCATGCCGGGGAACAGGTTGAACGCGATCTCGGGAAAGCCCATGCGCGCGTCGTTCTGCGCGAGCACGAAGTGATGCGCGAGCGCGGCTTCGAAGCCGCCGCCCAGCGCCGAGCCCTCGATCATCGCGATCGAGATCGCCCCCGTGTCGAAGCCGCGCGCCGCCGCATGCACACAATCGACGCAGGCGCGCGCGTATGCCATCAGTTCCTGCCGGCGACCCGAGCGGATCACATCGGCGAAGAAATTGAGGTCGCCGCCGACGTTGAACATCGACGGAATGGCCGAGCCCGTGACCCAGAAATCGATCGGCAGGCGCGAATCGCGCGCGGCCTGCGCCAGTTCGAGAATGTCGTGGACGAGTTCGAGGTTGAAGCATGGACGCGGCTGCGCCCGCAATATCATCCACATGACATTGCGCTCTTCTTCGTAATAAGCGGAGATTTGCGACAGATTGCCCGCTTCGAGGAATGGACGGCAGGCGTGATGGTTTTGCAGATTCATTTTGAACGGTCCTTTAAGGTTAAACGCCAGGTGAAGCAATGCGAGCCTAAAACAGACCGGAATACGTTGGGGGAGGCCTAACGAACAGAAGGGAGCAGTTCGTCATAAGGATTGCGATGCCCGCCGGGCGGGCTTCTTGACTGGCGCCGCCTGCGCAAACGATTGCGAATCGAAGCAAAGCTCTAGGGGCGCACGCTTTCACGTCCTTTAAAAGGGCGCAAAGTCGTCATTAGAATATTTGCTTTAAATTTCGGGCGTTTTTGCCCGCGGATGAGGCTATCGGTAATCGTCCGTATTGCGCACATTTGTTAAATCGAGGCAATACGGGCGAAAAAGCGGCATTGCGAATTTCGAATGCGCGATGAATGGCGTTTTCACGGGGCGCGACGAGCGCCCGCGCATTGCCTGTGAATCAGTCGCGTGACGCGCGCATGCTGATGCTGATGCAACATCATGCACGCCGCTTTTTGTGTCAACCGAATGCCGTCGTCACGCGAAGGTTGCTCAGTATCGCGCGCGTTGGTCGTTCGCGTGTTGGTCGTTCGCGTGTTGGTCGTTCGTGCGCTATCGCAGACGCACCGACCAGCCGTCGGCCTGCTCCGGGGACAACCCTGCCGCAAGCGCCGCATCGCGGATCTGCCGCCACGTCTCGGGATCGACGGGAATGCCGTTGGCCTCGCGCTCGGCACGCGTCGCGCGCTCCGGTTCGCCCGGCGCGTAGATGCGTTCCGCGCCGGCGGCAACCGGCGACGCCTTCACCCACTGGACGAACGCATCGGCCTCGGCTTCGGCGTTCGGCGCATCGAATGCGTTGGGATCGACGATCACCGACAGCATGCAGTTGATGATCGCGTTGGTCTGTTGGAGCGTGTCGTCGTGCGTCGTGTAGCCACCCGACAGCGCGCCGCCTAAGATCTCGCACATCGCCGCGAGACCGAAGCCCTTGTGGCCGCCCGCCTGCCCGCCGACGGGCATCAGCGCGCCGAACGGCGCCTGCATCATCACGGCGGGATCGACGGTCGGCTTGCCTTCGTGATCGATCAGCGAACCGGGCGGCACCTCCTTGCCCTGGTTGTACGCGACGCGCGTCTTGCCATAAGCGACGGCGCTGGTGGCGAAGTCGAGCACGAGCGGCGCCTTGCCCGCGCGCGGAAATGCCGCGCAAAACGGATTCGTGCCGATGCGGCGGTCCGCGCCGCCGAACGGCGCGACGAGCGGATCGCCCGCCACGTTGACGAAGTGAAACGACACGAAGCCCGCCTTCGCGCACTGCTCGGCCCAATGCCCGATGCGGCCGATGTGATGCGCGTTGCGCAGCGCGACGGCACACACGCCGAGCTTGTTCGCGCGCTCGATGCCGAGTTCCATCGCTTCATGCGCGACGACCTGGCCGAAGGCCTTGCCACCGTCGATCGTCAGCACGGCGCCGACGTCCTTGACGACACTCGCGTGACCATTGAGCTTCAACTCGTGATCGCGCAACGAATCGACATAGCGTGGAATCATGCCGACGCCATGCGAATCGTGTCCCGTCAGATTGGCCACGACGAGATGATCGGCGACGAGCTGGGCTTCGCGCGGCGCGCTGCCCGCCTGCTCCCAGATCGCGCGCACATAGGCGTGCAGTTGATCGGCCGGAATGCGCGGAGCGGACCTCTGGGCAATGCGCGTGTCGTTCATTCGATGATGGGCTCGTTCAAAGGAGGTAGCTGGACAGCGGAAGGAACCAGCCGGCCCCTCCCGCGCGAGAACGTCCGTGATGCGAACGTTCGGAGAACAACTTGACGGACAACTTGAAGAACAACTACAAGGACGGCTTCAAGGATAACGTCAAGGCGCGGCAGCAATCACTTCCGCCACGGCCGCCGTCAGCTTCTTCCCATACGGCACATGCAGAAACTCGTTCGGACCGTGCGCGTTCGACTTCGGCCCTAGCACGCCGCACACCATGAACTGCGAGGTCGGAAAGCCCGCTTTCAGCACGTTCATCAGCGGGATCGTGCCGCCCTGCCCGATGAACGCGACGTCCGCGCCGTAATGCTGGCGCGATGCGTCGTTCAACGCGGTGGCCAGCCACGGCGCGAGCTCCGGCGCGTTCCAGCCCGTCGCGGCGCCCGCGTCCGGCTTGAACGTGACCTTCGCGTTGTACGGCGGATCGAACTCCAGCAGCGACTTCAACTGCTGCACGGCCTTGGCCGCTTCGACAAGGGGCGGCAGGCGCAGCGACAACTTGAACGCCGTGCGCGGACGCAGCACGTTGCCCGCATCGGCGAGCGAAGGCAGCCCCGCCGCGCCCGTCACCGACAGCGACGGACGCCACGTCGAATTGAGCAGCGCCTCTTTCGGATCGGCCGTCGTCGGCAGCACCGGGCCGCCGTCCTGGCCGCACGACCATGGCAGCTTCTTCCACACGTCATCGCCGAGAATCTTCGCGGTCGCTTCGACTTCGCTCAGACGGTCGAGCGGAATCGGGCAATAGAAGCCCTTCGGCAGCAGCGTGCCGTCCGCGGCGTCTTCGAGCCGCTCGAACAGTTGACGCATGATGCGGAAGCTCGACGGTGCGATGCCGCCGTAGCTGCCCGAGTGAATGCCTTCGTCGAGCACCTGCACTTCGAGATCGCCGGAGACGAGACCGCGCAGCGACGTGGTCAGCCACAGCTGATCGTAGTTGCCCGCGCCCGAATCCAGGCACACGACGAGCCCGACCTTGCCGAGCCGCTCACGCAATGCGTCGACATACGGCAGCAGATCGTAGCTGCCCGACTCTTCGCACGTTTCGATCAGGCCGACGCAGCGCGGCCGCTCAATGCCTTGCGCGTCGAGCGCCGCCAGCGCCGTGAGGCTCGCGTAGATCGCGTAACCGTCGTCGGCGCCGCCTCGGCCGTAGAGCTTGTCGTCTTCGAGCTTCGGCGTCCACGGACCAAGGTCCTTGCGCCAGCCGTCGAATTCAGGCTGCTTGTCGAGATGGCCGTATAGCACGATCGTCTCCGTGCTGCCCGAACGCGTCGCCGGCGATTCGAAAAAGATCACGGGCGTGCGGCCCGGCAAGCGAACGATTTCGAGCTTCAGTCCGCGCACGGGCTGCTGCTCGGCCCACTTCGCGGCCTCGGTGATCACGCGCTCGATATAGCCGTGCTTCTGCCAGTCGGGATCGAACGCCGGGCTCTTCGCCGGCACGGCGATGTAGTCGGTCAGCGCCGGCACGATCTCATCGTTCCATTTGCGATCGACGAATTCGCGCAGCGTGTCGTGATTCAGCTTGTGAGCCTGTTGGGTTTCGTCGGAGATCATGATGGCAATCCGGGGCAGTCGAAACGCACATGATAAGCCCCTGGCGCCCGCATCGCCGAATTCATCCGATCCGTGACGACGCTGCGGCACAGCGCCCGATTGCTGTCTGGCGCAGGCTTGCAGGGCGCTTTCCACGCGGCGTGCGCACGTCGCGCATTCGCGCGACAATGCACGCATAACTACGACGCGCCTGGGAGGCCCTCGATGAGCTACAACATCGTGGTTCAAGGCGTCGCGGCCGTGGTCGCGCTGGGTCTGTACTTCCTGCCGTCCATCGTCGCCGATCGCCGCAAGCGCCATGACGTGCTGACCATTGCGCTCTTCAATGCGTGCATGGGCTGGACCGTATTTGGCTGGCTGATCGCGCTCTACTGGGCATTTCAGCCGAATCCGCCCGTCAATCTCGAAGGCGAAGTGGTGCGCTCGCGGCGCGTCATCAGCATGCGGACCTTCACGAAGATGCTCGGCGAGCGTGTGCAGATGCGCGAGTCGCGCGACCGTTCAACAAAGTGACGCTCACCTGAACCGTGAACCGCTTGCACGAAAACGAATCATGCCGGAGTCATGCCGATGCAGATCACACCGTTCCAGATTGCGATTCCCGATGCAGAGCTTGCGGCGCTCAACGCGCGCCTCACGCAAACGCGCTGGCCCGATGCATTCGACACTCCGCCGTGGGCGCTCGGTACCGATCCGCGCTATCTGCGCGAACTCGTCGACTACTGGGCAAACACATATGACTGGCGCGCGATGGAAGCGCGGCTCAACCGCGAGCCGCAGTTCATTGCGCGCGTCGGCGGGCTCGACGTGCATTTTCTGCATCGGCGCGGCATCGGTCCGAAGCCCTATCCGCTCGTCATCACGCATGGATGGCCCGGTTCGTTCGTCGAGTTCATCGAGCTGCTGCCGCATTTGTGCGATCCGGCATCCGTGGGCGCGGACCCAGCCGACGCATTCGACGTCGTCGTGCCGTCGATGCCCGGCTACGGTTTTTCCGAGCGTCCGTCGAAGCCCGGCATGTCGGTGTTCGCGATCGCAGACCTGTGGGCCGAACTGATGCGCAGCCTCGGCTACGCGCGCTTCGGCGCGCAAGGCGGCGATCTGGGCGCGGCCGTATCGATGGCGTTGGCCGCGAACCATGCGCAGCACGTCGACGGCATTCACCTCAATTTTCTGCCGAGTTCGTACGCACCGGGCCTGAGCGCAAGCGATCCGCCCGTCACACCGGAAGAGCAGGACTTTCTCGCAGCCAAAGCCACATGGGCCGATGCCGAAGGCGCGTACGCGCACATGCACGGCACGAAACCGCAGACGCTCGCATTCGCATTGAACGACTCGCCTGTGGGCCTGGCCGCATGGATCGTCGAGAAATTCCGCGCGTGGAGCGATTGCAATGGCGATATCGAGCGCGCGTTTTCGAAGGATCAGCTGCTGACCGACCTGTCGCTGTACTGGCACACGCAGACCATCGGCTCGTCGGTGCGGCTCTATGCGGAAACGCGCGCGCGGCCCTTGCGCTTCGAGCCCGGCCAGCGCGCAACGACGCCGCTCGGCTTTGCGCGCTTTCCGAAAGAAATCAGCCAGCCGCCGCGCTCGTGGATCGAGCGCGTGTTCAACGTCACGCAGTTCTCCGACATGCCGCGCGGCGGGCATTTCGCCGCGATGGAAGAGCCCGCGCTGCTTGCCGAAGAAATCCGGCGTTTCTTCCGGCCGCTACGCGGTTGAGCGTGGTTGACTGCGGGTTGACGAACGGCGTTCGCTACGGATCGACGCGTCTGCGAGAAAACGGCGAGCGCATCACATACACGCGGCTGCAAACTGCCGCGCTCGCGCGCCCAAGTGTATCGACAAGCAGCGCCGATTCTGTCTCTGGCATGCGCTCGCCTCGCGCGCAACAATGAACCGTTCGCGCAACTGGCGCTCGAGGTGGACCACCACCGGGGAACGCGAACCGCGAGCACGCTCGCGTTCCGCCGCGCGCCTGGGCCTCTTGTCGCGATCCGTCGATCGCTCTTTCCGCTCTTTCCATACACGGGAGCCCATGCAATGCCTCAAACCACGCATCTGCTCGCATTCGCCCTCGTCGCGCTCGGCATGGCGCTCACGCCGGGGCCCAACATGATCTATCTGGTCTCGCGCTCGATCAGCCAGGGCCGCACGGCCGGTCTGATTTCGCTCGGCGGCGTCGCGCTCGGCTTCGTGTTCTATATGTTCTGCGCGGCATTCGGCATCACGGCGCTGCTGCTCGCGGTACCGTTCGCGTATGACGCGCTGCGTTTCGGCGGCGCGTTGTATCTGCTGTATCTCGCGTGGCAAACCGTGAAGCCGGGCGGCCGCTCGCCGTTCCAGGTGCGCGAGTTGCCCGCCGACAGCCCGCGCAAGCTCTTCACGATGGGCTTCGTCACGAATCTGCTGAACCCGAAGATCGCGGTGCTGTATCTGTCGCTGCTGCCGCAGTTCATCGATCCGCAGCAAGGCAGCGTGCTCGGACAGTCACTGATATTCGGCGCTATTCAGATCGTGTTGAGCATTTCAGTGAATTCGACCGTCGCGATTACCGCTGGATCGATTGCCGGGTTTCTCACGCGCAAGCCGACATGGCTCGTCATTCAGCGCTGGCTGATGGGCACGGTGCTCGCGGGCCTCGCCGTGAGAATGGCGACGCAAGCGCGGCGTTGATGAAGGAGCGTTAACGAAATGTGCCGGGCGCGAAGGCCCGGCACAGGTAGAGAGTGAATGCAAGACGCGCCGCTCGGGCGCGCCTTCGTTTTCAACGCATCACGACGCTGATGAACTTGTGCTGATGCACCGATCCCGCGGGAATCGAGCGCGGCTGGCGCCGCACGTTATCCTGCGCGAAAGTTTCCTGACGCAGTTCGCCCTGCTCGTCGAACCATTGGCAGACGAGCCGTTCCCCCGCTTCCCCTGCGACCGGTCCAATATACGTCACCGTCATGCGCGAGCCGCCCGTCTTGAGCGTCACCACGTCGCCGACATTGAATTGCGCTGCTTGTGTCGTATCAAATGCGTCGTAAGTGTAAGTAGCAGTCAGCATGGATGTCCCCGATATAAGCATTAGGCTGGCTGAAAATTCACTGCGATAAACGCACCGCCGTCCAACGAATTAATAAGAGTGGACGAAGATTAACAATTGAATATTTCGGGATCAAGTATTTTTTCCTGGAAGCGTTTTCAGCCAATTCGCAATAGCGCGGCTTATATCCCGAACGTTCGTTCATTGTTGTTTAGTGTCCAAATCGACTGTGGCAGAAGGCCGAATGCTGTTGCGCAGCAGGTTTTGGCAGGCAGTTTAGACCGATCGTGCCGGGTAAGTGTAAATACGCCCGACCACCACCTGTCATAACCATGACATTCTCCGCGCTTTCTCCACGTTAACGCGGATTAAAAGGATTGATGCCGGAGAAAATCGGCGCCACCAGTAAATAATCGCATCACTGCTGAACGGGAAAATCGGTTGCAATGCGCCATGCGACGATGCTAAATGGTATGACTGTACGCGCCGAAAACGATATCAGTTGATATTTCAACGCGCTTTTGTTCGGCGCCAATACAAATATGCGGAATTATCCGGCGACTCGGGATTTTCCCTAAGCGGGCTTTCAAGCGCTGTCTAAAACGGCTTGCAGCAGTCTTTAGGCGACCTTTATCGCGCGCCGATGAGCGACTTGCTGATGCCGGACAAGCGTCACGCTGAGGACGATGCAGACCACCATCAGCACCGCGTTGATCGCGAGGCTGCGCTGGAACGCATACGCATAACCCGCCGCCGAAGCCTGCGCGGACAGCGCACCGAAGAATGCGCCGCTGATCGCAGCCGTGCCGAACGCAGAGCCGATCTGAAGCGTCGACGTGACGACGCCCGATGCGAGTCCCGCCTTCGCCGGCGCGACTTCGCCGAGCACGATGCGCATGATCGACGGCAGCACGAGCCCCTGGCCGACACCCGCGAACACCAGTCCGCCATAGAACAGCGTGCCGAGCGCCGCGTGCGTCGCGGCCCAGCCGGTCAACGAGAAGCCGACGGCCATCATCCCAAAGCCGAGCGTCAGCACATGCGCGCCGATGCGCTTCACGACGACGGGCGACGTCAGCGGCCCGGCGACGAAGCCGACCGCGAACGGCATGATCGCGATGCCGGATTGCAGCGGCGTCCTGTGCAAGCCCGTCTGCAGATAGATGCCATACGTGAGAAAGAACGCGCTGTTGCAATAGAACAGGAACGCAATCACGAGCCCCGTCGAGAACGCGGGGTTGCGGAACAGTTGCAGATCGACGAGCGGGCTGCCACCCTTGCGCTCGACCTGCCGCTCGGTGGCGACGAACGCGGCAAGCGCGGGCACGGCAAGCGCGAACATCGCGAAGGTCCACCACGGCCAGCCGGCTTCGCGTCCATGCGTCATCGGATAGATCAACAGGATCAGCACCAGCGACAGCAACGCCACGCCCTTCAGATCGACGCTGTCGCGCGTCTCGGGCTGATTCTCCGGCACGAACTTCCACGCGCCGACGAACGCCAGCAGGCCGACGGGAATGTTAATCAGAAAGATCGCGCGCCAGTCGAGACCGAACGGCTGATAAGTAATCAGCGCGCCGCCGCCCAGTTGCCCGACGATCGATGCAAGCCCGAACACGAAACCGTAGAAGCCCATCACGCGCGTCTGCTGATGAAGCGGCACGACGGCGCGCACGGTGGCCAGCACCTGCGGCGCCATCACGGACGCGGCCATGCCCTGCACGATGCGCGCGATCACGAGCACGTGCCCGTTGGGCGCAAAGCCGCACAGCGCCGACGCGACGACGAAGCCCGCCATGCCCGTCATGAACATGCGCCGCCTGCCGAACAGATCGCCGAGGCGGCCGCCCGTGATCAACAGCACCGCATACGCCGATGCATACGCGGAGACGATCAGCTGCAACTGCGCGTCGGTCGCGTTCAGGCCCGTGTGGATCGCGGGCAGCGCGAGATTGACGATGAAATAGTCGAGCGGCGCGAGAAACGCGCCGACGAAGAGCACCGTCAGTGCGAGTCCCTGCCGTTCGAAGCGCTCATGTACCTGCGCATCGGCATGCGATACGGCATTTCCGGCGTGCTGGCTCGCACCGGATCTCTTCATGCATGTCTGATTCATGACTGATCGTTCAAAAATTCGGTAAAAAAATTTCAGGTCAGCGCGCGCATCGCAATGTCGACGATTGCTTTCAGTTCGTCTTCCTTGCGCTTGCATTTGCCCAGCACGCGCAGGCCTTGCGTCATGCACAGCAGGAAATCGGCGACCGTCTTTTCGTCGAGATCGCCATTGAACACGCCCGCAGCCTGTCCGCGAATGACGGCTGCCGCAAGCAGCGTGACGACGCGCCGCTGGATCGCGCGGATTTTCGCGTGCAGCGCCTCGTCTTCGGGCTGCAATTCGAGCGTGCTGTTCGTAATGAAGCAGCCCGTGAGCGTCGACGAGATGCGCGCGTGGTGCAGCAGCGCGTTCCGCACGGCCACGTCGGGCGGCACGTTCGCGTTCAGCCGCTCGACGAGACCGGCAATGGCCTTGTCCGCGTAATGGTCGAGCGCCGCCATCATGATGCCGTGCTTGTCGCCGAATACGCCGTACAGGCTGCCGCGCAGCACGCCCGTCGCGTTGCAGAGATCGTCGACGGACGTTGCGTGAAAGCCTTGGCGCCAGAACACCTTGCTCGCCTCGGCAAGCACCGTGTCGGTGTCGAATTCGCGTGGACGGCCGCGCGCGCTGACGGCGTCGGGCCTGGCGTTCCTGGCGGCGCCAGACGTGCGGCGGGATACAGTGTTATCGCTCATGCAGGCCAGTTTATGACTGGACATTCAAGAATTCAAGGCAAAACCACGCGGCGGGCGTGGCTTCAATCCTGTCATCCGGCTCGATCGGGCTTTCGCACGGAAGCGAACAGATCGGTAATCTCCTTCATCGTCGCCGCTTCGCTGGTATACGTGAAGGTGCCGCGCTCGAGCATTTCCTTCGCCGCACGCAGCATCGCGCCCAGCGCCGCGCGCGCGAGCGCACCGCCCACGCTGATCCGCTTCACGCCCATCTGCGCGAGCTCTTCGACGGTAAACGGCATGCCCGCCATGCCCATCAACACGTTGACGGGCCGGTCGACGGAACTGACCACGGCGGTGATGTCCTCGCGCGTCTTAAGGCCTGGCGCGTAGAGCACATCGGCCCCCGCTTCCTGGAAGGCTTGCAGGCGGCGAATCGTGTCCGCGAGATCGGGGCGGCCCACGAGGTGGTTTTCCGCGCGCGCCGTCAGCATGAACGGAAACGGCAGAGCGCGCGCCACTTCGACGGCAGCGCGCACGCGCTCGACGGCGAGGTCGTGTGCGTAAATGGGATCGCTGGCGCGGCCCGTCGCATCTTCGATCGAACCGCCCACGACACCCGCCGCTGCCGCCTGGCGGATCGTCTCGGCGGCGTCTTCCGGCGCGTCGCCGAAGCCGTTTTCGAGGTCCGCGCTGACGGGCAGATTCGTCGCCGGCGCGAGATCGGCGAGATGCTGGATCATCTGCTCGCGGCCCACTGCGTTATCCGGCACACCGCGCGAAAACGCGTAACCCGCGCTCGTCGTCGCGAGCGACTTGAAGCCGAGCGCTTCCAGCAGACGCGCGGAACCAATGTCCCACGGATTGGGAATGACGAACGGATCGCTCGCCTCGTGCAGCGCGCGAAATGCGCGCGCCTTGTCTGCCTGTGATGTCATGGCCGCTCCGTCGAGGGCTGAACAGAAACCGCGGGTAAGCCGCTTCGCGCACGCAGGACTGGCACGCACGCGCGAAGCGGGCAAGCAGGTGGCGCGCAGCGGCTTTCACGCGAAAAAGCGCTGCGTTGCGTGCCGCGAAGGCTCAGGTTTCGAGCTTCGCGTCCATCGTGATTGTCGCGTTCAATACCTTCGAGATCGGGCAACCCGCCTTGGCATCCGCGGCCGCCTTGTCGAACGCGGCCTTGTCGCCACCCGGAATCTTCACGACGACGTCGAGATGCGAAGCCGTCACCGCGAAGCCGCCGCCGTCCTTGTCGAGCGTGACCGTCGCCGTGGTGGCGATACGCTCGGGTTTGATATTCGCCTTGCCGAGTTCCGCCGACAACGCCATCGAAAAGCATCCCGCATGTGCCGCCGCGATCAGCTCTTCGGGATTCGTGCCGATGCCGTTTTCGAAGCGCGTCGAGAACGAATACTGCGTGTCCTTGAGGACACCGCTATCGGTTGAGATCGAACCCTTGCCGTCCTGCAGACCGCCCTGCCAGACTGCCGATGCCTTGCGCTTCATCAGACTCTCCCATCTCATGCCCGCTTCGTGCAGCGCGTCTCCAGCCACGATGCCTGCCGCGACGGTCTCGCCCGAATCCCGCGGCCCCAGGCACCGGTCACGCGCGCCGCGCCGACAGCGTGGGCTTTAGGCGTGGACCGAAGCTTCATCATAGGCGGATATCCGTGGCGCTGCCGTGAAGCGCACCGCAGCGCCTCGAAAGCGGTACGGCGCGCGGATTATCTCAGTGGCAGCAAGAATATTTATCCAAACAGGCGCTTTTTTCATCACCTCCGCGGAAATACACTGGGTTCAACGGTTCGGAACACAGCATTTCAACCGAACTCATCAACAATGTTCCCGGAGGTCACTATGAAATCGCTTCTTTCCGCAGTCGTCGTCGCATCGGCGCTGATCGTCCCCGCCGTCTCGTTCGCGCAGCAAGCCAATGGCCCTGTGACGCGTGCACAGGTTCAAGCCGAGCTGGTCGCCGCGCAGCAAAACGGCACGCTCGACCAGAACGACGTGTCGTATCCGAAGGCCAAGCCGCAATATGGCGCGTCGGCGCAGTCGTCGGAAGTCGGCGGCGTGACGGCTGGCTCGTCGCAATCGGGTTCGCGTCCGAGCGTCGAGCAACGCATCTTCTCGACGTTCCGCGGCAACTAAGCGCAAACCCAGTGCAAAGCAGGCGCAACGACGTGACGCGGCGGCACGCGATGGTTCATGCGCCGCCAGATGGACGAAGGCCCCGGCTGACCTGAAACGTCAGCCGGGGCCTTTTTCGTTCGATACGGTTCGTTGCGAGTTGCTATTGAGGCGTCGCGCTCATTCGGGGAACGGCAGTGAGTCCTGCCCTTGTGCGCGCATGTCGAACACGTTGAGCGTCATTGCGACCAGCGCGTAATAGCCGAGCAACCCGACGAGGTTGATCGTCGTTTCATGACCGAAGCGCTCGACGGCCTTCGCATACGTCGCGTCCGACACGCGCTTCGCGTCGTATAGCTCAGTCGTGAACGCATAGATGAGCGCGTCGTCGGCATCGGCGAATGACGGGACGCGGCCTTGCCGGATCGCCTCGGCGTCTTCGGCGCGCACGCCTGCGTCGATGGCGATCGGATAGTGGATGAACCACTCGGCCTGCGCCTGCCAGCGCGACGCCGTCACGAGGATCGCCAGTTCCGACAGACGCAGCGGCAGGCCCGTCTTGTAGCGGCAGAATGCGCCGAGGCGCTGCGCGTGCTGCGCGAATTCCGGGCTATGAATCCAGCCGAGGAACGGACCGTTCAGATTGCCGCGCGGCCCCGACAGGATTTCATCCAGCACGGCTTTCTGTTCGGACGACGCGTGGCTGGCGTCGAAAGAGGGCAGACGGTTGGTCATCGCAAGTTCTTCGAGAGTGGGTTCGGTTTGGATCAGGCAGCGCCCGTCGCGGCAAGCGCGCCTTCGATTGCATCCGTCAGGCGGCCGACGATCTGCTCGATATCGCGCGGCGTGCAGATGAACGGCGGCGCGAGCAGCACGTGATCGCCGATCTTGCCGTCGACGGTGCCGCCCATCGGATACACCATCAGACCGCGCTGGAACGCCTCGCGTTTGATCGCGGCGTGCAGCTTCAGTTTCGCATCGAATGGCGTTTTCGCCGCGCGGTCTTTCACCATCTCGACGCCGACGAAAAGACCACGGCCGCGAATGTCGCCGACATACGGATGCTGCGCATAGTGCTCGCGCAGCAGCGAACGCAGCTGTTCACCGCGCGCTTTCACGTTGTCGAGCAGATGCTCGTCGGCGATCACGCGCTGCACTTCGAGCGCGGCGGCACAGGCCGTCGCGTGGCCGATATACGTGTGGCCGTGCTGGAAGAAGCCCGAGCCGCCCGTGATCGCGCTATAGATCTTGTCGCTCACGAGCGTCGCGCCGATCGGCTGATAACCCGCGCCGAGCCCCTTCGCGATGGTCAGCAAATCAGGCACCACGCCGTCTTCTTCGCACGCGAACAGATGGCCCGTGCGGCCCATGCCCGACATGATTTCATCGAGAATCAGCAGCACGCCATAGCGGTCGCACACCGCGCGAATCTTGCGGAAATACTCGCGCACGGGCGGCACGGCACCCGCCGTCGCGCCGACCACCGTTTCGGCGACGAAGGCCGCGACGGTCTGCGAGCCGAGTTCGAGAATCTTCTGTTCGAGTTCGTCGGCAAGACGCTGCGCGAACTGCTCTTCCGTTTCGTCCGCGCGCTGCTCGCGATACGCGTAGCACGGGCTCACGTGATGCGCGTCGATCAGCAGCGGCAGGAACGGCTCGCGGCGCCACGCATTGCCGCCGATCGCGAGCGCACCGAGCGTATTGCCGTGATAGCTCTGGCGCCGCGCGATGATATGACGGCGCTGCAGCTCGCCCGTTTCGACGAAGTACTGGCGCGCGAGCTTCAGTGCGGCCTCGATCGCCTCCGAGCCGCCCGACACGAAATACACGTGCCCGAGTCCTTGCGGCGCGCGGTCGACCAGATAGCTCGCGAGTTCCTCGGCGGGCTGCGTCGTGAAGAACGACGTGTGCGCATACGGCAGTTGCTGCGCCTGGCGCTTGATCGCGTCGATCACGCGCTGGTTGCTGTGGCCCAGGCACGAAACGGCCGCGCCGCCCGATGCGTCGATATAACGCTTGCCCGTCGAATCGATGATCTCGATGCCCTCGCCTTTCACGGCGACGGGCAACGTCTGCTTCGGCATGCGGTGGAATACGGTAGTCATGCGCTTTCCTTGGAGGTAGGGAGAACGGTGGCGTTCGGGCCGCCGTGCGTGCAGGTGCGTTCAATAAAAGTGTTGAAAACGACGGCGCGTTGCGCGTACACCTGCAGCGCGACGCCGTCGTTACGGATGCGAAACAGCGCCGTCGCGAGCGTGTTTTCGTCGTCGGGATCGTTCGGCTCTTCGCGGTAGATCGGCAGGCCGACGGGCGCCTTGTCGTGCAGCATCTGCACGAGCGCGTCGCCGTCGATGGCCACGCCCCGCTCTTCGAGCAGCGCCGCGACGCGCGCCTGACGGTCGCGCGACGAATCGGTGACGATCTGCGCCTCGCGATCGCAGCCGCGATGGATCATGTGATTCGCGTGAGCCGACGCGCGCGCGACGGGCACGACCGAGCAGCGCATCGCCGTCGCCTCGACGCTCATCACGCGACTGTCGCCCGCCGCGCCGAGCGTGTGATGGAAGCCGCTCGCGCGCGGCGTGGCTTGCAGCAGATGCACGGGGGCGTCCAGCGTCGATGCGTCGAGCACCGCGCGCGCGAGAATCATGCGGGGCACGCCTGTCAACGGCTGACGGATGCGCAGATTGTTGATCGCCTGCACGAGCCCGGCGCGGTTCGCAGCAAACGTGTGTCCGGGCAGCGAGCCCGGGTAGTAGAAGCTGATGAAGCCGGGCTTGCCCGTCGGCTGGACATCGACGATCAGGCCTTTGCCGTGCAGGAACGGATCGCCGTCTTCGTTGTGCGCGACCAGCGTTTCTTCGCCTGCGATGGCTGCGAACGTCGTGCAGCCGTCGGACGTGTTGTGAACCAGCTCGCCACGGCAATTCCACAGGAAAATGTCTTCCGCTGACCAGCCAAGGCCGGCCGCGATTCCGTCGAGTTCCGCCACCTGGTCGGGAAAGTGCGCGAGCGCCGTATCGCGCAGGTGCCGCACGAACTCGTGGCCGCGCCACGCGCGCACGCTGCGCCAGGCCGCGCTCTGCTGCATGTACGCATCGAACACCGGCCGGGCCAGCTCGCCGAGCTGCCGGCCGATTTCAGCCGGCTCGCCGGCTATCCGATGCAACACCCATCCCCGCTTCGACACACGACACCTCTGACATCAATCAACACGCGATGCGCATTTATACGCCACGGCAACATATGTTGTCAATGAGGATGCAAGCCGCCGTGCGCAGCCGCTCGCACATGTTTCGAGCCACGGAACACGCCGTGGCCCGTCGATCAGGTACATCAGGGTACGTACGCGCCCTTTGCGTGCAGCGACTGTTCGGCGAGTTCGAGCTGCTGGACGGCGTCCGTGCCTTCTAGCGCGAGCAGATGCGCGACCAGCGATTCGGCGATCGCCGTCGCCGCCACGAGGGATGGAAAAAACGACGGGCTTTCGTGTGAAAAAATCAGCACCTTGTCGGCGTTCAGCGCGATGGGCGACACGGCGCTGTCGGTGATGGCGATCAGCTTGCTGCCTTTTTCGAGCGCAGCCTCGGCGACGCGCGCGGCTTCGACGGAATACGGCGCGAAGCTCACGACGACGGTTGCGCTATCGCGCCCGATGCCGCGCAACTGCATTTCGAGCGTGCCCGCTTCGCCCGTCAGCAGCGATACCGACGAGCGAAAGAGACGGTATCCGTAGACAAGACCGAACGCGACGGGATAACACGACCGGAAGCCGGCGACATGCACGTGCGATGCGCGCCGCAGCAGCTTCGCGGCCTCGACGGTGACGCGCGCATTGTGCGCCGCCGTCACTTCGAGATTGTGCTGATGCGCGACGAGCAGATCGTGCGCGAGCGCGTCTTTCGCATGGCCCTTGACGAGCGAGCGCGCGCGCGTGGTCAGCGGCTCCGGACGCGTGCGCACCCGTGCGACGAACAGGTCGCGCAACTCGTTCCAGCCCGGAAAACCCAGTTGCTGCGACAGACGCACGAGCGACGCGGGTTGCACCTGCGCGCGCTCGGCGACCTTGCGCATCGACGAAACGGCGACCTCATCGGGATGATCGAGCAGAAACGCCGCCCCCATCTGGAACTGCGGACTGAGTTCCTGAAAGCGTCCGCGAATCAGGGCGGCGAGCTGATCGAAGTTGTCGGGCATACGGTGTACCGGGCGATGGGATGACAACAAATGTTACCACCCGGTATGAGGAGCGATCCAATGTAGGGCGGGTAGAACGAACGCGGGCCGCCGATGCGTCACACCGCATCGACAGGCCCGTGCTATTTCGCCGCTCGCTTCAAACCGCGCCCGGATTGATGTACGAAGTCTTGACGGCCGTATAGAACTCGCGCGCATAGCTGCCCTGCTCGCGAGGACCATAGCTCGACCCTTTGCGGCCGCCAAAGGGCACGTGATAGTCGACGCCAGCCGTGGCCGTATTCACCATGACCATGCCAGCCTGCACGTGTCGACGGAAGTGACTCGCAAGGCTCAGCGAAGTCGTGCAGATGCCCGCCGACAAGCCGAACTCCGTGTCGTTCGCCACCGCGAGCGCTTCGTGATAGTCCTTGACCTTGATGACGGACGCGACAGGGCCGAACACCTCTTCGCGGTTGATGCGCATCGCGGCCGTCGTATTCGTCACCAGCGCCGGAGCGAGGAAATAGCCGCGCGTGGACGCTTCGACACGCTCGCCGCCGAACACCGCTCCGCCCTCTTCGCGTGCAATCGCGATGTAGCGCTCATCCTGCTGGAGTTGCTTGTCGTCGACGACAGGCCCGATATGCGTCCCGTCAGCCAGTGCGTCGCCGACCTTCAGCGTCGTCATGCGCGCCTTCATTGCTTCGACAAAGCGGTCGTGGATGCCTTCCGTGACGATAAGCCGGCTCGACGCCGTACACCGTTGTCCCGTCGAAAAGAAGGCACCGTTGATGCAAGCCTCGACGGCAACATCGAGGTCGGCGTCATCGACTACGACCATCGGGTTCTTGCCGCCCATCTCCAGCTGAAACTTCTTGCCTGTCGCGAAGCACTTTGCGCCGATCGAGCGGCCCGTCGCCACCGAGCCGGTAAAGCTGACGGCGTCGACGTCCGGTGAGTTGACGATCGCTTCGCCAACCACCGAACCGCGGCCCATCACGAGATTGATGACGCCCGCGGGCGCACCTGCTTCGGCGATGATCTTCACCAGTTCCCACGTGCTCGCCGGCACGAGGTCCGCGGGCTTGATGACGACCGTGTTGCCATACGCGAGCGCGGGCGCAATCTTCCAGGCAGGAATGGCAATCGGGAAGTTCCACGGCGTAATGAGGCCGATGACACCGAGCGGCTCACGCGTCATTTCGACGGTCATTCCGGGCCGCACGGAAGGCACCGTCTCGCCGCCGATACGAAGCGCCTCGCCGGCAAAGAACTTGAAGATCTGCCCTGCCCGGCCGACTTCGCCGATTGCTTCGGGCAGCGTCTTGCCTTCTTCGCGTGCAAGCAGCCGGCCCAGCTCCGACTTGCGCGCAAGGATGACGCTGCCCGCCTGATCGAGCAGATCGAAGCGTTGCTGAGGCGTCGACAGCGACCAACGCGCAAAGGCCTTGCGCGCGGCGGCGATCGCGTCGCGCGTCTGCGCATCGTCTGCCTGCGCGAATTCGCCGATGACGTCGTCGAGATTGGACGGGTTGACGTTGGCAGATGTAGTGGCGCCGCGCACCCATTTGCCGTCGATATAGTTGTCGAACTGGTTCATGTTGTCTTTCCTGATTCAGCGTTATCGATAGTCGGCACGCGCGATCGACTGGAGCAATCCGCGCGAGGCCAGGTTGCAATACAGCGCGCGCACGCCGAAGGTCCACGGCGCGATCTCCGTGCTCAACTGCACGGTGTTGATGAGCGCGCCGAGTTGCGGCGTCGAGATCGTGACCTTGTCGCCGAGATGATGCGTAAAGCCGCCGCCTTCTGTGTCACGGTCCTTGATCGGCGAGAACATCGTGCCGAGAAACAGCATGAAGCCGTCGGGATACTGGTGATGGCGTCCGCATGTCTGCGCGACGAGATCGGCCGGATCGCGGCTGATCTCGCTCATGTGGCTGACGCCATCGAGAAGAAAGCCGTCATCCGCGCCCTCGACACGCAGCGACACGCTAGCCTTGCGCACCGAGTCGAGATCGAACGATGCATCGAACAGGCGCACGAACGGACCGATTGCACACGACGCGTTGTTGTCCTTGCACTTGCCGAGCAGCAAAGCCGAACGGCCTTCGATGTCGCGCAGATTGACGTCGTTGCCGAGCGTCGCGCCGACGATCTCGCCACGGCTGTTGACTGCGAGGACGATCTCGGGCTCGGGATTGTTCCAGTTCGATGCGGGCAGCAATCCGATGTCCGCGCCGAAGCCGACGGCCGACATCGGCTGCGACTTCGAGAACACTTCGGCATCGGGCCCGATGCCCACTTCCATGTACTGGGACCATGCGCCGCGCCGCTCCAGTTCCGCCTTTAGCTTCATCGCCGCTTCAGAGCCAGGCTTGATTTTCGACAGGTCCGTGCCGATCGTTGCAGCGATGGTTTCCCGAACGTCTTGCGCCTTTGCCGGATCGCCGCCCGCCTGCTCCTCGATGACGCGCTCGATGAGGCTCACCGCAAATGTCACCCCGCATGCCTTGATCGCCTGAACGTCGTTAGGTGCGAGCAGCCGCAGTGCGGGCTCTTCCGTGCCGTGCAGAAGATTGGCCTCGATCAGCCTGTCGACGGAGCCTACCGACTCGCCCTTCACCGTACGTGCAAATTGAACGATGTCGTCGCGATCGAACAGGTCTGCGGTGGTCGGAACGCTCGCCGTGATATCGAGTACTTCGCCGTTGCGCACGAGCACGACAGAAGGCCCTTCGTGCGCGCCCGCTTTACGCCATACGCGGCCGACGAGCAGCGCCTGCTGGATATCGTCGGGAAGATACGCTGATGGGGATGATGAGGTCATGGTGCGCAATGTCTCCGTTCGTTTCATATGGGCCGCTGATTCGATAAGGGCTGGCATCGACTTGAACGCATCGAGCCAGCCCGATCGCGTTCAATGCGAGTGTCGCGGGTTGCCGCGCTCGGCGATGACTTTCAGATAGAGCGTCGCGGGCTCGAGACAGCCGCCCGTCGACAGTTGCCCCACGGTCTGCCGATACAACTCCTGCCATGGAGTCTGCGCCTGCGGAATCTCGAAGCTCGCGCTTTCGCGGCGCCGCTCAAGCTCTTTTTCATCGACCAGCACGTTGACGCTGCGCGCATTCAGATCGACGCGAATACGGTCGCCCGTTTGCAGCAGCGCAAGCCCGCCGCCCACAGCCGCCTCAGGCGACATGTTGAGGATCGACGGGCTCGCCGACGTTCCGCTCTGCCGGCCGTCGCCCATCGTCGGCAGCGACGTGATGCCCTCGCGCACCAGTTCCGCGGGCGGAGCCATGTTGACGACTTCCGCGCTGCCCGGATAGCCGACCGTGCCCGCACCGCGAATTACGAGAATGCAATGCTGGTCGATATTCAGCGACGGATCGTTGATGCGCGCGTGATAGTCCTCGGGACCATCGAACACAATGGCGCGCGCCTCGAACGAGTTCTCCGCGCCAGGCTCGTTCAAATAGGTTTGCCTGAACGCATCGCCGACCACCGACATCTTCATGATCGCGCTATCGAAGAAGTTGCCCGACAGCACCATGAATCCCGCGCCATGCTTGAGCGGCGCGTCTGTGGTCTTGATGACGTCGCGGTCCGGCTCAGGCGTGCTGTCGGCGATCGCGCCGATGGCGCGGCCCGACACCGTCAGGCAGTCGCGATGCACAAGCCCAGCGCGGTCGAGTTCGCGCAGCACGGCAGGCACGCCGCCCGCCCGATGGAAGCTCTCGCCCAGATACTCGCCGGCCGGCATGCAGTTGACGATGAGCGGCACCTGCTCGCCGACGCGCTGCCAGTCGTCGAGGCTCAGCTCGACGCCCATGTGGCGCGCGATTGCGATCAGGTGCGGCGGACAGTTGGTGGACGCACCCAGCGCCGACGCGACGACGATCGCGTTCTCAAATGCTTCTTTCGTCATGACGTGCGAGGGCCGCACGTCTTCGCGCACGAGATCGACGATGCGCTTGCCCGTCGCGTACGCCATCTGGCCTCGCTCGCGATAGGCGGCGGGAATGCTCGCGCAGCCGGGCAGCGACATGCCGAGCGCTTCCGCGAGACTGTTCATCGACAGCGCCGTGCCCATCGTATTGCAGTGGCCGATGGAAGGCGACGATGCCGTCGTGAGTTCCATAAAGCCTTCGTAATCGATCTCGCCTGCGGCAAGCAGATTGCGCGCATGCCAGATCACCGTGCCCGAGCCGACGCGCTTGCCCTGATGCCAGCTGTCGAGCATCGGGCCGCCTGACAGCACGATCGCGGGCATGTCGACCGTCGCGGCGGCCATCAGGCACGCCGGCGTTGTCTTGTCGCAACCCGTCGTCAGCACGACGCCGTCGAGCGGGAATCCATGCAGGATTTCGACGAGACCGAGATACGCAAGATTGCGATCGAGCGCGGCCGTGGGCCGGCGGCTCTGCTCGGCGAGCGGATGCACGGGGAACTCCATCGGAATGCCGCCCGCGTCGCGAATGCCCGCCTTGGTCCGCGCAGCGAGTTCGATGTGGTGCCGGTTGCAGGGCGCGAGGTCGCTGCCCGTCTGCGCGATGCCGATGATGGGACGGCCCGACTGCAATTCCTCGCGCGTGAGGCCATAGTTCATGAAGCGCTCGACATAGAGCGCGGTCATGTCGGCATGGGCCGGGTCATCGAACCATTCCTGGCTGCGCAGGCGCCGTATGTTGGACTGGGTCATTGCGTTGTACTCCGTTGTTCGATGTGCTGGTGATGTGTTGGTCACTATCGCTCGTATTACGGCCCGCGTGGGCGCCCGTCGGGGGCCCGCAGCCGTCTCCTTGCCGTCGGATTCACATATCTGTTATCGGTAACATCTTTCGATATTATCACGCTGTGCCGGGTCTGTGCACCTCACCTGGTTTACGCGTTTTCAGGAGAACGGGCCGTGTGATGCCGCGTGCGGCGGCCGCCACGGTCGCGCCACGCAGATGTCTTCCCCCACCCAGGTAGATTCCCCTGGCTTGCTCTGCGATGCCTCCTCGTGCTAACTTCGTTACCGATAACATTTTCGCGCATCGGCAGTTGCACATCGCGATGTTACCGGTAACTACGTTTCGAGGCGCTATTCGACGCGCCAGCAAGCCACCACGCAGTACGATGAGCGATCTCCCTTCGAACGAGATCGCGCACGACATATGCAAAAGGAGACAACCCTATGCCCACCATCACTCAGACCGCGGCGTCATCCGTCGCTGTCGATGAGACTGAAGAACTGCTTTATCGCAAGGTACTGAAGCGCATCTTGCCGCTGCTGCTTCTGTGTTACGTCGTCGCCTACCTGGACCGGGTCAATGTCGGCTTTGCGAAATTGCAGATGCTCGACTCGCTCGGCCTGAGCGATGGCGTCTATGCCGTCGGTGCAAGCATCTTCTTCTGGGGATACTTCTTCTTCGAGATGCCGAGCAACCTGCTTCTTCATCGCTACGGAGCGCGTTTCTGGATCGCCCGCATCATGGTGACATGGGGTATCGTCTCGTCGTCGCTCGCCTTCATCTCGCCGCTGGCAAGCTTCTTCCACGTCGAAACATCGACGATGTTCTACATCCTCCGCTTCCTGCTGGGCGTCTGCGAGGCAGGCTTTTTCCCGGGCATCATCCTCTACATGAACTACTGGTTCCCGGCCCGTCGCCAAAGCATCGCGATGTCGGGGTTCCTGATTGCCATTCCCGTGAGCCTGACGCTGGGCGGCATCGTTTCCGGATGGCTGATGGAGAATACACATGGCGTGTTCGGCCTGGGCGGCTGGCAATGGATGCTTCTGCTGGAAGGCATTCCTTCGATCCTCGTCGCATTCGTGGTGCTGTTCCGTATGGGCGATGGCATTCAATCGGCGAAATGGCTGACGCCTTCCGAAAAGGCCCTGCTGCAAAGAAATATCGAACAGGAAAGCGCGAAAAAGACGCATAGCGTTGCAGCGGCGCTCAAGAGCCCGCGCGTGTGGCTGCTGACCTTTATCCTGTTGACGTTCAACACCGGCTTCTATGGCCTCGCGTTCTGGCTGCCGTCGATCATCAAGGCGTCGGGCGTGAAAAGCACCTTTAACATCGGCTTGCTGACGGCCATTCCGTACCTCAGCGCGGTAGTCGCGATGATCTGGAATGCGGCGCACTCTCGCAAGACAGGCGAGCGTCGGATGCACGCGGCGATTCCCGCATGCATCGGTGGCGTCGGCCTGATTCTGAGCGCGCTGTTCGCGAACAATGTGCCGCTGTCGATTCTGTTTCTGACGATCGCGACCTGCGCAATCCTTGGCCTGATGCCGATTTACTGGACCTTCCCCGGGCAGATTCTCTCGGGCACGGCGGCAGCGGCCGGCATTGCGCTGATCAACTCCGTCGGCAACCTGTCGGGCTTTACCGGCTCGATGATTACCAGTGTGGCGAAGGATCTGACGGGCAACATCAACAACGGCACGTACGCGCTTGGCGCCTGCCTTCTCGTCAGTTGCGTGCTGATTCTGTCGATTCCAAAGAGCATGCTGAACAGGGAACCGGCGGAGTGCGAATAAACACTTCGTCATCACGGCGACTGCTTCACTGCTTCGACACCACGGCCTGATCAAGCCCGCCTCCATGGCGGGTTTTTTTTCGTCGGTTCAACGATTGCCCTTGCAGGCAGCACGCGTTGCGCCAACGCGCAATCTTTCGACGCAGCACAGCGGCATCATCCTTTCACCAACGCTGCGCACTCGAATCAAAACCGCGAGTGGCATTCGAACGTGAGTTCCGCCTCATGTTCTTCGAGTGCCCGCACGCCCTTCGAAGACTCGGAAACGACGCTGAGCATCTGCCCGCGCTGCTGACAGAAATCGCTCGCGCTCTGCATGACCGCCTTGTGGGATCTCGCCCATGCGACGCTGCCGCCCGCGGCCGTCGCGTGAAGGGAATATCGTCCTGGGTTGGCCGCTTCCGTTACTGGACTCGAAGTGGAGCACGCCTGCATCATCAGCGGTGCAAGGGCGAACAGGGCCGCCCATTTGACCAGCCTCGTTGCCGCAATGGTCATCCCGCGTCTTGTCAGACAGGCGCGCCGCGGTCGCGCCTCATTCATTCCGATATCGCTCACAACAACCTCTACACTGTGCCCCTGTCGCGCCCGCCCTATGCGGCGCTGCAAAAGTGTCGAGTATGAACGGTGGACGTCTTGCGATCAGCTATCGGGATTGCAATGCTGTGTTTGAAAATCGGTACCGAGGCTGGTCGATCAAAGCGCTTCCTGGCACAGCGACATCATTCGCTGCACCATCGTGCTCGCCTCGTTCAATTCCATTTCGCTCGTAAAGAGCGCGTTCACGCTGGAAAGACGCACGGCAATACCCGCGTCCAGCAGATCCTCGCTTGCGATTTTCAGCGCGAGCTGCCCGATCTTGACCCGATCGAGCCAGTGCATCTTCACGTCGTTTTTTCTCAGCCAGCGGCGGCAGCATTCGACGACATGATCGACACGCCATTCCTGTGTAAGGGCATGCGAAGCCGCCGCAATCGCGACAAGGAAGCAAAGCAGTTCCGGACGCGCACTGTCGGCGTCGTTGAATTCGGGTTTCAGCATGGGTTGTGACCTCTATTCCTGTCTTCACTACGTGCGTACCGTTGCACCGAAATCAACCCGTGCGCATGGCGAACAAGAGAGCCCGCGCAGGCGTTTCTCGCACACTGGTTCTGCGTGCGTAAGCGGAAAGTCTACGCCTTTTTGGACGCTCGCCAATCGACAATCAGCTGAACGGACGTGCTCGAAATATCGGCGCGGACAGGCGCTCTAATTCGTCAGCCGCCGATACGCATTCAGATGCCGCAGCAACCCCTGCTGGTCGCCGAGACCATCGAGAAGAATGGCGAGATTGTGGTGCGCATCCGCGTACGACGGATCGAGTTCGAGACAACGCTCGTAGCTTCGCTCCGCATCCGCAAGCCGGTCCAGTCCCTCGAGCGCCACCGCGCGATTGAAATGAAGCACGGCGTCTTCGGGGAAATACGACAGCGCGTCGTCGAATACGCACAGCGCGTCTTCGCAGCGCGCTTCGCTTTCGCACAGCAGCGCGCCGAGATCGACATACGCGGCATAAAACGGCTCGGGCGAAAGCGCGATCGCTTTCCTGTACGCCTGCTCCGCGCCCTTCGCATCCGACTCCATCAATTGCCCGGCGAGGCCGTACCATTCGTCGGCCTCGCGCGCGGCGTCCTTCGGTTGCGGCGACGATTCGAGAAACACCACGTCGCCCTTGATCTGCGCCACTTCGAAGTCGAGCAGATGCTGGCCCGTTATCGCGTCCCATTGCGATGGTCCCGTTCGCACGACGATCTCATTGCCGACGGCCGTGACGCGAATGCCCGACAGCGGCAACGCTTCGGGCAGTTCGGACCTGAGGCGCTGCAATGCCTGCACGATCTTGCGCGGAGGAATATTCGATGCGCGCAACTGGAGCGCCGTCCTCAGCAGCACGACATCCTGAAACGTGAAGCGCAGCGCGTTGCGCGGCCCGCGCGTCGGCGTCACGAAGCCGGCGTCGACGAGTCCCGAGACGACTCGCCGCGACACGCCCAGCATCGACTCCAGCTCGCGCATCGACAGGCTATGCGCCGCGTCCGCTCTCGTCACTTGCGCGCCCGAACCTTGGTGGGCACTTCGGCAGCGGGGGCTTTCGCCGCGCGCGCGGCAGGCTTGCGCGTTCTCGGCGCAGCGGCGATGTCGGTCGCGGGCTCGGCGGGCTTGCGCTTTTGCGCGCTCGCGGACGGGCTCTCAGACGGGCTCGCGGACGCGGTAGCAGGCTTGGCCCTCGCGCCGCCTTTCAGACTCGCGCGCAATGCTTCCATCAGGTCGATCACTTCGCCGCCCGGCTCGGGCACATCCGCGCGCTCGGCCGAGATGACCTGCCGGCCTTCGATCTTCCTGTCGATGGCCTCGAGGATGCGTTTTTTCTCCTCGTCCTCGTATGCGCTGGGGTCGTAATGGTCCTCGGCGCCCTGCTCGATGATCTGCATCGCGAGCTTCAGCTCAGACGCGGTAACGCTCACGTGCTCGATGCTCAGGTCCTTCAGCGAGCGCACTTCGTCCGCGAACAGCAGCTGCTGGAACACGAGGCCGTCTTCGGCCGGCCGCACCTGGACGATGCGGGTCTTGCCCTTGAATGCCCACTTCGCCAGCGCGCAGCGGCCGCTTTCCGCAAGCGCTTGTTGCAGCAGGCTATAGGGCTTGCCGCCGCGCTTGTCGGGTGCGATGTAATACGCCTTGTCGTAGTAGACGGGATCGACCGATTTCTCCGGAATGAAGGCCACGATCTCGACGACGTGGCTCGCGCTTTCTTCGAGCGCCTTCAGTTCGTCGGCGGTGAAGACGACGAAGCGGTCTTTCTCGAACTCGTAGCCCTTCTTCATCGACGAGCGTTCGACGACGGCGCCCGTCGTCTCCGAGATGTATTGCTGCTTCACGCGGGAGCCGTCGGGCGCGAGCATATTGAAGCGCACGTCCGACCCGCTTTCGGTCGCGGAATAGAGCCGCACAGGAATCGACACGAGGCCGAACGAGAGGGACAACGATGCAATCGAGCGTGCCGCCATGAGCTTCTCCCGTGGGCTGCCGCGCCTGCCAGCACTCGTCGGATGAAACCGGCGCAAGCGCGACGCCGCCCCTGAAATTAACGCTGAACGCGTTTGCAAGCTTAGCACCGTGTCAGCATCGTGCAGCGATGGGCACGTCAGCGTGTCGCTAGCCGAGAATCGGATGCGACGTTCCGGGAATCGGCCAGCCCCGGTTGTCGGTCGGCACGAGCTGCGTCTGGAACGCCACGAAGAGCGCCTGAAACCGCCCATCCACTTCGACCATCACCGCGCCGTCCTGAAAGGTCCCATTCTCCGACGTATGGTCCCTCACGTGGCTGCCCGGCTGCGGCTTCGGATTGCCCTGGTTCATGTGCGTTTCGTGCAAGCCGTCCTTCTCAGACTCGAACAGAAAGCCGAAGCCGTACACGCTGACAGTCTTCGTGGGCTTCCAGCCGCGCCGCGTGTCGTTGCCGCTCTTGCTTCGATACACATAGTCGACGGGCGCCGCCGACATGTCGAGCTCCAACATCCCGTTGACGAGCGCGTTGATGTCGTTGTGCTCGGCCTGCGTATCGAGCGTGATGGGACGCATCGTCGTGAGATCGACGAGGCGCGTATCGTGCACGTAGTCCAGCTTCGGAAATCCTGTCTGCGTGAGGCCAAGCGGCAGCTTCGCGAGATCTGCGATCATCGGATGATCGAAATACTGATTCCACGCATAGAGCACGTGGTATCCGGCGGGACCCGTGAGCGAACTATCGGACTTCACATTGGTGACGATCTCGAAGTCGCCCCCTTTGGTGTCGTCGACCACGATCAAATAGTGCGGGTCGCCTTTGTAGCCGTCGAGAAAGGGCACGCCCAGTTTCAGCGTGCCCTTGAACACGACGTAGACGTTTTGCGGCATGTTCGGGCTCCGTCGAAGAAGGTTGAAAGGCGACGGCTTACAACAGCGCGATCACCCGCACATCCCCCTGCTCCGCCGACGCCACGACCTTGCCCGCGACGCGCCGGAACGTGATCGACACCGACGAATCGCCGACGCGCAGATCGCTGATCTCGATCCAGTCGATGCCTTCAGGCAGCATCGGCTGCTCGATGAGCACTTCGCGCCGCGCCGCGTCGATCGTTACGCCCAGGCACGCTTCGAGCATCATGAACGGCGAGCCGGCCGCCCAGGCTTGCGGCAGACAGGCGACGGGGTACGCCGTCGGCGGTTCGCCACGGCGGCGCGGAAAGCCGCAGAACAGCTCCGGCAGCCGCATGTCGAAATTGACGGCCGCCTGAAAGAGCGCCTGCAACAGACGCACGGCGGCCGCCTTGGCGCCGTAGCGCGCGAGGCCGCGCGCGCAGATCGCGTTGTCGTGCGGCCAGACGGAGCCGTTGTGATACGCCATCGGATTGAAGCGCGGCTGGCCCGCCGCCAATGTGCGCACGCCCCAGCCTGTATGAAAGAGCGCCGACTCCAGCGAGCGCGCCACCGCTTCGCCGCGCTCGCGCGACGGCAAGCCGAACGCAAGCAGATGCCCAGCGTTCGACGCGAGCACGCGGCACAGGTCGCCCTTGCCGTCGAGCGCGATGCCGTAGAAGTTCGTGTCGTCCATCCAGTACCTGTCTTCGACGCACGCGCGTATCGCCATTGCGCGCTGCATATAGCGCGTGGCCTCCCCGGTCTGGCCGCGCAGCGTCGCGAAGCGCGCCATCGTGTCGAACGCGGCGCTCGCATAAGCCTGCACTTCGACGAGCGCGATGGGCCCGTCTGGGTAGCGTCCGTCCGCGTGAAAGACGGAATCGTGACTGTCCTTCCAGCCCTGGTTCGCAAGGCCGCTGTCCGACGCGCGCTGATAATCGAGCAGACCATAGCGGTTGCGGTCACACACGGCCGACACCCACTTCGTCGCGCGTTCGAGCGCGGGCCACAGTTCGTCGACGAGCTTCGTGTCACCCGTGCGCGCAACGTACGCGCCCGCGAGCACGATGAACAGCGGCGTCGTATCGACACCGCCGTAGTACAGCGCGAACGGCACCTCGCCCGTCGCCGCCATTTCGCTGCGGCGCATTTCGTGCATGATCTTGCCGACGGCGGCATCGCGGAACGCGGAGTCCTCCTTCGCCTGATGCTCGGCGAGAAAGCGCAGCACGCCGCGCGCGAGAGCGGGTTGCAGCCACAGCGTCTGCAACGATGTGATGACGGCGTCGCGTCCGAACGGCGTCGAGAACCACGGAATGCCCGCATACGGATACGGCCCCGTCGCGAGATCCGTCGTCAGCAGATTGAGGTCTGCCTGCGAGCGGTCGATCCATGCGTTGAAAAGCGGATTGCTCGAGCGCACGCGCGCCGATGCGCGACGCCGCTCGCGCATCACCAGGTGCGCGTCGACGAGCGCCGCGCGCACGGCCGAGCGGCCCACGCGAGGACGTGCCGCATCGATCTGCGACACGTGAAGCTCGGTGACGGTATGCGTCGATTGCGGCACGTTGACGTCGGGCGCGCCCTTGTGCGCCTCGACCTGCACGGCCACCGACAGATAGATCGACACGCATGCCTGCGCCGGCAGCTTCACCGAGTAATCGGCGCGGCCCGCGAGCAGCTTGTCGGGCATCGGCGAAAACGCGACGCGCACGCGTCGCGCGACGTCGTCGAGACCGACATAGCCGAGCAATACTTCGTTCTTGTGCACGCGCGGTGTTTCGATCGTGCCTTCACGATCGCGCTTCAGGCCGCGCACTTCGAACATGTCGCGAAAATCGCTCGCGAACGAAATGGACAGCGGCACGACCGCATCCGTCGTGCCATAGTTGGTGAGCTCGATCGCTTCGTTCATCACCGTGCCCGACAGCACACGCACGCGTTCGACGTGAATCACGCCTTCCGGCGTGCTGCTGCCGCCGAGCGGCGGCAGCGGGCGGTTGGTCAGATGCGCGGTGAATGAAGTGTTGTCGCTGCTGACGCTGCCCGACAGCAGCGACGGCGCGCGGCCGCCGAAGGTCAAACGCAGTTGCGACAGCACGCGGGTATCGTTGACGAACAGGCCGTCGTCATGCCCTGTGACATCGCCGAGCGGATCGTTGACGATGAACGTGCCGCCCGATTTCAGCACATGCTGCGTCGCGGCGGCGAGGTTCAGGTTTTCCGGCGCGATGAACGCGCTGTCGTTGTCTTCGCCCTGATAGTCCACGCCGCCCTGATGGGTCAGTCCGCCGAGTGCTTCTGGATCCTGCATCAGCATGCTCCTGTGCTAGTGGCTTCGTTCCGATTGTAGAGGGTTCGCGCAATTAGGACAGAGGATAGCGCGGCGGGTGCCCCGATCTCCATGATTTTTTCGTGTAATGCATGAAGCGGGAATCGAGCGGCACGCATGGCACGGGTCGTGCTGTCGATGCGTGAAATGGCTTCAGGCGAGCAGCGCACCCTCTCACACGCGAACGGAACGCAAAGGAATTGATTCGCCATCCTGCCGATATCGAATGCAGCGCCCGAATGAAAAAAGGCGCCGTTTCCCTCTTGCGGAAACGGCGCCTGCGCTTCAGACGATGCCGCGGATAGCGGCGTTCAAAAGCAAGCTTCGATAACTGACAAACGATTAGCGGCGCGCGACCGGCTTCGCGTCACGCGGCGTCTCGCCGATGAACAGCTGACGCGGACGGCCGATCTTCTGCTCGGGATCGGCGATCATTTCGTTCCACTGCGCAATCCAGCCGACAGTACGCGCCATCGCAAAGATGCACGTGAACATCGCAGTGGGGATACCCAGCGCGCGCTGCACGATGCCCGAATAGAAATCGACGTTCGGGTACAGCTTGCGCGACACGAAGTACTCGTCTTCCAGCGCGATTTTTTCTAGCGCCATTGCGAGCTTGAACAGCGGGTCGTCGTGCAGGCCCAGTTCGTTCAGAACTTCGTGGCACGTTTCGCGCATCAACTTCGCGCGCGGATCGTAGTTCTTGTACACGCGGTGGCCGAAGCCCATCAGCTTCACGCCCGAGTTCTTGTCCTTCACCTGCTTGATGAACTCAGGAATGTTATCGACCGAGCCGATTTCTTCCAGCATGTTCAGCGCCGCTTCGTTCGCGCCGCCGTGCGCCGGGCCCCACAGACAGGCGATACCGGCTGCGATACACGCAAACGGATTCGCACCCGACGAACCGGCGAGACGCACCGTCGACGTCGACGCGTTCTGCTCATGATCTGCGTGCAGGATCAGGATGCGGTCCAGCGCGCGCACCAGCACGTCGTTGACCTTGTACTCTTCCGCCGGGTTCGAGAACATCATCTGCATGAAGTTCGCGCTGTACGACAGGTCGTTGCGCGGATACACGAACGGCTGACCGATCGAGTACTTGTACACCATCGCGACCAGCGTCGGCAGCTTCGCGATCATGCGGATCGCGGAAACATCGCGATGCGTCGGGTCGTTGATGTCGAGCGAGTCGTGATAGAACGCCGACAGCGCGCCAACTGCGGCGACGAGAATCGCCATCGGGTGCGCGTCGCGGCGAAAGCCACGGAAAAAGAAATGCATCTGCTCGTGCACCATCGTGTGCTTCGTGACGGTGTCTTCGAACTCTTTCTTTTGCTGCGCATTCGGCAGTTCGCCTTTCAGCAGCAGGTAGCACGTTTCCAGAAAGTCGGCATTCTGCGCGAGATTGTCGATCGGGTAGCCGCGATACAGCAGCTCGCCCTTGTCGCCGTCGATATACGTAATCGCCGAATTGCACGACGCCGTCGACATGAAGCCCGGATCGTAAGTGAACTTGCCCGTCTGTCCGTAGAGCTTGCGAATATCGATTACGTCGGGACCCATCGATCCTTTATAAACCGGCAGTTCGATTTTCTCGTCGCTATTCGAAAACGACAGCAAGGCTTTGGTCGTTGATACGTTCATCTGGGATTCCTTTCGACTTTGCATTCCTGAGACGTTGCGAAGCCGGCGATCACGCGCATCCGCGCCTCCGGCAGCCGTGTGCATTCTACGACCCGCATGCCGTTTGATTGCATCGCTCTCGCGCAACAATCAATCTCGTACGAAGCAATACTCGACCGTGGAATAAAGGCTCCCGCCGACAGACAAATGAAAGAGAGAACGCTCAATGCAACAATGTTTTGTTCCAGCACGGGACGCCAAACGCAATCGTGTCTGAGATACTGGATTGGTGTTGAGCTTCCCCTGCAAAACACAATGCTGTCTTTGACCCGCCGCGCGATCCATTGGGCGGCGGGTCTCTTTTAAAGTCAGACACAGGAATGCACAAAATGAACATGAACATCGACACGCTCTTTCCCGCGACAGAAGATACGGACGATTTCGTCGTCACGGCGCTGAATCATCAGGACATCGTGCTCGCTCTGTCGGCGGCGCTCGCTACGGAAAAGGTCGCGGTTCTGCACATGCTCTATCCGCGCACGGACGCGCGCACGCACCGCAGCCTCGACGAACTCGTCGACCGTCTGCATGGGCATGGCCTGCATCAGGTCGCGCGTCTCGTCTCGCAGGAAGCGCATTACCTCGTGTTCAAGGAGCCGGTGAAGGCGTGGAAAGCGTTCAACGAGATCCGTCACGACTCGCTCGCGATCGGCGTGCATCTGTACTATCGCGGCTTCGTCGGTGAAGCGGCCGAGCGCGCGCTCGATGTCGACGCGCACGCGAAAGGCTGACCTGTCAGAAACTTCAACGCGCGGCCTGAACGAACGCGTCGACGAAACGGTTGAAGGCGGCGGGATGCGCGAGATTCATCCCATGCGAAGCGCCCATCACCGTTTCGCGGCGCGCGTCGCGCAGCCATGACGCGAGCGTTTCGGCTGTGCGCCGGAACATCGGCGGACTCTTCTCACCGTCGATCAGCAGCACCGGGCACTTCACATCCGATGCGTCGTCGGGCGTATAAGCGGGCAGCGGATCACGGAACTGGCGTGCAAGCGTGTGCGCATTATCGGTCGCCATGCGCCGGAAATTCGGCGTGCTCTTCGACCAGAAGCCCGGACGGCTGACGGAATCGACGAAGAGTTGCAGCCCCGCATCGACCTGTCCTTCTTCGATCAGTCGCGCGGCACGCGCCCTCAACGCATTGACCGTCTCCGGCAGGCTCGCGGGCGCACGCTCGCCGATCTGCAGCGGCCCGCCCGGATCGGCGAGCGTCAGTGTCTTCACATGGTGCGCGTGACGGCGCGCGAAGTGATACGCGACACAGCCGCCGCGCGAATGCCCGACTACATGCGCCGCGCCCGCGCCGAAACGCTCGATGAACTGCGCGACTTCATCGGCGTGACTGCTCCAGCTGAACGGAATCGTCGCGGGTGTATCGGCGGCGGGCCAGTAGTGCGTGAGACTCACGGCCACGCATCGATAGCGCTTCGACAAGCCCGCGAGCTGCGCGTCCCAGTAACGGTAGTCGCACAGCGAGCCGTGCACGAAGAGCAGCAGCTCGCCCTCGCCCTGCTCGACATAAGGCATGCGCAAGCCGTTGGGCAGATCGACGAAATGCGGTGATGAAGCGGAAATCGGAGTCACTGAAGGAGGCCAATGAAAAAGGCGCGCGGTCCACGACACGCGCGCCACAAAGCTTCATTGTCACACAGCGCTTTCGCGCGCGTTTGCCGCTGTCGGATACGTCGCGGGCAACGCGGGGAAGCTGCCTTAGAGCGCCCTTTGAAGCGCTCCAAAACAATGTCAAACGATTGCGTCAGTCATACGCCGACATTTCGACCAGTCCTGCGCTCGCCGCCACGCCTGCGCCGCGCACGGCGCACGTCAGAGGCTCGTCGGCAACGCGCACGTCGATGTGCAGTTCGTTGCTGAAGTAGCGCGCGAGATTGCCGAGCAGCGCGCCGCCGCCCGTCAGCACGATGCCCGCGTCCGCGATATCGGTGACGAGCTCGGGCGGCGCATTTTCCAGCGCGGCCTTCACGGCCCCCAGCACCTGACGCAGCGGCGCGGCGATCGCATCGACGACATCCTGCGTCGACAGCTCGACCGTGCGCGGCAAGCCGTCGTCGATGCCACGTCCCGTCGCGCGCATCGTATCGGGCGGCACGATTGCGAGCGCCGAGCCGATCGTTTTCTTCACGTGCTCCGCCGTCTGCTCGCCGAGCAGCACATGGAAGTTGTTGCGCACGTGCTTGATGATAGCCGCGTCGAACTGGTCGCCGCCGACGCGGATCGAGCCCTTGTACGCGGTGCCGCCCAGCGCGATCACGCCGATCTCCGTCGTGCCGCCGCCGATATCGACGACCATCGAGCCCGTCGCCGACGACACCGGCAAGCCCGCGCCCACGGCCGACGCGAGCGACTCGTCGATCAGGTTCACTTTGCGTGCGCCGGCGGCAGCCGCCGCTTCTCGGATCGCGCGGCGCTCGACCTGCGTTGCGCCGGACGGCACGCAGATCGTGAACGACGCGCGGCGCGCGAAGAACGGCCGCGGACGCGCCATGCCGACGAACTGCCGGATCATGTGTTCCGCCGCCGGGAAATTGGCGATCACGCCAGCCCGCATCGGGCGCACCGCTTCGAGATTGACGGGCGTGCGTCCGAGCATCTGCTTCGCCTCGTCGCCGACCAGCGCGACGCGCTTGCGCCCCGCCGCCGACTCATGCTTGTCGAAGCACACCACCGACGGCTGATTGAGCACGATGCCGCCGTCGTCGGTATAGATCAACGTGTTGGCCGTGCCGAGATCGACCGCCACGGAGTCGCTGAACAGGCGTCCAAAAACCGATTGCGCTTGCGATCTGGCCATAGTCAGGCTCTTTTGAAAGTGTTGAGCTGCCGAGGCGGCAGCGAAAATGTCACACCGCGAGTGAGCAGTGCGGCAGCGCGTCGGAAACTTCTTCCGGCCCCTGAACGCATATCGGCAGATACCTGGCGAACTTTAGGAATATTGATTCAGGATGTCGCGCCGCCGCGCGAGCGGCCGTATCGACGAATCTCGTGTGTGTTTGCGATGAAGGCGTTTTCAGCTTCGCGCGAGCGGCGCCAGCGCGCGCACCAACGCTTCGCGGGCGAGCTCGACGCCGTCGCCGGAAATCGTATGGCCGACGCCCGGCAGTGCGAATGCTTCGACATCGAAGCCCGCGTCCGTCAGCGCGATTGCGGCGCGTTCGGTTTCCTGCACGGGAATCACGGCGTCATCTTCGCCGTGGATCAGCGTCACGGGCGTGGCGCTGAGCGTCGTGATGGGCGACGCGAGCCGCCCCGAAAATGCGACCACGACAGCCGCGCCCTGCGGATTCGTCGCCACGTGATGCAGCGACATCATCGAGCCTTGCGAAAAGCCCACTAGCGCAAGCTGGCTGTAACCGAGGCCCCAATGCGCGAGCTCGGCGTCGAGCATCTTTTGCAGCGCGGGCCATGCGGCCGCGACACGCCCGGGACGGTTGCTTTCGTCGACGTCGCGCAGGCTGAACCATTGACGCCCGCCGAAGCCGCCGTCGAACGGCTCGCTGCCGTCGAGCGAGACGAACGCCGCTTGCGGCAGCGCTGCACGCCAGAGGTCCGCGAGCGGAACGAGGTCCTGAGCATTGCTGCCGACGCCATGCAGCAGCACGACCAGCGCCGTCGCCGGTCCATCGGCGGGCGCGAGCCGCCAGCCGTTGTCGAATCGTTCCCAGGCCATCGCCTTCATCCTTTCATCTTGCGCGGCGTGCACTGCGGGCCTTTCCGCTGCCGTGTCACGCGCAGGCGGGAGCATACGCCGCACGTCGCGATTTTGCGCGCGTTTTGCGCGAAGCGTGTGTGGCGCCCAACAACTGACATCGACAGACGACGCAGCACTGGACAACGCATTTCTGTTCCGCTCTTCGGCACACGCAAAGTGCGGGCCTAAACGCGCGATAAGCGCGATAAGCGCACCTAAGCGCGGACTCGAACGCAATCGCGCAACGCACAACCCCGCCGCGATCTCGCGATGAATCCCGCGCGCACCTGTGCAATCGGCGGGTGCCGGTTGCCGCTTGCGACTATCATCGGCATGAAGGGCCGTCAGCCACTGCCGACAACGCCGTGCCGTCCGACGGCTTGCGTGTGTTCACCGCCGGAGATCCGCTTGAGCGAACCGAACGATCCGAACCGACCGAACCCTTCGAACCCATCGAACGACTCACCCACCCCGCCGAAGCCCGCCGCGCGGCCGCCCGGACCGCCTGCTCCACCGCCGCTGCATGGCGGGCAACTCGCGCTCGCGACCTTCGCCGTCGCGCTGGCGACGTTCATGAACGTGCTGGACACGTCGATCGCCAACGTTGCAATCCCAACGATCTCCGGCAATCTGGGCGTGTCCGTCGATGAAGGCACATGGGTCATCACGGTGTTCGCGGCATCAAACGCCGTGTCGATTCCGCTGACGGGCTGGTTCACGCAGCGCTTCGGGCAGATCAGGCTGTTCGTCGGCGCGATTCTCGGCTTCGTGATCGCGTCGTGGCTGTGCGGCGTCGCGCCGTCGCTGCCCATTCTGCTGCTCGCACGCGTGTTTCAGGGGGCCGTGGCCGGTCCGCTGATTCCGCTGTCGCAGGCGATTCTGCTCAGCTCGTGGCCCAAGGAAAAATCGTCGAGCGCGCTCGCGCTGTGGGCGATGACGGCGACCGTCGGCCCGATCGCGGGCCCGGCGCTCGGCGGCTGGATCACCGACAGCTACTCGTGGTCGTGGATCTTCTACATCAACATTCCCGTCGGCATCTTCGCGGCGGGCGTCACGTGGATGATCTACCGCACGCGCGAAACGCCGACGCGCAAGCTGCCCATCGACGTCGTCGGCCTCGGCCTGCTGATCACATGGGTCGCGTCGCTGCAGATCATGCTCGACAAAGGCAAGGATCTGGACTGGTTCGGCTCGCCCGTGATCGTCGCGCTCGCGGTGACGGCGCTGATCAGCTTCGCGTTCTTTCTCGTGTGGGAGCTGACGGAGCCGAATCCCGTCGTCGATCTGCGGCTCTTTACGCAGCGCAATTTCCTGGGCGGCACGATCGCGATTTCCGTCGCGTACGCGGTGTTCTTCGGCAATCTCGTGCTGCTGCCGCAATGGATGCAGGAGTATTTGAACTACCGCTCCGTCGACGCCGGGCTCGTGACCGCGCCGCTCGGCATCTTCGCGGTGATCCTCGCGCCCGTGATGGGCCGCGTGCTGCCGCGCTCGGACGCGCGCATCATCGCGACGCTCGCGTTCGTCGGCTTCGCGATCGTGTTCTTCATGCGCTCGAAGTACGTGATCGAGATCGACACGTGGCACCTCGTGCTGCCGACACTGCTGCAAGGCATCCCGATGGCGCTGTTCTTCGTGCCGCTGACGGCCATCATTCTCGCCGGCCAGCCGGGTCCGAAAGTGCCGGCGGCGGCGGGCCTGTCGAATTTCGTGCGCGTGTTTTGCGGCGCGGTGGGGACGTCGATCGCGGGCACGGCCTGGAACAACCGCACGATCCTGCATCACGAACGCCTGACCGAGCAGGCCAACGCGAACAATCCGGCGTTCGCGCAGCAGATCGACGCGACGCAGACGCTGTTGCACGTGAGCCCGTCCACATCGAATGCGATGTTCGATTTCACCGTGAACACGCAGGCCGCGATGATGGGGCTGAACGATATCTTCTATGCGTCGGCGATCATCTTCGTGCTGATCATTCCCCTCATCTGGATCACGCGGTCCGTGCGGGGCGGCGGCGGGGACGCGTCGGGCGCGCATTGAACGTGTATTGAGCGCGCGTTGGCCGCGCATTGAACACGCGTTGAACGCGCGTTGGCCGTGCATTGGCCGTGCATTGGACGCGTATTGGCCGTGCATTGGCCGTGCATTGGCCGTGCATTGGCCGTGTATTGGCCGCGCGTTGGCCGCGCGTTGGCCGTGCATTGGACGCGTATTGGCCGTGCATTGGACGCGTATTGGCCGTGCGTTGGCCGTGCGTTGGCCGTGCATTGGCCGTGCATTAGCCGCGCGTTGGCCGAGCATTGGACGCGTATTGGCCGTGCGTTGGCCGTGCGTTGGCCGTGCAATGAGCGCGCATTTGACGCGCAACGAACGCGGATGCAAAGGCGCGCGCCCACGAAGCGTCTTCGCGCGGTCAGCGGAAAAAGCGCGCGGGCGTTTCTCCGAGCGCGTCCCTGAACACGGCGATGAACGACGACACGTCGCTGTACCCAACCGCGAGCGCGACTTGCGTGACGCTCGTGCCCGCGCCCAGACGCGAGAGCGCCGTCAACAGGCGCAACTGCTGACGCCACTGGCCGAACGTCAGCCCCGTCTCCTTCGCGAAAAGACGCGCCGCCGTGCGCGCCGTGATGGCTGCGGCATCGGCGAAATCGTCGAGCACGCCGGGCCTGCCGGGGTCGGCCGCGAGCGTATCGGCGATCAGACGCGCACGCGGGTCGCGCGGATAGATCAGCGAAAGCGGCGGCACGTGCGCGAGGCGCGGCAGACGGTCGGCGAGCACGGCCATCAGGCGCGACTCTTCGTCGTCGGCCGGCGCGTGCGGATCGAATGCCGACGCCGCGCCGAGCAATTCGTTCACCAGACGGTCGACGGCCACGACGCAACAGCGCGTGGGCACGGATGGCGCGCCCGCATCGACGTGCAGGATGCGCAGCACGACAGGCGCCTCCGACGACATCCGGTGCAACACATCCGGCAGCATCCAGACGGCGTGATGCGGCGGCGCGACCCACAGGCCGCCTTCCGTATGCACGCTCAACACACCTTGCGCGACATGGACGAACTGCGCGCGGCGCTGCGTTCGCCACGGCTGATCGAGTGCCCTGTGACGCGCGCCCAGCACGAAAGCCGTCCGCGCGACAGATTCGGGATCGATGGAAGCATCGCTCATCTGACTGTCCGTTTTGCCCTGTCAGGAACCGAAACCGACCAACATTAGCATGCACGATCTGCGGATGCTTCATTCCGGTGCAACGCCGCCAATGCGGCAATCACGGAAGCAGTGACAGCTATGGAGAAACATCAAAGTCTGCGGGAAAAAGCTGGTCGGAGGGCCCTACAACCGTCGAAGTCTTAACCAAAAGACAGGGTCAAAGTTTGCAGCAGCGGTTTGCGATTTTTGAGACTACGTCAATTCCGGGTGCGCAAAGTCTGCGGGATCGCCCAACAACAACCGTTGTGCAAGCGACTACAAAAAGTGCCGCATCGAAATCATGTGCGGCGCATTAGATGGGGGCGCACCATTGCGAATCGGAATATGTAGCCAACACGTTGTGCGGATAGTTATCCATCGCAGCCATCCTGGCCTCAACGCCGGCAGCCCGCCTGCATTCACGCCCATCCGTAGCAACGCACGCGGCTACGCTTTCTATCTCCGTTCAAGAGAAGTTCCCGCGGAGGTGCTACAAGGACCGCCCCCAGCAGGTTCAACTAGCGTTGGTCCAATTCCTGGTTAACACTTGCTAGTGAGACGATCTTCGACAGAATTCACCAATTCGATTCCCCGGATTCGCTCTCGCCGCTCCCTGGTAAGGTTACTTCTCCGCAACCCGGCTGTCCGTAGAGCTTCATCGCAGTCGCCCAGCCGTTGTCCCGATGCTAAGTTGGCAAGCCAGGAAATGACCCGCTCAACATAGGCGAGACGGCATTCAACCAGTTCCACCAAAACGGCCTCAAAAGATCTGTTCCCGCCCAATGCTCGAGGAAAACCAGCTCTTTCGAGAATGGCCCGTCGAGTTGCCATGATGGGGGGCTCGGCCGATATTAATACACCCCACGCCTCGCGGATCTGATCAGGGGTTGGTTCCTTCCGCCGGACCGCCCCTTTCGTTCGCCCCGGTGGCCGGTGAATCCGATTAAACGTGCGCAACCAATCTGGGTCATTTTTCAATAGCGCCTTATGAACGGCTGGATCAGCTTCAGCCGCTGCGGTGATGCGCCTTTCCGGTGAGGCGTTCATAACCAACCGGCGCCATGTCGCGCGCAATTTCTTCAGCTCACCAAACTTAATGTTGCTCCGCTTTTCACTGTACGCCCAATGATAAGATAAATGTAACTTTCGTGCCGCAGACCATACGCTGTCTCCTTTAGCAATCAACGCGCGAGACCGTTTCCGGTAGCGATCGCCATATGCGATCGGAATCAGTTGTGCAGCATCATATTGAGCGGCTTTCCGCATCCGGTATGATACCCCGCACGTACATACGAGCTTCCATCTGTCTTTTCGCATCGAGACAAATTCAAGGACGTCAGCACTTCGATGCAATACCCCCTTACATGAGTACGCTTCCCAAAACGGTGCCACCACTTCCTTCTCACTTGCGAAGTTTGAAGCTTTACAGCTGATCAACGGCAAATATGATCCCGGCGATTCCACGTGGTGTGAGCTTGCCCCCGAAAAACGAATCCCTTGCTGAGCGTTTAAACTCATGCAAGGAGAAACAAGAAGATGAGCAAGACAAAGCGGGCGCGATACACGCTCGAATTCAAGCTGGAAGCGGTACGGCTGGTCAAGGCCGGCCAGAGCATTGCGGCGGTGGCTGCGACGCTGGACGTGCCGACCCAATCGATTTCCAACTGGGTCAAGGCTGAGCACGAAGGCAAGCTCGGCGGAGCCGGTACAAAGCCGGTAAGTCCGGAGCAGATGGAATTATCGAGACTGCGTGCCGAAGTGGCCCGCC
>NZ_WHNP01000049.1 GCF_009362735.1 Paraburkholderia franconis | reverse complement strand
GAGTGCACGTTTGCGCCTGTCACTTCGTACAGACTCCCACACATCTGCTTCGCCCGTCCATTTACGCGACTGCACCGCTTCGTCACCGCATCACGGACCATCTGCCAGACAGTTCGACCACTCATCGGGCAACGTCCCTGAACATTGCGGGCCATCAATCACCATAGCCTTCGCCACTTCGACCACATCGGAGCACTCCGCGGTTTCCTCCCTTCTGGTTTGTCCAACGCCTGCCCGCATGCGCTGACGCGCGCTTGCGAGCCTGCGGACATGGGCAGGCGTCGAACAAACCTAAAGACAAGTGCGCCTTGAGCATCCGGCGGGTTTCGGAGTGGACCAGCCGTTCGAATGGTCACTGCATGGCTCAGGCGAGCGGTAGAAAGTGGGCCGCTTGCCGCCACGCGGTCAGCAGGTCACGGACCAGCGGCGCCCGCGCGCCGCGCAGCCGAGCGGCGTCCAGGGCGACGGGCTGGCCGCTCCCCTCGCCTGCCCCGCACCGTGTCCTGCTTCGCTGCATCACGCTGCGGCGACCGTGGTGTTTCCGGCGACCCCGGAGTTGAACGCGCTGACAACACACAAATTACGTTTGGGGAGCCGCAAAAGGTGAGCTAGAATCAGGTGCATTCTTCACCAACGGATTGCTCACCATGCAAATGGAAAGCTGGGTTGGGACAATTGAGCGTGAATGGCATCAGTTGCGTCGGGCCGACCCTGCCCTCGATGTTGAAAAATTTTGCAGGCATGTGCTCGCCGCAAACAAGACCGGATTCGTGTCTCCCGAGTCGGTCGCCGTAATCGTAAACGCGCTTCTCACCAGTACGCTGGAAGGCGCGGCTTATCTGGGCCGCTGGTTGCTCGGGCGCATTGGTGCCAACCGCCATCCAGCATGGCGAGTGGCCCTCGCCATTTCTTTGGTCACGCCCACAGGAGGTGAGGCGGACTTTGAGACCGGGAACGCGATTCTTGACGACGTGATGAAAGATGAAACCGCGGACAGTCGTCTGCGCGGCATGGCTGCTGCCGCACTGGCTGATAGCGCACGGCTCGGGCGGGGAATGCTGGTTGATGTGAGCCGTGCGCGATCACTCTACGAGCAGGCCATTGAACTGGGACACAAGGCCGCGGCACACAATCTCGGGCTTTTCTGGGAAGGCCTGTGGGGTGCGGACGACAACGGATTCATCCCGGACCGCACGAAGGCCATGCAGAGCTATCGACGCGGTGGAGATGACAAAATTTGCCAACGCCGCCTGGAAGCGCTGCGTTGAGTTCCCACCGACCGCAAGTCGTGCAGTTGGCAGATTTCAGGCGGCACACGACGAATATTTCCATCAATTGATAAACGCAAGGCTACGGAGAAGAGACTCCCCGTCCTCCGTGATGCGAGGGCGTACTGCTCCGCCAGCTTGTCGCTCCAATGCGACAAGCTGGCGTTCAAGCAACGCACCAGGTTCTTCCCGATCAGCGATGTGATCGGCGGAGTCCTTGACCAGCATCAATGTTGCGAATTCGTGGGCACTCAACACGGGATGCTCCTGATGCAAAGAGCGAGACGCCGGTCATCAGGTTGTACGGTGACGGGCGCTGCATGACGCCCACAACCGTGGGCTGACTACCGAAGGCGGAGAGCTTACTCATACGTCAGAAATATAGCGGACAGATTGATGCCTAAAAAAGGATCGAACAAGGCTCGGATCGCGCCTGATTTGTGAAAGTTGCTCGTGAATTTTTGAGCCCAACTTTTCACCTTTTTGAAGCGGGCGTCGCGCGACGCCGGTCCGCTTGACGTGACTCCACACCAGTTCATCTGGATTGAGGTCCGGTGCATAACCGGGCAGGAAATGCAAAGTCAACTTGCCCTGCGTACTAGCGACATAGTCCTTAACAACGGCTTTCTTATGGGCTGGCAATCCGTCGACGATCAAATGAACCGCTTTTTTCCGATTAAACATCAACTTCTTGAGCAGTCCCACGAACAACTCGCCGATAAGCGCCCCATCATACGTCGCAAACCAGAAAGCCCCCTTCGAATTGACAGCGGACGCGGCGCTCATGCTTTGCCGTTCGCCGGGCCGCTCGACCACCGGCGTCTCACCGCGCGGCGCCCACGCCCTGCCATGTACCGAATCGGCACGGAAACCCGATTCGTCCCAGAAAAAGATATCCGCCTTCTGCTCACGAGCCTGCCTGGCAATGCTCGGATAGGTGTCTCGCAGCCAACGCTCGATAGCTTCCGGGTCACGCTGATAAGCACGCTGCAACGGCTTTTGCGGCGTCAGGTTCAGACGCGCGAGCATCGCACCGATCGAAGCCAGGCTCAGCGTGACGTCGAATTTCTGTCGTACCAGTTCACGAACCAGGTTGCGAGTCCACAAGCCAAAATCAAACCCGTATTGCATTGGATTCTTGCCATTAACCCAGCGCATTACCCGCTGCTCCTGCGTCGGAGTAAGCGTACGTGGTCGACCTGTGCCCTTGGTCGATCGCAGCGCTCGCACACCACGACCACGGCCTCGCGCCTGCGCCCTGATCTTGTACGCCCACGAGCGATGCATTCCAAACGACGCGGCGACATCATTTGGATGCTCGCCTTCAGCCATACGCTGAACTGCAAGAATACGCATCTCTTCGAGCGTGTTGTGAGCCAGGCTCCGGCCATCTCGTTTCATGGGCGACGCTCTCAATAGCTATCGCTCAAGCATAGGCCATCTGTCCGCAAAATTCCTGACTTATGAGTAATCCGGAAATGTGACAGCATGAGGACGGCGTTAAATGCCGACATCGTCTCATCTATAATCACGGCCAGAATCAACGTCGCATGGAGTCCTACTATATGAGTCAAGCCCGCGGGCGATATGCGGGATCCCGGCGCAACGGCCAGCGTCAACCTCACCACGAGAAAAAACCTCCGCCCCAACGGCCGGGACCTCCGTATGTGAAGACGCCTCCCCGAGACTCCGCCCAGACTGCCTCCATCTTCAAAACGCGATCGTTTCAGTTTCTGGTCGACGCGGTAGGCGCAGAGAATATCGCCATCGCACTCGAATCGAACATGGCGCGCGTGGCCGAACTGATGAAAGGCGAGAGGTTCACTCCTGAGACCGCCTTTCACATGGAAACCACGCTTGGATTACCGCATGGCTTTTTTGACCAGCCCAATCCTGCGCTCGCGGACGAGATCATCGCCCGTCTGAAGTCCCCGCTCGACTTCGTCCAGATCGACGAAGGAATCGACGCAGAGCCCGAAGCACTTGAGCCGGCTCCTGCCGAGACTGTCAACCAGTCGGTACCTGAAGATAGTTTGTCCGAGGAAGCGCAAATGCCAAAGAAAGTAGCCGGCGGTTCGCCGACAGCCGTCAAGAATCGTCGAAGCGACATGCCTGAACAGCCTAAACCTCGTGCGCCGCTCAAAGCTGCGCATTCGAAAGACAAAACGTCTCCTGAAACGCCGCAACAGCAACCGCTGGCATTAAGCGACAGCGCACATGTGGAGAACATCCGACGCGCTAACCTTCGCCTTCTCACCAGTCGCAACGGATCGAAAGTCAGACTCGCCGTGGTCATGGAGATGAGTGGCTTCAACATCGCCGATCGGCTACATGGCAAGAAGCGCATGGACAGTGTCGAAACAAACCGGTTCACGAAGCGCCTGGGATTGCCAGTTGGCTGGTTAGACAGTCCACGCACGGAAGCCGAGATTCCAGAGTCAGTGTCGCGTATGCTTGCGCCTGCTCCGCGCGGTCGCGCATCCGCTCAACAACATGAGTCGCCTGCGCCAGCAACGAACGATGGCGTACAAGGGAAACTCGTCGACGGGAAGGTGCGCACGAGGCGCGAGCGTGCGACCGCCCTCGATGCATCGGAAAGCCCCGCACCTGTTTCGGCGGACGCCGCGGAAGACAGGGTGGCGATCGTCGTCAGCCCGCGAGCTGATGTCAATGATTCCCCCGACGACCTTGCCAGCCGTTCATTGGACGAAAATGATGAAGCGGTCCCGGCCGCCATAGCTGCACCCTCCGGGTCGCTGCCTGAATCGTTGCCCGTCTCCGCGCATCCGCAGCAAAGTCCGGCTCCACTCCCCTTCACTATCGTGACCAGCCTGGACAATCTCCACGGCATTGCACCGATAGCAGAAGCATTGATCAAGACGCTGGCGGGTAAGGCACGCACGGGTCGACTGGACGAATTGAAAGCCCTGGAACTTTTACAGCAAGCGGTCCTGTTGTAAGTCACTGGCGGCGTCGATCGACCGATCCGTCGTCAGCGCCAGTTCGTCTGGATTGACGCCGGGTTGCATGAGGCCCCAGTGAGATGGGAAATCGCCGTCACCGTGACTCACGAATTTGCACCAACACCCGATGATGCAGCCACGGACGCCGGGAACGACACCTTTTGCGGGGGACGTTGGAGCCGTCCACGTTCAACAGGCGCCAGCGGCTCGACGTTTGCCTGTTATCTGTCTGGTGTTCTCCGTCACGTCATGTTGCCCGCCAGCGGTTTTTATGTCAAATGCGGGCGTTCAACCTGCCGCCCCCTCTGCAAGGCGAACTGGACAGCTTCGGCCAAAGCAGCCGCTGGCGCGACCATCCGCCAACGGCGGCTATGATGAGCTTTGCTGACGTCTGCCAGCGACTAGATCGAATGGCAGTTTTGCTTCCGTTGTGAGGCCAGCAAGCGACCCTGAACGGTGTGTCGCATTTCTCGAAATCGGTCACTGAGACAGCGCTTCCACCTCCGGTGGCCATGACTGCCCAAATCCTAGGCGCCCTCCTCTGAAACCCCATGGTTTTTAACGCTCCCTACGCGAATTGACGCTTTTATTGCGATCCAAAGGTATATAAAAGTGACAACGCGCTCGATCCTTCCCGCGCCACTGCTACATCGGGGTGTTGACAGTTATATTGCGTACTACGCCTCTCGCCGGATGTCGCCCAACCAATTCAGAAAGAATGCCGCCGGTGCGCCGCTCAAAATGGTCAACCATACTTTGCTCGGCTTGGGCCGCGTCGCCAGCCTCCATCGCTAATGTGAACCGCCGAGGAAGGCTCATTGGCATGGCGGGGTCGAGATACCATCCATTCCGGCTCATCTCCAGAAGCGCCGGGCGGACATTTTCTGGATACGACTCTCCAGCGGCCGACACGGCGTCGACACTGCGGGAGATTGCCTCAAGCGGCCCAATCTGCATCTTCTGCAGTTGGCCGAGCAAACGCCCCACGACCCTATCGACGTGAACGTCACCGCACTTTTTGTCTTCGTCGGCGAAGCAGGATAAGCAAACGCGGTTCATTTTCAAGGGGATGCAGATTGTTGAGATTTGGGAGCGCTTCCGTTGCATAAAATGCGAGGTGCGAATTGTATCCAACGCAACGGGCATCGCGTCGTCGGCCCACACGAACGCAGGTCGTCAGCGGTTCGTTGACCGCCTGAACGCCACGGAAGGACGATTAAATCTCCATATCGGTCGGCAGAGGAGACCACGATTTCGCTCGCGATACTGTGTATGGCGCCACCTTCCTGGTCATTTTGGCAGCGATACCTAGTTGAGCCCACTACTTCAGCAGCCTGCTAGACTAGGGCTTGTGGGTCAGGTCAATCCGGTAGAGATGCCAGCGGCGCACCTTCGATGAGCGGCCCTTGACGCGGATGGGGTGGTCGTAGAGCAAGCTGGCCTGCTGATAGCTGGAATGGTCGACTAGGAACATGGCAGCCGCGATGCCGTGCGGCTTGGTGCCGAGCGGAGCGACCGTGGTGTGCGGGTTCTCGTCGTGCCCTTCGGCATGGATCTGCGTCAGCAGGTCGTAGGCACCGCTGACGCTAGACGCCGAGCAGTAGCGAACCGGGTGGAACTGATGTGCATCCAGCGTGTCCACGTTGTTCGCCAGCGCATTCTGCTCCCACCCGGGCGAGTACCCAGGAACGCCCACCACCGCAAACTTCCGCCAGGCCGCCATCTCGGGGTCTTGCTCGAAGATGCCTGCCAGCCGTGAGGACTCGTAGCCGAGCATGGCCACCAGGCGCACGTTGCGATCGGCCAACTGCGCCTGCATCGGCAAGAAAGGTGGCACGCCCGCCACGCGGTGACTGTCGCTGAGGGAAAAGTCGCGCGACCAGGAGGATTCCAGGAAGGTGTCTTTCTCGTAGTCCTTGGGTTCGACGTACAAACAGTCGACGCTGTCTAGGTTGGCGTCCCGTGCAGCGCGCAAGAACTGCAGCACCTCGACCATGCCCAGCGTGGTGGTCTCCAAAACCAGCGAACGAGCCTTGCCAACCAGCTTGGCCAATTCTTTTGGACCCAGCAGGTGGGCGCCCACCCGCAGTCGGTGGGGCTGCTCGACGGTGAACTCAGCCTGGTGCGACTCCTTGGCGGCCGAGTTGACCAACGCGATGGCCACCCTGGAACGCTCGTCGAGGTCAGCGCCGACGAAGGCGAGGTCCCAGCGGAACTCGCCAAACTGGTGCTGCTCGTCCGTCGAAGAGTAGGTTCTGACTCTCACGCTTTGCCTTGATCAAAAAGGGAAAGCTGCTCGCCCTCATCGAGCTTCCAGGTCTTCTGATAGCCCTTGACGAGCATATTCATCTCGTCGCGACTGCCAACCAGTAGCCGCGTGGCGTCGTCAGCCTTGATGTCGAGCTTTCTGCCTTTGTTGTACGAGATTCCGAAGTGAGGTGCAAAAATGGGATTCAGTACGAAATCTGCATAGGAGAGCTTGGTGTCTTTAACCTTGGTCTCCTTTACCTCGAAGAGTACCGACCATTTAATGCACTCGGACAATATCGTGCTGGCCTCCTCACTCAGTTCTCCGCTGGAAACCGAGAAATGCGTTCGCTCTGCTTCACTTTGCGACGGCCTCGCATGTGATAGCCTGAAAATTTGGCCCAGCGTGTTGACCACGTGGAATAGCCGGTTGCCATATTGACCTGAGCCTTGGGTCTCCTTCATAAAAACCGCGCTGGCCGCCCGCGCTGCTGCAGCCTGCAGCTCGGGCTCGATGGGCATGATATCTCCCTCCGCCGTCAGCTCGACATCTAGCATCGCCAAGTGGCAAAGTTCAAGAAAATGGCGAGCATTTTCCCTAGAAATACTAAGGAAAGAATCAAAACCTGCATAAAGGATGCAAGGCTTTTGCTGCGGTAGATACAGGTAGTACAGACAGCCTTGGAAATAGGTATGTGACCAGTCGGCAGTTTTGAACTTCGACGCCTCGCCCAACGCGGCCTTCTCCTGTTCGATCAGCACCATCTTTGGGTCCTTACCTTGATGCAGCAAGGCGCCCGTGCAGACGGATTCGATCGGCACGTCATCGCGCAGGAACAAGTCGGCCCTCAAAGAGTCTTCCGCTCGGCCCAAGACCTCATCTAACTGTTGTTTGAGCTTGTTCCGAAGTCCGCCTTCCTTGAGAACAGATCGAGCGGCTTCGACGCCTCTTCTGCTTGGCAGGATACGACGCGCCGCGTCCACGGTGGCGCGCCTGTAGTCCTCATCCTCTCGACGCTGAGCTAGGTCGGACGGCGAGCACAGCAACTCCGTCGAGATTGCATCGGGGCCAACCTTGAAGCCCTTCTTACGCAGCCTGAAACAGAACAACTCGGCCGCGAAGAGCTGGAAGTCCGCTTCCAAGTGGGCTTCCACGTCAAAAACATTGAAGTCGTGGCTCTGTTGAATCCGTTCTTCACTCAAGGTCTCCCGTGTCGCCATGCCGTTTCTCTTGGTGGCGACGTGAAATACAAGCGGATCTCCCGAATGCTTCAGATACGTGTTAATGATCCGCATCTGATAGGGCAGCAGATTTTCGTATTCGTCCAGAAAAACAAAGAATACGGTGCTACCTAATTGCGGCACCTGCACGCGAATGTCATCGATGAATGCAAGGATGACTTGCTTAAGTGGGAGAAACCTCGGCTTGGCTTCGTCCTCGGGGTTGTTCAGCCACATGGCCAACTGATTGCGCATCCGCTTCACATGAGCAAGCAGCGCTGACGGCTCTACCGGCGCATCGCCGATAAAGTCGGTAAAGCTCGTCAGCTTGACATGCTGGACCTCGTTGAACTCGGCAATGCGATTTGGCAGGGTCAGCGCTTTGAGCGTGGACAGCAGCTCGCCGACAATGATCAGGCACAAGTCATGTTCAAAAGCTTTCTGCCAATCCCCTTCTTCTAGTGCATCCCCCTGGAAAGCGCGGAGGTATCGCGTATCAGCTCGCAGATATAGACCAAGCTGCTTTGGAAGCGTGTCTTTGGTGATTTTCCGCTTGGGACTCAACTGGGTCGCGTGGGACAGATATCGTAACAGGGTCGTCTTTCCGCACCCGCGGCCGCCTTCAAAAACGATGGGCTTACGGATTTCGTCCAGCGACAGTTTGTCAAAATACAGCGGCACTACGAACTCGCCCCAGAGATCGAGTTCCCCCTCCTCGGAGCGGTTCTTCGCGAATGCCTGCGCGGCAGCAAGTTTGTTCATCGATTCACCAACGGGGTCCAATCTTCACTGGCGTACCAGTAGATCGGTAGGGTGTTGTTGGGGGTTCCATGGTCGAAGGCGTAGGTCAGCCCCTGCTCCTCGAAACCGTACGGGCCGATATTCTTCCCTCCGAGGCTGACCTCTTTGGCGATGGCGTCGTAGTCCGCCTTGAGTCGCTCCTCGATCCCGTTCAGCTTGATCCGTGCCAGGCGCTCACCGCCAAAAAAGCCGTGCTGCGGCGTAAGGATCTCACCGGCGATGAATTCGACTCGGGAAAACTCATCCTGGACCTTCTTGATGCCACACGAGTGTGCAGCGATCGTGAGGTACACGATCCGGCATTCGGGCCGTGCGCGCATGACCTCTTCAAAGCCGGTCAGTGTGACAAAGTCGGAGAACTGCTTGCCGCTACCGCAAAAGTCATCCACCAGCACCACAGTGTGGACACTGTTGGGCATCTCTGCCAAGGACTGCGGCCACAGCATCCACTTATCTTGGATTCGCAGCGACTTGGCTAGGCGACGCAGCACGTAAGTGCCCGACTTCGTCGGCGGTTGGTCCAGCCGAATGACCGGCGCAAACCGGATCCCAGGGTCGACGTGCCGTCTGCTCAGGGCCTCGACGACCTCGCCGTCCCATTTGGCTGCCGGGGTCAGCATGGCCGGGCTGCACAAAGCCGCCTTCAGCAACGCTTCGACTTGTCCCTTGCCCCTAAAGATGAAGTTGTCCAGCAGGCACGCACCGAGCAGCTCCTTTTGCCGGGCCACGAACTGGTTGAACCAACTTTCGAAGCGTCCATGGTCCATGCCCTCCCAGGCTCCACAACGGATCAGCTTTTGCACACGCGCCTTGGTGCCGTCAATGAAGAGCCGCTCGTCTCTTTCCATGCTCCTCCCCGAGCAACGTGGGATGTTCTTGCCCACCCCCAACGGACTAGCCTAGCACAGCGGGCAGCGCTAAAGCTCGACAGCCCGGATTGCTTTGATGATCGCGTCGGCAGACATGGTCGGCGACGTCCTCGTGTTCTTCAAGCAGTAAATTCGGAAGCCATTGGGTTCTCACCACGACCTCGATTCCCTTACGTCCCATGATCGCCTGCTGTCCGAGCAGATTCGATCATAGAACATCGTGAACTCATGCAAAGTTACTTCTGGGGCAGAACGATGGAGGCGCGGGCGGGTCTCCGGCGCAGCGCTGGCGCTCTAGCCTAGGCCGGTGGAAGCCGCGAACAAAGGCATCTTCAGCAGTTCCTGCTTGGTGACGACCGAGACGCAGACACCCTTGGTCACGCTGGCCAGCCAGGCGGGGAACGCAGGGTGCATGAATGACTCGATCACCTGCCGTCGAACCGACTCTGGAGCGCGAATGCGTAGCACATGGTCGGTGATGGGGGCGACCCCTCGTTTGACCTCCACGGGCTCCCAGCGCACGCGCGTGCCCGTTCGGCTCAAGAGGATGTCACCCGCCTCGGCCAGCACATCCGCGTCGTCGAAGTCATCGACCGACAGCGGATGCAGCTCGATGCTCGGGCCCGACACGCGGCACAGGTCCGTCGTGTGCAGTACCGCACGCTTCATGCGGTTGGCATCCGCCTTGCAATAGCGGCCACGCGTCACGTCCACGCCGCATTCGCCAAGCGTCGGAGCGCCGGTGAGGCGCAACCCCGCGGCGCTCCAGTACCGCGCATCCAACCGGTCATCATCGGCGACGGACCCGCTGTGAAGAACGGTCTTGCCTTCCATGGGGCTGTAGCGGCTGATCTCGACGTTCGTCGTCGAGCTCAAGGCCGTGTCGATGATCAGCAGCACCGTTGATGCCTCGGTGTCGCGAAACCGCGTGCCTTCGATAGAGATGACCTTGACGACGCCGTACTGGGCCAGCAGCGCGCGGCGGTACGGGCCGTAGAGCACGCCCGACGCGAACGGCGACGGCATCAGCATGGCGACCAGGCCTTGACGCTTGCGCGCCTCGACCAAGGCTCTGGCGAGGAATGCCATCTCCAAGCGCCGGACGCCGTGCCGCGACTCCACGCCTACGAAGGCGGCATCGAGCCACGCGCGATTCTCGTTCGTGGCCCTAGTCGACAGGAACGGAGGGTTGCCGACGACAGCTATCCGCCGGCGCGGCACCTGTCGGAGTGCGGGGAAGCGCGTCGATAGTCCATCGCCGAGACGAAGGCGCAGGCGGCCGTCGGCGGCCTTGGCGCGGATGATCCGCAACTCGTCGCAGTCAATGCCGTGCAGGCTGGCCTGCCGCCATCGGCGCGCGATGGCCAGCAACAGGGCGCCGTCGCCCACCGCCAGATCCACGGCCGAAGTGATGGGCCCACGCAGCTCGCTAGCGATGAGCTTGGCCACTGGCTCCGGGGTCATGTGTTGACCCAGCGTGTCTTTGAACTTGTCGGCTCTACCCATATTTTGATATTATCACCAATATGCCACGTACGCAACGATCCCCGACTGTGTCACAAGCTGTCTCCAAGCGACTCGTCGCTGTGATGGATGAACTGGACCTGTCGATGTCTGCCGCTTCGCGGGCCCTCAACTATAAGAACTCGTCGACGATGCATGCTGTGCGTGCCGGAAAGGTGTTGCCGGACATCTCCCGGCTGACAATGCTCGCCAAGAAGCATGCCGTCAACCTGCACTGGTTGATTACGGGCGAAGGCGAGCGGTACTTCTCCGCAGGGCTGCCTGCCTCCGCTTCGCAATCGAAAATTGATGTTGATATTATCAATAAGGCTCTCCAGTTATCCGAGGCGAAGAAGCGCGCGCTGCTCGTCCTGCTTGAGGCGCAGTAGTGTGTGAGCGGTGCCGAGATTCGCGTCATGCACTTGGATCGAGGCTGACGAGCGCAAACGGGCGTTGGCAACTCCAAACTCCCGTCCGCTATTCATCGGGCGTAGCAACGTCTCAAACCACGCTGGCCAATGCGGCATGTCGCGTTTGAGGTCACTATACCGCACAGCCTTGGCCTCCGGCAGGAGGATCGTTGTGCAGGTCGAGTCCTTGCTAAGGTCACTTCCGAGGGGAAAGGTCAGAGCTGACACAAACCTACAGGTATTCCATGCGCCGCTACGCCCCGTTATTCGCCTATGCAGCCAACGCTCTGTTTCAAAGCGTAAGCGGCGCGGTGGCGAGATGAGCTGCCGACGCGTCAGCCGCTATACGGCGAGCTCACGTTTTTTCCGAAAATGTGTGTCTCGATGACATTATTAAGATAAGTTTTCTTATTTAGAGTCGATGTCGCTTGGCGGACACTGACCATCCACATCGAGCAGAAGTCGAACCCATATGTGGCGTACGTTCAGGCGTCGAGAAGTCACGGCACGATGCGGGGCAGCGGAACGACCTCGGTCGGTGCGGATATACTTTGGGCCATCACACTCCGCAACTGATCTCATGAAAGGAATTAAAATCGCCGACGGTGAAGCCAGGGATCGCCTGATCATCTGGATCCGCCGTCGCATGGAAGAATTTGGTATCTCGATCGAAGCATTGGCCGCTTCGATTAAGCACGACGAGGCGCACCCGCCTCTATACCGCGATGCACGGGGACATGAGTGGAACGGGGTCGGCGACATGCCCGACTGGCTGCTCGCCGCGAAAAACGCCGGCGTTAGTCCTGAATTCTTCCGGATCGAAACAAGGCCGAGCGCATCGACGCCAATTGCAACGCAACCCACAGTAGCTCAGGCAACCGTCGATCCTCGCCAGCTCGATCTTTTCAACGCAACGTGATCGCCACGCTCCGCAGTGCATCTGGGTATTCAGCACCACCGGGACTGACAGGGTGTGCTACGACATATCTGCCGGGTCGTTCTCAGGAACAGGCGAACTCGCGGTTCCTGCAAGAAACTGCCTGAGACGTTTCTCCGCGTGAATGACCTTGTGGAGCGGTGCGCTCGCGAGTTGCGAATCGTGTAGCGCGAGGAGGCGCTCGAAAACAGAAACAGTATCCTCCGCGAGCACCCATTCATCCGACACGTGCGCTAGTTCCAGCGCAGCCTCCACAGCATATTCCGCTGTCTTGAAGCTCCCGACGGGTTCCTTCCCGTAACCTTCCTGCTGAAGAAACCACGCCATATATACGGTCCTCATCAGTTCGTTAAACAGATGCCGGTTCCCGTGACCATCCCTGCAGGCGACGAGAGCAAGATGAGAAGACAGTGACTGTTCGCGCACAGACGCCTCTGCCATCGGCAATAACATTGCCTTCGTGAGGTGCTTCCGGGATCCGGAAGCACTGGTCCCGCGTCGCTTTGAACTCATTTCGTGTATCAATGCAAGTGTCACTGCAGTCATTCTAGCGAAATAATTCTATCGCGCCGGCAAATGCAGGCTTGCATTCACATGCGAAAATGTACTGCTCGCGCAGGTAGTATCCGCGCCTCGAATATTCATCGATCGAGAGCGTGACGCGAGCATATCGGCGTCAGACTGTGTCGCTCAGTATTCGAAACCGGCATGTCACATCGCACCTCTCCAGGAGAACAGGCGGATGACGAAGACAATCAGGTACGGCCTGTTCTTTCTGGCAATGGGATCGCCCGCGTTTGCCGGCGCGCGCTACGTTGAAGTATGGAATCCACCCGAAGCGCACAGTGCAATGCAGTCGCGACAATCCATCTACAAGACGCCGAAGCATCGACGCGCGGGTGTCCGCATTGCGCACCACGGGTTGCGTCACCGGGTCGTCGCGGCGGCGCCAGGCCCGAAAGCATCCGTCACGGCCGTCGAGCACCGCGCTCATGAGCCGCGGTATGAAGAAATTCCGCGCCAGATGACACCTGAGGGCAATGTGCTTCGCGTCGATGGACGTCGCGCACGGGCTGAGGTCGAACGCTGATGCGAAGCGAAAAACACAAGGGCTACACGCTCTGGGGACATGCCATCCTCCAGCAGAAGGAAAGTTCACAGCGCGAACGCTACGCTGCCAGCGGCACGATCACGCTGGACAACAAGGTCGTTGAAGCTTCGGGTGTACTCGGCGAGTTCGGCACGGAAGACGAGGCAGAGCTGGCCGGGCTCAGATGGGCGCGCGCATGGGTGGATAGTTTCAACTGATGTGCCGCCCGTCGTCCCGTCGCCCTTCTCATAGACGCCGTCATCCTTGACGGGATCCCCGAGCAGGAACCAGCAGTGCTTCTAACGATGCTGTCACGGAAACGCGATTATGCACGGCAGAATAGCAGCCCCTGAGCTCACCCTGCCCGCTCGCCGGCGCGACGGGTACGCCGATCATGCGGTATGAGAGCTCGATGTGCGCCGTATCCAGCTACCCGTCCGCGTAGCGCTCATATCGCGTCTCGCGCTCGACGAGCAATCGGGCGATCACGCGACGATCCGTTTTGTTGCGATCCATGACCTCGAGAACGAGCACACGGGGCTTCTTTCCCGGACCTTCATTGATTTCCAGTGTCGGTAACATTCCCGCTCCAGCGACAGGTCATCTGATTGCTGCAACGATAGCGCAGAAGTCGTCCACCTGGATCCGGCCCATGTTGAATTCCCGAATGCCTTTCGCGTCGCGCAGCGCGATCGCCGCACGGTTCAGGCTATCGCGTAACTGCTCCGCATCACGCATCCCTGGCAAACGCCAGTGCGGGTTGTTCGAGTCGCTGGTCAGCGCGATCACGATGCCGATCCCGAACGGTCGCTGCCACCACGGATGCAGCGACGTCACATCCTGGATGCGGAAGAGCTCAAGGCTCTCGACCCGCCGGCTGAAAATGCCCTGACGGCAGGTAATTCGCGCGGCGTCGATGATGATTTCCGTGCAGGCGTTCGCAGGTACGCGAGCACGACACTCGCCGCTATGACCACCAACGCAATCAGGAGCGCATACCACGGCACGGGCCAACGGGTTGCCGCGTACAGAAAGGCGGCGAATACGATGATCGCGCCAACGACGCCTTTGAGATACGCAGGCAGATTCACGACCTGCGACGGCGTACCGCTGAAAATGATCTCTTCGACGACAGTCACAGCACGTTCGCGGTTCACGGTTGCAAGCCGGGGCATTCGATTCCTCTTGGGTGGATGGTTCATTGTTCGACGTCGGGTCCGCTGGCGGGCCCGCTCTCCTGACCGGTAGTGGGACCGCTAGCGGAACCGGGATCGGACACATCGGGATCATTAGGCAGCTGGGTGTCCCCATTTGGGGTGGGCGGATCGCGACCGACAGGTAGTTGCGTTTCACGTACTGTCTTGCGTAGCTCGTCACGCTCCCAGGCGTCGCGCTCGCGCTGCCCCGCCCGGCGTTCATCTGCTTCGGCATCGAGCTCGGCAAGTCGGATCTGGCGGATGTGCTCCAGCTCCGGCTGTTCAAACACGATACGCATGCGGGTGTCAGCGGCCACCCGTGCCGCTGCCGCCTGGAAAGCCTCGGGACCGGACAGCGATAGCGTGGCGCCGAACTTCTGCTGCGCGAAACGCAGCGCGATCTCGATTGCTTCGCGTTCGCTATCCCATAACCGCAACGTGCGCCCCTCGTCGACGAGGAACGCCGCGCCATCCTTGTGGTAGTCAACCTCACCGGTCGGCCGCACCTCGTACGTGATTGACGGTCCGTGGTAGATCAGTTCGTTGTGGTCAGCGTGAGGCCTTGGCCCTGGACCGGGCAAGGGTCCATTGAAGGTCAGAATGTTTTCGTCGTCCGCACGCCGGAGCAGCTGGAGGACCTGCTGCATGCGTCGCAGTTCACGTAGCGCCCGTGTGTCACCAGCCTGCGCGCGCTCCTGCAGAAAATCCCGGTACTGGTCGGTGACTGGTTGCCGCCCTGCACCTTTGAGCGCGTCACGTTCCTTTGCGATACGATCGCGTAGCGCAGCCTCGGACTCAAGGCGCGTCACGCGTGCGGCTGACAGTTGATCTCGCCGCTCGAGTGCAGACAGATCCCTGCGATCCGTCAAGGTGCTGCGAGCCTTGTAGAAGACTGCCTTGATCGCACCACGCTGGTTCTTCTCGCGCTGGGTCTGCTCATCCCACGCGCGGCGCAGCCCGTCGCGATACGCGGTACGCCACTGCTGGAATTCAACCCACAGGTCACGCTCAGGCGTATGACGCGGCGCATGCCCGGGGCTGCGTCCGGTCTGCGCACGATACGTGCCGCGTAACAGTTGTGCGGCCTCCGCCCAGGAGAGACTCATCTCTTTGGTCAGGAAGTCGGACACGTTCAGATTGCGTGCACCGGCGCGGATACGGTCACCTCCGTCGGCGCCCTTGCCGATGCTGTACTTGTCAACGATCAGCCCATGCGAATGCGCCAGTGCGGCGAGCAACCGGCTCGCATCAAGTGTCGCCCGGATCTCCGCAAACTTCGTGCGCTCGCTTCGGGTACTGCGCGACTCCACGAGGTCCCGTGCAAACTGGTCGCGAACGGTATCGGCTTTCCGGCCGGTCGATGGCCTCGCGCGCGAGTTGAAGGTGGCGGCGATCTCATTGACCTCGCGCGCTGCTAGATCAAAGGGAAGCGACCCGACCGCATCCAGTGATGGGACATCCGTGAGATGGCGGATGGAGTCGTTCGGACCGAAATCCTTCGGCACCTGTCCACCGCCGAAGGCAGGATTCAGCCCGAACGGCTCACCCGGTTGTCCGCGATCGTCAAACGGTCCACCGGCCCGCATGAATTTGTCAGCGGCCGTTGCCGTCAGCTGCGCCCGACCCGCATCGTCCGCCGTGTCCCACACGCCGTACATGCGCGCGGTGATTACGTCGAGCAGCGACGGATTGCCTGGGGCTAACCGGCCTCTTCCCGCTCGCTCGCGATCGCCAGTCCATCGCAATTCGTCAATTCGGTCGGCTTGGTGGTTTCCCAACTCCAGTAGTGCATCAGCCGGCAGAAGCATTTGACGTCGCGCGGCGTCGCCATCCACACCGCGGCCGGGCACACCTCGCATACCGTGTGCGGATCGGGACGACGGGCCGGGTCGATCGAGGCGAGCGTCAAGGTCGTGATCCGCTCCCCTTCTCCACTTTCGCCACGGGTCCCTGCGTTCGTGTTCCGCGAGCGGCCCGCGCCACTGCGGGTCCCGCCCGTGTTGCCACCGCCGCTCCCAATCTCGCCAGTCTCCTGGTCCACCACTGCTTCGTCCTGTCCGCTCATCAAGTCCTCCTGCTGCGTCATAGAACCGCTGTTCGCGATGCTCGAGAATGCGCCGCTGCTCAGTCGGCGACGCGGCCTGATACGTCTTGTAGAAGCTGCTACCGCTATTGAGATACTTGATCTCCCGTGCGCGCGTGTCAGTCCACTCATACAGCGCATCGAGATAGTGCTGCTGCGTCGCACGCGGTACGCCCGGTTCGATGTACTCGGCATGCACGTTCCGGTCGAGCGCGTCACGCTTGCCGTCAGAACCGAGTTCGATGAATTCGCGCGAAAACACGAATTCCCTGAGATTGACGCCCTTCGCCGCACCGGGCGGCTTGACGTTTTCGTACTCACCGTCGCGACCCGCGTTGCGGGTGCGTGTTGCGCCGAACTCGTTGAGCATCGCCCGGAAATCTTCATAACGGGTGATGTCACGCGACATCAGCGCCTCGAGGATCGTGGCCTTCAGCTCGCGGTTCATCGGCTCGAATACGTCGCCCTTGTACCGGCTGATCATTTCCGACGCATCGGTGAACTGCACACGGCGGTTATCTTTCGGACTCGCCAGTCCGTATTTCGCGTTGATATGTTCCTGGAATGCTTCGAGGAACCGGTGATGCCGGTCGACCTTGCCGAACGGCTCCAGCCGATGCCCGGTCAGCAGGTTCACTTCAGGGATCACGACATGAAGATGTACCTTGCGTTCAACCAGCTCGCCACTGCGCCGGTCAGCGTAGCTCTTGAGCCGTGGAACATGCGCTTCCGCATAGAAGTTGTATTCGTCGGGCCGGTAAGCAACAAAGGCGAAGGCTTCAAACTCCCGCACGATGTCCGCGAGTACCTCACGTGAAACCTCGTCCTCCTTGAACGAAAGCGTCACGTTGATATAGCGCTCGGCTGTCGTATCCATCGACTGGATGATGTCGTTTGTTAGCGTCAGATCCCCTGCGAGGATCACGCGCTCATCCATCTCGTCGCGCTCGAAATCACGGTCCTGCTTCTGGCCGTCTTCAAGATAGGCCTTGATGCCGTCGTGATAACCGCGAACCCGGATCAGCATCGCTCACCCTCACTGTGGCGCACATCAGAACGACGATCGCGAAATGCGAAGCAGCAGTATTCATGCACGATGGGTGACGGTCGCATGGCCTCGCTATGTCGCTCGACGCACAGTGGCGTCGTCGGCGTGACGACGATTGGTTGACCTATGCGATCGATGTCCATGTCCGCTTGTTTCCGTACCTGTATCCGTATCCGGTCAGTCCACTTTCTCGAGCGTGTTTTTCAGATAGCGCGAGATCATCTGCAGTTGCGTGAGCAGCTGCTCGTAGGTCGCTTCTGACAGATCACCGCTCAGGTGTTCCGAGTTCGCGCGATGCGCGATCTGGTTCAGATTGTTGCTCGTCTTGTTGAAGATATAGAGCAGGCGCTTACGGTCCGCACTGGCCACCGGTCGTGCGATCACCTGCGTCCGGTTAGTGAGCACCGCCTGCCGGAAAAATTCCGACTGCGTCAGCCCGCTCCGGTTCACCTTCTCAAGATAGACCGCACGATCCGCATCCGACAAGCGAAACGCAATCGGTTTGCCGAGCCCTGCTCCATCGTTGCTCTTTTTGCGTGGCATGATCAGAGCCCCACGGGATGCGTCCAGTCTGCCGACTGCCCTGGCAGATCGAATCGAGTCATGTCGCCGTCAATCGGATGCGCGCGGAACTCATACGTCGGCCAGTGCGCTCCGCATTCGCATAACGCGCGCATCGCCTGATCGCCCGTCATGGGATGTGTATAACCCGCCCACGGCAGATACTGCCACCGCATGTTGCACGCGAAGCCGCTCGGCTTCATCACACGCTGGATCACCCACTCGCTGGTCGGAATCATAGGAAAGCGCCTCCTATTCGTATTGCATACCAGGCAGTGCTGAATGTTGCCGACAGACTCGTTGGCGCGATTGACGCGGTGCCGTGGCCCGCGTCGGGGTTGCAAAGGGGCCTTGCCCCTTTGGCACGAGATATTTTACGAAGCGCGTAGCGATCCGTAAACATATCCGACGTGCCTCGCACCGACACTGCATGGCAAACACTGTAGCATCGATATTGCACGTTTCAAGCATCAATTCGCATAACTAAAGCTTTACTCACCACGCATTTTTGACTATTTAGCGCTTTTGTAGCACCATCAGTCAGCGTTGACTATTCGCAGACCTCGCCATGCCGCTGACCGACCTCGCCGCCGTTGTCGAAGACCTGCTCGATGCGCCCGCAACCAGCACCACCCGCTCCGAAACCGCGCAGCTTGCCGGTCTGATCGACCAGATCGATGCCGCCATGGCGCGCGGCGTCTCCAGGCGCGAACTCCACGCACGTTTGCAAAAGCGCGGCCTCACCATGAGTCTCCCCGTTTTCGACAACGCCCTGCACCGCATCCGCAAGCGCCTCGGCCGATGTGCACCAAACCGCACACATGCGCCGTTCAGCCGTCCTGCATCGCCCGCACCCACCCCTGCGCCCGCCGCCCCTGTCAGGCAGGTAGCACCCGCGTCGCACGCCTCCACGTCTTCCACTTGCTCGCCTCGCGCGGGTATCAGGACGCTCGATGAACTCGCTGCCGAAAACCCGCACCTGTCGCGCATGCAGTTGATCAAGCTCGAAGCGCAGCAATACGACCAGCCGCTGCTTTCCAGCACTAGACTCGATGAAATAGCACGCAAATACGGCAGATCACCCAGGCGCTGAGCCGTACCGCACTGCCGCGTTGCGCCGAGTCGGGCCTCTCTCCATGCATCCTGCATGGGTCGTCGTGGCCCTCGATACGGGCGCGCGGCGCGCGCAACACGCATACTTGTGCACACAGGCCAACAAGCATTGCAGAGGAGCCCGGTCAACCCGGCGTGCGGTCCCGTACCTCTTTTCTCCCACTCCCACAGCAAAGAGCCGCCGGGGTGAAGGACCGACGGCTTCTGCAGGCTCACCTTCCAGGCGACGCTCTCCGCCATGTCGTCGGCGTTCGACACCAGCGCATCGCGTTACGTGTGTATGTCGATCCGGATTGCATGCTCCGCGAACTGCCGCAAATAGACTTCCTCGAACACGACTGGGACCATTCGGACCATCAGCACTGCGAGCGCCACGTTGGACCGCGTCATCAGTTCCGCCTGCACCGCAGCCGTCCGGTGCGCGGTGAGCCGTCTGCAAAGCTTCGCCGTCGCTCACGACCAGCATCGGCACCTGGTAGTCCGTCGTAATACGGCCCTGGGAAAACAGCAGATCGAGCGCGGCGAGCCGCCGCTGCCCCGCGCACACGCTAAGTTTCGGCAATTTCCCGCGCCCTTTGATCTCGTGCACAAGGAGGTTCTGCATCAGCCCAGGCCCTGCAATCGTTTCGGCGAGCACCTCGATCCCGGTCGGCGCTTTCTTGCGTTCAGGGGAGAGAGGATCAACCGCGAATAGGGCGCGTATTTAATAGTTGTGCGCACAACCTTATGTTCAGAGACAGTTTGCATCAGAGTTTCCTCCGGTTAGCGGCCCGAGCGGGATGCCCGGCCGCACCGACACGCTAGGGCATATACCCCTACATGACAACCGATTTTCCTTGTTATATAGGGCGTAGTGCCCTACAATGGTACTCAGATAACCCAGGCAGCCCGCCTCGGGTGTCTACCCGGAGATCTCCGATGACCACTGAAGCTGAAACCCCTATTGCGTCTGCCGTCGTCCCCGATGAACTGCGCCTGAACGTCCTGCCGCGCTTTCTCGGCTGCCACTACCTGGCCGGTGAATCACTGCTGTACGACTGGGCGGCCCGCCTGTGCCGCAGCTACCAGGGCGGCCTGTGGCACTTCTTCACGCTGTCCAATGGCGGCTTCTACATGGCCCCGGCTGACTCGGCGCGCGTGCATGTGCGCCGGCACCTGAACGGCTACAGCGACATGATGGGCGCGGACGCCTTCGGCATCACCGTGACCCTGTTCGCCCTCTGCCACCTCGCGGAAAGAACGCTCGACGATGCCATCGCCGACCGCTATCACCAGTTGCGCGTGTTCGCCACGCAGCACGTGGAGGCCGCCAATATTCTCCGCGCAATCGACTGATCCACCGGCCCCGGCCCGCGGGGTCGGGGCTGCTCCTTTCATTGGGGGAACAGCATGAATACGCTTGCCAGCCGCTTTAGCCGTAACGCCCTCGCCCTGCGTTCGGACCGCCCACTATCGAATGACGAGATTGCGCAGGTCGCGCCGTCCATCCTTGCGCAGGCCGCACATGAAAGCCGCTCCGCGCGCTACAGCTACATCTCGACCATTGATGTGCTCGACGCCTTGCGCAAGGAAGGCTTTCAGCCCTTCATGGTTTGCCAGACACGCGTGCGCAACGAGGGAATGCGCGATTACACAAGGCACATGCTCCGGCTAAGGCATGCCGAGCAGATCAACGGCAAAGAAGCCAACGAAATCGTGCTGCTCAATGCGCACAACGGGACCTCAAGCTGTCAATTAGTGGGGGGCTGCTTCAGGTTCGTCTGTCAGAACGGCATGGTGTGCGGCGACACCATCGCCGATATCCGCGTGCCGCACAAGGGCGACGTGGTCGGCGAGGTCATCGAAGGCGCGTTCAGGATGCTCGACAGCTTCGAGGCCGCTGCAGAACAGCGCGAGGGCATGATGGCTTCGGTACTTGATGAGGGCGAGCAGACGGCCTTCGCCCGTGCGGCGCTCGCGCTACGGTACGACGAGGGCAAGCCCGCGCCGGTCACCGAACGTCAACTACTCGCGCCACGTCGCGTAGAGGATCGCGCACCGGATCTCTGGAGTACTTTCTCGCGCGTCCAGGAAAACATGATTCGCGGCGGTCTGCATGGCCGCAACGCGAATGGGCGGCCCACGACCACACGCGCCGTCACCGGCATCGATCAGAACGTCAAACTTAACCGCGCCCTGTGGGTACTTGCTGACGAACTGCGCCGCATGCGCGGCTAACCGGGATGCCTGGCCTGCGGGCCGGCCTCTTCCCTGACATGGGGATATCAAATGGATACGCTCAACACCCGTCCCACGTGGCTCGCCGCGCTGCTGCCGCTACTGGCTGTCTGGCAATATGGAGACCGAAGCATCGTGCGCGGCGAACTATACCGCATGGCGTTGTCGGCTGACGCTGCCGCGCATTCCGCCGACGCACTGAAGCGCATCGCCGACATGCTCGACCTCGACACCAACGCCATTGACATGCACCTTGAGGAGCTTCGCGCGATTGCACGTTCAGCGCTCGCCACCTTCGAGCGGCTGCCGCCCTCCGCGCCGGTTGCGATGCCCATCGAAGACCGGGGCCACCTGCAATGACGACCGTCAAGAAACGTGTCCAGAACGGGTCAGCGGCGATGTGCTGGATACCTCGGTCGGCGACCACTCCATTCCTGAAATCATGCCCTTTTGCGGACCGTTTGACTTCACCTGCGAGATTGCACGTATGTCCTGCTCCGACGTGACGATTATTCACAACGGGCTGTATGAGGTGCGGATCCCTGACTGACCACCTCGCCCGCGCAACAATTGCGCGGGCCGGTGAGGCTGACATGACTAGCGTCTTGACCATTACCGGGATTGACCAGGTGATCCACTACTGTGTGCTAGGCAATCACCCGGCGTAGACGGCGCGCTCTATGCTAAACCGCGTCTGACGTTGACATGTACGGACGGATCGTCGACGAGCCCGTGCCTGGGTTCGATGTCGCCAGGTGCAAGCCCAAACAGACGGCCGCGATTCGCTTGGCGCTGTGCAGCGCAAGCTATCGCCGTGACGGCAAGGCCTGAAATCCGGGGCGGTCTTCGCGGGCCGCCCGATCGCGCATGATGCGTCGTAGGCGGGCAGCACCGGGTGCCCGCGCGGACCCTCCCTCCTGCAGGCCGGAATCGGGATAATCACGGGCATATCGCGCGCGCCGCGCGCCCGGATCGAGGCGCCTAGGGCCCGCGCCGGCAGGCATGGGGTGCGCGCCGGCGCGCCGCGGATCGCGGCGGGACGATCCGGTTCCGGCACCGGTGGACCGCCGGTCGGGGTCGTCAAGCGCCCGGTGGGCGCGTGAATCCCCCACGGCGAAGCCGTGGGGGCTGGAGTGCAATCGCATCAACCGACAACGGGAAATTTGATAGATGAACGAACGGACCACTATCCGGCCGGCGTGTCTGCGCCCAGCCCATGACTTCTGGGTCCGCCCAGAGGCCAACGAGGTGCGCGAAGTACTGCGCCTGGGAAAGCTGAGCGGCGCCGCGGCTGCTCAGCTGCTGGGGCTGGGTTCCGCCGGATCGCGCACGATCCGGCGATACACGGGAGGCGACGCCCCCATTCCGTATGCCAGTTGGGCCATTCTCTGTGATGTGGCCGGATTGGGCCGCATCTGGCGCAATCCGCCCGAAAGCGGTTCGGACACGGCAGACGACTCCGCTCAGGCGGCCGCCTCGGCACGCTTCAGTTCGCAGTTGAAAGTCTTCGACGGGGCAGAAGATGTGATTCACGCTACCTGGGCAGGCGAGCTCGAAGCGACAGTCACACACATAGCAGAATGTCGCGATGCGCTGGTGCGCATGCGACAGATTGCGCATGCGATCGCCGTATCCGCGTCCCATGGCGATGAGCTCGAAACGCTACACAAGCGCATCGCGAATGCCTACGACCAGCTGAAAGTGATCCTTGGCTGGGCGGAACTGGACTAGCAATACCTATCGGGAGTCAGACTGGGAGGTAAGGAATCGTGCGCAAGCAATGGCGCTCCGTCATCTCGGGTCTCGCCGCACGCGACGCAGTGTCGGCGTCGTAATACAGGCGTGCGATCGACTATCGGCACGCGCCGCACGAACGCACGCAGTGCAGCGGAATCCGCGTTCAGGTGCGTTGAGGGTGCTGCGGCGCAGCTGCGAGCGGTTCGCGATGGTCAAAGCGCGGCCTGCAGGTTGGACAGCGTAACCATCAACATCATCGGATCGAGCGGCGATGGCTCGAACCCGACCCGCTCATATAAAAGGTCCGTGCGTCCGTTGACAGTGCATGCACGATCAGGCCGCGAATGCCGATCGTGCTGACCGCCTGCACGACGCGCTGACCAGCATCACGTATCAGGGCCCGACCGGGCTCCCGCCCTGCAGTGAGCGGTCTTCCGCGAGGCGACCCAGCACCACCACAGGAATGAGGTCCGGGATATTGCGGCGAAAATGCCCCGGCGCGTCATCCAGGGCCACGGCGCCCGACGCGAGCGCGTAGTACGCCAGCACCCGCTGGCCGTCGCAGGCGACAAAGGTCCGGGAGGCCCCGCTTTCCGGATTTTTCAGCACGCGGTGCTTCAGCCAGTGGTCCAGACTCTCGACTCCCGAAGGGAAGGCCTCCAGCTCGTGCTGCGCGCCAAGCGGCTCGGGCGCGCGCACCGTCATGCGGGAGCATCCCAGGGCGCCGGCGTCTGCATGGTCCGGCGCAGCCGCTCAATCGGCCGCGGTGGCATGTCGAGCCGCGCCGGTAACGCCGCATCGGCGTCGGGGCTGGCCGTCATCCCACCTGGTCGAGCAGCGCCTCTTCGGCCGCCGCCCGCGCGGCGTCGAGAATGAAATCGGTGCGGTTCTTGCCGCGCGTTCTGGCGGCCCGGTCAATCAGGCCGAGGTCCTCGTGCCGGATCTGGATGTTCAGCGTTTCGCGCTTCGGCGGCGCCGGATCGCCGGTAGTCACAACAGGTCACTGACGGAAAACGCCGGTATAGCAGATCGCAATAACATCGTCATTACGATCTGCTGCAAAAGTGCGGGCGTTGACAAGCGCTCCTTGGGCGGCGATCCCGGGGCGGAGCGCGCACTCATGCGAGCCGAAATCGGCGCCACGGTGACGGCAGTATGGAGACATTGACGCTCGAAGTCAGGACCGGCCCGAAGGCAGGAGTCTTTTCATCTTCGCGTGCACGTGCGAGCCGAATGCGTCTGCGACGACCCGGTTCACTGAAAGAATATTGTCGGGGCTAAGCAAATCCCGTGATACGCCCTGCCTTTCGATAAGTCTCTGCTGGAGGCGTTGGCTGACGAAGGAATGGAAGAGGTCCCTCCGGAGGCCGCTGTCAGCAGACTCAAAGAATTCACGGCCCGCCCTGATTTCAGAATTCAGTTTGAAAGTTGCCTTTTCGGCCTCGACCTGAATGCTCGCCTGCACCATTGCTTCTGCAGCGGTACGGCCGCGGATTTCCTTCTGGGTAGCCTCCAGCTGCCTCACCTGGATGGACGCCATTCTCCGGTCGGCATCGCCTAGGCGGAAATTGCCGTCGAGCGCCCTGAAAAGATAACCCTTCGGGCTTTTCGTCACCTTACCTAGGTTCAACTTGTGCCGGGTGTACTCGATGGCCTGCTCAAGGCGCTCATCGGTCCAGACGTGGCGGTTCTTGGCGAGCATCTCAAAATCTGGCGTGTCAAACGCAAACTCGTTGTGGAGTAGGAGGTACATGTCGTCCTGGATGCCGGCCCGTGCTGCGTCTGCACCTCGCTTCTTCCTGAAACGAAATCGGATCTTGAGTTTCTCTGGCGGCATGCGCTCCGCGTTCGGTTCCCAGTTCACTTCAAAGTCGGAGACTTCATTGAGCTGAATCATTGCCGGCTCAAGAAACCGCTTCTTGAATTCCTTGACTTCCTTACGTGACTCGCCGACCTTCCCTGGCCATTCCAAGACCTCTTCATATGCGAACCACTCCGTCACCCCATGACCTTCACATGGAATGAGCCGATCGTAGATAGCACGGGCCAGCGACAGGGAGAAGGCGGTCGAAGCACGCAGGCTGAGCCAGTGCGCCTTATACGGGCTGATGAGATACTTGATTACCCTGCCGGCCAACAGGATGCAGACGACGTTGCGCTCGATGTAGCAATCACCCAGCAGACTGATCGTCCCCCACGAGTCTTTCTCGGTCAGCTCCTCGATTGATGGCGCTGTCATGATTTCCACGCGTGCCTTCGCCGCAGTTCTCATCTGTGCGATGAGATGGCTGTGATTCCGGCTGTCGTATCGCATCAACCATTTGAAGTAGTTGACGTCGGCCGTGAACGTGTACACCTTGTCATCGACAAGTTCATCTGGCGACTTCGTGGCAACGATGAAATAGGCCGCGTCCAGCACGCGGCGAGCGGCGATGCCCAGACCACCAACCCGCGTGAAAATGTTGTTGCGCAGAAAACCAATGTCCCTGCTCGCCTCGTGAATGGGTGTGCCAACCGCGGACATGTCTTCGTAGATGTCCAAGGCGAGCTGATGCGGGGTAGCGGGAGGGGTTCGATTTTCCATTCGTCAGGTTCGGCGCCAACCCCTGGCACTCTATCAGCCGGGTATCGCCTGTCAACACAAAAACCGCCCCCGACCAGACCTGATAAACCGAGCACAAAAACAGCCCCGCCCCGCTCTACTCATCACAATTTGCGACCCGGTTTTCACAAAGAACGTCCTACCCTGCCTATTTTCCGCCTGTGCGGTCACAAAAACCGTCCCACAGATCCCAAAAACCGTCCCAGAATGTCAAGATTGCATTGATTTTAAAGGATTTATTTTTCCTAGTTTGTTGGTTTGCGGGTTTTATGTTTACAAGAACCAAACAAACGAAGGAAAGGGGAGGCAGAACCTGGCCGAGATGCGGTTAGCTAAGCCTTTGAAAACACGGACAATTTTGTCATATAGCCGCGCAGCACAAAAACCGCCCTCGGGGTGCTTTTTGTGCTCTGATTCCAGCTTCGGAGGCGGGTAGCTACCGGAAACGGCAAACCGGACGCGCTGAGGCACGTCGTGCGCGTGGTTAAGCGATCCGCCGTCGAGCAAAAAAGGTCACGAAAAATCAGGGGTTTGGTGGCGGTTCTTGAGGGATGAGATAAAAAAACTGACTGATTACAACCCTGTTTACGCGGATTCGTGTATTCTGCGCTTCGACGTCAATTCAAGGGGAAAGCGCAGAATGGCTAACGTAGGCACCTTACCGATGGAAGACCGAAAGGTATCGCTTCGAGAAGTAGCGGAGTTCGCTGACAATCTCGAACCCTTCTCCGATAACTTGCGAGAGCAGATTCTCGCACCACGGCCGCGCAAGGTCGCGCCGATTTACACGATCAGCGAACTAGCCGAAATGTGCAGTCTGACGCGTCAACAAATCCAATATCTGGTGACTAGGGACGATGCAAGTCTGCCGACCGGGACGCTTAACGGCAATGGTCGCAGTCGGACGTTTACCCTGCCCGAAGTACGCGCTTGGGTAAAGATGGCTTCCGACGTTTACCAGACGCGGCTTGGAAACGAGGACGGCAACTTCAAGGGCAAGGTGCTCACTACGGCACAATTGAAAGGTGGGTCTGCGAAGACTACAACAACAGTCTGCCTCGCGCAGGCTCTGACGCTGCTCGGACGAAATGTACTTCTCATCGACCTTGATCCGCAAGCATCTGCATCGGAACTTTGCGGACTGTACGCGGAGAAGGAGATTTCCGGTGAAGATACTGTCTTGCCGTACATCTATGACCACAACATTGAGGGCGGTCTAAGTGGGAAAGTGCAGTCGACTTACTGGGACGGTCTCGACATCATCCCGGGTCATACGTTCCTGTATGGCGCGGAGTTTCTGCTGCCCGCCCGGCAGAAGACAGTTCAGGGATACCGGTTCTGGGCAGTACTGCGGCAGGGACTTGAACCGCTCCGGTCGCAGTACGACTACATACTGATCGATACGTCTCCATCATTGTCCTACATGAACCTGAACGCACTGCTCGCGGCCGATGCACTTGTGATGCCCATGATCCCGGAGAATCTGGACTTCATTAGCTCCCTGGCGTTCTGGCGCCTGTTTTCGGACGTCGCAGAAGACTTTCTTCCGTACGAGGAAGACAAAGTCTATGAATTCATTTCCATTCTGCTGTCGAAAGTGGACTACGGGAAGACGTCGTCTGCACCAGTGGTCAGACAGTGGGCGCAAAGTGCTTATGGGCGGTGGCTTGACCCATTTGAGATTCCATCGAGTTCGGTGATGAGCGGGGGAGCCCTGTCATTTTCGACGGCGCTCGATGTCGTCAGCACGCATTCGACGGCCAAGTCGTTACAGCGTGTCAGGCAGCCTATGATGCAGTACGCGCGATGGCTGGACGACATGTTTGTGAAATCCTGGAAGGAGTCGGCATGAGCAATAACATCCGCGAACAGCTGATGGCAAAGACGGCCAACCTGCCAACGCCTGCTGACTTTAAGGATGGGGGCAAGAAGGACAAAGGCGGTCGGGGACCGCAAACAATGCCTGGCATCACGAGCGCGCTTGCTGCGGCCCAACTGCGTATCCAGGAGCTGGAGTCGAAGGGCGTCGATACGGAGATCGCGGTAAGCACCATCGTACCGAATCCCTGGCAGCCGCGTCGACAATTCAACGAGGCGAAGCTCTCGGAACTGGCCCGCTCGATTGCCGAGGCTGGCTTGCTACAAGCCGTCACTGTCCGCCGGGTTGGGGAGACATTCCAGCTGGTTGCTGGTGAGCGGCGCTGGCGTGCGCACAAGCTTCTCAACCGGGAAAGCATCCGCGGTGTCGTTATAGAGTGCTCCGACGAGGACATGGCGGCCTTCGCACTCATGGAAAACGTCACCCGCGACGATCTCTCAGACTATGAGATTGCAATTGCGGTCCGTCGCGCGGAGAGCGAATTTCCGAATCGTACCCGCCTAGCGGAAGTGATGGGCGTAACCCGCAACGAACTCTACAAATTCCTGGCATTCGATGACTTGCCTGACTTTGTCAAGCGGGACCTGGACCTGAATCCGTCCGTGCTGGGTGCGAATTCGGCTCAGGATATCGCGAATGTCCTGAAGAAGACGGGAGAGGCGGGATTGAAGGCACTGAAGGAGTTATGGCCGCTCGTGCTCGGTGGTGACCTGGTGCAGACGAAGGTGGGGGCCTCCATCACGGCGCAGGTGTCGCGCGGTCTCGCGCCGAGCGACGCGGGCGGACGAAGCATCTTGAAAATCTTTGCTGGCAAGGTCCAGGCCGGCAGTATCACGAAGGATGTCAAGGGGTTGACGTTCAAGTTCAAGGCCGGGGTCATGACGGAGGAGCAGGAGAGCGAGCTTCGAGAGCACATCGGGAAGATGTTTTCGATCCGGCCGGAGTGAGCCGCGTTGTCCGATACATGTGCGGTGGGGGTGGGGTCATGGTAAGCAGGCGTGCCGGGCGGAACAACGACGCGGGCTCGCACCTGTCTCACATCCTCGCTCGTGACTAGTTCATGCGCTGCGCCCGCTAGTATAAGGACAAGAATGTATCGCATGAGGGGTGCGCTGAAGTGAGCACGTCATAAGTCCCTCGTTGATGTAACACTGAGCCTGAGCCGGTGACTGCTTGCCCGGAACTCGGCTCGATGGCACGGCGATACGTCAGATGGCAGGTCGACGGAATGCCGGTCGGGACACAGGTTAAAGCGGCGCCGCGATCCGAGCCCGCTACGTCTCACAAGGCATTTCCCGTCCGATAGGCGAAAGACGCGGCGCGGCAGCGGCAATCTGCACTCCTCATCCGCCAGGAGATGCCACGTTTCTCAGCGCAGCGCCCTGTCCCTCGACGAATCCCAAGCGGTGCTACGGCGCTGCGCAAGGGAGATGTGGCCCATGCGAACTGCCGCGATTGAAGCGGCCAAACCCGACGGGAAGTGTTCTAATTCGAACAACCCAAGTCGCTGGGTTGCCGCCCACCTTCGGCGTTCTAATTAGAACACGCGCAGAATGTCCTTGCTCGCCGTGTGCCTGTAGGACTTCAGCAGCGCATATTAGTTCTGCAGCGTTGATTTGGGGGTTGCGAGGGTTGCAACACCGTACTCATCATCACCGCGGGTGACGTCCCACCCGATCGCGCGTCGTCGGCGAAGCCGTAACGCTGGGTCAGCAGTCAGCCAGCGTAGGAGCGAACGGACCTGTTGTACTCCAAGTCTCGGCAACGCCCCGCGTGCCTGATCACGTGGATATCGGCCATCGAGCGTTGTACGACTCTGCCAGGTGGGATGGTCGTGCGCAGCGTCGCACAACCACGGTTCGAGGCGTGGCCGCGCACCTGTTCTATTTAGAACACTCGCAAGCGTTCTTTTCAGGTATCAGGCTTGATGATTGGCAGCGGACCCCAGTGTTCTAATTAGAACACTCACGCATTCAGGGCGTTCGTCACGGTCAGCGCTCGTGCCGCGCCGACGCGAAGGAAGTAGCCGATATGATCTGCAGATTTGTGAGCCGCTGGATGGTCTGCCCAGTTCGAGCTTACACTGATGAGAAGCACTTTTGAGTGGGCTTGTCCGCGAGCGGCCAGTGCATGGTGCAATGCCGGATCGGAGCCTGAGTCTTGCGTCTCACGGACTTTCCAGTCCTTTCACGAATTTCGCCCTATCTTGCGTTTCGGTCGCGCAAGGCAGGGACAACGCAATCGCACTCGTGCCCGTTTGTCCCCGGCACCCGGGAGGTCCTTCAGACGGGCGGTCTCTGACAGCGGCTTATGTCTGATCAGGTCGGCGATGGACCGCGGACCCGTCTAGCGCCGCATTAAAAAACCGCTCGACCGCCCGGTACTGCCGCGCCGCGTCGCCCTTCGTATAGCAAGTGGTGGTCGCCAGACTCGCGTGTCCCAGCCCCGACTGAACGTCGCGCAGATTGCTGCCCGCATCGAGCGCGTGGTTGGCGTGCGTGTGGCGCAACCAGCGGGTGCTGGCGCGTCGTAGTTCGGTCGCGGCCCCCGGATTGGCGCCCTCCAGCTGCTGCGCTGCGCGTTCGAAAATCCGCTTGTACAGACGCGCCAGCGCGTCTGGCGTCAGCGGCAGGCCCGTTTTCAGGTGGGCGATGAGGGGCGTCGCGCCGGGTGCGGTCTCGAGCGTGAGCGGGGTCGGGCGGCGCTGCAGCGTGCGCGAGAGCGCGTCCATCAGCCGGTGCGGTATCGGCACCTGACGTGCGCGCCGGCCCTTGCCTTCCACCTGCAGCGCCCAGGCGTCATCCAGCGCGGCGTCGAGGACCTTGCGGGACAGGGCGCCCGTGGTCGCGGCGACCAGTTCCGCGCGGCGCAGTCCCGTCGCATAGGCGAGCAGCAGCGCGAAATGGTCGCGCTGCTCCGCCGGCGAGGGGGCTGGCCGGCTGACCGTCTGCAGCACAAGGCGCCACTGCGCGTGCGTCAGTGTGCGTCCCGTTGCGTCGAGCGCCGGCCTCGCGCTGCCGACCTTCGGAAGGTCGTGGAACGGGTTGACCCGCAGGTATTGCTGCCCGACCAGCCAGTTGAACATGGCCGACAGCAGCTTGCGGGCGATTTCACGGCTGTTTTCCGGCAGCGGCTTGGCAAAGGGCCGCCACGCGGGATCGAACCGTTCTGCCTTGCCGTTGCCGATCCACCGCTTTGCCGGCTGCGGATCTGCCAGAAAGCCGTTGACGTACTCGCCGACATCCTCCGCATGCAGCGACGACACCGGCTTGCCCTTGACCATCAGGGTCCACAGCAGCAGGCGTTCTGCCTCGCGCCGATAGGCCCGCGCGGTGTGCGCACTGCGGGCGCCGGCGATCGCTATCCAGGCCTGAATGGCGTCCAGATCGGTCGTGATTGTCGCCTGATGTGCAGGCAGCGGCGCCCGATTGAGACCGTGCGAGCCATCCAGTTCCGATGGGACCCGCAGCGATTCCAGCGGCACGACGTCGACTGATGTCCCCAACCGGGGTGGTCGCGCGAGTGCGGGATGGCCCGCCGGGAACTGCCGGCGCGGCGTGAGCGCGAGCGGCGGAAGCTCGCCCACTGACCCGGCATGCAGCGCAAGCCAGGCCGTAATGCGCTGCGCGCCCTTGGGCCCGAGCCGGGGCACGGCGGTGTACCAGCGCTGCCGCCGCTGGCGGATCAGCGTGAGCAGATCGGCGAGCGTGGTCTGCCCCGCCGCGGCGAGGCGGGCGGCGACTGCGGGCTCGAACCAGCCGTCGAGCGGGTGGTCAGGGATGGGCGCCTCGGCGAGGGTTGATTCCATGCGGGCGAGCGCCGCAGTCTGACGCGCACGCAGCCGTGCATTGCGGACGATTTTCCGGTCGACGCGCGGCGACGCCGCAGGCGGGAAGTCGGCACGGTACAGCTCGAGCAGTTCCGCTTCGCCATAGACGCAGTCCGGGTCCACCTGCTCGCGGTACGCCTCCAGCGTCGGAACGTCATCGCGGCCATGCAGGTCGGCTGCCGGAATGCTGCCGGGTTTCAGGCGCAGCAGGTGAGCCGCCTCGGTGTCGCGCGCGCGTCGCGCAGCGGCGGCCAGCGCATCGCGCAGTGTCGCGATGAGCCGCCGTGTCGCGCGTACGTCGGTCGCCGCGTCGCCATAACTGCGGTGCAGCTGCTCGACGGACACACCATCGAGGTAGCCGCGGTACAGCGTGAAGTGCTGCCGGGTGAGTCGCATCGGTCGTCGCCTCAGTGGGTGAAGCCGTCCCGGATCAGACCTGCCAGTCTGTCGTGGTCGGCGGCGAACCGTGCGCGGCCCGCGGTGTCCTCCGGTCCCACCAGCCCCCTTGCCAGGCTGAACCACAGGGCCAGCGCGCCCAGCGCGCCCAGCGCGAAGTCGTGGTGCAGGCGGCGCCTGCCGGCGCGCGTGGCCTCGCGCGCGATGAATTCGTGCAGTTCATGTTCGGTGCGCGCGGTCAGCCGGGCGTAGTCATAGCTGGGAATCAGGTGCGTTCGGGCGGCCATATTGGTGGTGCGCGGCCTCGCGGACCGGAAATTATTCTTGTCAATCAATCACTTGGACGCATCCTATCATCCAGTTCCTGAACTGACAACGAAAAACGGCATTCGTGATAACTGCGGTTATCAGATGCGGCGATTGTTGTGTGGTCGGCACCACTGTTTGTACTTGCAGCGCAGGCGATTTTTCCTATGTTGATAGCAGCGAGCGCCGCTGCGGCAACCTCACGCCGGTCCGAGAGGCAGGCGTGGCGCAGGGAGACAGCGATGGTCCGGGGAATTGCGGCACTATGTCTCGCACTGCTCCTGACAGACGGCTGCGCACAAAGCATGAACACAAACCGGGGCACGCTCAATCCGGACTTTCTGGTGAATGGCGTGCTAAGCAACTCTCTCTCGGGCACCACGTTCGTGCCGCGAAAGGGAAAGAACTACGTCCCCAACCGGGGACGCGAAAGCGGCCTCTGGGACATCACGAACGAACTGTCGGGCGCAGGCGCGGTGAAGGGCTCGGGCACGCAGAGTGCCCCCTGTTTCCGGGCCGCCCGCTTCTGGCGCCCCCGCATCCGTCACCAACGACATTACGTCCGGACCTAGACCAAACAACGATCTTCTCCGCGGCTTTACACTTACGGGCACGCACGCGCAGCCGGTCCGGCCGAAAGTGGCGCCAAAGCGGACAGGAGCGAACGGCCGCTACGACGTCGTGCGCGTATTCTTCGGCACGGACCGGGTCGTATCCGCTCCGACAGATGGTCCGCCGCAATTCACGAGTGACTATGCGCCAACCGTAACTCAGCGTGGATGTCAGCATCCCGCGCAATCATGGAACCGCCGCCATTGAGTCGCCGTCCGTGCTGCGGATGGAGTTTCACGGTGACCCCGACCGCGACGTGTCGATCCTTCAAGTTGCGCTTGGCCCATACGAGCAGTTCCGCGCGGGAATGCGCACGAAGGCATTAAACGCGTGGACGCTGAGCGTGCTGCTGTTCATTCACGGCTACAACGTCAGCTTTGAGGACGCGGCGATGCGCACCGCGCAGATGGCGTACGACCTTGACTTCGCGGGCGCACCGGTATTCTTCATGGCCGTCGCGGGATAGGCCAATTTGCTATTTCGAGGACGAGCAGTCGATCGAACGCGCCGAGGGCGACATCGAGCAGTTCGTCATGGGGGTCCTCTCGGCCTCGCCGAGTGCCTATCTGTATGTCATCGCGTACAGCATGGGCAAGCGCGGCTTGACGCGCGCCCTGGTGAGCTTTGCCCGCAACCACCCGGACGAGGCCTACCGGCTGCGTGAGGTGGTGCTTGCTGCGCCGGAAATCGACACCGATGTTTTCGTCAATCAGATCGCGCCCGGTCTGATCGCGATTGGATGATACAGAGGAAAATAGCGGCTCCAAAATGGTGCCCGTTGAGCTGCACAACGAAAGTGGCCGCATCCGTCAATCAGTGCGGCGCGCTCTGTGAAACGGTGGCCGCGCTGCGGCGGCCGCCGGTTTCCCTGTTCAGTTTTCGCTGATTTCCGCGTGACTGGCCGGCTCGTGTCGTATCACTCCTGTACCGCCTGACGGCGCTCGTTGAATGTGATACGGATTCTTTGACAGGGGCCGCTTTCCGATAGGTGCGCGTCTACGGGAGTCTTTACGCGTGCTGGTGCGTGGCGGCTCGCGGGCCGGGACTCCGGCGAGAATGTGGTGCTGCTGAAGGGGATCGGGACGATCGACGTAACCAATCTCGATATGGATTTGACGGGCCACTCGTATGTCGGCGACCGGCGCGATCCTCTCGGATCTCTACTACATCATCCAAGCCGACACGCGGCCCAGCAAACGGTTCGGCCTCTCACACAAGACGCGGAACGGGAGCGATTACTGGGTTTTCAACCGCTAACCTCGGGTCTACCGGATACGTCGACCGTAAGGAATTGTCGTCGCCTGTGCTGAGCACGGGTACGGATCAGCTCTTGGGAATACGCGTGACGCGGTGTGGTGCGCTGCAGCCGGCTGAATGGCCGGCCGCGGCTCGCAGCCTGCGCCTGCCTTCCTCGTTCGCGCGCTCGCGCGAGGACAGCACTGCGAGTTGCATCATGGCTAGTGAACTGACGACGCCCACGATCACCAGCGCGATGTCTTTGCGCACCTTGGCGCGCCTCACGAGGTCACGATGATTCCTTAGCCCAGCTATAGCGCATTTGGGAAACGCTGCACCGGATCGGTGGCGAGTCGGAGCTGGCTGACCACTACCTACGCCTGCTGGTCGCCGCGCGCAGCAATGCCATGATCGCGGTAGAAAACTACCTGCAGACGGCGGAATTGCTGGTTGAACAGCTGGAGAGGCAACCAGCCCGGACCAGCGAGCCGAGTGGCGCGAGGCCCTGCTGCAGCGCCTGTACGAACTCGTCGACGTGGCCGGGCTCATGACCGACGAAGCAGAACTGCGCTTCGCCGGGGCAAAGAACCCGCTTCCGATACCGTGCCCCCGTCGATTCTCGACCTTTAGGTCGTTCGGAGATCGTCACAGACACCTTCAGCAATCCGGCTGGCCAATCCGGCGATCGCTCGACCACGGCTGCATCTACTTTTACTCCCAGAACGCATTGAGTTTTACTTCAGCGGACGCCGAGGCTCGATTTTCGAGTGGAAGACACACTTGCTTTGATCGAGCGCCAACTTACAGCGATCGGCGATCGCGAGCATAGGTGAATAGTATATCTAACTAATTATGAGTGGTTAATGGCGAACCGTCGCCGTGCCATGATTTCATTTTCAACAAATGCGTTAAGAATTCGATGCATATTGCATGTGCTTATGCAACAATTTGTAACGATGCTCCCCTTCGTCGCTTAACATTGTCCACACTAGTTGCTCCTCTTGCGAACTTGGGCAGTCTGATGTTAGAGATCAATGAACTGCATACTGATGATTTTCTCACTGTTCGATTTGGACTCCTTACGCCTGCTTGGACGGTGACGAGCGACAGCGATTCCGTCCAACTCGCTGATGCGCACGGCTATCGATGCGCTGCTGTGCCAGTCGACTCAAACAGCATTTCGCAAATACGCAAGTTGCACGATGGCGTCGGATGTGTTGTATGCAAGGTCAATATATTCGGCAGGTCCCTTACCCTGTATCTGTACGGGAAAAAAGTTTGCGAGCATACCTGGCACGGCGTTGCGGCCTCTCATCGCAACATCGACTTCGCGCACGATGTAGTTCGGTTGGTACAACCAGAGGTTCCTAGGAAAGTCGTGAATATTCGTGACGTTTGAACAAGCCTCGATTCGAAACTCAACGAATCGCATGACCTAGTTGCGGGTGTAAACGGATGAAGAGCAAGAAAGTCTTTGACGAATTCGATAGGCACTTCGGGACTTCCAGTCCAGTCTGGCAATTCTCCTCGTCTAGCGACGAGCTGGTACTGTCTCGGGCAGGCGGCGAGCAAGAGCCACAACTTTCCATCCCCTTGAACGGCGAGCAGGCTGCCTCCATCCGTTACGTGACTGGCGCGACAACAGTGTTGCTTCTCAACGTGCGGCTGTTTGGGCGAAATGTTGAATTGCAGCTAGTCGGCAAGAAGATCAGTGAGGCGCATTGGGCGGGCGTAGCAGCGGCGCTTTGCGATGCGGAAACGGTAGCAAGGAATTCGATGGACGCGTTGGCCTTTGCGGAGGGAATTATTTCGGAGGTGAACGCCGTCGTTGTTGTGCTGGACAAGGAAGGCACGATTCACCGCTTCAACAAGATGGCCGAGGAATATGCCGGCCGCAAAGAGGCTGATGTAATCGGAAAAAACGCCCAAAGACTTTTCATGACGCCGGACGAAGGTGAGTCGTCCCGGCGGAACATTACCCGGTTTTTTGAGCGTGGCCAGCCCTACGACGTTGAGAGGAACGTTCAGACTGTGAACGGCTCGCGGCGATTTCTCTTTCGCAACAGATTTATCGGCGCTGGAAATAGTGGCAGTGCCGAATGTATCGTCTGCTCGGGAATCGAAATTCCGGAAGTCGTTGATAGCGACGCCGTTGTGAGGACGGGCGATCGGCGCACCGCGTTGGGGGAGGCATACTGCCTCGACGTTTTGAAGAGGGTCATGGACTGGGCGGCGATGGTCGATGGAGCGCGGGCTTTATTGGCCTCGGTTGAAGAGGGTTCTGGTGACGCGGGATCGCTCGCTCACGCGAAACGTCTTGCCGCAAGCGCCGTAAAAGATGCGTACGGACTATATGAAGAAATCGATGCGCGCCTGACCGTCGGACCGCATCGGGGCCAATGACGGAGCCGCGCTGCCTATTTCACTTCCCCTTGCTCGCAGTGCCCTTGCGTGCCTCGCGTTTACGGTCTGGCTCTTGCGAGTCAACAGCATCCATCTGTGGTCTGCGCGCCTGACCTCGGCGCCGGGCTGCGACGATGTTCTGCACGAACTCTTCGACTGAGCGGAGCTCACTCTCCGACAATCCTTCCAGCCAGTCTGGGGAGGGCCTACCGCCCGTAACCGGTCCTTTCCCAAGAGCCAGCCATACTGGGTTGACGCCATACAGCAACGCGAGCGAAACGGTGAAGCTGGACCCGGTGCCCTTGAGCTCAAGCTCAGCGAGATTGCTCTGCGCAATTCCGACGTGCATCTCTACCTGTTTTTGGGTGAGCCCTCTGTTCTTGCGCGCACGGAGCAAGCGCTCTCCGAAAGGGGTGCGCCCCTGTTTAGAATTTTCCATGCGACAAAGATAGAGTAGCTGAATATCGGTTTTCCGCTTGACGCAAATATCGGTTTTCCGCTATCGTTCCTTCATGAACTGTCAGATCGTCGTTGATCGATTGACGAACCGAGCGCGTGGTGGCGTTACTCAACTCAAGCTCGTGAGGCTTTGCGGATGCGGGTAGTCGACCATCAGTGATCCGCTGCGCGGTGTAACGGAGCGGCCAAATGCAAATCTGGGGCTGCGCCTTCTTGAGCTTCACGCTGCGCTCGCGCCCGGAGCGGAGGAGGAAGCGTGATTGATTTTGCCACTCTCGCGCACGAATGTGCGCCGACCGTGCAGGCAGCTACCTTGCAGGCGATTGTCCGTACTGAGTCGGCTTTTAATCCACTGGCAGTTGGCGTCGTTGGAGGTCATCTGCAGAGACAGCCGAAGACTCTTGAAGAGGCGCTTGCAACGGTTCGTGCGCTGGCTGCCCGTGGCATAGATTTCAGTTTGGGAATTGGGCAGGTCAACCGGTTCAATCTTTCCCGGTACGAGGTGACGTACGAAACCGCTTTTGACCCATGTGCCAACCTGCGGGTCGCTGGCGCCATTCTGCACGACTGCTACCAGCGTGCAAGCGCTTCGTACGGACGGGGCGAACGTGCGCTGCGGGGGGCGATCAGTTGCTACTACAGCGGTAACTTCGTTCGTGGCGAGCGGGTTGAGTCCGGCGGATCCAGCTATGTGCAGCGTGTCGTCGCCAATGCGCAGACGACGGTAGGTAAGGCCAACCTTGTTTCGGCGATACCCGTGATCATGGACCGGCCAGCTGGCCCTACAACGCAGGTTATCGCCGGAAAGGTTAAGTCCAGCCCCTCTCAACGGGACGTTAGACCGCAGCGCCATGACGCGCCGCATCCGCCGTGGGATGCCTTTGGCGACTTCGACTGTGATAGCGACGCGTGCAAATGATCTGACTGGCCGCGCCGCGGCGTTCGTTTGAAAGAGAGAAGCCATGTTTCGAAAAATCAAATTCTGTGCCATCAAGTTAGCACGACTAAAAGATGATGCAGCATGCATTATCTGCGCTGCAAAGTCAACGCTGCTCGGCGCAGCACTGCTTGCGCCCGAACTTGCCTTGGCCGGAGGCGGTCTTGATTCGGCGACTGAGGGTGCGAATACGTTCAAGATCTGGCTGTACTCGTTCCTCGGTGTCTGTGCTTCATGTGTGCTGCTTTGGAAAGGTGCCGAATGCTGGGCCGATCGTTCGCACTGGAGCGAGTTCGTCACGCTCGGCGGCAAGGTCGCGGTGGTCGGTGCGGTGGTCGGCGTGCTCGCGCCGTACCTGTGGAACCTGTTTACCTGAGCGCGTGCCATGTCGGACGAGAAAGCCCGCTACGCCGGTTTCAATGGACTTGGACGCACCGCGGCCATCTGGGGCGTGCCCTACATGGCGATGCTCGTGGTGGTCGTCGCTTCGATGTTCACGGGTGTGCTCGTGGCCTTCTTCGTCGGCCCGGGCGGCCTCCTCTTCGTGTTTCTCGGCTTTCCGGTGCTGCTGTCGTTCAAGCACATCTGCGAAACCGACGATCAAGGACTGTGGATCATGTGGCTGCAGTTCCGCTGCCGGTTCTACTTCTGGCAGTTGCGCATCCGCGCGCGGGTGAATGCCGGGAGAGCGGCGCCGCATTTCGGCAACACGTCGACGCTTGCGCCACTGCGATACGGCCGGCAGCGTCGTGTCTTTCGCGATTTTCTTCAACCATTGGGCAAGGGCGAGCGCCGGCTGCGTGAGCCCGGTCAGGAGCCGTGATGGGTAGCAGATCAACCGTCTCGAGCGAGATCCTCGGCGCGATCGGCGCCGTCGAAGACTGGATGCCGGGGTTCAGGCATCCGGTCACAAGGCATGTGCAGCACATCGACGGAAACCGTTTCATGGTGACGCTTGCGCTGCGCGGTGTGCCGTTCGAGGTATTCGAAAACAAGGTGCTTGACCGCAAGTTCGACCGCGACACGGAGATCTTGAGCAAACTGGGCCGCGACCATGGCGGGCGCCTTGGTTACCACGGCGTTTTCATGCGACGGCGCGTGAACGCCGATCACGAGTACCGTTTCGACAGCCCCTTCATGAACTGGTTTTCGACGCAGCATGGCGGGCAGTTCAGGGGTGGCCGGTTTTTTGAAAACCGCTATTACTTTTCGATCATCCTGAAGTACGAGGACTTCGAGGATGGGCTGAAGGAAATCGCGTCGCTGGCGCAGCAGGCGCTGCAACAGTTTGCGGACTACGAGGCCGAACTGCTCGCGGTGTACGAGCGCACGCATATGAACGGCACAAAGATGCTGTTTTCGCAGCTGTATGGCTTCGTCAGTTATCTCGTGAACGGGGTGACGGGTGATCTGCCGGTCGCAGCAGAGCCAGGTGTTGACGTCATTCCGTCCAGTTATCTTCGCTTCGGCTACGACACACACGCGATCGACGGGCCGGGCGTGCCGGACCACCGGCGGTTCTTCAGCTGCCGCGACCTGCGCAGCTTCCCGGACAAGCCGGGCTTCGGCCAGCTCGATCCGCTGCTCTCACTGCCGATTGAATTCACGGTTGTGCATTCCTTCAACTGCATGTCGGGTTTCGAATCAAACCGCACGATCGACTCGGCAATCAACAAGCTGGAGTCCGCCGGCGACAAGGCGAAGCATCAGGTCAGGGAACTGCGCGATGCGCAGGGTTACGTCAACACGGGCGAGCTGTCGTTCGGCGTGTACCATGGTGCGGCCGTGATCTATGGCGCAAGTACACAGGAGGCGCTGGAAAACGGGATCCTGTTCGCATCCCGATCGCTGAACGAGTGCGGTGTCGACTGGGCGCTCGCGACCGGTTCGGCGCCCTTCACGTATTTTTCGCAGGTCCCGGGCGCGAAGGTCAAGCCACGGCCCAAGGTCCAGTCGTCGCGCAACTTTGCGTCGATGTTCACCTGCCACGACTATTCCGCCGGCAAGGCTGAGGGCAACCCTATCGGCGACGGCTCAGCTGTCATCCCATTCCGTTCCGCATCGGGCATCTATTACTTCAGCCCGCATGCGAGCCGGCAGGGCGACGTCAACGTGGCGGAGAAGCTGGCCGCGCACGTGAAGCTGCAAGGCACGACCGGTGCCGGCAAGTCGACTGTCGCGACCGCCATCGCTGGCATGCTGTCCCGGTTCGGGCAGCTGCTGTTCGTGCTGGACAAGGGGCGAGGCTGGGAAGTGTTCATCCGCGCGATGCGCGGCGCCTACGTCCATCTGGAGAAAGGCAAACCGACTGGCTGGGCGCCGTTCGAGCTGGCCGACACGGCTGAGAATCGCGAGTTCCTGTACGGGCTGGTCGAGCTTTGTGGACGCAGAAGCGGCGTTGATCATCAGGGCAAATCCGTCAAGATCGATCTGACCGCCGCCGAGAAGATCCAGTGCCGCAACGCCGTCGACGCGGTGATGGGTATCGAGGACGTGCGCCTGCGGCGCTTCAGTCTGCTGCTGGACAGCATTCCAGATGAGGGCGATGACAGTCTGCGCCAGCGTCTGTCGCTCTGGTGCAAATCCGACAACGGCCGCTTCTGGTGGGTGTTTGACAACCCACCGAACCTGGCGCTGAACATGACGGAGCAGCGCTGGATCGGCTTTGACGTCGAGGCGTTCCTCGTCGAAAACTACGAACCGTCCGAGCCGGCGTTTGCCTGGCTTTTCCACCTCAAGAAGCTGATGCGAGGTGAGGGCCGGCTCATGCAGACCGTGATGGAAGAGTACTGGATGCCGATCCGCTTCCGCACGATCCGCGAGCAGATCGAGGAAACGCTCGCGAGCGGCCGCAAGGAAGGGGAGTTCATCACGCTCATCACCCAGCAGCCCGAGCAGGGCCAGAAGGCCGCCGACCTGTACCCGGCGCTGCGCAGTCTGGTTGCGACCAACCTGTATCTGGCGGATCCGGCGGCGGAAGAGGAGGCGTACGTCCGCGACGGCATGACGCGCAAGGAATTCACGGAGTTCAGGAAGCTCACGCCCTCGTCGCGCCGGTTCCTCATCAAGCAGGGCAACCAGTCGGCGTTCGCGGGTTTTGACCTCAGCGGCATGGAAGACGCGATCGCCGTGTTCTCGGGTGATCGCGAGAACGTATTGATCTGCGACACGGTGCGCGCGGCGCTGGGGGAAGATCCGGACGTATGGCTACCGGTCTACCTGGAACGTGTCTTCGAACGCAAACTGCGCACGCGCCTCGCGGCGAAGCACGGCGCCGATGAGCGGCTGTGGGCAGACGAGCTGCGGCGTGGTCTCGAGTGCAAGCGCGCCGAGCTCGCCCGCATCTATGCGTCGGCACGCGCTGTCGACGCGGGTAACGAAGCTGTCACTGTCTGATGGGGGGAATCGTGAACGTCAACGATGTCGAACGCCCGGCGCGCCTGCTGCGGGCGGGTCGTGTGGCCGTCACCGCGCTCTGCCTGTGTGCAGCGATCATCGCACACGCCCAAGGTGTGCCAACCATCTCGCCGGCCGAGCTTGCCCAGCAGATGATGCAGGTTCAGCAGCTGATGCAGCAGATCGAGAACCAGGAGGCACAGTACCGCGCACTCACCGGTAACAGCAGCCTGGGCACGATCATGAACTACGCATCGCTGCGCAACTACCTGCCGGAACAGTGGCAGGACATCTATGACCAGGCGAAGCGTGGCAGCCTGTCGGGCATCAGTTCGTCGATGCGCTCGATCGAGCAGCAGGAAGGCATGACGGACGCCTCGACACCGGGGCAACAGCGCTATTACGACGTGCTCGCAGCCAACAAGGCGATGAACGAGCAGGCGTACAGCGCGACGATGGCGCGGCTCAATAACATCCAGTCGCTGATGCAGCAGTCGAACCTCACGCAGGATCCGGCCGAGAAGGCGGATCTGCAAAACAGGATGGCTGCTGAAGAGGCGATGGTCACCAATGAGCAGACGCGCCTGCAGCTCACCGCCCAGCTGCAGCAGGCGGAGCTCAAGCTCGCGCAAGACCAGCGCGACCGCGAATTCAAAAACCAGTTCCTCGGAGGTTCAAGTGGCGAATAAAGCTCTTCTTTCCGCGATCGTCAGTCTGCTGGTTGTCATTGCCGGTTATCTGGGCTATCTCGCGTGGGACCGTCATCAGCACAACGTGCAGGAAGAGATTGCGCACAGGCAGGATCTGGAATTCAGGGCGCATCTGCTTGGTACGACGCCCGAAAAGCTCGAGCAGGAGCAAACGCCTGAACAGCGTGAGCGGGACAGAGAAGCCGATCAGGTGGTGAAGAAAGCAATGCAGTGAATGGAACGACTTCAGGAGCCAAAGATGTCTTATACGCTTATCACGACGACGATCTTCTCAAGGATGACGTCCGACTTCGACGCCAACGTCGTCGCGACGATCAGTTCAGGTTCGGAACGTATCATCAGTCTGATTGCGCCGTTGATGATGACGTGCTTCAGCATCTACGTGCTACTGGTCGTGTGGTCGTACTGGCAGGGACAGAACGATGAACCGATCAACGACTTCCTGATGCGTATGGCGGCCTGGGCGTTCATCCTGACCTGCGGCATGAACATCCAGTTCTATACCGAGTACATCGTGCCGGCTGTCAATGGTTTTGGCGAGGCACTCTCCGGTGCGATTACAGGACAAAGCAATCCCGTCTCGGGACTGGATAATTTGTTGAGCGCGTACATCAACGCCTGTGGGCAGATCTACGATCACGCGCACAACTTCGAAATTATCGGAGCGGTGTGGGTGATTTCAGTGATGCTTATCTTTGCCACGCCCTTCATGGGGTTGGCCGTGGCCTACATCATCCTCGCGAAATTCGCACTCGGACTGCTACTCGCACTCGGGCCACTCTTCATTTCAATGGCGCTGTTTCCGCCGGTGCGACAGTACTTCTGGAACTGGGCGGGACAGTGCTTTAACTACGCGCTGCTCGTAGCCCTGTTCGCGGGCGCCGGCGCGATCGAAGTCAATTTCGCGAAATCAATTGCACCGAGCGGGACGGCCTTCCCGTCGATGCAGCAGGTGGTGGAAATCGACGTGATGGGCGTGGTGTTCTTCGTCGTCGCCCTCAATCTTCCGGGCTTGGCCTCCGCGCTGGCGAGTGGTGTGGGCATTTCGACCATGACGGGCAAGCTGGGTGGTCTGGGACGTGCGCTGGCCGCGGCCGCGAAAACGGGTGGCGCCGGCAAGTACAAGACGGGTGGCTCCCTTTCGGCAGCATAGGCGGATGTATGCCAGATATCTTTGCGAAGCTGATCCGCTGGTGGTTGGTCGCCGTCTGCTGGGTTACGTTTGCCGGTTTCGTGGGGGCGTTGCTCAACGTCATCGGTATGTTCATCTACCGCCGGTTGCACGAATGACTGGTGAGAGGATTTCAGGCATGAAGACCATATTCCGCGCAGGCCTGCTCGCATTTGTCCTGCAGGCGTGCAGTTCTCCGCCGAAACCAGCGGAGCCGACAGGCCAGTGGATGCCTGTCAACCAGCCGCTGACCCAGCAGGCGGGTCGCACGGACCCGAAGTGAGGACCAGGATGGTATCGGTAATCAGACAGTGGCTCGCGGCTGGCGTGGGCTCGCGCAAGCGCGCCCCGACGCCGCCCATATCGGCCGCGCACCTGGAGGCAGCAGCGCGTGCCGTCGACCGGTCACAGCGTGACGCGGTCAGCTGGTATCTCGACCAGGCCCGGGAGTTCGAGAAGTCGAAGATGGAGATGGCCGAAGAAAAGGCGCGCGTCGCCGACCGGCGATCAGTGCTCTCGGGTGGCATCGCCCTCGCGGCTGTTTTTGGCATGGCAGCGTTAGGACTACTTAAAAGACCCAATCCACCGGCTGTGCTGCGGGTGAACGACACGACCGGCAAGGTGGATGTGCTGCCAACGACCGCGAACGGCCACGTGAGCTTCACTGAAAAAACCGACCGCGCGGACCTGCGCCGCTATGTCGAGATGCGCGAGAGCTACGACTGGGAGACGATTTCGGACATGCACAGCGCGGTGATGTTCATGAGCGACGATCATGAAAAGGACGCTTATGACGCGCTCATCCGTGGGCCGGCCGGCCCGCTCAAGCTGCTCAAAGACCAGGCGCGCATCATCGCCCGGGTCGGCTCGATCACCTTTGTCGGTTCGACCGCGCAGGTGTTCTTCTCACGGCAGGTGATCCCGTTGAATGTGGCGGCGAAGCACCCGGACCCGACCTGGTGGATTGCGACGGTGGCCTTCACGCGCGTCGATGTGCCGGAGAAACAGGATCAGCAGGACATCGATCCGGACGGGTTCCGGTGCACCAGTTACGAGGTCACACGCGATTACACCCGCGCGCCAGCGGATGCATCGCCCGTTCCCGCACCGGCCGCATCGAAGATGCCCGGGAGCGGGTCATGAGTCGTACGGGTCTTCGCTCGCCGCTAGGCGTGGTCGCGATCATGGCCGCCTGTGCGCTCGCCGGTGGCCGCGTGCACGCGCTTGAAATCCCGCGGAGCTGCGGCGCCGACCCGCATATCCAGTGCGCGACGTACAGCCCTGACCAGGCCTACCGCGTGGCGACGATGCCAGGCCGTGTGGTGATGATCCAGTTCGAGCCCGGAGAACACATCCTGAAAGACGGCGGCGGCATTGGCGATGCACGCGCCTGGCACGTGTCGGTCAACGACAGCGGAGCGCTGCTCAAGCCCGGTGCGCTGCAACCCGAAACCAACCTCGTGCTCGTGACCAACCGGCGCACCTATTCGCTGTCGCTTGTCGATGTATCGCGGGCGCAGCCCGCGACGTGGATCCTGCGCTTCGACTATCCGGACACGAAGGCGAAGACCGCGGCCGAACAGCTGCGGCGCCGGGAGGCCGTCAGCGCCGTACTGGCGGGCCAGCAGGACACTCCGGCTGGTCCGGCGAGAACCGGAGCGACGGGCGCAGCGGTGTCCCCGGGTGCGCCCGGGTCATCCGCGCCGGCGGCGAACATGCAGTACATGATGCGCGGCGATCGCGCGCTTGCGCCTACCGCCTTGTGGGACGACGGACGTTTCACCTACTTCAGGTACGCGACCGCGCGCGATCTGCCGACGATTTTCACGAAGCTGCCGGACGGCAGTGAGGCGACGGTGAATTTCCATATGGAAGGCGACACCGTTGTCGTCCACGAGGTTTCGAAGACGTTCATCATCCGCTACGGCCAGGCGGTGCTGGGCATCCGCAACGACGGCTACTCGCCGGACGGCCACTACAACCGCACCGCCTCGTCGTTGCCCGGTACGGCGCGCATCGAACGCGCGCACGGCAGCCGCGATCGGGTGGACGACTGACGGGAGCGCGCACACGCATGAGCGAACGCAACGAAATCGGCAACGCCGGGCGCGCGGACACGGCGCCGCAGCCGTCGCTGGACCTGCCCGGACGCCGCCGCACGCGCGCGGGCAAGCTCAGGCTCGTGCTGGTCGCGCTGGTCGTGATTGCGCTGGGTGCATCAGGCGTCACGATCTACCTGCAGCGACTCTTCCAGCAGCATCAGGACGCGAAACAGGCGGCGCTCAACAAGCCGAAGGACAGCGGCGCGAGCGAGGCTGGGGCCGACCTCGAAACACAGAAGGCGCGCATCAAGCGGGCCGAAGCCGATCAGGCGCGCGCCGCATCGGAAGCTGCGGCTGCCGCCGCGGCAAGGCAGCAGCTCGCCCCGCCGGCCGGCGCAGCGTCGCACCCTGTCGGCGAAGGGGGCACCGCGATTGCGAACAACCGGCCGCGGCCACTGTCACCCGCGGAGCGGCGTCTCTCGGGCAGCGTGCTGGTCATGTCCCGAGACAGCCGGGCCACCGGTGGTCCTGAAGACTCTGCGCTCGCATCCAGTGACGCGGGCGGCGGCAGCGCAGACACGACGGGCAACGGCACCGGCGGTGGCAATAGTCTGGCCGGCATGGCGAAGTCCATGGGGCTCGCGGCGCTGCGGGGCGGGCCATCTGGAGCCGCCGGTTCATCTGGTGCAGGGCTGACTGATAACCATGATGCCGGCGACAACAAAGGATCGGTCTTCGACCAGTCCCTGCAGCCCTCGAAGCTGCAGCCGATGCGTGCCTCGTTCCGGCCGAACCGTCATTACCTGATCAGCCGGAACACCATGATCCGGTGCGGGCAGGCCACCGCAATCCGCACTGACCGGCCGGGGCTGGTGGGCTGTCCGATCGCCGATGACGTCTGGTCGGACGATGGCACGACGCTGCTCATTCGCAAGGGCGCGCTGGCCAAAGGCGAGCAGCGCGACGCCGTAATGCACGGGCAGGGCGTCATTGGCGCGATCTGGGACGAGATCGACGACGGCGATGTCCGTATTCCCATGAACTCGCCGGCGACCGATTCCCTCGGGGCGGCCGGCATTCCCGCCTACATCGACGAGCATTTCTGGCTCCGCTTCAAGGGGGCGCTGATGGTGAGCCTCATCGGCGACTTTGGTCAGGCGCTCGCGAACAAGGCGATCGGAGCGGGCCAGACCATTACCTTCTCGAACAGTTCGAACGCGACGCAGGACGTCGCCGCAGAGACGCTGCGTCAAACGATCAACATCCCGCCCAGCGCTTATTCAAACCAGGGATCCCTGATCAACATCTTCGTTGCGCGCGATGTTGACCTGAGCAGCGTGTACGAGAACGTTGACAGCGACGGCAGCGAGATTGCGCCGGCGGCCCGACACTGACCAACGTGAGGAATATCACGATGGAACTGCAGATCCCGTTTCCCGACTCTTTCCCGCTTCAAGGTGGCGAGCGTGATGCGTTCGAAGAGAAGCTGCGCGACGAAAGGTCGATGCGCGCCGGCCGTACCAGCTGTCTGACCTTCTACCGCTGCGCCGGATTGGCGACGAGCACGTGTTTATGGATGCAACTAACTGTCTCGCAACAACCACCCTTTCGACACCGCGCCGTGCCGGGGCGGGTTTATTCCCTGCGCTTTCACAGCAGGCACAGCGGCGGGAGGTACTGACCACAGTCGACAACGCGATGGAAGTCGACCATCTGGCGACGTCCATCGCGCCAGTAGCGACGGTTGTCTCGATGTCGCCTGCGCGAACGTCGCGCGATCTGGCGAGCAGCGTGCCTGCGACGGGCGACTGTACCGGGTCCCGGTTCAAGTCGAACTGCACGCCACAGAGGCGGGATCGCACGGACGGCGATCCGGAAAGCTTTTTTTTACCAGCTTGCATCAGCCATATCATGAAGGAGTACATATGAGTGCAGTGGTTATCGATGTCATCGAAAAGGGCACCATCGCGCGCAGCTTCCTCCGGCAGATGGGTGTCGCCAGTTTCTTTGACGGCAGTCTCACCGAGGTGGCCATTAACCGGCCCGGCGAGATATGGACACAGGGATCAGCCGGATGGAAGCGGCACGAGGCGCCCGCCTGCACACTCGACGCCTGCTTCAAGCTCGCCAACGCCCTCACGGTGATGAAGGGTGGCAAGTTCTCGACGAAGGAACCGATTCACCCGGTGGTCCTTCCCGACGGTCAGCGCGCTCACGTGCTGATGCAGCCTGCGTGCGAGCAGGACACGATTTCGATCACCATCCGGATTCCATCGAACCAGCGGTTTTCCGTTGACGAATACGAACGCAACGGCGGGTTTGCAGGCTACCAGGACATGTCGCCGCGCCGGGAGGGGTCGGCATCGCTCGACCTGCAGCCGTTCGAGCAGGACATGCTTGAGGCGCAGCGCCAGCGCAACGTCACGCGCCTGCTTGAGCTCGCCGTCGCGAACCGCCTCAATATTGTGCTCGCCGGTGGCACCGGCTCCGGCAAGACGACGCTCAACAAGGCCCTGTCCGATCTCGTACCGTCTGATGAGCGGATTGGCACGATCGAGGATACGCCGGAGCTGTCGCTGCCGAACCATCCGAACCGCGTGCACATGTTTTTCAGCGATACGTTGCCGGCAAAGCAACTGGTGCGCTCGACGCTGCGCATGAAGTTCGATCGCGTGTTCCTTGCCGAGCTGCGTGGCGATGAGACATGGGACTACATGACGCTGCTCAACACGGGTACGCCCGGCGGTATCACGACCGTTCACTGCAACGACGCCAGATCGGCCCACTCCCGTATCGCGACGCTGATCAAGCAGAGCGTGGTGGGTCAGACGCTCGACTGGCAATTCATCATGGATCAGGTCCGCGTGACCGTTGATCTCGTGCTCTTCATGCGCGACAAGCGCCTGTCGGAGATCTGGTACGACCCGGTGGGCAAATGGCAGCTGCTGGGAGGCATCGCATGAAAGAGCGCGCTGTATCACGCACCGGCCCGACGGCGCCGCACGGCGGCTGGCAACGGGATGGCGACCATGCGCTCGTGCATCCCGGCGGCTGGTCGATCGCGCATTACCGCATCGACGGCGTGTGGACCTACATGCTCTGGCATGGAAACGAAACACAGGGCCGGTTTGCGACAGCGGACGCGGCGAAGTCGCGGCACGCCGAGCTGACGGCAGCAACGGTTTCCGGCGCGACGCAGGAGCGTATGGCGTGATCGGACAAATTGTGATTGGCCTGTTCGGCGTCGCGGCGGTGTTCCTGTCGCAGGACCCGCGCGAGCAGCGGCGTCGCTGGGCCTGCGTCTTCGGGCTTGCCGCACAGCCTTTCTGGCTCGTCATGGCGTGGCACGCACACGAGTATGGGGTGCTTGCACTGAGCCTTGTGTACGGATGGGCATGGGCGCGTGGCGTCCGCAGTTACTGGATGAAGGCGGATGCGCGATGAGCCGGTCGCCAGTCGAATGGGCGGAAAAGACGTCGAATCCGCTGCCTGGATGGCGAGCCCGGGTCGACAGCCCACCCGTTGACCCATGTGTGCCGGTCAAGGTCGGCACGAGGGCGGCGACCGGCTGCTCGACGGCCGGCTTCATGAAACGATGCGGGAGGCCGGATGAATATTGGCATGAGTGATATCGAAGCCGCGATAGGCCATTGGCGACGCGCTTCGGCGTCGGAAGAGGCGTTCGCGGCGAGCAGTGAGGGCCGTGCGCTTGCACGGCTCTATGGTGCGGCAATCGCACAGGGCAGTGCACGCATAGAAGAGGGCGAGCTCGACGAGGCCGAGCGCGCTGCGCTGCGTCTTTTGCGTTTCAGTCGAACGGCTCGCGCAACGGAGAAAGAGGCGTGACAACACATCCGCTATTCCACGTTGGTGACAGTGTGATCGGAGCGGAGGGTGGCTCGGGCTACGGGCCGGATCTTCCGGGCCACGTAAGCTTCGCGGTCTGCGAGGTCAAGCGGGGCGGCAAGTCGGTACGCGGGAAGGCGGTCAACCTCGCGTTACCGCGCAGGACCGTGCTCGGGATTGTGCTGCGCATGCTTCCGCATGCCGACGGCATGATGCCCGATACGACTTCTATCAACAGGGAAGCGGCCGCGTGTGCTGGGCATCCGCCGCAGGTGCTGAATCACCGGGAGGAAGACCGCGGGCTCATCGATCGCCTGCGTTGCGACGTACGACTCAATTTCGCGCGCGTGCCGGCACTGCATGCCGCACAGGCCGTGCTCCAATACTGCGACGACGGGACGGCCGCTGGCCTGCACCTGCTGATCGCGGCCGCCGATCAGCGTGACGGTCTGCCGATGAAGCGCGCTGCCGAGTTCAATGCTTGGGGGTATCAGCGCAACCATGAAGCGACCGGGCACTCAGGGGCGAACCATGCCGAAATATCTCCGCATTCTCATTCCGTGTCTGGTCGTGCTGGTGATCGTCGCGGCCGCAGTGACGCTCGGTCAATATCTCGGCGGACTGCTTTTCGCAAAGATGCAGAAGCTGCCACAGGACGCGGTTGGTATTTTTACGCTCTACGACTACTGGCAGGCGTGGGGCGAGGTCCCTGCGGTGAGGCGGGCTCTCTCTGTCTGCACGCTGCTGTCAGCCGTCATTGGCTGCATGCCCGCGATCACGATCACGATCGCGCTGGTGAACTCGCGCGGACGTATCGCGCAGTTCGGCAATGCGCGCTTCGCCACGCGCCGGGACATCGTGAAGGCCGGCCTGCTGGAAAAGTGATCATGCAGCCAGATTCGACTCTCGCTATGCCAACGCGGCCTGGTATGACCGTTTTGCCGGTGCTGCGTCGCCTGTCTGCAGCTGCGGGCCCGGCGCGGCGCGAGGCCCATTGGAATGTGGATCTTCGTGCATGCGGTGTGGCTGCAAGCCCGGTTGTTCTCCTCACGTTATCCACGAGGTAAACACCATGTCCCACACGTATCCACCATTCATCGTCGGCAAATACAGGGGCGAGTATCTGAAGTATCGCGGCCAGGACTTCCTCATGCTCGCCGCTGGCACGCGCTCGGGGAAAGGCGTCTCGATGGTGATCCCGAATCTTCTCACCTATCCCGATTCGGTCGTCGTCGAGGACATCAAGGAAGAGAACTTCATGTACACGTCCGGCTACCGCAGGAAGTGCGGCCACGAGGTCTACCTGTGGTCACCGTTTTCCGAAAACGGCCGCTCGCATGCGTACAACCCGCTCGAGTACATCGCTGGCCGACCGGCTTATACGCGCGTGGGTGACGTCATGACGATCGGCGAGCATCTCTATCCGTCGAATGTCGACGCGCGCCTGAGGTACTGGAATGACAATGCCCGAAACCTGTTCATCGGGATCGTGCTGTACCTCCTCGAAACGCCATCGCTGCCGTGCACGTTCGGCGAAGTGTTGCGGCAGGCCTCCGGCAAGGGCCGCGCGATTCGCGAGCATGTCTCGTCGATCGTCAGTACGCGCGCGAACGCCACCGACACGCTGCCTGCCCTGAGCTTCGAGTGTCTGGATGCGCTCAACCGCTTTCTGTCGCAGTCGAAGGAAGCGTTCGCCAATATTGTATCCACGATGACGGCGCCGCTGAACGTGTTCAGCAATCCCGTCGTCGATGCGGCGACGAGCCGTTCGGATTTCCATCTGGGCGACGTACGAAAGAAACGCACATCGATCTACGTTGGTATCAAGCCGGGAGACCTGAAGGCGGGCGCGCTGCTCGTCAATCTCTTCTTCTCACAGCTGATCGACCTGAACACGCGTGAGCAGCCTGCCGAGAATCCGGAGCTCAAGTACCAGTGCGCGCTGATGATGGATGAGTTTGCGGCACCGGGAAAGATCGACATCATCGATACGGCCAACGCGTTCATCGCCGGCTTCAACCTGCGGCTCATGCTGATTTTCCACGGCATGTCGCAGCTCGAGGATCCGAAGCTGTACGGCAGGCACGGTGCGGAAACGCTGGCGATCAACTGCAAGATGCGCAGCCTCTTTGCGCCGCGCACGCTGAAGGACTCGGAAGAGTATTCGAAGATGCTGGGCACGTTCACGCATCTGTCACGCTCTCGCAGCCGCAGCCGCGGCCGCAGCGCGTCCACGAGTACGAACGAGACCGAGCACGGTCGGCCGCTGATGCTGCCGCAGGAACTGCGGGCCCTGTCCAGCCGCAAGCAGATCATCACGATCGATGGTTGCGAACCGATCCTGTGCGACAAGGCGTACTTCTACGAGGATGCCGAGCTCGTCGACCGCCTGGTCCAGCTGAGTCCCTACCTGCAGGGGGTGATGGCCACTCTCGAAAAGACCAACCGTCGCCGTGCGTGGTTCGGGTTCGGACCGAAGTTCCCGAACGAGGAGCAGATGAAGCACGCCGCGTTTGTTGCGCGCGAACTCAGTGCGCCCGTGCCGCAGATCGATGTCGAGCAGTGGTGGCACTCGCAGAATGCCGCGCGTCGCGCCCAGATTGAGCCTGCAGCGGGCACGGCAGAGACAGCCGGGGTGCGCGATGTCCGCGAACATGAAATTGGCGTGCTCTCCGCCGGGCACTTGACTAACCGCGGCAGTATCCGTGCCGCGCTGTTCCGGCTGATGCCGTACCTGAGCGAGGTACTGCCCGATGCGGCTGCTTCCGCACGGGCGGATACAGCCAGTTCACAAGCCGCGTTGCAGACCGGTTCGCACTCCGATTCGCAAGCCGCCCCGCAACCTGATCAGCAGCCTGAACAAGGAGTTGTCGCATGAACGAGATCGAATTTCCGGCCGACCAGATTGATCACCACGAGCGCGGCGCGGCCAACGCTGACGATGCTTCGGCCATCCGCGCGCGCACCACGCCGCCTGCGAACGAACCGGAAGCAGCGGCTGTACCGCGCCATCCGGAAACGCCCGTCGACAGCACGACCGAAGAGCGCCTGAAGAAGATCCGCGCCGCTGATCGCGAGCGGGCTGGGCGGCTGCTCAGACCCAGTGCATCGAGCGATGCGCAGAGCAGCGAAGGGGTGAAAACGGCTAAAGGCACGGGGCGGCTGATCGGCAGGAAAGACGGGCCGACGCAGAACAGCAGCCACCCGAAACCGATCTTCGAGAAAACCGGCTACGACGTGCCGAAGTCAGTCAGCAACCAGTATGTTGCGCATGACGGGAAGTTTCTGGATCGAAAGAGTGAGACGGTGCACTTCGAGGACACCGGCCGCACGCTCGCGACGGCCAGTGAGGACCGCAGCGTGATCGCGCACATGGTGGAAGTCGCGAAGGCGAAGAACTGGAGCGAGCTGCAGCTCAAGGGCACGGAGGAATTCCGCCGGCAGGCATGGATTGCGGCAGAACTCGCTGGCGCGCCGACGCGTGGTTTCAGGCCGAAGGAACTGGATCGCGCGATGTTGACGGCTGCGCGCGAGGCCATGCGCATCAGCGCCGGCGAGCAGGCTGGCGATGCGCACCAGCCCCGCACCAACATCGTCGAGACCGCGGCAGGCGCCAGGCCCGACGTTGCCGGCCCTGAAAAGCCCGTGCGGCGTCCGGCGGCCCGCTCAGGCGCAGGCCCGATCGCTGGTGCGCCGGCGGCGCAGCGAACACAGCGCTCCGGCCGCGCGAGCCCCAGCCCGCGGGCGGCGCCGCCGTCCTCCTCGCTCGAGCAGCCGGCAGCCGGTGTGACCGCGGGCGTGCTCGTCGCGCACGGGCCGGCACCATTCAACCACGACGCCAAACAGAACCCGAGCTATTACGCGACCGTGCGCACCGTCAATGGCGAACGCACGGTGTGGGGCCTGGACCTCGAACGCGCGATTAGCGAGGCCGGTGTGCAGGTCGGCCAGCAGGTCGAGCTCGAAAAAGGCGGCAGCAGGACGGTCACGTCCCAGCAGCGGCAGTTCGACGTGCAGGGCAACGAGATCGCGCCAAAGACTGTCACGAGCCGCCGTAACGAATGGCTGGTTTCCTCGCCGGACATGCCGGGCCTGCCTACTCGCGAGCAGCGTGAGGCGCTTGCTAGCGCACGCCGCGAAGGCGACGAGCGGCGGCGGATCAACGAAGCGCGCGAACGCTTCCTGAACGGCAACTGGCAGTACTCAAAGGAACAGCGAGCGGCGCTCGACGCGGCGCGGGAGCGCATCAAGGAACAGGCCGCGCGAGAGGTCCTGCGCGATGAGATCAGGGCGTTGCCCGAGCAGCAGCAGGAGAAGGTCATGGGGGAGTTCGAGAGCGCCGTGGCCGAGGCGCGAGCAGCGAACCGGCCGCTGGACGTGCCGATGCCGCAGGTCAGCGAGGCGACGATCGAGGCCGTGCGTGAACAGATCGAGCGCGAACAGCGCGGGCTCTCCCAGTCTGCACAGCAGCCAGCTCATGAGACCTCCGGGCACCCATCACAGGAAGCGGGTCCCGAAGCACCGCCGCTTGAACTCGAACCGTAGCTGAACCCGTCTGGCGCGCGGCCGCGGTGATGCGCTCACTCCCTATTAACCGGTAAGGAACATTGCACCATGAAGATTGCCGTTATCAATTTCTCGGGCAACGTTGGCAAAAGCACCGTTGCACACCATCTGCTTGCGCCGCGTCTGCCCGGCGCTGAAGTGATCCCGATCGAATCCATCAATTCGGATGACCGCGAAAAGGAAGGCGCGTTGCGCGGGTCGCAGTTCGATGAGCTGCAGGACGAGCTGATGACGCTGCAAAGCGCCGTCGTCGATGTGGGCGCATCGAATGTCGAAGATTTTGTAGGTCTGATGCGAAGCTATGACGGATCCCATGAAGACTTCGATCTCTTCATCGTGCCGGCTGTATCGACCACCAAGCAGCAGGTCGACACGATCGCAACGCTGCGTGCGCTTTCTGATCTGGGCGTGCGCGCGTCAAAGATCCGCCTGGTCATGAATATGGTTGACCGCAAACAGGACCTCAACCGGGGCTTCGCAAGGCTGTTCGAGTTCCACTCCCGCAGCGACGTTTTTTCGATGCATCGTGACGCCGTTATCTACGAGAACCCGATCTTCGAAAGGATCAAGGGTTTTGACAGATCGATCATCGAAATCCGCGATGATCCGCGCGACTATGTCGCGCTCAACGCAGAGGCAATGGAGAATGGGGCATCGGAAGCTGAAAAAGCGCACATTCGACAGATGGTCGCACTGAAACGCCTGGCGAGCCGGGTTACAACAGAACTGGATGATGTGTTCAAGGTGTTGGTGCGCTGATGGGCGCGTCAGATGACTCGATCCGCGAGGAACTGATCGGCGAAGTGCTGGGCGAGCTGTCCCGCCTGCGTCGCGACGTGAAAGAGCTGACACAACTGCTCCAGGCGAGCGGCAAACAGTTCAAGGATGACGGCGAACTGACGCTGCTGCGCTTTACGTCGCGTTACGAGCGGTTCCTCAAGGACTTTAACGTCTCAACCACCGGCGTGCTCGCCGAGGCAGGCCGTTTCGCCGAGGCGCGTGATCAGCTGCTCGGCGAGCTCGCGCTGCGCGAGTACGACCAGGCAAGCGGGCGCGTGCGGGGCCAACTGCGTGACGTGCTGCGCGAAGAGAATTACTGCGGCGGTATCGGTCGCCTCGAGCTGGCGATATGGGTCGTCTGTGCAGCGCTTGGCTCGGCCGCGCTCTCGGTCGGCGCGATCACGGCACTGCATCTGATCCGCGCATAGGAGTCGTTCCATGCCATCCAAAATCTCTTGTGTGGTCGCGGTGGCGGTATGCACCGCGCTCACAGGCGTCACACCGGCGCGGGCTGACAATGACAACCAGAGCGCGTGCGGGGCAGTGCTCTGCCTTGCCGGACTGATGCAGGGCGGCGATGGTGGTCGAGACTGCAGCCGGTACGAGGCGAACTACTTTTCCATCGTGCGTTATCACCACGGCCATTTCGATCTGAGCGGCACGTCGAGCGCGCGCGGTGATTTCCTTAACCAGTGCCGTTCGGCTGGAAGCGACCAGAAGAGCTCGATAAACGCGAAGTACGGCGCCGTCGAGAACGGCCCGTGAATCATGTCTTTCAGGGGCCGGCGAATGGCCTGCCTCCGGGCAGCACGGCTTTTTATCCGCCGGCGTCATTTTCATATAGCCGGATGTGTGTACAACAGTAGCCGGGCGAATCGACCGTCGTCGGCAAAACCGCGGTGGATATGATCGTGTAGCCGGCATGAGCAGTTCGGCGCATCCAACTGAGCAGGCACCGGGCCGTCGAACCGCAATGAAGCGTCATGCCCGCAGCTGACGGCGGGGGCCACGTTGGGCGCTGTGCAAGCCACGCATCGGGTGACGGGACCGTGGCGACGGCAGTACACTGCCAGCGCTGTTTCAGGGGGAATACGATGAAACTCACTTCTGCAAAACTGATTCAGACCATGGAGTTGGGGCGCGAGTACCAGGCGGGTGAACTGGCCCGTCGATTCGATACGTCGTCGGCGCAGATCAACGACATGCTTTGCACCCTCGTCGAAGAAGGCCTTGTGCGTATGAGCAGCCATTCATCACGCATCATTGGCTTCGAGCGCCTGTCGCTCGCGCCCCGGCCACCATCTACAGTCGCAACGGACGCGGGCACATCGACAACTGTAGCGACGCCACCCATCACCCGCCAGATGCATGGCTCGTTGCGGGGCTATGAGGCGTCGCTGGCGAGCGTGCGCAGTCTCGCCATGCTCGCGCGGCCTTCGCGCTGAACGCATCATGCATCTTGTCGAGCGCGATCACCCCGATACGGTCAGGCGGTACCTGAGCGCTGAAGAAGCCGTAGCCGTCCGCCGCTTCTGCGGCGAGGGACAGGAAGTGCGGCCTGAGGACGTGAGGCTCGTGGAAGCCGTTCTCGAGGAGATGCACGACGGGCGACACGTGCGTCTCTGGCTCGAGTGCGACTGCGTCGGCGCAGGGGCTAGCCGGCCGCGACTGACCGCCCGGGTGCGCGAGGAGGGGCCGCGTCATTTCGTACGCATGCATCAGTACGGCGAACACCGCTGCGCGCTGGCGTTGTTCCGTCAGACGCCGGAATCGGAAAACGTCGGACTGGACGATGATCCCGCGCGGCCAGGCCAGCACCATCCGCTCAGACCGGTGAGCGATGCGCTTGACTACCTGGATAATCTGCATGAAGGCGCGGCGCGTCCGGGCGGCTCGAACGGATCAAACGGCGCCTTTGGCCAGAGGGGCCGTCGCCTGCCCCGCCTTGGACGCATCCTGCACACGCTTCTTGAGGATGCGGACTTTGCACGGCTGCACGTCGACGCGTTGCAAGAAAAGTCCAGATCGTGGGAGCGGTTCGAGGCATACGCAGCCGGTCAGGCGCTGAGCCCGGAGCTGACGCTCTCACAGATACTGTATCTCAAGCCGTGGATCCCTCTCAACGAGAAGATGAGGGAGATCGACGCCCTGGCATGGCCGGAAATGAAGGCCCGCAGTGCGCTCCTGCTGTTCGTTGCCGACGAGATTCGCGCAGGCGGTGCAATCAAGAAAACCAGCATGGGTGAGTGTGTGGTGCGCCCCGAAAAGGGTATCCGCGCCGGCGGCCGCGATCAGCGTCTGACGCAGCCGCCGTACTGGGTACTCACCGTGGTCGATCGCGATCGCGACGGCAACGCGCGCTTCCGCGAAGCGTTCGCGCAGCATGCGCATTCGTTTGCGCGACCGGTACCCCTGGACAGTCAGTATGAGCGCATCACCCTGAAATTGCTATTCCGTCTCATGGAATGGGTTAAAAAGCACGGCGTCGGGGTGACGCTTTCGAAACCGCTCTTTGACCGCGAGGTGAGGCAGATCGACAAGCCGAGCCTGTGGTGCCGACCCGACTTCGAACTGACGTTCCGATCGGCGGGAGCCGTCGGTGTCGCGCCCCGGTTGCATCGCCTCGTCATCGAGACGATGGGTGCCGATGATCCTGACTACCTCGCACGCAAATCGCGCACGCACGAAATCATGAAGCGCCGCGGCATCCTGATCGAGCATCAGGTTGCTGACGACGATGCACAGCAGGAGCGCGACGACGCGTTTTTCCGCAGGGTCGCTGCAAAGGTCCTGCATCTCGCCGGCGTGCCGCAGGCGAAGCCTGACTGACCATTCCGCTGCACTTCGTTATACGCACTCGAAGTTTAATCGCGTATTGTGCGATATGGACATCCGAATGGATGACCTGCGGGCGCGCGTTCAGGGCGCGGAACGATACCAACAGAGAGCGGAGAGCGGGCTTCCGGGAGGACCACTGGGTGTGTATTGTCCTTCGTTCGCGAGGTGTCGTCCAAACGGGGCACTGCGGACCAGATCCAGGCAGGAGACGGGATCGACCGTGACAGGAAGCTTACCATGGCGAGTCAGCGACCCTCAATCGGAGCACACCGTTTGAGGATGCGCTGTCAGCCATTGCGGGCTCGCACAGCCTCATCAAGAATGTCGAGATATTCGGGTACTGATAATCATGTAGCCGGCCTCACGCCGTTGCCGTAGGGCGGCGGGCGTAAAGTCAGGGTTGGTCCACCCACTTGACGCACAGGAGGCCGGCATGGACAAGTTTAGTGGAATCGACCTTCATTCGAACAACAGCGTAGTTGTGGTCAGCGATGACGCTGACCGGGTGCTCTACCAACGGCGCTTGCCGAACGATCCCATCCAGATCCGGGCAGCACTGGCACCGCACCGCGAAGATCTCGTGGGCGTGGTCATCGAAGCAACGTACAACTGGTACTGGCTCGTCGATGAGTTGATGG
>NZ_WHNP01000048.1 GCF_009362735.1 Paraburkholderia franconis | reverse complement strand
TGATCTGCGCTCAGGCTGCGTCCGGTACCCGACGGACGACCGCGAGGCCCGACATCCACGGCACGCCAGCCGCCCGCCTCGTACGCCTTGCAGGCCGCAATCACCGTCGTGGGCGACATCTCGCAACGCAGCGCCACCTCTTTCAACGCTACGCCTTCGATGCGCATCTTCACCGCGCGGCGACGGCGTTCATTCAGTGCCGCCATCGGCAAGGTTCGGGAGTCGATTTTTTCCATAACACTTCCGACCATGTGTTGCGCTCAAAGTTTCAATATTTTATTGCCGGATCAATAAAAGGCGACACGTCGACGTTGAGCCTCACGGATGTCGTGCAGATCAACACGATGCTGCGTTAAAAGCTCAACTGTTCGTCAAGAACTGTCAAAAATGAAGGGGCGGCGAAAAAGTCGTCAACGCTTCGTCAGGCGAGACGTTTAGAGCGATGACCTATCGGGTCGGCGGCCCGTGAGCCGTTTAATCAACGCAAGGTTTTGAGGAATCAAGTCAATGAACAAGCACATCATCGCTGCCGCTCTGGCAGGTCTGTTCTCGGTCGCCGCATTCGCGCAGGCATCGGCTCCCGCCGTCACGGCATCGGCTCCCGCCGCCACGGAACAGGCACCGGCTGTTGCATCGGCGCCCGCCGCAAAGCATCACGCAAAGAAGCATCACGCCAAGAAGCACCACGCTCACAAGGCAGCGCCGAAGGCAGCCAGCGACGAAGCAGCATCGGCAGCGCAGTAACGAGCGCGCCGCGCTGAGACTGAAGGGGGAAGCGCGCAAGCGTCTTCCCCCTTTGCATTTGCGTCAGACGCGCGTCTGGCGCTGATTCACGAACGGACCGAGCCGGCTTGCGAAACGGCGTGCGCATTCGAGTCCGAACGCGGTTGGACGCATGCCGCGATCGTGTACGACGTCGAAACCCATGCGCCATGCTGCGATGCGTTTGCCGTAGCACGTCAATGCGTCGAGCGATTGCATCACGAATACGATCGACGGCAGGATGCCTTCATACAGCGCTTCTGCCTTCGCGTGATCGCCTTTGACAAAGGCATCGTAAATGGCGGCTTGCCAGTCGAATGTATCGGGCGCAACGATCAGTCCCGCGCATCCGGCGCGAAGGTTGTCGCTTAGCTCCTGTCCGCCGCGCCCATTGAAAACGGGTAGTCGGCTGCCTTGCTCCCGCAGGCGTTCTATCGTCGATTGAATGACCGTGGCTGGGCCTTCGCCTTTGAGCCACTGAAATTGCGGGCACTGCGCGGAAAGCGTGACGAGCGATTGCACCGACAAGCCCACGCCCAGATACTCAGGCGCATTCTGAATGCCCACGGGCACGTGCACGCGCTGCATGATGTCGGCAAAGAAATCGAAGTAGAACGATTCGGGCTTGTCGCGCATGGAAGGCGGCTGAAGGATCAGCGACGACGCGCCGTGTTTCACTGCGTAATCCGCGAGTGCGAGTTGCGCATCGACGGTATCGCCCGTGATCGTCACGGACAGAGAAACGCGATGGCTGATGTGCTCGCCGGCCCATTCGATAATCCGTTGCTTCTCTTCGAGCGACAGGCGGTTCACTTCAGTCGCAAGGCCGAGTATCACGATACCGCTTGCACCCGCATCGATCGTGCGATCGATCTGCGTGCGAATGGCGCGCTCATCGAGCGCGTTGTCGGCGTCGAAGTACGCGTAGAGCACGGGCCATATGCCGCGCGGCAAAAAGGAATCGAGGCGTGAGCTCATGATCAATGGGACTCGCGCGGCACGGGCGCACCGCTCGCGCCGACGAGGAAGTCGAGATCGGCGCCCTGGTCGGCCTGCAACACATGCTTGACGTAGAGCCGGTAGTAGCCGCGCGCCGGCAATTCGGGCGCCTTCCATGCGGCGCGGCGCCGTTCGAGTTCTTCGTCGGACACGTCGAGATGCAGGCGCCGCGCGTCGACATCGAGCTCGATCATGTCGCCTGTCTGCACCAGTGCGAGCGGCCCGCCTGCCGCCGATTCGGGCGACACGTGCAATACGACGGCGCCATAGGCCGTGCCGCTCATGCGTCCATCGGAAATGCGGACCATATCGGTGATGCCCTTTTGCAGGACCTTTTTCGGCAGCGGCATGTTGCCGACCTCCGCAAAGCCCGGATAGCCTTTCGGTCCCGCCCCTTTGAGCACCATCACGCAGTGCTCGTCGATATCGAGCGAGTCGTCGTCGATCTTTGCGTGTAGTTCTTCGACGTTCTCGAATACCACCGCGCGGCCTCGATGCTTCAGCAACGAAGCCGTCGCCGCCGACGGCTTGATGACGGCACCATTCGGCGCGAGATTGCCTTTGAGCACGGCGATGCCCGCATGCGGCTTGAACGGCTCCGCGAAGGTCGTGATCACTTTCTGGTCGTAGTTGGGCGCATCGCAGACGTTCTCCCAGATCGTCTTGCCGTTGACGGTCAATGCATCACGATGCAGAAGACCTTGCTCGCCCACCTGACGCAACACCGCAGGCAATCCGCCCGCGTAATAGAAATCTTCCATCAGGTACTCGCCCGACGGCTGCAGATTCACGAGGCACGGCACGCTCGATCCGAGTTCCCAGTCTTCGAGCTTGAGGTCGACGCCGATGCGCTTCGCGAGCGCAATCAGATGCACGACGGCATTCGTCGATCCGCCGATAGCCGCGTTCGCGCGGATCGCGTTCTCGAAGGCCTCGCGCGTGAGGATCTTATCCATCGTCACGTCGTCGCGCACCATCTCGACGATGCGCCTTCCCGCGAGATGCGCGAGCACCTGGCGGCGCGCATCGACGGCGGGAATCGCCGCGTTGTGCGGCAGGCCGATGCCGAGCGATTCGACCATCGACGCCATCGTCGATGCCGTGCCCATCGTCATGCAATGGCCGCGCGAGCGGTTCATGCACGACTCGGCATCGATGAATTCCTGCTGGCTCATCGTGCCCGCGCGCACTTCCTCTGACATCTGCCAGACGCCCGTGCCCGAGCCGAGCGTGCGTCCGCGAAAGCGGCCGTTGAGCATCGGCCCGCCCGACACTGCCAGCGCGGGCAGATTGCACGACGCTGCGCCCATCAACAGCGCTGGCGTGGTCTTGTCGCAACCGACGAGCAGAATCACGCCGTCGATTGGATTGCCGCGTATCGACTCCTCGACATCCATCGAAGCCAGGTTGCGGAACAGCATCGCCGTGGGTCGCAGATTCGATTCGCCTAGCGACATCACGGGAAATTCGAGCGGCAGGCCGCCTGCTTCGCGCACGCCGCGTTTCACGTACTCGGCGAGCTCGCGAAAGTGGGCGTTGCAGGGCGTCAGTTCGGACCACGTATTGCAGATGCCGATCACGGGGCGGCCATCGAATTCGTCGTGAGGAATGCCCTGGTTTTTCATCCACGAGCGGTGGATGAAGCCGTCCTTGTCGTTGCCGCCGAACCAGCTTTGCGAGCGAAGTTTGCGCATGATGTCTCCTGGGTCTACTTCGTTTTGTCTGTTTCTTCGTTGTCCTGTCGCTGCAAGATGAGCTTAGCCGATTCACCACGCGATGATGCACACATGGAGCATGGGCTCGTCGTCACCGGGCACAGCTTTGCATTGCAGCAGAGCGGGAGCAAGGATAAAACCCCATCGACATCGCTGCGGTCCTGTGGCAGGGCACGTCCGTACAAGCCGCGCGACGCATCGCCTGAACCGCCGAATGGACGCGGACCTTTCCACAAGCGACATGCGCATCCGCTCATCGCGCACTGCACCATCGTCACAAACCCTTGCTGGGCAAGCCTCGCGGCCATCCTCTAACGGCCGTTCGCTTTTGCCCGTGTCGTATTTCCGCAAGCGTCTGTCGCAATTAGTCGGCTAGGCGGGGTTTTTTCTGGCAACTATGTAGTCACACTGTGCGGGCAGGCGCCTGCACCACGAGGAGATGGACTCGATGAAATCCCCAAAGGTCGTGGTCGAAGGTTTATGTAAGGTTTTCGGGCCCAACCCGAAACTGGCTCAGGACATGCTCTCGCGAGGCGCGTCGAAAGACGAGGTGTTCGCCAAAACGGGGCATGTCGTGGGCGTTCACAATGCGTCCTTTGACGTGCAGGAAGGCGAGATTTTCGTGCTGATGGGCCTGTCCGGCTCCGGCAAGTCCACGCTGATCCGTCTCATCAACCGGCTTGTCGAACCGACGGCCGGCAAGGTCATCATCGATGGCCGCGACGTTGCGGCCATCAAGCGGTCCGAGCTGACGTCGCTGCGCCGCACCGACATGAGCATGGTGTTCCAGTCGTTCGCGCTGATGCCGCAACGCACGGTGCTGGCGAATGCCGCGTTCGGTCTGGAAGTGGCGGGCATGGGACGCAAGGAGCGCGAGAAGCGCGCGCTCGACGTGCTCGAGCAGGTGGGTCTCGCGACGTTCGCGGGCAAGCTGCCAGCGGAGCTGTCGGGCGGCATGCAGCAGCGCGTGGGTCTTGCCCGTGCGCTTGCCGTGAACCCGTCGTTGATGATCATGGACGAGGCGTTCTCCGCGCTCGATCCGTTGAAGCGCAAGGAAATGCAGAACGTGCTGCTGGAACTGCAAAAGAACCAGCGCCGCACGATCCTGTTCGTGTCGCACGATCTCGAAGAGGCGCTGCGCATCGGCAGCCGCATCGCGATCATGGAAGGCGGCCGCGTGGTGCAGATCGGCACGCCGCAGGACATCATCGCGAATCCCGCCGACGACTACGTGCGCGCCTTCTTCGAAGGCGTCGATACGAGCCGCTATCTGACGGCGGGCGATCTGATGCAGGCGAACGGCGTGCCCATCATGCGCGATCTGGACCAGACGAGCGTCGCCGAGTCGTTGAACGGCAGCGCCGAATACGCATTCGTGCTCGATGCCGAGCGGCGTATTCGCGGCTTCGTCACGCGCGATGCGATGAGCAGCGGGACAGCGTCGCTCAAGAAGATCGAGTGCATTTCGCGCGGCGCGCCGCTCGAACATGTCGTGTCGCGCGTGTGCGCGAGCACGACCGCGCTGCCCGTCGTCGACGACGAAGACCGCTATTGCGGTTCCGTCGATCAGGCAGCTGTTTTGAAAGTCATTACGCGCAATCGAGGTGGTGCCCATGTCTGAGATCATTCCACTCGGCCGTTGGGTCGACCAGTCCGTTCACTATCTGCTCGACCACGACGCGAGCACGTTCGATTCGATCGGCAAGGCGATCGAGAGCTTCGCCGCAATGATCGAACATGGCCTGCAGGCCATTCCGATGTGGGCATTGATGGCGTTCTTTATCGCGATCGGCTTGTGGCGCGTGGGCTGGCGCTTTGCGATATTCGCCACCGCTTCGCTATTGCTGATCTACGCGACAGGCTTCTGGGACCAGACGGTGATCACATTGGGCCTCACATTGTCGTCGACGCTCATCAGCCTCGTCTTCGGCATTCCGCTCGGCATCTGGGCCGCGAAGAACAAGCACGTGCAGATGATCGTGCGCCCGATTCTCGACCTGATGCAGACGATGCCCGCGTTCGTCTATCTGATTCCTGCTGCGATGCTGTTCGGCCTCGGCCGCGTGCCTGGCATTCTCTCCACTGTGATCTTCGCGATGCCGCCCGCCGTGCGTCTGACGAGCCTCGGCATCAAGCACGTGAACCGCGAAATCGTCGAAGCAGGGCAGGCGTTCGGCTGCACGCCGTGGCAACTGCTCTACAAGGTGCAGTTTCCCAATGCGTTGCCTTCGATCATGCAGGGCGTGAACCAGACGATCATGATGGCGCTGTCGATGGTGATCATCGCGTCGATGGTGGGCGCGGGCGGTCTCGGCAACGACGTGCTGGCGAGCATTCAGCGCCTCGATATCGGCCTCGGATTCGAAAGCGGTCTGTCCGTCGTGCTGCTCGCAATCATTCTGGACCGCATCACCGAGAGCTTCGGCCGCTCGCCCGGCACGGCCGCCGCGCCGCGCTTCGCCGGTCTGCGCAGCGTGATGCGCGTGCGCCGCGAACAGGCGGTGGTCGCGCAAAGCTAAATCTCCGTCGTATCGATACTGGCGCCAGGTCTCCGGCGCGCCTGCAATACAACCAATAAGTGATCGTCCCGCGAGAGCCCTGGCGCTCTCGCGGTGGCCGAACACATTCTTCTTTGTGCATCACGGAGCGCAACGTGACGTCTACCAGGGCCGAAGCGGCGTTGTCGAATCTTGCGCATGTGGGCTTTCTGACGTTGCCCAGTTTCTCGATGATCGCGTTCACGAGCGCGGTCGAAGTGCTGCGAATGGCGAATTATGTGTCGCGCGCGCAGCACTATCGCTGGTCTGTCCTTACGCATGACGGCGTGCCCGTGCGGGCGAGCAACGGCATGACCGTGAAGCCGACGCGCTCGCTCGAGGAAGCCGGCATGCCCGATGTGCTGATCGTTTGCGGCGGCACGCAGATCCGCAACGCCGTGGATGCGAACATCAGAACCCTGCTCGCGGATGTCGCCGCGCAAGGCGTGCCGTTGGGCGGCATCTGCACGGGCGCGTATGCGCTGATGGCGGCGGGGCTGCTCGACGGATATAGCTGCGCGGTGCATTGGGAAGATATGTCCGTGCTGCACAAGGAATATCCGCACGTGCGCTTCGCCGACGAGCTGTTCGTGATCGATCGCGACCGCTTGACCTGCACGGGCGGCACCGCGCCGCTCGACCTGATGTTGGATCTCGTCAGCAGCCGCTTTGGACAGAACCTCGCGGCGCAGGTGTCGGAGCAGTTCATTCTCGAACGCATTCGCAGTGCAAGCGATCCGCAGCCGATACCCGTCGATGCGCGCGTCGGCTTTTCGCGCGCCGAGCTGATCGAAGTCGTGCGGCTGATGGAAGCGAATATCGAAGAGCCTCTGTCGCTCGAAGAACTCGCGCGGCTCGTGCAGCTATCGCAGCGTCATTTGCAGCGCATGTTCAAGGTCTATCTGAACGTGTCGCCGACCCACTACTACCTGTCGCTGCGTTTGCGGCGTGCGCGCGATCTGCTGCGCACGACGGACGCATCGATTGCGCGCGTGACGGCCGTGTGCGGCTTTCACTCGCCGTGTCATTTCAGCAAAGCCTATCGCGCGCAGTTCGGCCATGCGCCGAGCGTCGAGCGGCGTCAGGCGAGCTAGCAAGATTATTCCGAGGAGAATGCAATGAAACGCAAGCTGATGATGGCGGCTGCCCTGCTGGGCACGGCCGCCGCGACCGCGCACGCCGCCGATCCCGCCGTGTGCCGCAACGTCCGTTTCGCCGACGTCGGCTGGACTGACATCGCCGCGACGACGGGTCTCGCGTCGACGATCTTCCAGGGGCTCGGCTACAACCCGACGAAAACGATTGCATCGGTGCCGATCACGTTCGCGGGCATCAAGAGCAAGCAGATCGACGTATTCCTCGGCTACTGGGCGCCGACGATGGACCCGATCATCCAGCCGTTCGTGAAGGCCGGCTCGATCAAGGTACTCGCGACACCGAATCTGACGGGCGCGAAATACACGCTCGCGGTGCCGGACTATGTGTACAACGGCGGCCTGAAGAACTTCAGCGACATCCAGAAGTATGCGGACAAGCTCGACGGTAAAGTCTACGGCATCGAGCCGGGCAACGACGGCAATGCGCTGATCAAGAAGATGATCGACGGCAACCAGTTCGGGCTCGGCAAGTTCAAGCTGGTCGAGTCGAGCGAGGCGGGCATGCTGGTCGAAGTGAACCGCGCGATTCGCGAGAAGAAGTGGATCGTGTTCCTGGGCTGGGAACCGCACCCGATGAACGTGCAGATGAAGATCGATTACCTGGCCGGCGGCGACGACGTGTTCGGGCCGAACTATGGCGAGGCGAAAGTCTTCACGGCCACGCCGCCCGATTATGCGCAGCGTTGCCCGAATGCGGCGAAGCTCGTGTCGAACCTGCAATTCACGACGTCGATCGAGAATCACGTGATGGTCCCGATCATGAACAAGGAAGATGCGAACAAGGCCGCGCTCGCGTGGCTGAAGACGAATCCGCAAGCGTTGGATAAATGGCTCGCGGGCGTGCAGACGATCGACGGGAAGGATGGATTGCCGGCCGTGAAGTCTTATATCGCGGCGCATTGAGTTTCAGCGCTGTTGTTGCGCTCCGGCGTGCTGCGATTCACGCCGGAGCGCGGTCGAAACATGCTTCACGCCCTGATCGCGAATCCCTTCACATACGCCTCATCGGCAATGCCGTTCCATTCGCGTCCATCGATCAATAGCGAAGAGGGCGATTGCGCTGGGACATTGACGCCGACATTTGCGGCTGCCTGGCGATACAGCTCCGTTTGATTGACCTCGCTCGCAATCCGCGCAAAATCCCCACGCCAGTCCGTCATTCGCCAGCGCGCGAATTGTGCAAAGAACCACGCGCCCTCTGACGGATGCGGATAATTCACCGTACCGTCTTCGAAGAACTGCACGGGACGGCGCTTCGCATCCGAACCCGCCTTGAGCAAACGCGCCGTGATCGAACCAGCAGGCACACCGACGAACTCATCGGCAGCGAGCCAGCGCGCGATCTCCACGCGATGCTCGTCATCGTCGAGCCAGCGGCACGCTTCGAGCATCGTTTGCACGAGCGCTCGCGCAGTGTTCGGATAGCGCGTGACGAAATCGCGCCGGCTCGCGAGCACTTTCTCCGGATGATCGGGCCACACTTCGCTCGTCGCCGCGATCGTTCTGCCGACGCCCCGTTCCTGCGCAACGGCATTCCACGGCTCGCCGACGCACAGCCCGTCGAGCCGGTCCTGCGCGAGCGCATCGACCATCTGCGGCGGCGGAATGACCACGCTATCGATATCGCGCAACGGATGCACGCCTTGCGCCGCGAGCCAGTAATACAGCCACATCGCGTGCGTGCCCGTCGGGAAGGTCTGCGCGAAAACGGGCTTGCGGCCGAGCGTCGCGAGCGCGGCGGGCAGCGTCTCGTGTTCGTCGAGCGCGGCAGCGAGGCGGTTCGATACCGTGATCCCCTGGCCGTTGCGGTTGAGCACCATCAGCACGGCCATATCGGTTTGCGGTCCGCCGAGGCCGAGCTGCACGCCGTAGACGAGTCCGTAAAGCGCATGCGCGGCATCGAGATCGCCGGACAGCAGCTTGTCGCGGATCGCGGCCCATGACGGCTGCTTCAGCAGTTCGATCGTGAGTCCGTGCGCGTGGCCGAATTCGAGGAGCTTCGCGGCGACGAGCGGCGCGGCATCGCTGAGCGCGACGAAGCCCAGGCGCAAGTGAGTTTTCTCGAGCTTGCCCGTTTCGTCGGAGGAGAGGATGTGTGCGGAGGTGTTCATGGGCAGCGCTTCAATCTGGCGAGCCGGCTGCGGCGACGATCTGGCGCGCGACCTCGACGAGCTTCACGCCCTGATTCATCGCGCGCTTGCGCATCGTCGCATAGGCGGCATGTTCGGTCATCTTCTGCGAGTCCATCAGCAGGCGTTTTGCGCGGTCGATCAGCTTGCGCTCAGCGAGTTCGTTCTCGGCCTGCGCGAGCCGTTCGCGCAATTGCGACTCCTGCGCAAAGCGCGCGAGCGCGACTTCGAGGATCGGCGCAAGACGCTGCGTCGCGAGTCCTTCGACGAGATACGCGGTGACGCCCGCGCGGACGGCATCGCGGATCAGCTGCTGGTTCGCGTCGTTGCTGAACATCAGCACGGGGCGCGGCGCCGTCTCGTTCATTACGGCAAGCTGTTCGAGCGTATCGCGCGAAGGCGATTCGGTGTCGATGATGATGACGTCCGGCCGTTCGCTTTCGACGGTCTTGTGCAGCGCTTGCGGCGAGGCCGTGGCGGCGAGCATGTCATAGCCGAGCCGCGCGAGCGCGTCGCGCAACTCGCCGATCGGCTTGTCGGTATCGGTTACGAGCAAAACGCGCAGCATGGATGGCACGGCATCGAGTGGTGTGATTCAAGCGGATTCATTGCGTCGGATGCAGGGTTCTGCCCTGCGCTTTCAACTGGCGACAGCAGCAGTCTCGCACATTCGCTTCAGTTCCGGCACACACGACCCGCACACCGTGCCGCAACCGAGCGCCGCTTTCAGCTCGGGCACCGTCGCGCCGTGCGCGATCGCTTCGTTGATGCGCGATTCCTTTACCTGCTTGCAACTGCACACGACGCGATCGCGCGGCGCCGCATGCTGGCGCTGCGCGGAGAACGCGGCGAAGCGCGGGCCGAGCCACGGCTGCGCGGCGCGCAGTTGCTCCATCAGCGTGTCGCCGTTCGCGACATCGCCTGCGAGCACGAAGCCGTCGATCACGTTGTCGCGCCAGATCACGCGCTTGTCCGTTTGGCGCCGCGCATCGCGGTACTCGAGCGTGTCATCGCCCTTGGGCAGATCGAGCGCCGCGTAGACGCGTTCGAGCCAGCCTTGCGGCGCTTCGGCGTGAGCGGCGCGCAGCACGATCAGATCGCCTTCCTCGAACGACACCGATGCATACGCGCACTCCGCGAGCAGCGGCTGCACGGCCGCGTGCATCGCCAGCGTGTCGCCGCGGCGCGCGGCGAGCACGCGCCAGGCCAGTTCGGCGCGTTCGATGCGCACGGCCGCGTGCTTCAGTTCAGGCTGTTTCGAATGCGGATCGACGGCGCCGTGGGTCGTTTCGTTGATGCCGCCGCTGGCGAGGAACTGGCCGTTCCAGTGCATCGGCGCGTAGACAGTGCCCGACGGCACGTCGCCGGAAAGCTGCAACGGCAGCACGAGCGCGCCGCGGCGGCTCGCGATGCGCACGAGGTCGCCTTCGTTCAGGCCGCGCCGCGTGGCGTCCGCGCGTTGCATCGTGAGGGCCGGTTCCGGCGCATGCGAGAACAGCTTGCCGACACGCCCCGTGCGGCTCATGCCGTGCCATTGGTCGCGCAGCCGGCCCGTGGTCAGGCGGAACGGATAGCGCGCGTTGACGGCATCGGCGACGCCCAGATAAGGCGTCGCATGAAAGCGCGCCTTGCCGTTGTCGGTGGCGAACACGCCGTCCGTGTAGCGGCGCGCTTCGCCTTCTTTTGCATCGGCGCTATAGGGCCATTGCTGCGGACCCGCTTCGTGGAGCAGCGCGTAGCTGATGCCCGTGATGTCGAGATCGCGACCCTGCGTCAGCGTGCGATGCTCATCGAAGATCGCTTGCGTCGATGCATAGCCGAACAGCGTCGAGCCTGCATCCGCGATGCGCTTTTCGAGGCGCTGCGCGATTTCGTTGGCGATCCACCAGTCGGGCTTCGCGTCGCCGGCGGGCTCGATGGCGGCGCGCACGCGCGAAATGCGGCGCTCCGAATTCGTGACCGTGCCGGACTTCTCGCCCCACGTCGCGGCGGGCAGCACGACGTCTGCAAACGGAACGGTGTCCGTCTGCATGAACGCTTCCTGCACGACGACGAATTCCGCTTTCCTCAATGCCTCGCGCACCTTCGCGATATCGGGCATCGAATGAGCGGGGTTCGTGCACGCGATCCACACAGCCTTGATCTTGCCGCTGCGCATCGCCTCGAACATCTCGACGGCGGGCAGACCAGGACGATCGGACAGGCGTGCGGCGTCGGCGAGGCCCCAGAGCTTCGCCACTTCCTCGCGATGCGCGGCGTTGCCGAAGTCGCGATGCGCAGCCAGCATCGTCGCCATGCCGCCGACTTCGCGTCCGCCCATCGCATTCGGCTGACCTGTCAGCGAAAACGGGCCCGCGCCGCGTTTGCCGATCTGGCGTGTCGCGAGATGCAGATTGATCAGCGCGAGATTCTTCTCGGTGCCGTGGCTCGACTGGTTCAGGCCCATGCAGTAAAGCGACAGCGCGGCATCGCTCGCGCCGAACCACTCGGCCGCCAGCATCAGATCGTGTTCCGCGATGCCGCACAACTCGGCCGCCGCGCGCGGCGTGAACTCGCGCACGAGACGCTTCAATGCATCGAAGCCTTCCGTGTGGCGCTCGATGTAGTCGCGATCGATCAGCCCTTCCCAGATCAGGTGATGCAGCATGCCGTTGAAGAGCGCGACGTCGGTGCCCGGCTGGATCTGCAGATGCAGGTCCGCCATCGACGCCGTATCGGTGCGGCGCGGATCGACGACGATCCAGCGTATCGCAGGGTTTTTCGCCTTCGCGTCTTCGAGCCGGCGGAACAGCACGGGATGCGCCCACGCCATGTTGCTGCCCGCGAACAGCACGGTCTGCGCATGTTCGAGATCGTCGTAACAGGTGGGCGGCCCGTCAGCGCCGAGCGCCATCTTGTACGCGGCGACGGCGCTCGACATGCACAGCCGCGAATTCGTATCGATGTTGTTCGTGCCGATCAAGCCCTTCGCGAGCTTGTTGAACACGTAATAGTCTTCCGTCAGCAACTGGCCCGATACGTAGAACGCGACGGCGTCCGGACCATGCCGCTCGATTACGTCGGCAAAGCGCGTGGCGACGTGATCGAGCGCGTCGTTCCACTCGACGGGGCGGCGTTCTTCCGCGCGATGGATGCGCATTTCAGGACGCAGCGCGCGGCCAGTCAGGCTCTGCGCCGTCGACGCGAGCGCGAGCCCCTTGCTGCACAGCCTGCCGAAATTCGCGGGGTGCTCGGGGTCGCCCTGAACGTCCGTGATGCGCCCGTTCTCCGCTTCGATCAGCACGCCACAGCCGACGCCGCAATAGCAGCAGGTGGATCGGGTAACGGTTTTCATCGTGACTCCATGTTGCCGCGACGACACTCAGGCAAGGTCCAGCCACACTGCGCCGTCGCTGTCGACACGCACGGGAAAATGACGCGCGCAGCCTTCGTCGGGAGCTTTCGCGGTGCCGCTCGCGAGATCGATATTCCACGCGTGCAGCGGGCACGTGACCGTCTCGCCGTGCACGATGCCTTGCGACAGCGCGCCGCCCTTGTGCGGGCAATGATCGAGCAGCGCGAAGACGTTGTCGGTGGCCGTGCGGAAGATCGCGACGTTGCCGCCGTCGCGTTCGAGCACGCGGCTGCCCAGGCGCGGAATATCGGCGACGTCGCACACGCGCGTCCAGGAGTGAGTGACCTGCATGTCCATGGGTGTGTCCTTTGCGTTGTGCTGTGCCGCGTATCAGGCGACGACCTTGAGCGGAATGTATTCGTGCTTCTGCTTGCCGCCGATGCGCGCTTCCCACGGATCGGGCAAGCCTTCGAGCGAATAGAGCAGGCGCTCGTACAGTGCCTTGCGATTCGCCGCGTCATCGACCACTTTCTGCTTCACGTAGTCGAGCCCGACGCGCGCGATGTAATGCACGGTACGGTCGAGGTAATACGCTTCCTCGCGATACAGCTGCAGGAACGCGCCCGTGTATTCCTTTACTTCGTCGGCCGTCTTCACTTTCGCGAGAAACTGTGCGACTTCCGTCTTGATGCCGCCGTTGCCGCCCACGTACAGTTCCCAGCCGCTGTCGACGGCGATCACGCCCACGTCCTTGATGCCCGCTTCAGCGCAGTTGCGCGGACAGCCGGATACGGCGAGCTTCACCTTGTGCGGCGACCACATGTTCGCGAGCATCGTTTCCAGATCGATGCCCATCTGCGTGCTGTTCTGCGTGCCGAAGCGGCAGAACTCGCTGCCCACGCACGTCTTCACGGTGCGGATCGACTTGCCGTACGCATGGCCTGACTTCATGCCGAGGTCCTTCCACACGTTCGGCAGGTCTTCCTTCTTCACGCCGAGCAGGTCGATGCGCTGGCCGCCTGTCACCTTGACCATCGGCACGTTGTACTTGTCCGCGACATCGGCGATGCGGCGCAATTCGGCCGGGTTCGTCACGCCGCCCTTCATCTGCGGAATGACGGAGAACGTGTTGTCCTTCTGGATGTTCGCGTGCACGCGTTCGTTGACGAAGCGGCTTTGCGGATCGTCGATGGCTTCGCGCGGCCAGGTCGACAGCAGGTAGTAGTTGATCGCCGGGCGGCACGTCGCGCAGCCGTTCGGCGTGCGCCATTCGAGGAAGTCGTACACGTCGCGATGCGTGAGCAGATGCTGGTCGCGGATCGCCTTGCGCACTTCGCCGTGATTGCGGTCCGTGCACGCGCAAACTGCCTTTGTTTTAGGGGGTTCCTGAAAGTCAGAGCCGACGGTGCTCATCAGGATCTGCTCGACGAGACCCGTGCACGAGCCGCATGAACTCGCGGCCTTCGTGTGCTTCTTCACGTCGTCGACGGTGAAGAGGCCTTTTTCCGTGATCGCCTTGACGATGGTGCCCTTGCATACGCCGTTGCAGCCGCACACTTCGTCGCTGTCGGCCATCGCGGCGGCGCGGCTCTGGCCTTGCACGCCCGCGTCGCCGACACTCGATTCGCCGAACATGATGTGATCGCGCAGCTCGCCGAGCTTGCGGCCTTCGCGCAGCAGCTTGAAGTACCACGCGCCGTCGGCGGTATCGCCATAGAGGCACGCGCCCACCAATTGATCGTCTTTGATCACGAGCTTCTTGTAGACGCCGCCCGACGGGTCCGACAGCACGATTTCCTCCGTGCCGTCGGTGCCCATGAAGTCGCCGGCCGAGAAAAGATCGATGCCCGTCACCTTGAGCTTGGTCGACATCACCGAGCCCTTGTAGCTGCCGATGCCCATCAGCGCGAGGTGATTCGCGCACACTTTCGCCTGCTCGAAGAGCGGCGCGACGAGACCGTACGCGATGCCGCGATGGCTCACGCATTCGCCGACGGCATAGATGCGCGGATCGTACGTTTGCAGCGCATCGCTCACGACGACGCCGCGATTGCAATAGAGGCCCGCCGCTTCCGCGAGCGCGGTGTTCGGACGAATGCCCGCTGCCATCACGACGAGATCGGTCGCGAGCGTATCGCCGTTCTTGAAGCGCACGCCCGTCACTTCGCCCGCATCGTTGCCGAGGATCTCCGTCGTCGCCGTGCTCAACAGAAAGTTCAGGCCGCGCGCTTCGAGCGAGCGTTGCAGCAGCTTGCCCGCTGTCGCGTCGAGCTGGCGTTCGAGCAGCGTGTCGGCGAGATGCACGACGGTCACTTCCATGCCGCGCAGCTTCAGGCCGTTCGCCGCCTCGAGCCCGAGCAGCCCGCCGCCGATCACGACTGCGCGCTTTTTCACGGCGGCCGTATCGATCATCGCTTGCGTGTCGTAGATGTCGCGATACGTGATCACGCCTTTGAGCGTGTTGCCGGGGATGGGCAGGATGAAGGGCGTCGAGCCTGTCGCGATCAGCAGGCGATCATAGTGCGCCTCTGTGCCGTCGCTTGCGACGACCTTGCGGCGCACGCGGTCGATGCGATCGACCGTCTTGCCCATGTGCAGCGCGATGTCGTTCTCTTCGTACCATTCGAGCGGATTGAGAACGATGTCGTTGAAGGTCTGCTCGCCCGCGAGCACAGGCGACAGAAGAATGCGGTTGTAGTTCGGATGCGGCTCGGCGCCGAAGACAGTGATGTCGTAATGGTCGGGCGCGATCGTCAGCAACTCTTCGAGCGTGCGGATGCCGGCCATGCCATTGCCGATGACGACGAGTCGGGGTTTGCTCATGATCGATGTTCTGTCGTGGGTCGCGCCGGGATGCGTTGCCCGATGCGACGAACGTCGAACGTCATTGCCCGACCGATTATGGCGCTCTACGGCTCTCATTCCGTCGCGCGATGGAGCGCGCGGGAGGGTGCCGCGTTGCCAGATTCCTGCGTGGCCGCGCTTTCCAGTCGCCGCCACTCGTGCCGCCTTGCGCCCTTGCAAGCAGCGCTCATCTATTCGCAACTTGCATGCCATCGGACAGCAATCGCTGCGAGCCTTGCCGGACAAGGGTTCGTGGCGTGATCGGCGAGTTCTTCTATTGCACCGCAGCAGTGCGCGACGCGGCGCGCTGCACTTATTTAGCGCGATAAGGCGCGCTGACGGCGCGCGCATCGCGTTGCGTGGGCGTTGTGTTTTTGCGCGCGAAGCGGAGCGCTATCGCGGCCCGAGCCAGCGCCCGTAGCTGCGCGGCGAGAACGCGAAGGTCAACGCGATCATCGCGGCGATGCACGCCGCGAGCATGATCCACGCGGCGGCGAAGCTGCCCGTCAGATCGCGCAGACGCCCCGCGATCACGGGCGAAATCGCCGCGACGATAAAGCCGATGCCCTGCACGAACGCGACGAGCCGCCCGGCGATGCGGTGGTCGTCGGCGTGATCGAGGGCGGTCACGAGCGTCAGCGAGAAGGTTCCGCCGAGCCCCGCGCCAGCGATCGCGATCCACGCGAGCGGCGCATCGTCGGGAAACGCGAGCAAGCCGACGATGCCGAGCAGTTGCGCGGACAGACCCGCGACGAGCCACGGCCGGCGGTCGCGGAACGACGAGGCGGCGAGCGGCAGCAGCAACGCGGACGCGGCCTGGAAGACGGTCATCGCCGCGAGCAGCGAGCCGCTGTGCGCGACGCTCGCGCCGCGCTGCTGGTAGTACGCGGGCAGCCACGCGACGAGCGTCGTATAGCCGCCGTTGACGAGGCCGAAGTGCAGCCCGAGTGACCACGCGCGGCGCTTGCGCCACATCGCGATGGATGGCGCGTGCGGCAGCGGGTCCGCTGCCCGCACAGCGCGAGCGCCGCCCGACGACGACGCCGAGCGATGCAGCGCGAGCCAGCATGCGCACGCGAGCGCGGCGGGCGCGGCCCAGGCGGCGAGGCCCGCGTGCCACGAATCGAAGGCTCGCGCAATGTAAGGGCTCAGGCTCGCGCCGAGTCCGCCGCCGCCCATGATCGATGCGGAAAACAGGCCCATCGCGAGCGGCACGCGCGCATGAAAGCGCTGCTTCATCACGCCGGGCAGCAGCGCTTGAATGGCCGCGACGCCGATGCCGGCGAACAGCGCTGTCGTCAGCAAGGCCGTGCCGCTCGATGCGGAAACGCGCGCGCCGCACGCGAGCGCAATGGCCAGCAGCCCCAGCGCGACGCCGCGCATTTCGCCGACGACGCGCGTGAGCATGCCTGCGCCGAGCGCACCGATCCCCATCGCGACCATAGGCAGGCTCGTCAGAAGCGATGCGCCGGAAAAGCTCAGGCCCGTGGCGGCGCGAATCGTCGCCATCAACGGACTGACCGACGTCAGCAGCGGGCGCAGATTGAGGCCGATCGCGACGATCGCGGCAAGCCAGATGCCGTCGTTCCACGATAGGCCGGTGGCTGCCTCGGGAGGAGAGATCTGCGTGGTGTCGATGCCGGGAGTCTGGTTCACTGGAGCGCCTTGCAAGAAAAACGGAATATTGGTCAACCATAATAACAAAAATGGTTAACCATTTTTCCGTGAACCGATATGGCCGGTATTTGCGCCGGCATCGTCCGATGCCAGATGCAGCCGCGTGCGCCGGTGGCTACAATACGGCCGCTTCATACGCTTTTTTTCTGCCGCTGTCTGCGCGGTTCGTTGCCTGGCTACGTCCGTTCATCTCACATCACCATGGCCTCACGCCCAAAAACTCCGCCACCCGCCGCCGACGACGACAACGTCGAGGAACGCATCTACGCGTCGATCACGAAGGCGCTGCTCGAAGGGCGGCTGCGTCCGGGCGCGCAACTCGTCGAGCGTGATCTCGCCGCTGCGTTCGGCTGCACGCGTGGCGCGCTGCGCAAGGTGCTCGCGCGGCTCGGGTTCGAAGGCAAGCTGGTGCTCGAAGCGAATCGCGGCGCGTTCGTGCCGTCGCCGTCGGAGGACGACGTGCGGCAGGTCTACCGCGCGCGGCAGATCGTCGAGGCGGGCATCGTCACGGCGCTATGCGGTGCGTTGTCGGCGCAGGACAGGCGACTGCTGAAGGCGCATGTCGCGAGTGAGAAGAAGGTCTTGAAGCAAGGGCGCGTGGACGAGCAGGTGCGCCTTGCCGGGCAGTTTCATGTGCTGCTTACGCAGATCGCGGGCGGCGCGGAGTTGCAGGGCTTCGTCGCGCAGCTCGTTGCGAAGACGGAGTTGTACAAGGCGCTCTTCGATCCGTCGAAGGGCACGACCTGTTCCGCCGATGAGCACGCGCAGCTCGTCGAAGCGCTCGACAGCGGCGATCTGCCCGCGGCGCTCGAGGCGATGCGCGTGCATCTCGCGGAACTGGAAGAGCGCGTCGTGACGCGCATGCAGACGAGCGCGAGCGACGATGTGAGCGCTGTCTTTCGTACGTGAAGTTGGCGGGATGGATTGCGCGCGATGCGTCGCTTGTATTAGCAGCGCATTGCTGGCGCATCGCCGATGCACCATGCGCATGCATCGTGCGCCAAGAGGTTGTCAGCGTCCGGCCGTGTCAGGCGCGGGCGCGCGTGGTAAGGGTGGAAACGGTGAGTGAGGACGTCAGCGGCGGCGCATGGGCGCGCTACGCGGTGCGCTGCTGCGCTCGTCCTTGTGACGGAAGTTGATGCGCCCTTTGGTCAGGTCGTAGACCGACAGCTCGAGCGTCACGCGGTCGCCCGCGAGGATACGGATGTGATTCTTGCGCATGCGGCCCGACGCATACGCGCCCACGACGACGCCGTTATCCAGCGTCACGCGATAGCGGCTGTCGGGTAGTACTTCGTCGACAATGCCGTCCAGTTCAATGAGGTTTTCTTTCGCCATGCAAACTCCTGGTCGATGAGGGAAGGGCGCCGCGCGGCGCGCAGCGTGTCTTGCGCGGCAGCCCGTACGCTGTCGCGGTGATGCGTGTGAAGCAGGCGGAACGCGCCTTGGGCGGCGCGCGGGCGTCAGAGGTCGGAAACGGATTGCCCGTCGACCCGACCGTCGATCACCTGCGCCGCATGTTCCATGCAGGCCATGCGCGCCTTGCCCGCGCCTTCGAACGGCCGGAACTGCGCGAGACGGAACACGCGGCCTTCGTCGGCGGCACTCGCGCCGACGCGACAGATGCGCACCGACGCGTCGTAGCCGCCGTCGATCGAATTGCGATCGGTCACGCCGCTCGCCGTGCGGCGCGGATAGACGAGCGGATGAATTTCATAGCCCTTATAGGTCTTGACCATATGCGTACTCCTGTCGTGCGGGCTGCCGGCGCGCGCAATGAACGAGCGATGCGCGGCGAGCGGGGCAGCCGGCGGCGCGGCAATATGAGCGCGCCGCAATGGAAAAATGTTGGCGTGAGCCGTAAGCGCTGGCTCGAACGCAGCCGCGATACACGCGGAACCATGGAGAACACTACGTTGATGCCGCGATGGCACCCGACGCATGACGAATGTCACCCTGTTTGGTATCGGCGCGTAGCGCGTTGCCGGAGTGACGGGGACCGCCGACGCCTGCCGCCTGTTTTTGTTGCGGTGGCTGAACGGCTGTGATGTAACGCGATTGGTTCAACGATTCGTGCAACCTGGCGCAACGCGATGAAGACGTTGAACAACAGCATTGAAGCGCTGCGATCAGGAAGGTGTCAGCCGATGCCGGCAGAAAACTGCAATGCACATATTATGCCCTAAAAGCAGGCCTCTGTGTAGCGCAGGCTTCGTTATATCGGTATCTGCCGGGCGAAACGGATCGAGAGGCGGTCACGGCGCACGCGATGGATGGGCTCATTCGGCGCTTTGCGTCGTGCGCTTTTGCAGCTCGCGCGTCGCGGCGAGGGGAATGCGCGCGTCATCCCATTTCGCGAGCCATTCCACTTCCCTGGACGTGAAGATCTGGCCGTGATTGCGCAGCGCGTATTGCAGCGAGTCGATGATGTGATTGCGGATGATCTCGGGCGTGCGTGCATCGTCGAGCACGGTACGAAACGCTTCGAGCGTAGCCATCGGTTGCCTCTTGTCGGTGAGCGCTTGTGAAAGACGTGCCCGTTATCGCACGTCAAAAAGCGCGGTGCCACGCGGTCAAAATTCGCGCGCGTACGCATGACGCGCGATTCACGCACACGCGACGATACAGGCACACGCGACGATACAGGCACACGCGACGATACAGGCACGAGATGTTGGGTACGACCTTGCAAAGGCATGACGCCCGATCGCCGATCAGATTCCCGGAACGAAGTCCAGCACTTCAAGCTCGAAACCTGCGATCGCAAGACTCATGCTCAAGCCAGCCAGATAAACCTGAAGCCCCAGGCGACACGAGGCACTTCATGACATTCAGAACGATGGCGCCCCTCGCGCTATGGACGGTCGCTCAACTGTCAGTCGCCGCGACGGGCGATGCGTCCTGCGGCGTGCTGTCGGGCGCACAGGGCGGCGCGGCCGCGTCGGGCGCATCGAGCGTCGCGGCGGCGAGCGGCTTTGCGTTGCGCGACGGCGAGCCCGTCGATTTCATCGCAGGCGGCAAGACGGTGCGCGGCACGCTGCATGTGACGTCGGATGGCGGCGTCTATCGCGCGTACTGGCAGCCGCAAGGCCGCCCCGAGCGCTACGTGCTCGCGAATGCGGGTACGGATGCCGTGCGCCTGATCGCAATGCCGGTGCAAGGCACACCCGCCACGAACGGCATGCCCGGCACGACCGTCAACGCGCAGCAGGTGTTGTCGTGCCCGGCCTTATGAGCCTGATGAACGTGATGAGTCTTGTGAGCGCGGCGCTTCGGGATGCGCGGGCCACCACGTCCAGCCGCGCTCGCCGCGCTGCAATTCGATGATCGAAAGCGGCGCGATCTCGATCCGCGCAAACGCATCGGATGGCGCGCGCAGCACATGCAGCAGCGCCGCGCGGATCACGGGCGCGTGCGTGATCGCGAGTGTGGTGCCTTCGCAATCGAACGCGTCGAGCCAGTAGCCCACACGCAGCATCAGCGCGTCGAACGATTCACCGCCATGCAGTGCCGCCGACGGCACGCGCGTCCATGCCGCGAGCGCTTCGGGCTCTTCGTCTGCAAGCTCGCTCAGGCGCTTGCCGCGCCAGCGGCCATAGTCGATATCGGCCAGATCCGGCGCGATCGCGGCGTCGAGTCCGAGTGCCCGAGCGGTGTCGAGCGCACACGCAGCGGGGCTGCTCAGCGTGGTATCGACGGCGTTCAGCAGAGTGCCGTTCGACGCGCGAAATCGCGCCGCTTCGGTGATTGCGCGCGCGTCGAGCGGTTCGTCGGCGGGGAATGCGCCTTTGGGCTGTGCGGCCGTCGCCGGGTGGCTAATCAACAACAGGCGTGTGCGCATGACGGACTCTTATCCAGGGAACGGGGAAGAAAGTAGCAAGCGTGCGCGAGTTTAGCGCGTAGAATAGACGCCACTCGAAGCGCGGAAGCCGGTGCAAGCCCGGCGCGGTCGCGCCACTGTAATCGGTAGTGAATGCGTACGCAGTCATGCAGTACACAAGCCGGAAGCCAGACCCAAGCTTCGACTTCATCCTCAATCGACTATCGGGGCGCGCAACCCCAAGGAGATGTCCGTCATGAACGACGCCGTTCTCGACCACGCCGGTCAATCTGTCCAGCCCGCTCAACCCACGCCGATCCCGTTGCGCGAACTGCTGCCGTGGGTGATCTTCGGCGGCCTGCTGTTGCTGCTCGCGCTGTATTTCATCGGCGCCGAACAGGGCGCGACTTCGCTGATCCCCGGCATGTACGTGCATGAGTTCGTGCACGACGGCCGCCATCTGCTCGGCTTTCCTTGCCACTGATCGGCCACTGATCGCGTAGGGGAGTCATCACCATGGTTGGGAAGCTGTTGATGCGAGGGATGCTCGCAGGCATCGTCGCGGGCCTGCTCACGTTCGCGTTCGCGCGCGTCGCGGGCGAGCCGCTGGTCGATACGGCGATCTCGCTCGAAGAAAAGATGCATGCGGCGCACGATCACGGCGACGGGCACGAAGAAGAACTCGTCAGCCGCGGCACGCAGGCGGGCCTCGGCTTGCTGACGGGCGTCGTCGCGTATGGGATGGCGTTCGGCGGGCTGTTCGCGCTGACCTTCGCGTATCTGCACGGCCGCGTGGGCAGACTCGGCGCGCGCGCGCTGTCGGCCTGGCTCGCGCTCGGCGCGTTCGTCGCCGTCGTGCTCGTGCCGACCATCAAGTATCCGGCGAATCCACCTTCCGTCGGCGACCCCGACACGATCGGCATGCGCACGGGGCTCTTCTTTCTGATGATCGTCACGTCGCTCGTCGTGATGGTGTTCGCGATGAAAGTCCGCAAGCATCTGTTGCCGCGGCTCGGGCAATGGAACGCGTCGATCGTCGGCGGCATCGCGTTCGTGGCGATCATCGCCGCGATCCAGATCGCGCTGCCGGCCGTCAACGAAGTGCCCGAAGCGTTCCCGGCCGTCGTGCTGTGGAAGTTCCGTATGACGGCGCTCGGCATGCAGGCGCTCATGTGGGCGACCATCGGCCTGCTGTTCGGCGCGCTGGTCGAGCGCCGCGAACGCATCGCGCGCGCGTCGGGCACGGAGGCACGCAAGTCGGCTTATCTGTAACGCGTCATCGCCGCGTCCGCGCACGAACGCGCGGGCGCGCGCCGTTGTTTTTTTCCGCTTCCTTTTCCGCTTCCCTTCCGCTCGACCGCCATCTCCAGAAACCGCGCAAGACACGGATTGCGGTTCGACCGCGACCACACGAGCAGCTGCGAAATCGTCGGCGCATCGGCGAGCGGTTTGAACACCACGCCCGGCAACTGCGCCTTGCGCATCGACTCGGGCACGAGCGCGATGCCCACGCCTTCGTCGACGAGACTCAGCACCGTCTGCTGCAACTGCACTTCGAAGCGCACATCGGGCGTGAAGCCGCCTTGCAGGCAATGATCGACGATGGTCGCGCGCAGGCTTGGCGCAACGGCTTCCGCCGCCATTACGAACGGCTCGCGCGCGAGCTGCGCGATCTTCAGATGCCGCGCGCGAGCGAGAGCATGATCGCGCGATAGCGCGACGCACAGCGGCTCGGTGAAGATCGTGCGCGTGTCGAGCCCTTTGTCGGGCGCGCCCGGAAACATGATCGCCGCATCGATTTGCGCGTTGAGCACCTGCGACGCGAGATCGTTCGACACGACTTCACGCAGATTGAGCGTCACGTCGGGATGCGCGCTGCCATAGGCGCGCGCATAGGCGGGCAGCACGCTGTACGCCGCGCACATCGTGAAGCCGATGGTCAACTGACCCATATCGCCGACGGACGCCGCGCGCGCATTCTTCGCGGCCTGTTCGATCGACGCGAGGATCGCTTTCGCGTCGGCATAAAAGCGCTCGCCCGCGGCCGTCAGCGTGACGCTGCGCGGATTGCGCTCGATCAGCGTCACGCCGAGCGACGCTTCCAGCGATGCCAGTTGCCGGCTCAGCGGCGGTTGCGACAGATGGAGACGGGCAGCCGCGCGGCCGAAGTGCAGCGTCTGCGCGAGCGTGACGAAATAGCGAAGTGGCTTGACGTCGAGCATGATGCAGAAAAGGTATCGTCGAGGGTTTCAATCAGTATTGGATTGTATCGGGGTAAACGGCTTACGCTTGCACGTCTCCGCTTTCGCACGTTTCCGCGCGCCGTCACTCTTCATGTTGTCCACGCTCGAAATCCTGCTGCCCGTGTTCGCGCTGATCTTCGCGGGCTTTTTTTGCCGCCGCCGTAATCTGCTGGGCCCGGCAGCCGCTTCCGAACTGAACCGCTTCGTCGTGTGGCTCGCGCTGCCCGCGCTGCTGTTCGACACGATGGCGCATTCGACGTGGCGGCAGCTCGATCAGCCCGCGTTCATCGCAACATTTTCGATTGCATGCGCGGGCGTGTTCGTTGTCGTGCTGATCGCGCGTCTTGCGAGCGGGCGGCATCTCGCGGATGCGAGCGTCGATGCGATCGCGGCGTCGTATCCGAATACGGGCTACATCGGCTTTCCGCTCGGGCTGCTCGCGTTCGGCAAGGCGAGTCTCACGCCGACGACGATCGCCACGATCCTCGTCGCATGCGTGCTGTTCGCGCTCGCGATCGTGCTGATCGAAGCCGGCTTGCAGACGGAGCGCACGCCGCACAAGCTCGGCGCGAAGGTGCTGTGGCGGCTCGTGAAGAATCCGCTGATTGCGTCGCCGATTGTCGGCGTGCTGGTCGCGAGCGCGGGCGTGAGCTTGCCGCAGAGCGCCGAGACGTTCCTCAAGCTGTTGAGCGGCGCCGCGAGTCCTTGCGCGCTGGTGAGCCTTGGGCTCTTCCTCGCGGAGAAGCGTCCGGCGGCGGAAGGCTCGTCCGGGTCCGTCACGTCGCTCGTGCTGACGGCCATCAAGCTGATCGCGCAGCCCGCGCTCGCATGGTGGATCGCCGCGCGTGTCTTTTCGCTGCCCGCGCCCATCGTCGATATGGCCGTGCTGCTCGCCGCGCTGCCGACGGGCACGGGCCCCTACATGCTCGCCGAGTTCTACCGGCGCGAGGCACAGATCACGTCGCAGACCATTCTGCTGTCGACACTGGGCTCGCTGGTTTCGTTGTCGCTGCTGCTGTTCTATCTGCGCGCGCCGGGTTGATGTGGCGCGCGAAGCCTAGCCGAAGCGTTCCGCGCGATAGGGCTTCGGATCGGTGAAGGGCGTCGCGCCCGTCATCATCTCCGCGAGCAGGCGGCCGGTGACGGGCCCGAGCGTGAGCCCGTGATGGTTGTGCCCGAACGCGAACCACAGGCCGCGATGGTGCGGCGCGGGGCCGATCACGGGGCGCATGTCCGGCGTGCAGGGCCGCATGCCGAGCCACGGCTTGTCGTCGACGCGTTCGCCCAGGCCGAACGTCGCGCGCGCGAGCGGCTCGACGCGTTCGAGCTGGATGCCCGTCGGCGGCGCGCCGCGCTGCGCGATCTCGACGCCCGTGGTCAGGCGCAGGCGGTTGCCTTCCATCGGCGCGACCACGTAGCCGCGTTCCGTATCGACGATGGGCACCGACAGCATCTGCCGCGCGGGACGATAGTGCATGTGATAGCCGCGCTTCGCGCGCAGCGGAATGCGATAGCCGAGCGGCCCGAACACGGTATCGGACCACGGCCCGAGCGCGAGCACGACTTCCTTCGCGCTGATCGTGCCGTGTTGCGTGTCGATGGTCCACGCATCGCCCGATGAACGCAACGTCGTCGCGTCGCCGGCGACGAACGTGCCGCCTTCTGCTTCGAAAAGCCGTGCATAGGCTTTGACGAGCGCGCCCGGATTCTTCACGCTCTTCGGGTCCTTCCAGTGCAGCGCGCCGCAAATGCCAACGCCTACGCCCGGCTCCTGTGCGTGCAGCGCGGCCGCGTCGAGCACGCTCACGCGCAGGCCGTGCTCGCGGATCGCGTCTTCCGACGCTCTGGCTTCGTGGTCGAATTCGGCGGGCGTGCGGAACGCCTCGATCCAGCCGCCGTCGTGCACCAGCTCACCGACGCCCGCGCGCGCGATCAGCCGGTCGTGTTCCTCGACGCATGCGCCGATCAGCGGCAGCATGTCGCGCGCGGCGCCCGCAAGCCGCTGCGGCGCCGATTCCCACCAGAAGCGCGCGAGCCACGTCGCGTACGAGGGCAGCGCCCTGTAGTCCCAATAGAGATCCGTTGACTGGTTGCGCGCGTAGCGCAGCAGCGTGCCGAGCTTGCGCGGAAAGCCGTACGGCACGATCGACGAACGCTCGATCAGCCCCGCGTTGCCGAAGCTCGTCTCTTCGCCGGGCGCGCGCCGGTCGACGAGCGCGACGCGCCGTCCGCGATCCTGCAGATGCAGTGCCGACGATACGCCGACAATCCCCGCTCCCAGCACGATGACGTCGAAATCCATAGCGTTCAGAGTGGTCTTTGATGTGACTTGTGGAGAAGCCCAAAGCGCAACGAGCGCGTGTCGCCACGCGCTCGCCTGTCGAAGCCGGATCGTCCGGCTTCGAACGGAAAGCGTATCACTTGGCGATGATGTCGCGCTTGAAGTATTTCTGCGAGAGCGCCGTCAGCGTGCCGTCCTTTTTCAGCGCATCGAGCGCGGCATCGACTTTCGCCTGCAACGCCTTGTCGCTTTTGCGCAGGCCGAAGCCCGTGCCTTCGCCGAGCGTCGACGGGTCTTTGAGTGGCTCGCCGACCATCTCGAAGCCCGCGCCCGCCGGCTTGCCCAGAAAGCCGTCCTGGGCCGTCTGCGCTTCCTGCACGGCGGCATCCAGCCGACCGGCGACGAGATCCGCATACACCTGGTCCTGATCCTGATACGACACGACCTGCACGCCCGCATTCGCCCAGTGCGCCTTGAGGAAGTCCTCCTGCGACGAGCCTTGCAGCACGCCGACGCGCTTGCCTTGCAGGCTCTTCACGTCGGGATGCAGGCTGGAACCGTGCTTCGCGATCATCACGATGGGTACGACATAGATGGGCGGCGTGAATGCGATGCTTTCCTTGCGCTTGGCCGTGATGTTCATCGCCGAATTGATCACGTCGAACTTGCGCGCCTGCAGCGCGGGAATCAGGCCGTCGAATGCATTCTCGACCCACACGCATTTCATTTTCAGCTTCGCGCAGACGGCGTTGCCGACATCGACATCGAAGCCTTCGAGCTGGCCCGATGCTGTCTTGCTTTCGAACGGAGGGTAGGCGGCTTCGATACCGAAGCGCAGCGTATCGGATTGCGCATGGGCGGCGCCTGCCGTCATAGCAAGGACGGCGGCGGCGAGGGAGAGCTTCAGGTTCATGACGGTTCCTGTCGTTGATGATCGGTGCGGACGCGGCAGGCGGCGCAGGTGAAATATAGACTGAAAGTCCAGTATGGACTATAGGGAATACGATAGTCCAGTGATCAAAAACGCTCGTTCACATCGCGCCGCGTCTTGCCGGAAGCGGGAGAGAGCCGTGCAAAGAGTCGTTGAGCGGGCCGATTGCGCTCGCCAAGCGGGTGTCTCGTCGTAGATTTTTTGTCCGGTTTTGGAAAGTCTCAAGTAGACTATAAGTCTACACTTGACGCATCACTCACCGCTGAAGGAGACAGACCCGATGATGACCGCCTTGCCACTTGCCGTCGACGATCAGGCCGTCCGCGAAGCGCTGCCCGCGCTCGACGTGCGCGGCGCGCTGACCGCGATGTTTCGCGCGCTGGCTTCCGCCGAGGCCGTTCAGCCGCCGCAGACGCTGACGCTGTTTCCGAACGGTACCGGCGATTTCATTACTTATCTGGGCGCGCTCGCCGATGCGAAAGTATTCGGCGCGAAGCTCTCGCCGTATATCGTCACGGGCGGCAAGCCGGTCATCACGGCGTGGACGGCGCTGATGTCGATGGAAACGGGCCAGCCGTTGATGTGGTGCGACGCGGGCCTGCTGACGACTGAACGCACGGCGGGCACAACGGCGCTCGCCGTCGACCGGCTCGCGCGCGCGGATGCGACGCGGCTGGCGATCGTCGGTGCGGGCGCTGTCGCGCTCGCGCATCTGCGGCATGTCGCGCCGCTGCGCGCGTGGAAGTCGATTCGCGTCTGGTCGCCCGGTCTCGCGAGCGACGACGCGAAGCGCGCTGCGTTCAAGGCCGCCGACGCGCGCGCGCTCGCAAGCACGAGCATCGAAGACTGTGTGAAGGATGCGGATGTCGTGATGCTGTGCACGTCGTCGGGCACGCCCGTTCTGCCGCTCGACGCATTGACGAAGTCCGCGCTGATCACGTCGATCAGCACGAACGCCGCGAATGCGCATGAAATCGACCCGGCGTGGCTGCCCGAGATGGACGTGTACTGCGACTATCGCGCGACGACGCCCGGCAGCGCGGGCGAAATGAAACTCGCCGCGCAGCACGGCTGGTCGGCGGACAGGCTGAAGGGCGATCTGCCGTCGCTCGTTGCGGGCACTTGCGCAAAGCCAGGGTACGAGCGGCACGCGTTCTTCCGCTCGATCGGCCTGGGCCTCGAAGACGTCGCGATCGCCAGCGAGCTTTACCGTCATCTGACGCGCGATCGGGCGCACGCACAATAGCTACAATGTCGATCAGCCGCCGCTGCGCGCCGTTGTTCCGTCAGGCACGCGCGGCATCACGAGGAACGCCGCAGAGACACTGCGAACACTGCCACTGCCCGCCGATGCGCAAGAAGAAAACGTCTCCCGTCAAGGACCTGCTGCTGACCCGCTATGCGCCGATCGCGGACGGCATCGCCGCGCTGTTTTTCCCGTATGCGGAAGTCGTGATCCACGATCTGCACGACCAGACGGTGCTGTATCTCGCGAACAATCTGTCGAAGCGGGAGATCGGCGACGATTCCGCACTTGAGGAGATCGACCATTCGGCGCGCGAGCGCGTGATCGGCCCGTACGAAAAGCTCAATTGGGACGGCCGCCGCATGCGCTGCGTGAGCAACATCCTGTTCGACGACAACGGGCAGCCGGCGGGCATGATGTGCATCAATTTCAACATCGCCGTGTTCGAAGACGTGCGCTCGACGCTCGATCTGTTCATCAAGGGCGCGGGCGTCGTCGCGCAGCCGGAAGAACTGTTCCGCGACGACTGGCAGGAGCGCATCAACACGTTCCTGCATGGATGGCTGCGCGAGCGGCAGATCGGCCTGAACGGCCTCACGCGCGAGCACCGGCGCGAGCTGGTCGAAGCGCTGTATGCGGAAGGCGCGTTTCGCGGCAAGAGCTCGGCCAACTACGTCGCGAACGTGCTTGGCATGGGGCGTGCAACGGTTTATAAGCATCTGAAGCAGATGAAAGAGGGCGCGAGCTGACGGCTGTTGCGGCGCGCGCTGCCTGATCCGTTCCAGACACCTTCGAGGACACGACCGTGACCGTGCGTTATCGACACTACAAAGGCGGTATTTACGAATTCATCTGCGAGGCGACGCTCGAATCGGACCCGAGCGTTACGATGATCGTCTATCGCGCCGAAAACGGCACGATCTGGACGCGTCCGTCGTCGGTGTTCTTCGAGATGATCGAGCACGAAGGCGACAAGGTTCCGAGGTTTTCGCCGATCAACTAGGGGTTTTGGCTTACGGCCCGGTTGCAGAGGTGCCGCGCGCTCGAGTTCGATCGCGCCGATGCGGACCTGTCAGCGCGGCGCGTGCGTCGGCAGATCGACAGCATCGGGCGCTTCGATCACGAGATCGCTCTGCGCGATGGCGACGCACGGCAGGATGTAGCCCTCCGCCTTTTCTTCGATGCTCACGCCCGGCCACTCGACCGTGTAGCGCACGCGGCCCGACGTCATCTTGCACAGGCAGGTCCGGCACGTGCCGTTGCGGCACATACGCGGCAGATAGAGATTCGCGAAGCCCGCCGCCTCGAGCACGGTCAGCGATTCGGGCGCGTCGAACGTGCGGCCGAGCGGCTCGACGCGCACGTCGAAGGTCTGTTCGTGTTCTTGCGGCCCGCTGCGGGACAGTTCTTCGCTCGCCATCGTGCTCACGAAATCGACACACCCAAGAGCCGCCCGACGCCGAACGTAAAGGCCGCCGCGATGAGCCCGATCACGATCTGACGGAACGCCGAGAACGCGGCGCTGCGTCCATTGAACAGCGACGTGAAGACGCCGACGGCCGCGAGCCCGAAGGCGCTCAGCGCGACGCACTGCAAGATGGCCGGCGTGCCGCGCGCCCACAGGAAGGGCATCGCTGGAAAAATCGCGCCGAGCGAGAACAGGCAGAACGACACGCCTGCCGCCGTCCATGGGTTGCCGCCCAGTTCCGCCGGATCGAGGCCCAGTTCTTCGCGCGTCAGCGTATCGAGCGCCTTGTTCCGGTCGCGCATCACCTGTTCGGCGACGCGTTTCGCTTCGCTCGCGTCGATCCCTTTCGACTGAAAGATCAGCGCCAGCTCGCGCTGTTCGGCTTCCGGCGTGTGCTCGATTTCGTCCGCTTCTTTCGCGATCTGCGTGCGCGCCAGCTCGCGTGCGTTCGTCACCGATAGCCACTCGCCGAGCGCCATCGAGCACGCGCCCGCGATCAGCCCGGCGAGCCCCGTCAGCAGGATCGCCTTGTTGCCCGTGCCCGCGCCCGCGACGCCCATGATCAGGCAGAAGTTCGACACGAGGCCGTCGTTCGCGCCGAGCACGGCCGCGCGCAGATCGTTGCCCGATGTCACGTTCTTGTGCCACGACTCGGCGGCGGCAATCTGTGCGCCTATGGACGGCGGCTGCTCATTCCCTTTGACGTCCGCGACCATCTGCTGCATCACGGCTGCGTGATGCTGTTCGTCTTTCGACAGCTGGACGGCGTCGGGCTGGTTCGCGTATTTGTCGCGGTCCGCATATTCGGCGGCGGCGAGCGACGGCAGCACGTAGTTCGGTCCGAGCGTGTGGATCAGGCCGCGCATCAGATGCGTCTTGATGCTGTGCCGGTGCGGCGGCACGCGCACGCCGTTCGCATGCAGCTTGTCGGCCCATACGTTCGCATGCACGCGCTCGGCGCTCGCGAGCTGGCTGAACAGCGTGCGGCGCCGCGGATCTTTTTCGACGCGCGACAGCGTCTCGTACAGCGCGGCGCTGTCGAGCTCGTCGGCGAGGTTCGTGCGATAGCGTTTGAGTTCGTGCCGGGAGGCCATCGATCGAGGCGCGGTCTGGGCCGGGCATTCGTGGGGTCAGGACGAAGCTTAACGCAGCGCGGGCCGTTGCGCTGTTTCAGGAGGCAGGAGGCAATGCGCCTCATGCCCATCCGCGAAGAACGAGAGGGCGATGCCCTCCGCGCGTCAATGCGTGGTGCGCATCCGCATGTAGCGATAGATCGTGTTGCGCGCGAGCCCCAGTTCGCGCGCCGCCGCCGAGATGTTGCCGTTGTTGCGCGCGAGCGTCTGCTCGATCAGCGTCGCTTGCCATTCTTCCATGCGCGCGGGGCGCAGCGGGGCACGCGAATCTGCGACGGGCGTGGCATCGGCGTGCGGAGGCTCGCTGCGTTCGGGGCCGTCGTGCGATTCTGGCTCGCAGTCGTGCAGAAAGTCGTCGGGCAGATGCTCGACGCCGATCTCGTCCGCGCCCTCGGCCATGACGACGGCCGTGCGCAGCACGTTCGCGAGTTGCCGCAGATTGCCCGGCCAGCGGCAGCGCGTGAAGATCGCGAGCACGTCGGCCGACACGCGCGCCGGCATCCGCCCGCTGTCGGGCTCCTCGCTGTGCAGCCGCGCGAGAATCCGCTCGACGAGCACAGGCAGATCGCTGCGCGCGGCGAGCGCGGGCAACGTGACGACGAGACCGTTGATCCGGTAATACAGGTCTTCGCGGAATGTCCCTTCCTCGATCATCGCGCGCGGATTGCGGTGCGTCGCGCAGACGATGCGCACGTCGACGGGAATCGCGCGCGTGCCGCCCAACGGCACGACGGAGCGCTCCTGCAGCACGCGCATCAGGCGCACCTGCTGCGCGAGCGGCATGTCGCCGATTTCGTCGAGAAAGAGCGTGCCGCCGTCCGCCTGCACGATCTTGCCGACGCTGCCGCGCTTTTTCGCGCCCGTGAACGCTCCGTCCTCATAGCCGAACAGTTCCGCTTCGATCAGCGTGTCGGGCAGCGACGCGCAGTTGACGGCGACGAACGGCGCATCGCGGCGCGGCGACTCCTCGTGCATCGCGCGCGCGAGCCACTCCTTGCCCGTCCCCGTCTTGCCGAGCACGAGCAGCGGAATGTCGCGGCCGCGCACCTTCGCGACGCGCTGGAGCACGGCGGCCATCTGCGCGTCGCCTGTATCCAGCGTCGCAAACGTGATGGCGGCGGCGCGCGCTCTGGCCGCCTGCGATGCGGCCGATGATTGCGCGGCCGTCCGCGGGCTTCCTGCATCGGCGGAAAACACGGGACGCGCCGCGTATTCGGCTCGCGCCACCACGCGCACGCCGCTCGGCAGCACGAGCGTCAGGCACTCGCCCGGCGCGCGCGACGCCTGCTGGAGCGCAGCCGGAAAGGCCGTGCCGAACAGCGCCTCGAAAGGCTGCGCGAGCAGCGTATCGAGCGGCCGCCCGAACTGGAACAGCGCGCTGCGGTTCGCGGACAGCAGCGTGCCGTCGATGCCGAACGCGGCGAGCCCTTCGAACAGCGTGCCGATGAATTCGCTGCGCGCATGAAAGCGCACGCGCATGGCTTCGGCGAACTGGTTCGCGAACAGATGGTTTTCGATGATCTGCGCCGACATGCGCACGAGCGCGAGCGTGTGCTTGTGAAAGCCGCGCGTGTCGCCACTGACGTCGAGCGCGCCGATCGTGCGGCCATACGGATCGGCGATGGGCGCGCACGAGCAGGTCAGGATGCGGTTCGCCTGCAGAAAATGCTCGCCTCCGTGGACGACGGTCGGCTGGCTGTCGACGAGCGCCGTGCCGATCGCGTTGGTGCCGCGATCCGCTTCCGCCCACGACACACCCGGGCACAACGCGACGCGCTTCGCTTTCTCGACGAAATCGCTGTCGCCGAGACTGTGCAGGATCACGCCGTTGCTGTCGGTGAGCAGCACCATGCTTTGGGTATCGACGATTTGCGCGTGCAGCGTTTCCATCACGGGCAGCGCGTGCGCATACAGCGAGCGGTTGCATTCAACGAGATCGCGCAGCGCGAGCCGCTCCAGCGGATGAAAGTCGGGTGCCTCGGAAGCGCGCAGGCCGAAATCGCGCGAGCGCGCGTGAGCTTGCGCGATCACGTCGGCGCGACCCGCGGCGGGCGGCGTGACGGAACGTTGGGTCACTGCTTGTCTCCGTTGTTGTGCGCGTCTTGCACGCTGTGCTTTCGCGCTGACGGGCGCGGCGCTTGCGCGTGCTTTATACATGCGATTGCGCGAGCCGGCGATGTGACGCGATACAGCACTGCGTATGCAGTATCGGCGCATCTGCTGCAACCGCGCGTGCGCGCCGACGCATGCCGGTTCATCTTACAGGAGGACGCACGGCGCGTGTTTCGCTTGCCTTCCTGCGCAGAAGTGCAATCATCGTAAATGGCATGCGTTCGCGCCGCGTGCCGCACGGGGCTATCAACGATCGCCCCGGCCAGCGCCAGTTCGAGGAGAACGTCATGGTGCGCATGGAGTTGAGAGTCGTCCTCGCCACGCTTGCGATCTTCATCGCGCTAGGGGGCATCGGGTTGTCGATCCATGGTTCGCTGTACTACCTGGATCGCGAGGTCTGGACGGGCGTGATCGCGATTGCGATCGGCATCGTCGGCTGCGTCACGATGCTCACGCTGTGGCCGCGCGATCTGCCGGGCAAGACGCCGCCCGATCATCCCGCCGACGACAGCGGGCCGCACGAACACCATCATCATCTGCCGAGCCAGTTCTAGCGCGTATTTGCGCTGCAGTGCCGCATTGCCCAGGGTTTGTGCGCAGGGACTTTCCCTCGGTTCGCATAGCCCATCGAGCGTACCGTCGAGCCGATCAAATGCCGGTTCGCGGTGCGTGGCGGCGCCATGCTGGCGTGTGGCGTAACAAAACTTGCGGGCGGCCGCAGGTCGTCTACAGTGTTGAGATCAACTGGGGCGCGCGCGATAACGGCGTGCGTTCCTGATTGACAGCCCGCGCTGCGATCCATAACGGAGGCATGAACAGGGGCACGCGCGGCCCTCGGCGATGTCGTCCATCCAAGGTGTTCCCATGCAGATCATTTTCCCGAAAGAAGCCCCTGAGTACTCGGGGCGCGAGCTGACACTGGCGTTTCCGGCTATGGTCGATGGGCAAAGGGTGGAATGCATGATTACCGCCGAGGCGCTCGAAGACCATTTCGGCGCGGCCTCGCCGCGTATCGAAGACATGATCGGCGCGTTCTCGACGCACCGCGATCGCATCGAAGCGGCCACGCGACGTTTGTTGTCCGAGACGGGCGCGCAGTGTGTCGTGTTGCGTAGCGGGTATGTTCGCTTTTACGAAGCGAATTGGCGGAATTAGAGCAGCGGCGCTGCGGGCTTTTTTCGTTTTGTGTCTGCGACGCTCCTTTGGTTTGCCTTTGTTTTCGCTGGCATTCGCGATTGCGTGGGTATTTCAGCGTGCCGCTGGCATCCGCGACTGCGTGGCTATTTCCGCGTGCCGCTGGCATCCGCGACTGCGCCTTGCGGCGCGGGCGTTGCCCCTGTGCGGGGCGGCACCTACTCTTCTTTGCCGCGGCAAAGAAGAGTAGGCAGAAGAAAGCCGCTCACACCGCCAGTGCTTGACATCTACCCACGGGCTCTCAGCGTCCCCATCGTTCATGCGGCAGCGTGATATCTCATGCGCATTGCCAGCGCGTTTATTCGAGGCCTCACCTGCTTCATGCACCTGCATCGCGGCCCGCGACATCGAACATTCCCGCGCCCCTTTGCGGCAAACTGTGTGTAGGCATTCGCACCACACAGGACACCCGCGCTACGCGATACGCCGCATCGTGCGGGCGGCGTCCTGTACGACACAGCAATCCACATTCACTACCGACATGCGGCGCTGAAGCGTTCGATGCCCTTAGCTGTACCGCGCGTGCATGAAGCGGGTGAGACGTTTAGCCAGAATGTTGGCAACGAACATAAGCCAGCACACTGCAGCGCGAAGCATGGGGACGTTGAGAGCTCGTGGGTAAAGGTCAAGGATTGGCGGTGTGAACCCGCTTTCTTTGCTTACTTTCTTTGCGGCGGCAAAGAAAGTGAGTGCCGCCCCGCACAGGGGCAACGCCCGCGCCGCGAGGCGCATCGCGGATGCCAGCGGCACGCGGAAATAGCCACGCAATCGCGGATGCCAGCGGCACGCGGAAATAGCCACGCAATCGCGGATGCCAGCGGCACGCTGAAATCGCAACGCAATCGCGAATGCCAGCGGCAAGCCAAAATAACCGCAGACCCAACCCCATCAAACAGCACGCGCCAGCGTCGACCCTACTCCGATCCCAGATAAAAAAACCGGAACAAAAACACAGCCGCGATAATCCACACGACGAGCTTCACCTGACGCGCCTGGCCCGTCAGCAGCTTGAGCCCCGCATACGAAATGAAGCCGAACGCGACGCCGTTCGCAATCGAGTACGTGAACGGCATCAGCAGCGCGGTGAGTGCGGCGGGCACGACTTCCGTCGCGTCGTCCCAGGGCAGGTCGGCCATTTCGCGCAGCATCAGACACGACACGTAGAGCAGCGCCGGCGCCGTCGCGTAACCCGGCACGACGCCCGCGATCGGCGCGAAGAAGAGCGCGAGCAGGAACAGCACGGCGACCGTGATCGCCGTCACGCCCGTGCGGCCGCCGGCCTGCACGCCCGATGCGCTTTCGATGTAAGCCGTCGTCGACGACGTGCCCAGCATCGAGCCCGCCAGGATGGCCGCGCTGTCTGCCATCAGCGCGCGGTTCAGGCGGTGCATCTTGCCGTGCACGAGCAGCCCCGCGCGATTCGCGACGCCCATCAGCGTGCCCGTCGCGTCGAACAGCTCGACGAGGAAGAACACCAGAATCACGTTGAGCACGCCCGTCGACAGCGCGGCCTTGATGTCGAGCTGGAAGAGCGTCGGCGAGATCGACGGCGGCGTCGATACGATGCCGTGAAACTCGTTGCCGCCGAAGAAGAAGCTCAGGATCGTCACGCCGACGATGCCGATCAGAATCGAGCCGCGCACGCGCAGATGGTCGAGCGTGACGATCGCAAAGAAGCCGATGATCGCGAGCACCACGTGCGGATCGTGCAGGTTGCCGAGCGTCACGAGCGTCGCCGGATTGCCCGTCACGATGCCCGCCGTCTTCAGCGAAATGATCGCGAGAAAGAGACCGATGCCGCCTGTGATCGCGATGCGGATCGAATGCGGAATGCCCGTGACGATCACTTCGCGCACCCGGAAGAGCGTGACGATCAGGAACAGGCACCCCGAGATGAACACGGCGCCGAGCGCGGCCTGCCACGAGAAGCCCATGCCCTTGACGACCGTATACGCGAAGTACGCATTGAGACCCATGCCGGGCGCGCAGGCGATCGGGTAGTTCGCATAGAGGCCCATGATCAGCGACGCGAGCGCCGCGACGAGGCAGGTCGCGACGAACACGGAGTCTTTCGGCATGCCCGCGTCGCCGAGGATCGCCGGATTGACGAAGATGATGTAGGCCATTGTGAGGAACGTGGTGATGCCTGCCAGCACTTCCACGCGCAGGTTCGTGCCTGCTTCGTCAAAGCCGAAATACCGTTTTACGGAGTCCATGAGCCGAGTCTCTCGTCGTGTGAAATGTCGTTCGTAACTGCTTGTCGTACCGCTTCGATTTCCGCTTCTTTTCACGCTCTTTTCAGCCGACCGACGGCGTCGTGCACAGGCACGACCGCGGCTCCAGGGGGAGCCGACGTATCCGGGCCGTCGGGCCGCCACGGGCGGATTTAATCACGATTGGTGCGCCATTGCCGCATTGGCGGCGCGCACGCGCTGAGCGCATGCAACACTCGCGGCGTGAGCGTGCGGCATGCCCGCCCCAGTCCGCTTCGCGGCCAGCAATGCTCAAAGGTGACTTTCTGTAGCGAAGGGGCGTGATGATACCTGACGCGGCGCGTCAGGTCGGATTACAAGGGAATCGCAGCAAGGGAAGGGGGAATGAACGTCCACGGCATGTTGCGCCGGGCGTTGCGCATCGTGGCATCGACAATGGGGATGTCACGGTGCAACGCGTGGCATGCGTCGCCGAAGACGCGCCACGCATCGCATCCGGTTGTCGCGCACTAGCGCTGTAACTACTGCTGTATTTACTGCTGCACGCCTTGTGCCTGCGCGCGGCGTTGAGCGACGATGCGTCCCGCCGCGATCGCATTGGACGGATAGTTGATCCAGTCGAGCGGATCGTAGCCGGCATTGCGCCATTCGATCAGATCGGCTTTGACTTCAGCGCGCGTCTTGGGCTTGTTCTGGTCATAGACACGCGATGTTTGTGCGAGCGCGGACGACACGCATACCGCGCCGACGAGCGCACCCAGAACCATACGAGGAATCAGCTTCATGGCAGGGCCTGAAAAGTTAGGATGACCTGTTTATTTTAGGTTCTGCATCCCCGATAGGTAAGTTTCGCAAGTGAAATGAACCGTTGCATGCCTTGAGTCAATGGGACGGCTTGCCCATCCGGTCGAGCACGGCCGTCAACAGATCGACGGGCAGCGGAAACACGATGGTCGAATTCTTGTCGGCGGCGATCGTCGTCAGCGTCTGCAAGTAGCGCAGCTGCATCGCCTGCGGTTGTCGCGCAAGCATCTGTGCGGCCTGCAGCAACTTCTCCGATGCCTGCAACTCGCCCTCGGCATGGATGACCTTCGCGCGCCGTTCGCGTTCGGCTTCCGCCTGGCGCGCAATCGCGCGGATCATCGTCTCGTTGATGTCCACGTGCTTGATCTCGACGTTCGATACCTTGATGCCCCACGCATCCGTCTGCGCATCGAGCACGCGCTGGATGTCGGTGTTCAGCTGCTCGCGCTCGGACAGCAGCTCGTCGAGATCATGCTTGCCGAGCACGGCGCGCAGCGTGGTCTGCGATAGCTGGCTGGTCGCCTCGAAGTAGCGCGCGACCTGGATCACCGCGCGCTCCGGATCGACGACGCGAAAGTACACGACGGCATTCACCTTGACCGACACGTTGTCGCGCGTGATCACGTCTTGCGGCGGCACGTCGAACACGACGGTGCGCAGATCCATGCGCACGACCTGCTGCACGACAGGAATGATCAGCACGAGGCCCGGACCCTTGACCTTCCAGAAGCGTCCGAGCATGAACACGACGCCGCGTTCGTACTCGCGAAAGATGCGTACCGACGAGGCAATCAGCACGATTGCGAGCAGGATCAGGATGCTGCCGAAGCCGAAGGTGAAACCGATCATGTGCGTTCTCCTTTTTGTCGACCAGAGCGGGCGCTCGAGCTGTCGGCTGGAGTTAGCGCTTTAGCACTTACTCCAGCCCCATGCAGAGCACTTACCCGGGTCCCATGCGAGACGATTGCGGTTGAGGGATATCGCCAGCGGGGACGACAGTGAGCGTGAGACCGCGCCGCCCGGTGACGCGCACGGCGTTGCCCGCCGCAAGCGGCGCGGTGCTGCTTACGCGCCAGCGCTCGCCATGCACGCGCGCCCAGCCGACGCGCTCGGGCTCGCCGTGCAACAGGCTGTCTCTTGACGATTCCGTCCTTGCGTCCGTTTCGCCGACGGCGACAAGGCCATCGTCGAGCACCACGCCGACGCTGCCGATGATCGCCTCCGCGCCCGTCACGACGGGCCGCCGCCGCGCGCGCAGCACCATCCCCGAGACGCCGAAGATGAAGAGCACGCTGAACACCACGACGGCGGCGATCATCGGCAGCGGAATGCCGTAGCCGGGCAGGTCGGTGTCGATCAGCATCAGAGCGCCGATCACGAAGGCGATGATGCCGCCGAAGCCGAGCGTGCCGAAGGTCGGCAGAAACGCTTCGGCGATCAGGAACGCGAGGCCGAGGAAGATCAGGCTCAGGCCGACGTAGTTGACGGGCAGCAGTTGCAGCGCGAAGAGGCCGAGCAGCAGGCTGATGGCGCCCGCCACGCCCGGCAGCACGAAGCCCGGATTCGAGAATTCGAAGAAGAGGCCATACATGCCGATCATCAGCAAGATCAAGGCCACGTTGGGATCGGTGATGACGGCGAGGAAGCGGCTGCGCCAGTCCGGCTGGAGCGTGACGATGGGCGCATGAGCCGTCGACAGGCGCTTGGCGCCCGCGGACGTCTCGTACGTGCGGCCGTCCACCTGCTTCATCAGATCGGGGATGTCGCGCGCAATGAAGTCGACTACTTTCTGGTCGAGCGCGTCGTGCGCCGACAGGCTCACCGCTTCGCGCACCGCGCGCTCGGCCCATTCCACGTTGCGGCCGCGCAATTGCGCGAGCCCGCGGATATAGGCTTCGGCGTCGTGAAGCTGCTTGCGCAGTTCCGTCGACTGGCTGTCGAGCGCAAGCGCGCCCGGCGCGGCGCCGTCGCTCGCGGCGCTCGCGCCGGAAGCGGGCTTTTCGCCTGGCATGGCGGGTGTCTGTCCCGGCTTCGGCGCTTCCTGTCCGCCGATCCCCAACTGCACCGGCGACGCGGCGCCGAGATTGGTGCCCGGCGCCATCGCCGCGATGTGGCTCGCATACGTGATATAGGTGCCCGCGCTCGCGGCGCGCGCGCCGCCCGGCGCGATATACGTCGCGACGGGCACAGGCGAAGCGAGAATCGCCTTGATGATCTGCCGCATCGACGTATCGAGGCCGCCCGGCGTATCGAGTTGCAGGATCGCGAGTTGCGCGTGGTCGTCGGCGGCGCGGGAAAGTCCACGCACGATGAAGTCGGCGGTCGCGGGGCCGATCGCGCCCGCGACGGGAATCACGAACACGCTGCCGGGCGTGACGGCTGCTTGCGCGGCATCGGCCGGTCGGACGAGCGATACGGCGGCGCAGAACGCGAGCGCGAGCAGGGCGATCCGGCGCGCCAGCGTGCGGCACATGCGACACACAGCGCGACGGGCGATGCAATATGCAACGCGGCATCCGACGGAACCGGCAAAACGCGATGCGACGCTCGGGCCGCAAGCCAATGCTGCGCATGCGGCGGCCGCCGTCGAGGCGCCGTACGCCGTGCCTTGCGCGAGGCGCGCGCGGATCGGCGCGCGCCATGAACCCGCTTGCCGGGACGGGAGAAGCCGGTACGTTCTCATTGTCGGCGGCCGGCGCGCCGCGACGTATGTCGTGCAGCGCCCCGGCCTGAAAGGGCTGGCCTGTCTTAAGCTTAGTCGGATTCCGCCCGTTCCGCCCGACGGGACATACCCGCGTTCGCGGCCTGGGCGAGCGCGTTCGCCGCGCGGTAATCGGCGGGCCGCATCCCCGTCCATTTGCGAAACGCGCGGTGAAACGCGCTCGGCTCCGCAAACCCGAGCGTCGCGGCGATCTCGGCGATTGGCTGCCCGCCGCGCTGCAAAGCCGCGATTGCGATGTCGCGCCGCAGGTCGTCCTTGATCGACTGATACGTATAGCCTTCCTGCTTCAGATGCCGCCGCATCGTCGCCTCGGCGAGATTCAGCCGCTGCGCCACTTCACCCGAGCCCGGCCACGCGGACATCGGCAGCGCGCGCAGCGTCTTGCGCACCCGCGCCGCGAGCGAGCCGGGATTGCGGTACTTGATGATGAAGCTCGCGGGCGCGTCGCGCAGGAACGGCTTAACGGACTTCGTCGTCTGCACGACGGGCAGTTCGAGGAAGTCCGGCGCGAGATCGACATACGACTCGCCTTGTTCGAACGCGAGGTCGTCGCAGAACATCAGACGGTATTCGTGGGCGGCGGGCGGCTCCGCGCAGCGAAAGCGCGCCTCGATCAGCGGGATGCGCCGCCCGACCAGCCAGCACACGAGGCCGTAGACGAGAATGAAGTACGTTGCATACGCAAACATGGCGGGCTGCGGCGCGCCGTCGCGATGGACGAACGCGAGGCGCACGCGGTCGTCGTGCTTGCTGATCTGCGCGGACAGGTCGTCGAGCACAAGCCGCATGAAGCCAACGGCGCGCGTGAGCGCCTGGCCGCCGCTGCGGGCCGTCAGCGCCATTTGCGTCATCGCGATGAAGCTGCCGCTTTTCATCGCGTGCGTGTCCTGGCCGAAGAATTCATCGTCGAGCGCGCGGGCAATGTTGGCCCACAGCGCGCCGTATTGCGCGGGCGTCACGCGGCTTTTCGCGCTCGCGAGCATCTGCGGCGCGATGCCCGCCGCCTCGACGATCGGCAACACATCGAGTCCGCGCGCGCGAGCGAGCGCCAGCGTCTCTTCGACGAGGCTCACGGAGATCGTGCCTCTTTCTGCTTTCATCCCGTCATGGGTCCTTGCGTAGCCTGGAGGGGGGTGTTTCGAAGCCGGATCGATGGGTTACGTCGATGCATGCATCTGGTAAATCCGCTCACTTCGATCTCTGGATACGGCCGCGAAAACCGTCATTTTGCCGCATCAGGGCCGCAGCCGATGTCACGATATGGCAAATGCGCTCACGCAGATTGATCGGACGCGGCATCGAATCGCGCTCGCGCCACGCCTACACTGGGTCCCGACAGTCGCGCCGCAAGAGCCACGCAAGAGCCATGAAGCAGGCGCAACAAAGAACACAGAGAAGCACACGGAGACGCAAGGGGCACACATGGACGAGTTCTATACCGACGAACAACGGATGATCCGCGACGCGGCGCGCGACTTTTCGGCCGAGCGCCTTGCGCCCAACGCGGCGCAATGGGACCGCGACGGCCAGTTGCCCGCCGACGTCGTCACGCAGATGGGCGAGCTGGGCTTTCTCGGCATGATCGTGCCGCCCGAATGGGGCGGCTCCTACACCGACTACATCGCCTATGCGCTCGCGCTCGAAGAGATCGCCGCCGGCTGCGCGGCCTGCGCGACGCTGATGAGCGTGCACAACTCGGTCGGCTGCGGCCCGATCCTCAACTTCGGCACCGACGCGCAGAAAGACCGCTATCTCGCCGATCTTGCGACGGGCAAGCGCATCGGCGCGTTCTGCCTGACCGAACCGCACGCGGGCAGCGAAGCGAACAACATCCGCACGCGCGCCGCGCTGCACGACGGACAGTGGGTGCTCAACGGCAGCAAGCAGTTTGTGACGAACGGCTCGCGCGCCGGCATCGCGATCGTGTTCGCCGTCACCGATCCCGATGCGGGCAAGCGCGGCATCTCGGCCTTCATCGTGCCGACGGATACGCCGGGCTTCAACGTCGGCCGCCCGGAGAGCAAGCTCGGCATTCGCGCGTCGGACACATGCCCGATCTCGCTCGACGATTGCGCTGTCTCCGAAGCGAACCTGCTCGGCGCGCCGGGCGAGGGGCTGCGCATTGCGCTGTCGAATCTGGAGGGCGGGCGCATCGGCATCGCGGCGCAGGCGATCGGCATTGCGCGCGCGGCGTTCGATGCAGCCCGCGCGTATGCGAACGAGCGCATCCAGTTCGGCAAGGCGCTAAAGGAGCATCAGACCATCGCCAACATGCTCGCCGACATGGCCACGCGTTTGAACGCCGCGCGCCTGCTCGTGCATCACGCGGCGCGGCTGAGGAGCGCGGGCCGGCCGTGTCTGTCGGAGGCATCGCAGGCGAAGCTGTACGCATCGGAAGTGGCCGAAGAGGTCTGCTCGAAGGCGATCCAGATTCACGGCGGCTACGGCTACCTCGAAGACTACGCCGTCGAGCGGCACTATCGCGATGCCCGCATCACGCAGATCTACGAAGGCACGAGCGAAGTACAAAGAATGGTTATCGCGCGGCACGTTTGAGCGCAGAATAAACCGCCCATAGAGCGCACCCGCGCAGACGACCAGCTTTGCATGGGACGGGAGTAAGTGCTCTGCATGGGGCTGGAGTAAGTGCTAAAGCACTGACTCCGGCCGACAGCTAAAGCGCCAACTCCGGACGACAATGATGGAGACGACGATGACGGCAGCCCAAGGCTTTTTCGACGCGCGCGACTTCTTGTTGCGCCACCGCACGGACTATCAGCTCGCGTACAACGAATTCCGATGGCCGGAACTCGGAGAGTTCAACTGGGCGCTCGATTATTTCGACGTCGTCGCGAGAGGCAACGACAATCCCGCGCTGTGGATCGTCGACGATCCGGCGCAGGAGGGCCTCAAGCTTTCGTATGCGCAGATGTCGGAGCGTTCGTCGCGGATGGCGAATTTCCTGCGCGGCCTGGGCGTCACGCGCGGCGACCGCCTGCTGCTGATGCTGCCGAACCGCGCCGAGCTATGGGACGTGATGCTCGCGTCGATGAAGCTCGGGGCGATCGTGCTGCCCGCCACCACGCAACTGTCGCCTGACGACGTGCGCGATCGCGTGCAGATCGGCGGCGCGAATTTCGTCGTGGTCGATAGCGCGGAGACGGGCAAGTTCGACGGCCTCGACGCGAAGCTCACGCGCATCTCGGTCGGCGCGCCGCGCGAAGGGTGGACGGACATTGCCGCTGCTTACGATGCATCGCCTTCCTTCACGCCCGATGGCGTCACGCGCGCGGCCGACCCGATGCTGCTGTACTTCACGTCGGGCACGACATCGAAGCCGAAACTCGTCGAGCACACGCATCAGAGCTATCCCGTCGGCCATCTGTCGACGATGTACTGGATCGGCCTGCAACCGGGCGACATTCACTGGAACATCAGTTCGCCGGGCTGGGCGAAGCATGCGTGGAGCTGCTTCTTCGCGCCGTGGAATGCGCAGGCGTGCGTGTTCGTCTTCAACTTCGCGCGCTTCGTGCCGAAGGAAACGCTCGACATGCTCGTGCGCTGCAACGTCACGACGCTGTGCGCGCCGCCGACCGTATGGCGGATGCTCGTGCAGGAGCCGCTCGCGTCGTATCCCGTGAAGCTGCGCGAGATCGTCGGCGCGGGCGAGCCGTTGAATCCGGAGATCATCGAGCGCGTGCGGCATGCCTGGAACATCATGATCCGCGACGGCTACGGGCAGACGGAAACCACCTGCCAGATCGGCAATCCGCCGGGGCAGCCCGTGGTGCCGGGGTCGATGGGGCGAGCGTTGCCCGGCTATCGCGTCGAGCTCGTCGATGCCGACGATCATCCCGTGACGGAAGGCGAAATCGCGTTGCCGCTTACGGACCGGCCGCTCGGCCTGATGACGGGCTACGCGAACAACGCAAAGGCCACCGAGCACGCGATGCGCAACGGCTACTACCACACGTCCGACGTCGCGATGCGGCGCGACGATGGTTATCTCGTGTACGTGGGCCGCTCGGATGATGTGTTCAAGTCGTCGGACTACCGGCTGAGTCCGTTCGAACTCGAAAGCGTGCTGATCGAACACGAAGCGATCGCCGAAGCGGCCGTCGTGCCGAGCAACGATCCGCTGCGTCTTTCCGTGCCGAAGGCGTTCGTTACCGTGCGTCAGGGCTACGAGGCGGGGCCCGAACTGGCGCGCGACGTGTTTCGCTTTTCGCGCGAAAAACTCGCGCCGTACAAGCGCATTCGCCGCCTGCAATTCAGCGATCTGCCGAAGACGATCTCCGGCAAGATCCGCCGCGTCGAACTGAGGCGCCGCGAACTGGAGCGCACGGCGGAGCCCGCGCGGCTGCCAGGCGAGTACTGGGAAGAGGACTTCCCCGAGTTGCGTAACGGTAACGGCAACTGAGCGGCAACTGAACGGCAATTGAAGCACGCCACCGATCGATATTCATTTCAGGAGACATTCAGCATGAGCGCAATTCCAACGACTGTCGCAGGCCAGAAAGTCGACACCGTCAAGCTGCTGATCGACGGAGAGTTCGTCGAATCGAACGCGACCGAGTGGCGCGACATCGTGAACCCGGCGACGCAGCAGGTGCTCGCGCGCGTGCCGTTCGCGACGAAGGACGAAGTGGACGCCGCGATCCGTGCCGCACACGCCGCATTCGCGACGTGGAAAAACACGCCGATCGGCGCGCGGATGCGCATCATGTTGAAGTACCAGGCGCTGATTCGCGAGCACATGCCGCGCATCGCGAAGACGCTGACGGCCGAGCAGGGCAAGACGTTGCCCGATGCCGAGGGCGACATCTTCCGCGGCCTCGAAGTGGTCGAGCATGCGTGCTCGATCGGCACGCTGCAGCAGGGCGAGTTCGCGGAGAACGTCGCGGGCAGCGTCGACACGTACACACTGCGCCAGCCGATCGGCGTGTGCGCGGGCATCACGCCGTTCAACTTCCCCGCGATGATTCCGCTGTGGATGTTCCCGATGGCGATCGTCTGCGGCAACACGTTCGTGCTGAAGCCCTCCGAGCAGGACCCGCTGTCGACGATGCAGCTCGTCGAACTCGCGCTCGAAGCGGGTGTGCCGAAGGGCGTGCTCAACGTCGTACATGGTGGCAAGGAAGTCGTCGATGCGCTGTGCACGCATGAGCTCGTGAAGGCGATCTCGTTCGTCGGATCGACGGCCGTGGGCACGCATGTCTATAACCTGGGCAGCCAGCACGGCAAGCGCGTGCAATCGATGATGGGAGCGAAGAACCACGCCGTCGTGCTGCCCGACGCGAACCGCGAGCAGACGTTGAACGCGCTGGCGGGCGCGGGCTTCGGCGCGGCGGGGCAGCGTTGCATGGCGACATCGGTGATCGTGCTGGTGGGTTCTTCGAAGGACTGGCTGCCCGATCTCGTCGAGAAGGCGAAGACGCTGAAGGTGAACGCGGGTCACGAGCCGAAGACAGACGTCGGGCCTGTCGTGTCGCGCACGGCGAAGCAGCGCATTCTCGGATTGATCGAAGCAGGCGTGAAGGAAGGCGCGAAGCTGGTGCTCGACGGCCGCAACGTGAAGGTGGCCGGCTATGAGGACGGCAACTTCATCGGCCCGACGATCTTCGGCGACGTCACGACGGAGATGGAAATCTACAGGACGGAAATCTTCGGCCCGGTGCTGTGCGTGATGACGGTGCCGACGCTCGACGATGCGATTGCGCTGGTCAACCGCAATCCGATGGGCAATGGCGTTGGCCTTTTCACGCAGAGCGGCGCGGCGGCGCGCAAGTTCCAGAGCGAGATCGATATCGGCCAGGTGGGCATCAACATTCCGATTCCCGTGCCCGTGCCGTTCTTCAGCTTCACGGGCTCGCGCGGCTCGAAGCTCGGCGATCTCGGGCCCTATGGCAAGCAGGTCGTGCAGTTCTACACGCAGACGAAGACGGTGACAGCGCGGTGGTTCGATGACGCGACCGTGAGCGACGGTGTGAATACGACGATCAGCCTCAAATAGTTTTGTTGAAGTCTGCGACGCATAGGCGCTTGTTCACTGAGCGATAGGGCGGCGAGATTTTCGACGCCGCATGCCGTGGTGCAAGAGAGTGAAGCTGGTGAGGCACCTACCGGTGCGATGGCAACGAACACGGGTCAAGGACGTTGCCGGGTGAAGGATGGGGACGTTGAGAGCCCGTGGGTAAGTGTCAAGCACTGGCGGTGTTAGCCCGCTTTCTTTGCTTACTTTCTTTGCGGCGGCAAAGAAAGTAAGTGCCGCCCCGCACAGGGGCAACGCCCGCGCCGCGAGGCGCAATCGCGGATGCCCGCGAAAGGCATAGCGAACCACAGCAAAGCAGCCGTCGCAGACAAAAGAGAAGGACACACTTCATATGAAAATCGCCTTCATAGGCCTGGGCAACATGGGCGCGCCGATGGCGCTAAACCTGCTGAAAGCGGGCCACTCATTAAACGTGTTTGATCTGAACGCGCACGCAGTGCAATTACTCACGGACGCAGGCGCGACAGCAACAAAAACACCGAAAGCCGCGTCAACCGACGCCGAACTAGTCATCACGATGCTCCCCGCAGCAGCACACGTCAAAGCCGTGCTGACAGGCGAAGAGGGCATCCTCGCGGGCATCGCGAAGAACGTAACGATCATCGATTCGAGCACGATCGACCCGGCCAGCGTGAAAGCCTTCGCCGAACTGGCGAAAGAAAACGGCAACGCGTTCGTGGACGCACCGGTATCGGGCGGCACAGGCGGCGCAGCAGCGGGCACATTGACCTTCATGGTCGGCGGCAGTGCACAAGTCTACGAGCAGGTAAAACCAGTCCTCATATCGATGGGCAAGAACATCGTCCATTGCGGCGACACGTCGACGGGACAGGTCGCGAAGATCTGCAACAACCTCGTGCTCGGCATCACGATGGCGGGCGTCTCTGAAGCGATGGCGCTGGGCGAGGCGCTCGGCATCGATCCGAAGGTGTTGGGCGGCATCATCAACACGTCGACGGGCCGCTGCTGGAGTTCGGACACGTACAACCCGTTCCCTGGCGTGATCGAAACGGCGCCGTCGACGCGCGGCTACACGGGCGGCTTCGGCACCGATCTGATGCTCAAGGACCTGGGCCTCGCCACCGACGCCGCGAAGCTCGCGCGTCAACCGGTGTATCTGGGCGCGCTCGCGCAGCAGCTCTATCAGACGATGAGCACGAAAGGCGCAGGCAAGCTCGACTTTTCCGCGGTGATCAAGCTGTATCGCAACGATGGGGACGCGTAATGATCGAACTCGACTACGCGCATGAAGGCAGCGTCGTGCTGCTGACGTTGAAGCGCCCGCCCGCCAACGCGTTCACGCCCGAAGGCCTGTTGCAGTTGCAGCGGATCATCGGGCGCCTGAACGGCGAAGCGCAGGTGCGCGCCGTCGTGATCACCGGCGATGGCCCGAAGTTCTTCAGCGCGGGCGCCGATCTCAACACGTTCGCCGACGGCAACAAGGAAGTCGCGCGCATCGCAGCCGCGCGCTTCGGCGCGGCGTTCGAAGCATTGCAGAACGCGCGGCCCGTCGTGATCGCGGCGATCAACGGCTATGCGATGGGCGGCGGGCTCGAATGCGCGCTCGCGTGCGATATCCGCGTCGCCGAACAGCATGCGGTGATGGCGCTGCCGGAGACGGCCGTCGGGCTGCTGCCGTGCGGCTGCGGCACGCAGACGTTGCCGTGGCTCGTCGGCGAAGGCTGGGCGAAGCGCATCGTGCTGACGGGCGAGCGCGTCGATGCGGCGACCGCGTTGCGCATCGGTCTCGTCGAAGAAGTGGTCGAGAAGGGCGCGGCGCGCGAGTTCGCGCTGCAAATGGCTGCGCGCGTCGCGGGCCTGAGTCCGCAGGCCGTCACGTTCAGCAAGGAGCTGATCCAGCAGGCGCGCAACGGCGTGCCGCGCGCAGCAGCGCTTGCCGTCGAGCGCGAGCGCTTCGTCGATCTGTTCGACGGCGCCGATCAGCGCGAAGGCGTCAACGCGTTCCTCGAAAAGCGTGCGCCGCAATGGCAAGCGGCGCAAGCGAAGCGATCCGAGGAGTCGCAGCGATGAGCGCCGTTCTCGAGCAACAACGGGCCGCCGAACCGGACGTGCTGTTTCGCGTCGTCAATCGCGTCGCGATCGTCACGCTGAACCGGCCCGCCGCGCTGAACGCGCTGTCGCACGAGATGGTGCGCGAGCTGGCCGTGCTGATCGAGCGCTGCCGCACCGATCGCGAGATCGTCGCCGTCGTGCTGCGCGGCGCGGGCGCGAAGGGTTTCTGCGCGGGCGGCGACGTGCGCGCGCTGTACGCGATGCGCGAGCGCAATGAAAGCGGCTGGCAGCAGTTCTTCATCGACGAATACCGGCTCGATTACGCGCTGCATCAGTTCCCGAAGCCCGTCGTCGCGCTGCTCGACGGCATCACGATGGGCGGCGGCATGGGGCTCGGCCAGGCGGCGCGGCTGCGCATCGTCACCGAGCGCACGAAGATGGCAATGCCGGAGACGCGTATCGGCTTCCTGCCCGACGTTGGCGCGACGCGCTTTCTGAGCGTGATGCCCGCCGAAGTCGAACTGTATGTCGGGCTGACGGGCGTGACGCTCACGGGCGCGGAAGCGCTGCATGTCGGTCTCGCCGATCTGTGCGTGCCGTCCGAGTGGCTCGATACGTTCGAGGAGCGCCTGTTGCGCATCGCGACGGCCGACGCGAGCGCCGACGAGTTGATGCGCGCGCTGCGCACGGTGTTCGAGCCTCCGTGCAACATCGTGCCGCACGCGGGCCTTGGCGCGTTTGCGCAGTTGATCCTGCGCCACTTCGACCGGCGCTCGGGCATTGAGCGCATCGTCGCGACGCTGCGCCAGGATCTGGAGCGCGAGCATCCGCGCGAGGTGCGTCAATGGCTGCAGTCCACGTATGACGCGATGACGTCGCATTCGCCGACCATGCTGTACGTCACGCGCGACGCGCTGCTGCGCGGCCGTCAGATGACGCTCGCCGAATGCTTCAGGATGGAACTGGGCATCGTCACGCGCGCGATCGAAGAGGGCGATTTCAGCGAGGGCGTGCGCGCGCATCTCGTCGACAAGGACCGCAAGCCACGCTGGGCGCCCGCGACACTCCCCGAAGTGCGGCCCGAGCACGTGCGGCAATTCCTGGCGTCGCCGTGGCGCGTGGATGCGCATCCCCTCGCGGACCTCGGCGCGCAACAGGCGTGAGTCTCGCTGCGTATCCGGTGCCGCGCGTTCAGAAGCGATAGCCGATGCCGCCCAGCAGCACATCGGTATCGCAGCTATAGCGCGTTCACGACGCGGTTCCACGTGACGCGCGCCGCCCAGTGCTTCGTGAACCTGTGCGACGCCGACAGCGACACGAGCCCCGGCAGAATGCCGTCGCCCGACGGCCGTTCGTCGGGATTGGTGACATCCCGAGGCGCGTCGGCGCAGGAAATCGGCTGGTAGGGCGGCTGGCTGAAAGGTAGCGTCGGGGAGCCCACCTATTCATGGGCGATCGACTACACGGAAGGCGATGACCGAGGGCGGCAGCAGCCGTTCGACGCTTGTCAGGCATCGCGCTTGCTCGCTGTTTCAAGTTGACGCCCGCCGCCCGGAGCGCGGCGTTCCGCATTGGCACGCCATCGGCGCGTTTGCGGATCGACGCCTATACTTTGCGCTTGTCCATCGGTGCTTCACGGTTCCGCGATACCGTCGAGGATCGTGACTTGCGCCATCAGGCATTCGACAGCTTCCTTCCGCTCGCTCCGTTCCGGTTGCCACATGGAGATGCCCCGATGCCCCACACTCTCACCCGACCCGAAGTCACCCAGCAGGAAGCCGGCCAGGACGCCGCCGCGCAGCCAGGCCAGCCTGTTTCACCCGTCGCGATTCCCGTCGAACTCAACGTGAACGGCACGCAGTACGCGCTGTCGCTCGATCCGCGCACGACGCTGCTCGACGCGTTGCGCGAGCATCTGCATCTGACGGGCACGAAGAAAGGCTGCGATCACGGCCAGTGCGGCGCGTGCACCGTGCACGTGAACGGCCGCCGCGTGAACGCGTGCCTCTCGCTGGCCGCGACGCACGCCGAGGACACGATTACGACGATCGAAGGCATCGGCGAGCCCGATGCGCTGCATCCGATGCAGGCCGCGTTCGTCGAATGCGACGGCTACCAGTGCGGCTATTGCACGTCAGGCCAGATCATGTCGGCCGTCGCGCTGCTCGACGAAGCCATCGGCCCGGACGACGCCGACGTGCGCGAAGCGATGAGCGGCAACCTGTGCCGCTGCGGCGCGTATCAGAACATCGTGACGGCCATCCAGACCGTGCGCGGCAAGCGCTGAGGAGACCGCGATGGAACTCTTTCAGCTCTCGCGCGCGAACGACGTGCGCGACGCCGTCGCGGCGGGCGCCGCTTCGCAGACGGCGCAGCAGGGCGCGCACGTGCGCTTTCTCGCGGGCGGCACGACGCTGCTCGACCTGATGAAGCTCGATGTCGAGCGGCCCGCCCGCGTGGTCGACATCAGCCGGCTGCCGCTCGATCGCGTCCAGACGACGGACAACGGCGGCATCAAGATCGGCGCGATGGTGCGCAACGCCGATCTCGCAATGCATCCGCTCGTTCACGAGCCTTACGCGGTGCTGTCGCAGGCGCTGCTGGCGGGCGCGTCGGCGCAACTGCGCAATATGGCGACCACGGGCGGCAATCTGCTGCAACGCACGCGCTGCGTCTATTTCCGCGACACCGCGATGCCGTGCAACAAGCGCGTGCCCGGCTCGGGCTGCTCCGCGATCACCGGCTTCAACCGGACGATGGCGATACTCGGCACGAGCGACTCGTGCATCGCCACCAATCCGTCCGATATGAACGTCGCGCTGACGGCGCTCGGCGCGACGATCGAAGTCGAGGGCGCAAAGGGCGCGCGCAGCATGCCCATCGACGACTTCTATCTGCTGCCCGGCGATACGCCTGAGCGCGAGACCGTCCTCGAACCGGGCGATCTGGTCACGCACGTCACGCTGCCGCCCATTCCGGGCAGCCGCTCGCTGTATCTGAAGCTGCGCGACCGCGCGTCGTATGAGTTTGCGCTGGTGTCGGCGGCCGTCGTCGTCAACGTGACGGACGGGCGCATCACGCGCGCGCATGTCGCGCTGGGCGGCGTCGGCACGAAGCCTTGGCATGCGATCCAGGCGGAAGCGGAGCTTGCGGGCGCCGTCCCCGATGCGGCGAGCTTCGCGCGCGCCGCCGATGCCGCGCTCGCCGATGCGAACCCGCAGAGCCAGAACGGCTTCAAGATCGAGCTCGCGCGGCGCTGCCTGATTCATGCGCTCATGCAGGTCACGCAGTCCGTCTGATCCCTTTTCGAGGACTTCCTTCCATGTCCACTGTGTCCGAATCCTTGCTGTCCGTGCTCGGGCAGCCGCAGTCGCGCGTCGAAGGTCCGCTGAAAGTGAGCGGACGCGCGCAGTACACCTCCGACATCGACTTGCCCGACATGCTGTACGCGGTGCCCGTCTGCGCGACGATTGCGAGCGGCCGCGTGACGTCGCTCGAATTCGCCGCCGCGCAGGCGATGCCCGGCGTGCGCATGATCCTGCATCGCGGCAACATCGGCCGCTTTTATCGTATCGCGGGCAATTCGATCGACAACGGCTTCGTCGACGAAGCGCGGCCGCCGTTCGACGACGATGTGGTCCGCTACTACGGTCAATATGTGGCTGCCGTCGTCGCCGATACGTTCGAGGCGGCGAGCGCCGCCGCGGCGGCCGTGAAGGTCGGCTACGAGCAGACGCCGTATGACGTCAGCGACGAACTGAAAGCGAGCGGCGAGTTGCACGCCGAAAGCGAGCGCGGCGATGCGGCCGCCGCATACGAGCGAAGCGAAGTGAAGCTCGATGAAACCTATGTGACGCCCGTCGAAACGCACAACCCGATCGAGCTGCACGCGAGCATCGCGCACTGGGACGGCGAGGGCTATACGTTCTACGAGACCACGCAGGCCGTCACCAATCATCAGGGCACGCTGACGCAAATGCTCGGGCTGCCGAAAGAAAAAGTGCGCGTGATTTCGCGCTATCTCGGCTCGGGCTTCGGCGGCAAGCTGTGGGTGTGGCCGCATACGCTGCTCGCTGCGGCCGCGTCGCGCCACACGGGGCGGCCGGTCAAGCTCGTCGTGAGCCGCAAGATGATGTTCCAGAATGTCGGCCATCGTCCAACGACGCAGCAGCGCCTGCGTCTTTCCTCTGACAGGAGCGGCAAGCTCACGTCGATTCGCCACGACTACCTGAACCACACCGCGATCGCCGACGACTACCAGGAAAGCTGCGGCGAGATCACGCCGTTCCTGTACAGCGTGCCGAATCTGCGCGTGAGCTCGGGCCTTGCGCGGCGCAATGTCGGTTCGCCGACGGCGATGCGCGGGCCGGGCGCGGTGCCCGGACTGTACGCGCTCGAATCGGCGATGAACGAACTGGCGTGCAAGCTCGACATCGATCCCGTCGAGTTTCGTTTGATGAACGAGCCGAAGGTCGACGAATCGACGGGCTTGCCGTTTTCGTCGCGGCATTTCGTCGAATGTCTGAAGACGGGCGCCGAGAAATTCGGCTGGGCGAAGCGCACGCCCGCACCCGGTTCGATGACGCGCGACGGGCTGACGCTCGGCTGGGGCGTCGGCGGATGCGGCTGGCCTGGGCTGCGCTTTTCGGCGGAAGCGACCGTCGATCTGCGCGCGGACGGCACGGCGCGCGTCGTGTGCGGCACGCAGGACATCGGCACGGGCACGTACACGATTCTTGCGCAACTGGTCGCCGGTCATACGGGCATTCCGCTCGACAAGATCGAAGTCGGGCTCGGCGATACGATGCTGCCGCTCGGGCCCGTGTCAGGCGGTTCGGCGGCGACGGCTTCCGTGATTCCCGCTGTGTTGCAGGCGGCTCGCGCGGCGACCGACATGGTGCTGGCGCGCGCCGTCGCAATCGGCGATTCGCCGTTTCACGGCGAAAAGGCTGACGCGCTCGCGTTCAGCGCAGGGCGTGTGCATCGCAAGACGGATACGGCGGAAAAGGGCGTGCCGTTCGCGCAAATCCTGGAAGCGGCAAGAATGCATTCGGCGACGGGCCGAGGCAGCGCGAAAGGCGGCTTCGACGATCCGCTGAAGAAGGACTATTCGATCTATTCGTATGGCGCGCATTTCGCCGAGGTGACGTGGCAGCCGGAAATCGCGCGGCTGCGCGTGAGCCGCGTGGTCACGGTGATCGACGCGGGGCGCATCCTGAATCCGCGCGCCGGGCGCAATCAGATCGAAGGGGCCGTCGTGATGGGCGTCGGCATGGCGCTGTTCGAGCACACGATGTATGACGCGCAAAACGGCGCGCCCATCAACAGCAATCTCGCCGATTACATCGTCGCATCGCATGCGGATGCGCCCGAGATGGACGTGACGTTTCTCGATTACCCCGATCCCGTGTTCAACGAACTCGGCGCGCGCGGGATCGCGGAGATAGGGCTTGCGGGCATCGCGGCTGCCATCACGGATGCCGTGCATCATGCGACGGGTGTCAGAGTGCGCAAGCTGCCCGTGATGATCGAGGACTTGCTGGGCAGCGCGGCGTAACTGTCAGGGGGCGCGGGGCTCACGCCTCGCCAACCACCTCCGCCCTGGCGGCGGGCGCTGCCTCGACGCCCGCTGCATTCTTCTCGTCCCGCGCGCTCTTCACGCGCCCGATCCACGCGCACGCAAACACGGCGCCCCCTGTCGCGAGCCAGCCCGCAGTGCCATAACCGGCGATGTGTCCGTGCGCGTCCGTCGACAGCAGCAAGCCGCCGAACCACGCGCCGCAGCCCGTGCCCATCGCCTGCACGGCACTGTTCGCGCTCAGGAAAGCGCCGCGCGTCTGCGGCGCGGGCACGGTCGTGAGCAGCGCTTGCATCGGCACCATCCGCGACGACATCGCGACCATGAAGAACGGGAAGAACAGCACCATCGCATAGAACGGCACATCGGGCAGATGCGTGACGAACAGCACGGGCAGCACCGACAGCAACGCGGCAATACGGAACACCTGCTTCTTGCCGTAGCGATCCGCAAGCTCCCCGACGCGGCGCGATGTGAAGAACGTCGCCGCGCCGCCCGCCATGTACAGCCACGACAGGTTCGCGGGCGCGACGCCGTGATTCGCGACGAGCGTCGGCGCGATGAACGGGATCACGAGCATGTGCGAGATCATCACGACGAACGTCAGCGCGAATGCGTTGAGGTGACGCGCATTCGCAAAGAGCCGCCACAGATCGGGCAGCACCTGCGCGAGCGGCGCGCGCTGCTGCTGCAGATGCGCGGTCAGCGACGGCACGATGCGCAGACCGCCGAGCCAGATCGCGCACGACAGCGCGACCAGCAGCACGAACGGCGCGGCCCAGCCGAAATGCGCGCCGAGCATCACGCCGGCGGGCACGCCCGCGATCGCCGCGAGCGAGAACGCCGTCATGATCGTGCCCGTCGCGGCGCCGCGACGCGACACGGGAATCACGTCGCCGACGATCGCCATCACGACGGAACCCAGCACGCCGCCTGTGATGCCCGCGAACGCGCGCGCCGCGAGCAGCAGCGGATAGTTCGGCGCGAGCGCGCAGCCCAGGTTCGACAGCGCGAACAGCGCATAGATCGCGAGCAGCAGACGCCGCCGGTCGAAGCGGTCGATGTACGTCGCGGCGAAGAGGCCCGACAGCCCCGAGCACCACGAGTACGCCGACACGGCCGTCGCGAAGCGCGCGGGCGAAATCTGGAACGCGTGCATGATCTGCGGACCGAGCGGCATCATCACCATGAAGTCCATGATGATCGTGAATTGCGTGAGCGCGAGCAGCCACAGGAGGCGCCGCTCGCGTCCTTTGTCGAGTTCGTTCAGGCCGTTCAGTTCGTTCGGTTCGTTCAGTGGGCGCATCCGGCGGCTCCGGGTAAAAGCATTGCGTCAGTCATCGAGGTTTTCATGGACGGCCTGCTCGCCTTCTTTCCAGTACGCCGACGCGCGAATCCGCGACTTGTCGATGCCGCGCTCGTTGACGAGGTGATAGCGGACCGCGCGCATCGTCGCTGCTTCGCCGGCGGCCCACACGTAGCCGTCGCCATCGGGCAGGAACGTTTCGCGTACGGCTTGCAGCAGCGCGCTGCCCCGATATGCGGCTTCGCTGCGAAAGCGCCATTCGATATACAGATCGGCCGCCGTGTCGAATTCGATGCGCGCCGACGGATCGGCCACTTCGATCACGGCCGCGACGCGCGAGCGTTGCGGCAATTCCGCGAGCCGCCGGCCGATCGCGGGCAGCGCCGTATCGTCGCCGATCAGCAGATGCCAGTCGAAGCCCGTCGGCACGACGAACGAGCCACGCGGCCCGCCGACGCCCAGACATTGCCCGGCCTTCGCCCGCGTCGCCCATTCGGTCGCGGGACCGGCTTCGTGCAGCGCGAATTCGAGTTCGAGCTCGCGCGCGTCGCGGTCGAAACGCTTCGGCGTGAAGTCACGCGCGACGGGGCGCGGCTGGCCGGCCGGAAACACAGGACCGTCGGGGCCTGCTTCCGGCATCGCCGGCTGCGCTTCGCCGGGAGCGGGGAAGAACACTTTCACGTGATCGTCGAACGAGGCCGACGCGAAGTCGTGCAGATCGTCGCCCGTCAGCGTGACGCGGATCAGATGCGGCGTGACGGTCTCGACGCGCTTCACTTGCAGCAGACGAAATTTCAGTGGATGACGCACGCGCGTCACCGTCAGATCGGATCGGGTTGCTTGCATAGGTTGTTCTCTCCAGGTGGTCGGCCGAATCGTTCAGGCCGGGGCGCCGTTACCGGTGTCGGGCGCCGTGCGGCCGTTCTCGCGCGGCTTGCTTTCGATTTCGGCCGTGGCGCGCGCGAGAATCGCCGCGATGCGCCGCTGTTCTTCCGGCGATGCGTTGTCGCGCAACAGCAGCGCGTTTTTCAGCGCGCGGCGCGCGGCGGTGAGCTCGGGCAGCCAGCCGCCCGGCGCATCGTCGCCTGCTTCGCCCGGTTCGCCCGCGAACGCGCGGCGCACCGAGTCCATCTTGCGGGCGATGTGCGCGAGCTTCGCGAGCATCAGATCGGCGCGCTCGCGGTTCGCGGCGAGGTATTCGCGGCCTGCGTCGGCGAGCGAGTAGCGTTTGCGGTTGCCTTCGAGTTGCACGGTCACATAGCCGAGTTCTTCCAGATACGTGAGCGCGGGGTAGACCATGCCGGGGCTCGGCGCATAAAAGCCGTTCGAGCGCGCTTCGAGCGCCTTGATCAGCTCGTAGCCGTGGCGCGGCCGTTCGTCGATCAGCGCGAGCAGCAGCAGTTGCAGGTCGTCGGACGTGAACTTGCGGCCGCGCGGAAAGCCGTCGCCATCACCGCCAAACCCGCCGCCCCCGCTGAACGGACCGCCGCCGAAGCCGCCGCCGAACGAACCGCCGCCAAACGGCCCGCCATGACGTCCGCCGCCGCGATGGCGGCCGATCGCATGCCAGAACGCGTGAAAGCGCTCGTAAATGTGGAAGAACGAGGGATCGCGGCTGAATGCGCCGTCGCGCGAGAACTCGCGTGAAAAGCGCGAATGGTGATGACGCATGGTTCATCTCCGAGTGTCGTAAGATGTATCTTAAGATATATATCGAAAGATAATCCGTCAAGCTCGATTTTGCTGTTATCGGCGCACAATAAAGTCTGCGGGAAGCGGGGAAGGGCGGTTCAGATGCAACAAAGTCTGCGGGAACGCCAATTTTCATTGTGCAACGCAAGATATCTCACACTGACAGATGGGCTTCCGGTTCCCATCGGCGGATGTCGCCTTGCCGTCGACACCAAGTGCCGATCCTCCGCTTTCTCCTGCCGTGTCATGCCGCGCCAATGCGCAGTCACCAAATAAGCGCGTAGTCTTTATGAAAGGTGGCTTACTCACTTCGACTTGTGGGAAAGCGACCTGTTAGGGGAGGCGAAGGCCGCTGCGCGCGGCATTTCCAGTCAAGACGCCTGCGGGACCGACCGAGGAAGACGTTATTGCGTAAATTGGTTGGCGAGATGCCGCGGCAACAACAGTCAAGTTGTCGGCCATCGCGGACCTTGGGTCGGGCGGCTTCTGCGTCCGCAAATTAGCCAATTGCTGACAGTCTAGGCGTTCGAGCAGTCGACGAGTAGTTCCCTCTATCAGTGACATTGCACTCGTGACACTCTCGCCTGCCACACGGTCGAGGATCCAAGGGTAGCTCCCAGAGGGGGGGCCAGCGTAGCTTTCCTGCTTGACCGTTGTCGACCATCGTCGATCACCTGCGCCGCCGGATCGACCTTGGGTCAATCGTTGGCCGCGCCCACCAAAACTGAAACTGCGTAGCCGCGGCAAATTACGGGCGGACGATGGCTAAAGTGGAAACTCGGCTATTTTATTGCCGCATAAGTTGCCGTCGCCCCCACTGCGAGGCTTCACCACAGTTCAAGAAGTAGCCACACTTGCCGTAAAGCCGATTTGCGGTTGGCAGCACTCCGGGGACTTTGCCAACTCAACAAGTGCCAGCTATCCGAAACCCGCTGACATCGGGGACCATGCGTATCAGATCGGTCGACACAACTTACGAGCGCCTGAAGCGCGAGGGTTGGATTGGGATTGAGCGGACACATCGAACGGCTTAACGGCACCTGATCCTTGCCGCTTGACGTAGGCGGCGACATTCAGGCACTAATGACACGGAAAACGAATTGTGAACTGGAATACGATCTTTTTGGCAGCACTGATTGCATGCGGATCATTGTTGTGCGGATGTGCCACACAACCACCGAACAGCGAACTCGGCACTAGCGCCAGTGGCAGCTTCACGGTAGTCGCATCTTCAGGTGATCATTGGAAACTGGACCATCTAGACGTTGGAATAGATGGCGCCACAGGATCCCTCTCTCTTTGGATTAAAGACTCGGGAAATTCCCGTATTCCGTTAAAGCTGGTCAGGTGCACCTTGCTCGCGGATGGGACGGTCGACGCGCTATCTTGGAAGTCCAGTTTCCTCGATGGTCAAGAGGCAGACGTGATTCGATGCGACGCAGTTGGATCAGGATTTGCAAAACATTTTGCGGCGGCACGTGCACGTTCGGGGGCGTTGGCTTATCAGCCGCCAATCTTGGCTAGGCTATTGCCCAACACACATAATATCAACTCGGAGCAAGGCCGGCTCTTCTTCCTTTGGGATGGTAGCGGTACTGCGGCGTATGCGGTTAGCAAACAGTGACCGCACGCCTTCAGGACCTGTCGGATGGACCGATGGTAGCGTGTTGGCCAAAGCAGTCGTTGAGCGCTAGTCCGCCTCGACCACAAAGCAGTCATTGCGGCTGGTCTGAACAACAGCCGCTCCAAGGCCCACTATGATCTGTCAAAGTTATAGTCGAAGTGACTCAGATGCGGCGTAAGTAGCCGAGTTTCTTGACTTTCAGACAGGAATCGATGTGACCTTGCCCCTGTTTCACGAATCCCATAGCCGAGGGATTTATGCGGCCGCACCTTGCTGAGCGGCGAACCAGTTCTTCTCGAACGTCATGGGGCTGACGTAATTGAGCGTCGAGTGTAGCCGATGCGCGTTATAAAAGTTGAGCCAATCAACCACTTCGTCCATTGCCGCACGTTTGGTCGAGAAGTGTCGACCGTGCAGGCGTGCAACTTTCAGCGAACCCCACAGACTTTCGGTCGGCGCGTTATCCCAGCAATCACCACGTCGACTCATGGATGAGCGCATGCCGTATGCTTT
>NZ_WHNP01000047.1 GCF_009362735.1 Paraburkholderia franconis | reverse complement strand
CGCCTGTTTCGACGGAGCAGGCGGCGACGCTGTTCGGCGGCCAGCTCACGCGCACCGCGAACCAGGACATCCACCTGTCGGGCATTCTCGCGCTGGGCGAGGGCGCCGCGGCGATCGTCAGCACGGGCGGCGAGCCGCCGCATGCCGTCTCGCTCGGCAGCACGATCATGCAGGGCGCGAAGCTCGCCGAGGTGCGCGCGCGCTCGATCATCATCGATCGCAACGGCGTGCGCTCTGAAGTGTTCCTGCCCGCGAACGCGCCCGGCCCGACCATTTACGTGCGCTGATCTATTCCACTGCTTGCGGCGGCACGATGAAGATGCAGCGCGCCGTGCTGTCGTCAACGCGGCGGCGCGGCCTGCGATGCTTTGGCCGCGTGACACCCGCCGTCACTGCACCAGGTTGTTCAGCTCGATGATCGGCAGCATCACGGCGAGCACGATCACCAGCAGCACGCCACCCATCGCCAGTCAGAATCAGCAATGGTTCGACGCGGCTTGTCGGCAGCGCTGTCGTCACGCGACGCAATGCCATTCGAATTCTTCTCATGCATAGGATGTCGAAGCCGACGTTGTGATCCGCCGACGATCATGCACAGTGGACGACCGCTGTAGTGTTATCGGTTCGATGGACTGGCAATGCGCTATCCCTTGCCGTCGAGCGTGAAGTCGACCCATAGCTGTTCGGGCAGGCTCTTGCCCTCGAGCCCATGTGGCGGAGGCGGGCATGCGGCGTCGCGCACAGCCGCGAGCGCGGCACGGTCGAGCAGGCCCGTGCCGCTGGACGTCACGACGTGGATGTCGGACACCGCGCTGTCGCGATAGACGAACGCGACGAGCGTGCGCCCGGTCGTCCCTTCCATGCGAGCCGATTCCGGATAGCGCAGCGCCGCCTGGATCGCGGCGCGCAGCGCGGCCTCGAAACTCGCGTCGGGGCGGGCCGGAGCGGGGGTGGGACGCGGTGCGGGCGCGGGTTCCGTTGGCGCGGCGCTTTGTGCGGGCTCGGTGTTCGGCGCAGGCGTGGGCGTGGGCGCAGGCGCAGGCGTGGGCGCGGGCGCGGGCGGTGGCACAACCGGCTGCGGTTGCGGCGGCGTCGCGTGCGCGACGCGCGCTTGATGCGCCACTGGAGCGCGAGGCGGAGGCACGGCCGGTTTCGGCACCGGCTTCGACACTTCGCGCGCGGCAATGGGCGCGGGGACGGGCGCCGGAATGGGCGCGGTCTTCGACGCCGCGACCGCAGGCGGCGCCAACGTGATCGTCATCGGCTCGGGCCGTTTCGGCGCAGAGACGTGCGGACGAATCAGCCACGCACCGACGCCCGCGAGCAGCAGCACCTCGACGGCCATCGCGAGCGCAGCCGACACATAGAGCGGCTTGCGCGTGCCGGTGCCGGCATGCGGCGCACGCTGCGCGACAGTGGGCATCGACGACATGTCAGTCCACCTTTCCCGGGTGCGCGGCGAGCGATACCTGCGTAACGCCGGCCGCGCGGCACGCGTCCATCACGCTCATGAGCTTCTGCAACTGCACGTCCTTCGCGCCCGCGATGGTCACGACCGTATGCGCCGGATCGGGGCGCTTCATGAGCAACGTGGTCAGGTCCGCCGTGCTGAGCGTGCGGCCGTCGACCGACACGCTGCCGTCAGTTGCGAGCGTCACCGTCACTTTCGGCGGCGGCAGGCTCTGCGCGCTCGCACTCGACGGCAGTTGCGTGCGCAGGCCCGCGTTCGGAATCATGTGCAGTGTGATCATGATGAAAAACACCAGCATGAAGAACATGATGTCGATCATCGGAATGATCTCGATGCGCGCCTTGCGCGCCTCAAAGTACTTCACGTCATGCTCCCTGCCGCGCGAGCGCGCTGACCACCCCGCGCCGGATTTCGGTTTCTGTTTCCCGCGCGACCTGGGCATCGGCGATGTCGCTCGTCAGTCGATTGACGAGCGCGGTCTTCAGCGTATCGAGTTGATGAACGACGACTCGCACGCGGTTGTGCAGGCCGTTGAAGAACACGAGCCCGATCATCGCGACGAAGAGGCCCGACGCGGTCGCGATCAGCGCCTCGGCGACGCCGCCCGTCACCTGAGTCGGCGCGTTGCCCGGATTCGACAGCACCTGAAACGCGTCGAACATGCCGATGATCGTGCCGAACAGCCCGAGCAGCGGCGCCAGTGTGACGGCGGTATCGAGCACCCACAGAAAGCGGTCGATACGCGGAGCTTCGCGCATCACGGCTTCTTCGAGGCTCGCGGCGAGTGTGTCGCGATCGGCGCGTCCGGCGAGCCGGCTGGCGGTTGCGATCACGCTGCCCGTCGGCAGGCCGTCGTGCCGTTGGGCCCAGGCCGCGAGCGCGCTCGCGTTCAAGGACTTGTGATGGTCCAGTTCGGCAAGCGCCGCGTGCGCGTCGCGCGCGACCCGATGCAGGAACCACAGCCGCTCGATGACGACGGTCAGCGAGACGAACAGCAGCACGGCGATCACATACAGCACGCCGCCCGAATGATGGGCGACGCGAAACAGGATGTCCGTCGACATGATCGATCCTCCTCAAAAATCCGCTCGCAGGGTAACGTAGGCGGCCACCGGCGCGCCGAGATAGGCGCCGACCACGTTGCTGGCGATGTAGTAGCGCTGGTTGGTGACGTTGTCGATGTTCAGATCGACTCCCCAGTGACGCTCCGCGTAACCGAACTGCAGGTTCTCGATCAGAGAGGCAGGCGCCCAGTCGTAGCCGTTGGCGAAGCCGTTCGACATCCGGCTCATGTAATTGATGCCCGCACCCGCATGAAAGCCCGCCCTGCCGAAGAGGCTGAAACGGTACGTCGTCCACAGGTTCGCCATATACGCGGGCACGCCCTGCGGGACGGTACCGACCGCGCCAGGCGTGTCCGGGCTATAAGTGACACGCGCGTGCTGCGCGGTGAAATTCGCGTACACGTGCCAGTTCGGCGTGAGATCCGCGTCGAGCGAGGCCTCGGCGCCGCGCGTGCGCTGCGAATCGAATGCGATCTGATCGTCGCCGAATGGAGTCGCCACGTGTTCCCGCTTCACGTCGAACAGCGCGGTGTTGAGCACGTAGCGCCCGTCGTCGAGCGACCACTTCACGCCTAGCTCGTATTGCAGCGCCGATTCCGGCGGGCCGATGGAAAACGCGTCGTTCTCGGAGTTGAAATTCGCGAGGTAGCTGCGTGATACGCCGAAATACGGTGTCATCCAGGGCGTGACCTTGTACAGCACACCGGCGTTCCAGCTGGTCGGCGCATCGTTGCGCGTATACGTATTGCCCTGAACGAGGGTGATGCCGTCGTTGGCGGTACGGTTCGGCTCGCCCGGGCGTGGGTTCAGCGTCAGCGACGTACCGAACCAGTCCTTGCGAACGCCCGCGCGAATCTTGAACTTGTCCGTCACTTCCACCTGATCGGTCGCGTAAAGGCTGTAGAAGTTCGCGGTCACATGATCGTTCTGGCACGAGTGAGACGGCGCGCACTGGAAGTGCAGGCTTGCGATGGAGGTTTCCAGCGGCACGGGCGCGAAGATGTCGCTGATGTCCGGCAGGTCTGCTGTCGTCTTGTCGGTGTTGAGATCCTGATGCAGGTATTCGAAGCCCGTCAGCAGCGTATGGTGGATGCTGCCCGTCGAGAATTTCCAGACCGGCTCCAGCTGATAGTCGAGCGTGTTGAGCGAATCGTTCTGATCGCGCAGCTGGCGGCCGGTAAATGTGTTGCCCTTGATCTTCGCGTGTGTGCTGTCGCCGTTGCTGTAGAAGTCCAGCGTGTGATGCATGTACGACAGACGATTGTTGATCGTCAGATAGTCGCTGATGCGCCACTCGTCCGTGAGCGTGGCGCGTACGTAGTTGCCGTGCGCGTTCGCGAACGGCGTCGAATACTTGGCGTCGAACGGAACATTATGGATCGGCGCCCCATTGTGATAGATGATCCCGTATGAGTCGGGCGTTGCCATGTAGTCCTGCGCGTCGATCGAAAATTCGATCTTGTGATCGCCGATCTTCCATTGCAGATCGGGACGGATTTCCTTGTTCCACGATGCCAGGTCGCGGTAGCCATCGGAGCGGCCGGCGGCAGCGTCGACGCGATAGTTCAGTCCGTCGATGCCGGTTGGACCGGTGACGTAGCCACTGGCGTTGACGGTGCCGAACGAGCCGGCCTGGATATCGCCGCCCCAGTGGAACTGCGCCGACGGCGTGTAGTGGATCAGGTTTATCGAGCCGCCCGGAGGGCCGCTGCCGAGCAGCGCCGACCCGGGTCCCTTGAGCACTTCAATGCGCTCGACGCCCAGCAGCGAATGCGTCGGGCCGTTGACCTGGTCGCCGTCCGAGAAGCCGTCGTCATAGGTCTGCGCCTGCAGGCCGCGGATCATGAAGTGATCGGTGAAGCCTTTCGAATCGGTGCCGCCATAGTTCACGCCGGACACGTTGCCTTTACGGATTGCTTCCTGCAACGACGTGACGCCTTGCTCGTCGAGAATGCCGCGCGGAATGACCTCCACGCTCATCGGCAGATCGCCGAGCGCGGTGCCCGTCTTGCTGATGCCCGGCACCTGGTACGGGTCGTTGACGTTGTGGTCGGGCGCGCTCGCGGTCGTCGCGGCGTTGACGGAGACCTCGCCGAGCGAGCCCGCGGGTTGCAGCTGCACGGCTTGCGTCTGTTGAGCTTGTGCCTGCTGAGGCTGCCCTTGTTGAGCTTGTGGTGTTTGTTGAGCTTTCGCTACGTGGGCGAATGAGAAAGCGGCAAATAGCGCCGATACGGCAATTGCGGTTCTTGATCGGGGGACGTTTGCTGGCATCACGCTGTGCTGGTTATTGTCGTGTGCGGATAGGGAAAACCCGGCGGGCGGCCGTCCTTTGGGAGACAGCCACCCGCCGTCGCTGACTACTGCGCATCACGCGCATCAGGCCACGCGAGCCTGCCCGATGCGCTCGAACAGAACGACGCGACTACTTGCTCAATCGTCGTCGTCGTCGACAGAAGCGACCGTCTTCGAGCCGTCGGCCGCGACCTTCGAGTAGATCGAGTGCGGCACGGGATACGGCTTGTCACCCATCACACCCTTCCACTGCACACGGTTGAACAGCTCCGGCGGAATACGATCTTCCCTGGAGAAGTCGAAGTCCTTCGTCGCGTTCGCCCAGTACGTCGCGTCATGCAGCGGATGAATGTCCTCGCCCTGGGCAAACTGGTTGCCGTCGGTGCTGCTCGCGACGTTGCCCACGTTCGTGCCCTTCAGGATCGTCGAAGCAACGGCCGTGTAGGTCCACGAGCCGTCCGACTTCGTGTCGAACAGGTCGGCCATCGGCTTGGCGTACGCCGTGTTCAGGTCCATGTGCTGGGTACCGAGCAGATCTTCCATGGTACGGAGCGCGTTGACCTGGCTGTAGGCGGTGCTGACGATGGCGTGCTTCTTCACGTACGCGCCGACGACGTAAGCCGTCGAGCGGTGCGAGTCGACGTGATCCGAACCGGCTTGCGAGTCGTCCTCGATCACCACGATCACCGTGTCCTTCGCGTACGGGCTGTGCGCGACCGTCTCGACCAGCTTGCCGACTGCGAAGTCGTTATCCGCTTCTTCCTGCTCGGCCGAACCCATCTGGCCGACGTTCTGCGCAAAGCTGCCCGTGTGATCGGAACCCATGCGGACGAACTCAAACGACGGGAGCTGGCCGATCGCGACGTACTGCTGGAACTCGCGGTTCCATTCGAGTTCGCGGAACGTGTCCGGATAGGCCTGATCGAAGCCGCGGTAGTACTGGTCCGTCAGGTTCACGAGCGACGGCTTGAGCGGATGAGCCTGGACGTTGTTGGCACCGGCCGGGTTGAGCAGCGGGTTGGCGATCGTGCCGATCGTGCCGACGTTGTTGACCATGCCGCCGTAGTTGCGGACCGAACCGCCTGCCTGCAGAACCGCGTCGTAGATGCTCGCCTTCTGATAGCCGAACGGCGCATCCGGCACGGTCACATCGGCGATGCCCGGCAGCGCGTTGGCCGTGCCGCCCGGCAGCGACGACGTCGCGCTGGTGAAATTACCGTTCACCGCCGCGTCGCGCATCGCGGTTGTCGCGAGGCCGACGGGCACACCGCGGTTGCTGCCTTCGGATTCATACGACATGCCACGGGTGACGCCAGCGTAGTTCTCCTGTTGCGAAACTTCCTCGGTCGGCGTGACGTGCGCGTGCTGCACCCAAGACCAGCCGTCCATCGAACCGTCGCCCGGGTCGGTGAAGTTGTCGAGCGTGACAAAGGTGTTCGAGATGTTGTGGAAGTTCGGCGTGGTGGCCTTGCCGTACATCGTCAGCGACGGATCGCCGTTCGAGCCGTTGCCGAGATCGCCGAGGATCTGGTCGAACGTACGGTTCTCCTTCACGACGTAGATCACGTGCCTGATGTGAGCGCGCAGGAAGTTCATCGTCTCGCGATCGCTATCCGACACCTTCACCGAATAGTGATTGTTTTCGTTCACCTGGCTGGTCAGACGGTCGAGCGAATCGCCCGACGGGACGGGGGCGCTGACGAGGCTGCTCTGCTCGAGGCCGAACTGGTACTGGGCCGTCGTGCCGGACGTATAGAGCGGGTTCGGGCCGGTGTTCGACTTGCCGTTGATGATGTACATCTGCGAGCCATCGGCGCTCAGCGTGATGTCCTTCGGCGCATACGCCGTCGGGATCAGGCCGTTGACGTGATAGCCGTTGTTGCCGTCGAGCGAGATCACCGCGATCGAGTTGTCGCCGTTGTTGACGGCATACAGCGTCTTGCCGTCCTTCGAAACGGTCACGTTGACCGTATCGCGGCCGCTGTACTTCTTGTTGTTGCCGCTGCCCTGGTCGTTTCCGTCGCCGTTCTGGCTGGCGATGTCGATTGTCTTCTCGACCCTGTGGCTGGCGGTATCGATGACGGCGATCTGGTCGGCGTTCGACACGGCGACGTAGAGCTTCGACTGATCAGGCGAGAGGGTCATGCCATAGGCGTTGCCCTTGACCGGGATGCGCGTGACGAATTGCGGCGCAGCCGGATTCGACAGGTTCAGCACCACGACTTCACGGTCACGCACCGACGAGATGAACGCGGTGCCGTCGGCCTTCAGCGAAACCGCCCAGGGATATTCGCCACCGGCAGCGCCTTGCTGGCCCGACGTGTTGAACGGACGCAGGTCGTATTCCGACGTGAGCGTGTTCGAGGCCGTGTCGATGATGGAGATCGAATCGTTGTAGTTGTTGGCTACGACGAGCGTCCGGCCGTCAGCGGAGACTGCGAGGCCGCCGGCGTTCGGCTTCACGCCCGAACCGATACCCTTCGAGTGGTTCAGCGCGATGGCCGCGGACTGGGCCCATTGGGCCGAAGGCGCAGCCGAAGCGCGGCTGTACACATAGACCTTGTCGTCGGCGCCGCCCGTGCCGTACAGGGTCTGGTTGCCGTTCCACGCGAGACCATCGAACGCGTTGTTCTGGTGAATCGCTTGCACCAGCTTCGGGTTCGCCTTGTTCGCGCCCGACACGTCGTAGATGAAGATGTACTGCGTCGAATCGGCCTTGTCCAACGTGCCGTTGTTAGCGCCCGTGTAGACCGTGTTGTAGCCAGCGGTGATCACTGCCAGCGTGTTGCCGTCCGGGCTGAGCTGCGACTTGATGGCGCCGCTGACCACCTGGCTCGGCTTGGCCGAAAGTTGCGGGCTCAACAACTGCTGCACTGCGCCCGGAATTGCTTTCGGGGAGATGAACTGCCCGGTCGGCAGCAGTTCCATGTTGCTTTGAGGTGCTGCTACTGCATGAAGCGGGGGGACGAGTATTGAGCCAGTCAGTAATCCTAATGCAATACCAGACTGAATCAGGCTTCGTTTTTTCATTTTCCTATCTCCAGAAGACAATCAGAATTGAAATATTTGCTCCTGAACCGAACCTGCGAGATCTGTTCTGTTACCCCTGATCTGAAATTGGAGCTGTTCGTGCTGAAGTGTTTTTTTCCCTCAGCCAGCAGAATTTATCGTTTGCGCGTGTCAGAGACATGAATCAAAACGCGTTGCCGATAAAGAACGTGGAATAAGTCGTTGTGTAAGCAATTTGTTATTCGCTATTTCGAAAAGTCGATTGGTAAAGGAACGGTGCCCAATCGCGAGATGGCCGCTAACGCACGTGTGCCTCACGAGAACAATGTGTGTCGCGCGTGGATGCGTTGCGTATTTTTTTCTCGCGATGCGGTTCAGCGTGATGTCGTACGGCGACTTTTTGCCGATCGCGTTGCGCCGCCAGGTACGCGGCGATGCGCGGCATCATTAGCAACTGCTCCATCGCACGCACGAGAAGCGCGCGCTCGTCGGTAGCGGAGCGAGATCGAGCATTGCGTGCGGCGCCTTCGTCTTGAACCGGGTGCATTGCGGGCGACAGCAGTCGACCGGAAATGTGACGCTGTCATAAAAGCACAGGCTCTCTTTTTATGGCCGCCGATGACACGGGCATTGCAGATTAATTAGCCGCGGCATTCAATGTCAATGCGAAGCATCTTCAAATTGATTAGATTTTGGGCAAGATCGCGGGATAAGGAAATCGAAATGGCTTTATCTTTACTACGGTCATTGCTTTCTGTCCCTAGCCATCGGTTGCGTGGTTCGCTGGTGCTGGTATTTCCGTTTGAGCCAGCGTAAAAGCTGCTGGGGGGCGAGATGTTCGAACATACGAGTTTCATCGCAGCCTTCGTGCGTTCGATCGGCCAGCGCATCGGATCGCGCCTCTGCCACCAGAGATAGAAACCGCTACCCACCCCAAGTTGCGTGTTGCACGTTCGCGATGTGCGTTGTGACGGCGGTTGCTTGCGTTAGGGCGCGGTCATTGCAGCAAGCTCGTGCGCTGCCAGTGGCCGAGTAGCGGCATCGCCAGCGTGTTGATCTCGCCCGTTGCATTGTCTCGGCCATGCAGAGACGCATCGCATGCGGGCCGCGAGAAGTGTTCTCGTAGACCCTACCTAGGACATTCCCTATGCTGCGGCTTCGATTGCGTGAGAGCTGAAGGGGCGAAAGATCGCCCCCGATGCGTGCAGTCGCCCGCAAATCCGCAGCCAGACTGGCTGTGCGCGAAATTCGTTTTCGCCATCTCTTTTCTACAAGCACTACAGAAGCGCTTTGCATTACCAAAGGTATGGGAAAGTGCCCAGAAAATGTAGCTGGATGAGTCAATTTGGCTTGGTACGCTGCAATCCATGCATTAACCACCGACTAGCGCGACGTCCGGCGCACGAATGTTCTGCATTTTGTGCGCGGAATAGTGACTTGTTTGACTTAAGTGCTTCGCGACGTTTGCCTCCTGCCGATACACCCACAGCTTCGAGATGAAACTGGTCGAGAGTATCCGGCGAGAGCAAACGATGCCTTTAGGTGCAGTGTTTGTGAAGGCTACAGGTCGCGCGCTTCGATTTCTTGAACTTGCCAGTTGGGATGACAGAATGGCCCCAAACCTGACATTCGCGCCGGAAGGCGTGCTCCATCCGGGCGCAATCCAGGCGGAAGATGTTTCCCCGGTAGCGAAATCCATCGCGGTCTCCGGGACCGATATCCTCACGGTCCGGAACCTGTCGAAGATCTTCGGACCAAAACCCGAGCGCGCCGCTGAGCTCGTAAAGCAAGGCCTCGGACGGAATGAAATTTTCGATCAGACCGGCAACATGGTGGCCGTCAATGACGTCAGTCTCAGCGTCAAGGCGGGTGAGATCTTCGTCGTCATGGGCCTCTCGGGTTCAGGCAAGTCGACGCTGGTTCGACTGCTCAATCGCCTGATCGAACCCACTTCCGGCCAGGTCGTTCTCGAAGGCCGCGACATCGCCCCCATGTCCACAACGGAACTGCGCGAAGTCCGCCGCAAGAAGATGGCGATGGTGTTCCAGTCGTTTGCGCTTCTGCCGAACCGCACGGTGCTCGACAACATCGCGTATGGACTGGAGGTCGCTGGCCTGAAGAAGACGGAGCGATACGACATCGCACGTTCCGCGCTGACGCGAGTCGGTCTGGGCTCGTACGAAAAGCTGCTCCCCAGCGAATTGTCTGGCGGCATGCAGCAGCGTGTCGGCCTTGCGCGCGCGCTTGCAGTGAACCCTTCGGTGCTTCTGATGGACGAGGCGTTCTCGGCACTGGACCCGCTGATCCGGTTCGAAATGCAGAACGAGCTTTTGCGGCTTCAGAAGGAAGAGCAGCGGACCATCGTCTTCATTTCGCACGATATCGAAGAAGCCATCAAGATCGGCGGCCGGATCGGCATCATGAAAGATGGCTGCCTGATTCAGGTCGGCACACCTGCCGAGCTTATCCAGTCGCCTGCCGATTCGTACGTGCGGGACTTCTTCCGCAACGTCGACGTTTCGCGGTTTCTCAAAGCTTCGAGTCTCATGACGCAAGTCGACCGTGGGCTGATTTCCTGTGACATCGGCACATCTGCTGAACGCTACCTCAATCAGCTTATCGATAGCGGCGTCGAGTGCGGCTATGTGTGCGACGACGCAGGTCGGTATCAAGGCTGTGTCACGCCCGCATCGCTGCACAAGGCGGGCACGCACCCTGTCCGGGACGCGTTGCTCCATGACGTGAATGCCGTTTCGCTGGATGCGGATTTGCACGAGCTGGCTGCCATCGCGTTGAGCCAGGAACACGATGTCCCCGTCACTGATACAGCCGGACAACTCGCAGGCGTAGTGTCCTGCCGGACGATACTCAAGCAGGTTATGGAGCGGAGAGCAGCATGAATTCGTCAGTCATCGGAAAGTTTGCGGAAAATGCAGTCAATTTTCTCTTTCAGCATTTTCGCGGCGGCTTCGACGCCTTCTCTGCCGCACTGGGTGCGGTAGTCAAGCTGCTGGAGGATGGGCTGGCGTCCATTCCGTTCATTGCCATGCTCATCATCCTCATGGCGTTCGCGTTGTGGCGACGCGGTGTCGTGTTCTCGGCCTTCGTCGGCGTTGCTCTTCTGGCCATTCACTACATGGGCCTGTGGGCACAAACGGTCTCCACGCTGGCGCTCGTGATTGCGGCGACGTTCTTCAGTCTGGTCATCGGCGTGCCGCTTGGCATCTGGGGCGCGCGAAACAAACGGGTGGAGGTGGTGCTGCGCTCGCTGCTCGATTTCATGCAGACGATGCCCGCATTCGTCTATCTGATTCCGGCCGTCATCCTGTTCGGGCTGGGCCGTGTTCCGGCAGTGATTGCGACCATCGTGTTCGCGATGCCGCCCGTCGTGCGCCTCACGACGCTGGGCATCAAGCAAGTGCGCGAGGAGTTGCTGGAAGCAGGCCGCTCGTTCGGCAGCACCGATTCGCAGCTTCTCTGGAAGATCCAGTTGCCGAATGCACTTCCGTCGATCATGGCAGGCGTGAATCAGACCATCATGATGGCGCTTTCGATGGTCGTGGTCGCATCGATGATTGGTGCCGGTGGTCTCGGCGAATATGTGTTGAGCGGCATTCAGCGCCTCGACATCGGGATTGGTTTCGAGGGCGGCCTCGGTGTTGTGTTGCTCGCCATCGTGCTTGACCGGCTGACGGAGAGTTTCGGTGTGAAGGCAAAGAAAGCCAAACCCGGCGCACGCACGGCAAAGACCGGTCCACGTGCCGCAGCACGAACCTGAATGACGAATTTGTAGGCATCACGGCGGCCGTCAATTTTTAACTAATCCGATAATCAAGTAGGAGTGCTATATGAAGCGCAATCTATTCAAATCGCTGGTTGCGAACCTGGCGGTGTCGACGGTCGTTGCCATGAGTGTCGGTGTTGGCTCCGCCGTCGCGGCCGAACCGATCAAGATGGCAGTCACAAACTGGGCAGACGTTCTGGCCGTAGCCAATGTCGCCAAGTACGTTCTCGAGAACAATCTCAAGCAGCCGGTGCAGTTCGTGCAGGCCGATATTGGCATCCAGTACCAGGGCGTGGCACGAGGCGATCTGGACATCATGGTGGGCGGGTGGCTGCCTGTGACTCACGCAGCGTATTACGCGCGATACAAGAACGATATGGATGACGTCGGCGTAATCTATACGGGCGGCAAGAACGGTTGGGCAGTGCCGGCATACATACCCGAGTCGCAGGTTGCTTCGATTTCCGACCTGGAAAAGCCTGACGTCAAGAGCAAGCTGAACGGCACCATTCAGGGCATCGAGCCCGGCGGCGGTCTGATGCAGGCGTCCGAAAAGACACTCAAGGCCTACGACCTGAACGGCTACAACCTGCAATCGTCGAGCGAAGCCGGCATGCTCGCAGGCGTTTCGCGCGCTTATCAGTCGAAGCAATGGATTGTCGCCACTGTCTGGAGCCCTCACTGGCTCTTCCAGAAATGGCAGATGCGCTACCTCAAGGACCCCAAGGGCACGCTCGGTGGTGAGGAACAGGTTCACGCCTTCGCATCGAAACAGTTCGCGAGCAAGTTTCCCCGCGCAGACGTTTTCTTCAAGCATTTCAAGCTGACGCTCGCCGACGTCGAATCCATCGAGTACGAGGGTAATTCCACGAACGACTATGCGACAGCAGCGAAGAAATTCGTCGACGCACACCCGGACAAGGTGAAGGCCTGGTTGCAGCAGTAAGTCGAAGATGGACTCGCCGTGAATGGATGCAGCGCATCTCGTTCACGGCGAGTCGAGCTCGCGGTTACCCGACGGGTAATCGCGAACGCTGCATCGCGTCAACAGATGGTCTTGCAAGACATGCTTTAAATGATTTCATCCGGAGTGACCACGTGAACGAGAACTCACGCTTTTTTGCCGAAACCCTCCAGAGCCGTGACCCCGTTATCGCATCAGAGATTGCGTTGGAGTTGCGCCGCCAGCAAACGCAAATCGAATTGATTGCGTCAGAAAACATTGTCTCGGCAGCAGTGATGGAAGCACAGGGTACTGTGCTGACCAACAAGTACGCCGAGGGATATCCGTCGAAGCGCTATTACGGCGGATGTGAACACGTGGACAGGGTCGAAGCGCTCGCCATCGATCGCGTCAAAGCCCTGTTCGAAGCCGAATACGCCAACGTGCAACCTCATTCGGGCGCGCAGGCTAACGGCGCTGTGATGCTCGCGCTCGTGAAGCCGGGCGAGACGGTGATGGGCATGTCCCTCGATGCGGGAGGCCACCTGACGCATGGCGCCCGTCCCGCGCTTTCCGGCAAGTGGTTCAACGCCGTCCAATACGGTGTGAGTCCCGACACCTACCGCATCGACTATGAGCAGGTCCGCCGGCTCGCCGAAGAACATCGTCCGAAGCTCATCATCGCGGGGTATTCAGCCTATCCGCGTGCTTTGGACTTTGCGGCTTTCCGCGACATTGCGGATAGCGTAGGCGCGATGTTGATGGTCGACATGGCACACATCGCGGGCATTGTCGCGGCGGGCAGACACGAGAACCCTGTCCCATTCGCCGATGTGGTGACGTCCACCACCCACAAGACGCTGCGCGGACCGCGAGGCGGATTTATCCTCACCAATAACGGCGACATTGCGAAGAAGATCAACTCGGCTGTGTTCCCGGGCTTGCAGGGCGGTCCGCTGATGCACGTCATCGCGGGCAAAGCGGTTGCATTTGGCGAGGCTCTTCGTCCGGAGTTCACCGCTTATATCGACCGCGTGCTGCGTAACGCGCAGGCGCTCGGCGACGTCTTGAAATCGGGCGGCCTAAGCCTGGTGACGGGAGGGACGGATAACCACTTGTTGCTGGTCGATTTGCGCTCGAAGCGCCTGACGGGTACGCAGGCTGAAAAGGCACTGGAGCGTGCCGGTATCACCTGCAATAAAAACGGTATTCCATTCGACACGGAAAACCCGACCGTTACTTCGGGAATCCGGCTCGGCACACCCGCGGGCACGACGCGCGGCTTCGGAACCGAGCAGTTCGAGCAGGTTGGACAGATGATTCTCGAGGTGCTGTCGGCACTCGAACGAGAGCCCGCCGGCGACGAACGGGTCGAGCGCGCAGTGCGTAGCCGTGTGCGCGACGTTTGCAACCAGTTCCCGATTTATTCACATGCGGATGCCCTTGTCTAATTGATGAGGGCGTGTAGCGACCTTTATTGAAGAGAGAACGACGATGAGCTTCGAGGGAGTACATACGCCTCTGGTTACGCCATTCAACGCAGATGGCGAGATTAACCATGATCTGCTCGGCAAGCACGCAGCCAATATCGCGAGTCGTGTCGCGGGCCTTGGCGTCGGCGGGACCACGGGCGAATACTATGCGTTGAGTTTCGACGAACGTGCCCGTACATTCAACACTGTTGCGGAAGCGGCAGGCGGCAAGACGTATCTCACTGCCGGCATCAATGCGACCACGACGAGCGAAGTCATTCGCCTTGGGCAAGAAGCGAAGCGTGCCGGTCTGCCTGCATTGCTGCTTGCTGCTCCGTACTACGCGCAGCCGACGCAGGAAGAACTGTTGAGCCACATGCTGAAAGTGGACGACAGTCTCGACATGCCAATCATGCTTTACAACTTCCCGGCCCGCACGGGGACGGAAATCAGCGATACGGTGCTGGAAAAACTGCTCGAGCGGCCGAACTTTGTCGCAATGAAAGAGAGTACTGGCGACATCTCGCATCTGCATCACCTTGCGACGCACTTCCGCGACAAGCTGGTGCTGAGCTGCGGAATGGACGACCAGGCGCTGGAGTTCTTCGTGTGGGGCGCGAAGAGCTGGGTCGGTGGTGCTTCCAACTTTTTGCCGGAAGCGCACACCGCGCTCTTCGACGCATGCGTGAAGCGGAATGACTTCGAAACCGGCCGCAAGCTGATGGCGCAACTGCTGCCTGTACTCGAACTGCTGGAGCGCAGCGGCAAGTTCATTCAATACGTTCGATACGGATGTGAGCTGGCGGGTATGCCCGTCGGTGTCGCGCGGGCGCCGCTCGGCACGCTCACCGAAGAGGAGCGCAGCGTCTTTGCCACGCTGGTTCAACCTATGTTGCGCAACGCGCAGTAACTTTCATGACCTCGAATCTGGAATTCGTGCGTTTTCCCGCGCCGGATGGCGTGAACGGGTGGTGGGAAAGTCTGCCCCCGCCCCGCCCCGCCGATACCGTGTCGTCTGAAGGACGATTTGACTGGGTCGTCGTCGGCGGTGGCATTACGGGGCTATGCGCTGCCCGACGCCTCGCTGAACTTGCGCCTGATGCCTCGATTGCGCTGGTCGAGGCGGACCGTATAGGGCGCACGACAGCCGGGCGGAATTCCGGATTCTTTGTCGACTTGCCGCACGACATCAGCAGTGAAAGCTACTCGCGAAGTGTGGAAGCGGACAAGGCCGATATCCGGCTGCAACGTCACGGCATCGACTACGTGCGTTCAGTGGTGAAGCAATACGGCATCGACTGCGACTGGCGGGATGACGGCAAGTTTCATGCTTCGGTGAACAAGAAGGGCCATGCGGCACTGGCCCATTTTGCGGAAGGACTCGCTCGTATCGACGAAGACTTTGAATGGCTCGACGAAGCCGCGATCGCGAAAGTCACCGGGACGAAGTTCTATGAGGGCGCACTCTTCACGCCAGGATGCAGCACGGTCCAGCCGGCAGCCCTCATGCGCGGTCTTGCCGCAACGCTGCCGGAAAACGTGAAGGTCTTCGAGATGAGCGCAGTGAAGGCAATAGAGGACCAACGGGTAAACAAGGTCTTGAACTTCGCCGCCGGGAAGATCGTCGCGAAGCGCGTGATTCGCTGTACGAATGCCTATGCGGCGACGTTCGGCGGACATCCGAACGGCCTGTTGCCCGTGTACACATTTGCATCGATGACCCGTGTGATGACGTCGGACGAAGTGCGCAGGCTGGGCGGCACGCGGTCGTGGGCATTGATTCCCGCCGACCCGATGGGCTCGACGATACGGCGTCTGAGTACTGACCGCATCTGCGTTCGCAATCACTTCGCGTTTCGCCCCAGTCTCGAAGTATCGCAGGCTGATCTGGCGAAGGCGAAGAGCCTGCATCAACGCTCGTTTGACCGGCGCTTCCCGATGCTGAAAGACGTCGAGCTCGAGTACACCTGGGGTGGCCCTCTGTGTCTCTCAGTCAACAACGGGGCGCTTTTCGGGCGCCGTAGCGATGGTGTTTTCGAAGCCGTCGGATGCAATGGTCTGGGTCTGAGCAGAGGGTCCGCGTCGGGGAAGCTCATTGCCGAGTACGCGCTCGGTCGCGACAACGACCTCGTTCGTCAGCTTTTGAATCAGCCGCATCCGCGCTCGCTGCCGGTTCGTCCCATTGCCGACGTCGCTGTCACTGCGGCGATCTGGATGAAGGAATTTTCGGCGGGAGCCGAGCTTTAAATCTGTGAGGACAGGACATGACGACCTATCAGGAATGGAAACAGAAAGCAGAAGCCTTGTCGCTCGACGGTCGAGCATTGATCGCCGGGCAACGATGTCCAGCCGCGTCGAACGAGACATTCCAGACCCTGAATCCGTCGACGGGAAAGGTACTGGCCGATATCGCAAAGTGCGATACGAAAGACGTCGACCGGGCAGTCGTGGCGGCGAGAGATGCATTCGAGTCCGGTGTGTGGTCAAAGGCAGCACCGGCTCAGCGAAAGGCAGTGCTATTGAGTCTTGCACAACTGATCGAAGAGAACGCCGATGAACTGGCGCTTCTCGAAGCACTCGAGGCTGGCAAGCCCATTAGCGAGTGCATGGGACTGGACATTCCAGAATCGGCGGCATGTATTCGCTGGCACGCAGAAGTCACCGACAAGCGTTACGACGCGCTGTCACCATCGGGCGCGAGCGTCGTCAGCATGATTACCCGCGAACCGATTGGCGTCGTGGGCGCAGTGCTTCCCTGGAACTTTCCGGCACTCATGCTTGCATGGAAAATCGGCCCGGCGCTTTCTGTCGGCAATAGCGTGATCGTGAAACCTGCCGAGCAGACGTCGCTTTCCACGCTGCGTATCGCCGACCTGGCAGCGGAAGCTGGCGTGCCCGCAGGCGTCTTAAGCGTCGTGACGGGCTTTGGCGAAAGCGCGGGCCAGGCATTGGGCCGGCATGCCGACGTCGACCTCGTTGCGTTTACCGGGTCCACGGAAACGGGAAAGCGATTTCTTCGCTATTCCGCGGACACGAACCTGAAGCGGGTCGTGCTGGAATGCGGCGGCAAGAACCCACAAGTCGTGCTGCCCGACGTCGCGAATCTCGACGCTGTCGCGGAGCAGGCGGTTGCCGCAGCGTTCTGGAATATGGGCGAGAACTGCAGCGCAGGCTCGCGCATCCTGGTTCCTTCAACCTCGAAGGCACAGTTGCTCGAAAAGGTTCGGGCAGTGCTCGAAGGATGGAAGACGGGCGACCCGCTCGATCCTGAAGTCAAGCTCGGCTCTCTGATTGAAGAGAAGCACTATGAAAAGGTGCTTGCTCACATCGAGAAAGCGAAGTCGGAAGGAGCGCGCCTCGTGTGCGGCGGCAAGGCAACACGCACTGAAACGGGTGGATGGTTTGTTGAGCCGACCATCTTCGATAACGTTACGCCGGAGATGAGCATCGCTCGCGAAGAAGTCTTTGGCCCGGTCGTCTGCTTTATCGAATACGCTGACATCGACGAAGCGGTCCGCATTGCCAATGATACCTGCTATGGACTGGCCGCATCTCTGTGGACCGACAACGTCAATAACGCGCACAAGATTGCCGCACGTATCCGCGCGGGTACGGTGACGGTGAACTGCTTTGGCGAAGGCGACCTGTCGACGCCGTTCGGCGGCTTCAAGCAATCGGGCTTTGGCGGCCGGGACAAGTCCGTCTATGCGCACGACCAGTATTGCGAATTGAAGACAACCTGGCTGAACCTCGACTAGGTTCTATCCGACTATTGAAAGCCAATGACAGCCCAGCCTGCCAGGCCTGGCTGTCGTGGCTGCGGTCGAAACTGCTGCACTTCCAACTCAAGTGAGGTTTCATGCGACTAGGTTTCATCGGAACGGGGACCATCACGAAAGCGGTCGTGACGGGTATGTGCAGATTCCGCGTTCCATTCGACGGGATCTCGCTGTCGCCCCGTAATCCGAATACCGCTGCGGAACTCGCGACGCTGGACGAACGGATTCGCGTCTGTGCGAGTAACCAGGAGGTATTGGAGAATTCGGATGTCGTTTGCCTTGCGGTCGTTCCGCAAATCGCCGCAGAAGTTCTGGGCGAACTCGAATTCGACTCGCGTCATCATGTTGTCAGTTTCATTGCTGGCATTCCCATCGCCGAGCTTCATCGCCTTATCCCACAGGTGAACAGGGTCGCGCGTGCAGTCCCGCTGCCAGCGGTCGCTGAAGGCAAGGGAAGTACCGCAATCTGCCCCGCCGATGAAGTCGCGAAAGCCATCTTTTCGCCGCTGGGTGAAGCCGTAGAGGTGGACGACGAACGCAAGTTTGACGCGCTGTCCGCCGTGACAGCGACGATGGCGAGCTTCTATGCGGTTCTCGAAACCCAGGCGGCCTGGCTCGTAGAGCAAGGCCTCGACTACTCCGCGGCGCGAGCTTTTTTGTCTGGCTACTGTGTCGGGCTTGCGCATGACGCAGCCCGCACAGGACAACCGTTTTCAGTCATGGTTACGCAATCCATGACACCGGGCGGCATCAACGAGCAGATGCACACCGAACTCTCTCGCCGAGGTGCATACGGACTGTACAAAGACGCACTCGATGGCGTGCTGAAGCGAGTTCGAGGGGCCGCATAACAGGCGGCCACGAAGAGTAATATGAGGGGGCGGATGGTGATCTGCCCTTGTCAGCCAATTCGAAGACTCGCAAAGTATTTTTGCACGCGAGCTATTCGGCTCGGGCGCGCAGTCTACGCATTGTCACGGGGCAGTGCGCAGCGTTGACCGGGTTGTCTTCGGGCCACCCGGGCGTTTCCGCTTCACAGGTGAAAGCCATGCAAAAGAAACAGGTGTTTGCCGACCGATTACTCGCTCAAATGCCGTCGTTACGGGCGCTGAAATGCTTCGTCACGGCTGCACGGTACGAAAGTTTTACGCAGGCCGCAGAAGTGCTTTGCGTCACGCAGGCGGCAATCAGCCGACAAATCAAGGAGCTCGAAGACTCGCTGGAAGTCGCCCTGTTCGAGCGGACCGGGCGGCACATCGCGCTCACCGACGCGGGGCGCATTCTGTACAACGCGTCCTATCTGTCGATCATGAACATCGCCGAAGCGGCCCAGGCGGTGCGTCGAACCGACAGGCATGCGCTGACGATTTGTGTCTCGCATACTTTCTCGGCGCTATGGCTGTCGTTCAGGCTGCCCTCGTTCCGCAAGCGGTTCCCGGATATCCGATTGCACGTGATGGTGACGGAGCATTTCATGGAGCTCGACGAGCTCATGGAACCCGACGTGATCATCACCAAGAATCCACCGCGTGAGGCGGAGTACGAAGTCGAGCCGCTTTTTCACGACGTCGTATATCCCGTCTGCAGCCGGTCGTTTTACGAGCGCCACTTTCATGGCAGGTCTGTGAAGCCCCTGGATCTTCTATCGCACGCGACGTTGAACCTCTCGTTGTTGGGGCGCGCGCAGATTTGCGAGCATGTCGACTGGTCCGTGTGGCGAAACTGGTTTCAGCAAGGCGATGGCACTGAAAGGATGATCGAAAACGAGCATCTGGAGAGCAACGACTATCGTCTCCTTGTATCGCAAGCCGAAGCGGGTGAGGGCACCTTGCTTGGCTGGCATCATCTCGTCCATCGTCAGGTCGAACAAGGGCTACTGATTCGACCCGTGCAAGATGTGCTCGAATTTCACGACCGTCACCACTATTTGATAACGCATAAGAACGCAAAGCTTCGTCCGGAATATCTTCAGTTCCGTGAATGGCTCGGAGAGGAAGTGGGCGCGATGATGCGCGAATGGCGGAGCGCCGAAACTGAAACGACCAAATAGACTTTGCAGATGTCAGTTGGGAGAGCGCGGGCAGCTTCGTCGTTGGAATCCTGGTCGACTTTTCAAGCGTGACTTTTCGAGCGTTAGTGCAGGCAGTCCCATGTTTAGCGACCTTATCAGCCCCAAAGCCGGTACCACGCGGCCACTCCGCTTTGGAATCGTCCTGTTGCCCAATTTCACCTTGACGGCATTTTCCGGTTTCGTCGATGTACTGAGGCTCGCGAGCGATGAAGGAGACATGAGCAGACCGGTTCGCTGTTCGTGGACCATCGTCGGCGAATCGCTTGTTCCTGTCAGGGCAAGCTGCGGAATTCAGGTCGCGCCCTGGATGACCTTCGAAGAGGCCGGGTCCTTCGATTACGTCGTGGTCGTCGGTGGATTGCTGCACTCGGGACCGTCCGCAAGCAAAGCCACGCTTCAGTTCATTCATGACGCAGCGACAACATCTGCCACGTTGGTCGGAATTTGCACCGGGGTGTTTGCGTTGATGCGAGCCGAAGTGATGGACGGGTATCGCATGTGCGTGAGCTGGTTCCACTACTGGGACTTTGTCGAGCGCTTTCCGGGCGTCGATGAACGCAATCTCGTTGCGGACCGGCTGTTCGTGATCGACCGACGGCGCATTACGTGTTCGGGCGGGCGTGCTTCGATCGATGTTGCCGCGGCCATTCTGTTGCGCCACTTCGAAGCGACGGTCGTACAAAAGGCGCTGCGTATCATGCTCGTCGATGACGCGCAGAAAGGGAATGCGCCTCAGCCACACCCGCCAGGACTCGAACCCGCGACACATCCGAAGGTAAGACGAGCCATCCTGTTGATGGAGCAGCACATTGGGCAGCCATTGAGCCTCGCGGAGTTGGCGCGACGTCTCGAGATGTCGGTCCGGCAGCTTGAGCGTCTCTTTACGTCGGAGACGGGCAAATCACCTCAGGCCTATGCACGCCAGATCCGGATACGGATGGCGTCGTGGCTGCTCACGAGTTCGGACCGTACTGTCGCTGACATTGCCACGTCATGCGGCTTCTCTGACGCTTCGCATCTTGGCCGCGAGTTCAGAAAGGAATTCGGCGAATCACCGAATGCCTATCGTGTCGCGCGACCGCAGGGTCAATCGCAAGTGCTGGCGGATGCGTAGCGCGACGTGGTTCGCGGTTCGGCGTCAAGCGCCGGGACGCTGGAGACAGCGAGCGACCCAGGCACGAGGGCACGAGAAGCAGGATTTCCCCCTTTTGTTCATACATTGGACGTTGAAGAAAATGACAACCGAGCCTATGCGCGACGAAATGGTGTTCTTTAGATTGCACATCAAAGAGGGTCGTCGTTGGTATTCAATCGATGAACGCGACTGGCGGCCAATGAAAATCGGAGAAACGGTGCTTCCGGGTTTCTTCTGGATTCCAGTTGCCGACGACGAGAACGGAGCGTGGAGTAGCTACTGGATGCGTTTGCAACCCGGCGCGCGTTCATTGGAGCATCAGCACGACTCGACGGAGCTGATCTTGATTCTCGATGGTGTGTTCACTGACAACGACGGCACGGATTTTCTTCCCGGGCACACAGTATCGTATCCGGCCGGTTCGCGGCATAGTACATCGTCGAAAGAGGGCTGTACCGTGCTGGTCGTGGCTCACACCGGGTCGACATTAGTTTCCCGTTCGCAGCCCACGCGTACTTGAGCCAAATGAAACCGGCAACCGCGCGGACCAAGGGATACCGGCGGCTCATCCCTTCGGTGACTGCCCTCGTCGAATTCGAGGCGGTCGCACGTCATAGCAGCTTCACGCTGGCAGCCGATGAACTGGGAGTGACTCAAGCGGCAGTCAGTCGGCAGATCAAGTTTCTCGAGGAAACGCTTGGGACCCGGCTCTTCAATCGTCTGCATCGTTCAATCGAACTCACTGATGAAGGCGAGGCTCTGTATCTCGTGATCGCCGAGTCGATGCAGAAGATTGCCGGCGTATTCGACCGGTTATCCAGCGGGCCGGTCCAGCAGGAAGTGGTGCTTGCAGCAACATCGGCCTTCACGCATTTTTGCCTCTTGCCCCGGCTGGCATCGCTGAAGAAGGCACAACCGGATCTTCAGCTTCGCATCTCCACGCAGATGTTCACCGCTGATCTCCGACCCAAGGAGATCGATGTCGCCGTTCGATTCGGCAACGGGCAATGGGGCGATGGTTCCGCAACCCTCCTTTTCGACGAGGAAGTTTTCCCCGTCTGTTCGCCGGAGTGGGTGAAGTCGCGAGGCACGCCAGAATCGCTCCAGGAAGTCGCAAACGCCGCGCTCATCGAGTCCGATGCGACTTCGGAAGGCTGGATGAGGTGGGAAGAATGGTTTCAGGTTTTGGGCTTCAGGCCGGTGCGATTGAACTTTGCGCTACGCTGCAGCCTTTATACGGACGCCATAGAGGCCGCACGCTACGGGCAGGGCATCGCCCTTGGGTGGGGAAAACTGGTACACGGTCTGGTTGAAACGGGTGAACTCGTCCGGCTCCCGGTCGCCTCGTTGAAGGTGAGCGATTCATATTACGTCGTCGTGCCGCACGGGCGTACCATTACGCCTGCAATTGACGGTCTCATCGACTGGCTTCGGCAGGATTCCGCAGTGACGTAACAATCAATGAGCAATCAGATGAGCAATCAAAGAGCCATTCAGCAAATCGCCACGTAAGGGGCTACAAAATGGACGCAAAGACGACGAGCGAAGTCTTGCAAGACGCCGCTCAACGAGCCGTCACTTATTTGCAATCTGTTCGCCATCGGCCGGTGATCGCATCGCCCGAGGACCTGCAACGTCTCGACGAATTGAAACATCCGCTTCCGCGGAGAGGTTTGGATGCACGCGAGGTGTTGCGTCGACTCGATGAGATCGGCTCTCCAGCGACCATCGCTACTGCGGGCGGACGGTACCTCGGTCTGGTCATCGGCGGCGCGCTGCCGGCCACCGTTGCTGCGAACTGGCTGGCTACGGCGTGGGACCAGAACGCCAGCTTTCGGTGGACGTCCCCGATCGCCGCGACGCTAGAGGACGTGTCACTGCAATGGTTGACGGACCTCTTTACGTTGCCGGATGGCATTGGGGGCGCCTTCGTCACGGGCGCCTCGATGGCGAACCTGGCAGCGTTGGCGTCTGCACGCCACGCGCTTCTCGCCCGACAAGGCTGGGACGTGGAAGCGCGAGGGCTCTATGGCGCGCCCGAACTGACGGTGATCGTCAGTGACGAAGTTCACGTGACCGTGTTGAAAGCACTCGCGCTGCTCGGTCTTGGGCGCGAACGTGTGATTCGTGTGCCGACCGATCGCCAGGGACGACTGCAGATCGATCGTCTTCCGGAACTGGATGACGGCACGATTGTTTGCATCCAGGCCGGCAACGTGAACACCGGCAACTTCGATCCTGCGGCGGAGGTCTGTCGCCGGGCCAGGGAAGCCGGCGCATGGGTGCATGTCGATGGCGCCTTTGGTCTGTGGGCGCTTTCGAGTCCTCGCCTCGCCGCATTGACCGAGGGGCTGAACGAGGCTGATTCATGGGCGACGGACGCGCACAAATGGCTCAACGTTCCCTATGACAGCGGTATTGTCCTTGTTCGCAAGCCGGCTGATCTCCATGCGGCGATGTCGGCCAGCGCCGCGTATCTGGGCGAGGGTATCGAAGGCGATCGTGAACCGTCGCACTACACACCCGAATCGTCGAGGCGAGCGCGCGGCGTCGAGGTATGGACTGCGCTTCTGAATCTCGGCCGCGACGGCATCGAAGATCTCATCGACAGGTCATGCCGTCATGCCCGAGCGTTCGCTCAAGGTCTCGCAGAGCATGGGTTCGAGATACTCAACGAGGTTGTGCTGAATCAGGTGCTCGTGTCGTTCGGATCGCCTGAAGTCACGCAAGCCGTGATCGGCCGTCTTCAGGCCGAGGGCGTCTGCTGGTGCGGCGCAACGATGTGGCAGGGTCGCAAAGCCATGCGCATCAGCGTTTCGAACTGGGCCACTACGGATGCGGATGTGCGACTTGGCATCGAGGCGATGCTTCGCGCGGCGGGGCAATCTGGACCAGAGCCGTCGGCGTAATCGCAGCGGCACGCCAAGGACATGTTGCGAAGCGACCGGCACGACTGGCTATCACATCGACCTGCCCTTCGAAGGGGACGCCGCCGACTTCACGCGACGACTGGACTCGCATGCGGCTGATCTTCGCGTAGAGGTTGCCGAGCGCCGGGAGGTCGGGCTGATTGTGCTGGAGCGCGTGCACATAGCATTTCGTCGCGTCCTCGATGAACTCCTTGTAGAGTTCCTGCCGCCGGATGCGATCATGCGCTCGCCATTCCGCGCGAACCTGAGTGCGTTGGGTCAGCCATGTGGCAAGAACCGAAGTCAGGCCGCCGATTGCGGCGCCAACCAGCGCGGCTAGCGCGGAGACGACCGATGCGTTCATGGGCATCCTCTCATTGCCGATCACGAGCCTGCATATTGGCGCCCGTGTGAGTCTTGTTGGCTCTTCATTCACCGACGCGGTGAGATCCCCAGGATCCTTTTGCCCGGATGCCCAGGGGCTTATTTCACTGGCGCGGCGTGGCGACACTGAGCAGGTAAAGCACGCGATGGCAGGCGACGCCCGCACGCTAGAGCTTCGGATTGGCCAACAGATAAAAGATCACGCCTGCCCCAACCATCGTGACAGGCAGCGTGATGAGCCAGATCAGCACAATGCGCACGAGCACAAGGCGACGCCGGCGGCGGCGGGCGTGAGCGAAGTCTTCTACCCGGGCGAGATCGAGGCGCGCAACGCCGCACGGCATCGCGACGAAGGTCTGCTATTGCCCGAGGACACCGTGAGCGATCTGTTGCGCGTGGGTCGCGAGGCTAACGACGATGCTAGAGGGCTTTCGCAGACGACATGGCAATGTCGAGAAGCGGGACATAAAACCAAAGCGCCCTCACAACTCTCCGAACTCGATCGCGCCACCTTTCATCACGAGCGGAATACGTTCGCCTTGCCCGAGCAGACACGAGATGTCGCGCAGCGGATCGCCATCCACGACGATCAGGTCCGCCCATGCGTCAGGCGCGATGCGCCCGAGCTTCTCCGGCAGGCCGAGCACATCGGCGGCCGTCGTGGTCGCGCAGGCGAGCGTCGCGGCATTGCCGAGCACTTCGGCGCGGATGCGGAACTCATCGCTTTGCAGGCGTTGCGACGGCCCCAGCAGGTCCGAGCCGAAACCCATCTTCACGCCCGCATCGCGATAGATCTCCAGCGAACGCAGCCCCGCCTCGCGCACGTCGGCGATCTTCGCGACGCTCTCTTCGCCGAGACCATATTGCGCGCCCTCCGAGGCCAGCGCTTCATATGTGGCGAGCGTCGGCACCACATAGGCGCCCATCTCGGCCATCAGTCTTGCCGTGGGCGCGTCGATCAGATTGCCGTGCTCGATCGTGCGCACGCCCCAACGCACGACGCGCGCAATCGCCTCGGCCGTGTACGCGTGCGCCATCACGTAGGTATGACGCGCGCGCGCTTCGTCGACGATCGCGCGCACTTCGTCTTCCGCGTAGCCGAACGCGCCGACGGGGTCCGTCGGCGATGCGACGCCGCCCGAGGCCATGATCTTCAGATGGTCGGCGCCCATCTGCAATTCTTCGCGCGCGGCGCGGCGCACTGCGTCGACGCCATCCGCGACGCGAGCGAGTGCACCCACCCGCACACAGCAGCCGCACGGCGCGCTGTCGCCCATGTAGTCCGAACGCGCGCGCATGTCGCCGTGGCCGCCCGTCTGACTGAGCGCGCGCCCCGCAACGAACAGACGCGGACCGACGGCCAGCCCGCTCTCCACGGCCTGCTTGTGCGGATACCCTGCGCCGCCCGCGTCGCGCACGGTGGTGAATCCGCGCCGCAGCATCGAGCGCATGATGGGCACCGAGCGCAACGTGACGAGCACATTCGGCATGTGCACCTGCTGCGCGAGGTTCAACTGTACGGCCACCACATGCACATGCAGGTCGATCAATCCTGGCATCAACGTCTTGCCTCGCAGGTCGATCTCGCGCGCGGCCGCGCTCTTCAAAGGCCTGTCGGACACTTCCTTGATGAGGCCGTTTTCGACCAGCACGTGATGCGCTTCGCGCAGTTCGCCCCGCTCGACATCGAGCACGTTTGCGTTCGCGAACAGAATGCTTTCCATTCGATTCCCCTCTGGGTTGCGTCAATGGGTTGCGTCAATCGTTTGCATCAGTGAATCGCTCCGCTGCCGATCGCACGCGTCGTTGTCAAGCGTCGTCGAGCAGTGTCGGCAGGGCGAACTGCGCGAGCGACTGTGCGAACGGAACGTGATCGTCCCGATACCAGGCTCGCGTATGCAACAGGTTCAGCGACGCCAGCGTGCGTCCCTTCCAGCGCACGGGCACGTTCAGCACGCTTTCGCAACCGAGCGACGCGATCAGCTCGTGGTCGGGGAACACCGCACGCAGATCGTCCGCCGTTCTGCCGATGAACGCGTCGCCGCGCGTCAGCACCGTATCGACCCAGCTGCCGCCCGCGAGTGGCTTTTTGGCCGCCGTCGGATATTCGTTCGGCAGATTGCTGTAGACGCGCGCCGATTCGTTTGTCGTGGCGTCGTAGCGCAAGATCGTAAAGAGCGTGTGCCCAATCGTTTCGGCGAGGACCGTATCGAGTGCGCGATAGAGCGTCGCCGGCTGATTTGCGTGGGCCTGCGCGCGAGCCAGCGCGAAGAAAGGCTGCAATCCGAAGGCCTGCAATCCGCGTTCGCGTTTGTCGTTCATACCGCTTCTCCTGCGGCGATGTCTTCGAGCGAGCGTCCGCGCGTCGGCACGCCCATCATCACCACGGAAATCGCGCCGAGCAACAGGACGACGGTCGTCACGCCGAACACGCCCGCGAATCCGAACTTCGGATACAGATAGCCGACGAGTATCGGCGACACGATCGCGCCGATCCGGCCGATCGCCGATGCCGTTCCGGCACCCGTCGTGCGCACGGCCGTCGGAAACACTTCCGCCGTGTACGCATAGACGCCCGCATACGTGCCGTTCATGAAGAACGACAGACCGATGCCCGCTGCCATGATCTCGCCGTTGGTGCCGGCGAAGGCCATGCCCAGCGCGCACGCGCAGCCGAACAGCATGTACGACGCGATTGTCGCTTGCCGTCCGATGCGTTCGTTGAACCACGACGCGCTGAAGTAGCCCGGCACCTGCGCGACATACATCGCGACCGAATAGCCGAAGCTGCGCGTGATACTCATGCCATGCTGGACGAGCAGGCCGGGAATCCACGTGAAGAACGCGTAGTAGCTGAACGTGATCGACAGCCACATCAGCCATGTCATCGTCGTGATGCGCGCCTGGCGTCCCGTCCACAACACGCGGAAATTCGCGGATAGCGTGCCCGTCGAGATCGAAGGCTCACTGCGCGGACCCGTCGGCTCAGGCTCCGGCAGGACGATGCCGCGCGCGGCGAAAGCGGCCTCGATGTGATCTAGCACACGCACCGCTTCATCCGTATGCCCGCGGCTTTCCAGCCAGCGAGGCGACTCGGGCAGCGCGCGGCGCCACCATAGCAGCATCAGGATCGGCACGGCGGTGATGAGAAGCACGACGCGCCAGCCCGCATCGAACGCCGGCACGATGAAGTATCCGAGCAGCGCGGCAGCCACGAAGCCGAATGAAAAGAACCCGGCCAGCGCACCCGTGAAGATGCCCCGATACCGCTTCGCCACGAACTCGGCGAGGTAGGGCGCGATGATCGCGCTCTCGGCACCTGTTCCCATGCCGGCCACGATCCGTGCGGCGAGAAACGTCGGCCACGAATCGGTCATCGCGCTGACGACGGAGGCGACGCAGTAGATCAGCAGCGCCGACATCATCACCTTGCGTCGGCCGATCAGGTCGCCGAGCGTGCCCGCGAGCAGCGCGCCGAAAAAGAAGCCGATGAAGTTGCCGCTGCCGAGCACGCCCGTCTGCACGCTGGACAGGCTCCAGTCGTGGCGCAGCACGGGCAGCACGAAGGCGACGGCGGCGGCATCCATCGCGTCGAAGGCGTAGCCGAGGCCGCCCATCAGCAGCAGGTGTCCGTGAAAGCGTCCAAACGGAAGGCGTTCGATGCGTGCAGAAACATTTGACACGGTGACGTTCGACACGGGTGTGCTCCTGTAGTCGCGATAGTCGCTCGGCCTGACGGAGTGGGCCGGCGCAACGATCACGTGCGCACGGCCCCTTCTGATTGAGGCCGATTCTATGGCTTGTCGAACGTCATAAATATTTATATTCTTGATCTCGTACATTGACCTCGTGAATGGACAGCAATGAGCTTCCGGTCACTCGATCTGAACCTGCTGAAGGTATTCGAAGCCTTGATGACGGAAGGCGCCGTCACGCGGGCCGCAACCAAGCTGTCGCTTACGCAGCCCGCCGTCAGCAATGCGCTGAGCCGCTTGCGCGAGGCTTTCGACGATCCGCTGTTCGTGCGCAACGGCGCGGGCGTCACGCCGACACAACGCGCGATGGCGCTCTGGGGGCCTGTCGGCGATTCGCTGAGCCGCATTCGCGCCGCGCTCGACGAGGAGACGTTCTCGCCGGGCAACGCGCAGGTCAGCTTCAGTCTGTCGATGTCGGATTACGTTGCGGGGATCGTGATGCCGCGCCTGATCGAGCGGTTCAGCGAAAGCGCGCCGCGCCTGCAATGGCATACCGTGCCGAACATTCTGCTCGATGCGCCGGCGCTGCTCGAAGGCAATCGTGTCGATTGCGTGATCGGCGTTTACGTGAACGAGACGCTGCCGCCCGCGCACATCCGCTCGCGCTCGCTCTGGACGGTGGACTACGCGTGCCTGATGCGGCGCGGCCATCCGCTTGCGGCGCCAGGCCGGCTGACGACGCGGCGCTTTCTGAATGCAAGCCACGTCGACATCAGTCTTGCGGGACAGACGCAACCGTCATTCGACAGCTTTCTTGCGTCGCGCGGATTGAAGCGCAACCTCGTCGCGACGGTCAACCATTACACGGTCGCGTGCGAGATCATCCGTGCAAGCGATCTGATCGCCGTGTTGCCGCGCGATCTGTGCGAACGCAGCGGCGACGGCGAACTCGTGAGCGTGCGCGCGCCGCTCGAGGCGCCCGATCGCGTGATCAGCCTGTTCTGGCATCAGCGCAACGAGACCGTGCCCGCGCATCGCTGGTTGCGCGATCAACTGGTCGATATGTTCGCTTCGCCCGGGCTGGCCGCGCAACGCGCGCTTCCGGCTGTGGGAGCAAGACGGGCCGGCTCTGCGTAGATCGCGCGCGCGGTCGTTGCGTACGCTACGCGAGATTCGGCGGCGCCGCTTTCAGCACATCGACGTGCTTCGGAATGAGGCCAAGATCGAGGAACGTATCCGCGATCTGTTGCTGCTCGCCGAGGATCGCGCGGGTAATCGGCTGCGTGCCGAACTGCTGCCGGCCCACGGCTGCATCGACGACGGGCTTCGGCAAGCCCCATAGCTGCGCCAGCTCGCTCGCCAGTTGATCCTTGTTCTGCTTGCCCCACTGATCGACCTTGTCGAGTTCTTCGATCAGAATCCGGATCACGTCGGGGTTCTTCGCTGCATACGTCTGCGACGAAAAGTAGTACGCGCGATTGCCTACGACGCCGCTCGCATCCGCAATCACGCGCGCGCCCAGCGATTTCTCCGCTGCCGCGAAGAACGGGTCCCAGATGACCCAAGCGTCGATGGATGCCCGCTCGAATGCGGCCCGCGCGTCGGCGGGCGCGAGGAAGACCAGGTTGACGTCGCTGTATTGCAAGCCATGCTGACGCAGCAGCTTCACCAGAAAGTAGTGGACGTTGCTGCCCTTGTTGAGCGCAATTCTCTTTCCCTTCAGGTCCGCTACCGAGCGTATCGTCGATTGCGGCGGCACGAGCACGGCTTCGGACTGGGGCCGCGTGACCGTTGCCGCTACATACGTCAACGGCGCGCCCGCTGCCTGCGCGAAGATCGGCGGCGCTTCGCCGACATCGCCGAAATCGATCGAGCCGACATTTAACGCTTCCAGTTGCACGGGGCCTGCCGCGAACTCCGTCCAGCTCACCGATACGTTGAGCGGAGCGAGCCGCTTTTCGAGCGTGCCGCGTCCTTTGAGCAGATTCAGATAACCCTTCTGGTTGCCGATGCGCAGCGTGCGCGGCGTTGCCGCTTGGGCCAACGAAACGGGTACAACGGCAGTCGAGGCCGCTGCCGCAACAGCACCGAGCGAAAGTTTCAGGAACGCGCGGCGATCGCGCGACGTGTTGATCGTGGACATGGCAGAAGGACGGAGCGAAAGGAGAGGGCGAGTCTTTGGGAGCGGGCACGGTCATGTGTCGCGGGGGCGCGACTCGAAGCGCGCCCCGAAACCGTGAGTGAAGTGCGCGGCGCTGTTTGCGCCGGGCGCAGCATCAATGCTGTGGCGCGCCCTCCCATGCCGGCAGCGTCGCGCCGTGATAAACGGTCAGGATCGTCGAAGCGACATTGGCCTGCTGATAGCTGTCGACGAGCGTCTTCACCCAGGCCGCTTTCGCATCTTTCGTGTTGACCGCGATGAAGTTGCGATACGGATTGCCGGGCACCTTCTCCTGTGCGATGCGTTCCTGCGGAATCTGGATGCCGGCCTTGATTGCCCAGTCGGTGTTGACGACAGCCGCGTCCAGATCGCCGATCGCGCGGCCGACGATACCCGCGTCGAGCTCCTTGATCTGGATGTGCTTCGGATTGTCCGCGATGTCGCGAGCCGTCGGCAGCAGGCCGACGTCGGGGCGCAGCTTGATGAGCCCGTTCGCCTGCAACAGCAGCAGTGCGCGGCCTTCGTTGCTCGGATCGTTCGGCACGCCAATCGTCGCGTTCTGCGGCAGCGCGGCGACCGACTTCACCTTGCGCGAGTAGAGGCCGATTGGCTGCACGTACGTGAAGCCTACTGGCACGATGTCATAGTGGCGCGCTGCGATCTGCGCATCGAGATAGGGCTTGTGCTGAAACGAATTGGCATCGAGATCGTGCTGCGCGAGCGCTTCGTTCGGCTGCGTGTAGTCGGAGAACGTCGTGACCTTCACGGTGATGCCGTGCTTCGCCGCATTGGTCGCGACTGCGCGCCAGACGTCCTCGTCCTCGCCGGACATGATGCCGACGCGCACTGTCTGACCGGCTGCGAGCGCCGGTTGTGCGCTCACGATGCCGCAAGTCAGAAGAAGGGAAAGGAGCGCGGCCTTGAGCGTCTTCGTTGTTCTCATAGGATCAAAGGTAATCGAAATGAAGATCACCAGATCGTAGAGAGGCGCTTGCGGCCACGCAAATAATATCGAACGCTATCGTTATCGCGGATAGGCGCAAGTGAATTCGTTCAGCGATGCAAAGCCTTTTGCGCGGTGCACGCTATGCCGTCACTCGGACCCACAGGCATTGACTGGATCAGGGCGCTCAATCGAGCCGCGTGCGGGTGGCGAGCCCGCTCGCCTTATCCCATTCTTCAGGCGTCATCTTTTGCACGGTGACGCCGAAGGTCCAGATGTGTCCCTCCGGGTCCTTTGCACGATACGTTCGATCACCGTAGAACTGGGTTTGCGGTTCCGTCAGAATCGTCGCGCCCGCCGCGCGCGCATGGGCGCAATGAGCGTCGATGTCTTCGCCCTCGGCGAGTTGCACATGCACGGACTGCGTGTTCTTGCCGCCGACCGAGCGCGGGCTCTTATGGTCATCGCTCCACTCGCTGCCGACCATCACGACGGAATCGCCATATGACATTTCGGAGTGGGCGAGATTGCCGTCACTGTCGAGGATCACGAACAGCGGTTCGAACCCGAATGCGGCTTCGAGCCAGCGAAAAGCGGCCTTCGGGTCTTGATACGAAACTGCGCTGGACAGGCCTTTGCTACGGTAGGCATCAGTCATTTCGATTCTCCTGTTGCCGTTGCAGGGATAGCCTAATCAGTTTCGCAATCTTTGTCGAAGTCTGCCGGTCAAGTCATGAGTACGGCGATCGGCGTGATACACGGACTAGTTGCGATACGAAGGGTCCCGTCGGTCGAGAAAGCGCAGCATCGCGGGCCATTCCATTTCGCCATAAGGGCGGCGAGTTTCCGGCTTGTACAGGTGCGCCGTCTTGTCGATCACATGCTGCGGCGGCAAATGAAGCTCCGTATTGCACGCCATCGCATCGACTTGCGCGCGGCACGCGTTTTCCAGCCAGTAAATCGCGTTGAAGGCTTGCGGTATCGATGCGCTTGCAACCAGCAGACCGTGATTGCGCAGAATCATCGCTTCGGCATTGCCCAGGTCTTCAGCGAGCATCTTGCGTTCTTCGAGATTGATCGCCACGCCCTGATAGTCGTGATACGCAACGGGACTGAAGCGCATCGCCGTTTGCGTAAGCGGCAAGAGCCCGCACGACAGCGCCGACACAGCGAGTCCGCCGCGGCTATGGGTATGGATCACGCAATTCACGTCATGCCTTGCCGCGTGCACCGCGCTGTGAATCACATAACCGGCTGCGTTGACGCCGTAGGTGCCATTGTTCGGATTGAAGAGCACGTTGCCGTTGATATCGATCGTGATGAGACTCGACGCCGTGATCTCCTCGTACATGTAGCCATACGGGTTGATCAGCAGGCGCGTTTCGTCGCCGGGAATGCGCGCGGTGATGTGGTTGTACACGAGATCGCTCAAGCCGAAATAGGGCATCAGCCGGTAGCATGCGGCCAGGTCGACACGCGTATTCCACTCCGCTTTGGAAACCATCGACTTCACGTCGGACGGCACGTTGTGTTCCATCAGCATGGTCATCTCCAGAATTCATCGGATGGCGCGGCTCATTGCGGGTCGAACCCGTAGAGCGTGACAGGGTTGTCCACGAGGATGCGTTGCTGCGCCTGCATCGACGGCGCCCAACGCATCAGCGCGTCGAGCAGTTCGCCGTCATCGGGCATCGTGCCTTCGAGATTGGGATGAGGCCAATCGGTGCCCCACACGCAACGTTCCGTCGCCACGCGGGCGAAGAGTGTCGCGAGCGCGTCGACATCGCGAAACGGATAGCCGTCGTTCGAGCAACGATACCCGCATAGCTTCAACCATGCACGGCCGCCATCGAGCAGCGCGCGCAACGCGGTGACGGCGGGATGCGCCGCGCCCCACGCCGCAGGTATCTGCCCCATGTGATCGATGACGACGTCGGTGGGCAGGCGGCGCAGTATCGGCAGCAGGTCGGGCAGATCCGCGCCGTTCGCGTAGATCTGCGTGTGCCAGCCGAACGGCGCGATCTTTTCCGAAAGTTGCGTCAGATGCTCGACGGGCGGACCGCCGGGCGTCACGAGATTGACCCGCACGCCACGCACGCCGGCTTCGTGCATCAGCCGCAACTCCGGATCGCCGATATGCGGGTCGATCACGACGACTGCGCGGCTGCACTGCACGCCGAAGTGCGCCACGGCATCGAGCGTGCAACGGTTGTCGGTGCCGTAGAAGCTGGGCTGCACGATGACGACGCGCTGCACGCCGAGCACGTCCTGCACATGCTCGTACTGGCTCAGCGACGCTTCGGGCGGCGTATACGCGCGGCCTTTGCTCAACGGAAAGCGTTCGAACGGACCGGCGATATGAATATGACAGTCGCACGCGCCGGGCGGCGCCTTGTGCTCGGGCGTGCTGATCGTCGTGCGTGGTGCCTGGCAGCTTGCGGACATGAAGGGTATCGGTATCAGGACGGAGTGTAGCTCTTTGCGGCGCCGCTTTCGGACTGCCGGGACGGCTCGGCATCGTCGGGCAAGGGCCTGCCGAGCGTTTCGGGCAACAGCAGCACGGCGAGGAACATGACGGCATAAGCCGCGATGCCGAACGCCGCGATCGCGTTGCCCAGTCCTATCACGCTTGTCAGCTTGCCGACGAGAGCCGGAAAGAGCGCGCCGATGCCACGGCCGAAGTTGTAGCAGAAGCCTTGCCCCGCAGCGCGGATGCGCGTCGGGAACAGCTCGGTCATGTACGGTCCCATCGGCGAGAACATCATGAACGCGCAGAGGCCGAGCGGAAAACCGAGCACGAGCATCGCGCCGTTGCTGATCGGCATCAGCATGTAGGCACCGAGGATTACCGCCGAGCCGATCGCGCTGAGCATGAAAGTCCGCTTGCGTCCGATCGAATCGGCCAGATACGCGCCGAGAATGAAGCCGACAAACGCGCCGGCGATCATCACCGTCGTATAGCCCGTCGTGCCGATGACCGAGAGGCCGCGAGTCGTCTTCAGGTACGTCGGCAGCCAGATCAGGAATGTGTACGAGCCGCCAATCGATCCCGTCGCGAGCGCGGAGACCCTGAGCGTCGTCGCGAGATAGTCGGCGCGAAAGATGGCGAGCAACAGACGCAGCATGCCGCGATTGGGGCGCTCGCGTCGTCCCTTCGTGAAGACGCCCGACTCGGGTACGTGCCGGCGCACCCAGAACACCAGCAGCGCGGGCGCGAGGCCGATCCAGAAGAGCGCGCGCCATGCAAGATGCTCCGGCATGATCGAGAAGAACAGGCCGAACAGCAACGCCGCCAGCCCCCAGCCCACCGCCCATCCGCTCTGCACGATGCCGACTGCGCGGCCGCGATAGACGCCTCGCACCGTTTCGCCGATCAGCACGGCGCCCGCCGCCCATTCGCCGCCAAAGCCGAAGCCTTGCAGCGCGCGGCAGATGAACAGCTGCTCGTAGCTCTGCGTGAAGCCCGACGCGAACGTGAAGATCGCATACCAGAGGATCGTGGCCTGCAATACGGCGACACGGCCGAAACGGTCAGCGGCGAGTCCGCTGAGCCATCCGCCAATGGCCGATGCGAGCAGCGTCACCGTGCCGAGTACGCCGGCTTCGGCTGCCGTGATGTGCCAGCTGATCAGCAACGTCGGGATGACGAAGCTGTAGACCTGCACGTCGAGCGCATCGAGTGTCCAGCCCAGGAAGCAGCCGGCCATGGTGCGCCGCTCAGTCTTGTCGAGCTCCGTCATCCACATGTCTGTCTCCTGATCGTGCGCCGGCTTGCGCCGCCTTCGGGCATCGCGAAACGTTCGTCATCCGAATCGTTTCGATGGCCTCTGCAACGCGGCATGAGATCGCTGCCCTCTGCCGCTTCGACGTGTATTTTTCGCTATTTCGAAAGACGTTTCGTATATTAGGAATGTTTGGATCGAAATATAGGAGCCGGTTTTTGACGTGTCAAGGAACGCTCACGCCACGCCGGATCGCGCCAAAGTCCTGCCGCGGCGCGTGAAGCAGCGTTTCGCGAGCGTCAAGAGACGCGCACCAGGGCTTTCCACTAGCACGCGACGCTGGCATAGGCGGCCAATTTCCCTATACTTGTTTTCGAAATACCAAATCATTTTTCGAATATACGAAATGAAACCGACCGATCGCGCACTGGGAATTTTCGAAGCATTCGAGAACGAGGGGCGTCCGATGACGCTCAGCGAACTCGCCGAGGCGGCAGGCCTGCCCGTGAGCACAAGTCACGGCATCGTCCGGGTGCTGCTCGAACGCGGCTATCTGTATCTGACGAGCCGCAGGAAGGACCTGTTTCCCACGCGCCGCCTGTACGACATGGCGGCGAAGATCATCGCGAACGATCCGTACCTCGAACGCATCGAGCCTCAGCTTCAGACGCTGCGGGACGCGACGCAGGAAACCGTGATCGTCGGCAAGCGGCAGCACGATGAAATCGTCTATCTGCGTGTGCTGGAAGGGCCGCAGACGATTCGCTACAGCTCGGCGGCGGGCGCATTGAAGCCGCTGCATTCGACGTCGATCGGCAAGGCGATGCTGAGCCGGGTCGACGCCGGCGAGCTGCGACGCTTCCTCGCGCAGGCCGCGCTGTCGAGCGTCACGGACAACACGATGACGACGGCCGATGCGCTGTTCGACGACATCGCGCAGTCACGCGAGCAGGGCTACTTCGTGACGCGGGGCGAGAGCGTCAGCGATGTGTTCGCGGTCGCGGTGCCCGTCGACGTGAACCGCGACGTGCTGGGCATCGCCATCGCCGGACCGCGTCACCGGATGGAAGATCAGATCGAGCGGATCGGCGCCGTGCTGCTTGAAGCGAAGCGCGCGATCGAAGCGGACGGCCACTGAAGAGGCGCGCCGAGGAGACAGACAGCCATGTCCGACCGGCACGACGCCGAAGCTCATATGCAGACGAACGCGCAAGCGAACGTGTTGGCGGATGTGCGCAGCGGCGTCCTTCACGTGACGATCAACCGCCCGGACAAACGCAACGCACTGAACCGGGCGACGCTCGACGCCTTGCGCGATGTTTTCGCCGATGCCGCGCACGACACCGCATTGCACGCCGTCGTGCTGACGGCGGCGGGCGAGCGCAGCTTTGCGGCAGGCGGCGACTTGCGCGAGTTCGACGCATTGCGCAGCGTCGCCGATGCGGCCGCGTTGTTCGATCACGCGGCCGCCGCGCTCGATGCGATCCGCGCGGCGCCCGTGCCCGTGATCGCCGCGTTGAACGGCACGGCGCTGGGCGGCGGCGCGGAACTGGCGGTGGCGTGCGACTACCGCGTCGCGGCGGCGCATGCGTGCATCGGCTTCGTGCAGGCGACACTCGCCATCACGACGGGCTTCAGCGGTTCGGCCGATCTGTTCGCGCTGCTTGGCCCTGCGCGCGCGATGCGCGTGCTCGCCGAAGCGCGGTTGATGGACGCGAAAGAAGCGCTCGCGCTCGGCCTGATCGACGACGTCTGCGATCCGGCGCAGCCGCTCGACGAACGCGTCGCGCAGTTCGCGCAGCCGTTCGTCAGTCGCGCGCCGCACGTGGTTCGCGCAATGAAGCAGATCGCGGCCGCGCATCGCCGCGCCTTGGCGCAAGCAACGCGCGACGCGGAGCGCGCGGCCTTCGTGGCGACATGGACCGCGCCCGCACACTGGGAGCAGGCGCAAAAATTTCTCGACCGGCAGCGCGCATCGACAACCGACCCGAAGGCGTAGCCGGTGCTGCATGCGCCGTCCCGCCATTGCAAAGAAAGGAGCCTCCGAGCATGAAGTCAAGCGCAGCCGAACTCGACGAAGCGATGGCCATGCCGCATCCCGACCGCACGCCATCGGGATTGCATGTGCCCGTCGTGGTCGGTCCCGGCGAAGCAGGCGGCACGAGCGGCACGAATGGCAACGACGGAATTGGCGCGCCGGGACAGTTTCCGTTCACGCGCGGCATTTTCGCGGATGGATATCGCGGGCGCCTCTGGACGATGCGCCAGTATTCGGGATTCGGCACGGCGGAGGAATCCAACGAACGCTACCGCTTCCTGTTGCAGCAAGGGCAAACGGGCCTTTCCGTCGCACTCGACCTGCCGACGCAATGCGGCCTCGACCCCGACGATCCGATGGCGCGCTCCGAGATCGGCAAGGTCGGCGTATCGCTTTCGAACCTGTCCGAGATGGAGTTGCTGTTTCAGGGCATCGACCTAAGCCGCATTTCGACATCGTTCACGATCAACGGCACGGCAGCGATGATCTACGCGATGTACGTCGCCTGCGCGGACAAGAAGGGCGTGCCGCGCGACAAGCTGACGGGCACGATCCAGAACGACATCCTGAAGGAGTACGTGGCGCGCGGCACATGGATCTTCCCCGTGCGTCCGTCGATGCGCCTGATCGCCGATTCGATCCTGTACTCGAATGAAGTGTCGCCGCGCTTCAATCCGATTTCGATTGCGGGCGCGCACATGCGCGACGCGGGTTGCACCGCTGTCGAGGAAATGGCGTACACGCTCGCCAACGGCCTTGCATATGTCGATGCCGTCGTCGCGCGAGGCGGCGACGTCGCGAAGTTCGCGCGGCGCCTGAGCTTCTTCTTCTACGTGCACATGGACCTCTTCGAAGAGGTCGCGAAGTTTCGCGCGGGGCGCCGCGCGTGGGCGCGGCTCATCAAGGAGCGCTACGGCGTCGATGACGAGAAGGCGCAGATGTTCCGCTTCGGCGTCGTTTGCGGCGGCTCGTCGCTGACGTCCGCGCAGCCGTACAACAACGTCGTGCGCGTCGCGATCGAAGCGTGCGCGGCCGTGATGGGCGGCGCGCAATCCGTTTTCACCTGCGCATACGACGAAGCGTTCCAGATCCCAACCGAATTTTCCGCCGAGCTTGCGTTGCGCACGCAACAGATCATCGGCTACGAAAGCGGCATCGCGCGCACGGTCGATCCGCTCGGCGGCTCGTACTTCGTCGAAGAACTCACCGACCGTACGGAAGCGCGCATGCGCGAACTGATGGACGAGATCGACGCCTATGGCGGCGCGGTGAAAGCGATCGAAGACGGCTGGCTGCAACTGCGCATCGCGAAGAGCGCGCTGCAGCGCAAGCGCGAGACGGATGATCGCGAGCGGCTCGTCGTCGGACAGAACTGTTTCCGGCGCGAGAACCAGGTCGAGCAACCGGGCGAACTGTTTCATCTGAATCCGCAGGCGAGCGCGACCGTCGTCGAGCGTTTCGAGCGGCTGCGCGATACGCGCAATCAGACGGAAGCGCAGAAGTCGCTCGATGCGTTGAGCGCAGCGGCCGCGCGTGACGAGGGCAACCTGATGCCGTATCTCGTCGATTGCTGTCATGCGTACGCGACCGTCGGCGAAATGGTTGCGCGGTTGAAAGAGCAATGGGGCGAATTCGAGGAGCCGGTCCATCTATGAACAGCACGAGCAGCAGTTCCGCCAACCCGGCCGGCCATGCCGCCGCGACGCCCCGCAGCGCGCACGCGCCGCTCAAGGGCAAGCGCATTCTCGTTGCGAAGCCCGGGCTTGACGGACACGATATCGGCGCCAAAGTGATCGCACTCGCATTCCGCGATGCCGGCGCGAGCGTGATCTACACGGGCCTGCGCAAGAGCCCGGAGTACATCGCGCGGATTGCCGTCGACGAAGACGTCGATGCCGTCGGCCTGTCCATTCTGTCGGGCAGTCACAACGAGCTGGTCGCGCGTACGGTCGCGCTGCTCTCGGATCGCGGCGCGGGCGAGATTCCCGTGTTCGTCGGCGGCACGATACCCGCCGACGATCGCGCCGCGTTCCTGACGGCGGGCATTCGCGGCGTGTTCACGAGCGACATGCCGCTCGTCGACGTGATCGACGCCGTTGCGAAGGTGCTCGGATGAACGCGCCCGGATTCGCCGTGCCCGACGACACGCCGAAGCGCGGCGCGCGCGGCGGGCCGCTCGCCGGCATCCGCGTGATCGAGATCGGGCACATGTTGATGGGCCCATACTGCGGCATGCTGCTTGCCGACCTCGGCGCGGAAGTGATCAAGATCGAGCCGTCCGACGGCGACATCGGGCGTTCGATCAGTCCGCATGCGATTGGTCCGCACAACGCGTATTTCGCGAGCCTGAACCGCAACAAGCAGAGCGTCGTGCTCGATCTCGCGAGCGAGAGCGGCAAGCAGGCGCTCGCAACGATGGTGCGCGACGCACATGCGCTCGTCACGAATCTGCGGCCGTCCGCGATCCGCAAGCTCGGCCTGACCTACGACCGGCTGCGCGAGCACAACGAGCGGATCGTCTGCGTCGCGCTGACAGGCTTCGGCCTCGACAGCCCGAACGCCGAACTGCCCGCCTACGACTACGTGATCCAGGCGCTCACGGGCATCATGCATCTGACGGGCGACCCCGACGGTCCGCCGACCAAGGCCGGCTTCTCCACCGTCGACAACTCGACGGGCATCATGGGCGCCGTGGGGCTGCTCGCAAAGATCGTCGAAGGGCGCGGCGGCCAGGTCGATATCGCGATGTTCGACGTGATGGTGTCGCAACTCAACTACGTCGCGGGCGCCGTGCTCAACGGCGGCGAGCAACCTTCGCGGCACGCGCTTTCATCGCATCCGTACATCGTGCCGGCGCAACTGTTCAAGACGCGCGACGACTGGCTGATGCTCTTCATCACGCACGACAACTTCTGGCGCATCTTTGCGGAACGTGTCGGGCATCCCGAATGGATCACGCAAGCGGGCTTCACGACGATGGCCGGGCGGCGCGCGCATCGCGCAACCGTGATCGACGCGTTGTCGGCGATGTTCGCGGGCGAGACCACACAGCATTGGCTCGACAGGCTGGCGTCGTCGGGCGTGGTGGTGTCGCGGCTCGCGTCGATCGGCGAAGCGCTCGAAAGCGCGCAGGCGCAGGCGCGCGGACTCGTCGTGCAGATCGAATCCGAAGCGGGGCCGCTGAAGATGGTCGGCAACCCGATTCATATCGACGGCGTGCGCACGTGCTACAGCCTGCCGCCGCTGCTCGGCGAGCACACGGCGGCGTGGTGCGGCGAGGTGTCGACATGAGCGGTTGGGATCGCGCATCGGCGGCGAGTGTCGCGAGTAGCGCGCGCCGCCAGTTGGCACGCGACCTGTCGAAGATCGCGCGCGCGAGCGTCGCCGAGTCGTTGCAGGTTCTGCGCGAGCGCGGCGCGAGGCCCGCGCGCCGCATCGGCTTTACGGGACCGCCGGGCGCGGGCAAGAGCACGCTGATCGGCCGCGTCGCGAAAGCACGTGCAGCGCGCGGCGAGCCCATCGCGATCATCGCCATCGATCCGAGCAGCCCGGCGACCTCGGGCGCATTGCTCGGCGATCGCGTGCGGATGGACGCGGTGCTCGCCGATACCGACGTCTTTATTCGCTCGCTGCCGAGCGGCTGGTCCGCCGACGGCCTGTCCGACAACCTTGCCGACGTGCTCGCCGCCGTCGAAGGCGATGGCTTCGACGAAATCCTGCTGGAAACGGTCGGCGTGGGGCAGGTCGAGAACGGTGCTCGCGCGCTCGTCGATACGCTCGTGCTGACGATGGGCCCGCAATCGGGCGATCAGATTCAGGCGATGAAGGCAGGCGTGCTGGAGACAGCCGATATCGTCGTCATCAACAAGTGCGATCTGCCGGGCGCCGAGCGCATGGCCCAGGACATCCGCAACGTGCTCGAACGCAACCGCGCGAACGGACACCGCATCGCGCCCGTGCTGTTGACGCGTGCGAACGACGACGCATCGATCGCGCAACTGTCGTCCGCGATCGACGAACACACGCAATGGCGTGCAGCACACGTGGATGCAGCCCACGCCGAACAGATGCGCAAGCTCTCTCACGTGCGCAGCCTGCTTATGCGCCGCGTGGCGGAGCTCATCGATACATTGCCCGAGGATGCGCGGGCCGCATCGGTTGCGCAGCTTTATGCGTGCATCGCGAAGCGGATAGGCGATACGGGATGATGCCGGCGTAGCGAGACATCGCTCCGCACAACGACAAACCAACATGGAAGGAGACGCGGATGAAACGACTTCGTTATCTGTTGACGACGCTGATGGCCGCCGTGGCGTGTAGCGTCGCCGCGTTGCCCGTGGCGCATGCGGACGACACGATCACGCTCAAGATGGCTCACCAGTGGCCCGACGATCCGAACGACTACGTCGTGCAGACGGGCAAGAAGTTCGCGCAGGAAGTGATGCAGCGCTCGGGCGGCAAGATCCATATCGACATCTTTCCCGCCGAATCGCTGGTGAAGGCGCTGAACATGCACACGGCGCTGCGCAGCGGAAGCGTCGATCTGGCGATCTATCCGTACATCTATGCAGCGGGCGCGATCCCGCAGATGAACCTGATCCTGCTGCCGGGACTCTGGAAGACGCCCGACGACGTCTACCGCTTCCGCACGTCGGCGCCGTGGCGCGAGCTCGAAGCGAAGATGGAAGCATACGGCTTCAAGACCTTGTGCTGGATACAGATATCGGGCGGCATGGCGTCGAAGGGAAAACCCGTCAATGTGCCCACCGATCTCTCGAAGACGAAGGTGCGCGGCGCCGGCAAGATGATGGAGGCGGCGTTGCAGAGCGCGGGTGCGAGCACGGTATCGATGGCTTCGTCGGAAACGTACAACGCGATGCAACTGGGGCTGCTGGATGGCCTGTGGACGTCGTCGGGCACGTTCGGCTCGTACCGTCTCTATGAGGTGGCCAAGTACTACGATTCGCCCGAGCAATACAGCATCTATTACACGATCGAGCCGATCGCGATCAGCATGAAGACCTGGAACAAGCTGACGCCCGCGCAGCAGAAGATCATGACGGACGTGGGGCAGAGCCTCGAACAGAGCGCATTCGAAGGCGCGAAAGCCGACGACCGCCGGGTCGCGCAACTCTTTGCGAGCCACGGCGTGCAGATCCACAAGATGACGCTCGACGAATGGACGCAATGGCAGAAGCTGTTCCAGCAGGTCAGCTTCCCGAAGTTCCGCAATGAAGTGCCCGACGGCGCGCGGCTGCTCGATCAGAGCGTCGCGCTTTACAAGTAGGAGGCCGGCATGCGAGGGCCGCTCGATCGTTTCGTCCATCTGCTCGACGTGTTTTGCAAGGGCGTCGCGCTGTCGGCCGGTGTCGCCGTGATCGCGACGGTCGCGGTGATTTCGTATGGCGTGATGGCGCGCGAAGTGCTGCATCTGTCGGACGTCTGGGTGACGGAAGTCACGACGTATCTGATGGCGTACATGACCTTCGTCGGCACGGCGGCGCTCGCATGGCAGTCGCGTCATCTGAAGATCGACGTGCTCGGACATCATCTCGGCGAAGGCGGCAAGCGTGTGCTGGCGGCCTTCTCGACCATCGTGATGTCGGCCGTCGCCGTCGTGATCGCGGTGCTGGCGGCGCAGTTCTGGTGGGATGCGTACACGAGTGGCGAGCGTTCGTGGGGCATGTTCTCGCTGCCGCTGTGGATTCCCTATCTGTGCCTCGTTGCCGGCACGCTGCTGCTGACGCTCGTGCAACTGGTGCGGCTCGCGACGATCGTGTTCGCGCGCCGCGAGCTGACCCACGATCTGTCCGTCGACGAACTCGTGCTCGGGAGAGACAAGTGACCCAGCTATTCATCGGCGCCGGCATGTTCGGCGGGCTGCTCGCGGTGTTGTCGTTCGGCGTGCCGATCGCGTTCGCGCTGTTGTTCGTCGCGCTGGTGTCGCTGTTCGTCACGGGCGGCGGCTGGGATGCGCTGAACCTGATTCCGAGCACGTACTGGGGATCGGTGGCGACGTTCACGCTCACTTCCGTGCCGATGTTCATGTTCATGGGCGCGATCGTGTCGGCGTCGGGCATGGGCGCGCGGCTCTATAGCGCGCTCGCGACGATCCTCGACGGCGTGCCGGGCGGTCTCGCCGTCGCGACGACACTCGCGTGCGGCGTTATGGCGGCCGTATCGGGGTCGAGCGTCGCGACGGCGGCGGCGATCGGCGGGTTCGCCGTCTCGGAGATGCGGCGGCACGGACTGCCTGCGTCACAGGCGTGCGGTTCGGTTGCGGCAGGCGGAACGCTTGGCATCCTGTTGCCGCCGAGCATCCCGCTCATCGTCTACAGCGTAATCGCCGAGCAGTCGATCGGCCGCCTGTTCGTCGCGACGCTGGTGCCGGGCGCGATCATGGCGGCGGCATTCGGCGTCTATCAGATGGCACTCGCGCTGCGCCGCAAGTCGCGCGGCGAACGCCGCACGCGCCCGCTCGCGCCGCTCGGCGCGCGCATCGTCGCGCTGAAGGACATCGGGCCGTTCGCGCTGCTGATTCTGATCATTCTCGGCTCGCTGTATCGCGGGCTCGCGACGCCGCAGGAAGCGGCGTCGCTCGGCATTATCGCGAGCCTGATTCTGGCGGGCGTCGTCTACCGCGAACTGAACTGGCGGAAGTTTCACGAGATTCTTATCAACGCGGCGCAAAGCAGCGTGATGATCCTGGCCGTGATTTCATCGGCGATCGTGTTCGGCTATGTGATGACGACGAGCCAGGTGGCCGCATCGTTGACGCAGGCGGTTGCGGGCGCGCACGTCGAGCCGTGGGTGCTGTTCATCAGCATCAACCTGCTGCTGATCTTTCTCGGCTGCTTCATGGAGACCATCGCGATCATCGTCGTGACGATGCCAGTGCTCGTCCCCGTGGTGCAGGCGTATCACTGGAACCTGATCTGGTTCGGCGTCGTCGTCGTGATCAACATGGAGATGGCGCTGATCCATCCGCCCGTCGGGCTCAACCTGTTCGTCGTGCAAAGCGTGGCGCCCGACGTGCCGCTGCGGCGCATCGTGCTCGGGACGCTGCCCTATGTGTTCATCATGGCGGGCGTGCTTGCGCTGATCGGCATCTATCCGCAACTGACGATGCTGCTTTTCAATGGCGCGTGACGGGAAGCACGTACATCTAGGCGAAGTCTTCTCACATGCAACCGTCCGGTGACTCACGGTTGCAACTGGCGGAATGTGTTGCTGATGAATGCATCCGCAAGGAAATTCTTTCCGAAGGTCTTCCCGGCATCATTTTCCTGTTGACGAGGTGCACGGCATGCGCGCGGCGAGCGTGCAGTTGCCTCGCGGCGCGCTTTTGGAGGCCGATGCGCGAAGTCCGTCAACGGCCGGGCCATTGTTCGACGAGGTAATCGACGAACGTGCGGATTTTCGGCGATGACAGCTTCGCGCGTTCGAACAGCACATGGACGGGCGTCGCGGGCGGTGCGTACCTGTCGAGCACGGGCCGCAGGCGTCTCGCCTCGATATGCGCCGCGACCTGCCATCCGGGTGCGCGCACGATGCCTGCGCCTTCGATCGACGCTGACACCAACGCATCCAGGCTATTCATCCATAGACGTCCCGTCACGCCGATGCGCGAGCGCGTCGCGCCCGACTGAAAGCGCCAGTCGACGGGGCCCGGCGCGTCCGAGAAAACGAGGCAATCGTGCTTGCGCAGATCGTCGGGCGTGCGAGGCGTGCCGCGCCGCGCGAGATACGCGGGCGCCGCGCACACGACCATCTGAATGTCATCGAGCTTGCGTGCAACCAGACTCGAATCCGGCAGACGGCCCACGCGCACGGCGAGGTGCAGACCCTCTTCGACGAGATTGACCACACGGTCGGCAAGCATCAGATCGACGTCGACTTCCGGATGAAGCGCAAGAAAGCGCGGCAGCAGCGGCGCGATCACGAGCCGGCCAAGCAGGTTCGGCGCGCTGATCCGTAGACGCCCGGACAGCTTGCCGCGACCCGCCGACAGCGCACTGCCGAGTTCATCGACCTCGCCGAGTATCGCCTTGGCGCGGTCATACAGAATGCGTCCTTCGTCCGTCATCGCGAGGTTGCGCGTGGTGCGCCGGAGCAACTGCGCGCCGAACTGCTCTTCCAGCGCGGAGATGTGCCTGCTGACCGAGGTCAACGACATCGGGATCGCGCGCGCAGCGGCGGACAGGCTTCCCGCCTCCACGACCCGCACGTAGACGTTCATTGCTTCAAGGCGGTCCATGATTCGAGCCTTCCGGATTTCGCAAGGGTGCTTGCCGTTCGCCATGGATACCGGCGATTTCCGGAATAGTCTACATTCGTTGCATGAGACGGCAAACGCCGATGCCGCTCCTTGTCGTTGATGAGACAGATGCGGCCGATGGGGTCATGCGGCGGCTCGCGTCAAAGCCTCGGGAGCACGCAAGGATGAAACGTTCGATCTACTGGCTGATGGCAGCCGCGGCCGGCATCGTGGTCGCGAACAACTACTACAACCAGCCGTTGCTGGCCGAATTCGCGCTTGCGTTTCATGCGAGCGAGCGGCAGGCGGGAACGGTGTCGGTGGCCGCGCAGACGGGTTACGCGCTCGGCCTGCTGCTTTTCGTGCCGCTCGGCGACAAGCTCGAGCGTCGCTCGATGCTGCGCACGTTGCTATGCATCGCGAGCGTCGCGCTGGTTGCCGTCGCGCTGTCTCCGACACTGAACTGGCTCGTCGCGGCCAGCTTCGTGACCGGCCTCGCGAGCGTCGCGCCTCAGTTGCTCACACCATTCGCGGCGCAACTGGCAGGGCCTCAGCAACGCGGCGAAGCGGTCGGGATCGTGATGTTCGGGCTGTTGTGCGGCATCCTCGTGTCGCGCTCGATTTCCGGAACGATCGCCGGGCACTTCGGCTGGCGCACTGTCTATTGGCTCGCGGCCGCTGCGATGCTCGTCACGGCTGTCGTGCTGTCGCGCATGCTGCCCCGCGGCCAGCCGAGCTACACGGGCAACTATCGTCACCTGATGGGTTCGCTGTGGACGCTCCTTCGCGAGGAGCCGCTCGTGCGTCAAACGTCGGCCATCGCGGCGCTTCAGTTCGCTGCATTCAGCGCGTTCTGGGCGACGCTGGCGTTTCACTTGCGCAGCATGGACGGGCGTTATGGAAGCGAGGTGGCGGGGCTGTTCGGACTCGTCGGCGTAGCGGGCGCGCTTGCATCGACGAGTGCAGGCAAGCTGATCGATACGCGCAATCCGCGTCTCGTCGTGCTGGCGAGCGGCGCAGTCTTCGTCGCGGCGTTCGCGATCCTCGCGCTGACGGGTTCCACCATTGCGGGGCTGGTCGCCGGTGTGATCGTTCTGGACCTGGGATTGCAGAGCGGACATGTCGCGAACATGGCGCGCAACATGAGCATCAGAAGCGACGCCGGCAGCCGCATTAATACGCTCTACATGGCGATTCGCTTCGCGGGCGGCGCGCTCGGTTCGTCGTTGGGCATCTGGGCGTGGAGCGTCTGGCAATGGCCGGGCGTATGCGCGGTCGGACTGCTGCTCGGATGCGGATCGCTGATGTTGCAGGCGGGACCGCAACCGGCTGGTGAGACGGCGCCTCGGCAACGATCGCGCAGTTGATGCGGCCCGCGCGGCAGCCAGCGCGCCCGTGAACGCATCGCCTGCGCCCGTCGAATCGACGACATCCACCTTGCCGATGCATACGGCGATCACGCCGTCATCCGATACGGCGATGCAGCCGCCATCGCTGCCTTCACGACCGCGAGCGCAATGCCGCGATCGTGAAGGCAGCGAGCCGCGCGCACGACGTCGTGCCCGGAATCGATGCGAATGCCCGTCAGCGCGGCCGCTTCTTCTTCGTTGAGCGTCAAGGCGTACACGCCGGACCACAGACGCCGTACCGGTTCATCGAGCGCATGCGCCGGCGGCGCCGGGTCGAGCACGACGCGCGCGCCGCTAACGCGCATTCACTGCCGCGCATCACGTGTTGGGTAATGCATACGCGATCACACAGTCGCCGAGCTTCGTGCCGAACGAGCCGTGCCCGCCCGCAGCAATGACCACGTACTGCCTGCCGTTCATTTCGTAGGTCATCGGCGTGGCCTGTCCGCCCGCAGGCAGCCGCGCGCGCCATAGCTCTTCGCCCGTGTCCGTGCTGAACGCGCGCAGATAGTTGTCGGCCGTTGCGCCGATGAAGAACACATGGCCCGCCGTCGTGGTCGGGCCGCCGAGCATCGGCATGCCCATCTTGAACGGCAACGGAACAGGCGCGCTGTCGCGCACCGTGCCGATCCGCTTTTTCCACACGATCTGGTTCGTCTTCAGATCGAGCGCCGCGACGTAGCCCCACGCGGGCTGTTTGCATGGCAGTCCTACGGGCGACAGGAACGGGTTCAGCATCACGCCGAACGGCGTGCCGTATTGAGGCTGGATGCCGACCTCGGTGCCCGTGCCGGCGGGACCTGCTTCCGCCGGCTCGATCGGATTGCCGGGGCCGCGCGGTATCAGCCGTGAGACGAACGGCAATGCGATCGGATTCGCAATCGCGATCTGCCGGTCCGTATCGACGGCGAGGCCGCCCCATTCGAACATGCCGAGATTGCCCGGGAACACGAGCGTTCCCTGCTCGGACGGCGGCGTGAACGTGCCTTCATAGCGCAACCGGTGAAACATCACGCGGCACGCGAGCTGGTCGTACATCGTTGCGCCCCACATGTCGGCGCCTGTGAGATTCTTTGCCGGACGGAAGGTCAGTTGCGAGTACGGCTGTGTCGGCGACACATGATCGTCTTTCGCAGCACCTTGCGGCACGGGCTGCTCGGGCGCGGGCACGATCAGCTTGCCCGTGCGGCGATCGAGCACGAAGATGTTGCCCGTCTTCGCCGGCACGTAGATCGCGGGCACGACGTTGCCGCTGCTATCGGCGACATCGGCGAGCGTCGGCTGCGCGGGCACGTCCATGTCCCACAGATCGTGATGGACCGTCTGATAGAACCACGCGAGCTTGCCCGTCGATGCATGAAGCGCGAGCAGTCCGCTTGCATAGCGCTCGTTGTCGGGCGTGCGGTCACCGCCCCAGATGTCGGGCGTCGTCACGCCCATCGGCAGATAGACGAGATCGAGCTTAGCGTCGTAGGCGGCAGGCGCCCACGAGTTCGGCGAATTATGCGTGAAGCTGTGCTGGTCGTCGGGAATCTCGTTCGGTGTTTTCGAGCCGGAATCGAAGGCCCACACGAGCTTGCCCGTCTCGACGTCGAAGCCGCGTATCACACCCGAGGGTTCGTGCGTCGAATAGTTGTCGGTCACGGCCCCCGCGACGACGATGATCTTGTCGGTGACGACGGGCGGCGATGTCGGTTCGTACTGCCCCGATGTGGTGACGGGCTGCAAATGCTGGAGATCGAGGTCGCCGTTGTTGCCGAAGCCGGCGCAGCGCTGGCCCGTTATCGCATCCACTTCGAACAGATGGCCGTTGTTGACGGGCAGGATCACGCGCCGCGCGCAAGCGGGCTGTGCGCCTTGCGCGGCGCCGCTGCTGGCGGCGGCTGCCGTCTCGTGATACGACACGCCGCGACAGGTCACGTGCTGGAAGCTCGGGTCGGGCTTCAGGCCCGGATCGAAGCGCCACTTCTCCTTGCCCGTCGCGGCATCGAGTGCGAACAGGAGCTGGTGCGGCGAGCACAGGTACAGCATGTCGCCCGCCTTGATCGGCGTCACTTCGTTCGTGATTTCGACGGGATCGTTCGGGCCTTTCTTGTCGCCTGTTTCGAATGTCCACGCGACTTGCAGATCCTTCACGTTGTGCTGGTCGATCTGCGTGAGCGGCGAGTAGCGAGTGCCCGCCTGCGTGCGGCCATACGCTGTCCAGTCCTGGCGCGGGACATCCGTTTGCGCGGGCGCGGCCGCAGTCGCCGCGACCGTGCCGTTGATCTGCTGCGGATCGTTGAACGCGGCATACGCGAGCCCGATGCCCGTGACGATGAGGCATGCGACGAGCGCGACCGCGCCGGCTCGCGCGGCTGTGCCGAACGCATGAAAGACTAACGTCAGCAACAGCCACACGCCGAACAGCACGAGGATGTCGGTGCGCGGCACGAGCGCCCAGAAGTCGAAGCCCGATTCGGCGATGGCCCACGCGAGCGTGCCGATCAGCAGCAGTGCGTAGAGCAGCAGCGCGAGCCCATTGCGTCGATACGCAAGCCACGCGACCACGAGCAGCACGATTCCGGCAACCACGTAATAGGGCGACCCGCCGATCGCGACGAGCCACACTCCGCCCGCGAGCAGATACAGCCCCGACAGCGCGGCAAAGAGGACGCTCAACCAGCTTGCGATGTTCAATGGGGACCTGGGCTTCGACGCGTCGCCCGAAGAAGCCCTGGACGCGTCCGTTTTCTTTTCGTCGTTCATGCTGTATCCCTCCGGATCGTCAGCGTGGCGATACGAAATGCATGTTCGGCCTGTATGCGCAAAACATGCGCGCGAGAAATCCGATCTGCGACCTCGCGATCTAGCATCTTGCGCGCCCGGCTCGCATGCGTCACGGATCACAGGCGAGGTCATGGGCAACGAAGCAGGCGATGCATGCGGGTGCGGTCGATGATGGCACGTTTTCGGGCACCGAGTCTTTATCGGTGACGCTTCAGGCGTGGGGAAAATTTTCAATCGACGGCTCGCGAGGAACTGCATCTGGGCGCGCTCGCGGGAACGCTCGATGTCGTCGTGCGCCACTATGGCGGCGTCGACTTCGAAGATGGCGTGTTGCAATTCGATCTCGCATGGCCGCGCGAATTGCCGCGAACGCGCCTGTCGCTGATGTTCCATCATCAGCAGTTGCAACTCGACGGCAGCGCGCAGGTCGTTGCGCTGCGCGCCGCACGCGACACACAGGGCGTTGCTGTAGCCGCACGCGGACGACCCTTCATGCTCGAACCAGGCGCTGTATTGACGATACGCGCGGGCAGTGGCGCCGTCGCGATTACATGACTGCGTTCGTCGATTCGCACGATCAGCAAACACTCATTCGACGAACAGATGCGCGGGCACACCGCCAGATGTTCAAAGATAGTTAAATCTGCACGATCAACGTTGATGCCTGCGGGACAACGAACGAGAATGAAGACGCGGTGACCGTACCGCAAGTGGCATTTAGAGCCGCAGCCGTGGCTGCGGCTTCTTTTTTTACGGTGTGAATGAAGATGCCATTGGCAGCGTGTGACGGCAGCGCGTAAGTGGCATGGCTCGATGTGGGCAACGAATTCTTTTAAGGGAGCGTGGTATGGGAATCCTCGACAAGGTGGGCGAAATAGCGGGCGCGGTAGCGGCAGTCGAAGCACTCGAAAAGGTTGATCCGGATGCAGGCCTGCTGACCAAGGCAGCGGCCGCCGTCGCAGGCTTCGAAGGCGCGGGCGCGCTGGAGTCGCTGAGCGAAAAGAAAAAGGACGACGCGCAAGAGGCCGCCGACGATCCGCAGGCGGATGACGCTTCGGGTTCTCAGGCTTAACCGCGTTCTGCCTGCCAGCCGGTGCAAGACGAGATCAAAGCGATTGAGCTCGTCGATGTGCTGGCTGCACGTATGAAGACTTACATCGCGGCAGAGTTGCAGCCGTGATGTCGTGATGTCTTTCCCGATCATTCATATAGCTTCATATAAGCCGAAGGGATTTGCTTCGCAAATCCCTTCGGCCTTCGCACATTCCCTGCGTTGCAAGTGGTGATGCGTGCTATTGCGCGGCAGTGAGCCTGGGTCCCGGGCGCGTCGGCAGCGACACATCCTGTTGTCCCTTGCGCTGGTCGGACACCGCCTCGATGCCCTTTCTCGTGACATCTTCGAGGAAGATAAGACGCGACCGGTAGTACTCGGCGCGCAGTTGCGCGTCGAGTACCTGCTGTTCGGCACGGAACAATTCCATGCGCAGTTCATCCACCGCGCGCTCGGCCTGTTTCTCGGGCGTCGGCGCGTGGCGTGCTGCCCAGTTTGCAATCCACATCAGCATGATGAATCCCTCGCGTTATCGGACAACGTTGCAGCAGGCTGCGAAGCTGTTGCGCCGCTCGTTCACATACGACGATCGATTCTGACGTCAAAAGACTACCAAAACCTGATGTGTTCGTTTTTTAAATAATGTTAGTGCAGTTTTCGCACGACGAACGTATGCGCGTGTTTCACCGATACGTCATTGCATCAAAGGCGCAAACGGGAATTGTCATTCGTGTTTGTTCGCCGACTTGACAATTGCTAAAAGAATTCGATTTGCGGATCTCATATAGTACCTACCGCAATTCGAATTTATTCGAATACGAAGGCAATCAGGGAGAACTACCAGACTGGACTATCCAGCGTCCCGATGATCGTTGAGACGTGCGAATGACACGCAACGGTCATCAAGTTGTCACGCAGAAGTCATTGCAATTGCTTGAAAAAAGACAAAGGAGCGTCGATGGGTATCGTTCAGGAATTCAAGGAATTTGCCCTCAAGGGCAACGTAATGGATCTTGCTGTCGGCGTCATCATTGGCGGTGCCTTTTCGGGCATCGTCAATTCGCTGGTGAAGGATCTGATCATGCCCGTGATCGGTGTCGCGACGGGCGGCCTCGACTTCTCGAACATGTTCGTACGCCTTGGCGACATACCGTCCACCTTCAAGGGCAACCCGGACTCCTATAAAGATCTGCAGGCTGCCGGCGTCGCGGCGTTCGGTTACGGCTCGTTCATCACCGTGCTGATCAACTTCATCATCCTCGCTTTCATCATCTTCATGATGGTGAAGTTCATCAACCGCCTGCGCAATCCGGACCCGGTCGCTGTACCCGTACCCGCCGCGCCATCCGAAGACGTGCTGCTGCTGCGTGAGATTCGCGATGCCGTGACGGGCCGCGTTTCCTGAAGATTCGACTCAGGGCGCGACTCACGGCATCACCGAGGGCTTTCATTCGCAACGCGCGCCCATTGCACGCTGCTTACAGGGATGGCGAAGATGAAGACCTGGAGAATCATCGGATTGTGCAGCATGGCGCTGATCATCCTCGTCCTGTTCACGAGCATGTGCGCCATCCTGCAAGAAGGCGTGGCCGCACGCGGCGCGGGTGGAACGCTGCCCCATGTCGTGCATCCGTAGCTCATCTGCCGATCGGTTGCCGGCGCATGCTGGCGACCATCCGGTAGTTTGCGCGCCGCGAGCGGCAAGTCAGCGAAGATGAGCGGGGCCGCTGCAATTGGCACGGCCTCGTCTGCTCAATTGTCGATTCGGTCGGTTTGCGACCGCCAGCCGTGTGACATTTGACGGGACAACTGATGGCGGCAACTGATGGATGGCGACCGTTCAGGGCCCGCCCGACATGATCCGCAGCCAGCGATCACGGCCCGCGGGCGAAGAGGCGGGCGGCGCCACCGTCGACAGTGCCGCCTTGCGGGCGGCCCCGGCGGGCGAAAGCAATCGGTTAGGCGAACCGATCTAACAATCTTTAAATGATTTTATTGCGCCCTCTTTTTATACTGTGCGCAAAATTGTCAAAATCCGTCAGCGCCAGATGACAATTTTTCGGGCTGCCAGGCCATGCCCGCACAGAGAGGGACTCGAATCGTCGTCGTTCACCGAGGGATCGGATGTTTTTCAGACCAGGCACTACGAGGATTCCGTTCAGGACCGGCGATGAGGCGCGCAAAGGCGGCAGCGACGGGCGGCGGATCGAGCTGGACCCGGCGAACGACTATCACGCTCGCGCGGCAATGGAAGCCTATGCGGATTCCTGTGCATTGGACATGCCGTGGCTCGCCGAGTGGCTGCGCGATTCCACGGCAGGCGGCGATGCCGGTCTGACGAATTGCGCATCGACGGTTCGCCGTGTGTTCGACCTCGCCCAGGAGTGGGCGTCGCGCGAGCCGGACTACGCGCACGCCGCGTGGGAGCATGTGAGGATGGGTCTGGAGGCGGCGCTGAGCGCGCATCTGCGCCCGAAGGAACACGTTGACGACAAGGTGGCGGCCCTGAGTGGCGCTGGAGCAAAGGCATGATGGACAGAGCGCGTCCCGGACGATGCGGTGCGTCCGTCTGCCCGATGAGTGATTTCGCGTGCGGGGTCTTATGAGAATTGCAGTGCTGGACGATGATGTGGCGCAAGCCGACTTCGTTTGTCAGTCGCTGGCGGTAGATGGGCACGATTGTCATGCGTTTGCGGAAGGCCAGGCGCTCGTGAAGCATTTGCGCCGCCAGACATTCGATCTGCTGGTGCTCGACTGGAACGTGCCCGACATGTCGGGCGAAGAGGTGCTGCGCTGGGTGCGTCAGAGCCTGTCCGACCGTCTGCCCGTGCTGTTCATGACGAGCCGCAGCCGCGAGACGGACATCGCAGCGATGCTGAACAAGGGCGCCGACGACTATGTGGTCAAGCCCGTCGCGACGAGCGTGCTTCTCGCGCGCGTCAGATCGCTGCTGCGCCGCGCCTATCAGCTCAACCAGGCGGCGACGCGGGAGATCTTCGGTGAATTCGAGTTCGAGCTGGGATCGAAGCAAGTGGTCGCTCGCGGCCTGCCCGTGACGTTGACGCAGAAGGAATTCGAACTCGCGTTGCTACTGTTCCGGCATCTGAGCCAGCCGCTGTCGCGCGCGCATATTCTCGAAGCGATCTGGAGACAGGACATCGACATTCCGTCGCGCACGATGGACACGCACGTATCGATGCTGCGCGCAAAGCTCGGCCTTCGCCCTGAGAAGGGCTATCGGCTCACACCCATCTACGGCTACGGCTACCGGCTCGAACGGCTCGAAAAGGGGGACGCGTGACGGTGGCCGTAGCGGACATCGCACTGTGCGTGCCGTCGCCGGTGACGCCGCGCGTTTCCGTCCGGATGGCGCCGTTCGCGTTGCGCGGCATCATTCCGTCTTTGATGGCTGCGCTGGCGCTGCTGCCTGCGTGCGCCGACGCGCAGACATCGGCGCGACATGCGCCTGCTGCATCCACGGTCTATGTGACGCATGCCGGCGACACGCTATACGACGTCGCCGATCGCTACCTGCGCGACCCGCGCGACTGGGTCGTGCTTCGTAAGCTGAATCACGTCGCGGACCCGCTTCATCTTCAGCCGGGCGCGAAGCTGATCCTGCCCGTCGCGTTGCTGAAGCAGGAGCCCAGGACCGCACGTGTCGTCGCGATGAGCGGTCCCGTCGAACACGCGTTCCGTCAGAACGCGTTCGTGCCCGTCACCGTCGGCATGACGCTCGTCGAAGGAGACCGCGTGCGCACGGGCCACAACGGCTTCGTCACGCTGGAACTCGACGACGGCTCGCATCTGTCGGTGCCGCAGGACAGCACGATCGAGATCGGCACGCTGCGGCAGACCGTGCTGACGGGTTCGCAGGATCGCGTGATCGACCTGAGGCAAGGCGAGGTCGACAGCGAGGTCACGCATGCGACGAAGAAGGACGATCGCTTCCAGATCCGCTCGCCGTCGGTGGTGGCGGGCGTGCGCGGCACCCGCTTTCGCGTGAGCTACGACGGCGGCGAGCAATCGACGGCCGTCGCCGTGCTCAATGGCGCCGTCGGCGTCGATGCGGCGCGCCTGCGGCCGCGTGCGCCGGGCGTGCCGCTGCAGGCGTCGACGCAACTGATCGGCGCGAAGTTCGGCAACGTCACGCGCGCGACGGGCGGCGTCGGCGCGCCCGTGGCCCTGCTGCCGGCACCCGCGCTCGCGGAACCCGGCAAGGTGCAGGATGCGAAGGACGTCTCGTTCGAGATCGTGCCATCCGACAAAGCCCGCGCGTATCGCGTGCAGATCGCGCGCGACGCCGACCTGTTCGACCTGATCCGCGACCAGCGCGTGAGCGCGCCGCACGCATCGTTCGAAGACTTGCCGGACGGCAACTACTTCGTGGCGCATTGCGTCGATCGACGACATCGGCCTCGAAGGCTTGCCGCAGATCTATGCATTCGAGCGCCGCCAGTTCGCGCTCGACGCGTCGGCGGGTCAACGCGCCGGCAGCCGCGACTTCGAGTTCCGCTGGCTGGCGGCGAGCCGTCCGGGTGTCGAGACGCGGTTCCGCTTCGTGCTGGCCACCACCGACGATCTGCGCGAGCCGATCGTCGATCGCACGGATCTCGCGGCGGGACAGGTCGTCGTGTCCGATTTGCCGCCGGGTGTCTACTACTGGACCGTGATCGCCGAGCAGTTCGAGAACGGCCGGTTCTATCAGAAGGGAAGTTCGGTCCGCTCGTTTACACTGGCCCGGTGATGACCACCAGCGGCCCGCGCATGAGCTTCGATCCGCGCATACGTCTTGGGCGGCCAGTCGGGCGCCGCTTCCTGTTCGAATGGCTGTGCATCGGCTGCCTCGGCGTCGTGGTCGTTCTGCTCGGCTCGCTCGGCAGGTTGACGGCGAGCGCCGATCACCTCGTCTACGACCGCTTTCTGCGCTGGCGCGCGCAACCTGTGCTGCCCGATATCGCCGTCGTCGAAATCGACAACGCGAGCATTGCGCAGCTCGGGCGCTGGCCCTGGCCGCGCGCCGTGCATGCGCGGCTGCTGGACGAAATCGCGAAAGCGCATCCCGCTGCCGTGGTCTACGACGTGCTCTTCACCGAGCCGGCCGAAGACGATGCGCAACTCGCGCGATCGATCGCCGCGAATCCGACGTGGCTGCCCGTTCTCCTGACGCCTGAAGATGCGAGCGGCGAGCGCGTCGCAGTCAAGCCCGTCGAGCCGCTCACCCAGGCCGCTGCGGGGCTCGGCCATATCAACCTCGAAGTGGATGGCGACGGCATCGTGCGCAGTGTCGCGCTGTTCGAAGGCGATGCGCATATGCGCTGGCCGCAGTTGATGGTGCCCGTATGGCGCGCGATCAGGCAGGGCGAGCTGAAGCTCACGGACGATCCTGGCGCCGCGACGGCATCGCCGGATCGAACGAGAGTCGGCAGCAATGGCGAAGGGCGCTATCTGATTCCGTTCAGCCCGCTCGCGCAGTCGTATCCGAAGGTTTCGTTCGCGAGCGTGCTCGATGGCCACGTGCCGCAAGACATGCTGCGCGGAAAGATCGTGGTGATCGGCGTAACGGCATCGGGGCTCTACGACAGGTTTTCGACGCCCGTATCGGGTCAGCTCGGTCCGTTGCCGGGCGTCTATATCCACGCGAACGTGCTCGATATGCTCGTCACCGGGCGCGAGATCGAGCCCGCGCGCCGGGCGCTCGTGTGCGCTGTGTCGCTCGTGCCGCTCGGCGTGCTGCTCGCGGGGCTGCTCGTGCTGTCGCCGCTGCGTTCGCTGCTGATGACGCTCGTGCTCTGCGCGGCGATGGTCGTGGGCAGCGCGGCGCTGCTGTACGGACTGCGGCTCTGGATTTCGCCCGTGCCCGCCATCGTTGGACTGATCGCCGTGTATCCGATGTGGAACTGGCGTCGGCTCGAAATGACGATGTCGTATCTGCGAAAAGAACTGCAGCGCCTCGCCGACGAGCCGTATCTGCTGCCCGAGGCGCCGCATCGCAGCCGCGAGTTCGGCGGCGACGTGCTCGCGCAGCATATGGCGCTGATGGCGCAGGCGGCGCGGCGCGTGCAGGACATGAAGCGCTTCGTGTGGGACAGCCTCGACAGCGTGCCGGAGCCGATTCTCGTGAGCGATGTGCGCGGTATCGTGCTGATCGCGAACCATGCGGCGAAGGCACACTTCGCCGGGCTCGGCGCGCCGAGGCCCGAGGGACGGCAGATGCGCGAAGTGCTCGGCGATCTCGTCTTCGTGAAGGCGATCGGTTCGAGCGCGGAGGCCGACGGCTTCGGGCACGCGCACTGGCCCGCGATACTCGACCCCGGGCGGATTGCGTTTGCCGGCATGATGGAGCAGGGCATCGAAGCGCGCGATCGCAACCAGCGCGATCATCTGTTGCGCTACGCCAGATGCACGAACGCGCAAGGCGAGGCGATCGGCTGGATTGCGGGCCTTGTCGACGTGACGGCCCTGCATGCGGCCGAGCGTCTGCGAGAGGACGCGCTGCGTCTGCTGTCGCATGACATGCGCTCGCCGCAGGCATCGATACTGGCGCTCGTCGAGATCGAGCGGGCGCGCAAGCTCGAGTCCGACCGCATGCGCGATTTTCTGTGCCGCATCGAACGTTACGCACAACGCGCGCTCACGCTCGCCGACGATTTCGTGCAGCTCGCACGCGCCGAATCGCAGGCCTATGTGCTCGAGCCGGTGAGCCTCGTCGAACTCGTGATCGATGCGAGCGACGAGGTGTGGCCTCAGGCGCAAGCGAAGTGCATCCGTCTCGAAGCGGCGTACGACGAGCAGGGCGACGGCCACTGGATCAACGCGGACCGCTCGCTGATGACGCGTGCGCTCGTCAACATCCTGAACAACGCAGTGAAATACAGTCCGTCCGATACGCGCATCACGTGTACCGTCGCGCAGGAGCGCGGCGTTTCGGGCACATCGCCGGCGCGCGTAAGCTGCACGATTCGCGACGAGGGCTATGGCATTTCAACCGAAGATCAGGCGCATCTGTTCGAGCGCTTTCAGCGCTTTCACGAAGCCGAGCGGCCGGAAGTCGCGGGCACGGGACTCGGCATGGCCTTCGTGAAAGCGGTTGTGACGCGGCACGGCGGCGATGTGTGCGTCGAGAGCGCGCCGGGCAAAGGGACGGCCTTCACGATTACCCTGCCCGTGCTCGACGAAGCCGACGCGCACGCATGAACGGCGCACGAACATGAACGGTACGCGAACGCTATTCAATCGAAGCGAGATGAAAGTGAAGAAAGTGACGTATAGCGCAGCAGTGGTCCTTGCGAGTGTCGTCGCTCTCGCGGGCTGCGCCGATGTGACGACGGATGTGCACGCAACGGGCGCGCCCGTCGTGCTGCAGGGCGAGCGTACTTACTCGTTCGCGCGTGCCCCGTGGCCGCAAGCACATACCGCGAGCGAGCAGTATGAAGCGCTGGTTCGAAGCGAACTCGTGAACTATGGGCTAGTATGACATCCCTTAAATACGTTGAATAATTAAACGCCTTGGTTATCATGTCGGGATGAGCCGAGGCCGTCATGCAACGTCAGTGAAGCTGACGAAGAAAGAAAAAAAGAAACTCCTGTCGCTGATCGCACAGAAGACGGCCCCGCAGCGGGATGTGATGCGGGCTCGGATTGCGTTGTGGGCACATGAGGGACACTCGAATACCGTGATTGCGCGAGAGCTCGGTGTATCGGTGCAGACGGTCAGCACGTGGCGCAAGCGCATTGCGCGGCAAGGCGCACAGGGCATTCGGGAGGA
>NZ_WHNP01000046.1 GCF_009362735.1 Paraburkholderia franconis | reverse complement strand
CAGGGCGAGGCGCGACGTGGGCGCGGCCAAAGCCTTTTTCAGCAAGGCGATCAGGCATCAGGGCCAGTCGCCGGAGATCATCACGCTCGATGGCTATGCTGCCTCGCACCGCGCGGTGCGCGAGATGATGGTCGATGGTTCGCTGCCTGAAGACACGAAGGTCCGGTCCTCGAAATACCTGAACAACCTGATCGAGCAGGACCATCGCCATATCAAATCCAGAACGAATGTGATGCTCGGCTTCAAACGGTTCAGAAGCGCCGCGACGACGATTTCAGGCATCGAGTTGACGCATCGCATTCATAAGGGCCAGTTCGATCTCGCGAAGCTCGGCCTTAAGGATGCCGTTGCGCCCGTCGTATGGAATACGGTCCTCTGCGTTCACTAAAGTATCCTTTCTATATGAAGACTTCTCAACCGGCTTACCTATTTGCACCAGAAGCCCAACGACTACCAGCGACATATGGGCGATCACCCGTCTCGATCCTCTCAGCGTATAGCGCGGGATGGTTGAATGAACGTATATGACGACCAAAGCAGACGCGACGGCGGCGACTGCATAACCCGATTGCATGGCGGCCTCTCCTCTGCGCTGAAGATTGCGTTAGGGAAGATTCTCGCGCAACACGATGCTGAACTGCACGGGCTTCACGCCGTCGAGCGCATCGCGGCCTTCATGCACGTTATGGAAAATTTTCAGGGAGTTGCCGACCATCGATTGCGGCGTCTGTGTGATGAGCGCGTCCATTGTTCCGTCGATCAGCAACGCGCGCGTATCGGGCGTGAGTCCATGTCCGACGAAGAGAATCTTCTGCTCGGTCTTTGCCTCGACGATCGCGCGCGCGACGCCATCCGAACCGCCGCCACTGTTGTAGATGCCGGCAAGGTCCGGATGCTGCGCGATCAGATTGCGTGTCTGCACGTAATTGCGCTCGCTGTCGTCCTGCCCTTCGCGCAGCCCGATCACCTTCACTTGCGGAAACGTCGATTCGATCAGATGCAGAAAGCCGATCTCACGCTCCTCGTGCCCGCGATAGTTGAGGCTGCCCGCAAGCATCGCGATCTTGCCTGACGGACGCGGTCCCATGAAGCGCCCCAGCAGCAACGCGGCCGTGCGCCCCGCCGAACGGTTGTCGATGCCGACATAAGCGAGCCTGCGAGAATTCGACAGATCGGAGATCAGCGTGATCGCGGGCACGTTCTGCTCCGCGAGCGCGTTCACGGCATCGCGCACCACGGGATGTTCGAGCGCCATAAAGACCACGCCATCCGCGCGCTGTCCATAGTGCAGCAGACGCGCGGCGAGTTCATTCGGGTTGAAGCTCTCCACATAGTGCACGCGGCAGCGCATGCCTTGCGCGGCCCACTGGTTGTGCGCGAACTCGATGTAATCGCCGAGCATGCGCAGATAGCGGTTCGTGCCGGCCGGCACCAGAAACTCGATCTTCAAGGGCCGCGCGGTTTTGGTCTCGGGCGCCGGCGCGTCGACCACATAGCCCGCCTGCGCGGCGGCCCGCATCACGCGACGCGCCGTCATCGGCCGCACGCCTTCGCGGCCGTTCAATACGCGATCGACGGTCGCCGTCGAAACACCTGCCGCAGCGGCGATGTCCGCGATTCGCGCACGCGGCGGAAAAAGAGGAATGGGCGCGTCAGCCATGCTGATTTCTGAGGGCGTAGTCCATCAAAAACAATCACGATTGCGGTTTGACACGGCGAGTGGCCGTCCCTAGTCTTGCAGCAACATCATGCAGACAGCACAGAGCGTAACGAAAAAGATGCATCGGCGCCTGTCCGGATCTTGATGGTTTTTGATTGAGCATGATGCCACAGCGGCACACACCTAACAAAATTAAGGAGACTCTCGAATGACCAACCTTGTCAGGCGCTCGCTCCTGCGCGCTGCGGCGGCCGTGCCCGTCGCCGGTGCGCTCGGCTTTCCCGCCATCGTTCGTGCCGCCGCGCCGCAGTACGTGTTCAAGTACGGCAACAACCTGCCGCTCACGCATCCGCTCAACGTTCGCGCGAAGGAAGCGGCGGACCAGGTGAAGGAGCAGTCCAAAGGGCGAATGGAAATCCGCATCTTCCCGAACAACCAGCTAGGCGGCGATACCGACATGCTCGCGCAGGTGCGCAGCGGCGGCATCGAAATGTTCACGCCGTCCGCGCTCGTCGTGTCGACGCTCGCGCCCGTTGCCGCGATCAACGCAATTGGCTTCGCGTTCAGCGACTACTCACAGGTGTGGAGCGCGATGGATGGCAAGGTCGGCGCGTACGTGCGCGCGGCGATGTCGAAAGCCGGTCTCGAGTCGTTCGAGAAGATGTGGGACAACGGCTTTCGCGAAACCACGTCCAGCTCGCGCGCAATCGCGAACGCGTCGGACATGCGCGGCCTCAAGATTCGCGTGCCCGTCAGCCCGCTGAGCATCGACATGTTCAAGGGCCTGGGCGCCGCGCCGACGAGCCTTCAGTTCAGCGAGGTCTATTCGTCGCTGCAGACGCATATCGTCGATGCGCAGGAAAATCCGCTGCCCATCGTGCAGGTGGCGAAGCTGTACGAAGTGCAGAAGTACTGCTCGCTGACGAATCACATCTGGGACGGCTTCTGGTTCGTGCTGAACCAGCGCGCGTGGCAGAAGCTGCCGAAAGACCTGCAAGGCATCACGTCCGATGCGTTCAATCAGGCGGCACTGCGCCAGCGCGACGACGTGCGCAAGCTCAACGATGCCGCCGTCGCCGATCTGCAAGGCAAGGGGCTGTCGATCAACCGGCCTTCGCCCGACACGTTCCGCACGGCGCTGCGGCAAGCGAACTTCTATTCCGACTGGAAGGGCCGCTTCGGCAACGAAGCGTGGTCGCTGCTGGAAAGCTACACGGGCAAGCTCGCTTGAATTCACACGAGCTCGCGCAACTTCGCGCGCGATGCCGCGCGGCACGTGCAGGAGCGTAACGTGCCGCGCGCATCGCGGACTGGGGAGATCGATATGACGGATCAGGTGCTGCCGCATGCAGCCATCGCCGATGCCACGGCCGCTTCATCGTTCGACACAGCGCTCGCCGCAAGCGGTCCGAGGCGCTGGCTGCGCCGCTTCGACCGCGCGTTGATCGCGCTCGTCGAATGCGCGTGTGCGCTGCTGCTCGCCGTCGAAATCGTCGTGTTGCTGGCGGGCGTCGTGTTCCGCTACGCGCTGCATCAGCCGCTCGTGTGGTCGGACGAACTGGCGGGCATGCTGTTCCTGTGGATGTCGATGCTCGGCGCAGTGTTGGCGCTGCGGCGCGGCGAGCACATGCGGATGACGGCCTTCGTCAGCCGCCTGTCGCCGCAGCGGCGCGCGCTCGTCGATACGCTCGCGATCGTGCTGTCGATTGCGCTGCTCGCGCTCGTGCTGTGGCCCGCGTATGACTTCGCCGCCGCCGAGACCGTGATCCTCACGCCTGCCTTGCAGATCAGCGATGCATGGCGCGCGTTCGCGCTGCCCGTCGGCGCGGCGCTGATGCTGCTCGTCGGACTGATCCGGCTCGCGCAGCTGGGCCGCATGCGTGACGTCGCGATTGCGCTCGCGTTCGTCGCCGTCGTGGCGGGCGTCATCACGTGGGCCGCGCCCGCGCTGCCCGATCTCGGCAAGGCGAACCTGCTGATCTTCTTCGTCGGTGTGGTCGCAATCGGCATCTTCTCCGGCGTGCCGATCTGCTTTTCGTTCGCGCTCGCGACGTTCGGCTATCTGAGCCTCACGACCGATACGCCGCTCGAAGTGATCGTCGGCCGCATGGACGAAGGCATGTCGCATCTTGTGCTGCTCGCGGTGCCGCTGTTCGTGTTCCTCGGGCTGATGATCGAGATGACGGGCATGGCGCGCGCGATGATCCAGTTTCTCGCGAGCCTCGTCGGTCATGTGCGCGGCGGACTGTCGTATGTGCTGATCGGCACGATGTATCTGGTGTCGGGCATCTCGGGCTCGAAGGTCGCCGACATGGCCGCGATCGCGCCCGTGCTGTTCCCCGAAATGAAGCGGCGCGGCGCGGACGAAGGCGACCTCGTCGCGCTGCTGTCGACGGCGGGCGCGCAAACGGAAACCGTGCCGCCCAGCATCGTGCTGATCACGATCGGCTCGGTCACGGGGCTGTCGATCTCCGCGCTCTTCACGGCGGGCATGCTGCCCGCGCTGGTGCTCGCGCTGATGCTGTGCTTCGTCGTGTGGCTGCGCTATCGCAAGGAAGACCTGAGCCGCGCGCAGGGCTTCAACCGGCGCGAGATTGGCCGCATGTTCGTCGTCGCGTTCCCCGCGCTCGCGCTGCCGTTCGTGATTCGCGGCGCGGTCGTCGAAGGCGTCGCGACGGCGACGGAAGTATCGACGATCGGCATTGCGTACTCGGTGCTGATCGGCCTCTTCGTTTATCGGCGCTTCGCGTGGTCGCGTCTGCCGCGCATGCTGATCGACGCGGCCACGCTGTCGGGCGCGATCATCTTCATCATCGGCTGTGCGACCGCGATGGCGTGGGCGCTCACGCAGTCGGGCTTCTCGCAGGATCTCGCGTCGTTGATGACGTCGCTGCCCGGCGGGTCGTGGAGTTTTCTCGCGCTGTCGATCATCGTGTTCATCGTGCTCGGCAGTGTGCTCGAAGGCATCCCCGCGATCGTGCTGTTCGGCCCCCTGCTCTTTCCGATTGCGCGCGCCGCCGGCGTCGATGAAGTGCATTACGCGATCGTCGTGATTCTCTCGATGGGCGTCGGGCTGTTCTCGCCGCCTTTCGGCGTCGGCTACTACTCGGCGTGCGCGGTGAGCCGCATCAATCCCGATGCCGGCATGCGGCCCATCGTCGGCTATATGAGCGCGCTCGTGCTCGGGCTGATTCTCGTCGCGTTCGTGCCGTGGATATCGACTGGCTTTCTCTGAGCGCCCGTCGTTTCCCAGCCGTTCGCATCACTGTTTCGCAGTTTCATCGCAATCCCTTCTCTGGCATTGGGAGTGTATTCATGAGTCGTTTTTTCGGCGAGATCCGTCAGGCCGGTTATGTCGTGCGCGACATCGAGGCGGCGATGGACCACTGGAGCCGCGTGCTCGGCGTCGGTCCGTGGTTCTATAACGAACGCGTGCCCATCGAGGATTATCGCTATCGCGGCGAGCGCTACGAGGTCCACAACTCGGTTGCACTCGCAAACTCCGGGGACTTGCAGGTCGAGCTGATCCAGATGCGCAACGACGCGCCGTCGATGTATCGCGACTTTCTCGCCGCGGGCCATACGGGATTGCAGCACAACGCTTACTGGACGACTTCGTTCGACGCCGATCTCGAACGTCTGCTGACACAGGGCTTCACGGTGGCGATGAGCGGCAACGTCGGCAAGAACGGACGCTTCGTGTACTTCGACACGGAACAGCATCCGGGAACGGTGATCGAGCTGTCGGAGATCGCGGGACCTAAAGGCAAGCTGTTCGACATGATTCGCGAGGCGTCGCTGAACTGGGATGGCCGCGACGCGGTGCGTCCGTTTCCCGATCTGAGCACGCTATGAGCGCGCCTTCATCACGCGACGACAGCATAGAAGCCGATTACCTCGTCGAGACGCCGCTCGATCTCGCGAAGGTCGCGGACACGATGGCGGGCGAGCAGTCGAGCGGCACGTTCGTGCGCGTCGCCGGCGAAAGCGACGAACTGCGCGCGCGCAGCCGCGCAAGCGTGCTGCGCATCGACGAACTCCAGGCGGCTGACTCGCCGGCGCTGCCGAGCGCATGGCTCATGCGGCAACGCGTGAACGGGCCATTCAGGCGCGCCCGCGTGACGCTGTCGTTTCCCGTTGCGAACATCGGCGCCAATCTGCCGACGCTCGCCGCGACGGTCGCCGGCAATCTGTACGATCTCGGCGAAGTGACGGGCATGCGGCTTGTGTCGCTGCGCGTGCCGCGCGCTTATCGCGAACGCTTCGATCTGCCCGCGCACGGCGTCGCCGGCACGCGGCGGCTGACGGGCGTCCAGCAAGAGCCGATGGTCGGCACGATCATCAAGCCGAACGTCGGGCTGTCGGCGGAAGAGACCGCGCAGCTCGTGCGCACGCTATGTGAAGCGGGCATCGATTTCATCAAGGACGATGAAGTCTGCGCGAATCCATCACATGCGCCACTCGATCAACGGGTGCGCGCCGTGATGCGTGAAGTCCGCGCGTTCCGCGAACGCACGGGCAAGCGCGTGATGGTCGCGTTCAACATCACCGACGATACGGATGCGATGCGGCGTCACGCGGAGCTCGTCGAACGCGAGCAAGGCGACTGCGTGATGGCGAGCATCAACTGGTGCGGGTTCTCGGCAATCCAGACGCTGCGCCGCTCGACGCCGCTCGTTCTGCACGCGCATCGCAACGGCTTCGGCATGATGTCGCGCGATGCGGCGCTCGGTATCGGCTTTCAGGCGTATCAGACGTTGTGGCGGCTCGCGGGCGTCGATCATATGCACGTGCATGGGCTCGCCGGCAAGTTCGCGCAAAGCGATGCGGAAGTGGCCGGGTCGGCGCGCGATTGCGCGACGGCTCTCGCCGAAGGCCTCGGCGATTGCGTGCTGCCCGCGTTCTCGTCGGGCCAATGGGCGGGCACGGTCCCCGCGACGTTCGATGCAACCGGCAGCGCGGATCTGCTTTTCATGTCGGGCGGCGGCATTCTTGCGCATCCGGATGGACCTGCGGCCGGCGTACGCAGCGTTCGCCAGGCATGGGACGCGGCGCAGTCCGGCACGCCGCTGCACGACTATGCGGCCCATGCGCCGGAACTGCGCACCGCGCTCGCGTTCTTCGGCGCGCGCACATGAGCGCATCGAGCGTCGCGCCGTACGGCTTCTACGGCGACGATTTCACGGGCGCGACCGACACGCTGGCGCATCTCGCCCGCGCCGGTCTGCGAACGCTGCTCTTCCTCTCGCCGCCGACCCGCGCGCGCCTCGACAGCGTCGGTCCGCTCGACGCGATCGGCATGGCGGGCGCGGCACGCGCGATGCCGCCCGCTGCGATGGCCGGCGAACTCGCGCGTGTCGGCGCATGCTTCGCCGCGCTCGGTGTGCGCGTGATGCACTACAAGGTCTGCTCGACATTCGACAGCGCGCCGGACACCGGCAACATCGCGACGGCCATCGCCACGCTGCGCCGCCATTTCGCGAATCCGTTCGTGCCCATCGTCGGCGGTCAGCCTGGACTGCTGCGCTACTGCGCGTTCGGGCAACTGTTTGCGGCAGCGGGAAGCGGCACGCGCGAAGTCCATCGGATCGACCGCCATCCGACGATGAGCCGCCATCCCGTCACGCCGATGAACGAATCCGATCTGCGCGTGCATCTCGAACGGCAAGGCATGCGCGACGTGACGTTGGTCGACTGGCGTGCATACGCATTGCCGTTTGCTGAAGTCGATGCGATGGTCGATGCGAGGCTGTCGGCGGGATCGTCCGCGATACTGTTCGACGTGCTGTGTGACGACGACCTCGCGATGATCGGCCGGCTGATCAATGAACGCTCTCGCCACGCGCCGATGCTCGCCGTCGGCGCAAGCAGCGTCGCGCAGGCATGGTGTGCTGCGGCGGCTTCGGATGTGGCGACTTCGGATACGCTGCAAGCGAGCGCCCGATCGCAAGCGCTCGGCCGCGCGCAAGGTCCTGTATTTGCGCTCGCGGGCAGCCTGTCACCGTTGACAGCCGCGCAGATCGAAGCCGCTCACTCGTACTGGAAGATCGAACTCTATCCGCGTGGGCGCGACGGCGACGTGTTGCGATTCGACGCGGCACCCATCGTCGATATGTTGCGCGAAGGCCGGCATGTGCTCGCCTTCACGCGACGTGCGCAAAATGAAAACGATGCAAGCCGCGCACAGACCACGCATGCGACGGCGGCACTGCTGCGCGACGTGGTCCGGGCCGCTCGCCCCCGGCGCATCGGCATTGCGGGCGGCGATACGTCGAGCCACGCGGCACAGGCGCTCGACGCATGGGGCCTTTCCTATCGCGCGCCGCTGACGACGGGCGTCACGGTGTGCCGCCTGCATGCCGACGAGCCTTCGCTCGACGGCACCGAGATCATGTTCAAGGGCGGGCAGATGGGCGGGACGGATGTCTTTGAGCGCTTGATTTCGGGCTGATCTCGGGCTGAGTGTCTAAACCTCGGTGCGCCTCAGCAGATAATCGAGTCCGCCGACGCGATACCACCTGTATCCATAAGGCTCGAACACGACGGCATGCCGGCCGTCATCGCCCGCGTGGCTGTGATCGTCGGACAGCAGATTGATCAGCCGGTCGTCACCCGTTTCGTTGTAGCCGGAGCGGAATTTCACGGTGCACGCCTCGTCACCGAAGTTATGCACGCACAGCACCGAGTTGTTGCGCCAGTCGTAACGCAGTGCGAGCACATCGTTTCGCGACGTGCGCAGCACTGCGAAATCGCCCCAACTGATTTCCGGCACTTCGCGGCGCATACGGATCATTCGCTCCGTCCAGTTCAGAAACGAATTCGGATCGCGCCGCTGGCTCGCCACGTTGACCCGCTCGAAGCCATACGCCCCGCCCGAAATCACGCGGACGGGCGGCTTTGGATGCTTCGTGAAGCCGCCCTCCGGTTCCGCCGACCATTGCATCGGCGTGCGCGTGCTTTCGCGTTCGGGCAGGCGCAGGTCGTCGCCCATGCCGATCTCATCGCCGTAACGGAACACGGGCGTGCCAGGCAAAGTCAGCATCAGGCTATACGCGAGTTCGAGGCGGCGTCTGTCACCTGCCAGCATCGGCGCAAGCCTGCGGCGAATGCCGCGCTCATAGAGCTGCATGTCGGGCTCCGGAGCGAACGCCGCGAACACGGCGGCTCGCTGCTCCGGCGTGAGGCGCCCCAGATCGAGTTCGTCGTGATTGCGCAGGAACACGCCCCATTGCGCAGTCGGCGGGCGTGGCTTCGTCGCGAGCAGCGCTTTCTTCAACGGCTTCGTGTCGCCCGTCGCGAGCGTATAAAACGTGTTCTGGTTGAGCTGGAAGTTGAACATCATCGGCAGGCGCTCGCCCTCGTCGCCGAAATAGTCGAGGTCGGTGTCGGGCATCACGTTGGCTTCCGCGAGAATGATCGCGTCGCCTTCACGCCACTGCAAGAACTCGCGAAAGGTCCGCAGCATGTCGTATTGCTCGACGGGTCGGCGCACCTTCGGGCCCTTCGTCGCAATCACGAACGGCACGGCATCCATGCGAAACCCCGACACGCCAAGCTGGATCCAGAAGCCCATGATCTTCAGCAACTCGGCCTGCACGTGAGGATTGGAGGTGTTCAGGTCCGGTTGAAAATCATAGAAGCGATGGAAATACCAGCGCTTTGCCCGCTTGTCGAAACTCCATGTCGACTTTTGCACACCCGGAAACACCACGCCGGTTTTCGCATTGGACGGCTGACCGTCGGACCAGACGTACCAGTCGCGATATTTCGAACCGGGATCGCTACGTGCTTCCTTGAACCACGGATGCTGGTCAGACGTGTGATTCACCACGAGGTCGATGATCACGCGCAAGCCCCGCTCGTCGCATGCGTGCGTGAATTCTGCGAAGTCGCCGAGCGTGCCGTATTTCGGGTCGACGTTGTAGTAGTCGGAAACGTCGTAGCCGTTATCGCGCCCCGGCGACGGCTGAAACGGCATCAGCCAGATCGTCGTCACGCCAAGCCCCTGCAAATAGTCGAGCCGGCGCATGAGACCCTGAAAGTCGCCGACGCCGTCGCCATTCGCGTCCATGAACGTGCCTACCGACAGGCAATAGACGATGGCGTTCTTGTACCAGAGGTCGTTGAGCATGGGCTTCGGCGTGTCGCCAGAACAGTCAATCGTTGAGAGGAATTGCAATGTCGAAGCTGGCGTGGTGGCAACGCGGCGTGATCTACCAGATTTATCCGCGCTCGTTTCAGGACATCGACGGCGACGGCATCGGCGATCTGCCCGGCATCGACGCACGCCTGGACTACCTCGTCTCGCTGGGCGTCGATGCAGTCTGGATCTCGCCGATCTACCCGTCGCCCATGGCCGACTTCGGCTACGACGTTGCAGACTACTGCAACATCGATCCGATGTTCGGCGCTCTCACCGACTTCAAGCAATTGGTGGACCACGCGCATCGAGTCGGGCTCAAGGTGCTGCTCGACTTCGTGCCGAATCATTCGTCGGACCGTCATCCGTGGTTCGAGGAAAGCCGCTCGTCACGCGACAATCCGAAGCGCGACTGGTACCTGTGGCGCGATCCCGCGCCCGATGGCGGGCCGCCGAACAACTGGCTGAGCCGCATGGGCGGCTCCGCGTGGGAGTGGGACGAGCACACGGGTCAGTACTACTATCACGCGTTCCTGCGCGAACAACCCGACCTGAACTGGCGCAACCAGGAAATGCGCCGCGCGATGGAAGACGTGCTGCGCTTCTGGCTGGATCGCGGTGTCGACGGGTTTCGCGTCGACGTGCTGTGGCTGCTGATCAAGGACGCGCAGTTTCGTGACAATCCGCCGAATCTCGCGTACGGGCCTCGCGAGCCGGATCATCATCGGCTATTGCAGACTTACACCGAGGATCAGCCGGAAGTGCATGAAATCGTGCGCTCGATGCGCGCGACGCTCAGTGAGTACGGCGAGCGCGTGCTGATCGGCGAGATCTACCTGCCTGTCCCGCAACTGGTGAAGTACTACGGCACGAACGGCGATGGCGCGGACATGCCGTTCAATTTCCAGTTGCTCAGCGCAACCTGGAACGCGGGCGAAATCGCCCGCATGATCCGCGATTACGACGGCGCGTTGCCCGAGCACGCATGGCCCAACTGGGTGCTCGGCAATCACGACAATCCGCGGGTCGCGTCGCGCGTGGGCCCCGCGCAGGCGCGCGTAGCCGCCGTGCTGCTGCTGACGCTGCGCGGTACGCCGACGCTTTACTACGGCGACGAAATCGGCATGACGGACGGCGCCATTGCGCCCGATCGGATTCAGGACCCGGCAGAACGCCGGCAACCCGGCATCGGCCAGGGACGCGACCCCGAGCGCACGCCGATGCAGTGGGATAGCTCGCTGCCGAATGCGGCTTTTACAAGCGGCAAACCGTGGCTACCCATCGCAACGACCACGAGCGTGCGCGACCAGAACAGCGACGCGTCGAGCATGTTGTCGCTCTATCGCCGCCTGCTGACCTTGCGGCGCAACAACGCCGCGCTCGTGCAAGGCACCATCGACAATGTCGCCGCATACGGCGACGTGCTGACTTACGAGCGACGCTACCACAATCAACGGGTTTTCATCGCGCTGAACATGGGCGTCGGGGATGCCACCGTGCAAACGCACGCGGGCGTGGTGTTGTTATCGACGCTTGCGGCCCGTGACGGTGAAGCGCTTGTCGAAGGTGCCAATCGGCTTGCGGCCGGCGAAGCGCTCATCGCGTCCTTGTGACTTTCTATCCGCTTGCTGCTGATCGCGCCTCTACGCGCACGGAATGTTGCGCCCGCAAACGAACGTCGATCGCGCATACGTCAAACGCCATTAGCGCAAATACGAAGATCTCCGGTACATTCGATACGCTCGAGTAGACATTGCATTCCAACCATAAGGAGGAAACAAGTGAAGGCAAGACACACTCTCGCAGTCATTTTTACATGCGCGGCGCTCGGCGCACTCTCCTCGCAACATGCGCGCGCCGACACCGCGCCCGAAGAAACGATCACTGTCGAAGGGCTGACGCATCCGACAGACATCCTCATCGACACATGGGGCGTACCGCATATCTTCGCGGATAACGAGCACGATGCGTTCTTCGTGCAGGGTTTCAACGCGGCGCGCGACCGCATGTTTCAAATCGACTTGTGGCGTCGTCGCGGTCTTGGACAATTGGCCGAAGTATTCGGCCCTGCGTATGTCGAGCAGGACAAGGCGACGCGGCTCTTTCTCTATCGCGGCGACATGTCGACGGAATGGAAACGCTATGGTCCCGATGCGAAACCCGTCGCCACGCGTTTCGCCGCGGGCGTGAACGCGTATATCGACTGGCTCGCTGCGCATCCGGACCGGCTGCCCTACGAGTTCCGCAAGGTCGGCTACTGGCCCGCGAAGTGGTCGGCCGACGACGTCGTGCGCATCCGCAGTCACGGTCTCACGCGCAATCTGACCAGCGAAGTGGCGCGCGCAAAGGTCGCGTGCAAGAGCTCGCTTGCCGCCGATTCGGTGCGCTTCGGTTTGCAGCCGCCTTGGCAGCCGCAGATGCCCGAAGGACTCGATCCGTGTCTGCCCGACGATGTGCTCAAGGTCTTCACGCTCGCCACGCAAAGCGTGCACGTGACCCGCGATTCGCTCAACAGCGCGGATGCATCGACGACCGTGATCGCAGCCGCCGACAATCCCGAAGAGGTGACGGAAGGCAGCAACAACTGGGTGATCGCGCCGGGCAAATCGGCGACGGGCCGCGCGATCATGGCCAACGATCCGCATCGCGCATACGCCGCGCCGAGCCTGCGCTACATTCAGCAAATCAGCGCGCCGACACTCGATATCATCGGTGGCGGCGAGCCGTCGGCGCCTGGCGTGTCGATCGGACACAACGGCACGATCGCGTTCGGTCTCACGATCTTCAACATCGATCAGGAAGACCTGTACGTCTATGAGCTGAATCCGGCGAACCCGCATGCGTATCGCTATAGAGGCCGCTGGGAACCGATGCGCATCGTGCACGAGACGATCGCCGTGCGCGGCGGCCCGCCCGTCAAGGCGGACCTCGCCTTCACGCGGCACGGTCCTGTGATCTATACCGAAAGCGCGAAGCATCGCGCGTTTGCCGTGCGCACGGCATGGCTCGCACCCGGCATGTCGCCGTACTTCGATTCGATGCGCTACATGCGCGCGAAGAACTTCACGCAATTCAAGCGCGATCTTTCGACATGGGGCGCGCCGACCGTGAATCAGGTCTATGCGGACACGCATGGCGACATCGGCTGGGTGCCGAGCGGTCTCTCTCCAAGGCGTCCGAACTGGGATGGCCTGATGCCTGTGCCCGGCGATGGCCGCTACGAGTGGGCGGGATTCTGGCCGCGCGACGACATGCCATCCGCTTTCGATCCGCGCGACGGCTACTTCACGACATCCAACGAGATGAACCTGCCCGCCGACTATCCGTACAAGGAGCGCAAGCTCGGTTTCGAATGGACCAACGGGTCGCGGCATCAGCGCATCGACGAAGTGCTGAAGGCATCGCCGAAGGTATCGATCGAGGACAGCGAGCGCTTGCAGAACGACGACGTGTCGATTCCCGCGCGCCGGCTCGTCGCGCTGCTCGCGCCGCTTGCACCTCCTGCGAGCGACGACGCCGATACGCGTGCCGCGCTCTCGATGCTCAAGGGCTGGGATGCGCACATGCGAGCGGATTCCCCGCAGGCAGCGCTCGAAGAGGTGTGGCTGAGCCATCATCTCGGACGCGCGTTCAAGCAGGCGGTCTTGCCGAAGGAAGCCACCGATTCGTTCGGCTCGCCCGACACAGCCGTCATGCTCGACACGCTCGAACACCCTGAGACGCGTTTCGGCGATAACGCGCAGGCGAAACGCGATGCCGTGCTGCTCGCGAGCCTGCACGACGCGTATGGCGAAATGGTGCGTCTGCAAGGCGCGGATGCGAGCGCATGGCAATGGGGCAAGCTGCAGACCAACCTCAATGCGCATCCGTTCGCCGATCTCGTCGACAGCGACATGCGCGCGAAGCTCAACGTCGGCCCCATTGGAAAAGGCGGCAGCGCGTACACGCCGAACCAGTCGACGTATCGCGCGAACGATTTCCGGCAGACCAATGGGCCGTCGTTTCGCGTGATCGTCGACGTGGGCAACTGGGACAACTCGCGTGCAGTGAACCTGCCTGGAGAATCGGGGGACCCGGACAGCCCGCATTATCGCGACCTTGCGCAGATGTGGCTGAACGGTGAATATTTCCCGTTGCTCTATACCCGCGCCTCCGTCGAAAAGGCGACCGAAAAGCGCATTCATCTCGTGCCCGGCGCGCGGACGCAATGACACGCTAACGCAATAACGCAATCAGGTGGTTCGCGCGACCGTCCACTCGTCGGCCGCGCGAGCCCCTCGTGGGCAAGCACATCGACACGTTGCACCGGACGTTGACTACGGTCAATCGAAAGCACCTCTTCGCAAGGAAAATAAAACATCAAACATGTCCCTCAAAGCGGAGGACCATCATGGTGCAAGCATCGAATGTCACGCCCGCGGCCGGTAGCGCGTTCACGCGTGTCATGTTGGCCGTCGACGATTCCGACGCGACGATACGCGCGGCCGAGTATGCAAGAGCCCTGTTCGGCGATCGCGCGAAGATCAGGATCGTGACGGTCGCGCAGAACCCGCGCACGCTGTTTCCGCTCGGTGCGACTACGCAAGGCTTTCTGGCCGCCGCGAGAGAAGAGATCGTGGGCGATGCCCGCGCGGTGCTGGGCAAGATCGAAGCGATGTTTCCCGGGACTGATGTCGAATTCGGGCTCGTCGATCTTTCCGTTCATAACGGAAATACGGTCGATGCATTGCTCGACGCGGCATCGCACTGGCAGGCGGACCTGATCATGATGGGCGCGCGGCACCATCATGGGCTGCTGCGCTGGATCGAAGGCACCGTATCGGAACCCGTCGTGCGACGCGCAGGCTGCTCGTTGCTGGTCGTGCCCGAGAACAGCCGCGTCCCCACCGACAGGCCGCCCGAGCGTATCGCCTTTGCACTGGATGGCAGCGCCTGCTCGCTCTTTGCATTGCGGACAGGTCTCCAGATGGCAACGCCCGACACCCGATTGCGCGCGATCTACGTGGTGGATCGCGCGGCGCATCTCACGGACAGCACGCCCGACAACCAACTGGAGCGCGCATTTCTCGACGAGGGTTGCTCGACCCTCGAACGCGCGGCGCGCATGTGTGCCGAACAGGGCCGCTATGCGGAAACAGCATTGATCAAAACGCACGAAACCCGCGACGATGTCCCGCACGCGATCATGCGAGACTTCGAACAGTGGAACGGCGACCTGCTGGTTCTCGGTACTCACGGCAGACGCGGCCTTGCGCGATGGTTTCTCGGCAGCGTCGCCGCGCGCACGGTGCGGCTAGCCGATACCCCCGTGCTGCTCGTGCGTCGCCGCGAAGACTCACATCAATCCGGCGAGAACGGCACGCATGCCGAATAGCCTCGCGATCGGGGGGACGGTCAACAGAGCCGATAGCGCCAGCGCGGCAAACCCTGCGACCGCCCATCCATATGGATTCGCACCTTGCAGACGGCGCGATGCTTTGCCCCGCGCCAGCAGGCGCACCGCGAACATGATGGCGACGTTGCCCGCGACCAGCAGCGGAAAGGCCACGGTGCGCGCGGCAACGGCATCGAATCCACGCGACAGCATCGACGCATACGCGCTCACGACGACAAAGCCAACCGCGCATCCGAGCGCAATGCTGATCGCAAGCGCGCGGTCGGTCATCAACCGCTCGCCGACGCGTCGAGGCGGCTGCCGCATTACGGAAGGCTGCTCCCGCTCGTTCTCGAACACGATCGAGCAAACGGGCGTGATGATCAGTTCGAGCGCGACGATGTGAACAGGCCCCAGCATGGGCCGCCATCCCGCCAGAACGGGAATCGTCGCCGCGGCGATCATCGGAATATGCGCCGCGACCGAGAAGCAGATCGCCTGCTTCAGGTTGCCGTAGATGCGCCGCCCCAGCCGGACTGCCGATACGATCGGCGTGAAGTCGTCGCGCAACAGCACCAGCGATGCGACCTCGCGCGCCACTTCCGCGCCACGCCGGCCCATCGCGATACCGATGTGCGCGGCCTTGAGCGCCGGCGCGTCGTTGACGCCGTCGCCCGTCATCGCCACGACCTCGCCCGCGTGCCGGAATGCCTCGACGAGCCGCAGCTTCTGGTCCGGTGTGACGCGCGCAAAGACACACGCGTCGCGAATGACACGCTGCAACACCGTGTCGTCGATTGCCTCCAGTTCCGCGCCTGTCACGACGCGCGTGCCGTCGATGCCGACTTCCGTTGCAATCGCACGCGCCGTCGACGGGTAGTCGCCCGTAATCATCACGACCCGCACACCCGCCGCCTTGCACTCGGCAATCGCGCCCGCCACGTCCGGACGAACAGGATCGAGCAGCCCGACGAGCCCCACGAATTGAAAATCGAAGTCGTGCTGCTGTTGCGGCCATCCGTCTCCGTCATAACGGGCTCTCGCGACGCCAAGCACGCGCAGCCCGCTTTCAGCCATGCGCGTCGCGCGTTCGAGCAACGCCTGTTCGACGGCGGGATCGAGATCGCACAACGCACAGATCGCTTCGGGCGCGCCCTTGCAGGCCACGGTGCGATGATCTCGTTCGGGCGTCTCCCACACATGCGACATCGCGGGGAATTCGGGCGTCAGCGCGTACTCCTGCACGAGAGACCAGTGCGCGTGCAAGCGGTCCGTGTTCGCGAGGCATGCGTTGCCCGTCTCGTGAAATGCGCGCTCCATCGGATCGAGCGGCTCTATCTCGCTTGCCAGCACGAGGTACTCGAGCAATTCATGAAACGCTGTGCCGATCTCCGCCGTACCATGTTGTACCGATGCTTCCTCGCCGTTCGCATAGAGCGCGCGCACCGACATGCGGTTCTGTGTCAGCGTGCCCGTCTTGTCGACGCACAGCACCGACGTTTGCCCGAGCGTTTCGATTGCGCTCAGGCGTCGCGTCAGAACCCCTTCGTTGACGATACGGCGCGCGCCCAACGCCATGAAGATGGTCAGTATCGCGGGAAGCTCTTCCGGAAGGAGGCTGATCGCGAGCGTGATGCCCGCGAGCAGCCCCGGTATCCATTCGCCCATGCGCCAGCGGTAAGCAAGCACGAGCAACGCGCAGATCAGAAGCGCAAGCGTTGCGAAACGCGTCACAAAGCCGCGAATCTCGATCTGAAGTGGCGAAGGCGGCTCTTTCACATCGGCAAGGCGCGTGCCGATCCGGCCAAGCTGAGTCTGCGAACCGATTGCCGTGACCGTCATGCAACCCTGGCCGCGCACGACCATCGACCCTGAAAACAACCGGTTCGACGATGGGTCCGCCAGCGAGCCGTTAGGCGAGCCCGGCGATTTCATCACGGCAACGGATTCGCCCGTGAGCAGCGATTCGTCCACGCTCAGTTCGTGTGCTTCGGTTATCGTGCCATCGGCAGGGACTTTCGCGCCCTCTTCGACGAACACGACGTCGCCGGGGACGAGTTCCGCGGCCGACACATACTCCCGCTTTCCGTCGCGCAGTACCTGCGCGCGTGGCGCGGACAGGTCACGTAGCGCGCGCAGCACGCTCGCCGTGCGATGACTCTGAAAGATCGTGAGCATGACGACGGCCACGACGAACGCGAGCAGCGTCAGCGCCTCCGGCGTATCGCCCAGCAGACCGTACAGCGCGGCTGCGACGAGCAGCAGAACAAACATCGGCTCGGCGAGCACGTCGCGCACAGTGCGCAACCACAGGCTATCGGCGCCCGATACGATCAGGTTGCGGCCATGCACAGCCTGCAACGCCTTCACCTCAGCGGCCGTCAGCCCGACGGACGGATGCGTGCCGTGCGCGGACTGAGGTGCCTCGGTTCCCGCCAATGCTTGCGATGGAGTGTCCTCAGCCGCCATCGACGATCCCTCCGCTAGAGTTTGGCCGACGGGCGACACCCCGGGCAACTCGCGGCCGCATCGGGCGTGACGGATTCCTGCAGCGAAACGTGCAGATCGACGCCTCCGCGACGCGGCACGTCCACCAGCCTGATCACGTCCGCGCGCCCCGCATTCGCGACAATGCGATAGCGTCCGGCCGGCAGCATCACGTAGAGGAACGGACCGTCGGTGCGCGTGTCGAGAACGGTCTTGCCATCCATGGTTGCGATTTTCACGTCGACATCCGCGAGGTAATTGCCTTTTCCCGATGTCAACATCAACCGCAGACTGTAGCGGGGCGCAAGCGCAAGAAACGTCTTTGCCTCGTCTTCGCCGATCCCACCCGTCATGTACAGCACGCCGTTTCGGCTGACCGCCTCCGGCAACGACTGCGCCGACGCCGCCATGCTCGCGACGCCCAATGCAAAGGCAACGCACAATCGAATCAATATAGGTTCGAGGGATTTCATATTGAGTTCAATCTCCGGCTAACGCTGTGATGAGCGAGAACGGCATCCTCATCTGGAAGAACACCGATTGATCGGCTGCCCGATTGCGACTGCGACAGCGCTGCATCTCACTCGACAACGAGATCGTCCACTACGGCATGCACGCCGGGCGCACTCCACGCGGCCCCTCTCGCGACGGCACGTTCCGCGTAAGAACCCACTTTGCCCGTCAACGTCACCATTCCATCCTTGACATCGATGCTGATGTGTTTGACTTCGCGCTCGGCATGCCGCTGCATCGCCTGCGCGATCTTTTCGCCGATGTCCTCGGACGCGATCTTGCCGCGCACTTCGATGCGGTTCAACACACCGCGCACGCCGCGCATATGACTGACAGCGCGCGCGGCGACATGGCTCTGGTACGCCCAATCCACCGTGCCCCTCAGCGTGATCCACCCTTTCTCCACCTGAACCTTCACCGAATCGTCAGGCAGGCCGACCGTCCAGTGCAGAATCGCGTGTACGGCATTGGCAATGTCTTCATCGGTGCGCTCGTCTTTTTGCGGCAAGCGAACCTGCATTTCCACCACGACTGCCTTCACGCCCGCCACCCGATGCGCGGCCTTTTCCGCCGCGAGCTTCTCCGCAAAGCTCGGCGGATGCCCCGAAAGTATGACGACGCGATCCGTTACCTCCACGCCGATGTCGGTTGCCGTGACGGCCGGGTCCCAATCGAGTTCCGCCTCGACTTCTTTCTTCAACTCACGGTCTGTTTTCATCGCGCATCTCCTCGAAGCGAATCGTGGCATGAACCACCATGAGAAAAGCTTCCGTCCGCAACGAGATGCGTTGTCTGATGCAGATCAATCGCGTGCGTGTTCGCGGCCTCGATCGATGCCTGACTTCAATGCCGCCGTTGTGCCGCCGCATCGGCGGCCGTATGGAGCTCCTTCTCTGCGACGTCGAACGCACAGCGAATCGCTTCCTCCGCGTTCTCACCCGAGTAGTGCGCGATGGGTTTGAGATCGTGCGTGGGCGTGATGAGGTCGAGGCGAACATCGTAGGTGGGCTTCCCCGATTGCGAGCGTATTGCTTCGATCGCCAGATGACAGTTCGACACGAGCGCGCTATAGCGATCGAGCCTCACTAGCTGTGCGGCGGCTTCCGATTCCAGCTGCTTCGTCCCACAGAAGCCGAGATAGACAATCTGCATACCAATGCCCATCTTCGTCTCCGTTCGATATCGATGTTGGACGTGGCTTGCGAAACATGCAGGCCTTCATCGCATCATCGCGTGACGCGGACTGTCGTCGTTGACCTGGGTCAATCGGCCCAATCGCGTGCATTCCTTCCCGGCCGGGAACGCGTATCGATTCGAAGCGGTGCTACCTTGTGCGACGGGTCATCGCGTTGCGATGACGCGCAAGGAAAGCGAGGAGAACATCGATCAGAAACTCTTTCGCGTCGGCGGTTCCGAGTATTGCGTCGAGCCGGTCGCCGATGCGAAACACCCCTTGCCCCACATCCTGCATGGCTGCGTAGATCAGCGCTTCGCCGCCCGCCTTCAGCCACGCCATGTGCCCCGCCTCGCTTTGCGCGGCATCGACCAGCACGGCGATTGCCGCCTTCTTGTCGACGAAAGACAGCAAGCGCTTGCGCGCCCTGTTCCAGTCGATCAGAAAGACGATGCGCGAGCCGATGCCTTCCAGCGTCGCGTCGAGAGCATGTTCGTCCGCGCACTCGAAGCGCGCAGTACCGAATGTGTATGCGGCGCCTTCGTTGAGCGTGGCCGCGACTTTCGACTGCACGCCAGTCCACTGCGCTCCAAGCGGTGCGAGAAGCGTCTGGAGAAATTCGAAGCGCTGCCGGTGCAGATCGGAATAGCTCAGCGTGACCGTCATGCTCTCGATCTGAATGACCAGCACATGCGCGTCGTTGGTGCCGATATCGTTCTGCAGCAGCACTCGATTACCGTCGCGCGTCACAGCGGTTTCGAGTCCAGGGTGCTCGAACTTCAGCCGTGCAGTGCGGTTCAAGCCGCGCATGAAGGCGACAACGAGTGAGCGGTCGGCTGGCTGCAATTGCCAGACATGCGCGCCGTCGATTTCCTCGCTCGAAAGTGAACTGGCCAACTGGTTCAACGCGCGATGAAGGTCCATCACCAGCACGTGAAAGCTGTCTTCACTATCGGCGTTCCGACCGCGCGTCAGCGCCTGCAACTGCGCGCGGCTGATACGCGCGCCCTCCAGCGAGTCCAGCATAGCCAGCCAGTGCTGGATACGCTCTCGCAAAGAAACAGCGTCGTGATCCGATTCGAGCAGCGGTTTCGCCATTGCCGCGAGATCTTCGGACAGCCGCTCTACGAGATGATGCAAACCGGGCACGAGCAGTTCGCCATCGACGAGCGCGGAACCACCTGGCATGTCGAGAAGCCAGGGCGCGTCGACGTGTGCAGCCGTCAGTTCGGCACTCAGATCGAGCGCGCCCGTATTGGGATGGTCGGCGTGCGCCAATGCAGCCTGAAGCACGCTCAGATAAAGCTTCAGACGGTCGTTTGCAGAGAGTGCCGCCTTGATCCAGCCTGGCAGCAGCAAGCTGCGCTCTCCCAACACAGAGATAGCCTCGGTCTTTTGCATCATGACAACCCGGGGTAGATGAACGTGTCCAGTCTCGACGGCCATGATGACGTTTCTCTGACAACGACGGCCGATTCCCCGGCGCGATTGACCTACGTCAACCGTTCGTCGATCCCCTCGGCTACTAATCGTGAGGCTGGCTATTACATACAAGCTATTAGGTACAAGCCATTAAGCCATTACGTACGCGCCGGCGTCGTGCGAGACAGCACGCTCCTCTATTCGACTGTTGATTGATCGCCGGGAATCCCGTCCGATCAGAACCCAATGTGATCATGACGCTGACAGCCGGAAAACGTGGCTTGCATACCATCGCTCCATTCTTGAACTGGTGGGGCCGGTCGTCCCGTACTGTTGTCCACCCTTCGACGGCAAGCGCGGAAACACTCGCTGAATTCGCGCAGTCGTCGCCCGATGAAGCGTTGACAAAGCTGCACAGCACCGCATCGGGTCTCGACGCCGAGGAAGCGCAACGGCTGCTGCGCATGTATGGCCCAAACCAGGTCGTCCACGAAGCGCGCCATACGATCATCGGCGAACTCACCAGTAGAACAATCAATCCGCTTAACCTGCTGCTTTTATCGCTCGCTGCAGCGTCTTACGCGCTCGGCGACCCACACGCCGCGATCATGATCGCGGCAATGGTCATGCTCAGCATCTCACTGGGTTTTGTGCAGGAGCACCGCTCGAACAAAGCCGCCGATTCGCTGCGCAAAATGGTGCGCACGACAGCCACCGTCATCAGGCAATCGAAGGAAACCGGCTCGTCTCATGTCGACATACCGATCGAGCAGCTCGTTCCGGGCGACATCGTTCGGCTATCGGCCGGAGATCTCGTGCCCGCAGACCTCCGGCTGATTTCCGCCCGCGATCTGTTCGTCAATCAATCTGCGTTGACGGGCGAAGCCATGCCGCTCGAAAAAGCACCGCATGCTCATTCTGCGCCCGTCGATTCCCATTTCGAATTGCCCACTATCTGCTTTATGGGCAGCGCAATCGTCAGCGGTGTTGGCTGCGGGGTCGTGGTGCTGACGGGAAAGACGACCATGTTCGGTCGCATTGCCGATGTAGTTGCAGCACAGCGAACAGAGACCAGCTTCGACAAGGGCGTGACGCGATTCACCTGGCTGATGCTTCGCTTCATTCTGGTCATGGTGCCGCTCGTGTTCGTGATCAACGGGCTGACCAAAGGAAACTGGTTTGACGCGCTGCTTTTCGCGGTCGCCGTAGCTGTGGGACTCACGCCCGAGATGCTTCCGATGATCGTCACTGTCAATCTCGCCAAAGGGGCGATCGACATGTCGCGGAAAAAAGTCATCGTCAAGCGATTAAATGCGATCCAGAACTTCGGCGCATTGGATGTGCTTTGCACGGACAAGACAGGCACGCTCACGCAAGATCACATCATTCTGAAGCGCCATCTCGACATTCACGGCAACGAATCCGATCAGGTACTGGAGTATGCATACCTGAACAGCGTGCATCAGTCGGGCCTGAAAAACCTTCTCGACGTTGCCGTGTTGAATCATGTCGAGCCCCATGAACAGCTCAAGGTTCATGAGCAGTTCGTCAAGATCGATGAGATGCCGTTCGATTTCGAGCGCCGCCGCATGTCCGTGGTACTTGCCCGGGACGATGGCGTGCACATCATGATCTGCAAGGGCGCCGTGGAGGAGATCTTCTCCGTTTGTTCACGCTACGCGATTGACGGCGATACAGACACGCTCGACGAGAGCCACTACGCCGCGACAAAGCAGATCACCGACGAGCTCAATTCGGATGGCTTTCGCGTGGTCGCCGTCGCCTACAAGGCCATGCCGCCGGATCAAACGGCCTATTCAGTTGCCGACGAGACCGATCTGACACTCCTCGGCTTCATTGCGTTTCTCGATCCGCCCAAAGAAACGGCCGCAGCAGCAATTGCAGCATTGAAGGCGAGCGGTGTTCAGGTAAAGATTCTCACCGGCGACAACGACATTGTCACCCGGAAGATCTGTCACGAAGTTGGAATCGCCGTCGATCGCATCGTGCTCGGCAAGGAACTGGAGTCGCTCTCGCAGGCTGAACTCGAGGATCTGGCGGAGAAGGCATCCGTTTTTGCGAAGCTGTCTCCGTCGCAGAAGGCTTCTATCGTCGACGCGTTGCATAGCAAAGGGCACGTTGTCGGCTTTCTTGGAGACGGCATCAACGATGGGCCTGCGCTCAAGGCTTCGGATGTCGGTGTGTCGGTCGATAGCGCCGTCGACATCGCCAAGGATTCCGCCGACATCATTCTGCTCGAGAAGAGCCTTGCCGTGCTGAACGACGGCGTGCTGGAAGGACGCAAGGTATTCGGCAACATCACCAAGTACATCAAGATGGGAGCAAGCTCGAATTTCGGCAATATGTTCAGCGTGCTTGGAGCCAGCATCATTCTGCCGTTTCTGCCGATGGCGCCGATTCAGGTACTCACCAACAATCTGCTTTACGACTTCTCGCAAACGGCCATTCCGACCGATAACGTCGACGCGGAATATCTCAGCATGCCGCGTCGCTGGGATCTCGGGAACATCGTCAAGTTCATGCTTCTGATAGGTCCAGTCAGTTCCGTATTCGACTACGTGACCTATTTCATGATGCTCCGCGTCTTCGATGCATGGGACAAGCCCGCTCTCTTTCAAACCGGGTGGTTCGTCGAGTCCTTGCTGACGCAGACGCTGATCATCCACATCATCCGCACGGCAAAGGTGCCGTTTCTCGAGAGCCGGGCCAGTCCGGCGCTTATGGCGACAAGTCTGATCATTGCCACTGCTGGCGTGATACTGCCTTTTACATCCCTTGGCGACGTTCTCGGATTTACTCCGTTGCCGTGGACGTATTGGCCTGCTCTCGCGCTGATCCTGCTCAGCTACGCCGCGTTGACCCATTTGACTAAAAGATGGTTCGCCCGACGCTTTGGGCTGAATTGACGAGTGCATTCGGGTGAACGGACCGCGATGGCTTGCAGACCGCGTATCCGATCTGAGCCCCATTACACCGTAAGGGCAAAAGCAACATTTGGCGTTATCCTCCCTCCTGCGATATTTTTCGACAACGGGCAGGCAATTCGTGCGTCCCATGCCGACCGGGAGGGTGGATACAAATGAAGTTCACTCGTCGAACTTGTGCGGGCATGCTATCCGGGCTGCTCGCGCTGCTTTGCGCCGACTCGACGGTCGTCGCGAAGCACGATCGCGTGCGGTGGTCGACGCAATGGCAACTGGCAGCTGGGCGCGTCCGCGCTGCGCCAACCAGTGAGGGCGTCCTGATCGAGCGTGTGAATTTTTTTCTGGACCAGGATGCCCAGACGAAGGAAGAAGACGCACAAAAGAAACACAAGGCCGAGCAGCAGCATCGCGCCGCAACGGCCAGGCCGAAGCCCAGTCCAAAGGCTGCTTCCGCCGCTGCAGCGTCGATCGCGCGGCCAGCAGCGAGCCAACCACAGGCGTCCGCCAGCTCTGCCGCCGCCACGCGGACGGAACATGGGGCGCAATCAGCCGCGTCCGAACCCGCGCCATCACAGGGCGACGCATCCGCGACGCCTGCTGCGAAACTCGTGCCCGCGTCATCCGCTGCATCTTCTCCCACTATCGCGAGCGCGCCCGCGCAGATATCGCCGCATGAGAGGAATCAGGGTACATCGACAAATGCGGCTACAGCAGCGGCACTTAACCCTGTCGAGCCGGGTATTGCGTCGCACTCGGGCGGCAGCCTACCTTCGCGGCTGACCAGGGATCAACTGATTCCGTTGATGCGGGGCGCCACTATCCTGAGGACGAACACGTCGGGCGCCCTGAGACAATGGGTCAATGGCCCCGACGGTACGCTGACGGTTTACTGGGCGGGTGGCGGTTTTCTCCAGCCACACAGCGCCAGCGGCAAGTGGAGCGTGACCGAGGACGGCCACTTTTGTCTTCAGATCGATTGGCCCGACATGCCCGAAAACTGGTGCCGCTTTATGGAACGGACAGCCAACGGCGCGTATCAACCCATCCCCGACTCCGCCGATGCAACGTGGACTCCCCCGAAGGATAAAACCGAGTGGAGACCCATGACCATTCTCCGCTAGCGCAACTGGCGATCCAAATGGGCAGATGTCGTTTTCGTTCCGCGTATTCGAAACGACGCCAGCGAACGACGCGACGTATATAACGCCGTATAGCGGATCGTCCTCATCAATTCAGAACTGCTCCCGCATCCGCTGCCCACCAGTCGCCTCATCGCATAGGTGACTGTCCCAGGCATCTATTCACCCCTGGCACTCAGCTATCGCACAGCGTCAAAGAACGACTAATGGGCCTTCTTTTGCGATGCGCTCTCAAAGAGCACCCGCAATCCGACACCTGATTTTCAGAAGCGAAAATATTCCGTAAGGACTCTGACGCTCAGTATTCATACGTCGATGCTTTAATGACTTCGCTTTGCTGTACCCCACTGCCGCGTAGCCTCCCCCTCTGAACGGCGTCAGCGATGTAATGCGTATCTGATTCTCTCTGCGCCCGGGCGCGCGGTCATCCCCGCCAATACGAATCCAAACAGGAGCCTGATATGCAATGGCGTCAGATAGCACTTGGTTCGCTCACAGCAGCAGCATTCGCATCGACAGTAGCGTGGAGCGCCTCCGACGAGCATGACAAAAACCGGCCGGACGAAGTTCATACGGCTACTCCGATCAAGCATCTGGTCGTGATCTACGGTGAGAACATTTCGTTCGATCATTACTTCGCGACCTATCCGCATGCGACTAACCCGTCTGGTGAGCCTGCATTCAACGCGCTGCCCGGCACGCCTCAAGTGAACGGTCTCTCGGGCACCCTGCTCACGAACAACCCGAACTTCACGAATACAGCCAACGGAACAGGCGCGGCCAATCCGTTCCGTCTCGACCGCACGCAAGCGTCCACCGCAGACCAGAATCACGCCTATACGGCCGAGCAGCAAGCGTACGACAACGGTGCTGCCGATCTCTTTCCGAAGTACACGGGTAAAGGTTCGAGCGGCGGTGCCGGCGCATTCGCCACGAATGGCCAGGTGATGGGCTATTTCGACGGCAATACGGTCACGGCTCTGTGGAACTACGCGCAACGGTTCGCGATGAGCGACAACGCCTATACGTCGACCTACGGACCGTCGACGCCGGGCGCGCTCGAAGTGGTGTCAGGGCAGACCAACGGCATGAAGGTTGTGCTGACGACGAAGCAGCCTTCCGCCTCAGGCTCGTACTATGTGAACGACGGGCAAGGCGGGTTCACGATGATCAATGACGTCGATCCTGGCTACGACGTCTGTTCGAGCACGACCGATGCGGCGATGATGACCGGCAAAAATATCGGCGACCTGCTGAACGCGCGCAACATCACGTGGGGCGGCTTCATGGGCGGCTTCAACCTCGCGACGGTCAACAGCAATGGCACGACGGGATGCAAGCGCAGCACGCTGTCGGCGGTCGTCGGCTCCGCCACGGCCGACTATATTCCCCACCACAACTGGTTCCAGTACTACGCGTCGACGGCCAATCCGAAACACTTGCGCCCGAGCTCGATCCAGGCGATCGGGCACAGCATGCAGAACGATAGCCACAGCGCGGACCCCGCCAATCACCAGTACGATACCGACGACTTCTTCAACGCGGTGAACGCGGGCAATTTCCCGGCAGTGAGCTTCCTCAAGGCCCCGGCCTTCCAGGATGGACACGCTGGCTATTCTGATCCGCTCGACGAACAGGCTTTCGTCACGAAGGTCATCAACTTCCTGCAGCAGCAAAAGGACTGGAAAGACACAGCCGTCATCGTGGCATGGGATGACTCCGACGGCTGGTACGACCACGCTTATGCGATGCCGACGAGTGCATCGTACGACTCCGTCGCCGACCAGTTGAATGGTGCTGGAATCTGCGGCACGGGCTCGGCGGACAATGGCGTGAATGGCAAACCCGTGAACGGCCGCTGCGGTCCGGGCACGCGTATCCCGTTTGTCGTGATCTCGCCGTGGGCAAAGGAGAACTTCGTCGACCATACGCTGATCGATCAGTCGTCGGTTGTGCGTTTCATCGAAGACAACTGGCTTGATGGACAGCGCATCGGTGGCGGATCGTTCGATGCGAAGGCGGGCAGCATCATGGGCATGTTCGACTTCAACCGCCGCGGCGAAGGTCGCTATCAACGCAAGCTCTTCCTCGACCCGACGACGGGTGTGCAGGTCGAGCGGCCGCCGAAGATCTGATGCAAGAGCACGGCTGAACATTGACGCATGACACAAGTGCGCCCTTCCCCGCTGCTAATGCAGCAGGACGGGCGCACGCTTCCATTCAATCGAGTGCTTTCTGACGTCAGGCCGTCACCGCATAGCGCTCGGCCATCTGCTCGAGCGGAACCGGCTTGATTCGCGGCGCCTGCCCTGCGCTGCCGAACGCTTCGAAGCGCGCGGCGCACATGCCGCGCGCAGCCTTTCTTGCAGCCGCGAATGCCTTGCGCGGATCGAATTCCGCCGGCTGCTCCGCGAAGATCTGCCGCATCGCCCCCGTCATCGCGAGGCGGATGTCGGTGTCGATGTTGACCTTGCGCACGCCGCTGCGAATCCCGCGCTGAATTTCCTCGACGGGCACGCCGTATGTCTCCTTGATCTCGCCGCCGAACTTGCGGATGATCGCCAGCCATTCTTGCGGCACTGAAGACGATCCGTGCATCACCAGATGCGTGTCCGGAATCTGCGCGTGAATCTGCGCGATGCGGTCGATCGCGAGAATGTCGACGCTCGGCTTGCGGGTGAACTTGTACGCGCCATGCGACGTGCCGATCGCGATCGCCAGCGCATCGACACCCGTACGCTCGACGAAATCGCGCGCTTGCGCAGGGTCCGTCAGCAGCATGTCGTGCGACAGCTTGCCCTGCGCGCCGACGCCGTCCTCCTCGCCGGCGTCGCCCGTCTCGAGCGAGCCTAGACAGCCAAGCTCGCCTTCGACGGACACGCCGACGGCATGCGCCATCTCGCACACGGTGCGCGTGACGCGCACGTTGTACTCGTAGCTAGAAGGAGTTTTCATGTCCTCTTCCAGCGAGCCGTCCATCATCACGCTCGAAAAACCTGAGCGGATCGACATCTGGCACACGGACGGACTCCCGCCATGATCCTGATGCAGCACGACGGGGATGTCGGGATGCGATTCCGTCGCGGCGAGCACCATGTGACGCAGGTAAGGCTCGCCCGCATACTTCCGCGCGCCGGCGGAGGCCTGCAGGATCACGGGGCTTTGCGTGTCCTCGGCGGCCTCCATGATTGCCTGGATCTGTTCGAGGTTGTTGACGTTGAAAGCCGGCACGCCGTAGCCGTGCTCGGCGGCATGGTCAAGCAGTTGGCGCAGCGAGATGAGTGCCATGACAAGTCTCCTGATGATGACGCGATTGCTTGCGAGACCGTCGAGCGCAACAACGCGCTTGACGGCGAATCGTTCGGCCACGGCGCATTCATTGCGCCGCCTTCATCCACGCGACCGTGGTGTCCAGCATGCGGTTGCTGAAGCCCCACTCGTTGTCGTACCAGCTCAGCACCTTGACGAGCGTGCCGCCTGTCACGCGCGTCTGCGTCGCGTCGAAGATCGACGAGCGCGCGTCGTGGTTGAAATCGACGGAGACGAGCGGAGCGTCGTTGTAGCCGACGATGCCTTTCAGCTCGCCTTGCGCGGCCTCCTTGACGATCGCGTTGACTTCGTCGACGTTCGTCGGCCGCATCGACGTGAAAGTCAGATCGACGACCGACACGTTGATCGTCGGCACGCGAATCGCGAAGCCGTCGAGCCGCCCGTTCAGTTCGGGGATCACGAGACCCACGGCGGCGGCCGCTCCCGTCTTCGTCGGAATCATCGACTGCGTGGCGGCACGCGCGCGGCGCAGGTCCGTGTGATACACGTCGGTCAGCACCTGATCGTTCGTGTACGAATGAATCGTCGTCATCAAACCGTGCTCGATGCCGATCGCCGCATGGAGCGGCTTGACGAGGGGCGCGAGGCAATTGGTCGTGCACGATGCGTTCGAGACGACCGTGAACGACTGTCTGAGCAGCCCGTCGTTGACGCCGTAGACGATCGTCGCATCGACGTCTTTGCCGCCCGGCGCGGAAATCATCACCTTGCGCGCGCCCGCTTCAAGATGGGCAGAAGCTTTCTCCTTGCTCGTAAAGAGGCCCGTGCATTCGAGCACGACGTCGACGGCGAGTGCGCGCCACGGCAGCTCCGCAGGATTGCGCACGGACAGTACCTTGATACGGTCGCCGTTGACGACCAATGCATCGCCATCCACGTCGACGGTGCCGACAAACGGACCATGCACGGTATCGAAGCGCGTCAGATGTGCGTTGATCCGCGCGTCGCCGAGATCGTTGATCGCGACAATGCGGATTTCATCCGTCCGCTTCGATTCGTACAGCGCACGCAGGATGTTGCGGCCGATGCGGCCATAACCGTTGATCGCCACGTTGATGGGCATGTCGTCTCCTTTATCGTGAGTTCATGTCGAGTTCAGGTGCCGTGTCGATCAGCGTTCCGTCGAGGTCGAACGTGACGAGCCGCGTTTTTCACACGCATGCCTCCACGACGCGTTCGACCGTCACGCCGAAGTGCGCATACAACTCGCCCGCCGGAGCCGATTCGCCGAACGACGCAAGGCCGATCACACATCCATCGGGTCCGACATACTTGTGCCAGAAGTCGCTGTGCGCGGCTTCGACGGCGACACGGCGCACGTCCTGCGGCAACACGTGCGCGCGATACGCGGCGTCCTGCCGGTCGAACACGGATGTTGACGGCATCGACACGACGCGCGCACGCACGCCCTGCTCGTCGAGCTGGCGCTGTGCGGCAAGTGCGAGCGCGACTTCGGACCCCGTCGCGATGATCACGACGTCGGGCGATCCGCCCGTCGCTTCGCTCAGCACGTAGCCGCCTCTGCGCACGAGCGCGACCTGTGTATCGTCGCGTATCGCCTGCGGCAGATTCTGGCGCGATGCGACGAGCGACGTCGGGCCGTTCGCACGCTCGATCGCCATCTGCCACGCGATCGCGGTCTCGACGGTATCGCATGGACGCCACACGTCGAGGCCCGGAATCAGGCGCAAGCTCGCCAGATGTTCGATCGGCTGATGCGTCGGACCATCTTCACCGAGGCCGATCGAATCGTGCGTGAGCACATGGACGACACGCCGCTTCATCAACGCGCTCATACGTATCGCGTTGCGCGCGTAGTCGGAGAACACGAGGAACGTGCCACCGTATGGAATGAAGCCGCCGTGCAGCGCCATCCCGTTCATCATCGCCATCATCCCGAATTCGCGCACGCCGTACGACAGGTAGTTCGCGTGCGGATCGATCGCCTGCCCCGGCACGAATCTGCGCGACGCCTCGACGGCCGTCAGGTTCGAGCCCGTCAAATCCGCGGAGCCGCCGAACAGCTCGGGCAGTTCGGGCACCAGCACATCGAGTGCGATCTGCGACGATTTGCGCGTCGCGGTCGGCCCGGCGACGTGGCGCGCGACCTCGACAAGCTGCTGCGTGATGCGCGGCCAGTCCGCCGGCAGTTCGCCGCGCATCCGGCGCTCGAACTCCGCGGCCTCGTCCGGATATTCGACGCGATACGCTTCGAGCATCGCGTTCCATTCGCGCACGCGTGCCGCGCCGCGCTCGCGCTGGCTCCAGTTCGCGCGAACGTCATCGGGGATCTCGAACGGCGGATGGTCCCAGTCGAGCGCCCGGCGCGTCGCCTCGATTTCAGCAGCGCCGAGCGGCGCGCCGTGCACGTCGTGAGTATCGGCCTTGTTCGGCGAGCCCCAGCCGATTGTCGTGCGACACACGATCAGGCTCGGACGCGCGCCGCTCGCCTTCGCGTTCTCTTGCGCATCGCGTATCGCCGCATCGACGGCAGTTGCGTCGTGGCCGTCGATCGGACCGATCACGTTCCAGCCGTATGCGCGAAAGCGCGCCGCCGTATCGTCGGTAAACCAGTTGCTCACGTGACCGTCGATCGAGATGCCGTTGTCGTCATAGAAGCAGATCAGCTTGCCGAGTCCGAGCGTGCCCGCGAGGGAACCGGCCTCATGGCTGACCCCTTCCATCAGGCAACCATCGCCGAGAAACACATACGTGTGGTGATCGACGATGGGGAACCCCGGGCGGTTGAAGCGCGCGGCAAGCAGCTTCTCCGCGAACGCCATGCCGACGCCGTTCGCGAGTCCCTGCCCGAGCGGGCCCGTTGTCGTCTCGACGCCTGGCGTGAGGCCGACCTCCGGATGTCCGGGCGTTTTCGCGTGCAATTGCCGAAAGCGTTTCAGTTCGTCGAGCGGCAGATCGTAGCCCGACAGATGCAGCGCCGCGTAGAGCAACATCGAGCCATGCCCGTTCGACAACACGAAGCGGTCGCGATCGGGCCACGACGGATCGGCGGGGCTGTGCCTGAGATGATCGCGCCATAGCACTTCGGCGATATCGGCCATGCCCATCGGCATGCCCGGATGGCCCGATTTCGCGGCCTCGACGGCATCGATTGCGAGGAAGCGAAGCGCGTTCGCGAGACGGCGCCGGCTTTGCGGCGCCGCTGCCTCCAGACGCATGTGAGCGGAATCATTCATTGCGGGAGTCCTCCTTTGACATCGGCACGCGCCTTCACATCGTTGCCTGTTCGCGGTTGCCCATCAGGCGCAGGATCATCGGCGTGAAGATCAGCTGGATCGCGAGGCCCATCTTGCCGCCCGGGCACACGATCGTGTTGGGACGCGACATGTACGAGTCGTGCAGCATCGACAGCAGATACGGAAAGTCGATGCCTTTGGGATTGGCGAAGCGGATCACGAGCATGCTTTCGTCGAGCGACGGGATATCGCGCGACGTGAACGGATTCGATGTGTCGACGACAGGCACGCGCTGGAAATTCACATGCGTGCGCGAGAACTGCGGGCAGATGTAGCTCACGTAATCAGGCATCCGGCGCAAGATCGTGTCGACGACGGCCTCCTGCGAATAGCCGCGCATGTTCTTGTCGCGATGCAGCTTCTGAATCCATTCGAGGTTGATGATCGGCACCACGCCAACCAGCAGGTCCGCATGCCGCGCGACGTTGACGCGATTCGTGACGACCGCGCCATGCAGTCCTTCGTAGAACAGCAGGTCGGTGCCTTCTGCCACGTCGGTCCACGCGGTGAATGTGCCCGGCGGCTGGCCGTGCTCGGCGCCTTCGGCCTCGTCGTGCAGATACTTGCGGCTTTTGCCCGTGCCCGTCGCGCCGTAAGTGGAGAACAACTGCTCGAGTTCCTCGAACAGATTTCCCTCCGGCCCGAAATGGCTGAAGTGCTGATCGCCCGTCTCTTCGGCTTCTTTCAGCTTCTGCCGCATCTGCTGACGATCGAACGCATGGAACGAATCGCCTTCGATGATCGCCGCCTTGACCTTCTCGCGCCGGAAGATGTGCTGAAACGATCGCGTAATCGTCGTCGTGCCCGCACCCGACGAACCCGTTATCGCGACGATCGGATGTTTAGTCGACATGTCTCTTCCTTGTGTTCGATATCGTGAGGGCGACGCGCGTCACTGCGTTGCGCGGAACAGCGAGCGCGTGTTGAACAACGGCGACTCGAAGCGCTCGTCAGTGCCGCTGTCGAACTCGACGTGATAACGCTCGAGCCGCTCGACTTCTCGACGCGAGCCGAGGATCACGGGCACGCGCTGATGCAGCGCCTCCGGCATGACGTCGAGAATGCGGCCGCGTCCCGTCGATGCGCGCCCGCCCGCCTGCTCGACGATCATCGCCATCGGGTTCGCTTCGTAGAGCAGCCGCAAGCGTCCGGGCTTCGCCGGGTCCTTGTAGTCCTTCGGGTACATGAACACGCCGCCGCGCATCAGGATGCGATGCACCTCCGCGACGAGCGACGCGATCCAGCGCATGTTGAAGTCCTTCTGCCGGGGACCGGCCTGACCCTTCACGCACTCGTCGATGTAGCGCTGCACGGGCGGCTCCCAGAAGCGCCTGTTCGACGCGTTGATCGCGAACTCCTGCGTGTCTTCGCCGATGTGCAGATCGGGATGCGTCAGGATGTATGCGCCGATCTGCGGATCGAGCGTGAAGCCGTGCACGCCGCGGCCGAGCGTCAGCACGATCATGTCGGCGGGACCGAACAGCGCGTAGCCGGCGCAGACCTGCGCGCTGCCTGGCTGCAAAAAATCTTCGACGCGCGGATCGGTGATGCCCGGCGGCGCTTCGAGCACCGAGAAGATCGTGCCGACAGTCAGATTGACGTCGATGTTCGATGAGCCGTCGAGCGGGTCGAACAGCAGCAGATAGCGTCCGCGCGGATACTCGGCGGAAATCTCGTACGCGTGCTCCAGTTCCTCCGAGACCATCCCCGCGAGCTGCCCACCCCACTCGCAGCACGACAGCATGATTTCATTCGAGATCACGTCGAGCTTCTGCTGCGTCTCGCCCTGCACGTTCTTCGCGCCGGCAGCGCCGATCGCACCGTCCAGTGCGCCGCGCGCGACGCGCGTGCCGATGTACTTGCACGCGGTCTGGATGTCGTTGATGAGCGCCGTCAGCTGCTCGTCCTGCGCCGGATGACGGCGGTGCTCTTCGATGATGAACTTCGAGAGCGTCGTTCGGCCGTGCTGCATGTCTGCCTCCTTCTACGGTTTATTGCGGAACACGCGGCTTGCGCGAATATCGGCATCGACGATCGTTTCGAGCGCGTCGCGCGTCACCGTTCCTGTCGACGAGAACACGCGGTTGGCCTGACGCAGCCGCGCACGATCGAGTGCGTTGCGAATCGAGCGCGCATTCGCGAAGTTGGGTTGGCTCTTGCGTCGCCCGATGTATTGGCGCAGCGCGATCTTCGCGTCGGCATCGAGCCTGTAGTGCATGTCGCGCAGCATCAGCTCCGCGATATCGAACAGCTCCTCGTCCGTATAGTCCGGAAAGTCGATGTGATGCGCGATGCGCGACGTCATGCCCGGATTGCTCCTGAAGAACGTATCCATCCGGTCCTTGTAGCCCGCGAGAATCACGACAAGATCGTCGCGCTGGTTCTCCATGATCTGCAGCAGGATCTCGATCGCTTCCTGGCCGTAATCGCGCTCGTTCTCCGGGCGGTACAGGTAATACGCCTCGTCGATGAATAGCACGCCGCCCATCGCCCGCTTGATCACCTCCTTCGTCTTCGGCGCCGTGTGGCCGATGTACTGGCCGACGAGATCGTCGCGCGTGACGGCCACGACGTGACCCTTCCGCACATAGCCGAGGCGATGCAGGATTTCCGCCATGCGCATTGCCACCGTGGTCTTGCCGGTGCCGGGATTCCCGGTGAAGCACATGTGCAGCGACGGGGCCGCGGTCGCCATACCGAGTTCCTTGCGCGCGCGCTCGACGACGAGGAACGCGGCGATCTCGCCGATGCGCGTCTTGACGGGCACGAGCCCGACCAGCTCGCGGTCGAGCCGTTCCAGCACATCGTGGATTTGCGCGTCGCGCACTATCGCTTGCAGGTCGATGGCGTTTTCGGTGCTCATGGCGTCGAGTCTCGTCAACGGGTTGGACTATGCGGTGCGATCGGGTTGGGCCGCGCACTACTCGTAGCGCTCGCCCTCCGGCCGGTCGTCTGCATAAGGACGCAGCCGGTAGCGGATCGTGCGCGCCTCGCCTTCGTCGCGCACGAGGCAGAAGCCACGCTCGTCGTCAGGGCGGGCCACGATGAACGACAGCCGCATCGTCTCGACGCCGGGCGTCGAATCGAACGCATTGACCTTCACGTAGTAGCGCGGCTTTGCCTTGCGGCACGCATCGACTTCGAGCATCACGCCCGCCGCGTCCCTGAGGTCGAACATCGGCAGGCCCCACATGTCCCAGAACGAATTGCGCGGATGTGGATCGTCGGTGAATTCGACGGAACAGGCCCATCCCTGGCGCAGTGCGTATTCGATCTGTCCGCGAATCTCGTCGTCGGTCAGGTCGGGCAAGAAAGAAAACGTCCCCTGAGTGAGTCGCATGTCGTCCTCCATCTTTACGATGCCGTTGCTGTCGGCACGAAGTCGGGCGTATCGGTCGACGTGTAGTTGAAGGTCACGTCGCGCCACGTGTCGAGCGCCTGCTTGAGCGGCGTGCACCAGCGCGCTGCGGCTTCGAGAATCGCTGGTCCTTCGTTCGCGATGTCGTGCCCTTCGTTGCGCGCCTTCGTCATCGCTTCGAGCGCGACGCGGTTCGCGGTCGCGCCGGAAGCGATGCCCATCGGATGACCGATCGTGCCGCCGCCGAACTGCAGCACGACGTCGTCGCCGAACAGCGCAAGCAGCTGATGCATCTGGCCCGCATGGATGCCGCCGGACGCGACGGGCATCACCTTCTTCAGCCCAGCCCAGTCCTGCTCGAAGAACAGACCGCGCTGCAGATCGACCTCGTTGCGCGATTCGCGGCACACGTTGTAGAAGCCCTGCACCGTGTGCGGATCGCCTTCGAGCTTGCCGACGGCAGTGCCCGCGTGCGCGTGATCGACGCCCGCGAGGCGCAGCCACTTCGCGATCACGCGGAACGATACGCCGTGGTTCTTCTGTCGCGTATAGGTGCTATGGCCGGCACGGTGCATGTGCAGGATCATGTCGTTCTTGCGCGCCCAGTTCGACATCGACTGGATCGCGGTCCAGCCGATGACGAGATCGACCATCACGATGCACGAGCCCAGCTCCTTCGCGAATTCGGCGCGCTCGTACATGTCTTCCATCGTCGCGGCGGTGACGTTCAGGTAGTGCCCCTTGATTTCGCCACTCGACGCTTCCCCGCGCTTGACCGCCTCCATGCAGAACAAAAAGCGGTCTCGCCAGTGCATGAAAGGCTGCGAATTGATGTTCTCGTCATCCTTCGTGAAGTCGAGGCCGCCCTTGAGCGCTTCGTACACGACGCGCCCATAGTTCTTCCCGGACAGGCCGAGCTTCGGCTTCATCGTCGCGCCGAGCAGCGCACGGCCGAATTTGTCGAGACGTTCGCGCTCGACGACGATGCCCGTCGGCGGGCCCTTGAACGTCTTCACGTACGCAACGGGAATGCGCATGTCCTCGAGACGCAGCGCCTTCAAAGGTTTGAAACCGAACACGTTGCCGATGACCGATGCAGTCAGGTTCGCGATCGACCCTTCCTCGAACAGATCGAGTTCGTATGCGATGTACGCGAAGTACTGCTGCTCAGTCGGCGTGCCCGGCCCGGTGTTCGGCACGGGGTCCACGCGGTACGCCTTCGCGCGATACTTCTCGCAGGCGGTGAGCCGGTCGGTCCAGACCACCGTCCACGTCGCCGTCGACGACTCGCCCGCCACGGCCGCCGCCGCCTCGTCGGGCTCCACGCCGGGCTGCGGCGTGATGCGGAACAATGCGATGACGTCCGTATCCTTCGGTTGATAGTCCGGCTGCCAGTACCCCATCTGCCTGTACTTGAGTACACCCGCCGCATAACGCTCTCTGGCATCGGTGATCACGCTGCTTTCCACGGGAATGGTCATCGTCTCGCTCCTCGTTGGCTGACCTCATGGAAAACAAGGTTATGCGGCCTGGTAATCGTTAGGAATTCATTTCTTCTTTGGTCTCGATTAAGCGTTGCTTAATGATGGGGGTCACGCTTCGGCAGCTTCGCGTATTCGCGGCCGTCGCGCGTCATCTGAACTTCGCGCGAGCGGCCGGGACGTCGAGTCTGTACCTCGACATATTGCAGCGCCGCAAGCCGCCCGATACGTATGGCCGAGAGCCTTCTGCGAACGGATGTCACATCGAAAGGCAGACGTACTGAATTCCGCCGTATCGGTCAAAGCCACAACGTTTAGGGACTAAATTTTCTTTATTGGCGATTTATCACTAAGCTTTCATTTAGATCATGCCGAATGCATGTGGCCCGCGCATCTCTTTCGTATGCACAGGTTTGAATGGCTTATGTGAATGTCCATAGGATTCGTTTAATGTCTGCGCAAATGCGAGCCGCTTGTTCTTCTCCTTATCGATCAGATGGATTATGTTGAATGCCAGTCGATTTCGAACAGCTCGCTAAAACGTCAGTGAAAAAGCTGGCGAAATACAAATTCCATCGGGACCACGCGATCCAGGCCAGAGAGATCCTTCGAACGATCGAAAAGCTGCACGGGAAGATCAGCCACACGGTGGTCAGGCAAACCGACAGCTATGCACGGGACGTCTTCGGCGACGCGATCTACGCGCCGTGGTTGCGCGTCTATGCGGCCGTGAACGGCTCATTCAAGGAAGGCTGGATACCGGACAATTATTATGGAGCCGTCGTCGTGCCGCGCACAAAAGGCTGGTACGGAAAGATCTCGACCTTGAAATCGGCATCACAGCTGATATTCCGCGACAAGGCGTTTCCTGATCTCGGATATTTCGCCAATGGCTTTTTCTATACAATGGAAAACGCGGTCATACCCGATCAGGATCTTCGCAATACGCTTTTCAGCGAAACAGATAAGGTCGCTTTTAAACTGGACCAATCCGGCCAGGGGAAAGGCGTATACGTGATCGAAAGTCAGTCATTCGACCCGCAATCGATCCGGTCAGGCGGAAATGGCGTATTTCAGGCATTCATCCGGCAACACGAGCTATTTGACCTTTTCACCCATGGTCCCGTTGCGACGTTGCGCCTTACCACGGTCGTCGAGCCGGCAGGCGGGATCTCGCTTCGCGCGTGTTTCCTGCGCCTGGGCAGAGCCGGCGAAACGCACGTGCAGACGGGCAGCGAGGTCAACATACCCATCAATCCCCTGACGGGCGAACTGGACCCGCGCGGCTATCTGAGCGATTGGACAGACGTACGGGCACATCCGGACACGAAAATAGAATTCGAGGGCGTCAGGCTTCCCGCATTCTCCGAATGCGTCGCCAAAGTACTGGAGCTTCACGCGAAAGTACCATTCGTCTGCTGCATCGGATGGGATGTGACAGTCGACGCCAATGAAAACGTGAAAGTACTCGAATGGAACGCCGAGCATAACGACATCAAATTCGGCGAGGCGACTCAAGGTCCGTGTTTCTCGGACCTTGGATGGGAGCACCTGCAATTCGCCCGGATCCCGGGTTGAGGCGATTGGTGGATACACGCGCAGCCGGCCTCCGTCGCTGTCGACGGGACGGGGCAAAGCGGATGACGAACGGGACCCAGGTTCAGGCCAGGGACTCAGGCGAGGAACATGTCCCCATGCACGCCGTGGCGGGATGTGAGAAAGTCCAATTGAACCCGAGCCGATTCGATAGTGAGGCTACTTCCGCATTGAGCGGTGCTGCCCCACCGCCATCCCGAGGAGCACGGCAATGAAGATCCAGTATTTCCTTGTGGCGGCCGCCGTCGCCATGACAGGCTGCCCGGCATTTGCCCAGCAACAGCCGTCTGTGGAGATCAAACAGGGAACAGACAAGAGCACCGTGACAGGAACGACAACGGTCGTTGCCACGGTCGTCTCCATCGATCCCGCTACCCGGACCGTCACGCTCAAGGACAAGAACGGCCGCGTCGAAGAACTTGCGGCGGGCGAGCAAGTGCGCAACTTCGATCAGCTCAAGGTCGGCGATGTAGTTACCACCGAGTACCAGGAGGCGCGGTCTCTGAGCCTGAAAAAAACAAGCGGCCCGCGGTCTTCCAGCGAGCGGCAGACCTTGCAGCCGGCAGCGTCCGGGACCAAACCGGGCGGAATAATCAGTCGTGAGACAACGGTGGTGGGCGATGTCGTTGCGGTGGATGCAATGCGGAATCACGTCACGATAAGAGGACCGCAGGGCGCAATGGATGTGCTGGTGGACCCCGAGCAACTGAAGGACATTCGCAAGGGTGATCAGGTCGAGGTTGTGCACACCGAAGCGGTTGCGATATCCGTCACGCCCGGAACGAGCAAGTAGTCACGGGCGGAGTTAGATGTCGCGTTTTTCGCCATTCCCCCGCGGTCTCCGGACTATTGCGGTAGTGCGATGCCGTCGAGGCTTGCCTTAAGCGCACGCGAAACCATCGACATCAGCGACCCTTCCCGGACAACCGCGACATCCCCCATCGCTTCCTGCACGCTGACCACCTTGCGCGCGTCATAGTGACGGCCGCTGCCGGCTTCGTTCTCGAAGGCATTGGCCCGCTGATTGATCTCCTCGATATCCGCGCTCACCAATAGCACCGCGTGTGCAAGAACAAGGTGTCGTTGATTGTCGTCCGTTTGCATGTTGGCTGGCGCGCGCCGCCAGTACTGGGCGGTGCCTGCGATCTTGCGCGCCTGTCCCGCCGGCCCCCAGGCCAGATTGAAACGGCCGTCGCAAAACGAACCGTCCACGGACTGCCAATGGGTAGCAACGCCGAGAGAGCGCAGCGCACTGGCGACGACCTCGCACAGATGCAGATAGACCGCCTCGCTCAACGCTCCGGGCGGCCGCGTCACCGCATACGCGAGGCTCAGATTGAGGATGCCGGGTCCCTGCGGAACCAGCCCTCCACCCGACATGCGCAGCCAGACGGGACAGCCGCGCCCAGCGAATGTCGCGCGCGCCGTCTCGAACCCCGGATAGCGCAGATAGCTGCGCGGCACCACCAGCGACACGGGCGCTTCCCATAGCTGTGCAGCCCGGCAACCTTGCGCCGCCAGGTCCAGCAGCGCGAGCTCTTCTTGCAACGGGTCAGTTCCGGATGGATCGGACTCGACGAATATGAATGGCGTGGTCTTCATCATTGCGCGAGGTGATTCGACAAGATCGCAACAGAGCGATTATGAATGATGCTCGTGCTTCCTCACGCGTGCCCGTTCTTCAATGCGCAGGCGAGCGTGCGAACTCCGTCGCCTTGACGGCATCGACCAGATAATCGACGAAGGAAGCGATCCGCGCCGATATCGCCGTATTGCGATAGTAGACGGCATTGATCGGTTGACGAACGTCCTGTGTCTGTCGCGGGAAAAGCTGAATGAGCCTGCCCTCTCGACGATCGCGGCCCGTCATGAAGTCGGACAGGCAAACGATGCCCGCACTCTCCAACGCAAGCTGCCGCAACGTTTCGCCGCTGGACGACGCGATAGTCGGTTCGATTCGATAAGACTCGTTGTCCGGTCCGGTCAACGGCCATACATTGAGCGACTCGGGCAGCGTGAACCCGAGCAGCGAGTGCTTCGCCAGGTCGTCCACGCGTTTCGGATGACCATGTGCTTTCAGATACTCGGGCGTGGCCAGTACCCGTATCCGGCTGCTGCCGACGGGACGGCTGTGCAAGGTCGAATCTTTGAGTTTGCCGATCCGGATCGCGACGTCGGTGCGCCGTTCGAGCAAATCGATAATGCCTTCATTGCTGTTCAGCTCCAGCTCGACTTGCGGATAACGCGCCCGATAGCCCGCCACGAGAGGCACGATCACGTGAAGCATGAAAGGCGTGGCGGCATCGACGCGCAAACGTCCGGAAGGCCGCTCCCGGCGCGCGGCGAGTTGTTCTTCGGCGTTTTCTACCGCGCCGATGATCTCACGCGTATGTTGAAGAAAGGCTTTTCCTTCTTCCGTCAATTCGAGGCGCCGCGTGGTCCGGCGCAGCAGCGTCGTTTGCAGCTTTTCCTCGAGTCTGCCCAGCGCCCGGCTCGCACCCGACACGGTCTGGTTCAGCTGCTCGGCTGCGGCTGTGATGGAGCCGGTGTCGACTACTGTCGCAAAGGTCTGCAGTTCGTCGAGCGTGACTTTCATATGTGATCTGGAATCAACAGTGCCTCCTTTATAGATTAGTCTTTACGCAAAAGTAAAGAAGCGGACTGGCAAATTGGATTTGCCCGCTCACGGCAGAGAAATTGGAATGATCGTCGAACTGGGAAAATGCGGACGTGATTCTATTGACAAGCTCGATTGCAGTATCAGGGTATTCGACGGAAACGCGTTTATGCGGGCGTAAAGACCTCAATCGAAGCCTTTCGCCCGCAGTTAAACTGCTGGAGTTCTTCTAGCCGAAGGATGCTTGCGGATTACCTGCTGCCAAGGCTTCTGCACGATTCGGCGCCGGCGGATAGATCCACTTCGTGTTGATCATCTGTTTGCGCGCCTTGCCTTCGGCGTGCGTCAGTTTGATCTGTCGATCCCAACCTTCCGAATAGATCGCGCCCCACTCGCCAAGATCGACGCAAGTCGCGTAGAACGGCTGTCGATATTCCAGAGTCGGAACACCGATCAAATCCGCGGCAACATTATGTCCGCCGAATTGCCCCATCACGATGGCGTGCTGACACGACATCAGCGCGTAGTGCCCGTCATCGTCGGTCCGCGCCCGCGCAACATCGCCCGCGACGAATACATCGGGTGCTTCCGGCACGCGCAGATCCGGTGCCACTTCGGCACGTCCGAGGGGATCGACATGCGACGAAACTTGCGCGGCCAACGAGCTTGCGCGCATGCCGCCTGCCCAGATCACCGTTTTCGCTTCGATGCGCGTGCCCGATGCGGTGCGAACGCCGTCCGCATCGACCGACACCACGCCCGAGCCGAGCACCGTTTCGACGCCCAGCGATTGAAACGCCTCAGCGATAAACGGACGCGGATTCGGCCCAAGATCAGGACCAATCGTGTCCTGCGAGCCGATCACGACAACGCGAACCGCCGCGTCACCGAACGATGCACGCAGCCGCTTCGGCAATTCGGTCGCGACCTCGACACCCGTAAAGCCGCAGCCGACAACCGCGACGGTATTGCGCGCGGGTGAATCCGGCAGCTTCGCCAATTCCGCGAAGTGGTGGTCGAGCGCTACCGCGTCCTCGATACGATCGACGGAAAAAGCGTACTCCGCGAGACCAGGAATCGGCGGCCTGTTCAGCTTGCTGCCGCTGGTCAGCAGCAGCCGGTCGTACGCGAGGGAACGTTTTTGTCCGCTGGCCGACACGACACTCACCGTCTTCTCTTTTACGGAAATCTCGTCGACGCTGCCCTCGACAAATTTCACGCCAATAGCATCGAGCAGAGGCAGCAGCGGTGCAGCCATCTTCTGCGGCTCGCTTTCGTACATTCGCGGGCGGATTTGCAACTCCGGCTTCGGCGAGATCAACGTGACTTCAACGTCACTGCTCGTTACGCCAGCTGCGTCGAGCATGCGTGCTGCGCCCAGTGCGCCCCACACTCCGGCAAAGCCGGCACCCACAATCAAGATCTTTTGCGACATGACATTACCTTCGGTTAGAAAGTTGCGAAGTCGACGACAGTTCGAAATGACTGAGCATGATCGTCATAGGAGACATTGCTTGTGCGATTGCTTGTGCAATCGCTTTTGCCCCTCGTCGACACGAATTCTAGGTTTGGCCATCGAGCGCGAGTAGCGCCGCGGATGCGTTCACCGTGTTGTCCGGACGGCAACAATCGACGACAACAGAACTGCCGTGACACGCAGCAGGCCGAGTCGTTTTGCGCGACATGCCTCGCCACGCGACGTTGGAGCGCGCACTGCATTTGGGCCGAAGCGCATGGCTCGCGCACCAGCGAGGCCTTGCCGCACCATCCGACGACATCGGCACCAGCGTGGCAGGCGGTCTGACCGGTTCGCTGTACGCCTTGCTCCGCAAGCCGTCCCAGGGTTGTTACCGATCACTGGCATGGATCTCGCGTTGAACCCCGTGCGCTGACGCGGAATCGCTGCCTCTGGACTCGTTGAAACAAGCCATCCGGCTGCGATACATCGCAGCCGGATGAAAGCGCTCGTCCATTCACTTTTCACCACATCGCACTGAGCACACACATGACCACACGCACACAGACCCTGCATGACAACGCGACGGCCGGCACAGTCGGCATCGCGACGCATAGCCGCTGGCTGCAGCTCGGCCTCGGTCTCATTTGCATGATGACGATATCGAGCCCGCAGTATGTCTGGACGCTGTTGACGAAGCCGCTTTCCGCGAAGCTCGGCGTGCAGCTGCCCGAATTGCAGGTGACCTTCTCGCTGCTCATCATCCTGCAGACCTTCTTCTCGCCGTTTCAGGGCAAGCTGATCGACCGCTTCGGTCCGCGTCTGCTGATCTCACTCGGCACGGTGATGTCGGGGCTCAGCTGGGTGCTCGCGTCGCAGGCGACGAGCACGTCGATGCTTTATTTCACGTACGGTGTCGTCGGCGGATTGGGAACAGGCATCGTCTATGTCGGCGTGGTGGGCCTGATGGTGCGCTGGTTTCCCGACAAGCGAGGCTTTGCGGCAGGCGCAGTCGCGGCCGGTTACGGAATGGGCGCGATCGTGACGACGTTTCCGGTCTCGTCGTCGCTTGCGGCGCGCGGGATCGACGCGACGCTGTGGATCTACGGCATCGCGTTCGCGGCAGTCGGCCTGGTTGCGTCGCAGGGACTGCGTACGCCGCGCGATGCGTCGTCTGCCATTGCCGCGTCGTCGGCGCACGTGAATGGGCCGGATCTGCGTCCTTCACAGGTTCTCAAGACGCCGCTCTTCTGGCTGATGTTTGCGATGATGACGATGATGTCAACGTCGGGTCTCATGGTTACGTCGCAAATGGCGACCTTCGCCGCGGACTTCGGCGTGACCAAAGTGCTCGTGTTCGGCATGGCCGCATTGCCGCTCGCGTTGACCATCGACCGCTTCACCAACGGACTCACAAGGCCGCTTTTCGGCTGGGTGTCGGATCGGCTCGGCCGCGAGAATACGATGTTCGTTGCGTTCGCACTCGAAGGCATCGCGATGGCCTTGTGGCTGCTCACGCGCGAGAACGCTGTGCTTTTCGTGCTGCTGTCGGGCGTCGTGTTCTTCGGTTGGGGCGAAATCTTCTCGCTGTTCCCGTCAACGTTGACCGATACCTTCGGCACGCGCCACGCCACCGAAAACTACGGCTGGCTGTACATCTCGCAAGGCATCGGCTCGATCTTCGGCGGGCCGCTCGCCGCGCTGATGCATCAGAATGCGCAAAGCTGGGTGCCCGTGTTCGGCACGGCGATCGCATTCGACATTTGCACCGCGCTTCTCGCGATCGTCGTGCTCAAGCCGATGCGCGCGCGGTTCCTCGCATCGCATCGATAAGGCCGGCGCCGTCGGTTGGACGGCACGCCACGCGCTCTGGACACGTTGCGCAAACCCGTTATCGAATTTTGTTGACAGTCCGAACGAAATAAAGTCGTCAATTCGCCTCAGTCCGAATTGAATTTGTGACTTCGCATCGCAAACGCCGGATCGCACACCATATCGTTGATTTGGCGGCCGAATATGTGTCGGTTAAAGCCGAGAGGCCAGCAAAGGTCCTTAGCGCGAATTGCCTCAGGCCGGTTACGACCGGGAACGCAGCTATTGCGATAACAGGGGTTATCGCAACGGCAGCGTTTTCCATGCACGCCTGTGGGCGCTCGGGCGACGCGACAGGCGCTTGTCGACCCTAGGTGCCCTTTGATCGAGCGAGCCGCCTCCGGCTGCTCACAAAACTGGAACGGTCATTCGAAGGCATGCGGGTACATGAACCTCCACACCTGCAGATGTCCGTCCCGACATCGTTCGGTAAATCCGGGTCAGGCAACGAACTGCAGGGGGGCGGCGCGCATGGTGGGTCGCCCGAGCACAAGATCACTAGCCCGCTCGGCCAGCATGATGGTCGCAGCATTGATGTTCGCGCTTGGCACAGACGGCATGACTGATGCATCGATGACACGCAGTCGCTCTACCCCTCTGACCTTGAGATCTGGACCTACGACTGCGGACGAATCGTGCTTCGCGCCCATCTTGCAGGTTCCACAGGGATGATAGGCGCTTGACGCGTCGCGCCTGATGAACTCGTCGACGGCCGCGATCGCGCTTACATCGACGCCTGGCATGTCTTCACGGTAATGAAAGCGGCGGAAGGCAGGTTGTCGTGAAAACAGCAAACCGAGCCGTACCGACTCGCGCATCACGCGCCAGTCTTCCTCGGTGTCCATGTAGTTCGGATCGATCGAAAGCGGGTCTTCGGCGTGCATCGACTTCAGTCGGACACGCCCACGACTGGTCGGACGCATCGGACCTACGCCGATGCGATATCCATTTGTTTGCCGCGTGGGTATCCAGTCCTTGTTGAAGAACACCGGGAAGAAGTGAAACTGGATATCCGGATGAGGAATGTGGGGGGCGCTCTTTAGAAAGGCGCCGACATGGCACTGGTTGACGGACGCCACGCCCGACTTGAAACCGAACCACTGCACGCCCGCCCACAGCATTCTGTGAAGCTGTAGCTCCCGGTTGAGCGAGACAGGTTCCCTGGTTTCGATCTGGATGTGACATTCAAGATGGTCCTGCAGATTTTCTCCAACTCCGGGCAGCTCCACTCTCGGGAGAATGCCTTTTTCCTTGAGATGATCGACCGGCCCGATTCCTGACAACATCAGCAGTTGCGGGGAGCCGAAGACACCCGCGCAAAGCAGAGTCTCCTTACGTGCAGTGACATTCACGACAGAGTCGCCATGCACCACCTTGAACCCGGTCGCCCTGTTGCCGATGAGGTTGATCTGATTGATCGTGCTCTGCGTCCAGATCGTCAGATTACCGTCGTCCTGACGCGAGTGAAGGTAGCCGTACGAGGCGCTGTTGCGAATACCATGATCGACGCTCATCTCGAAGCGCGACACACCTTCCTGCCGGGATCCGTTGACGTCGTCGGTGAGCGGAAAGCCAGCTTCGACACCCGCGTCGAGAAAGGCCTGGTTGAGCGGACAGAGATGCTCCTGACGCTGGGCATGAATGAACCCGTCGGTACCACGATAAGCGCTGACGACGTCACTCCGCTCGATCTTCCGGAAGTACGGCAGGCAATCCGTCCAGCCCCAGTCCGTTGCTCCTTCCTGCTCCCAGCGCTCATAGTCGAGCGGATGTCCGCGAAGCCATGTCATGCCGTTGATGGAGGATGAGCCGCCGAGAACGCGACCGCGCGGCTGCTGGATGCGGCGGTTGTTCAGGTTCCGCTGCGGCGCGGTCTCGAACCAGTAGTTGTATCGCGAGTTCGGCTTGAAAATCGATCTGAGGCCGGCAGGCATACGGATCACCCACGAATTGTCACGTGGACCCGCTTCGATCAGCAGTACCTTATTACCAGCATCAGCGAGCCGGCGCGCGAGCACGCAGCCGGCCGAACCCGCTCCGCCGATTACATAGTCGAACTCCACAGCCTCGCTCATGATCACGCCTCTTTCGCTGGACCGCGATCGTCGTGATAGGTGTAACGCGTTTCGATGGGCGCGAAGATCTCCCACACCGCCTCCGCACCGTCGCCGATCGAGACGAAGTCCCCGGCTTCGATGTCGAGTTGCACGCCATGTGCGAAGGTCAGCCGTGCCCGGCCATTAACGACGTAAAACGTCGCGCCCGGTACATAGCGATGCTGGAACGTGTTGCTGTCGCAATGCCACGTGTCCCAGCTGGCGGTCGTCTGTTCGATGTCGTCCGGCGCTCGTTGCCTGGAAATGGATGGAGTCGTGATGGAAGCGTTCATGTCGGTATAAAGAGTGAAAGCTGGGGTTGACGCAAACTGAGGAGCAAGGCGTCGGGATTCATCGTCGCGTGTTACGCGGGCTTACTTCGTCCACTGTTGAACCAACGGACGGTTCGCATCGATCCAGGCCTTCGCGCCTTTCTCAGGGTTTGACACACCTTGCTTGATGATTTCCGACATCAGCCCGCCCAACGAGTTGTCATCCATCTTCCATTGCTGCAACCACCGCTCGACGTCGGGATGCTGCTTCTTGAATGCCTGGGTCTCGATTCCATAGATCGAGTCTGTCGAACCGTAGGCCCCTTTCGGGTCCTTCAGATACTTGAGCTTGTATCTGGACCAGATCCAGTGAGGTTTCCAGAGCGTAACGACGATAGGCTCTTTGCGCTGGATCGCTCGTTCAAGCGACAGGACCATCGCAGACTCGGACGATGACTGAACGTCATAGTCGAGTTGATAGGTCGTCTTCGCCTTCTCCGTCAACTGCATGAGGCTGCTGCCGGAATCGATGCCGACGATCTTCGGGCGGCCACTGGAAGCAAAGAGGCTCTTGTTCGCATTCAACTGGTCGATGCTGTCGACGGCAACATAGTCAGGAACGACGAGGCCCAGATTCGCCTCCTTGAACCACGGCCCAATCTGCACCACTCTGTCTTTGACCTTGTCGAACGCAGGCTTGTCGCCTGCCGGAAGCCAGACTTCGAAGGTCAGGTCGATTTTCCCCTGCGCGACGCTGTTGTAAATAAGCGCCTTGTCTGCGTTCTGTAACTGGACCTTGAAACCTTTCTCGTCGAGAAGGACCTTCCACATGTTTGCGACGGCGATATTCTCCGCCCAGTTGTTCACGCCGATCGTGATCGACTTGTCGTCTGCACGCGCTGTGGCACCGGTTAGCAGAAAGACTACGGGCAGTAGCCACTTGAACAATCCCAGCAACTTGGTCATTTTCTACGCTTCCATTTGAGGGTTGAAACGGTCCAGCACATGCAGCGGCGCCTTGCTTATCGCAGCAAGGTTTCTTCGAACGGAAAAAGTGAGAGCAGGCGCGTTCCCGTCTCCGTCACGAGCAATTGCTGCTCGAGCTTCACGCCTTCCTGTCCAGCGTGCTCGCCGATGTAGCTCTCGACGCACAGCGTCATTCCCGGCTGGATCTCACCGTCGTAGCCAGATGCGGGAAAGTCCGCGTGATGGTAGAGGTACGGATATTCGCCCGTCATACCGCAGCCGTGTGCCGACAGGTAATAGCGATTAGCGTGGTACTTGTCCGGGATATTCCAGGCCTTGTCGCTGTATTCCCTGAACGTCATGCCTGGGCGAATGATCCCAATGTTGTGATGAACCTGCTCGTGAGCGAGCTTGTAGATCGTGCGTTGGTTCTCGCTCGGCTTATCCGGCCCGGCGTGGAAGGTGCGAGAAAAGTCAGAGTAGTAGCCGTGACAGCCCACGACATCGGTGTCCAGTGCGATCAGCTGGTTCGGTTCGATCACATGACTGGATGTTTCCTGGAACCAGGGGTTGGTACGGCGCCCGGCGCTCAACAAGCGCGTCTCAACGTAGTCTCCGTCTTGAGCAATCACTGATTGATGCAGCACGGACCACAGCTCGTTCTCCGACATGCCGGGCCGAATTGCGTCCCGTAGCTTCCTGACGGCAACTTCTGTCGCCCGCAGTGAAGCGATGACGCACTTCAGTTCCTCGGCCGACTTGATCGCACGCGCCATTTCGATCGGCTCCTGCGCGTCCACCAGACGCACGCCATCTCCCGCCAGCGCAATCGCCGCTCCGGCGTTCACGCGCTCGATACCGACCGTGGGCTTCGGTCCGACGAGTTCAGTCAGCGTGGCCGCCATGTCGGCGGCCCATGCCTTTTCCCGTGCCACGATGGCCGGGCCCGCGGCGACGAAACTGGCGGTTGACGATGGACGGACCTCGTCGATGGTCTCAAGGCCGTTGGCCAGGTGCTCGCAACCCGTGAACTCGAACAGGATCGTCCGGCTTTCGGTGACGATGAGGTAGCGCGAAGGCGTGTTACGGGCGCAAAAAATCTGCATGTTGCGCGCGCCCGTGGCGTACCGGATGTTCACCGGGTCGCTGATGATCAGGGCCGCGATATCGCGCTTTCGCATTTCGGCCCGGACTCTGCCAAGGCGATACGTTCGCACCGACACGAGGTCGATGTCGGAGCCGTGCGAGGAGCGATCGAGCGACTGAAGATCGGAAAGATCGAGGCGCTCGCGATGCCAGTTAAGCGTAGTCATAAGAACGTCCGGATGGGGAAAATACCAACCTCTAGTTATGAAGCCGATGGCTGCAGCTCGCGTTCGGAATCATCGAATACGCCGCATGAAAACGACTTTACGGGTTGCCAATTTCCCTGTACACAGATGAAATCTCATATCAGTTGATAACTCCGCGTTATGAAGAGTCTGCGCCATCGCCTTCCGCCGCTGACGAGCCTGATGTTTTTCGAGGCAGCGGCCCGGACGTTGAATTTCACGCGGGCTGCCGAAGAGCTTCACGTTTCACAGGCAGCAGTCAGCAAGCAGATCCGCCAGCTTGAGGAAGGACTTGGGTTTGCACTCTTCGAACGGGTCGGTCGACGGGTACAACTGTCGTCGCGCGGAACGCAGCTTCATAACAAAGTCAGCGCGGCGTTCAATTACCTCGCTGATGCCGTGGACGAGATCAGCGACAAGCGGAACGCGAGTATGGTGACGGTGGCCGCAAACACGGCGATCTCGCATTTCTGGCTGAGTGAGGTGATGAGGGACTTCCGCGCCCGTAATCCGAGCTTCGCGGCGAGTATTCGCACAATCACGTCCGATCAGCCGTCTGATCTGTTTAATGACAGCGTCGACCTTGTCGTGGCGTATGACCCTGGTCAGCGAATCCACTGGACGGCGCAGTTGTTGTTCGAGGAAGAGATATTCCCTGTGGCGAGTCCGGCTTATATCGAAAGTCACCCGCTGGCCAGTGACGGTCCCGAAGCATTGCTATCGCAGGTGCTTCTCGAGTACGAACGCGTCCAGCCCAACTGGATCAACTGGTCAATCTGGTTCAAGTCGCTGGGCATTGACCCGAGCCGCGTGAAGGCGACCGAGTATGGCAACAACTACATCGTGCTCGTGGACGCAGCCACGCGTGGACGGGGTGTGACGTTGGGCACTCGCCATCTTCTTGACGCGGAAATTCGCAGTGGAAGACTGGCGCGCCTGTCCTCATTGAGCGTGCGCTCTGGTCGCGGCTACTTCCTCATGCGCAATGACCAGCGTCCACACAGCATCGACGTCGAGCAGTTGTATAGCTGGATCGCCAGTTACCGAGTGAACTAGGATATTCGCGGACGTTCGCGCCTCCAGCTCATGCGCCTGATACGAGAGGCGTAGTATCGGTGGTCGACAGCACGCGACAAAACAAGGCATGCACAGTCGACCCGGACTCATATTCGCCGTTTGCGCGAAGCAGACGTTCATTCCGCATACAGCGCATGCGTGTGAGCGGCGCCTTTTGGGCCGCTTGCCGCCAAACAGCGAGACTTTCGCTCGCCTATCGGTAACAGGACCGGGTCGCGTCAGCCAGGCATTTCTGATACGCCTCCTGGCAGTCTTGCGTGCATCTTCTCTGTCGCTCCGCCACGTTATCAGGTTCGTTCGTCTGACCGGAAGAAGTGCATTGACATCGCGTCAATGTGGAATTACACGTGCTCGTCTGGACAGAAACGCAGCGCTGATCGACTTCCGCGTAGGCGTTAATAAGGCTCGCACCTATCACAAAAAGTATCGAGCTGTTCAGGATTCGCATGTTCGCTTCCCTCCCGATCGTATAGCATTCGACTGGTCAATCGATGCGGTCAAGATCGATGATCATCTCACTAGCGACAAACAGATCAATCGGAAATCGACGGCGAACTCGGGATGCGGACGGTGACGCTCGTCCCGTGTTCTGTCGATTCAACGCCTATTGTTCCGTGATGCGCCGTGGTAATGCAGCGGCAGATGTAGAGGCCAAGGCCCATGCCCGCCGCAGTCCCCTCCCGATTCGGAAGGCTCGCCCTTGTCATGGGATCAAACAGCGTAGGCAGAGCTCTTTCCGGTATCGGGTTGCCTTCGCTTGAGACAACCATCGTCACCTGTCCATCGTGACCGACAGATTCGAGGGCCACCTCACCTGAACCATAGCGAACGCCGTTCACCGGCAGGTTGACGACCAGTTGCCCGATACGGGTTCCATCCCACGTGCCTCGCAGGTCGCCCGCCAGACGCAGCCGAATGACCGCGTTTGGGTAGGAGGCGCGCACCTTATCCACCGCATCGCTGCAGGTGTGCTTCATATCCTGTGAAGCGAAACTGACCGGCAACACGTCACCCAGTCGGCCGCGTGTGAAAATGAGAAGGTCGTCAATCATCTCTTTCATGCGCATCGAGCCGCGTTGTACGTTCGCCGCGGCTCTCAGGCTGGTTGAAGACAATCCTTCGTCATGCAACAGAAGTTGCGCTGAGTTCAGGATCGCGCCAAGGGGTGAGCGCAGGTCGTGTGCAAGCACGCCGGCAAAAAGATCCCCGATGCGCCTCGTCTGCTGCGCATACCGGCGTACCGCTTCGCAGAGCATCTGATCAATAGCCTCATTGAACCGGATCCATTTCCTGAAAAGCCTCGGCACCGCCGGGCGAAGTCTTCTGCCACGGGCGCAGCACCGTGGCGCGCAGGGCACGGAACTCCGCCGCCACATCGTTGATCCCGAATCCGTGGGCAAGACGCTCTTCCGCGTGCAGATAGGCCACCTGATCGAACCCGGATTGCGAGCTGCCTCGACTACGACGCGACCTGGCTTCCTGCTGCGCCGCACTTTGCATGCCGCGCATGTCGGCCGCAATGCCTGCCAGGATTTGGGCGGCTGAATCACGCAACTGGCTCTCGGAGAGGTGAGCGTCCTCATGGCTGATGCAAGGGCGTATTTGGCCCAGTCGTCTATCAACCCCTGCAAATCGGCTTCAATGAAGTCCGCCGGGATCATTTGACCTCCCGTGGGTACGCGGCTTGCTACTACTGCTTACTTACGTGTCACAATCCCGACGCGGCCAGCTGAAGCGTCACTTTCGGCCCCTGCTGAGAACAATGCATCAACCAACCCGCTTTTAATGCCACCGCACCTCAAGACCGCGCGCTGGACAGTGCGTAACCTCCCCCCCGAGCAACAGCCAGCGTCGGGTTCTGGTCGTGGATGATTATCGCCCCGGTGCCGAAGCCGTCTCCGCCTCACTCGCGGTGGCGGGATACGAGGTGCGATTTGTGCTCGATGGTCTGGCGGCGCTGCAAACTGTCAGCGCGTGGGTGCCCGAGATCGCGTTGCTAGACATAAACATGCCTGGCATGGACGGATACGCGGTTGCGCAACACCTGCGACGGGAATTTCTCACGCAGCACACGATCATTGTAGCTTTTACTGCCCTGGACGAACCCACCGCGCGTCTATCCGGCGTTGCGTCGGGCTTCGATGCGTACTGCCAGAAAGGCGCCGCGCCCGGCCCTCTGTTGTGCCTGCTTGAGACGCTCGCTCATTAGACCGGAATTGTGCTCGACCTTGTAATCCTCGGCCACCGGCGACGTCCCGAGGCGGCCGGCCGTAGTCGACCCGAAGCGGCCGGCCGTAGTCGACCCGAAGCAGCCGGCCAAGGTTAGGCAAGGTGGAGGACAGCTTCCGGGAGACTATGTGACGTCCGGCTTGGGAACGTGACCGCGTTTCATGCTGTCAACTGGTGGTGCAGTTTTTACATCGGCGCTAGCATCATGCGGGCGGGCCGCTGCCCGCGCTTTATGGTCGCCTCTTTCTTGCTCTGCGGGACAACCCTCATTCGATGAGATTCTTCGGCTGGGACGAACTCAGAAGGGCACTGCTTTCCAACTCGTAGCACCGCCGACGTTGTCAGCGCGAACAGAAAGCTTCGCCACACAAAACAACGATTGCGCGTAGTATGAGTTCGTCGCGCCATGCCCGTGCTCGCCTTGGGAGCCGCTTCAATTTTTGACGTGAACGTCCCGTGGAGATCGGTCCGCACATCGTGACGATGTCTGCGTGGCAACGATTGACCGGTTGCCGCTCCCCTCACGAAATCCCGCCGCGATTGCGCGCGACAGAAAGGTACTCATGGCAGATGGCATTCTGCTTGTACAGGAGGACGGGAAGTTCAACCTCTTGCTTAGCTGCACGTGATCACAGATGGCTGGACTCGCTCGCGACTACAACGTAGGCTTTGATGTCGCCGTTCGCATCAAGGACTGATGGGAGAGGTTTGAAGCGCGCAGCCGCGTCTGTCTGCTCCGCGTCGAAAGGCCGTCTGTCATTACCTGTCCGTTGAATCTCATCACGGTCCGTTCGAAAACATTGCAGCTACTGACCCGATAATGAGCTATGGCTGAACTTGATGACCTGATCTCGCAGCATCGCGGCCTGGAGACGGAGATTGCGTTCCGGGAGCGAGAACTGAACACCTGCCGGCTGTTTATCGATGAGAGCGTTGCAACGGGCACGACAAGTTCCCCACAATATGACGCGCTTGCATTCCTGGCGGCGCAATTGCGTCGGTGCAGGATGAGACGTGAACGGCTGCGCCTCGCAATTGCCCGAATCCGCACTAATCCCTTGACCGATAGCGCGTCACGCGCGCCCACAAACTGTCCGACAACATCATCAAACAGCGCCTCGCGAAATCCGACAAAAGATCCAACACAGTTCCAGGCTGGTTGTCCGAACCGCAAGTCATCTCCGCGGTGACCGGCGAGGAGAAACAGGTGCACTTTCAGCCGGCAACTTTCCACGTCGACCTGGCACGCCACGCCGATACCGGACTTGTCGCTCATGCGGGAACGGCGATAACGGTAGCGCGCACGACGTCCATATCACCGTTGTTCTGGCTTGGTTCGACGTGCGCGAGCATGCCATCACATTTCCCACGAATCTGGCAATGAAATGACTCGAAAAACACTGCGACTGGTGTGGAGCCGCCCGCCGGCTGTCTTGCGCATTGTGGGAGGCATGACCTCGCAAAGACTCGTGACAGTTCAAGCAGAAGCCCAGCCTGCGCACGAAACCGAAAAAGTGCGGGCGACTCCGTGCTACCTGGTCTTGCGGGCTGGTCACGAATGCTACGTCCTCGATAGCGATCGCCAACTGATCCGGCGAGGCGCGAGTCCAATGCTGCGGACATTTGCCCGAAGGCGCAGCATTGCCCAATCGCTGGACGGAACAGCGTGGGACGCCTTCTCGCGGATACATGAATTTTCAGGTGAGGAGCGCAGCCAGTTGTGCATGTACTCACTGATCGCTGGACGAGAAACCCAGCATCAGCTTGAGCTGCTCACCAGGCTTTGAAAGCGATATTGGCCGTCCGGCTTATATGCCAACCGAAGCGATGAGGAGAGCTGCCACACCGTACTGTTACAGCGGATTGCGACAAGAGCGTTGTCAGGAGACGTCCTTGCCAAGATACCCATCGATCACGCCCATGCCGTAATACATTCCGACATCGTACGCGGTCGCGGGTTCGAATGGACCGCCGCCGAGTCTGGTCATACCCCCCGTCAGAAACGAGAGTGGGGCGTCTGATGAATTGCAGATGCGACACCAGATATCCGCCATACCATCGGGAGTATTGAACACCTGCACATAGATAACGTAGCCCCGGTACTCCTCGGAGAAATCCGCCACGGTGGTCTCCCGGCTCGACGCTTATTCCGCGCAATCAGATCGTTTGTCCGCAGCAACAGTCAGCTCCATTCGCTCCTGAAGAGCACGACGCGTTGTAGCAGCACGCCTGCCGCCGTCCGTACACGCCCTTTTGCGCTTCCGACAATGCAGCGCAAAGCAACAAGCAATATGGCGCACAGGTGAAACTCGCCATGCATCGATGCACTGGATGAAGCGCATGGCTAACTGAAATTGGGCCAGGCGCTGGAAGTGCTGACGGCAAAAAAGCCCCGGGCCACCCGGGGAGCGAAGCTACAGGGACGCCGTACGCGCCCACCCACACCTTACACCTGGATTCGGGTTGTACTTAGCTCATTTAGTCGTTTAGAACTAGTCGGATGAATCAGATAGTAGTGCGGCGCTCAAGTCGGCATGATCGAGTCGCCGCCTCGGCATCCCGCCGGCGGACACCGACGACCATTACCCGCGCGTGTCGATCCAGTTGCATGCCCAGCGACGGGCGTAACGGACCGCGTCCGCTTCGCTGACAAAATAGTCGAGCGAAAAAAACTCGTACCGATTGGGGGAAACTTGCTCGCCGGCTGCCTCGAGCATCAGATCGGCTGAAAAAAGGCCATCGGACAAGCGATGGGCAGTCGGATGCACGATGTACTCTCCGTACTGCTGACTTCGTGTTTTTTTCATTTTATTTCTCTGTTGTGAGCTGACGTTCGTCACGTTTGAAAAGCGCGTGACGATGCGCTGGCAGCCGCCATCATGGCGTTGCGCGGGATGGAAATGATGCGATTGGCAAATGCCAATGTTTGGGAGGCGACGCTCCGCGAGGAAAAACAGACCGGGGCCGCGCGGCACGGCCCCGCGATATCATGCCTTAAACGGGCGTGATGTTTGCCGCCTGCAGGCCTTTGGGACCGCGCTTCGTCTCGAAGTTGACCTTCTGCCCCTCCGCGAGCGTCTTGAATCCGTCGCCGCGAATCTCGGAGAAGTGTGCGAAGAGGTCATCGCCGCCGTTATCGGGGGTGATGAAGCCAAAGCCTTTTGCGTCGTTAAACCATTTGACGGTACCGGTATCCATGAAAAATCCTTGAGACAAAGAAGGTAAACAGAGGATTGCTCCAGTTCGGAGCAGGAAGCATCAAGGAGGGAGAGGACAACGAATACCGCTATGGGAACGGAACTATTGATGAACAGCAATCGAACTTCTTGAACTTCGTACCCACACTACCACCAGTTTGTCGCAGATGCAAGCCGTCTGTGCAATGACCCGATCCGATCCTGATCGGACACACGATCAGGAAACGATCCATCGCATCGATCAGGCCGGCCCTCGAATGCACGCGTCAGCTGACGTCCGGTGATTGACGACGCGTATCAGTACAACTTCTTTGGCGGAAGCGAGCGTCGGATCTGTTTGCGCAATCGCGCCACCGCGGCCGCCTTCTTCCGCTTGCGTTCGGTGGTTGGCTTCTCATACGCCGTGCGTGCGCGCAGTTCTGCGATCAATCCGGTGTTCTGGATGGAACGGCGAAAACGCCTGAGCGCAACATCGACGGGCTCATTGGGTTTGGGTATAACAGTGGTCAGATCGTTCCTTGAGGTGGATTGAGGAAAAAAGGCCGCATTCGCGTGCGCATCATCCGATGCGATTGGAGGATGATCGGTTACATGTCGGCGACCGACGCACCGTCAACCTTTCCGTCGACGATGTCCTCGCCTTGCTTGCAAGCAGCGCGTCGGGCCATGCCGAAGTCCGAAAACGCGTCTGGCCGTTCCAGCCTGAAGACACGGCACACGCCGCCGGCGCCCGCCGTATCTGGACGGCAAATACGCACCGCAACGTCATAACCTTCGACATAGCGCGAATGCCCGTCGAAGTGACTGAACGTGCGCGCGAAAACAAGGGGATGAAGTTCGAACCCCTTATAAAGAGAAAGCGGATCTGCTGACATGCTCGTTCCTCAACAAGGGGTAGTTCACTATACACGTGAATTCAGGAACGGCCCTGCATTTTGTTTGTGCATCGCTCAAGACGTTCGATTGCTGCCTGTCAATCCGCCGTCGTTGAGCGCGGTAAGACAAATGTTTGCGTCGAATTGACGACGGGAGAATACAGCGATCGACGATCGCGGGCTTCGCCGTTATGCAGCAGCAGTCGGCAGACTCAGCAGACGACGAGTTTCGCGACTTGGTCCATGTACGCGCGCTGATACTCGCGGAAATCGACCTTTATGGTTTGGGCATCGCCACTGCGGAGTCCGGCGGCTTTTTTGAAACCAGGCTCATCTGCGAGGGCATTCTGTCGCAGAAGTCTTCAATGGTCGCGTAGTTGTCCCCGCACGCGCCTTCGCAGCCCCCGTCGTGACCATCGCTTTGTGGGCGAAGTAGCCCGGCCCACCGGACGGGAAACGGTTTAGCTATACATCGGCAGCAGAGCGCGTACCATGGGATTATGTCTACGCTGCTGTGATCTGCCTGACCGCGGCATTTGCCCCCATACGCTCTCCATTTTGGGCTTCCCTCTCTAATGATGCGTGCGTCCCTTGACGCGAAAGCCGTCACCCAGCGTGTCTGAATATCGAATCGACGTGCACATAGCACGGCACGTATCAATACCGGCTGCATGCCGCAGTCACAGGAGTACACAATGACGGCAACTTCCCGCTTGTATCGGGGCCTTGAAATTCATCTGCTCGTTTATCCGCATCGCGCTACCCAAACGGGATTCGGCCATAACTATGACGAAGGCTTCGACGCGTCGGTCCGCATCTGCGAGCCGGACACTGGGGCGAGCCGCCCCCGGAGCCGCGTTTTCCGTGTGCCGGGTACGCGCCCGTTCCCGAACGCCGGCGATGCACGACGGGCGTCTGCCGTCTACGCTGAACTGTTGATCGACGGCGGCGGACCTGAGCGCACCATCTGGGACCGGAAACAGGAAAGGCTTCGACAGTAGCGAAGCAAGCGAACGCGGCGCGCGTCCACAAAACAGGACCATTACCGCGAATACCGGAACGCAATGAACGCAAGAGCGTTCGCGCAGGAGTTTCCATGCGCTTTAATTCGACGACCTTTCGTATCGACCCCACACCCCGACGGGCCGACGGCGAATATATGGCCCACGCGAGGATCAGTTGTCTCGCCGACGGTGAGGAATCCAACGTATATATGAGCGGCGACCTGGCCGCTTTCGACGCGCGTGACGACGCCATCCGGTTCGCGAAGGAATGGGCAGTCGCGTGGCTCGATGCACGATATGGCTGAACGAACGACATTCGGCGCAAAGGTTTGCCGAGGCCATCCGCCGAGATATCTCTGTATCAGCCAGTTCGCCTGACTAACGTTTCGCAGAGGTCCATATGGAAAAGCATGAGTATCGTGGCTATGAAATAGCGATTCAGGTCGAGCGTCTGGCCTCTGGACGCTTCATGGTGGACGCGCGCATTACCGCGAGATCTGAGGAAGAAAAGGCGCACAATTCCAGGACACCTTGGCTCGGCTCGAAGCAACTCCATTCCACGAGTCAGGAGCACGCCGTATCACGCGCATTGAACTCATCCCGGCAAACGATCGACCTCCTCATAGCGAATAGGAGCTAGCCCGACTCATCAGGCTCGCGCTGTGCTCCTGTTCTGCCATTCAGGCGATCGCACCTTGACGAAGCGTCCGCTTGCACGGATTCCCGTCGCACAACAATTGGCTGGGGCAGGTAACTGGCATGAAACAATACTCGCTTGAACGCTATTGCAGTTCCAACGGCGACAAGTGGTGACTGTGCCGCAGCGAGCGCGGCGTGCCAGTCGTTCGTCATGTGCCCAATGCGGCGTCTGCGGTAGCCGTATCCGATCTCTCGGTCGGCGAGTTCCTCTCATCGGACCCCGGGCCGGAGCACGATGTTCTGCTCGAGTTCGTCGATCAGTGATCCCGTCTGTCGAGTCCCCCCGTGTCGCCCGCATCGTTACCGTCCCCTCTTCTCCAGTGCGGCCAACGTGTGATTCGGATGCTGGCCCGAAGCCGTCTGCGGACGTATGATCATCAACGGCTGCTGACGAACGCGAGCGGCTTCTTTTTCGGGCGCGGGGAGCGGCTATTTCTCGTCACAAGCCGCCACGTCCTGATCGACGTGCCGAGCCAGCATATCCCTGACCGGCTGGAGATTGAAACTTCACGTTGACGTCGAGAACCTGGCCGCATGCACATGGCTCACCATTCCTCTATACGCCGCAGACTGCCCGCTTTGGCATCAGGGCTCGGATGATGGCGGCGGGTTCGACGTGGCCGTGATCGAATCGCCAGAGAGGCCTTACCACGGGGAGCGAGCTTTCGTGTATTTGGTCCGGCAGCACCTGCCCGGCCCTTGCCATGGATGCTTTTGGTTATCCATTCGTCAACCATTGACACGGGTGCCAGAGATCTGCACAGCGATGAATCGCTCGGACTCAACAGCGCATCGTATGCGGACATTTTGATGACCTTGACGAGCAGTTAGTCCCCGGTGTTCAAACACGTTCTTCGACAGTCTTGGGGCTTGAGGAACCCGACCTCAGCGTTTTGCTGAGATCACTCGTTGTCGCGCCGTATCCGGAAAATATCAGTATCGCGCGACACAGGAAGCCCGTGTCGCTCGAGGCAGGGTCCCGTGAACACCGAGACATCTGGCTACTGACGATGGTCATGTCAGAACGTGCCTGACGACGGATGTCCTGAAAGCGACCGAAGCTGCCTCATCGATGCCGGTACCTGATTGGAGCTAAAGTCGGAACTGGTGTACGGGGGAGTTGAGGCGGGAGATTGAAGGCGGTGGAGGTTTCAGCTGAGAATCTGATTGTCGAAGTCGGAAACCAGCAAACAACAAACCATCCACCATGAGCAAGTTTACGGAAAAARCAGTTGTCGGTCTATCGGAAGTCGGTCTGGGCCTGGACGAATTGGTGCGACACGGAGCGCGGCAAGTGATTCAGCAGGCAATCGAAGCGGAGCTGTCGGCGCTGCTGGAGCGATTCGAGAACGTCAAGACCTTGCATGGACAACGCGCGGTGGTACGCAACGGCTATCTGCCGGAGCGAGAAGTGTTGACGGCAGCCGGGCCGATTCCAGTGAAGGTCCCCAAGGTTCGCGATCGATCAGGATCCGGTGTGAAGTTCAATTCCTCGATTGTGCCGCCGTATGTGCGGAAGTCGCCGCG
>NZ_WHNP01000045.1 GCF_009362735.1 Paraburkholderia franconis | reverse complement strand
GCACTTCGCAACGCATGAACAGGCGCGTCGACGTGTGTTCTCATTCCTGGAAGGCTGGTACAACATACGCCGCCTGCACAGCAGCATCGGTTATTGCTCGCCGCTCGAATTTGAAAACCTGCATGCGCCACATCAACCGACATCGCATCGCGGGTTGCCCACCGCCGGGCAGCGTCATGGGCGAGAGAAGCGCCCCGCTGCCCGTCCGTGGACAACCCGCTGCTCAACGCCCAATGGAGGCTAAATCACATTCAATCTCTGACTGCAGATCGGTCCGCTGAACCGGGTCAACCTCAGTGGTCCGATCAGCAAGCCGCTCATGATGGGATCTGTCCGGACGGCTGAAGCTGTGATGCCCGTCATTGCTTCACTTGGGGTTGGCATAGACGGCGAGCATCTGCTCTGTCTTGCCTTTGGATCGACAGACGTTCACTACGTCGGCGAGCTTCGGGCTTGCGCATATGCGAAGGAGGTCGCCGAACCGGAATACAGCGGCTGGCTGTCGTTGTTGCCGATGTTCAGGGACGAACCGCCTTCCGACGAAGCTGCGATAGCCGCTGGCGAGTTGAGACTGAGAGGCCAGCGCACCCGGAACGCTGACGGTTCGGTGCGAATCATGTTGTCGGTCGGCCCCGCACGTGAAGATCAGGACCGGTTGCGTGGTTGGGTTCCGGTGTAACCCGGGAAGGCTGCATAGCTGTAGCGAGGGGAAGACTTCGGTCTTCCCCCTTTCACCACGCCGCGCGCCCTTTCGCGTGTCGTACAGGTCGTGGAGTACAGGCCGGAGGCCCGTTTCACGTGTCGTCAGTGACAGAGAACGGCCAGTTGCTGCCACTCGCTTTCCTTCTACGACCGTCCGATTCCACTTCGACACCGGACCGCCGGACATATCTGCCGCTATATCGCGAGGCCGGTAACCGCGCTGACCGTGATCCAGCTTTGGAGTTGCGATGAGATATCGAATCGGGTATCGAGAGCCAGCGCGACGTCGATTGCCTCGTTCAGAGTTCGACCGTGTTGCAACGCCATGAATGCCGCGTGTGCTGCACTGCTCTGATCGATGACAAAGGGTCGCCACCGCGGACGTACAACGAGTCCCGATGTTGGCGCATCAATGCACAGCGGAATGCTCCCCCCAAGCTGGTGCGCGCGCCAGATGTCAGCAATCGCGTAACGCGAATGAATCGCGGCACAAGCCGGATGTGTCGCCAGTCGGCTGCCCAGCAGCCTTTCGCTGCCGATGTGCTGCCACTGCTGGGCACTGAGCGCGCTCGGGTCGGTCGCGTACCAGGCCGTGTGAATGGCCCATTCGAGTCGCGCGACATCGCCGAAATATGGATAGTGCGAATCGCGTTCCCAGTTGTCAATGAAGTCGGCCAGATGTTCGCCGAACTGGTTCAGATCGCCGCTGCGCGACGGCCAGGCGTAGGCGTATGCGCGGACAAGCGTCGAGAAATAGCGTTCACCCGTCAGCGCGAGCAACACGGGATAGGCGTTTGTCAATGCGGCGTGCCAATGCGTCTGTACATTGCCGCGATATACAGCCAGACGGCGCGCTGCAATGGGTTGCTCAGTCGACAGTTCTTCGAGTAGCGCGGACTCCTTTTGCGGATCGCGGATGGCATCGGCAAACGCCCGTTCGATGTCGTTGAATGGAGTGCTCATTGCGCAGGTCCCGCGTTTGGACACGCGAAACCAGGTAAGCGGGCAGCGCTCACCCAGAGCGTGCGCGCCTTGTCCGCTTCATCGAGCAGAACTGCGAGTGGCGGGACGTTCGTGTCCCATTCGATCAGCGTGGGACGCTGACCGAAACGCTGGAGCGCGTACTCGTAAAGTGCCCAGACTTCCGGTGCCACGCGTGAGCCGTGATCGTCGATCACAGCGATATCAGTCACGCTATGCCCTGCAAGATGAATCTCACCGACAACCTTCGGCGGAAGTTCGTTCATCGCGTGGATCGCATCCTCCGCGTGATTGCATTGATTGACGTAGAGGTTGTTGATATCCAGCAGCACGCCACACTCGGTGCGGCGCGCGAGTTCGGCGAGAAACGCGGCTTCGCTGTACTGGTCCGCTTTGAAGCGCACGTATGCCGAGACGTTTTCGAGCAGAATGCGCCGGGCGAGCGTTTCCTGCAGCGCATCGACGCGTGTGCACAGGTGGTCGAGCGCCAGCCCGGTAAGCGGCAACGGCAGCAGGTCATTGACATAGCCGGATGCCGAAGCATTCCACGACAGATGCTCCGACACGATCACCGGTTCGATGCGGTCGACAAGGCGCCGTAGTTTGCCGACATGCACGGTGTCCAGCGGCGGCGTCGAGCCCAGCCCGAGACCGACGCCATGAAGGCTGACGGGGAGATCTCGCCTCACCGTCTCCAGCACATGCAGGTCGTATCCGCCATCGCCGAAATAGTTTTCGCTATGGACTTCGATCCAGTCGACGGCAGGGACCGCATCGAGAAAGTCCGCGTAGTGCGCGTGACGCAACCCGACACCGACGCCCAGCGGCGCCGCGATTTTCGGATGTTCGGTCATCGTAGGGACCTTCGCGGCTGCATCGGACAAAGCGCGGGATCAGGTGCCGACCGTGCCACCCATTTTCTTGCAGGTACCTTCAGGCATGTTTTTGAAGTCGCCCTTGTCGTAGTCGACCTTCGATTCGCCTGCGCAGCCATGCACCCCCGTCTTGCTCGCGCAGTCGTTCTGCCCCGCCTTTGCGACGCCATAGCATTGCACTTTCTTCTCGGCATGCACAGCTTGAGGCGCCACGACTGCAAGGCTTGCCAGGGCGGTGGCGACGAGTGCCTGGCGTGCAATATCCTGTTTCATGTTTCGATCTCCCGTCTGCCCGACAGGCATTTTTCGAGGCCGTCGATACGATGCAGTGAACGGCCTCCCCTGTCCGGATACATCGTAGCTTCAATTTCCGGCCGCATCTGCCGTAGACCGTATTAAAAGTGACACTGTTCCGACGATATATGTGTCAATTGGCAATCACAGCGCTTACCCCGGGGGTTAGAACCTCGCTGAGCAAGGGTTTGGGCGGTGCGAAATAAATCTGTCAACGGCTCGGTCCGTTCCGACGCTCGCCTGTGGTGACCGCGACGCGTGACTGCCAGTTCACGCGTAGTGTCTTCAGTCCAGAAACATGCTCAAACCTGGTGCAGTGTGCGCGAGTATGGCGGCGGCAGACAGCACACCGAGCATGGTAATGGCCTCAATCCTCAGGATGACCTGGAATGTGTTCACGGCGCTGCCCGACGCATCGCGCCGAACGTGCGGCAAATAGACAATCCGGTTAATGCCGCCCAATACCATTGCCGCTCCAACTAGCACCAGCTTTGCGTCCAGGATGAATCCCCAGTCGCTGTGCGTGAGCCGCATCAATGAGCCGCCGAGCCCGCGATCAGCGTTGTAGGCGCCGCTCATCAGGACTGCCGCCAAGGCAAGGGTGGCAGTCGCGGACAGATGGCCGGCGAAGTGGGCGACGGTCTGGGCATCCGCGTGGTCGCGCAGCATCGGCAACACATACAGGCCGCTCGCGATTACGAGCCCCGCCCATGTCGCGGTCGCGCACAGATGCACCCAGTGGACCCACTCCGGTAACGCAAAGTCGCCCGCGTCGGCTGCATGACTGGAGGCTGCTTTACTGAACGCAAAGGCAGCTGCGGCAAACAGCGCGACCCCCATCTGCATCGCCCATCCGCTTTCCCGCGCCCTGACAAGCGACCCCGCCCAGACGATCAAGGCCGCAAACCCGCCTGACCACACCGCGCCGAAATGCGATTGGGTCAGAACCGGCTTCAGCACCGTGAAAGCGGCACGCGGCGGCGCCCCGCTCATCAATGCGGCTTCCAGCAGCAGGTTGACGGCGTCGGCAACGATCAGCGTCACGACACAGCCAGCGGCGATGCACTGCAGCCGGTGACGCATGAGCGGCGCCGCCTTGTCCAGCATCAGCACAGCGAGACAGGTGCCCACAGAGCACGCAAACGACACGTCAGCGACGGCAGCGATCACGATCGATGCGGACACTGTCGCCGCGTCCATTACTTCACCTTGAACGAATAATCGCCGTGCGTGCGATGCCCGTCCGATGCGACGGCCACCCAATGCACCGTGTACGTGTCAGGCGGCAACGGCGGTAATACGAGATGGATTGACGTCCTGTCGTTCGGGTCGATCTCCGCCCTGGCGGTGCTCACCTGCTTGCCCGTCGAATTGCTGACGTTCAGCGAACTGAAAGCGGGTTCGAGCGGTCCATCGAACACGATGGTGACGCCTGCCGGCGACGCCACTTCGGCGCCCGCCGACGGCGACTGTTTCTGCGGGAACACATGGGCGAATGCCGCCGACGCCATCAGGATACCCATCGCGACGACGGCCATGCGTGAGCCGCGCCGAAGCCGGTGCAATGCGCGCATCGCTATTCCCCCTTGCCGAAAATCGGCTTGCCCAGAGAGTTGGGTAGCACGTCATCCAGAAACAGGTGGGCCTGGAACAGGACACCTACGCCCTTGCCGCTTGCGTGGTTGACTGGAATCACTGCTTCTGCGCCCAGTTGCCCCCACCTGTTGAGCCAGATCACGCCGGGATTGATGCTCCCGGTCGTATGCCCCGAACAGGGGCCGGCGGTACAGGTGCTCATCGGAAACTCGACGACCGGGACCAGGTTGCTGAACGGGGCCTTGAGCCCGACGTCGTGAACGAAATTCTGCAGGTAAGGCAGGCTGTATTGCACCGTAACGCCCCATTCCAGTGAATTGGGATCGGCGCTGTTCATCGTCAGGCGCGGGCCAATGGTCCCCGTGATGGCGACTGGCCTCAGATACTTCAGGCTCTCCGGCAGGTCCCCAAATCCCTTGCCGAGATAGAGCGTCGGCGTGATTGCCGAGTGCGGATTGGCGATCGACTTTGCGCCCGTACCGCCCAGCTCTGCCGTCGCGCCGATGGATGCCATGAATTCGTGCGCGTCATTCACGTAGAAGCGGTATTTGACACCGACCGCGAAGTTATCGAAGCCTCGCGCCGAGCCGCCGTTCGGCGCGTTGATGTTGACATAGGTCCCCAGCACGGAAACGGCGAAATTGGGGGTGATCAGCTTGTCCCATTCGAGCGACGTCGTATTGGTGTTGAGATCGTCGCCGTCGTCGGTCTGCGACTTCGCGTGGCCGAATTCGAAATTGACTTCGTCCCCGACGCCGGGGTCATCGACCGCCATCGTTGACGGAAAAACACGGTTACCGGCCACGGAGTGGGCTGTCGCAATCGCGGGCAAAAGAAGCGGAAATACTGCGGCGGCAGGGGCAATCAGAGCCGCAAGCAGCGGCATGCGGCCGCGTGCAGGAATGGCGCACATGGTTCAATCCTTGTAAGGGTCGCGTGTACGTGCTCGCGGGCCTGTGAAAGGCCTCGCGAGGACGCGGCGATGCAATGGCACTTGCGTCGCCGCCTGGCAGGCTCAATCAGGATGAACGTGGAGGCGCGCGCGGCTGTGCCGCAGTAAAGGGCGAAACGCTGCGAGGCGTCTGGAAAAGGGGCGTTCCCGCAGACTGAGTGGTCCAATCCGTCGGCACAAACGCCGAGGTCCCGCTCGGTAACACCGGCATGTGGGCGAGCAGCCCGCAATACGCGCATGCCTGCGAGTGGACTGCATGCTCGGGCAGCGACGAATGGTCGGAACCCGCAAGGTCGGAGCGGTTCTGCGCGGAGCAGAACACACCCGATACGGCGTCCAGCTGTCGCCCGGACGACAGGCTTTGCGAAACCGTTGGTGCGAGCGTGGCCATCAGGATTGCAAGCAATCCAAGGAAGCTGCCGGTTATCCGGAAAAAGCGGCTTCGCATTGGCCTGTGGGGTTATGTCATTGCGGATCTCGAATGCACGCGATTATGCCACGGGCGCACGTTCGCCCGTGGCCATAACGCGGCGATAACCCTTAGCCCAAATTGACGGGCATTTCGTCATATCGCTTGAGTTTGTAGACTGCGACCGATGCCAGCCAGCTCAACACGAAAATGCCGATCACGGCATAGCCGAGCAGACCGAAGTTGTCCGACGCGGCGCCAACCAGATCCCAGAAGCCGCCCTTGAGATCGAGCTTGTCGCCAACCAGTGCCAGCGCTTCGATGCCGCCAATGAGGACGGCCACGACGACCGATACGAGGGTGATGGTGATGTTGTAGTACAGCTTGCGCACCGGCTTCATGAACGCCCATCCGTAGGCGCCGAGCATCAGCACGCCGTCGGCCGTATCGACGAGACACATGCCCGCGGTGAACAGCGCCGGGAAGATCAGGATGGTCCCGAGCGACATGCCGTCGGCTGCCTGTGCGGCCGACATGCCGAACAGCGCAACCTCGGTCGCGGTATCGAACCCGAGGCCGAACAGGAAGCCGACCGGATACATGTGCCAGCTGCGCGACACCAGCCTGAACAGCGGGCGAAAGATCCGCGACAGAAGGCCGCGCCTGTTAAGCAGCATGTCGAGATCTTCCTCGACGAGACGCTCGCCACGTTGCACGCGCCGGAACGTCTTCACGACCGAGACGAGGATCATCACATTCACGATGGCCAGCACGAGCAGGAAGCTCGCTGAAACCGATGTGCTGATGACGCCGCCAACGGACTTGAGGGCCTCGAAGCGCGCATTCAGCGTAACGGCTGCAAATGCGACCGCGACCGACAGGGCGAGGACGATCGTCGAGTGCCCCAGCGAAAAGAAACAGCCGACGGCAACAGGCCGTTTGCCGCCCTGCATGAGCTTGCGCGTCGTGTTGTCGATGGCCGCAATGTGGTCGGCGTCGACCGCGTGACGCAGGCCGAAGGCATAGGCGAGCAGCGCGGTGCCGATCAGTGCGGAGCGTCCGTGCAGCGCAGTCAGTGCCCAGATCCAGACACCGATGTTGGCTGCGATCAGCAGAGAAAAAATAGTGGAGATCTTGCCGCGTAGCGTGTGCGGACCGTCGTCGAAAAGATGGGAGAAAGCAGGCCGTTGCATGAATTGTCCTCGCATGCTGGTTATGCCGCCCGATGAGGGCGGCGCCGGCCGGAACACCTCGCAGCATTCCGGGCGCGGGCAGGTCTCCTGGCTTGCGCGTCGACGTCTGGCATCGCCTTCCCGAACGATACAGTGGCATACGGATGCTGGACTTCGCGCTTACAGTTGCGGGCACAGCTATGGACTCGACTCGCGCCTCACCATATTCCCTATCAATGCCTTGCGGCAACCCACGCCGGACGATTATCGCCCGAAAAAAAGACGCCGAAGCGTCCGTCGGCCTGACGTCACGCGCGTACCCGGCAGACTGTGGACGTGACGGGCATGGCGGACGTGGCCGGCGCGACGTGTTCGGCCGGACGTGTGAGCCACGCCATCCAGCCAGCCCGGATGCCCGGCGCGATCAGTGTGCCGAGGTTGATCTGCGCGCGGTGACGCATCCACTACTCGCCCAGTCGTTGCTTTCCGTTCATGTCGTGTGCATGTCGCCGTTTGCCTGCGTTCGTGTGCGATCCGTCATTTGTCCGCGAACGCGATCCCTTTGGCGGCTGCACACATTGGGGAACTCCACCCATACCTGTCGCGGGCATGCCCACATTCTCGGGCTTCCCCGATCAACCTAGAATGGCCGTACACCCCGAGAGCGCAGGGCGTGAGCGTTAGCCCAACTGACCGGGCTGCGCACACTGGCACGGCACACGTACTTCTGTGGCTAACGCCAGAGCCCTGCCTGAGCCCTTGTGCGCACGCATGTACGCAGAAAGCCTGTCTTTCAGCGTTGCGCTGGGTAATGTGTGTTGCGCGACCGGGGTTATCGATTAACGAGCATGCTCGTGGGGCGATCATGACTATTCGCGCTCGCAGACACTCCGTCGCATGGCCTGGCATCATTGCCATGTGGCTGATGGTGTTCGCGCTGCTCGCGAGTCAACTGCTCGAACTGGCGGAGTCGCCCGAACCGGTCGCGGCCAACTGCTCTGCCGTCAAAGGCGAAGGTGCCAGGCAGTACACGTTTCCCGACAGCTTCCGCGTATGCGATTACTGCGACATCGTGGCGCAGCAGGCGATCGCAGTCCCATCCGTGCCAGTCCTGGACATCGCCGCCATCCTGCTTGCGACACTACTGACCCTGGCGCTGGCCCCGCTTGCCCGTATTGATGACTCGCCTGCCCGCGCCTCGCGGTGCACGGAGCCGGAAGCCAGCAGGGAGTGTTCAACTCCCTTACAAAACCAGTGCTAAACTTCGCCCACTCACGGATTCATCGCCTCATGACCTTTCACGCCCGTCGACGACTCAGCACATGGCTTGGCATACTTGCCATGTGCCTCGTCACGTTCGTGCCGGTCGTGAGCCAGCTGGTGACGTCAGCACGCGCCACTGAACCCGTCGCGGTGCTCTGTTCCGCTACACAGACGGACAGTGGCAGCCATCACGCGGGCGATCTGCTCTCCGCGTGCGGCTATTGCGATCTGCTCGCGACCCACGCGGCGCCGCCGCCGGTTCCGCCGACCGTAGCCCCCGTCCTTCTGCTGCCGGTCGTGACCGCGATCGCTGCGCTATCTACGCGCTTTACGCCACTCGGTGCCTTCCCATCTGGCCGCCCACGGGCCCCACCTGTTTTTTCCTGATCGTCGTTCGCTGCACGCCGAACTGGCACGCGCCTGTTGAAGGCGCGCGTCGCCGTTCGCTGCGGCTGTTCACCAATACGCACAGGAAAAAATCTCATGCTGTACTTCGCCTTGCGAAGTCTTCGCCGTAGCACGCGTGCGCGGATGCGCCACGCCGCCTTCGGGCTCTTGCCGCTTACGCTCGCCGTGCCTCCCGCCGCCGCACAGACGCCCAGTGTGAGCGCCGCCCCTACTGGAGCTTCATCCGCCGCAACAGCTGACACGCAGCCTGCCGACAACGAGCTGCCGGCTGTCTCCATTACCGCGAGCAGTGCCGGGAGCTATCGCCCGGTCGTCGATCCGAACCTGCCCGCGACGACCGAAACGGTCACGCGCGAGCAGCTCGACAACCGGAACGTGGTCAATACCGAAGACGCGCTCAAATATCTGCCGAACCTCGCGGTGCGCAAACGCTTCATCGGCGACCTGAACTCGATCATCGCGGTGCGCGGTACAAGCAATGTGCAAAGCGCGCGCGGCCTCGTCTATGCGGATGGGCTGCTGCTGTCGAATCTGCTTGGCAACAGCTATTCGTTCCCGCCGCGCTGGTCAATGGTGTTTCCGGACGAGATCCAGCAGGTCGATGTGATCTATGGCCCTTACTCCGCGCTCTATCCCGGCAATTCGCTGGGTGCGACGGTGCTGATCACCACGCGCATGCCGACGAAATTCGAAGCGACTGCCGACGTCAAGGCGTTCACGCAGCACTTCGATCTGTACGGGGTCAACCAGAACTTCAACGGCACCGAAGCGAGCGCGACGATCGGCGATCGCATCGGCAGGTTTTCATGGTTCATCGGCGCCAATCATCTGGAGAACACCAGCCAGCCGCTGCAGTTCGCGACGCTCGCGCAATCGACGACGCCCGCCAGGCCCGGCGACACGCCCGTCACAGGCGCGTACTTCTACAACAACCAGACCAATGCGCCGACTGCCGTGCTCGGCGTGAACGGCGAAGGGATCGAGCGCACCATCCAGGACCAGCTGAAAGTGAAGATGCAGTACGACTTCACGCCGACGGTGCAGGCCGGCTTCACCCTCGGTTACTGGCATCAGACGTACAACAGCGAAACCTCGACGTTCCTGCGCGACGCGAACGGCAATCCGGTGTACAGCGGCAGGGTCGCGATCAACGGCCTCGAGTACAACATCCCGGCCGCCGCGATGGCGCCGAGCCTCGGCAACAGCGAAAACTGGCTGTACGGCGCGTGGCTCAAGACGCACAACGCAACCGGCTGGAACGCGGAAGCGATCGCGTCCTACTACGACGTGTCGAACAGCGTGGCGCGCACCGCCAACGCGGGCGGACCCGGCAACGGGCCAGGTGTCGTCACGTTCGGCGACGGCACCGGCTGGAAGACGCTCGACCTGAAAACCACGTACACCCCGGCTTCGCCTCAGGCGGGCCTGACAAACCACGCGCTGACCTTCGGCTATCACTACGACAACTACTTCCTCGACAACGAAACCTACAATACCGCGGCGTGGCGCGATGGCGCGTCCGGCAGCTTCGCCAATGCATTCAGGGGCCGCACGCAGACCCAGGCCGCCTATGCGCAGGACGCGTGGCGCTTCCTGCCGCGCTGGAAGTTCGTCTACGGCCTGCGCTACGAAGACTGGCGCGCGTACGACGGGTTCCAGGCACTCGGAGCGACGACCTTGCCGTATCCGGGCGCGGACCAGCATCACTTTTCGCCGAAGGCGTCGCTGTCGTTCGATGTCACCGACGATCTGACGCTGCGCGCGTCGATCGCGCGCGCCTATCGCTTTCCGACAGTCGGGGAACTGTTCCAGGGGAAGATCAACGGTTCGACGATTATCAACAACAATCCGAACCTGCAGCCCGAGGACGACCTCTCGAAGGAGCTGTCTGCGGAATGGGCTCACTGGAACGGCGTGTTCCGCCTGACGCTGTTCCAGGACGACGTGAAGAACACGATCTTCAGCCAGACCGATACGACCGTCATTCCGAATGTGACGAGCTTCCAGAACATCGGCAAGGTGCGCTCGCGCGGCGTTGAGACGAGCTATGAAGGGCAGGACGTGTTCGTGCGCGGCCTCGACCTGATTGCAAACGCCGCCTATACGCAGTCGAAGATTCTTGAGAACGCGCAGAATCCCGCGACGGTGGGCAAGTACTTCTACCGGATTCCGTTGTGGCGCGCGAACGTCGCCGCGATCTACCATTTCGACGCGCGCGCCGCGCTGACGCTCGCCGCGCGGTATTCCGGGCGCCAGTACAACACGCTCACGAATACCGATTCGAATCCCGACGTGTTCGGCGGCACCAGCACTTACGTGGTTGCCGATGCGAAGCTCACATTCCGGCCGACGAAGCAGAGCGAAATCGGCATAGGCGTCGACAACATTTTCGATGCGCGTTATTTCGTCTATCACCCGTACCCAGGCCGGACCTTCTACGTCGAGGGTCGGCTGCACCTGTAACGGAGGGATCGCATGTCCACTGCCGCAATCGACCGGCGCCCGCCACCGGCCGCCGTCACCACCACGGGCCGGGGTTACCGCACGCTGTGGCGCTGGCATTTCTATGCCGGCCTCTTTGTCATGCCATTTCTCGTCGTGCTCGCATTGACGGGCACGCTGTACTGCTTCCAGCCGCAGATCGAGCCACTGCTGTATCGGCACCGGCTCGTTGTCGAACCGCGCGACGTGCCGCGCCTTGACGAGAACACGTTGCTCGCGAATGCGCGTCGCGCGCTGCCGTCGGGTTCGGTCGCGACGACGGTACGTATCTCGTCGCGGGCGGACCGCAGCGCGGAGTTCATCTTCCGGTTGCCGGATGGGGACAGGCAGAGCGTCTACGTGAATCCGTACGACGGCGCGGTGCTCGGCACGCTAAGTGTCGAGAGCCGCCTGATGCAGGTCGACCGGATGATTCACCGCAAGCTGTTGCTCGGGAAGCCGGGCGAGCTGCTGATGGAACTGGTCGCGTGCTGGACGCTTGTCATGATCGGCACGGGCATCGCACTATGGTGGCCACGCGCGGGCACGACGCTGCGCGGCGCGCTCGTGCCGCACTTTTCGCTGCGTGGCCGGCCGCTGTGGAAAAGCGTGCACGCGGCGCTCGGCATCTGGCTTGCCGTGGGCGCGCTCGCGTTCGTCATTACCGGTTTGCCGTGGACCAGTTCGTGGGGCAAGCAGTTCAAATCGCTGTCGGCGAGTGCAGCACTCGGTGCGCCGCCGGGCGCATGGGGCGGGTTACCGTTGCACTCGATACGGCCGGGCGCGCAAACGCCGGCCAACCGATCTCATCCGACTGATGGGCAAACCCGGCATGGATCGCATGAGACTCATGAGTCGGGCATGGATGCGATGCCAGGCATGACGATGGATGATCTGCCGCTGCCGCAGGTACCGTGGGCCGTCGGCGCCGCACCGGTGCCGCAGTCGCACGATGCCGGGCCTTCAGCGTTGCCACTTGGCCGCGTCGTCGCGCAGATGCACGCACTGGGCCCCACAGACGGCTATGACGTCGCGTTGCCGGCTTCTCCGGACGGCGTCTACACCGTGTCGTATTTCCCGCCGGACCCGAAGCTCGAACGCACGCTCTACATCGACCAGTACAGCGGCTCAGTTCTGAAAGACATCCGCTACGGGGATTACGGCGCTATAGGAAAGGCCGTGTCGTATGGCACGTCGCTGCACATGGGCCGTTACTTCGGCCTCGCGAACCAGCTGGTCTGCACGGCGCTTTCGCTCGGACTCGCTGCGCTTGCCGTCACCGGCTGCGTGATGTGGTGGAAACGCCGGCCGGCCGGCGCACTCGGCGCACCCGCCCGCGAACGTACCGGTCCACCGATGCGCGGCTGGAAGCTCGGCCTCGTGCTGCTCGGTCTGATCTTTCCACTGATGGGCGTCACGCTCATCGCGGTCTGGTGCGCCGACCGGATGATCTTCGGCCGCCCGTCGCAGACGGTCGCATCCTGACGCCACCGCCCATTTCCTTTTCAGGAGAAACCAACATGAAGACTCCTCTCAGAGCAATTCTGCTAGCCGTGCTATGCGGTTGCGCGGGAACCACTGCGGCGGCGCCCGCATCCGTGAAGGTGTCCGGCTGCTGGATCCGGCTGTTGCCGGGCAATCTTCCATCGGGCGGCTATTTCAGCGTGATGAACATGGGTGCACAACCCGTCGATCTGACCGGCGTCCGAACTGACGCTTACGGTACGGCGATGCTTCACCAGACCCGGAGCAACGGCAGCACGTCGAACATGGTGATGGTCGACAAGGTGACCGTGCCGGCGCACGGCACGCTGGCGTTTACGCCCGGCGGATATCACGTGATGCTCGAACAGCCGAAAACGCCGCTCAAGGTCGGGATGTCGATTCCGTTCACATTTGTGTTCAGCGACGGCGAGCAGGTCAGTGCCGAATGCGAGACAAAGAGTGCGACCGCGATGGGGCACTGAATGCAACTCAGAACGACGCGGCATCGAGGCACCTGTTTGAGACGTGCTGTCGAATCCGCTTCATGTCGCACGGTTGCAGGCAATCGATGGGGATCGTAGTGAGTGCAATACCGTACTGGCGCAACATTGATAATGCTTCGCGTGTGAAACGACGGATTGCGGTCGTCGCTGCGCTCGTCGCGGTAAGCCATGTTGTCGCACTCGCCGTCGCGTTCACGATGCACGAGGACGTGCCCGTGCGGCCTATCGAATCGCGCACGATTACCGCCGAACTCATCAGACCCGCGCCCGTCGCCGTGCCCGCCGCGATCCAGTCGATTCCGACGCCGCTTCCGCCGAAGCCCGTGCCCGCGCAGAAGGTCAAGCCGAAGGTGCAGCCGCGCCCAACGCCGAAGCCCCTGCCGACGCCTTTGCCTGTTGCGCAGGCGTCGCCGCAGCGCGCGATCGCCGCGCCCCAACCCGCGCCACCAGCTCCTCCAGCGCCGGCTGCACCCGCTCCTGAGGAACCCGGCGCGCCTGCCGTCGGCAAGCCGACGATGGCGCTGTCCGCACCGAAGGACGTGTCGCACCTCGACTGCAGCATCGTCCAGCCCGACTATCCCCCCCTTTCGCGCCGACGCGGCGAGACGGGGACGGCCATGATCCACTTCGTCGTTGGGCTGACGGGCAGGATCGAGAACATCGAACTGAAAAGGAGCAGCGGCTACGATCGCCTCGACCAGGCCGCGCTCGACGCAATGCATTCCAGCTCGTGCAAGCCGTATCTCGAAAACGGCGAGCCGATCCGGGCCGCATACACGCAGCCGTTCAACTTCAACCTGAACTGATCGGCTGCGACGGGTTTCAACGAAGACAAGGAATTGCCATGCAGACCTACGGTATTGCCCATGTCTGGGCACAAGGGGATTTCGTCACGCGCGGCATCGCGATGGCACTGCTGATCATGTCGGTGCTGTCGTGGAGCGTGATCGTCATCAAGAGCTGGAACGTCATGCGTCTCAAGCGCCTGACGAAAGACGCCGAACAGGCGTTCTGGCATTCGGACGACTTCAATGACGGCGTGAAGAAGCTCGGCAGCGATACGTTGTCGCCGGCTGAAAACCCATTCCTCGCGCTCGCGCTGTCGGGCCAGGAAGCCGCCGACCATCATCATCAGACGCAACCGCATCTGCACGACCGCATGGATGTGTCGGACTGGGTCACGCGCTGCCTGAAGGACACGATGGACGACAGCATCGCGCGCATGCAGAGCGGCCTCGCGATTCTCGCGTCGATCGGCAGCACCGCGCCGTTCGTCGGCCTGTTCGGCACGGTGTGGGGCATCTATCACGCGCTCCTGACCATCGGCGCGACGGGCCAGTCGTCGATCGATCAGGTCGCGGGCCCCGTCGGTGAGGCGCTCATCATGACGGCCTTCGGTCTCTTCGTCGCGATTCCCGCCGTGCTCGGCTACAACGCGCTCACGCGCGCCAACAAGGCACTCGTCAGCAAGCTGAGCCGCTTCGCTCACGGCCTTCATGCGTTCTTCGTGACGGGCGCGCGCCTGTCGTCGACGAAGCGCGGAGACGGTCTTCGGCTCGCGTCCCGCGCCAACTAAGCAGGAGGCATAGCGATGGCAATGAGCCCCTTCGCCGGCGACGATGACGACGGCCTCATGAACGAAATCAACATGACGCCGCTCGTCGACGTCATGTTGGTTCTCCTGATCGTCTTCATGGTGACGATCCCGGTGATCCGCCACGCGGTGAAGATCGACCTGCCGCACGCGAGCAGCCAGAAGGAAGACACGAAGCCGGCGCAGGTGACGGTGTCGATCGACGCCGACGGCAACGTGCTGTGGGACGACCAGAAAATCTCCGACGACGCGCTGCAGGCGAAGATCGCCGCGGCTGCGCAGCAGAATCCGCAGCCGGAGCTGCATCTGAGCGCGGACCGCAAGGTTGCATACGAGAAGGTGGCGGACGTGATGTCGGCGGCCCAGGCGGGCGGTCTGACGAAAATGGGCTTCGTCACCGTCCCCATGCAGAGATGACCGCTACGAAATGTGGACTAGTCGTCCTCTAGCACGTCGCGTGAACAGGCTTGAAAAATGTTGTGCTGGGAGCGGGCGGACTTATGGCGAGAAGGGTCGTCAATATCGCTTTATCGAAGTCATCGATATCCCGAGACGCGCGCTCCGCTCCAAACTCGAATCACGGTACGTAGGCTGCACCATCCTCTCGACGAGCGCGCTTTCGTCGTTTCGATGTACGGGCCTCGTGTACCTGTCGTAACGCGCGTGCATTGCGCCATTCGCACACATCGAATATCGACTGCCCGATATTGAACCCAGACCAGTCATTCTCTGTCGCGGCGTGAGTGACAGAGATGGGTCGATCAGCGACGCTCGCGGCCCACGCCCTGAGCGCCTAGCGTACGAAAAAATCCTTTTATTGACGGCACCCCGACGTCGCCATCGACAAGGCATGGACTGCCGCGTCATTCGGCATGGCCACGCACCAATGGAATCAGTACATGGCCGAACCTACCGTTGCCCCGCTGGCGCACCATCCGCGGCTGATGCCGGTCGGCGGCGGCGTACCCATCTTTCACGAAGGGCGTCTGGTCGGGGGCATCGGTGTTTCCGGCGGAACATCCGTTCAAGATCATGAGGCCGCTGAGGAAGCACTGCGTAACGCAGGGTTTCTGCAATAAACCGTGTGCTACCCATGAGGCGCCGGCGCGGATGACCGGATCACTTCGATACCTGCCGTTGAAGCTGTGGCGGCTCAAGCGGCGGTTCAGGGTCGCATTCGCATTTGTGGAACCTCGGATGCGTCGGCCCATCCAGCCGGATGGGCCGCTGTTTATTGAAACCGCGTCAAAGCGGGGGCTCTATGCCGCAACATGATGAGTGGGAATGTTGGCTGCCCGGCTGCAGGCCGTCGTTCGCGCGCCGGTCACTCCGCTGTTCTGACGAGCGCCATCCCGATGCGCTCATCGGTCAGGTAACCCGCAAACCGATATGAAAGTGATTGTGCCGTACCAGGAATCTGGTCGGGCTCAAAGCAACACTGACGAACTTCGTACGCGGTCATGCAAGTGACAACGGATCCTGCAAACGCCGCACCCGTCAATTTCCAAGTACCACACGCGTTTGAGCCAGCCTTGCCAGGCGAGCCTTTGAAAGGCAACGCGGACTTGGGTGCCTACTTATTTCTGTCGACACATGCACCGCGTCTCTCCCGTTTGGACAAGGCGGGACGAGTCACGGGCGCGAAGTGCGCGCTATCACACACCCTCGAGCGCACCGTCATCCGTAAGATTGCCACTGCACGGATTCGATCGCAGGAGGATCGACATCACAAGGGACTACGCGAGGACGGTGACAACTTTGCGACTTCTGTGAGTGCGGCGGCTGATGACAACCCCGTTCTCACCACCGCTGCCCTCAGGTGGCCGGCTCTAAAGTTGGAGCGGCAAAAGCCGTTATAACTGATGGTGCTGCGTTGACGACTTGATTAGCGAGGAGATCAAAGGATGAAGAACCGTTTGTTGTCGTCGATGTTGATAACGACCGTGTGCATACCCGCCTTCGTGTCCACTTTTGCGCTCGCCCAGGGCGACGGACAATCTTCATCGTACGTCGAAGGCACCCGTGTGCCGAAGGGCTTTGCGCGCCCGCCTTTTCACGTCAACAAGGCACATCGTGCCTCCGCCACGTCCGTTGTTGGAATGACGCCGACGTCGATACGGCACGCGTACGGCTTCGACACTATCGCGAACCAGGGCGACGGCATGGTGATCGCGATTGTCGACGCGTACGACGACCCGAAGATCGAGTCGGATCTGGGTGTATTCAACTCGACCTTCTCACTGCCTCCCTGTACCACCGCGAACGGCTGCTTCAAGAAGATCTACGCGAGCAGCAGCAGGCTTAGAACCGATTCGGGCTGGTCGCTTGAAATATCGCTCGATGTCGAATGGGCGCACGCGATCGCGCCGAACGCGAAGATCATCCTGGTCGAGGCCGCATCGAACAGTTTCAGCGACTTGATGAAGGCCGTCGACGTTGCCGTCAAAAATGGTGCGTCCGTTGTCTCGATGAGCTTCGGCGGCGTTGAGTTCAGCTCGGAAGGGAGCTTCGACGGCCATTTCAGCGCGAGTTCAGGCGTCACCTTCGTCGCATCGTCGGGCGACAGCGGCAATGGTGTGGAATACCCGGCGGCGTCGCCGTACGTCGTGTCAGTTGGCGGCACAACACTATCCTCCGACGCGTATGGCAACTACGTCGGTGAAACCGCCTGGAGTGGCAGTGGTGGCGGGGTGAGCGCCTACGAGCCGGAGCCGTCCGGGCAGGCAGCATGGCCTGTTCCGTATGCGGGCCACCGTGGCATTCCCGACGTGAGCTACAACGGCAATCCGTATTCGGGATTTGCGGTTTACGACTCGGTCACCTATCAAGGTCAATCAGGCTGGTTCCAGCTCGGTGGCACCAGTGCCGGCGCACCGCAATGGGCAGCACTGTTCGCCATCGCCAATTCGATGCGTGCGGCGGCGGGCAAATCGCACCTCGACAGTACGTACAACCGGCTCTATACGGCCGGACAATCGGAGTATGGGGGCGACTACCACGACGTGACGACTGGCAACAACGGCACCTGCGGTGCGGTCTGCAACGCTAGTGGCGGATACGACTATGTGACGGGCCTGGGCTCTTCACAAGCACTGAATTTGGTTCAGGCACTCGCTAACCAACCGTGATCCGTCTGCGCCGTGTCTATCAATCTGGTTCCCGTCACATTGAGGTGCCCCCCGAAACCTGGGCGCGAACCTCTCGGGGCTCCGTGACCAGCCAACCACTTCCGGGCGGGATGCGCCATTCGGGCGAGTTTCGCTGCCATCACGCGAGAACGAGGCGAAGCGTTATTCACCAATTCGCCTCGGTTCGACGCGGTATCCCTCTCGGTCTCGCCCCTGAAGTGAGGCATCGACTGGCACGACCGTCGAGACGGTCGGCCGCGTCGACGCTGTATGGCGTAAAGCCGCTGTTCCGATCCCAGGTAACGGCCGCTTTGCCTTTGATAGCCGTCATCTCCCGCGTGACGCGTTGACGGTCAGCTTTGGGGTCGTCACGCGTCTGTCGCACTGCCCGTAAAGCGTTGTGTCGGCTTGCTCCTCGGTGAACGAAGGCTTGGACGGCGGCGAATGGTCTTGTAACGCTGTTATTGAACTACGCTTTTGATCGCCACAGCGGGGGTTCCTCACCTAACTGTCCCATAGCGATCCGAAACCGTGCGTCGCGTCGCAGGCACTGACGATCGCCCCGCAGTTGCCGCGATTGACCCCGCCAGGTAAAAAGTTTGGATGGTGGTTCCGTCGTAGTCCGCATTCTCTGCCGACGTATTGCTGGCGCAGCCGGGTACGAAGAAGCATGCGGCTGACGGTTAGTTGCAGACGAGATGGGCACACCCGTTTAAGGGGGCAACGGCTTCGATATGCTTCACGTCTGAAGGGGAATCACTGATTCGAAGACGCGCAACGCAACGCAATTGCGGTGCATGTCGGCAAGCACGATTGCGACGTGAGGAATACTCCTCAACAGACAATTTTTGGCAAGAACCTCACCACGATCGACACAGCGGCGGGGCCGGGTTCCGTCAGGGAGTCCAAAACACCAACGTGTGACCGGATTCTGATTGCCGATGGGCCCGTAGCGCGACACCAGCTTGTAATTTCACGCTCGTAGACTTTCGAAACCCGTCAGCGCACGATATGCACTACTTAGTATTAGGTCAGAACGTTGCTAGTTTCGCTCTATGTCAAGTCAACCGCATAGACTTCAACATTTCGGGACGCATGCGAAGACACTTACAGCGCTCTCACGGTAAAAGAGTGTTATGCATTATCCGGCAAAAGAAAAAACGCCCAGCGAATGCCAGGCGAAAGCTCGCGGCGCGCGAACGGATGGAGCACTGATATTTTGATCTCGCACGGGCAACAGCTTGTGGATGCAGACCAACCCGTGGAAGACAGCTACTACCGTTCGTCCGCCCTGCGTCCCCCTCGCCCCGAAGGCAACATCGATTCAAGGGAGTCGCTACGGTCGATGAAGTAATGCTTGAGCGCCATCAACACGTGGCCGCAGACCAGAATGGCAATCGCATAAGCCAGATAGATATGCATCTGCTTGAAGATTGGCGCAAGCGCGGGGGTCTTGTCCATCAATGGCGGCAAGAAGAACAGTCCGGCAACGGGAATCTTGAACCCGGCCGCCGAACTCCAGAGCCATCCCGACAACGGTAGTGCAAGCATGCAGACATAAAGCAACAAGTGTCCAAAACGTGCCGCGGCACGCTCCAGCGTTGGAACACCGCACGACGCCTCGGGCGCGCCGTGCACAAGCCGCCACGGAATCCGCGCGGCCAGCAAAAACAGCGTGATCGTCGCGATCGACTTGTGCAGCATGATGCTGTCACTCCGGATCTTCTGCGGCAGGCTCAGGGTGCTGGAATAGTACCCCGCGATCCATGCGCAGATAATCACGACGGCCATCGTCCAGTGAAGCGCCTTCGCAATGGACGTGTATTGTCTCCTTTCCATTTCTACTCCTTGATGGTTCAACCGGGCGTGATTCAATTCGACGACGCAGGCACTGCGGGAGTCGCTTTCTGAGGCGCGGACTTGCGCTCGGCATTGAGGAGATTCTCGGGATACTGCTCAGGCGCTGCCTGTGGCCCATAGCCATTTCGCTGCAGTTTCTTCAGTTCGGTGTTCCTGACCTGCCGGGCCTGCTTTCGCTCGGCCTGTCTCTGCGCCTTGAGTGCCTGCTTCTGGGCCTTGCTGTCGGCTTTGCTCTCGGCCTTGCTCGCAGACGCCGCTACCGCCGCGGTATCCGGCGTGCGTTGCACAGGCGCGCTTGCGAGCTCAGCCTGCGCCTGCGCCGCGAACGGCATGACGGATACGAGCAATGCTGCGACCCAACGTCGTGAACCTTTCTGCACCATGATCTCCTCTGTGAAATGTTGTAGATTTCTGCCCACTACAAATTCCAGACCCGTGATAACGCCGAGCCTGTTCCTTCAACCACACGGCAATCAGCCGCCTGATGGCGCAACGCATTTCACACGCTGGACGCCCAATCCGTCGATGCCCGCTTCCACAACGTCGCCCGGACACAGGTAGCGCCCGTAGTGGCTGCCGAGCCCGGCCGGCGTGCCGGTGCATATCAGGTCCCCGGGCTCCAGCCGTATCGAGTTCGAGAGCCAGGCAATCTGCTCGCCGATGGTAAAAATCATGTCGCCGGCAACCCCGTCCTGCATCACGGCGCCGTTCAGACGCAGCCATAACCCGAGGGCCGACACGTCGGCGATCCCCCATGCGGGGACCATCCGGGGTCCGACCGGAAGCCACCCAGGACGCGATTTCGATTGCAGCCAGTCGGTAGCGAGCGCGGGGACATCCTGTCGAAAGACGCGATCGCGCAGCGTGAGGTCGTTGACAATGCAATAGCCCGCAATGCAATCGAGCGCATCTTCTGGCGCGACATGCGCCACACTCTTGCCGATCACGACCCCGATCTCCACTTCCCAGTCGAGTGTCTTGACGTCGGGCGAAATCACCAGCGGATCGTCAGGACCCGATACGCACGCCGGACCTTTGAGGCAGATGTAAGGCGCACCATCGCGACGCCGCGCCTCGATGGCGTTTAGCAATGCGTCCCGGCGCGCGGCGGCGCCCGGACCCTGCGGACCATCGTCGGCATCGAGGGCGGCTTGCAGAAGCTGGCTTCGGTAGTTGCCGATCGTGCAATACACCTGTCGCGGCGCGACGGGCGCGTGCATTCGAAAGCTCGCGAGCGGCACACCCTGCGTCCCAATTGCATCGGCGGTCGCAGGGTCGGTGCAGATCGCCTTGAGCAAAGCCGAGTTCGCCTCCCACTCGCGCATGAAGCGCTCGATGCAATCCGCCCCGCGCAAGCCCAGCTGCGCCCAGTGGGTCAACGCAAGTGCACGCGTGTCGATCGACAGTGCGGGGAACGGACGGCAATGCGCAATTGAAACGTTGACGAGAACGGGCAGCATGGCAGTGGTCGTTTCGCTGGATCGGATCATGCGTCGCCGTTGCGCGCGATGACGGTACCGACACGGTCCGGCGTGGACTGTACCTGCGCCTGCGCCTCATCGCGGCGCTTGCGCGGTGCGGTTTCAATGAGGAAGAACGCAACGGCAGCGCCTGCGGCCAGGCTATACAGCGCGAAATCGAGCGTGCACGCAAGTCCGAAATGCTGCGCGATGAACCCGGCGATGACGGGCGCGACCCCGCCGCCAAACGTCTCACCCACGCCGGACACGAAACCGATCGTCGAAGCGATGAGCCCGGCGGGCGCCGCCTCTGTCGCGACAGGGCCGCTCAACAGACTCAACAGCCCCATCGAAAACAGCGCGACACCAAACAGCAAAACGAACAGCAGAACCGGATTGGGACCCGTACACGAAAACAGATAGAGAAGGACCGCTGCACAGACGAATCCGATCAAGGCCGTCGGCCGGCGACCGATGAAGTCCGACAAGCCCGCAAGCGCGAAGCACCCGATGAAACCGCCGAAACCGACCGCCGATGCGACAAATCCCATGCTCCGCATGTCGAGATGAACGACGGAAACCAGATAGGTCGGCACCATCGCGCCGATCACGAAGATCCCGCTCATCGCGCACAGAATCGCGACGGTTGCGATGGTGACGTTGCGGCTGGCAAAGAGCGCAGTCCAGCGCGGACGTTCGACGGGTTCGCGCGAAATGCTGATCGCGGACGCATCGCGATCGCGCACGCAACGCCAGATCAATGCCGCAACGATCAGACCAGGCACCGCCGACAGCGTGAACACCCAATGCCAGTTAGGTACGATCTGAAGCAGCTGCGTGGCGACGATAGGCGCAAAGCCGAGACCCATCAGCGGAATCATGCTGATCTGAATGCCCTGATTCAGTCCGCGGCGGGCGGGCAGCGACGCCTCGCTGTTCGCGGCGATACTCGCTGGCGTAAATGCGCCTTCGGCAATTCCCATCGCCGCCCGCAACAGCAGCAGACTGATAAAGCCCGTCGCGAACCCGGAAAGACTCGACAACAGAGAGAACGCGATCATCGTCGTCACCAGTATCTTCTTGCGACCGATGCGGTCCGCAAGCGGCCCCATCGCGATCGACCACAGCCCCCAGGCGACGCCGAGTATTCCCACGAGGCTGCCCAGCTGCGAATAGTTCAGCCCCAGATCGCGCATGATATGAGGGAAAAGCGGCGCGAGCAGCCATCGATCAAAGCCCACCAGTCCAAACCCTATACCGAGGAGCGCGAGTGTTCTGCGCTCGTAGCCGACGTCGTGTCGAGGGGCATTCATTGTGCTGTCTCCTTGTATTGCATCTATTGAGTCGTGGTTCAGGGCGACGCTGTCGAGGCGACCACCCTCGACGCTACCGATTGGAAAGCGTCGATTTCGCGTGTCTGATTTCCGGTGGCGAAACGCTCCATCTGCCGTCGCCGTGCTGAAAGAAGAAAATCGTGAAGGGGCAAACCGACGCCGGCGATACGACCCGCACACACCGGCTCCGTCCGAGCCTCGCCGGCCATACGCGACTGACCTCCAGCGAGGAAATGGCATTTCGTCCAAACCACTTCTCGACATGGAACCGCAAGGAACCTTCGTCAACCATCGCTTCGTCTCCTCTCGGCAGGCAACCCGCCGGATCGCCGCGGCGCTCGCGTTTTTCATGCGCTAACGTTAGCACTATGTTAATCGCAGAAACAAGGACAGTCAAATTAATATGGCTATCTATTAGCGCATACGTTAGCATTTGAAGGTGGAGAATTTCGGGGAGCTATTCGACCGACAAAGTTGGCTGCAGCGCTCCCTGCCGACAACTGCCCGCCCGAAGCCGCGGCGGCGCATTCGTCTATCAAAGCGAGCCAGTACCGGGGCCGGCAATACCCGGAAGCGTTGTGCTATCGTTATAAAAAAGCCTTCCATGGACATCTTATGGTCACGATCAAAGACATCGCCGCGCGTCTGCAGGTTTCGCCTTCCACAGTAGGACGTGCGCTTGCGGACGACCCTCGCATCAGCGCAGCCACGAAACAGAAGGTGAGCGAGGTGGCGGAAGAGATGGGTTATGTGGCCAACCTGGCCGCGCGCATGATGAGAGGCGTGTCGAGCAACCTCATCGGCCTCGTTCTGCCGGACATCCGCAATGGTTTTTACGCGACCATCGCCCATGCGCTGTCGAAGTGCCTGCAGGGCGCGAGATATCAGCTGGCCCTGTCGGAAACCGACGACGACCGGATGGTCGAGTTGCAGAGCATCCGTGAACTCGCCAGCGCGAATGTCGCGGGAATCATCATCGTGCCGACCGCAAAGCCTCACCGTGAAACAGTCCGGTTGCTCAAGCTGTCGCCGCATGTCCAGTTGCTGCGCAAACATGCCGCGATCGGCGACCAGTGGTTCGGCATTGACGATACACAGGCAATCTTCGAGGCGACCAGTCATCTCGTGCAATTGGGCCATCGAAGGATCGGCTATATCGGTGGCACCGACGATCTGCCTACGGGTTCGGCACGTTTGAAGGGTTATCACAAGGCACTGCCGGGAGGGGAATCGGCGGACCCCGCCCTCGTTCAGCTCGGTGCGCCGGGCGATGCGGACTTCGGCCTCAATGCAACGCGCCGACTGCTTGCACTGCCGAAACGTCCGACGGCCATCGTCGCCGGTTCGGTCCAGATGACTCAGGGCATCCTCGAAGAACTGACGGCACAAGGCATGCGGGCTCCAGATGACCTATCGGTCGTCGGATTCGGCGATGAGCTTGGATTCCGCTGGTGGGGCCCGGGACTGACTACGGTCGGACTTCCCGTCCACGAGCTAGCCACCGCGTGCGGGCTCTGGTTCGTACATCAAATCCGCCAGCGTTCGGCCAGCGCCGCACCGTATACGTCGATCTCGCCCGCCACACTCATCTTGCGAGGCAGTACCCGCAAGCACGGACCGGCCGCAAAGACCTCGGTGCGCGCTTCGGTACGTGGAGCAACGGTTTAAGGCGTCATCCTGTGTCGTCGTTGTGCCGGCAGCACCTTCATGCATCTAACGCTAGTCGTCGGCCAGATGTTCGACGAGTTCGGGCACGACACTGAACAGATCGCCAACAAGACCGTAATCCGCGACGCTGAAAATCGGCGCCTCTTCGTCCTTGTTGATCGCGACGATCACCTTCGAGTCCTTCATGCCCGCAAGGTGCTGAATCGCCCCCGAGATGCCGACCGCGATGTACAGCTGCGGCGCGACGATCTTGCCCGTCTGGCCGACCTGATAGTCGTTCGGCACGTAGCCCGCATCGACGGCTGCGCGCGATGCGCCCATCGCGGCGCCGAGTTTGTCGGCGAGTGGTTCAAGCACTTTCGTGTAGTTCTCGCCGCTGCCCAGACCCCGGCCGCCCGATACGATGATGTTCGCCGACGTCAGTTCCGGACGGTCCAGCTTCGTCACTTCGCGGCTCACGAACTGCGAGATGCCGGCATCGGCTGCAGCTTCGATCTTCTCGACCGAGGCGCCGCCGCCTTCCGCCGCCACCGGGTCGAAACCCGTCGCACGCACCGTGATGACCTTGATCGGATCGGCCGATTGCACGATCGCAATCGCATTGCCTGCGTAGATCGGCCGCTCGAACGTGTCCGCGCTATCGACGGCCGTAATGTCGCTGATCTGCGCGACGTCGAGTTTCGCGGCGATGCGCGGCGCGATGTTCTTGCCGTAAGCCGTCGCGGGCGCGAGGATGTGCGAATAGTCCTTCGCGATGTTCAGTACCGTCGTCTCGACGTTTTCCGCGAGGCCTTCCGCCAGTTGGGGCGCATCGGCGAGCAGTACCTTTGCGACGCTCGCAATCTTCGCAGCCGCATCCGCAGCCGCCTGTGCGTTGTGTCCTGCGACCAGCACGTGAATGTCGCCGCCGATCTTCTGTGCAGCGGCCACCGTGTTCAGCGTCGCGGCCTTGATCGACGCATTGTCGTGTTCAGCAATTACCAGAATCGTCATTTCATTCGTCTCCGCAATGTCCGTCGATCAAGGCACCTTCGCTTCGGTCTTGAGCTTGTCGACCAGCGTCTTCACGTCCGGCACCTTGACGCCAGCCGAGCGCTTCGGCGGCTCGCTGACTTTCAGCGTCTTCAGACGCGGCGTCACATCGACGCCCAGCTCTTCGGGCTTCACGGTTTCAAGCGGCTTTTTCTTCGCCTTCATGATGTTGGGCAGCGTCACATAGCGCGGCTCGTTCAGGCGCAGATCGGTCGTTATGACAGCGGGCAGTTTCAGCGACAGCGTTTCCGCACCACCATCCACTTCCCGCGACACCGTCGCCTTGCCATCAGCCACGACGACCTTCGATGCGAAAGTAGCCTGCGGCAGGCCCGCCAGCGCGGCGAGCATCTGGCCCGTCTGGTTGGAATCGTCGTCGATCGCCTGCTTGCCCAGGATCACCAGCGAAGGCTGTTCCTTGTCGACCAGCGCCTTCAGCAGCTTGGCGACAGCCAGCGGCTGCAGGTCTTCATTCGATTCGATCAGGATCGCGCGGTCCGCGCCGATCGCCAGCGCCGTGCGCAGCGTTTCCTGGCACTGCGTGACGCCTGCCGACACCGCGATCACTTCGCTAGCCACGCCCGCTTCCTTCAAACGCACGGCCTCTTCAACAGCAATCTCGTCGAACGGATTCATCGACATCTTCACGTTCGCGAGATCGACGCCCGTGTTGTCCGACTTCACGCGGACCTTCACGTTGTAGTCAACCACTCTTTTGACTGGAACAATGATCTTCAAGCTGTCTCTTCCTCAATATTGAACTCTTCATCGATAGAACATGGCCTCGGGATGACCACGCAATCGGCTCCGCACCGAAGCGGTCAATAGCTGAAAAAACCTTGACCACTCTTTCGCCCGAGATAGCCAGCGTCCACCATTTCCCTGAGCAACGGCGCCGGGCGATACTTTGAATCGTTGAAATCGCGATACAGCACGTTCATGATCGCGAGCATCGTATCGAGTCCGATCAGGTCCGCCAACGCCAACGGCCCGATCGGATGATTCGCGCCGAGCTTCATGCCCGCATCGATCTCCGCGGCGCTCGCGAGATCCTGCTCAAGAACGAAGATCGCTTCGTTGATCATCGGTATCAGGATGCGATTGACCACGAATCCCGGCGAGTTCTTCACGCAAATGGGCTGTTTGCCGATGCGTTTCGCAAGGTCGACGGTTGCATCGAACGTGGCATCGCTGGTGCGAAGACCGCGGATGACTTCAACCAATGCCATCACAGGAACGGGATTGAAGAAGTGCATCCCGATGAAGCGTGTCGGGTCCGCGAGCGTTGCACCCAATCGGGTCACGGACACCGACGATGTGTTGGTTGCGATGACCGCTCCCGGGCGGACGATGTCATCCAGCTTCCTCAGAAGATCTTCCTTGATCTGAACGTTTTCGGTCGCTGCTTCGATCACTACATCCGCTTCAACGAGTTCAGCCAGCACTGCGCTCGCCCGTATTCTTTGCAGCGCGGCCTTTGCTTCGTCCGAAGTCGATTTTCCTTTCGACACCATCCGCGCAAGATTCCCCGCGATGCTTTCGATACCGCGCGCGGCCGCTTGCTCATCGAGGTCAATGAGAATCACGTTCAAGTCGGCCACAGCGCAAACCAACGCGATGCCGCGGCCCATCTGCCCTGCCCCAATGATTCCAATCGTTTTCATATCAGCCTTGAATCACATGTTCGGATAGTTCGGACCGCCGCCGCCTTCCGGCGTGACCCACACGATGTTCTGCGTCGGGTCCTTGATGTCGCACGTCTTGCAGTGCACGCAGTTCTGCGCGTTGATCTGCAGGCGGTCTTCCTCGTTTTCCCTGACGAATTCATACACGCCGGCCGGACAGAAACGTGCTTCCGGGCCAGCGTAGGTCTGCAGATTCACCTTCACCGGCAACGACGTGTCTTTCAGCGTCAGGTGCGCAGGCTGGTTCTCTTCGTGGTTCGTGTTCGAAATGAACACCGATGAAAGACGATCGAACGTCAGCTTGCCGTCCGGGTTCGGATACTCGATCGGCGTGCACTGCGATGCGGGCCTGAGCATCTCGTGATCCCAGTGCTGGTGATGCAGCGTCCACGGCACGTTGCCGCCCAGCAGCTTCTGCTCGATGCCGACCATCAGCGTGCCCAGGTACAGGCCCTTGCTCATCCACTGCTTGAAATTGCGTGCCCGGTACAGTTCGTTGTGCAGCCACGACGTCTTGAACGACTCCGGGTAGGCGGTGAGTTCATCGTTTTGGCGGCCAGTCTGGACGGCATCGAATGCGGCGTCGGCGGCGAGCATGCCCGTCTTGATCGCCGCGTGCGAACCCTTGATCCGCGAGGCGTTCAGGAAGCCCGCATCGTCGCCGACGAGCGCGCCGCCCGGAAACACGAGCTTCGGCAGCGACATCAGCCCGCCCGCCGTGATCGCGCGCGCGCCATATGACACACGCTTGCCGCCTTCGAGGAACTTGCGGATTTCTAGGTGCGTCTTGTAGCGCTGAAACTCTTCGAACGGCGACAGATACGGATTCGAATAGCCAAGGCCAACGACAAAGCCCACCATCACCTGGTTGTTGTCCGTGTGATAGAGAAACGAGCCGCCGTAGGTCTGCGTATCGAGTGGCCAGCCGGCGGTGTGGATCACCAGACCCGGCTTGTGCTTCGACGGATCGATCTCCCACAGCTCCTTGATGCCGATGCCGTACACCTGCGGATCGGCGCCGTCGCGCAGCCTGAACCTGTCCGACAGCTGACGGCCCAGATGCCCGCGCGTGCCTTCGCAGAACAGCGTGTACTTCGCGTGCAGTTCCATGCCGAGCTGGAAGTTCCCGGTCGGCTCGCCGTCCTTGCCGATGCCGAGGTTGCCCGTGGCGACGCCCTTGACCGAGCCGTCGTCGTTGTACAGCACTTCAGCCGCCGGAAAGCCCGGGAAAATCTCCACGCCCAGCGCCTCGGCCTGCTCGCCGAGCCAGCGCGTGACGTTCGCGAGGCTGATCACGTAGTTGCCGTGATTCTTGAAGTTGTCGGGCAATGCCCAGTTCGGCACCGATTTCGCGCCCGTTTCGTTCAAAAACAGGAAGCGGTCTTCCGTGACCTCGACATTTAAAGGCGCGCCCTTTTCTTTCCAGTCCGGGATCAGCTCATTGAGCGCGCGCGGGTCCATCACCGCGCCCGAGAGGATATGCGCCCCGATTTCCGAGCCTTTTTCGAGCACGCAGACGCCGATTTCGACGCCTTGTTCCGCGGCACGCTGCTTCAGGCGAATGGCCGCCGACAGGCCCGCCGGGCCGCCGCCGACGATCACCACGTCATATTCCATCGACTCGCGCGGGCCACCAGTTTCGGGGAAATTCATCTATCAGGATTCCAGTCTGATACAGCGCATGCGCATTCAACATCGTGCAACGTCGCGATACGCGACCGTCTACAGCCGTTCTTTAACTCGCGATTCGTCAGCGTCCGCCGCATCCATATCGAGCCAGTCCCGAAGGACCTCCGTCATATGCTGACCCAACGTCGGCGGCGAATGACGGTATTGCACCGGCGACTCCGACATACGGATCGGATTTGCAACCAGCGCCACATGCGTGGCCAACGGGTGCTGCATCTCGATGCGCACGTTGCGCGACCGCACCTGCGGGTCCTCGAACACCTGGCTCAGATCGTTGATCGGGCCACACGGCACGCCCGCCGCCTCCATCAAGGCGATCCATTCACCCGTCGCGCGCGATACCGTAACGCTGCGAATCATCGCGATCAGCTCGTCCCGGTACTTCACGCGCTGCGCGTTGCCGGCAAAGCGTGCGTCCCTGGTCCATTCCGGCTCACCCAGTGCCATGCAGAGACTTGCGAACTGACCGTCGTTGCCGACCGCGATGATCATGTGGCCATCGGCGGTCGGAAAGTCCTGATAGGGCACGATATTCGGATGCGCATTCCCGATACGACGCGGCACCACGCCGCCCACGAGATAATTCGTCGCCTGATTGGCAAGACAGGCAACCTGCACGTCAAGCAATGCGAGATCGATGTGCTGCCCCACGCCCGAGCGCTCGCGACGAGCGAGTGCGGCGAGGATCGCCACTGTCGCATACAGTCCTGTCGTGATGTCCGTCAGCGCAACACCGGCCTTCAACGGACCTTCTCCTTCCGTGCCATCCGCGCGACCCGTCACACTCATGAGCCCGCCCATGCCCTGAATCAGGAAGTCGTAGCCGGCGCGTGAAGCATAAGGACCGGTCTGTCCGAATCCCGTAATCGAGCAGTAGACAAGGCGCGGATTCAGTTCCTTGAGGCTCGCGTAATCGAGTCCATACTGACTGAGTCCGCCGACCTTGAAATTCTCGATCAGCACGTCTGCCTTGCTGACCAGTTCTTTCACGAGGCGTTGCCCATCCGGCTGGCTCAGATCGATCGCCACCGACCGCTTGTTGCGGTTGGCGCACAGATAGTAAGCGGACTCGCCAGTCGGCTCGCCATCGGCATCGTTCAGCCACGGCGGTCCCCATGCACGCGTGTCGTCGCCGGCACCAGGCCGTTCGATCTTGACGACATCGGCGCCGAGATCGGCCAGCAACTGGCTGGCCCACGGACCGGCCAGCACGCGCGAAAGATCGAGTACGCGCAGACCGTCGAGCGCCCCTTGATTCGAAGTTGCGTTCATGGCCGATCAGAACGCTGCAATGCCGGTGATCGCCCGGCCAAGAATGAGCGCGTGAACATCGTGTGTGCCTTCGTATGTGTTGACCACTTCCAGATTCACCAGATGCCGCGCAATGCCGAACTCGTCGCTGATCCCGTTGCCGCCGAGCATGTCGCGCGCAACACGGGCGATATCGAGTGCCTTGCCGCACGAGTTGCGTTTCATGATCGATGTAATCTCGACGGCGGCCGTGCCCTCGTCCTTCATGCGCCCGAGCCGCAGACAGCCCTGCAGCCCAAGCGCGATTTCCGTCTGCATGTCGGCCAGCTTCTTCTGGATCAGCTGGTTCGCCGCGAGCGGCTTGCCGAACTGCTTGCGATCGAGAACATACTGACGCGCCCGATGCCAGCAGTCTTCCGCCGCACCCAATGCGCCCCAAGCGATCCCATACCGCGCACTGTTCAGACAGGTAAAGGGCCCCTTCAAACCACGGATATCCGGAAACGCGTTCTCTTCCGGGCAGAACACATCATCCATCACGATCTCACCCGTGATCGACGCGCGCAAGCCGACCTTGCCATGTATCGCGGGCACGGAAAGTCCCTTCCATCCCTTCTCGAGTACGAAACCCCGGATCGCGCCTTCGTCGTCCTTGGCCCAGACGACGAACACATCGGCGATCGGACTGTTCGTGATCCACATCTTGTTGCCCGCCAGCAGATAGCCGCCATCGACCCTCTTTGCACGCGTGATCATGCCGCCCGGATCGGAACCGTGATTCGGTTCGGTCAAGCCAAAGCAGCCGATCCATTCACCTCGTGCGAGTCGGGGCAGATACTTCTGCCGCGTCGCTTCATTGCCGAACGCGTTGATCGGCACCATGACGAGAGACGACTGCACGCTCATCATCGAGCGGTATCCGGAATCGACCCGTTCAACTTCGCGCGCGACGAGGCCGTAGCAAACGTAGTTCAGACCTGCACCGCCGTAGCTCTCGGGGATCGTTGCGCCCAGCAGGCCAAGCTCCCCCATCTCGCGAAAGATGTCGATGTCGATGTGTTCACGTCGGAAGGCCTCGAGCACGCGCGGCGCAAGACGCTCCTGACAATACGCATGAGCCGATTCGCGCACGAGGCGCTCCTCCTCCGTCAACTGCTGATCCAGCAGCAACGGATCGTCCCATTGAAACGACGACGATTTTTGCTGTGCACTCATTTCGTACTCTATACAAGATTGGGTCGAAGTGAATTTACAGGCATGTTTTCGCGATCTCAAACGATTTGTTCGCACTGACCTGTGCGAAAATCGCACAGGTCAGTCAATCCATCACCATGCGAGTAACGAGCATGCGCAGAAAGATTCCTTCGACGGCGGCGCTATCGGCATTCGAAACGGCCGCTCGCCATCAGAGTTTCACCAAGGCGGCGGACGAACTCGCTGTGACCCAAAGCGCGATATGCCGCCAGATCGGCTCGCTGGAGGATTTTCTCGGCGTGAAGCTGTTCAGGCGCGACCGGCGCGGCGTCAGCCTCACGGAGGCGGGTGTGATCTATAGCCGCAAGGTCGCATCGCGACTGGACGAAGTGGAACGCGACACGCTGGAGCTCATGGCCAAGGGCGGCCATGGCGGATCGCTGGAACTCGCCGTCGTCCCGACGTTCGCGACAAAGTGGCTGTTGCCGCGAATCCCCGATCTCAATGCAACATGTCCGGACATCAACATCAATCTTACGGTTCGCACGCGGCCATTCCTGTTCGAGGACACGGAGTTCGACGCGGCGATTCACGCTGGCGCGACGATATGGCCGGGAACGGAAGGCACCTTCCTGATGCGTGAAAGCCTGATCGCCGTATGCAGCCCAAAGCTGATCGCACCACGCGTCAGGCTGACTGCGGCGGACTGGCGGCGCTACCCGCTCCTGCAACAGAGTACGCGCCCATATGCATGGCGGGACTGGTTTGCGTCGCGCGACATGCAGGTTGAAGGCGATATGTCGGGGCCGAGATTGGAACTGTTTTCGATGCTCGCCGAGGCGGCGATTCACGGTATGGGCATCGCGCTTATTCCGCGCCTGCTTATCGAGGACGAACTGCAGCGCGGCGCATTGATCCAGGCGGCGGCTCACGAGTGTCCGAGCAATCGGTCCTACTACCTCATCTATCCGGAGCGCAAGGCCGATAATGCGGCATTGACGGTATTCCGGGCCTGGATCACCGCCCAGGCGCAGCAATACTGCCCGCCCATGGGACTCGGCGGAGCGGTTGCGCCAGCCTTTCAGGTCGACGGTTTCCGCGACGGGTGAGTCATGCAAAGCAAGAACACCACCCGCCCGCGTTCACGACGTCAGAACTTCACGCGCAAGCCGGCGCTTGTCAGGAACTGCTTGCTGGTCGACGACGGACCGCCGCTGCCGCCGATAAACGCGCCGCTGAAAATCGTCCCCGCCGCCCCTGTCACATGCTGATATTCAGCCATCAGATAGACGTCCGTGCGTTTGGACAACGAATACGATGTCATCAGATTGAACTGGTTCCAGCGCGGCTTCGCATGCAGCGAGGCGTTCGAATACGAGCCGTCCGTGAAGGTGTACGACGCGGCCACTACCCACGCAGGCGTGATCAGATAGCGAACGTTCGCTTCGTAGTTGTCGAAGGTCAGGTCAGTGGGCGATCCAGTGGGCGCCGGAGCAAGCGTGCTGCCGCGATACACGGCTGTCGTATCGTCGTAACGCGAGTGACTCCACACCAGCCCTAGCGTCGCCGGACCGATCACATACGCGGCGCCGACGCCCCACACCTGCTGGCGCGCCGCATGAAACGTCGCATCTCCCGAGGTCGATGAGCCGTCGAGCGCGCCCGCTGCGCCGTCCCCCGGATTGTCGATGCGCATATACGCCGCGCTCAGCGTGAAGGGACCGTGGTTATAGGTCGCCCCCGCACTGAACGCGCGATTGTCCGCGAAATCGCCCGCCTTGTTCGAGAAGGCGTACAAGCCGCCGAACTTGAGCCCATCGATATCGGCGCTCGCATATTTGACGGCATTGTCGAGCCGGAAGAAATCGCCGAAGTTATCGTTGTCCATCGGATGCATGAATTCGAGCCCACCGACAAAGCTTTGCGCGAGACTTCGCGGCGCAAGATAGTCGACGACCGAATCGTACTGTCGACCCAGCGTGACCGCGCCATATGAACTGGACATGCCGACCCATGCCTGGCGGCCAAACAGACGCCCGCCTTGCTGAAGACCACCGTTGGTACCGGTAAAGCCGTTCTCGAGCTTGAAGATCGCCTGCAGCCCGCCGCCCAGATCCTCGCTACCCGTCACCCCCCAACGATTGCCAACGATGTTGCCCGACGAAGCAAATACATTGCTGTGACCCGCGCCAGTTGCCGTGCGCTGATTGCTCACGTATGACACGCCGTTATCGATCAGCCCATAAAGGGTGACCGAACTCTGCGCGTGCGCCGCTACGCCGATGCAGCCACAAATCGCGGGTACAAGAAGCCTCTTCATTCCTTTGTCTCCTGCCAGTCGTCATATTCAGGTTTGTTCTTACATCGCGCTACACCTTCGGGGCGCGGCATCGAGCACCGCACAGCAACGACACATGACGTTCAACGGATATTTCTCTGGTCCGCTGCTGCTTCCCTTCCGTTCCTGTCGTACCAATCGTTCGAGTCTCGCCACAGGACTCTTCCCGGCGGGCAAATCAAGCCCTGACACGATTTCTTTTAGCGCGAACGTTAGCATTGACGATGCGGAGTCTAGTTGCCGATTTTTTACGTGTCAATCAGGTTTTCGGCCCATCAATCAGGCGTCTTAGTGAGGTCACTTCATATCAACCGGGAAATCCCGGGCGATCGTCAGCTTGGCATTGCGCATATGTCGTGCTAACGTTAGTGCAAATACGGCACGCGATTGCGCACGTAGCAGCAGCACTTCCTTCCAACATCAGGTTCAATCCAATGATCGATACCGTCTTCCTGACCGACTACGCATGGCCCGACGACAGCGTTGAGCGAGAGATCATCGAGAGCGCCGGCATGCGGCTAATAAGCGGGCCGGCTGCACCTCTGCCCGCGTCCGACATCGAAGCGATGGTGCAAGAGCATCGCCCTTCTGCCATCCTCACCTGCTGGGCGCCCGTGTCGGCCAAAGCCATCGAGGCCTCATCGCGGCTGCGGATCGTTGCAAGGCTTGGCGTGGGCCTGGATAACATCGCCGTGGACGCCGCCACCGCATGCGGTATCCTCGTCACGAACGTGCCGGACTACTGTGTCGAAGAAGTCTCCGATCATGCCGTCGGTTTTGCGCTCGCATGGACACGCGGGCTGGTGCTTTTTGATCGTGAGGTGCGCGCTGGATGCTGGTCTCCCGCCGATGCCAGACTGCGCCGCCTGGGCACGCTAACTTGCGGGCTCGTCGGTTTCGGTCGCATTGCTCGCGCAACGGCCCGCAAGCTCGGCGCCTTCGGCTGCCGGCTCCTCGCTTACGATCCCTTCCTGCAAGCGGACGTGCCAGGCGTGCACGCCGTTGAACTTGATGAACTTCTGACGAATAGCGACATCGTGATCGTGCACGCGCCACTCACGAAAGGAACGCAACATCTGATCAACCGCGAGCGGATCGCGCGCATGCGTCACGGCAGCCTGCTGATCAACGTCAGCCGCGGCGGCATCGTCGATACCCTTGCCGTCATCGAGGCGCTGCAAAGCGGCCAGCTGTCGGCGGCAGCACTGGATGTACTTGAATCCGAGCCCCTGGTGCCGGCTGAACTGCTGCGTGAGCGAGGCGCCATGTTGACGCCGCACGTCGCATTCTCTTCAGACGCATCGTTGCTGGAGCTTCGCAGGCGGGCGGCTGAAGAAGTGGTGCGGGTATTGCGCGGCGAAGCACCACGCAATCCCTGCAACCTGTGACAGCGTAACCGGATTCAACTGTTCTACTTCAAAGCACCCATGATGACGCAATCAAATAGCCCTGACCCGCAACTCGACGCATTTCTCGTTGACCACGATCTCGCGCGCAGGGACGAAATAGTCACCTGGCATCCACTGACGGGCGGCGTTTCGTCCGACATCTGGCGCGTCGATCTTTCAGCAGGCTCGCTATGCGTGAAGCGCGCACTGTCCACGCTCAGGGTATCGGCATGTTGGGAGGCGCCCATATCACGCAACGCAGATGAATGGGCCTGGATGGAATTCGCGGCACGGCACTGCCCCGACAACGTGCCGGCTCCTCTCGCACACGACGACAGGCTCGGCGTATTCGCGATGTCGTTTCTTGCGCCGGCCGCGCACCCCGTATGGAAGCAGCAACTGATGGCCGGCCATGTCGAGCCCGAAACGGCTCGCGCAGTAGGACGCCTGATCGGCCATCTGCACGCAGTCAGCGCCGATGACGGGGAGCTTAGGGAGCGCTTCGACACGCTCGAGAACTTTCAGGCTTTACGTCTCGAGCCCTATCTGATCGCCACGTCGAAACGCCATCCGGTGCTCGCATCGAGGCTTCAGCATCTGGCGCAGCGAACGGCAATCATACGGACTGCACTCGTGCACGGCGACGTCAGCCCGAAGAACATCCTGGCCGGTCCGAAGGGACCCGTATTGCTCGATGCCGAATGCGTATGGTTCGGCGATCCCGCTTTCGACCTGGCATTCTGCCTCAATCATTTGCTGCTCAAATGCCTGGTTCGTCCGGACCGGCAGGACGCGCTCATCGCATCATTCAAGGCGTTGACGGAAGCCTATTTCGACAAAGCGGACTGGGAGTTGCGCGCCACGCTCGAAGCGCGCACGGCAGAACTCTTGCCCGCGTTGCTCCTCGCGCGGGTCGACGGTAAATCACCGGTGGAGTATCTGACCGACGAGGCGCAACGCGATCACGTTCGCGCGGTCGCCAGCCGATTGCTGCTGCAGCCGGTCGAGTACCTGTATCAGGTGGCAGAGGCATTCAGGCAGCAGATCTCGTCGCGACAGGGCTGACGCATAGCGGGTCGCGACTCCGCACGCCGTCACCGGTGCACGGCGGGCCATTGGTGACGGCGGCGAACAATAAAGTCATGGAGACCGGCAACGATGTGGCCAGAGCGGCGGATCACCACCAATGTCGAATATGTACTCGACGATTCCATTGCAATGATTTCGAAGGGCGATCTCGACGGCAAGATCACCTACGTCAACCGGGATTTCGTCAAGGTGAGCGGATACAACGAGGACGAGGTGCTTGGCGCGCCGCAAAGCATCCTCGCCGATGGTCAAACACCCAGCGAGGTATTCGAGGACTTCCTTCGGACAGTCAAAGGAAACCGCACATGGACTGGCGTTACCAAGGGTCGCCGCAAGAACGGCGATTACTTCTGGGTGCACATGACCGCTGCACCGATCTTCAAGGAACACAGAATTGCCGGATTCATCACGATACGCAGCAAGGCAACGCCCGAGATGATCGGCGAAGCGGAGCAGGCGTATGCGGCGATGCGCGACGGCCGCAAGGACCTCGAACTCGACGAAGGGCGAATCGTGAAACGGCCCGCCTTTCGGGTATTGAAGGTTTTCACGAAGCTCTCGTACACAGCGAGAATGCATGCGCTGGCGGCGCTCGCCATTTCAATCTAAGCAGCCAATCTTGCCACATTCGCGTTCGGCAGCGGCCCGCCTCGCATCTGCGAGCCCGCGTCTTGCGCAATCGGCATCGCAGTCTCCCTGACTTTCCCTTTGGTGCTGCATCGCGGAATGACGAAGCCGCTCGCGCAACTCAAACGTCATATCGACGACATGGGTGAAGGCAACCTGTCCAACATCATCGAGACGCATCGCAGCGGTGAAGTCACTCAGGTACTGCACGCACTACGTATTCTTCAGATCAACCTCAAGCTTCTGGTGTCGCAGATTCAGGAAACCACCGATCTTGTCAAAGACGGCGCGACGACGATCGCCACAGGCAACGCGGACCTTTTCGCGCGCACCGAAGCGCAAGCCGCATCGCTCGAACAGGTCACGGCATCCATGCGCGAACTGATCGACGCGGTCACGGCAAACGCGGAAAACGCCCGGCAGGCAAACGCGCTTTCGACGGCGGCCTCCGAAATCGCCAGCGACGGCAGGCGTGCCGTCAGCGAAGTCATTGGCACGATGCGCTCGATCAAGGACAGTTCCTGCAAGATCGTCAACATCATCGCCGTGATCGACAGTATCGCGTTCCAGACCAATATTCTGGCGCTTAACGCGGCAGTGGAAGCGGCACGCGCAGGCGAACAGGGACGTGGATTCGCAGTCGTCGCCAGCGAGGTGCGCAATCTCGCGCGCCGTTCCGCAAACGCCGAAGGAAATCGCGACGCTCATCGGCAATTCCGTGGCCAGCGTTGAGGCGGGCGGCAAGCTCGTCGACGCTGCCAGCACGACGATTACGGACATCGTCGCATCGGTCGAGCGTGTCATCGCGTTTATGCGCGATATTTCGATGGCGAGCCAGGAGCAAAGCCTCGGGATAGGGCAGGTCAATGATGCAGTGAAGCAAATGGAAGCAATGACGACTCAGAATGCGTGTCTTGCTGAACATGCCGAAAACGAGTCGCGCGTGATGCGCACTCAGACGCTCAAGCTCGCAGAGCTCGTCGGGTCATTTCGGCTTTTGAACGCCAGCTGGCAGGCGCGAGACGCGTTGGACGAACGGTAGCTTCAACCACGGCCGCCGCCGTCGCGCATCGGCGCCCTCTCCTCGCAGGCCTGCTAACGTTCGCCCTTTCTAGGCATCTAACAGCAGCCGCACGCGGAGAGCAGCCACTTTGAGAACGACAAATCTTCCGTAAATCCGCTATTGACAACAAAGATCAGCGTTTGCCACAATCTATGCGAACGTTAGCAAAACAGGAGGCATCATGAAAGCAGACGACACTGCACGGCGCCTGTTCAATCCTGCAGGAGACATTGAGCATGGCCTCTGATACTTCGGTCACAGGCGAGGTGCCCGTCGCGCTTCGCCGCATCGTCACCGGCCAGGACGCGAGCGGCGTCTCGACAGTCGCCTTCGATTCCTCACCGCCCCGCTCCGACGCGTACCAGCACATCCCGGGCATGGTGTCCCGCCTGGTGTGGTCGACGGAACCCGCGCAAGCCGTTCCTTTTGACGGCAAAGACCCGACCCCGGGCGTCACGAGCTTTGTCCCTCCCGTTTCAGGCACGCGCTTTCTCGTCGTGACGTTTCCGCCCGACAGCGTTTTCTGTTCGCCCGGTTTCGATTCGCAGGCGGCGGTCGCCGAAAACTTCGCGATCAGTCCGGGCCTCGCCGAACTCTTCGAGGCCGACGGCATGCACGCTACGCCGACCGTCGATTACGGCATCGTGCTCGAAGGTGAAATCTGGCTGGAGCTCGATGAAGGACGCGCTGAGCTCCTGCACAAACACGACGTCGTCGTGCAGAACGGAACCCGCCACGCGTGGCGAAACAAGAGCAACCAACCAGCGACGCTGGCCTTCGTGCTGATCGGAGCACGCAAGGCTCCGGCATCCATTACCCAATGACAAGGTAGACAATCGATATGACTGATTCAACGATCGCCCAGATACGCGGCCGACGCGTCTGGGACTCGCGCGGCCGACCGACGGTGGAAGTCGAGGTCACGTTGCACGGCGGCATGAGCGGCCGCGCCATCGCACCCGCCGGCGCTTCGACGGGCAGCGGGGAAGCACTGGATCTGCGCGACAGCGGGACCGCATTCGGCGGTCTCGACGTGACCAAGGCACTGTCGAAGGTCAATGGCGAAATCGCGCGTGCGCTCGAAAGACGCGATGCAAACGATCAGGCCGCCATCGACGCGAGCCTGGTCGCTCTCGACGGAACGCCCAACCGCAGCCGTCTTGGCGGCAACGCGATCGTCGCAACATCGATGGCGGTCCTGCACGCCGCCGCGGCGGCCAGCCGGCAGCCGCTATGGCGCTATCTCGCAGGGGACCGTGCCGTGCGTCTGCCGTTGCCGGAGATCCAGATCTTCGGAGGTGGAGCGCATGCCGCGCGCCGCGTCGATGTGCAGGACTTCATGATCATGTGCCCAGCCGCAGGCAGTTTCACTGAAGCACTCGAGTGGACGGCAGAGGTATATCGCGCGGCGGGCTCGTTGATGAAGAACGCGGGCAAGCTCCAGGGTGTGGCGGACGAAGGCGGCTACTGGCCCGCCTTCGACTGCAACGAGGACGCGCTCGACACCTTGATGCAGGCCATCATCGATACGGGACTGCAGCCGGGCAAGCAGGTCGGCATTTCGCTCGATATCGCCGCGTCCGAATTCGGCCGCGACGGGCGCTACATGCTGGCGCTCGATGGCCAGACGCTCGACACCGATCAGATGATCGGCATGCTGGGACGCTGGCTCGACACCTACCCGATCCTGTCGATTGAAGATCCGCTTGCTGAGGACGACGTGGAAGGCTTCAGGCACTTCACGCAATTGTATGGCGCGCGCTGCCAGGTCATCGGCGACGATTTCCTCGTCACCAACGCGGACCGCGTGAGAGCAGCGGCATCGCAACGCACGTTGAACGCGGTGCTCATCAAGCCCAACCAGGCCGGCACGGTGACGGAAGCTCATGCGGCGCTTCAGGCAGGCAAGGCGGCCGGATTCGGCACGATCGTGTCGGCACGATCCGGCGAGACGGAAGACGTCACCATCGCCCATCTGTCCGTTGGCTGGGACGCGGGTCAGCTCAAGGTCGGTTCGTTCTCGCGCTCCGAGCGAATGGCCAAGTGGAACGAAGTATTGCGAATCGAAGAAGCGCTGGGATCGCGGGCGCAATTCAGCGGGTGGTCAGCGCTGCCGTTCACCCATCAGCCTTGGTAGGCCGTCACGCGTCGCCGCAAAAGGATATCGAATGACTTTCCCCGAGCAAGACCGGCTGAGTTGTGCGTGCCGCCCCGATGCACGCCGCAACGTTCGAACTGGCATGCCCGCTTGCTCGCCACCTACAATCGAGAGGTAATCATGTTGCCTGCTGTCAATCACCGGCCGCCCTTCAACATCACACGCGCGAGCCACATCGTCCTGACCGTCGCCGACCTGGCGAAAAGCCGCGCGTTCTATGTCGACATCGTCGGCCTCGTCGTAACGGAAGAAACCGCCGACACCTGCTATCTGCGCGGTCTGTCCGAAGCATGCCACCATAGCCTGGTTCTGGTGCAGGCCGACAAGGGCGCTGCCGCCTGCAAACGCATTGGCTTCCGGGTCTTCCTCGAAGAAGATCTGGATCTCGCATACCAGTTCTTCAAGGAGGAAGGGCTTCCCGCTGAATGGGCAGAAGTTGCGCATCAGGGAAGAACCCTGCACGTATCCGATCCATTCGGCACGAAGATCGAATTGTGCGCGCAAATGGAAACGCGCCCTCGCCTCTATCTGGAGCGAAACCTGTTCAAGGGCGCGCACGCGCAGCGAATCGATCACTTTCAGATCTTCTCGCCGGACACGTTTCAATCGTGCGTGTTCTACAGCAGACTTGGTTTCCGCAACTCCGAATACCTCGCGCATGGCGATCGGCTGCTCGGCGCATTCATGTATCGCAAAGGCACATGCCTCGATCTGGCTATCGTTGAAAACGACGGCCCGTGCATGCACCACTTCGCGTACATCGTGCCCGAATCGCACAACATATTCACCGCGTGCGACCTCGCCGGCATCTACGGCTACGCGCACGAAGTCGAGCGCGGCCCAGGCCGCCACGGCCCGGGCGGCATGCTGTTCGTCTATCTGCGCGACCCCGATGGTCACCGCGTCGAGTTGTGCGATGGCCACTATCAGACCATCGACATCGAGATCGAACCCGTCCGCTGGGATGCCGCCTCGCTCAATACGAGCGTGCGTTGGGGACTGCCGGCGGAGCACCGCTGGTACTTCGAGGCCTCGCGGTTCGAAGGCGCTGAACTGACCGAGACCGCCAACAAGCCGCGCCCCACCACACTCGAAACCTACATTCAGAACCGGCTTTCAAAAAGCTGATAACGGAAGGAATAACGCATATGGCACGCGTCAAATATCTTCAACGTTCCGACGTCGCGCGCGCAAACGACGCGCTGTTCGACCGGCTCGAACGTGAACGCAAGGTACCCACCGCCAACATCTTCCGCGCGCTCGCGCACGCACCGGACATCCTCGAGCAGTTCCTGTCCTACGCCAATGCGATCAGGGCTTCGTCGATGAGCCCGAAACTGCGTGAACTCGCGATCCTGACGGTTGGGCATTGCACCGGCTCCGAATACGAAATCGCCCATCATCAGTCGCATGGTTTGAAGGCGGGCATCAGTCCGGAACAGCTGAAAGCCATTCCCAACTTCGAACTGTCGCCGCTCTTCGACGAAGAGGAACGTGCGGTGATGGCCGTTGCCAAAGAGTCGACCCTGAAGGTCGATGTGAGTGATGCAACCTGGAACAGGATCATCCCGTTCCTGAATGATCAGCAACGGGTCGAACTGGCGCTCAACATCGCCTGGTACAACTCCGGCGTGCGCATCATGGGCGCACTCGGAATTGAACTCGAGGAGAGCTATCGCTGATGAACCGCCCATCCGGATCGACGACTGCGTTCCGGATCGATCTTGACGAACAGGCCTGGCGAACACCGCCTGGCTGCTTGCAAATGCAATGCTTGCAATGCGCATGACCTTCGCCGTTACCTGGCGGGTAACGGCGGAAGGTTTTCACCGAGAAAGAGGAATGTATGGAACGAACGATGGTTGCAGCACGGCTGCATGCTCTCCACACCCCAATGACGCTCGATACGATCCCGGTTCCGAAGCCGAGGCCGACCGATGTTCTCGTGCGGGTCAAGGCATGCGGCATCGTGCCGAACATGGCAAACGTCATCAACAACTGGCCGAGCTGGTTTCCGCATCAACCGCTGCCGAAGTTCCCCGCCATTTTTGGTCTCGATCCCGCTGGCGTCGTGGAAGAAGTCGGCGAAGCGGTGATCAACGTGAAGCCAGGCGATCGCGTCTACGTGAGCCCCTTGCGCTCATGCGGATCATGCAAGGCATGCCGGGCCGGCCGGCGCAGCGAATGCCGCTACTACACGCTGAACGGCTACTTCAGCACGAGCCGAGACGGTCAACGCATCTTCGATCTGTACCCCTATGGCGGCTTTAGCGAATACATGACCGCCCCCGAGTATGCCATCGTCAATCTCCCCGCGAACATGACCTTCGAACAGGCAGGACGGTTCGGATACATGGGTACGTCATACGGCGCCCTGAAAAATGCCGCCGCGGGTCCCGGCCAGGTGGCGCTGATCGACGGTATCACGGGCACGCTCGGCGTGGCCGCAACGGTGCTTGGCCTTGCAATGGGCCTTTCGCGCATTCTCGGCACGGGGCGCGACGAGGCGCTGCTCAAACGCGTCAAGGCGCTCGCTCCGGAGCGCATCGAAGTCATGCAATTGGGCGAGGGATCGGCCGGCGAATGGGCGAAATCCCTGACAGGTGGTGAAGGTGCGGACTTCGTGATCAGCGCCCTCGGCGCGAAAGCACCTGCCGCAACGATGCTGGATTCGATGAAGGGAGTTCGACGCGGCGGGCGGGTGGTCAACGTGGGCGGCGTGGCGGAAGACCTGCCCATCGACGTGAAGTGGTTGATGGACGAACAGGTGCAGATCATCGGCTCGAACTGGTTCACGACTGCGCAGGGCCAGGAAATGGCCGATATGGTAAGTACCGGCGCGATTGATCTTTCATATCTGGAGCATCGCAGGTTCCCGCTTGAACGCGTCAACGAAGCCATTTCCGGGCTGAAAGATCGCGACGGAGGATTTAGCAACTATGTCGTCCTTCCCTGATTAGCAGCGCTGTGTGCGCGGGATTGCATTTGCATCACGGTAGCAATCCCGTCCACGCGGAACTGGGACGCGTCCGGCTTTCTGGCCGGTTGCGCGTCATTGCAGTTAACGATGCGTTAGACGTTAATCGCATTCTTCTTAGATCAATTGCCTGGCATAACGAAACGGTATTTTGATGATCATTTTTGTCAATTAGCGTATTCCCTTAGTGCAATTGACGGCATATAATCGACTCGACGATTGCGATGCAGCAATCAAGTTTTTCTAATCAATGTCGAGTCGAGGCTTCCCATGAAAATGCTTGCTAACACTGTGATCATCGCTTCTGTCGCCGCACTTCCCATCGTCTCGTTCGCGCAGCAGGCTACATCTGTCACCCGCGCTCAGGTGAAATCGGACCTGTCAGAACTGGAGAAAGCCGGCTACGACATCGCAGGCAGCGATCTGGACTATCCGGGCAATCTCAAGTCGGCCGAAGCCAAACTCGCCGCCCAGCAGGATGCGACCGCGAGGCGCCGCGCGGTGCAATCGGGCTACGGCAGCACGATCACCGGAACGTCAAATTCAGGAGCGCGATAAGCATCGCAATTGACTCATCAGCTGCGTAATGCTAACGTTTGCAATACGACGATTTCTTACTGGTTCAATCCCATGAAGATCCTCCGATATTCAATCAACGGAAGTTCTTATTACGGCATCCTTGGACGCGACGGCAATATCGAAAGGCTCAAGGGCTCGCCACTCGAAGGACTTCAGCCTGCCGGCTACGTCGACCATCTCGGCTCTGCTCGCGTTCTAAGCCCGTTGTACCGGCCGCGTGTGTTCGGCCTCGGGTACAACTACCGCGCGCACTCACAGGAAGTCGGCAAGAGCACGCCGACGCTTCCCGTGCTCTTCATGAAGCCCAGCACTACGGTGATCGGCCACGAGGAAAGCATTGTCTATCCGCCCGACGGGGAGAATGTTCACTTCGAAGGAGAGCTCACCGTGATCATCGGCAAGGAGGCGCGTCATGTTTCCGAAGCCGATGCACTCGATTACGTGTTCGGCTACACGTGCGGAAACGACGTCAGCGACCGGGTGTTTCAGCGTCGTGAAAGCGAGTTCGGCTGCCTGCTCGTCGGCAAGGGCTACGATACGTTTGCGCCCATCGGGCCCGTGGTCGAGACGGAACTCGATCCATCCAACCTTCATCTGATCACGCGCGTCAACGGCGAAGTGCGCCAGAACGGAAACACGGCAGACCTGGTGTATGGCGTATCCGCGCTGATCGCCTATCTCAGCAAGTACATGACGCTGCTTCCCGGCGACCACATCATGACGGGAACGCCAGCGGGAGTCGGCCCCATCAAACCCGGCGACACGATCGAGGTCGAGATCGAAGGTATTGGCGTGCTTCGCAACAAAGTGCTCTCAGCCACAGACGTAACGCCCTGACGATCGTTTCCTCTAAAGGAGGACGACGGTGATGCGACTCGATCTGGGCTCGATCACGAAAGCGATTCATCTGCCACGCGAGATCCCAAGGCACATACCCGAATCCGACGGGAAGTGCACGCAGTGCGGTGGCCTGATGAAGTCGCTGGGCGAAGACGTCGCCGAACAACTTGACTACGTACCGGCCAGCTTCCGGGCGATTTGTCATGTGCGCCCGAAGTTTGCGTTCGTGTGTTGCGACCACATCTCCCGGGCGCCTGTACCGAGCCGCCCCATCGAACGCGCCCTCGCCGGTCCGGGACTGCTGGCGCCCGTGCTGGTCTCGAAGTTCGCAGATCACGTGCCGCTTTAGCGGCAGTCGGTCTCCCAGAACCAGATGCCCGTTGCGGGTTGGGACCTGCCTCCTCTCGCCCTCATATGATCAGCGAATCGTTCGTGGGTATGCATCCATTGCGCCGGCAATAGAGGTTTCGAACTGGTTAGCACTCGGCGCGTAACCGAGTTGCCATCAACCCTCCCGGATTGCGCTCCAAAATAAGCACTGGCGAGCACGAATTCGGCTTTTGCGAACACGATCCGCGATGTCCTTTTCGATGGCTGGCGATGTTGCGCTGTCGAGCAAGTTTCAGTGTGTCACCGACGGACGTGTGACTTTCAATAAGCGTGGTCAGAGCAAGGGTAATCGTCTTTTTGGTGCTTGTATGGACTCGACACCTTTTTGCAAGCTTCGTGTTCGTGATGTCGAAACGGTCTGCACGCATGTATCCCCGGCTTGCCCGTGGGCGCTTGCCGAACGCACGCCCGCAGCCTCGATGAGATCCGCCCACCCCGTCCTTAGCAAAATCCCGGCTTGCCGGAAACGGCAGCCGGCACGAAAGACAGGCTTCAGAGTGCTGGTTCAACCTATTTCGTCATCGCTTTGAGAATCTTCGCAAAACCTGTGCGGGTGTGATTCTCCACTAAGGTGTCACGCGTCAAGCGCGGGCGCGAGCCCGGCAAAGCGAACACTTGACGCGTCGTCGGTTTGTCATGCTATGGCATAGCTGTGAGCACGGCACGGGAGAGCTCTCAGCCATGCAAAACTGGTTGTTTGATATTGCCGTTCAAGTTGTCCCCTTATGCCTGGCCCAGGCTACGCTTTAGGAACGAAGTGTTCGTCGCTACGGAGTAGGGCCTGTACGACTAGCCCGACGCTATGCAGGTCGGTTTTCGCTTTCACATAACGGAGGACGGCCCGTGCGCCACGGCGACAAGGCGCGCACGGTACCCGTGTCCGGTGAGCTTTTGCAGGAACCGCCCGCTACCGGCTCGCGCACGGCCTGAGCGCCCTGCCGGGGCGCGCCGACGAGCTGCCGCTGCTGCTGCCGTTCCGGCCACGAACGCTGTCCCAATCCGCGGTGTACGACGCGATCAAGGCGATCTTTGCCGGCGCCGCGGACTGGCTCCGTTCGCGCGGGGCCGGCCTTCACCGATCGCGCCGATGAACTCGGACGCGCGTCTGCGCACTGGCTGCGGGACGCGGCGGGCTCCCACCAGGCCTACGGCGGCGTCGACCTGCGCACCCTGCGCGACAATCTCGGCCACGCGTCCCCGACCACGACCAGCTTGTACCTGCACGTCGACGACGACCGCCGGCATCGTGAGACGGGAGAGAAGCATCGCATCGACTGGTGAACGGATGCGATGCGCCCGGCGCGCCAGCCCTCGGATAGTTCGTCCAAGGAAGAGCAAATGCCAAAGAAAGCAACTGGCGGTTCGTCGAGAGCCGTCAAGAATAGTCGAAGCGAAATGCCTGAACCGCTGAAGGCTTCGCGTCTGAAAGCGTCTGTTAAAACACCGCAACAGCAACCGCTGGCATTGAGCGACAGCGCCGAGGCGGAGAACATCCGACGCGCTAACCTCCGCCTTCTCACCGGTCGCAACGGATCGAAGGTGCGACTTGGCGTGGTCATGGAGATGAGTGGGTTCAACATCGCCGATCGGCTACATGGCAAGAAGCGCATGGACGCTGTCGAAGCAAACCGGTTCACCCAGCGGCTCGGTTTGCCGACCGGGTGGCTGGATACACCACGCTCCGAAGGCGAAATTCCAGAATCGGTATCGCATATGCTTGCGCCTGCTCCGCGTGGTCGTGTGCCCGCTAAGGAAGATGAGCCGCTCGCGGCCGATACGAAGCTGGATGCACAGGCGAACGTCCCGCGCGTTCCAGATGATCCGTTGCAGACCGATACGGCAAACGGGAACGAGACGATCGTCGTCCGCCCGCAACAGCCGGTATATGCCATGCCCGGCGACCACGCTGGTCACTCACTTGAAGCAAATGGTGCCGTGGCCACGGCAGATGCACCGGCGAACCCTGAGTCGCCTCCCGTTTCAGGAATGCCTCAGCAAATGCCTGCACCACTTGCCTTTGCTCCCGTGACGAGCCTGGAGAATCTTCATGGCATAGGGCCGATCGCGGAAGCATTGCTCAAGACGCTGGCAGGTAAAGCACGCACGGGGCGACTGGACGAACTCAAGGCCCTGGAGCTTCTGCAGCAAGCGGTCCTCTTGTGACAAGCTGTTAGCGCTCACGGGTCCGCGCACTGGCCACGAAAATCGCCTGGGACTCAGGGGTTGCAACCGGGCCCTCTTTGGGTGGGCAGGACGCACCCTGAACCGCTTGATACTTTCATTTCGGAGAAGCGTCGACTCGCGGCGCAGACCCATGCCCGGCCCCTGCAAGCCGGATCGTCGCTGCAACTGCCTTTTCGGTACCGATCATCGGCGGCATTCAAAAAACAAATGGCCTAAACAGGCCATTTGTTTCGCCGCGCAACCTGAAGCCCTTATTGCGGCTGGATGTTCGCTGCCTGCTTGCCCTTCGGGCCTTGCTTGACTTCGAACGACACCTTCTGGTTTTCCTGAAGCGACTTGAAGCCGCTCGACTGGATTTCCGAGAAATGTGCAAACAGATCTTCCCCGCCGCCGTCCGGCGTGATAAAGCCAAATCCCTTTGCGTCATTGAACCACTTCACAATCCCTGTTGCCATTTCGTGAATGTCCTGGTTTGATGTTACGCGTCAACGGCGCTCTGCCTGACGCGAACGGCTCTTTTATCATGACTTCTGCTCCGCTCAAAATCACGAACGTGGCGCACCGAACATATCGCGCGGCGCCAGGCCACCAGGGTCGTTTTTCTCTACCCGCTTTCGTCGCCAAGTTATGGTCAATCGCGATGCAGATTGCATATCAACCGGCGCGTCGGTTTCGCAAACTGCGCCAGAAACTGACGGCGACAACAGATACCATGGCTGCCATCAAAAGACGTGAGATACACCGGTTTTTATGTCAAACGACTCCGCTGGACTCGCCCGAAGTGCCCTCTCCTGCCCCTCGGTAAGTCCGCTGATCGGCCATTGCTGTCATTCGAGTACCGGCTTTGGTGAGGCGCCTACACGTCGCTTTCCGGACGCCACGTCTTAAGGAACTCGTTGTACACGCATCCCGTTTCCCGTCAAAGGGCTCACACCAAGCGTAATCTTCGAATTGCTATATATAGCATTGCTAACAGTATCGATGATCGCTCGCCGATTTGCCGTTGTCCGGACAAAGCCTCTTGATGGGCTAAGCACCGTCGCGCGTCTGTCAGCGCGAAAATGGGGTCTTGTGGATTCCCTTGAACGCGTTCAAGATCGAATTGCGGCGTTTCGCAAGCGCAGACGAACCATCCAGCGGCTCGAAAGATTCGACATGACGGTGAGGGAGAACCCTATGACAACACCAAGTCGTATCCCTGCTTTCAGTCGGCGCACCGTACTCAAGGCGACTGCTGCGGCAGCCGCACTGCAGTTGGTGCCGCCCTTCATCATCAAGGCACGCGGCGAGGCTCCGCTGCGGATCGGCATGGTCGATCCGTTGACAGGCGTTTATGCTGCAGTTGCACAGAATGAAGTGACGGGCGCGAGGCTTGCCGTTCAGCAAATCAATGCCCAAGGCGGCATTCTGGGTCGGCCCGTGGAGCTCATGGTTGAAGACTCGGCAAACGACGTTGGCACCGGCGTGCAGAAGGCGCGCAAGCTGATCGAACGCGATCAGGTCACGTTCCTCATCGGCGACGTGAACTCCGGCATCGCCCAGGCCATTTCTCAGGTCAGCAACGAGAAGAAGGTGCTGCATGTCGTTTCGGGCGGCCACACCGATACGATCACGGGCGTCGACTGCAAGTGGAACGTCTATCGCGTCTGCAACACGACCAGCATGGAGGCGAACGCCGTCGCGAACCTGCTGTTCACCAAGTACGGCAAGAAGTGGCATTTCATCACACCGGACTACGCGTTCGGCCACACGCTGCAGAAAGCCGCGGCCGCCGATCTGCAGAAGCTCGGTGGCACGATGACGGGCAACGAACTCACCCCGCTCGGCACGACTGACTTCTCCGCCTATCTGATCAAGGCGCGCGCGGCGAATCCCGACGTCCTGCTTGTGCTGCCGCAAGGCTCCGACATGGTCAACTGCCTGAAGCAGATTGCACAGTTCGGCATCGGCAAGACTATTCACGTCGCCGGGCTGCAGCAGGAGCTCGAATCGCTCGAGGCAATGCCGCCGGAGGCGCGCGTTGGCTTCTGGATGTTCGAGTGGTACTGGAAGCAGCCGGGCGTGCCGGGAGTCGAGAAGTTCGTTGCCGACATCCGTAAGGTGAACGGCGGCAAGGTCCCCACCGCGCGTCACTGGTTCGGCTATACATCCGTGCATACCCTTGCTGCCATCGCCAACAAGGAGAAGACGCTCGACGCCAGAAAGCTCGCCGAGGCGCTCGGCGGCTTCGAATTGGCAGACGATGTCAAGCTGCAGCCGAACAAGTGCTACTACCGAAAGGGGGATCACCAGCTGATGACGTCGTCGTTCGTGGGCGAAGCGTTATCCCAGCCGGCGGGCGACCCGGAAGACCTGTTCCGCGTAGAACGCGTGGTCGCGGGTGACAAGACCGCACCGCCCGAGAGCGAAACCGGCTGCAAGGTGCAGTGGCCTTCCTGATAGCGCAAACGCCCGGGCAGGTTCGCCGGGCGCCGTTCTCATCGCGTAAGTGGAACGTATGTGGCCGTATGTGGTCGAACTGCGGCACCAGCCGTCGAGCGAAGCACAGGCGCCGTAACAAGAATGGTGAGCGATGACTCAACTGCTGCTCTTCAACGTCACCAACGGGCTGATCATCGGCGCGTTTTACGTGCTGATGGCTCTCGGGTTATCGCTCATTCTCAACCTGAGCAATGTCATCAACTTCGCTCACGGCGGCTTCCTTGTCGCTGGCGGATACTTTGCATATACGATCACGCCCTACGTAGGCTTCTGGGGCGCGCTGCTGATCGCACCGCCGGGCACGGCGCTGATCGGCTACGTCCTTGAACGGGTGCTCATCCGGCGAGTCTACGGGCGCGACCCGCTCTACAGCTTGCTCCTGACGTTCGGTCTTGCGTTTATCTTCGAGGACGGCACCCGTTTCATCTGGGGCGCGCAAGGCAAACCGGTGACCATTCCATCCGTGCTAGCCCAGCCTCTGAGCAACACGTTCTTCTTCATCACCGGCTATCGCCTCTTCATGGTGGCCACGGTGGCGGTGACAGTGGCGCTGCTTTTCATCCTGCTGCGCTATAGCCGGCTCGGCATCCGTATCCGCGCCGGCACCCTCGACCTCGAAACAGTGGCGGCACTCGGCATCAACGTGGGCAGGCTGCGTTCGTTCAATTTCGCCCTCGGCGCCTTTCTCGCGGGTCTGAGCGGGGTGCTCGCCGCCGGCCAGCTTGGTCTGGAGCCGACGATGGGAACGGGGCTCCTGATGCCGAGCTTCATAGCGATCATCGTCGGCGGAGTTGGCAGCCTCACGGGCACGCTGCTCGGCGGCTTGCTGATCGGCGTCGCCTCCGGCGTCACCGCTGTGTTCCTGCCCGCAGCAAGCGAAGCGATCATCTACGTGCTGATGGCCATCGTGCTGCTGCTGCGCCCACACGGCCTGCTCGGCGAGGAGGGCATGCTGACATGAGCGAAGCGCGACAGCCGAGGCACCGCAGGCTGCTGACGCTCGCGGCGATCTGGGCCGTGTTGCTGCTGGCTCCGTACTGGATGCCGTCGCTCGGCGGCTATACCGCGCTCGGCACACGCGTGCTCGTGCTGGGTCTCGCCGCGATGTCAGTGAATTTTCTGCTCGGCTTCACCGGCGTGTTGTCCTTCGGTCATGCCGCGTATTTCGGGCTGGGCGCGTATGGCGCTGGCCTCGCGCTGAAATTCCTTGCGCCGAGCACGCCGCTCGCTCTTCTGTGCGGAACGCTGCTCGGCGGGATCGCCGGTGCGGTGCTCGGTGCGTTTTGCGTAAGGCGGCGAGGCGTGTACTTCGCGATGGTCACCATCGCCTTCGGACAGGTCTTTTACTACATCGCATTCCAATGGAGCTCGTTGACGGGCGGCGATGACGGCTTGCGCGGGTTCACGCGCGTACCGCTTCACCTCGGCTTCGCAACCATCGACATCCTGTCGAATGCCGATGCGTTCTATTACTTTGTCCTGTTTTGCCTCGCTCTGGCCGTCGGTCTGATGGGTTTCATCCTGCGCTCGCCGTTCGGGCACACGATGATCGCGATCCGCGAAAATGAACGGCGCGCGCGCTATCTGGGCATTCCCGTCGACTTCCATATCTGGATCGCATTCACGCTCTCCTGCCTTTTCATGGGGTTTGCCGGTGCGCTCTATGCCCTTCTGAACAATTTCGCCGATCCTCGCGGACTGCATTTCAGCCAGTCCGGCGACTTCGTGATGATGGCTGTGATGGGCGGCATGCGCAGCCTGTGGGGACCGCTTCTCGGCGCGGCGGTATTCGTCGTGCTGCAGGACTATCTGTCGAGTATCACGGTCAACTGGATGTCGTTCGTCGGCATGCTGTTCATCGCGATCGTGCTGTTCTTCCCGCGGGGTCTGCTCGGCTTTATCCGGCGCAGGAGCGATTCATGAGCGTTCTCGAAGTGGCGCGCGTGAGCAAGCGCTTCGGCAGCCTCACTGCCGTACGCGATGTCTCGCTCGCCGTCGACGAAGGCGAGTTGCGCGCCATCATCGGACCGAACGGCGCCGGCAAGACCACCTTCTTCAATCTCATCAGCGGCTTTTTCCCGCCGACCACGGGAACGATCGTGTTCGACGAGCAGGACATCACGGCCTTCCCGGCGCATCGGCGCGTCGCGACGGGCATCGCCCGCACGTTCCAGATTACCGAGATCTTTCCGGCACTCACGGTGTTCGAAAACGTTCGCATCAGCGCGGAGGTTACGGCTGGATTCCGCTTGCGGCCGTGGGTCGGACGCACCGAAAAAGCACGGGTGCGCGAGCGTGTCGAAGAAACGCTGGAACTCACCGGGCTAGCCGCGAAACGCGACCGACTGACCGGCGAGCTCTCGCACGGCGACCAGCGCGTTGCAGAAATCGCCATGGCACTGGCCTTGCGGCCTCGTCTGCTGCTGCTCGACGAACCCACCGCCGGCATGGGCGACGAGGAGACCGACGAGATTACGCAGCTCATTCGCCGTCTGCGCAGCGGCGGCAAATTCACAATCGTGCTGATCGAGCACGACATGCGCGTGGTGTTCCATCTGGCCGACCGGATCACGGTGCTTGACCGGGGCACGCTCCTCGCCGAGGGCGCGCCAGCGGAGATCGCGGCGAACGAGGCCGTGCAGGCGGCGTACCTGGGTGATGTGACATGAACGCAGCGCTCACCGCCGAGGAACTTCACACCTACTACGGCAAGAGCCACATCCTGCACGGCGTAAGCCTTGCGGTCGAGGAAGGTCGGATCACAGCATTGCTTGGCCGCAACGGCGCGGGCAAGACCACGACGCTGCGCACCCTTATGGGTCTGACACCCGCCCGCCAGGGGCGCGTGACGATCTTCGGCGCGGATACGACGCGCTGGCCGACGTTCCGGATCGCCGCGAACGGCGTGGGCTATGTTCCCGAAGGACGAAGAATCTTCGCCAATCTCAGTGTCGAAGAAAATCTGCGCGTGCCGCTTGCGCGCAGCGGGCCTTGGACGATCGCGCGAATTTACGAGCTGTTTCCACGGCTTGCCGAACGCAAGGAAAGCCGCGGACGTCAGCTTTCCGGCGGCGAACAGGAGATGCTGTCAATTGCCCGCGCGCTGCTGCTCAATCCCCGGCTGCTGATTCTCGATGAACCCTCTCAGGGCCTGGCTCCGCTGATCGTGCGCGAGGTGTTTCGCGTCGTGTCGCAGATGCGCGACGAAGGGATTTCGGTTCTGCTTGTCGAGCAGAACGCGCACATGGGGCTTGAGATCGCCGATCATGCTTATGTGCTCGACGACGGCGACATCGTCTATGCAGGCAGTTCACGCGACCTCGCCGCCGATGAAAGCCGTGTTCGCGCGTTGACGGGTGCCAGTGCGGAGGGCTGAAAAGTGCCCATGTCGCTGGCATGCCGGATACGACACAAGCGGCATACGTCGCGTCTCAGGGCGTCAATTCCGCATCGACCGAAGGAACACGATGAGCGATCCCGGCACACGCGGAATCTGCGACGCGACTGGCCTCATGGACCCGCCGGTTCCTTGTCCAAACGAACCAATGAAATTGCGCTGATCTGATGGTGCACGCAGCTGGACGATGGCCGAAGATGAGCCGGGCACGGTTGATCCTGCTGCTCATTCAGTCTCTTGGTGTGTTGCATCCACCTCATCCACCGGTTGAATCTGCATCAGATATCTGCCTTGAATTAGCTTCCCAGTGAAAGACCGAAGTGGGTCGGGAGTGTGAGTTCGCCAATGCAGGAAGCTGCCGTTCGGCTGCACAACACTGCCACTGTCGGCAAGCAGCCACATAGCTGACGTAGACCTCAGCCCGCCCAATGTCGGCTATGGCGAGTTGCTTCTATCGGGCATCCGGCAGGTTCCGATAGCACTGCAGACGAATAGTGCGTTGGGACAGCAGCACGTTACCGGAACTTTGGTCGCGAGACCGGGCGGACGCCCTCACGCTCGATGGCGTGCCGGATGTTGCGCAGAAGGTCGTCAGCCTGATATCGACGATCCTCGGCGAACCGCCCCGCAACGGTCTCATAAGCTTGCCGAAGGCGCGTCAGGATCGCCTCGCTTTCATCGGCATGTAGCCCCAGACGGGCCCCATAGGCGATGAGTGCATCGAGCACCGGGAACGTCTTGGACCTGCTGAGATTCAACGCCATCTTGCCGTCCAGATCCGGATAAATGTCCGTGCACACAACGTCAAATACCGGCGCGAGCCGACGCTCACCAGTTGGGTCGTCGTAGATGATACCCAGGTTCTTCATGTGCGCGTCGCCGTCGCGAAGCAGGCAGGAAAGCGCGACGCGCTCAAAGAGCCGGTGCTTCTGCATATGATCGGAGCGCGTGTAGATATCGACGGCCTTCGCGATCATCTCATAGCTGCCTTCGTACTTGCCCTTGCCAGTGAGCACACTCATGTCCTCGAAGCCCACCGGCGTGCCGTCGTCACGCCGGTCAAAGCGTGCCATCACAAAGAGTTTCCCGTCATCCGACAGCCAGAATCGCGGCACATCGAGTCCGGCCTCCTTTGCAACCGTCATGCAGAAGAACTCGTTCCGGGCGACGCCCGGAAAATCGTCGCCTTCAGCTTTGACGATTACCGTCTTCAGCGGTAATGCGACCCGTTCGTCGGGCGAGGCGTCGCTGTGGTCTGCAATCGGCACGACCGTCTTTGGTTGCACTCCGGATATGCCGGAGCCGAGCGCATACCGGTCGACCAGACGCCTGAAGAGCTGTCCGGACGGCGACGACAGGAGTTCCTCGAGGTGCTCCGCTTCGGTCTCCGGCACGCGCTCGCCGGGGAAAGAATATGTCAGACGGCCAATCTGGTTACGCCCCGCGAGAAACAACAGAAACATGTCACTTGGCGTGCCGAAGCGCGCGAGGCGCTCCTCAATGACATACCGCAAGTAGCCTTCGGGACGGTTCATCGCGAATACGCCCATCAGATCACCGCTGGCGTAGCTTTGATGGCGAACCGGCATGGTCAGGGAGACTGCCGCTGTGTCGGGCACCGCCCCATAGTTGTAGACGTACCGGCTTTCCTTCGCCAGCAGGCCGCTCTTACCTTGAGGCGTGTGTACCTCAAGCGTGCGTATTTGCCGGTAGAGACGCTCAACGTCCAGCGACAGCTCAATCATTCGTCTTCCCCGAAGATGTTGGGCAGGTCTTCCAGCACGACGGTGTCCATGGGCCGCAGCACCAGTTCAAAACCCAGGGCGTTCGCGAGGTGGCAGAATTCCTTTATGCCGACGTTCTGCGCGCTCTCGGCGTTGGTCACCGTGCGCCGCGCGAGGCCGGCACGCTCCGAGAGCGCCTCCTGCGTCAGTTTGCGCTCGCGCCGCGTCGCGCGGAGATTGGCCGCAAGGCGTTCGACATTGCTGATGGGAGGATCGGTCTTTTTGCGCATCATAATGCACATTAGGCTATCATCAAGATAGTTTGCGCGCAATCATGCGCAGTATGGCGTTTCGTCTGTGCAAAATTCGGCGCATTTTCAGCCTTTCATCCGCGACGGTCAGCACCGGTTCGTTGACCAATTGGGACGAGGTCTGAGTCCGCTTCGATCGCCCGGTCATCGCCTGTTCGCGCCACTTCTCCGAAAATCACTGGATTATTTCAGAGCGGTTCTCGGACGACTGAAGACGCAGGCGCGCAATCCGCCGGATCGGAGGTAGGCTACCGTAGCACGGCGATCACTGCGCTATGCGCCGGTCGCGGTAAGCGCGAGGGCCGATTGGATGCTGTTGCCCAGCGAGGCGATCGCGGCGTCGATCGATGCCCGCCGGTCGGCAAAGGTTACCCAGTGCAGCGCGAATCCACTGCCACTCGGACGCGAGGGCAACGCGTTGCGTTATCCTGACGCTCCCGTTAAAAAGGAGCACACATGAAGCTTTCGAAATGTCTGTCACTGGTGGCGTTGTTGCTGTCCGCTGCCAGTCACGCGCAAACCTCGCAGACGTTTTACTTCGGCGAAGGCCAGGGCGCGCCGCAACGCGGGCGCGTCACGTCGTCGCCGCCACTTGCCGGGGCCGAGCCGAGCCGCAGGCAGCAGCACCATCATCACCATACAACGCGCCATTCGCCGCATCAGAACCAGTATTCGCGTCCGTGATCCGGTTTGCGTGGAGATCGCCTCACCGGTGCTGCACCTTCCGCGTCACCATGTACGCGTCGAACAGACCCGCATGCAACCGGCTGAGTTCCTGACGCAGGCCCACCAGTTCATGCTGGTCGCCCTCGTGCTCCCGGCGCAGGATCTCGCCCAGCAGAGCCGTCGCGCGCGAGGCCGCCAGGTCGCGCCGCACGCGTGCATCACCGAGCCGGCCCGCCAGCGCCGGCTTGACAAGCAGCAACCACGCGGCGAACCAGGCGTAATCGTCGACTTCGCCGGTGCCGGGGAACTCGGCATCGAAGCGCCGACGCAGCGCGTCGAGCGAAGCGTCCCCCAGCACGGGCAGCAACATCGCGAACCGTGCGGGCGCCAGCCACGCCAGCTCCGCGAGCAGGGGCCACGCGGCATCCAGCCCGCCCGTCCGGTAGCGCACCTCGGTCATCCACGCAAGCGGCGTCGGGATGCGCCACCACGATTCGATGCCCTCGACCGCAGTACACGCGGCTGCTGCGTCTCCCGCCAGCAGCCACAGCGGCGCGGCATGGCTCCCGGTATGATCACCCGCGTCGGCCCCGCGAAACGGCAGTGACGCGGCCCGCCGGGCGAGCGCGCGCCAGCTCGGGGCGAGCCAGGACTGAACCGTCTGCGCGGGCAGCACCCGCCTCGCTGCGGGCACCACCTCGTCCTCCAGATGACGGCGGGCGATGGCCAGTGAAGCGTGATCGGCAAAGGGTGCCGTCGATGCGTCTTCGAGTTCGCCAACCAGCACGCTCATCGCGGGCAACGCAGCGTCGTCCGGGTAGTCGCCCGCCAGCCGTTCGAGGGCCGTGCGCGCGGCCGCCGCCTCACGCCGCTGCAGTGGTTCCAGGACATCGTTGCGCAACATCACATCACGGCTGTCGGCAAAGATATCGAGCTGCTGCATGGTCGGCCGCATCGTCATCGCCCTCAGAAAAGCTGCTCTTCAAGAGCGGCCAGACTAGCCCATTTGACCGTGCTGCGGAAGGTGCGACCGTCCTCGTCCACGGATTCGATGATTACGCGCTGGCCACTCGCCTCGGCGATCACGCGCACGGTCCGCTCGCCGTAGCGCATCAGCGCCCCGATCGGCGGGCAGGCGGGGGCCTTGCGTCTCCTGCGCGGGCGGGGGCTACCTGTCATCGCTCTTGCCCCGCTTGCGGCGCACCGCGGTCTTGCTGGCGGGCGCGGACGCGGCGCGCGCCGCACGCGACGGGCGGGTCGCGACGGGGCGCACCTGGGTGGTACCGGCAGGCGCGCCCTTGGCACGGCCCGGCCGGGCGGGCCCGGCCTCGCGCGTGTCCACCCGGCGCAGGGCTGCGACTTGCTGCTGCAGCGTCACGTTTGTCGCCTGCACGGCATCCAGGCGCCCCTGCAGCACGCCGGTCTGATGGCGCGCGTCACCAAGCTGTGCCTGCATCGCCTCGACTGCGCGGCGATGCTCCGCGTCGCGCCGGTCAGCGCGCCGGTTCGCCTCATCGAGTTCCTTTTGCAGCTTGGCGGCCGCGCCCCGCTCGCGGTCGATCTCGAGCAGCGCGCGCTTTTCCGTCGCGCGCAGGCGCTCGTCGGACTGCGCCGCCGTCTCGCGCAGCTTCTCCAGATCGCGCGAGAAGCCGTCACGCACCTGCTCCAGTTCGCGGTCGCGCGCGAGCGCCTCGCTTTTCAGGCGCACGATTTCGGCTTCCATCGCCTGCCGCGCCGCGTGGCCCTCGGCCTGCGCCTTCTCCAGTTCGCGGACCTCGACCTGCGCGGCCAGCAGCGCCGCGGTGCGCTGCTCGAGCGCCGTTTCCGTGCGTTCGAGTTCGGCGCGTGCCGCCGCGATGCGCTGCTCCGCGGCCGTACGCTCGCCTTCCACGTCCGCGCGCAGCGCGTCGAGTTCCGCCTGCGCCGACGCCGTCGCGCGCGTCCACAGCGTCGCGACCAGTTCCCCGGCCGCGTCACGCAGATCGGTGGGCAGGTCCGGGTGCTCGATGCGCACGCGGCTCTTCTCGCGCAGCTCGGCCCAGAACTCGCCGAGCACCGCGGCGGGGGTGCCCATGCTGCCGCGCCTCACCAGCTGGTACAGGCGGTTCGCGGTCGGCGTCTGCCCGAAACGGAAGAACAAGAGGGCACAGACCTCGCGGTACAGCTCACGGGTCTTCGGGAACGCCACCTTCAGGTAGGCGATCTCGGCCGCGAGGCGCGCGTCATCGGACGGGAGGTCGGCAGGAGCGTCGGACATGGAGCAGAAAACGTGGCGTGAGACGTCGATAATACAACGTAAAACCCACTATATCCAACCATGCGAAGGCAATCATTTGACATTATCCGCATAATGTGCGAATAATGACTGAATCGTCGGTTCTGTCCGCGCGACACGTTGGGTTGCATGATGCTGTTCCCGTTTTCTGCGCAATTTTGTTCTCGCTGCCCCCGCTGCGGTTGTTTCACCGCGGTCTCACGGGAACAAAATTATGCAAACCAACGATTTAAGGGGCAGATTCATCAAACCCACTCCCGGAAAAGCTCACCCTCCCCGGAAAGGCTCACCTTCATGTCGAACCCGCCGAAGAACAGCCTCGTCGCGCTGCAGCCCGCCCCGCTCGAGACGCTCGCGATTCCCGCCGCGCTCGACGGTCACGCCGGCACTAACCGCGCGACGGACGGCCACGCGCAGGTCGCCGCGGCGAACGACCTCGACGCGATCCGCGCGTGGCTCGGGCGCTTCGCCGACACCCCGACGACCTTCGAGAACTACCGCAAGGAAGCGGAACGGCTGCTGCTCTGGTCGCTGGTCGAACTGGGCAAACCACTGTCGTCGCTCACCCACGAGGACTGCCTGCGCTACCAGCGCTTCCTCTCCGATCCGCAGCCCGCCGCGGTCTGGGTGGCCGGCGGCGGCCGCAAGCATCCGCGCGGCGATGCGCGCTGGCGCCCGTTCTACGGGCCACTCTCCGCGGCCAGCGCGCGCCAGGCGATGGTGATCCTCAACGCGCTGTTCTCGTGGCTCGTGCAGGCAGGCTACCTGGCCGGCAACCCGCTCGCGCTGTCGCGGCAGCGCACCCGGAAAACCGCGCCGCGCATCACCCGCTATCTCGAACCGGGCCTGTGGCAGGCGGTGAAGGACTTCATTGCATCGATGCCGCAGGACACCGCGCGGGCGCGCGCCCACTATCACCGGGTGCGGTGGCTGTTCACGCTGTTGTATCTGGGCGGCCTGCGCATCGCCGAGGCCGGCAGCAACACGATGGGCCAGTTTTTCGTGCGGCGCGACACCGACGGCACGATGCGCTGGTGGCTGACCGTGCACGGCAAGGGGGACAGGGAACGGCTCGTGCCCGCGACGCGTGAACTGATGACGGAGCTCGCGCGGTATCGGCAGTCGCTGGGGATGACCGCGCTGCCGTCCCCGCATGAAACCACGCCACTCGTGCTGCCGATAGGATCAACTTCGGAAACGTCCCGGGACCAGGATGCGAAGCCCTCACACCGGCCCCTGCCCCTTACGCGGGCGGCGCTGCATACGATCGTCAAGCGCGTGTTTGCGGGCGCCGCCCGCCAGCTGCGCGAGCGCGGCGCGGAATTCGAGGCCCGCGCCGCGCTGCTCGAGCAGGCGTCAGCGCACTGGTTGCGACACACCGCGGGTTCGCACATGGCCGACCAGCAGGTCGATTTGCGGCTCGTTCGCGACAATCTCGGCCACGTGTCCCTCAGCACCACCAGTCTCTATCTGCATGCCGATGATGATCGCCGGCATCACGAGACCGACGAGAAACATCGCATCGACTGGTGAGACCGGTGACGGTCCCGGGCTGAAATCCGGTCAGTCAAATACCACCGGCAAAGCCGGTGGCTTGAAATTGTGAGCGCCTCAAAGGCGCCCATAAAACCGTGAGCCGCCGGTGGCGGCTTACTCCATGACCAGCTTCATCTGGTCGTATCGCTCATCCTCTTCTTCCTGATTGCGGATGTACGCTCGCACCATGTGCTCATCCAGCCCCACCGTAGAAACGAAGTAGCCTCGGGCCCAAAAGTGCTCGCCGGTAAAATTTCGCTGCCGTGCTCCGTACTTCCGGGCTATCTGAATTGCGCTTTTGCCCTTGATGTACCCGACCACATTCGATACCGCATACTTCGGCGGAATGCTCAAACACATGTG
>NZ_WHNP01000044.1 GCF_009362735.1 Paraburkholderia franconis | reverse complement strand
CTTGATGAACAGCTTGCGCGGCGTATTGCAGAACGGCTCGACACCCGACTCCGTAATCAGGATGCTTTCCGTGATTTCGAGTCCCCAGTCGTCGAGCCACAGCCCCGGCATGAAGTGGAACGTCATGCCGGGTTCGAGGACCGTCTTGTCCCCGGGACGCAGGCTCATCGTGCGCTCGCCCCAGTCCGGCGGATAGCTCGCGCCGATCGGATAGCCACAGCGGCTGTTCTTCTCGATGCCCGATTTGCGCAGCACCGCAAAGAACGCATTCGCGATGTCCTCGCAGGTATTGCCCGGCTTCGCGGCCGCCAGCCCCATTTCGATGCCTTCGACCACGGCCTTTTCCGCATCGATGAAATGCTGCGGCGGCTTGCCGAGATACACCGTGCGCGACTGCGGGCAGTGATAGCGCTTGAAGCAGCCGGCGATTTCGAAGAACGTGCCCGCGTTCTTTTCGAATGGCGAGTCGTCCCAGGTCAGATGCGGCGCGGCGGCATCGGCGCCTGTCGGCAGCAGCGGCACGATCGCGGGATAGTCGCCGCCGTAGCCGTCGATGCCTGTGATCCCCGCCGAATAGATATCGGCGACGAGATCGCTCTTGCGCATGCCCGGCTCGATCCGCGCGACGATACGCGCGTGCATCTTCTCGACGATGCGCGCGGCAATGCGCATGTACTCGATCTCGCGCGGCGACTTGATGGCACGCTGCCAGTTGACGAGCGCCGTCGCATCGCGCCACGTCGCGTTCGGCAGATTGCGCTGCAACGATGCATAGGCCGCGGCGCTGAAATAGTAGTTGTCCATCTCGACGCCGATGCGGCGCGTCTGCCAGCCGCGCGCCTCGATCACTTCACGCGCGAGATAGTCCATCGGATGACGCTCGGTGGACTGCACATAGTGATCGGGATAGCCGATGATGTTCTCGCGCTTCATGAACACGGTGCGCAACGCGCCGTTCGCGTCCTGTCCACGGCCGTACCAGACGGGCTCGCCGTCGAGCGCGAGCAGCACGCATTGATGCACATAGAACGACCAGCCGTCGTAGCCCGTGAGCCACGCCATGTTGGTCGGGTCGGTGACGATCAGCAGATCGATCTGCGCCTTTTCCATCGCCTTGCGTGTCTTCGCGATGCGTGCGTCGTATTCGGCGCGATCGAAAGGCAAACGAACCACGGGGGTCGCCGCCTGTTGGGATGTATCTGACATGGTCTCCTCTCAGCGCTTCATGTCGTTACGGAAAATGGTGCCTGCGTTGGCCGCGCGGGCGCGCGCGACGGCGAGCGTCGCGATGGCCGTGTCCTGCGCGCCCGTGCCCGTGAGATCGCACAGCGTGATGTCGCTGTCGCTCGTGCGTCCTTTGGCCTGTCCTGCGATGATCTGTCCAAGCTCTGCATGCTTTGCATCCTCATCGACGACACCGGCTTCGATCGCGTGATGCAGTTCGCCGAGCACGCGCGTCTGCGTGACGCGATCGCATACGTAGCGCGCCGCCGCGAGTGCTTGCGGCGCGATTTCGTTCTTGTGTTCCGCGTCCGAGCCCATCGCCGTGATGTGCAGGCCGGGATGCAGGTCCGCGGCCTGGAGCAGCGGCTCGGTGCTCGGCGTCGTGGTGATCGCGATGTCGGCTTCGGCGAGCGCGTGATGAACGTCGCGCGCGACTTCTGCGGCAATGTGCAATTGCGCGGACATGTCCGCCGCGAATTGCTCGGCGTTCGCGCGATTGCGCGCCCACACCTTGACCCGCTCGATTTTTCGCACCATCGACAATGCCTGCAATTGCAGACGCGCCTGCTCGCCCGCGCCGATCACGGCAACGCCCGGCGCCTGCTGCTTCGCGAGCCAGCGCGCCGCGACGGCGCCTGCGGCCGCCGTCCGCACGGCCGTCAGATAGCCGTTGTCGAGCAACACCGCTTCCGTGAGGCCTGTTTTCGCCGACAGAACGAGCATCAGTCCGTTGAGGCTCGGCAAACCGAGCTTCGGGTTATCGAAGAAGCCGGGGCTCACCTTGATCGCGAAGCTGTCGAAGCGCGGCAGATAGGCAGTCTTCACATCGACTTCGCCGCGATGCTCGGGCAGGTCGAGCCGCAAGATGGGCGGCATCGCGACGGGCTCCGTCGCAAGCGACAGAAACGCGGATTCGACTTGATCGATCGCTGCGAGATCGAGCGGTACGAGTTCGCGCAATTGCGATTCGCCCAAGAGAGTAATGGCAGTCATACAGTGTCTCCTTTGTAGACCCGCGTTGGCGCTTTAGCTGTCGGCTGGAGTAAGTGCTTCAGCACTTAGCGCTGGTCCCATGCAAATCGTTCAGCCCGCGCGCACGATGCGGCGATGCTGACTCATGTCGATGTTGGCGCCCGTCACGATCAGCACGATTGGGCCTTGAAAATCAGGGGCATTGTGCAAACGCTGCGCGAGCAGCGCCGCGATGCCGACCGCGGCCGCCCCTTCGAGCACCAGCCGTTCGTGTTCGTACGCATGCACGAGGCCGCGCGCAATCGTCGCTTCGTCGAGCAGCACGACCTCGTCGATCAGCTCGCGCGTGATCGGGAACGTGTACTGGTTGTCGAGCCCGATGCCGCCGCCCAGCGAATCAGCGAGCGATTCGACTTCATCGACCAGCACGGGCTTGCCCGCCTCGAGACTCGCGTGCATCGCGGCGCCGCGTTCCATCGTCACGCCCGTCATGCGCACCGCGCGATTGATCTGCTTCGATGCGAACGCAATGCCCGCGAAGAGCCCGCCGCCCGACAACGGCACGACGATGTGCGCGACATCGGGCAAGTCTTCCGCGATTTCGACGCCGATGGTCGCCTGTCCCGCGATGACGTCGAGATGATCGAACGGCGGCACATACGCATAGCCTTCTTCGCGCACGAGACGTTGTGCTTCCACCTGCGCGTCGTCCTGGCTCTTGCCGACGATGCGCGCCTGCGCGCCCAGCGCGCGCACGGCGTCGACCTTGTTCGACGGCACGAGCGACGACATGCACACGGCCGCTTCGATGCCGAGCGCGCGCGCCGCATGCGCGACGGCGCGCCCATGATTGCCCGTCGACGCCGTCACCACGCGCTTGCATCCCGTTTCCGCGAGACGCACGAGCGCGTTCGTCGCGCCGCGCAGCTTGAAGCTGCCCGTCGGCTGGACCGTTTCGAGCTTCAGATAGACAGGATTTTTTGCAATCGCCGACAACATGGGCGATTCGACGAGCGGCGTGCGCAGCACGCGCCCTTCGATACGGCGTCGAGCGCGATAGACATCGGCAAGCGAGAGAACAGACATTGGCATCGGCCCTACATGAGAAACGCGACCAATGCGGAAAACCCCAGACGTCAGTATTTCAGTACGTTGAACGCGGGCCACACCGGACTCAGTGAGGCCAGTCTAATGTTCTAAATATTCTTTTCTATTGTCCTGGTACATTTCGTTTTGCATCGCTGCGTGCTTACCCGATTCGGCCATACGATCAACCGAAGTCATGCACCTGCGGATACTGCTCGAACACATCGTGCATCGTTTCGAGTGCTTCCTGATACACCTCTTCGCTCACTTCCGCACCCACGCACAGCCGCACCGCATTCGGCCGTTCCGCGCCGCGCACGAGGAACGGATCGGGCGACGTCACGGCGATATCGCGATTGCGCAACTCGCGCACCAGCCGGTCCGCCTGCCAGTGATCCGGCACGCGCAGCCACACCGACAGCGCATGCGGATGCGAGCCGAGCACGTACGGTCCGAGTATCTTTTGCACGAGCGCCTGGCGCTTCGCGAGCCGCTCGCGCTGCATTTCCACCAGACGCGCGGCCGTGCCGTCGTTGATCCAGCGCGTCGCAACTTCCGCGATCGGCGAGTTCGCCATCCAGCTGCTGACGCGTAACACGCTCTCGACGCGCAGCGCGAGACGGCGCGGCGTCGTCATATAGCCTGTGCGCAAGCCGGCCATCACCGACTTCGTCATGCTCGTGCAGTAGAACGACAGCTCGGGGATATGGCTCGAAATCGGCGCGGGACGCGTGGCGGGCAACGGACCATAGACATCGTCTTCGATCAAGTACACACCATAGCGCTCGGCGATGCGCGCAATCGCGCGGCGCCGCGATTCGGGCATCAGCGCGACGGTGGGATTGTTGAGCGTCGGCGTGCAGACGAGCGCGGTAATGCGCTCGCTATCGCACATCTCTTCGAAATGCTCGGGATGGATGCCGTACTCGTCGATCTCCAGCCCTTTCAACGTAAACCCCAAGACATTCGCGGAGCCGATCACGCCGTGATCGGTCAGACTTTCGCACAGCACGGTATCGCCGGGACCGACCAGCGATGCCAGCGCGAGAAAGATGCCATGCGCCGCGCCGTTGGTGACGAGCAGCGTATCGACGGAAGCCGGCATGCCGAGCGACTCCAGCCACGCAATGCCCGCCTGCCGGTGATGCTCGAAGCCCGCGATGGGCCTGAACGCGCGTATCCACGGCTGGTCGTCGATCTTCGCGAGCGTCGCGCAGACCTTGCGCCACATCGCGTCGTGCTCGGGCGTATGGATGATGCGCGCAATCGAAAAGTCGACCACGGAGCGTTCGGCCGTATCGAGCATGTAGTTCGACATCGTCTCGGTGACGCGCTCGGCGACGAAGCTGCCGCGCCCCACTTCGCAGCGGATCAGCCCTTGCCGCTCCAGTTCCTTGTATGCGTTCGTCACTGTCTGCACGCTGATCGACAGTTCGGACGCCACATCGCGCTGCGGCGGCAAACGCGCGCCCGCGCGCAGCGACTCGCTTTCGATATCCGTTGCAATCGCCTTCACCAGCCGTTTGTATTTCGACTCGACGCCACGCACCGCGCCGACCGCATCCCGCCATTGTTCTATCACTACAGTCTCCAGAGTCGACGAAAGTTGGCGCTTTAACTGTCGGCTGGCGTTAGTGCTTCAGAACTTACTCCAGCCCCATGCACTTACTCCCGTCCCATGCAAAGCTTTACAACATGCATAGTGCGACGAAAGCAGCCCAGAAAATAATTGTCCTAGTGCAATGGGAACAAAAAAATGGCTTTGTATGCTGCGCTCATGGTTCGGTTCCGCGTCGTTCAAAACGCTGGAACCCTTGCCACACCGGGTTTTCCCGGGGATCGCGCCAATGCGGTGCGACATTCATTACTTTTACTTTCGCCCTACGGAATCGACATGAAATCGAAGCGCACGTCCGTCATGCTCGGCGCCCTCTGCCTCGCGGCAGCCGGCCTTGCCCTGCACACCCAGTTCGCGTCGGCTGAAACGACGTTGCAGCGCATCCAGCGCACCGGCGAAGTCCGCATCGGCTATGCGAACGAAGCACCATTCGCCTATACGACGCCCGATGGCAAAGTGACGGGCGAATCGCCGGAAATTTCGCGCAAGGTATTCGAAAAGCTCGGCGCGAAGAAAGTGGATGCCGTGCTGACGGAATGGGGCTCGCTGATTCCGGGCCTACGCGCGGGACGCTTCGATGTCATTGCCGCCGGCATGTACATCACGCCGGAGCGCTGCAAGCAGGTCGCTTTTGCCGATCCGCAATATCAGATCCAGGACACGCTGCTCGTGACGAAGGGCAATCCGAAGAACCTGCATAGCTTTGCCGATATTGCAAAGCAGCCGGATCTGAAACTCGCCGTGATGGCGGGCGCCGTTGAAGTCGCGAACTCGCGCGATGCGGGCGTGAAGGACACGCAACTGTTGCAGGTACCCGATACGACGGCGCAACTTCAGGCCGTGCGCACGCGCCGCGCCGATGCGGCCGCGGGCACGGCGCTCACGATGAAGGGTCTCGCCGCGAAGGACGCGGGCCAGGTCGAAACGGTCTCCTTCTTCAAGGACGATCCGAAGCATACGGGCTATGGCGCGCTCGCGTTCCGTCCGGAAGACACCGATCTGCGCGATGCCGTGAACAAGCAGCTGCATCAATGGCTCGGCACGCCCGATCATCTCGCAACCGTCGGACCGTTCGGCTTCGACAAATCGAATCTGACCACGAAAACGGCCGCCGAAATCTGCGGCCAGTGATTCGCCGCTCACGCATCGGGCCGCAGATGATGCAGCGCGATCGCACGCCGGGGGAGGCACTCAAAATGCTCCCCCACTTCAATCCAAGGCGCGCCGATGCGCCGTCATGCAAGCGAGGCCACCGCCATGCGTGAACTGTTTCCCCTGCTGCTGCAAGGCACGCTCGTCACGATTGAGATCGCCGTGCTCGGCACGCTGCTTGCAATCGTGATGGCGTTCGTCGGCACGGCCGCAAGGCTCTCGCCGTGGGCACCGTTGCGCTGGATTGGCAACGTGTATGTCGAGGTGTTTCGCGGCACGTCGCTGCTCGTGCAGCTCTTCTGGTTCTTCTTCGTGCTGCCGCTGCCGCCGTTCCGCATCGAACTGACGCCGTTCACGGTGGCGATCGTCGGGCTCGGGCTGCACTACGGCGCGTATGGTTCGGAGATCCTGCGCGGCGCGCTGCGTTCCGTGCCGGGCGGCCAGTTCGAAGCGGCGCTCGCGTTGAACATGTCGGCATTCTCACGCATGCGCCGCATCATCCTGCCGCAAGCGATGATCAACGCGCTGCCGCCCGCAACCAATCTGATGATCGAATTGCTCAAGGGCACATCGCTCGTGTCGCTGATCACGCTGTCCGACCTCACGTTCCGCGCGCGCCAGCTCGACGAAGCGACGTTCAAGACGGCCGAGATCTTCTGCCTCACGCTCGTCATCTACTTCGTGCTCGCGCAATTGCTGGCCACGCTGATGCGCTACTTCGAGCGGCGCGTAAGCCACGGCATCATCGTTCGAACCACCGTGCCAAAGGCGGCGTCATGAATCAATTCTTCGATTTGCAGTACGCCGCGCACATCCTGCCTCAACTTGCGCGCGCGTCGGTGTACACGATACTGATCACGCTCGTCGGCTTCGCGATTGCGCTCGTGCTTGGCCTCGTGCTCGCGATCCTGCGGCGCAGCCACATCAAGTCCGTGTCGCGCACGGTGGCGTTCATCGTCGAGTTCATCCGCAGCACGCCGCTGCTGATCCAGGTGTACGTGCTCTACTATGTGCTGCCGCTCTACGGCATCACGATGTCCGCGCTGATGGCAGGCACGATCGGCATTGCCCTGCACTATGCGTGCTACACGTCCGAGGTGTATCGCGCGGGCCTGAACGGCGTCGCGCGCGGACAGTGGGAAGCGGCGTGCGCGTTGTCGCTGTCGCCGTGGCGCACGTATGCCGGCGTGATTCTGCCGCAAGCGGTGCGGCCCGTCATTCCCGCGCTCGGCAACTACCTCGTCGCAATGTTCAAGGACACGCCCGTGCTGTCGGCCATCACCGTGGTCGAACTGATGCAGCAGGCGAAGAACGTCGGCTCGGAAACGTTCCGCTATCTGGAGCCGATCACGCTTGCAGGCCTGTTCTTTCTCGTCATCAGCATTACGTTCGCACAACTCGTGCGGCGGCTCGAATTCCGTTTGAGGCTGCCATGAAGTCGCGCACCGACATCGATACCCACTTGCACTCCGAGTCCCCCGTGATGGAGAAAAAGATGAAGCGAGACCCCGTTTCCGCGCTCAAGGATGCGCCGAACGCCAACGGCCAGCAGCCGATGGTGCGGTTCGCCGGCGTGACGAAGCGCTACGGCGCGCTCACCGTGCTCGACGAACTCGATCTGGACATTGCACCCAACGAGAAAGTCGCCATCATCGGGCCGAGCGGCTCGGGCAAGTCGACGCTGCTGCGCGTGCTGATGACGCTCGATCCGTTGACGGGCGGCATGATCGAAGTAGACGGCGAGCCGTTGACCCACATGCGCAAGAACGGCGGGCTCGTGCCCGCATCGCCCGCGCATCTGCGGCGCGTGCGCAGCAAGATCGGCATGGTGTTTCAGAGCTTCAACCTGTTCCCGCATATGACCGCGCTCGCGAACACGATCGAAGCGCCGATGCAGGTGCTCGGGCTGTCGCGCAAGGAAGCGACGGACCGATCGCGCGAACTGCTGTCGATGGTCGGGCTCGAGGACAAGTGCAATCACTATCCGTCGCAACTGTCGGGCGGTCAGCAGCAGCGCGTCGCGATTGCGCGGGCGCTCGCGATGCGTCCGAAAGTGATGCTGTTCGACGAAGTGACGTCCGCGCTCGACCCCGAGCTATGCGGCGAAGTGCTCAACGTGATTCGCCGGCTCGGCGAAGAACACAATCTGACGATGCTGATGGTCACGCACCAGATGGGCTTCGCACGTGAATTCGCAGACCGCGTGTGCTTCTTCTCGCAAGGCAAGATCATCGAGCAAGGGCCGCCGCAGCAGTTCTTCACGTCGCCGCAGCATGAACGCACGCAGCAGTTCCTGCGTGCGGTGCGTGAGGCCGTTTGATGCCTCGATCGCAGGCTTCGACGCGGCGTTCATGAAGGCTCAAGCAGAGCGCGCGCGTCAAGCCTGCCCTCTGCCGCCGCGCGCGAGTTCTTCGCCGCTGTTATGCGGCAGCTTCGCCGTTACGGGGATCGACGCAAGCGAGAACAGGCCGATCGCGAGAAACGCGGGCCAGAAGTCGGTCCACACGATAGTCGGATGGCCTTGCAGTTCGTGCGATATCTGCAGCACGATCCCCGCAATCGTCACGCCGAGGCCCAGCGAAATCTGCTGGACGACGCTCGCGACACTCGTCGCGCGTCCCACGTCGCTGCTCGGAATGTCCGCATACGCGAGCGAGTTCAGCGACGTGAACTGCAACGAAGGAAACACGCCGCCGAACAGCACGACACACCAGATCAGCATGTGCGGCGTATCCGGCGTGAACAGTGCATAGCTTGCGATCGCGCAGCCGGCGAGCAGCGCGTTGAACATCAGCACGCGTCGAAAGCCGAAGCGCGCGAGCACCGACGAAGCAATCGTCTTCATGAAGATCGAGCCGAACGCCGACGCGCACGTGATCGTCCCCGCGACGAACGGCGTCATGCCGAGCCCTTCCTGCAACTTCAGCGGCAGCAGAAACGGCACGGCGCCAAGACCGATGCGAAAGAGCGAGCCGCCGACCACGCTTGCATGAAAGCTCGGAATGCGCAGCAGCTTCAGATCGAGCACGGGCCGCTCGACGCGGCTCGCATAGCGCCAATAAATCAACAACAATGCGGCGCCGAGCAAGCACATCGTCACGGATACGCTGTTCGACACCAGTTCTCCGCCCACCAGCGACAGCCCCAGCATGAAGAGCGACGCGCCGCTCGCCGACAAGGAAAAGCCCGTCCAGTCGAGGGGCCCGGGATGCGCTTCGCGCATGTTCGCGATGTGCCGGTTCGCGAGCCAGATGCCGAAGAGGCCGATCGGAATGTTGACGATGAAGATCAGCCGCCAGTGCAGATACGTCGTGATAAAGCCGCCGAGCGGCGGTCCGATCACGGGCCCGAGCAGCGCCGGCACGGTCAGATAGTTGACCGCGCGGATGAAGTCCGACTTCGGCACGGAACGGAAGATGATGATGCGTCCGACGGGCACCATCATCGCGCCGCCGATGCCTTGCACGAAACGCGCGGCGACGAAGAGCGGCAAGTTTGTCGAGGCGGCTGCCATCAGCGAGCCCGCCATGAAGATGCCGATCGCCGTGCGAAACACGGAACGCGGGCCGTAGCGGTCGGCGACCCAGCCGCATACGGGAATGAAGACGCCCAGGCCGATCACGTAGCTGGTGATCGCGAGCTTCAGTGTGATGGGATCGTGCCCGAGATCGCGGGCGAGAACCGGCAGGGATGTGACGAGTACCGTCGAATCGACGTTTTCCATGAACATCGCGCATGCGACGATCAACGGAACGATGAATGCGCCTATTGCCAGGGGCATGGTTGAGGAGGCGACAGCGGGGCGACCGTCAGCGTAAAGCCGCAATTATCGCATCGGCTCAACGAACGATGTTGCGACGCTTGCAGCAAAAGAAATCGCGTGCCGCTTGCCCGTGCACGCGATTTTTTACAGCGTTGTCTATGATGCAGGCCTAGCGCGCCGCTCCGACCAGCGGTTGCAGCATCGGCAAAATCTCCGCCGCTGCACGCTCGACATCGTTCTGGAAGTCGATTTCGATCCACGGCGCGCCCGTCACGTCCGCCGTGTCGAACACATGACTGCGTTCCAGCAGCAGATCGCGCACGGCTTCTTCGTGAGGCATGTTCGCGCGGCCGCTGTCGACATAGCCCGCGACGATCTCGGCAAAGCGCTTCGCCGTTTCTTCGCGCAGACGGAAGAAGCCGACCGATTCGCCGATCGTGTCGTAGTCGAGACCAACGGCCAGTTGCTTGCGCAGCTCGACGGGCACGCCGTTTTTCAGGCACAGCTTGACGGGTTCGTCGCCCGTTTCGAAATCGCGGTCGATGAGCAGGCGGTTCGTGTGCTGGCCCGCCACCAGCGCGCTCAGGATGCGCTCGTCGTACAGCACGTCGGCGTCCATCAGCAGCACGTCGCCGCCCCGCGTCAGCGCATCGGCGACGGTGTGCACCGTGAGCACGCTGCCGAGATCGAAGCGCGGGTTCAGCTTGATCTCGACCTTGTGAGGCCATTCGATCCGCTTCAATTCGGCTTCGACCAGTTCCGGCTGGAAGCCGAGCGCGAGCACGACTTCATCGACGCCCGCCGCGTCGAGCATCTGCAGATGGCGCTCGAGCAGGGTCACGCCGTCGAAACGCAGCAGGCATTTGGGAAACTGTTCTCCGGCGGGTTGCTGGAGACGCAGGCCAAGACCTGCAGCAAGAATGATGGCGCGCATTCGCGGTCCTTTCCAAAGATATCAATCGACAGCGGGCAGACGCGTTGCGCGCCGCCGCTGCCAGCTACGTTCGCTGAAATGCAGATAGAGCAGGCCTGGCAAGCCGAGCAGCAACTCGCGCGCGCGCTTCACCAGCGACAGCGCCAGCGCCGCTTCGGGCGGCAGGCCGACGAGCGGCGCGAGCAGCAGATAGCCGCCTTCCTGGATGCCGAGCGAGCCGGGAATCGCGAAGGCCGCGCCGCGGATCGCCTGGCCGAGGCTTTCGAGCAGCAGCGCGTCGACCCAGCCGACGGGATGGCCGAGAAAGCGCAGCGCAAGCCACACTTCCGCCGTGCCGACGATCCAGCCCGCGAGACTGAATGCAAAGCTCGCGGCGACCGTGCCGCGCCGGCCGTAAAGTTCGCGCACGGCGACATCGACGGCATCGGCGCGCGTCGTCAGCGATGACCAGTCGCGCTTGCCGAACACCTTCGACAGTACGCGCAGCGCCTTGCCGAACAGGCCGCGCCGCTGCGCCATATAGAAGCCGGCGATCAGCGCGCCGAGCACGCCCGTTGCGATCAGCGCGGCCGTCTGCAGGTCGTGCATCGCGCCGTGCGCCGCCGATTCGCCGAACAGCAGCAAGCCGAGCATCGCGAAGACGATCTGCGCGAGCGCCTGCAATGTCGTGCTGACGGTGATCGCCGCGGCGGCGTCGCGCATGCGCAGGCCGCGCTGCGACAGTTGGCGCACCATCATCACCGGGCCGCCGATCTGACCGGCGGGCAACAGGCTGTTCACCGATTCACCGATCCAGCGCGCAAACACCGCGTCGCGCCCGGTGACGTGCTTTGCGTGCCTGTCGAACATCACGGAAATCGCGCCCGCGTCGAGCACGAGCGGCAGCAGATGGAACGCGGCGACGAGCGCGAGGCCCCAACCGGCCGCCATCAGCGTCGACACGACGGGGCCGAAACCCTGCCACGCGAGCAATGCGACGAACAGCGCACCACCGATCGTCAGCAGGATCATCGCTGCGCGCGTCACACGCCTTCTCCCCTGGCGTTGCGACGCGACAGCTGGCTGAACACCTGGCGGAAGCCGAAGTATGCGATTGCGTCCTTCAGATTCGAAATCACGCGGCGCCACGGGCGCATGTTCGGGTCGGTCACGTATTCGAACGTCAGCGATACGCGCATTTCGTTGTCGAGCGCGGGCGTGATGCGGTGACGCAGCTTGTCGCCATCGAAGAACACGAGACCGCCCGGCGGAATCTGCACCGAGCCGGGCACATCGGCTTTGTCAGGGTTGCGTGTGTGCAGCTCGTAGTCGAGACGGCACGACGATTCGTCGATCACGCCGAGCAGCAGCGTATAGCGGCGGCCGTCGTAGTACGACGTGTCGTAGTGCCAGCCGATATGGTCGCCAGGCTTCGTGTAGTAGTAGAGCGCGTACGCGTGCGGATCGTCGGGCGGCGACAGCAGCAGCTTGTCGCCCGTCAGATGCTCGAGCCAGCCGATCAGCTCCTTCGAGCGATAAAGCTGCGCGATGAACGGCGCGAGACGGTCGATCGTATGGCGGCTGACGCTGCCGCCCTGCTTGTGCCCCGGCAGATAGTTACGGTTCACTTCGGGCAGGAGCGCGCGCGCCGCTGCGATCAGTTGCGCCGTCACTTCCGGCGAGAGGAAATCTTCGAGGTACAGAAACGCGCTCTGGTCGTCGAAATCCTTGCGCAGTTGCGCGTTATCGAACGTGCGGACGCGGCTCGCGACGGCGCGATCTGCATCGGGCGCGGCATTCGCGGAAGAGGACGAGGATGCAGCCCCGGAAACAGCAGAAGCCGGCGCGAGGCCGGCATTGTTCAACGAGTTGGATGTGGTCACGTGTTCTTCTGCGGGCGTGCTCATCGGCTCACCCATGCCTGACTGGTTTCTTGCGCCGAGCGCGATCGGCGCACGACGCGACGGTGGTCGATCACGACATACACAGCAAAGAGCGGCGCGCCGATCGACGCGGCCACGAGAAACGGCGCGACGCCGCTCATCAGCGTGACGAGGGGCAGCAGATACAGAATGTCTTCCGTCTCGAAGCCGCCGACGGATGCCTGCTTCGTGCCCGCCTTGCCCGCCATCTCTTCGATGCGCATGCGCAGGAAAAAGATCAGCGCAACCGCGATGCCCGCGATGGTGCCGAGCAGAAACGGCGGCACGGCAAGGCCGATCAGATCGCCGACTTGCGAAGACGTCATCCCGTACCCCATGCCGGCGAACAGCAGCACGGTGACGAGCGCATCGCAGGCGAGGTCGTAAAAATGACCGATGCGGCTCGACTTGCCGCTGACGCGCGCAAGTTCGCCGTCCGTATGATCGACGAAGTTGGACAGCACGATCAGAAACGCGCCGACGTTGGTCCACGCAAAACCGCCGCGCGCCAATGCAAGGCCGCCTGCGAGACCGATCAGCAGGCGTACGGTCGTCAGATGGTTGGGCGTAACGGGTGTATCGACGAGCGGCATGATGAGCCGCCGGGCGAGCCGGGCATCCCACATTTTGGGCGGCGGGACATGCCGAGGAGGATTGGATTGCGAAGTCATAACCCGGAAATATATACGGGATCGCGATTTCTTGCCTCGGTCACTCACAATCATGTTGCTTTTCAATGACCTACCCGTGGTTGACCTGACAGCACGAATTATCGAACGCAGGTAGAGTGCGCGTCTGTCGCGCAGTAGTTACCGGGTTTTACCGCGTAGCGCGCTTTTGCTCGTGTTTTTGCCCGCTGCTTGTTCGCGTGTTTGCTCGTGTGCTTGCCCGCGCTTTTGCCCCTTATGTACCCGTTACTTTGATTCGCCTGGCGTGAATCGCCGTTGATTTTCCCGTTGCTCTTTCATTTGAAGTTGTCCGCGCGCGAGCCGTTGCGCCGACGTTTTGTCGATACCATGAAACGCTTTTCTGTCCGCCCTGTTCTGTTTGCGCTAATGTTGTCGGCGCTGCCGTTCGCCGCGCGCGCCGCGTCGCTCGATGCCGCGCTCGCTTGCAACGAATCAGCGCACAAGTTCATCGCCGACCTCGCCGCCCAGCAGTTGATCGATCCAAAGCCGATGCGCGTCGAGAGCAACTCGATCAACGCGTTTAGTCCCGTGCGCGGCGCAAACCTGGACGCGTATGGCTTCAGTGTGTTCGCCGTCGTCGGATATGAACAGGACGATCCGATCTTTCGCGTCGGCAGCGGCGAGCCGCTGGCGAAGTCGGCTTATGGCGCCGTCGTCTGGGGCAGCGACGAGAAAGTGCCCGCTGCCGTCACCGCAGCGGGCAGCACGGCGATCGTCCATCATGTTGCGCCGCACGTGACGGCGATTTTCTGCAAGCGCAGTTAAGTTAAGTTAAGTTAAGTTGAGGCGCTTGCGGTTCCGTTTTCTTCGTTCATGCAGAACACACCGGTTATCAACACTTTTCGTGGGTAAGGCTGTGAATATCCTGCGCACGAACGCGGCAAGTCGTTGATGCGGCTCGGAATGTGTGGACTGCATGCGTTTGCGCTTTAGTCATGTATCGACGGGGCGGCGCAGCGTGTATCGGCAGTGAGGTTGTCCACACTTTCTGTTCAAAAGGCTGTGAGTAACCTGCGCAAGACCCAGGCAAGTCATTGATGCGACTCGAATTGTGCACGATGCACGCGCCGCCACATCTTTGATAAACCCTCGCTCGTGCCGAACCGTAGCACATGCGTTGTCCACAGAAATCGTGGGTAACGATGTGGACAACCTGAGCACACGCCGCGCAAGTACCGGGCGCGAAAGAGAAATCGATGCGCGTTGCGGATCGATGCAACGGGTCGATGCGCCACGGGATGCGATGCGCCACGGGATACGATACGCCCGATCTCGTCGGCTAAAATCCCGGGACCATTCATGCACGGCCTTCGACCCACAGCCGATGCGCCCGACTACCGGAGACTCTCATGCCCTACGATCAACAGAACCCGTTTGCCCGCATCCTGCGCGATGAACTGCCGTCGATCCGCATCTATGAAGACGAACACACCGTCGCGTTCATGGACATCATGCCGCAGGCCGAAGGTCACGTACTGGTTCTGCCGAAAGAGCCTGCCGCCGAGCTCTTCGAACTGTCCGAGGACGCAACCGCCGCCGCGATCCGCACCACGCGCAAGGTGGCCATCGCCTTGAAGGCCGCGCTCAATCCGCCTGGCATGATGATCGCGCAACTGAACGGCGCCGCTTCCGGACAGACCGTGCCTCATGTGCACTTCCACGTGATTCCGCGCCATGACGGCATCCCGCTCAAGATTCACGCAGCCGAACGCGCCGACCTCGATGAATTGCGCGCGCTTGCCGAGCGCATCAGAACGGAGCTGTGCAAGAGCGCGTCCGTCTGAGCGCAACTCGCAACGATATAAAGCGGCGTCAGCCCGGTCGGCGAAATTCGTTCTCGACCCACGACGCCGCACTCGCCCTGCTGAGCTTGAAGTTCGGCGCGACTTTGACCTGCGCCATCTGCTCGCCGAGTGCGTCGAACGCGGTGAGCAGTGCATAAGGGTCGTCCTCGTCGGGGACGATGTCGAGCGTGACTTCGACGCTCCCGTCGCCCGACTCCACCGTCAGCCGCTTGTGCAATTGCGCGTGCAGTTGCTGTTCGTGCCGGCGCAGCACTTCCGATGCCGTCTTCACCAGCGTATTGAAAGCGCCGACGTCGAGTGGCTTGGGATTCTTCTTGTCGCGGCCCATCGTCCATGGGCCCACCAGCGCAGGCTCCGCCTCGCCGTCCTTGATCATCTCGACGGCCCAGCCGTCGTCGTCTTCGTTCTTGATGACGCGCGCGGTCCAGCCGTTGTCGCACCACAGACGGTCTTCGTGCACGGCTTCGGATGTGTTGCCAGCGTCGGATTCGGGAAGAAGCGTATCGGTCATTACGGGGATGCTCGCGTTTCGTCGGGCGCCATCGAGGGATTTCGGCGCGAAAGCACGCATTCTACCCGCGCGTGCCGTCGCAAATCCGGCCAAGGGCCATGCCTATAACGACAGGACAAGAAAACGACACCTGATTCGCGGCGCAAAAAGTTCAATCGAACTTGCTATCGATTTGCGAAATAGTCTATTCCCGTTTGTTCAAATGACCATAGCTCCTATTTGAATCGTGCAAAAAAAAGCGGCCCGAAGGCCGCATAAAAACAGATGAAAAAGACAACCCTTGGTCGAAGGGGTAAAACGAATTCTATAAGCTGCGCCTCGCCGGTTCGAGCCCATTCGCTGGAACAGTACCTTTCCGGAAATCGCATGAATCGATGCTTGCAGATGTCGCTGAAAACGGTTTACAACTGGGTTAACCCGAGCAGATCTAACCTTCGTCGTCGCGCCAGCGCAACAATCGATCGATTGACAACACCCAGTCCGATGCTCATCGACTTCAAAAAATTCTTTTAAATAAAAATACTTAGCGGCATTAATTCGTCTATTCCCGATTCTGGAAAGTATTGTTGCGCAGGATGGAAATAAGCGCATGCATATCGGTAATACACTTCGCTCCGGATCGACAGCACGCATCGCAGCACGTGTTCTGCATTGCGATCTCCACGCAAAGTCTCGGAGTAATAAAGCATGAAAAAAACCCTTATCGTCGCGGGCATTCTCGGCGCATTTGCAGCAACGGCCAACGCGCAAAGCAGCGTGACGCTGTACGGCACGCTGGACGCCGGCCTCGTCTACACGAACAACCAGGCTGGCCACAGCAACTGGCAGCAAGGCAGCGGCACGGTCTCGGATACGTACTTCGGCCTGCGCGGCAGCGAAGACCTGGGTAACGGCCTGCATGCAATCTTCACGTTGGAGAACGGCTTCAACCTGAACAACGGCGGCCTGAAGGAAAACAACACACTGTTCAACCGTCAGGCTTACGTCGGCCTGCAGAGCAACCAGTTCGGCACGCTGACCCTCGGCCGCCAGTACGACTCGATGGTCGACTACCTGGCGCCGCTGTCGGCAGCAGGGTCGGGCTTCGGCAACAACCTGGCCGGCCACCCGTTCGACAACGACAACCTCGACAACTCGTTCTCGATCAAGAACGCAGTCAAGTACACGAGCGCGAACTACGCTGGCCTGCAATTCGGCGGCCTGTATGGCTTCTCGAACGAAGCCAACGGCTTCGCGGACAACCGGGCATGGAGCGCAGGCGCTTCGTACAAGAACGGTCCCTTGAACATCGCGGCTGCTTACCTGCAACTGAACAATGCGGGCAGCAACAATACCAACGGCGCGATCTCGGCAGGCCAGGGCGGCGCAGCGCAACTGGCAGCACAGACGCAGCGCTCGTATGGCGTCGGCGCGAACTACACGTATGGTCCCGCAACCGTGGGCCTGCTGTGGACGCACACGCAATTGGACAACCTGCAGAGCGCGAACGTCGGCGGCACGTTTATCAACGGTCTGGCGGGCACGAACCTGCACATGGACAACTACGAACTGAACGGCCGCTACGAACTGACGCCGGCTCTCGCGCTCGCCGCTGCGTACACGTTCACGGACGGCAAGGTGTCGGGTTCGAACGGCTCGGGTTCGCCGAAGTGGCACACGGTTTCGCTGCAAGGCGACTACTCGCTGAGCAAGCGCACCGACGTGTACCTGGAAGGCGTCTACCAGCACGCTTCGGGCAACCTCGGCAACTTCGGCGAGAACGTCGCAGCGATCAACACGCTGACGCCGTCGTCGACGCAAAACCAGACCGCCGTGGCAGTGGGTCTGCGTCACCGCTTCTAAGCAGGCATTCGCGAGGACAGAGGCGCAAAGATGTACCGGCTCCGTCCTCGACGACAAACGCGCGCGTGCAGTCCGACGCGCGCGTTTTATCTTTTACGCGGCACCTTTCGCCCATACTCGCCGCTGATCGACACATTGTTTAACACATTTCCTTCGGCTTGCTAATAAATCCCCTTCGATTGTCGTTAAATGCGTACAAGCGCAGGAAATCTCTGACAGAAGACCCGCGCGACTCAAAACAACATCGGAGAGCGTATGACGACGACATTGAAGCGGGCAACCGCGCTTGCCCTGATGCTGGCCGCCAGTTCGGCGGCCGAGGCGGGTTTCGATTGCAGCGGCTCACACGGCGGCTGGCGTGTGCAAACATCGGATAGCTGGACGGGTTCGGACAAACTCGCGCACTTCGCGGTATCGGCGCCGTTTGGCGCACTGGGCGCGTACCTCGCGCGCGACACGCAGCACCCGGTTGTCTACGGAAGTTTGATCGGCACGGCGCCGGGCTTGCTGAAAGAGATCGTCGACGGCACGTGCCGCACCTCCGGCTTTTCATACAAGGACCTGACGGCGGATGCACTGGGCGCATTGACGGGCGCGCTGCTGGGCAACTGGGCGATCACCTACAGCCGCAATGCGGGCGGCACGATGGTTGGCGTTGCGTACTTCAATCGCTTCTAGACGGTGGGCGACGTTGCGCTTCGATTCAATTTCTAACACGATGTGGCAATTGCACGCGGCTCGCGTGGCTATACTCCGACGTGAGCCGTTTGCAATCGTCGAAGGATCGTTCGATGAATGGACGTTGAATGAATGTTGTGACGACGCAGGCGGTCTCGTCGCGACGCATTGCATCCCGCTTGCGCCCTACGATCACGTAGCATGGAGACGCCGACGGCACCATCATGAAACGACTTATTCTTCTCGCACCCCTGGCCGTTCTCGCTGCATGCGGATCGTCGCGCGGCCCTGAATCCAGCGCTTCAGCCGAACCGATGGTGTATGCGTCGTCGGCGCGGCCCGCATCCGAAATCGCGCGGTGCCTCGACAGCCGCCTGTCGCGCGTGCATGTTTCGAAGAACAATGGCGTGACCGATCTGACCATCGGCTCTTCGTCGAACAGTTCGTATTTCATTTCATTGACGCCTTCGGGTCACGGCTCGGTCATCAAGGTCGTGCGCGGCACGGGCGACGATCCGCCTGAAGAAGAACTGCGCTTTGCAATCGCGCGCTGCACGACGTGATGTGTAAGTCTTCGTAACAGCAAGCCCCACGCATGAGCCCGCGAAAGTCGCGGGCTATTTTTTTGCGCATGCTTCTGCGAAGATGGCCGCCCGTGTTTTACCGCGTCGTGCATCGGCGCGCGACATCAATGGCATCGAGCAACGCACATCACGCGACCGGTTGGGCGGCTGGAGCGATATCCGCTGCACTGGCTGCGCGCTACGGATACCGTGGCCCTTTTCACGTGTGGATCTGGCTGGCGTTTGCAGCGGGTCTCGCCGGCGCGACGGCGCCCGACTGGCTCGAAGTGGCGTGGTGGTCACGCAAGCGGCGTCTGTGGATCACGCATCGCACGGCGACGCATTGGGGTATCGGCTGGATCGCGATGCTCTTCTTTTCGTGGCATGCGATGCCACATCATCCTGCTGCTGCCGTCGCGTTTGGATTTGCTTGCGGCGGCGTGATGCATCTGCTAGCTGACTGGCCGAATCCTCTGGGCGTGCCCTGGCTTCTCAGGCGTCATTCGCTGAATCTGTGGAATAGCGGGCATTGCGATCTGATTGTTGTCGCCGCGTCCTGGGCAGGGGCCTGGTTCGTGGTGTCTCGTGTATGGGTGCAAGGCGGTGGGCCGTTGGGCTTGCTAAAGCATCTGTTCTAGCCTGCTACCGCGGACACCACCATCATCACCAACACTACCGTCAAACGACATTCTTCTCCACGATCGGCCGGTTCTCCAGCACACGATCAAAGCCAAGCGCCGACAGATCGAGCGTCACATAGCGCCCGCGCAAAATGAGCTCGCTGATGCCGCGTCCCGTAGCCGGTCCCTGCTGCAATCCGTGCCCACTGAACCCATTGGCAAAGATGCAATTGTCGACATCGGGATGATGTCCGATGATCGCGTTCTGATCGAACACGTTGTACTCGTAGTACCCGGACCAGCAGTGCTCGACGCGCAACGCTTCGAACTGCGGCACACGATGCGCGAGCGTCGGCCAGATCACGTCGTCGAATAGCGCGTGATCGACTTCATCGAGCGGCAGATCATCGGGGTCGTTGTCGGGCGAAGGTGAAGTCCCACAAATGAACGTCGTCCCCTCGGGACGAAAGTACACGCCCGTCGGGTCGATCAGCAGCGGACAGCGTTCGAGCTTCGCCGGCGAACTCACGTTGAAGATACTGCGGCGCCGCGCGAACACAGGAATGTCGATGCCCGCCATTGATGCCACGCGCCGCGCCCACGCGCCCGCTGCGTTCACGACAACATCGCACGCATACGTCTCGCCGCGTGAAGTCACGACGCCCGTGATGCGGCGGCCTTCGCGATTCAATGCGGTCACATCGTCGGCGATGTAGCGCGCGCCGAGCGCTTGCGCCTTCTTGCGCAGCGCCTGGACGAGACCGTAGCCGTCGAACCAGCCCTCGCCCGTTTCGCCGAATGCACCCGCGCTCAGATCATCCGTGTTGAGCCACGGAAAGCGCGCGCCGAGCGAAGGCTTGTCGAGCAGCGTGATATCGGCGCCGAGGCTCTTTTGCAACGCATGGTTCTCACGCAACGTCGCCTCGCCTGAGGGCGTCGCGAGAAACAGATAGCCGCCTTCGTGCAAATCGATCGATGGCTGCGCGCCGTCGACCTCCAGCCGCTCTCCGATCGATCGCAGGAACTCGATGCCGTACAGCGACATCTGGATCGACAGCGGGGTCGAGAACTGCTGCCGGATCGATGCCGCCGACAGCGCCGACGACGCCCGCGTATAAGCGGGATCGCGCTCGATCACCGTGACGCTGACCGTCGGGTCCGACAACCGCAAGAAATACGCGATCGAACTGCCGATCACACCTCCACCGACAATGACGACTTTCGAACTCACATGCCACTCCAGACGAAGCGGGTCAGCGGACATCGAATGCGCAAGTCCGCGACAGATTGAAGAATGCGAGGCAGCGATTTAGGGATGAGAAAGCGGCGCGCAGTATGAAAAACGCGCGCCGCCCTTCACGATCAGCCGAGATTGAAATCGATGCCTTGAGCAAGCGGCAGTGCCGATGAATAGTTGACGGTGTTCGTCGCGCGCCGCATGTAGGCCTTCCACGCATCCGAGCCCGATTCGCGTCCGCCGCCCGTCTCCTTCTCGCCGCCGAACGCGCCGCCGATTTCAGCGCCGCTCGGTCCGATGTTCACGTTCGCAATGCCGCAATCGCTGCCCGAGTCCGACGTGAAGCGCTCGGCTTCGCGCAAGTCGGTCGTGAACACACACGACGACAGCCCGTGATGCGCCGCATTGTTCGCCGCGATCGCATCGTCGAAGTCCTTGTAGCGCAGCACGTAGAGAATCGGCGCGAAAGTCTCCTTGAGCACGACGGCGGTTTGCGACGGCATTTCGACGAGCGCGGGACGCACGTAATAGCCGCCCTCATAGCCTTTCACTTCGACGCGCTCGCCGCCGAACACCTTGCCGCCCTCGGCCGCCGCCTGTTGCAGCGCTTCCTGCATGCGCGCGAACGCCTGCTTGTCGATCAGCGGCCCCATCAGCGTGCCCTTTTCGAGCGGATTGCCGATCGGCACCTTCGCATAGAGCTGCTTCAGCCGCTCGACGGTTTGCTCATACACGCTCTCGTGCACGAACAGGCGCCGCAGCGACGTGCAGCGCTGGCCCGCCGTGCCGACCGCCGAGAACAAGATGCCGCGCAGCGCGAGTTCCTGATCCGCCGTCTGCGTGACGATGCCCGCATTGTTGCCGCCGAGTTCGAGCAGCGAGCGGCCGAAGCGTTTCGCCACTTCGACGCCGACCGTGCGGCCCATTTCCGTGCTGCCCGTCGCACTGACGATCGACGCGCGCGGGTCAGCCACCAGCTTCGTGCCTACATCGCGCCCGCCAATGACGACGGTCGTGAGGCCCGCGGGCGCATCGCCGAACTCCTTCAGCGCTTCGTCGAGGATGTGGTTGACGGCGAGCGCCGTCAGCGGCGTCTTCTCCGACGGCTTCCAGACCACGGCGTTGCCGCACACGAGCGCGAGCGCCGCATTCCACGACCACACGGCCGCCGGGAAATTGAACGCCGAAATGACGACGCAAGTGCCCATCGGATGCCACGTTTCGGCCATCCGGTGACCGGGGCGCTCCGAAGCGATCGTGAGGCCGTACAGCTGGCGCGACAGGCCGACGGCGAAGTCGCAGATGTCGATCATCTCCTGCGCTTCGCCGAGCCCTTCCTGGAGGATCTTGCCCGTCTCCAGCGTGATGATGCTGCCGAGCGCCTGCTTCTTCTCGCGCAGCTTCTGGCCGAGGATGCGCACGAGCTCGCCGCGGCGGGGCGCGGGAACGTTGCGCCACTGCTCGAATGCCTGCTTCGCGTTGGCCAGCACCGTATCGACTTCCGCCGCTGTGCGGCTCGCCACGCGGCCGATGAGTTCGCCCGTGATGGGGGAATGGACGGCGATATCGCCTGCTTGCGCTGCGTTTGCAATGCCGAGATCGGCAAGGATGCTCGATGCGTTCATCTGGATTCCTTTGATTTCCGATACGAAACAAAAGTAGGTTCGGAAACTATACACGCCGCGATTTCTGGCGGCAAGCGGCGTTGCGACACGTTCTTGCGAGATTCCGTTCGTTCGAAAAACAAGCGAAATATGAGGGTTTTCCCGGCTTTTTGCGCCGGGTGCTTCTCAGCATGAACGGCACTCGTGCACACTGTCCGGGTTCGTTTCAGATCGGAAATTCATCTGTGCTATGACAGTCGCGGCCGCCCGCGCGAGGGTATGCGGGCACGCGGATGTTATGATCGGAAACAGCCCCGAAATGCCCCGAAAGCGCCACGCCGCATTGTCATTCACGCTCATGGACACCTCACTTACCAAGTCGCCCGAAACCTCGACATCGGACCTCGGCCGTCGTGTGCGTGCCGCGCGGCTCGCACACGACCTGACGCTCGAAACGGCCAGCCGCTTATGCGGCGTGTCGCGATCGACGTTGTCGAAAATCGAAAACGGCCTGATGTCGCCCACATTCGACGTGCTGCAAAAAATCGTCGTGGGCCTGAAGATCGATCTCGGCGAACTGTTCGGCTCGACGCCGAAGGTCAACGCGAGCGGCCGGCGCGCGCTCACGCGCAAGGACGCGGGCCAGCGTCACGCGTATCGCGGCTATCAGATGGAGCTGCTGGCGACGGACCTGGCGCACAAGGCGATGCTGCCGTTTCGCATCCGCATTACGGCACACACGCTCGACGCCTTCGACGACTGGGGCCGCCACGAAGGCGAGGAGTTTCTGTACGTGATCAGCGGTAGCGTATGCCTGTATTCGGAGCTGTACGCGCCGACGCATCTGAACGCGGGCGACAGCCTCTATTTCGACAGCCGCACGGGCCACGCGGCCGTCTCGACGAGCGAAGAAGACGCCGAAGTGCTGTGGATGGCGACGAACGCCGATCTGCCGCATGCGGGCAAAGGCAATACGTCGAAGAAGTAACGCGCGGCAATCGCCGGAAACAGGCCGCTCATGAAGCGGCGCGCGCCTGCGCAAGCGCGCTGAGATTGCCCTCGCCGAAACCGTGATGGCCTTTGCGCTGCACGATTTCGAAGAAGATTTCCCCTTCGCGCCGCAGCACGAAAGTCTGGAAGAACAGTTGCGGCACGCCATCCACGCCGATCTCGCCATCGACGAGAATCCGGCCTCGCTTGAGCCGTTCGATGTCGAGCCCATGCCCCGGCAAGCGTGCATCGATCTGATCGTAGTAGCGCGGCGGCGGCTCGACCAGTTCAATGCCCTTCGCGAGCAGCCGGTCGACGCACGCGAAGATATCGTCGGTGGCGAGCGCGATGTGCTGCACACCTTCGCCCGGATGATCGGGCAGATACTCGTGCATCAGGCTCGTGCGCGGCGTGCCTTCCTCGTAGAGCGGAATGCGGATCGCGCCGCACGGCGACACCATCACGCGCGATTCCGCCGACACATGCCAGTTCGCGTGCAGTTCGTGAATCTCGCGGAAGTTGAGCAGATCGCGATAGAAGTCGAGCCATTCCTGCATGCGGCCCGCGCCGACGGTTTGCGTCAGATGATCGACGGCGACGAGGCCCGTGCCCGCGTGGCTCAGATCGGCTTGGGCAGTGGCGACTTCGATCGGACGAAAATCGATGTCGAAGATCGAGATGTCGCCGAGGCCGCCCTTCTGCCCGCCACGTCCGCGCCAGCGATCGACGAAATAAATGTGCGAATTGCCGATGCCCTGAATGGCCGGGATGACGAGCTCGCCCTTGCCGACCCGCTCGCCTTCGAATGCCCACGCGCCCAGTTCGATCGCACGATCGTAAGCGCGCTGCGCATCGGCGACGCGAATGCCGATTGCGCAAATGCCCACGCCGTATTCCTCTGCATAGCGTTCGGCGAACGAATCCGGCTCGGCGTTCAGCAGGAAATTCATGTCGGCCTGGCGGAACAGCGTCACGTCCTTGCTGATGTGACGCGCGATCGGCTTGAAGCCGAGCTTCACGAAAGTATCGGCCAGCACCTGCGGATGGCGCGCGGCGAATTCGACAAACTCGATACCGGCCGTGCCGAGCGGATTGTGCTCCGGGTCCGCGACGGCCTTGAGCGCGTCGGTGGGGGTCGGCAGGTCGCTGGGCATGTGCGTCTCCATGGCTCGTGCTGGTTCAACTCGACAGACAAACGGATCAGGTTGCCGCGCCCCGTGTTTTACACCGCGCGCCATCCCTCCCGCAAGCTCGATTTTGTACTAATTGGTTCAAAGATGCATCTCTAGCGCGGCGCTTTTGCATTCTTTGCGCTGCGCTGCGGCTTCGCGCTCTTCCTCGCCGCCTTGCCGAGCCGCTCCTGCGAGCGCGCAGTGCCCGCATTGCCCGCATTGCGATTACGCGCGAGACGCTCGCGCGCGACCTTGCGCACCGCGTCGATCAGCGCGCGGCCTACGGGCGTGGGCTGCGTGTCCGAGCGCAGGATCAGCCCGACGGGTTCCTCCGTGCCCGCAACGGGCAACGGCAACGGAACGAGCAAACCATGCGCCAGTTCGTATTCGATCGCGCTGCGGGGCACGAACCACACGGCATCGTTCTCTAGCGCTAGCGCGCGCCCCACCGACACCGACAGCACCTCGACGAACGACGACAGCGGCGGCACGGCCCACGCGCGCAGCAGGCTTTCCGCCGACTGCCGGATCAGCGTGCCATACGGCGGCACGACGACAGGATAGCGATGCAATTGCGTCGCCGGCGATGCGGCGCCCGAAGCCATCGCATGCCCCGCGCGCACGACGGCGACGAGCGGTTCGCTAAACAGCTGCTCGAACGTGAGGCCCACCATCCGCTCCGGATCGGCGAGCCTGCCGACAGCGAACTCGATCGTGCCCGCCTTCAGACGCTCGAGCAGCTCGGTGTTCGAAGCCGTCTTGAGCCGCACGATCGCATTGGGCCACTGCTCCGCGAAAAGCCGCATCACGGGCGGCACGAGCGACGTGGCCACGGTCGGCAGCACGCCGATGTCGAGCGTCGCGGCCGCCTCGCCTTCCGCGCGCGCGAGCAGATCGACGCCCTGGCGCAGCGCGCTCACACAGGCGCTCGCGTGCGGCATGAAAAGCAGCCCTTCGCGCGTCGGCACGGCGCCGTGGCGGCCGCGCTCGAAAAGGCGCACGCCGAGAATGTCTTCGAGTTCGGCGACCGTCTTCGATACGGCAGGCTGTGTGATCGACAGGCTCTCGGCCGCCTTCTGCACACCGCCGAACTGCGCGACGGCCAGAAAGCACTGCAGATGACGGAACTTGACGCGGCTATCGGCGAGGCTGCGTTGCATAACGGATCGTTATACGAGACGGGAAAAAACGTCATTTTGCATAACTTCTTCGCTCCTATAAAGTCACGTCATCCACTACCCATAATCGAATCCCCAAGGAGACATCTGATGGACGATTCCAGTCTGAGTCCGCGCGACTTCGCTTCGCATCCCGCCTATGTCCATTCATCGTATGGTTCGTCAGTCAAACGCGGCCCGACGCGTCCGCTGATTCCGCTGAAGGAGCGGTTGCGCGACCAGCGCGTGCCCGTCTATGGCGCGGAAGATCTCGGCGCGCTCGATCACGACCTCACGCGCAATGCGATGAAGAACGGCGAGCCGCTCGGCGAGCGCATCATCGTGACGGGACGCGTGCTCGACGAAGGCGGCCGTCCCGTGCGCAATACGCTCGTCGAAGTGTGGCAAGCGAATGCCGCCGGCCGTTACGTGCACAAGAACGACCAGCACGATGCGCCGCTCGATCCGAACTTCCTCGGCGCGGGCCGCTGCCTGACCGATAACGAAGGCCGCTACCGCTTCCTGACGATCAAGCCCGGTGCGTATCCGTGGGGCAATCACCCGAACGCATGGCGCCCGAATCACATCCACTTCTCGCTGTTCGGCGACTACTTCGGCTCGCGACTCGTCACGCAGATGTACTTCCCCGGCGATCCGCTGCTCGCGTACGACCCGATCTTCCAGGGCACGCCGGAACAGGCCCGCGACCGGTTGATCTCGCGCTTCACGCTCGACGTGACGCAGGAAGGCTTCGCGCTCGGCTACGAATTCGACATCGTGCTGCGCGGCCCGAACGAAACCCCGATGGAGCGCTAAATCATGACGACGCTTAAAGAAACCCCTTCGCAAACGGTCGGACCGTACTTCGCATACGGCCTGTGCCCGCAGCAATACAATTTCGATCTGAAGAGCCTCTTCACGGGAACGTTGGCCGAGCGCGAAGCAGCGGGCGAGCACATCACGCTCGTCGGCCAGATATTCGACGGTAACGGCGAGGTGATCGGCGATGCGATGCTCGAGGTGTCGCAAGTGGACAGCGAAGGACGCTACCCGCAATCGCGCGAGGAAGTAGCAAAGACAGGCTTTCGTGGCTTTGCGCGCTTCGGCACGGGCACGGACCCGCACAAGCGCTTCATCATCGAGACGGTGAAGCCCGGTCGCGCATCGCCCGAAGACGCGCCGCAGCTGAGCGTGATCCTGACGATGCGCGGCATGCTGCTGCACACGTTCACGCGCGTCTATTTCGACGACGAAGCCGCGGCGAACGACAAGGACCCTGTGCTCGCGAGCGTTCCCGCAGAGCGCCGCGCGACGCTGATCGCAAAGCGCGAAGAGCGCGGCGGCAAGGTCGTGTATCGCTTCGACATTCACATGCAAGGCCCGAACGAAACGGTGTTCTTCGACCTGTGACCTGTAATGCGGCGCACGCCGAATCGACATCACGCGAGCCTTGCATGCATTCCATGCAAGGTTCATCGCGTATTCACAAATGAGCGTTAGGATGCGTTGCGCGAGTCAAATCGCGCAACGAAACTCCGAGCAGTATTTTCGAAGCCCGCTGCATTGCGGGCTTTTTTTCGTTTTGGCTCGTTTCGGCTCCACAGTGTGACGGGCCACGCTCAGACGCGGAAGTGCTCGATGTCCTGCCCTGCGTTGATCGCGCGCGTGAGCCAATCGGGGCGCTCGCCCGTGCCGTCCCATTCGTGTCCAAAAGCATCACGGTATTTGGGTATGGCGGCATCTGCGATCAGTGCCGCTTCGAGCGCTTCGAGCGTAATGCCGAATTCGTCCATGCGGCGCCGAATCCACAAGATCAACCGTTCACGCGCTTGACCGTCGAGGTCGAGCGTCCGTTGTTCCTCTCGCTCTTTCATAACGTGCCGATTACGTTTAGAACGACGCGGCCTATAAGCTCGCGTCAAATAGATTAAAGGCCTCGCGCTTGCAGCGAAGCCTTAATACGACTCTGCCAATATTTGCGGCCCGCAGATAATCGGCCCTGGCTAACTGATTTCCGGCCGATTGAATGGTCGTGAAAACCCGCACGGTGAGTACCGGATCTCATCGACGGACCTTGAAGAGCCAAGGCCGGTTCCCTGAATAGAACCCAATTCTAGCATTCATTCCCGCGTTCGCGCCGCTTTCCCCATGATACGCGCGCCGCGAAAAGCGGCGCGGGCTCTCGCTTTCCGGACGTTGCGCGAATGGCGTGCTAGGCATCCCCGCGCGTCTGGTCGATTGCACTCGACGACTTCACGCGCGCGCGCAATTCGAACTTTTGAATCTTGCCGGTAGACGTTTTCGGTAATTCGCCAAACACTACGGCTTTCGGCAATTTGAACCCTGCAAGGAATTGCCGGCAGTGCGCGATGATTTCTTCGGCGCTTGCGTCCATGCCCTCTTTCAGTTCGACGAATGCGCACGGTACTTCGCCCCATTTCGGGTCCGGCATCGCGACGACGGCGGCAACCGATACGGCGGGATGCCGGTACAGCGCATCTTCGATCTCGATGCTGGAAATGTTCTCGCCGCCCGAAATGATGATGTCCTTGCTGCGGTCCTTGATGCGCGCGTAGCCGTCTTCCGTGATCACGCCAAGATCGCCCGTATGGAACCAGCCGCCGCGAAAGGCGGCATCCGTCGCGCTCTCGTTCTTCAGATAGCCCTTCATGCAGATATTGCCGCGAAACATCAGCTCGCCGATCGTCTCGCCGTCGCGCGGCACGGGCTCGAGCGTATCTGGATAGCGCACGTCGATCGCCGCCTGCCGGTGGTAACGCACGCCCTGACGCGCATTGAGCCGCGCGCGCTCGTCGTCGGCGAGCGCTTCCCACGCGTCCTGCTTCGCGCACACGGAGGCCGGCCCATACACTTCCGTGAGGCCGTACACGTGCGTCAGATCGAAACCGATCGCCTTCATGCGCGCGATCACGGCAGGCGACGGCGCCGCGCCCGCGACCATCGTCGATACGCGATGCGCGATGCCCTCGCGCCATTCTGCGGGCGCATTCGCGAGCGCGCTTTGCACGATGGGCGCGCCGCAATAGTGCGTGACGCGCTCGCGCCGGATCAGTTCGAACACGAGCTTCGGATCGAACCTTCGCAGACAGACGTTGACGCCCGCGCGCGCCGCGACCGTCCACGGAAAACACCAGCCGTTGCAGTGGAAGAGCGGAAGCGTCCACAGATACACCGCGTGCTTCGGCATGTCCCATTCGAGGATGTTGCTGAGCGCGTTCAGATAAGCGCCGCGATGGTGATAGACAACGCCCTTCGGCTCGCCCGTCGTGCCCGATGTGTAGTTGAGCGCGATGGCGTCCCATTCGTCGGCGGGCGGTGTCCACGCGAATTGCGGATCGCCGTCTTGCAGGAACGCTTCGTAGTCGGTCGCGCCCGCGAAGTGTTGTGCGCGCGCGGGCATCGCGTCGCTCACGCTGATGATGCGCAATTGCGCGCACTCCTGCGCGGCGCGCTGCGCAAGCTCGCCGAATTCCGTATCGACGATCAGCACTTTCGCTTCGCCATGACGCAGCATGTAAAGGATCGACGGAATATCGAGCCGCGTGTTGAGCGTGTTCAGCACGGCGCCCGCCATCGGCACGCCGAAATGCGCTTCGATCATCGGCGGAATATTGGGCAGCAGCGCCGCGACGGTATCGCGACGGCCGACGCCCGCGCGTTGCAGCGCGCTCGCGAGTCGACGCGCGCGCTCGTACGTCTCACGCCACGTGCGGCGCATGTGGCCATGCACGACGGCGAGACGGTCGCCATAGACGTCGGCGGCTCGCGCGATGAAGTCGATCGGCGTCAGCGGAACATAGTTGGCCTCGCGGCGCTCGAGGCCCGCGTCGAACATGTGCGTCATGGCTGTGTCTCCTGCGGAGCGTGCGGCTCCGTCAATCACGTGAAGTCGTTATGCGGAGCATGGCAGCGGCGCCCGATGCATGCAGCAGCCGAAAAGCACGTCGAATCGACATACCATCGCGCGTGCTTAATGACCACCGACCAGCGCTGTAATGACCAGCGCCGATTACCGGGTAGAAGCGTCGCAAAAGCATCTGGTGCCGGAACGTGACGGACCGCGCAAAGCGAAATCGCGTGAAGCCAACGCGCGGCGTGCGAATCATGCGCGCGTCGCACGCGAGAAACGCAATACCGCGCAATACCTTTTATTAAATCACCGGCTCAAACGCGCACTAAACGCGCAATCAGACACGTGGCAGATCGTCGATGAACTTCTCGACGTGGCCGTCCGGCACGTCGGTGTCGATCCCGTCGATGCCGTCGGCGTGCGAAACCGTTTTGATCTTGGGGCCCAACAGGTTCATGCCGCCGAGCGTGAAGAGGGACCAGACGGCATTGCCGGAATGAATCGCCGTCACGACGTCCGAGACTTCGACAATTTCATGCGGCGAGAGCCATTCATTCGTTTTTGGATTGACGAGGGCCCACCGGACGTGGGTGACGCGGTCCGTCATAGGGTTAATGCGTACGGCATCGATAGCATAGGTTGCCATTTCCACCTCCATCGTCGTCTGGAGAGATCGTAGCACTTATGTCTGGTTAGACGAAGCGAACCGGCGTAGTCGGTACTTTTGGAGCGGCGCAGAAGTGACGCGAAAGCACTCGCGCGATGCGCGGTGGTAGAGAAGAAGACGGGGAGAAGACGGACGCGGCCCGCGGGCCGCATACCGATGGACCCATTCGAAGGCGAGCACTTCCCTGCACGGCCATTGTCCGGATGTACTCTGCGACGCCGACCGCCGCGTGACAGCCGCTGTGCACGGAATTGACTGCTGCTTCGAATGGCTTCCAATTTGTATAACGGTCGTGCGCAAATCGGATTGAACCCGGGTTTGCCCCAATACGGCGCAGAAGATCGTCCCGGCATGCATCGATGCAACATGCAGTACGATGGCCACACTGACCGCACACAAGGTCTGCCATGTCGATCGAAGTCGGGACGGCGTCGTGGACCGACGCCACGCTGATCAAATCCGGCCGCTTCTATCCGAAGGGCTGCACGAGCGCGGAAGCGCGCCTGCGTTTCTATTCGAGCCAGTTTCCGATGGTCGAAGTCGACGCGTCGTACTACGCGATGCCCAGCGCGGCGAACAGCGCGCAATGGGCCGAGCGCACGCCCGAGCACTTCACGTTCAACGTCAAGGCATTCCGGCTTTTCACGGGACACCAGACGGAGCGCAAGTTCTTTCCGCCGGACATCCAGCCGCTGCTGCCGCAGAACGACAAGCGGAACCTCTATTACCGCGACGCGCCACCCGACATCATCGACGAGATGTGGCGTCGTTTCTTCGAGGCGCTCGAACCCTTGCGCGCAGCAGGCAAGCTCGGCGCGATCCTGTTCCAGTTCGCGCCGTGGCTCTCCACCGCGCCGCGCGACAAGGCGCACGTCACGCACTGCGCGGACCGAATGGAACACTATCTGACGGCCTTCGAGTTTCGCAACGCAAGCTGGTTCGACGAGCGGCACCGGGAATCGACGCTCGCCTTCGAACGCGAGCGTGGCCTCGTGCATGTCGTGATGGATGCACCCGAGAGCGTCACGAATCGCGCGCATACCGTGTGGGAAGCGACGTCGCCGGAACTGGTGATCGTGCGCATGCATGGCCGCAATGCAGAAACGTGGAGCGGCAGCACGACGGCATCCGGCCGCTTCAACTATGACTACTCCGAGCGCGAACTGGAGGAGATCGCGCTGCCCGTGCGCGAGATTGCCAAAAGCGCGGGACGCACGCATGTGGTTTTCAACAACTGCTTTGAAGACTCCGCGCAGCGCAATGCACATTCGATGATTCGCATCCTTCAGCAAGAGCGCTTCGCGTAACCCATTGCATTACCACTGAATAGTCTTTGGCGAGCCGCGCATTCGCGCGTGACATTCGTTGCACTACTTTCGCGGTTGCAATTCAGTCTGCATCGACTAGCCTCGTCTTATTCAAAGCAATTACAAACAGCTTTCATAAGACGAATAAGGCAAAGCGCGATGCTCATGAATAACGACGCCTGGGTGTATCGATGCTATTGACCGGCTATGTACAGGCCAGCGAGCCGGGCATGCTGCAACTATGGGTCGGCATATTCGGCGTGGCCGTGCCGCCCGCGCCACAGGTTTTCATCGACCGGCAGGCGGCCGTTCCACTCGCGCCTGCACAGTTCTTTCCGATCCGCGATTTCAGCACCGACGACGCCGGCCAGCCGATCAATCACCAATGCGTGATGCGCTTCAAGGTGTCCGACGAATCGAGACCGCGCCAGATTCGAATCGACGCCGACGGCGAATCGTTTGAATTCGCGAGTACTTCGCTGCCTCAAGCAGTGCCGACGCTGATGAACGGCAGCTTCAATATCCTGCTGTCGTCGTGCTACTCGCAGCCGGAAGATCTCGATGGACTGCTCGGCACGATCGTCTCGCAGATCAAGGTGCAACCGCATCTGACGGTGCTCGCGGGCGATCAGGTGTATCTCGATCTGCCGCTCACGCAGCATGTGCCCGATCAGAACCCGGACCGCGCGCATCTGCTTGCCAACAAGTACTACCTCAACTGGCTCTCCGGCGCGCTGCGCGTGCCGGGCCTGCAATCGGTATTGGAGCGTGCACCCGTCGTGTGCATTCCCGACGATCACGAGTTCTGGAACAACTACCCGTTCGCGCAAAAGCAATTGCCCGACACGTGGACGGATGCGTCGCGTCAACTGCTCGGCGATACGGCGCGCGCGCTATACGAGGACTACCAGATCGGCGGGCCGCCAGGTAGCGCGGGCGGCGCAATACGGCTCGACGTCGAGCCGCTGAAGATGCTCTTCGTCGATATGCGCTGCGATCGCGACAGTACGCTCACGTCGCTGATGGGCCCCACGGCCGTCGCCGCAATGAATGCGTGGGAAAAAGATCTGATCGATGCGCATGCAGAGGGCAAGCCCGTCGTCGGTCTGCTCGCGTCGGGCCAGGCGCTCTTTATCGATCCGCCGCAAAGCGACTGGAGCATGAAAACCTTCGATGCGGAAATGCCGAATTACCAGCAGTTCAGCAAATTGCAATCGACGCTCGGCCGGCTTGCGGATAACGGCATTCCCGTCGTCTACATGACGGGCGACGTGCACTGGGGGCGCGTTGCATCGGGCCACGATCTGCCGACGAACACGGCGCTGTACGAAGTGATTGCATCGCCGTCGCGGCTCATTCGCGTGCCGTTTCTCGACACGGCAAAAGAAGCCGCCAATTCGATCAAAGGCATTTTTGGCGCGAAAGCTCCGTGGCCGCGCCATTCCGATCCCGAGCCGGTGCCCGACCGCTTCGGCCTCAATCATCGCTTCGCGCTCAAGCAGGAATACGGGCAGCGCGGCGATCAGGTGGCGATCGTGTCGTTCACGCGCGTCGGCAGCGGCGTCGATATGCAGGTCATGTACTACGGCATTTCCAGCGATAAGGCGATTTCCCAATCGGTATCCACGACGCGCTTCGAACTGCGCGCGCGCTAACAGGAAATGAGGCGAGGCCATGCTCAAGATCGTACGATCGACCACGACGCAATCGAATCCGCAGTTCGTTTCATTCGACCGCAAGGATGGCGAGAGCAATACGGCATGGGGCGAGCGCGCCGTGCTCGACATGAAAGCGGGCGGTCCCGACGAGTGGACCTATGTGGTACTGCTCGGCGGCAGCGATACGCTGGCGTTTCGCGTGCGCGTCGCGCAATCGCATTTGCGGCACGACATGTTGCCGTCGTTCTGGTCCGAATCGATACTCGTCAAGCTCGCCGACGCGTCGCTCGCCAACGCTCAAGCGCTGCATGTGCCTTTGCATCAGCCCGAAGGACCTGCGTTTGCGGCGCGCGTGAATGGCGTCGTCGCGCGTCCGCTCACGGATTTCGACGACACACAGCGCTTTCCGAACATCGCCGTCATTGCATTGCCCGTCGAGCAAGAGAAAGTGGTCGGCAAGGTGCAGAGCTTTCAGCAGTCGCGCGCGACGCTCGATGCGCTGGAACACGTGTTGCGCTGGCTCGCGTATGCGTGGGGCGCCGCGCGCACGCCGAATCCGCTGCATGACAACTATGGCTTGCCGTCGACGTGCATGATCGAAACGGTCTGCGCGGCCGCCAATTTCGACCTGACGCCCGGGCTCGAATCGAGAGCGTCATGCCCCGAAGCGATCTGGGCCGCTGCTAACTACTGGCACGAGTACTTCGAGAAATTCAACGGCAGAGAACCGATAGGCCGATACTTCACGCCGCATACGTATCCGATCGTCGAGCCATCGGCGCCCGATGCGCCTTCGTCGTCGCCTGTGCCTAAGCGCAAGGCGAAGCGATGAGCGCCAGATCAGGGCTGTGAAGCGGGTGCACTGTCGGACGGCGGAGCAGGCGTCGGCGCGAGCACGGGCGCCTGTGATTCGCCAGCGCCCGCAGCGACCGCGCTCGCCGATGCCGTCGCGCTCGCCTGGCCAGGCGTTGGGAGAATCGGCGGCTGCGATGCGGCAGGCGAGATGATCTGCGGCGGCTCGACATCCGTCGGCGCGGACGCTTCTGAAGCAGGCTGCGCATTCTCCACGACGGGCGCTGCAGGCGCGGCAGGAACCGGACGCGGCTTCGCGCGCGGAGCGGGCGCAGGCGTTTCGCTCTTGCCCGACGATGGGAACAGATGCTGCATCCACGCGCGTAACTTCTCGCGGAACGTCTCGAACATGCCCGGCGGCGGCTCTTGTTCAAACTTCACGTGCGAATCGACCAGACGCGAGCGCAGCGCCCGCTGGAAGAAGTCGCCGACGATCGGCAACGCGCTATGCGCGCCCTGCCCCCAGTAATCGCTGCGCAACGTGACACGGCTGTCGTTGAAGCCGACCCATGCGCCCGCAACGAGCTGCGGATGCATCAGGATGAACCAGCCGTCCGCGTTGTCCTGCGTCGTTCCCGTCTTGCCCGCGACATCGGCGCGAATGCCGAAGCGCGTGCGAATCGCCGAGCCCGTTCCCTTGTTGACGACCGCGCGCATCGTGTCGATCAAGGTCAGTGCGCTCTCGACAGGCATCACCTGATCGGCGCGCGACGGCTGAAATTCGGCGAGCACTTCGCCCTTGCGGTCTTCGATACGCGTGACGATCATCGGCGCGAGCCACGCGCCTTCATTCGCAATCGTGCTGTACGACGACACCATCTCCTTCAGCGTCACAGGGCTCGTGCCGAGAGCCAGCGAAGGCACCGCTTCGAGCGGGCTTTCACGCACGCCCATCGCACGCGCAAGCCGCGCGACCTTTGCAGGGCCGACCGTCTCCATCAGTTGCGCGGTGATGCGATTGCGCGAATACGCAAGGCCGTCGCGCAACGTGATCGGACGGCCGCTCGGCGCGTCTTCGTCGCTCGGCCGCCAGACCTCGCCGCCCGCGAGCGGAATTTCGACGGCCTGATCGGGGAACGTATCGTCGGGTTTCGCGCCCTGCTCGAAGGCCGCGCCGTACACGAAAGGCTTGAACGTCGAACCCGGCTGACGCCGCGCCTGCGAAACGTGATCGTACTGATCCTGCGTGAAGTCTCGGCTGCCCACCCACGCCTTGATCTGCCCGTCACGCGGATCCATTGCGATGAATGCGGCCTGCACGCGCGTCTTGCTTTCGCACAGCGACTTCATGAACGCGCGATCGGCCGACAGATGCTTGAGCGCATCTTCATCGCTCGTGCCCGAGTCTTTGGCGCCGCGATATTCGGGCGTCTCGCGAATGAACGCGTCGAACAGATCCTGATGGCCGGAGCATGCGCCGTGTGCATTCCAGGCCGCATTCGCAATCGATTGCAGCTGATTGCCTTGCCATGTCAGCGCCTGCGTCGCCATCGTCTGAAGACGCGCGTCGATCGTCGTGCGCACGACGAGGCCATCCGAATAGATGTTGTAGTCGTTCGCATCGGCCCATGCGATCAGCCATTTTTTCAACTGTTGTGCGAAATGCGGCGCGGGACCGGGCGGCTCGGTTTGCCGTTCGAAATCGACACGCAGCGGTCTGCCCTTGAGCGAATTGAATTGCACCACCGAAAGACGGCTGTATTTCACCATCTGTCCGAGCACGATATTGCGTCTGTCCAGCGCGCGCTCGGGATTGATCACCGGGTTGTAGTAGCTGTTGCCCTTCAGCATGCCGATCAGCGTCGCGCTTTCGAGCACGGTGAGATCGTGGGCGGACTTGTCGAAATAGGTGCGCGCCGCCATTTCGATGCCGTACGCGTTATAGAGAAACGGCACCGTGTTCAGATAGGTTTCGAGAATCTCGCTCTTCGTATAGACGGCTTCGATCTTGAATGCCGTGATCGCTTCCTTGAGCTTGCGCGTGAGCGTCGGCGCGCGGCCGATGTCGTCGGGATAGAGATTGCGCGCAAGCTGCTGTGTGATCGTCGATCCGCCCTGGCGGTCGCCCGAAAACGTGTGCAGCGCGGCGCCCGCCGTGCGGCGAAAGTCGATGCCGTGATGCTCGTAGAAGCGGTGATCTTCCGTCGAAATCAATGCTTCTATGACGTGCGGGGAAATATCGGAAAGCTTTACCCACACGCGGTTGGTCGGCTTGAATTCGGCGAGCAGCTTGCCGTCGGCCGAATAGATTTGCGCGGGCTGCTCGATCTTCGCCTTGCGAATGTCCCCGATACCCGGAGTAAACGGAATCAGGATCAGCACGTAAAGCAGCACGAGCGCAGGAATGGCCGCAATCGACAACGCCACGCCGCGCCATGTCGGATGGCGCAAACGTTGCAACGCGCTCATTACGTACGGCTTCAGATGAGCCCACGCCCTGAAGAAGATTTCCTGGAGAAACGACAGTATCGACCGTCCCACGCTAACGCACCAATCGGCAGAAAAGCGTGCATCCTACCAAAAGAGCGGGAAAGTACAGCCGTTTTGCAAGAATCGTCGACCCGCCGATGCAATGCGCTAAAAGACAACGGCCGAACCCGCGCCGCTTTCGCAGACGGGTTCGGCCGGAGCACAGTGCTAAAGCGTTATCAGGCGTGCGCGCGCTTTGGCGTGATCATCGAAACGACGAACGTCACGACGATATTCACGACGAGCGCGATCAGACCGATATAGATCGGCCATGTCGAATCGCCGATATGCAGCGCGAACACGGGTTTGAGACCTTGCGAAATCGCGAGCCCCGTGCCGACGACGATGCCGACCAGCCAGCCGAGAAACAGCCCCGGTGTATTCAGGCGGCGCGTGTACAGTGTGAACACAATGGCCGGGAAGATCTGCAGAATCCACACGCCGCCGAGCAGTTGCAGGTCGATCGCGTATTGCGTCGGCAGGAACACGATGAAGAGCAGCGCGCCGAACTTCACGACAAGCGACACGATCTTCGCGGTGGAGGCTTCCTCGGCCGACCCCATGTTCGGCGACACGATGGGACGCCACAGGTTGCGCGTGAACAGATTCGCCGCGCCGATCGACATGATCGCGGCGGGCACCAGCGCGCTGATCGCAATCGCCGCCGCCGCGAAGCCCACGAACCACGAGGGGAACAGCGTGCCAATGAGCGTCGGCACGACGTCGGACGGCGACTTCACGTGCACGCCGGCCGCAATCGCCATATAGCCGAGCAACGCGATCAGGCCGAGCAGCAGCGTGTACGCAGGCAGGAAGATCGCGTTCTTGCGCACCGTCTGCATCGACGAGGACGACAGCACGGCTGTCATCGTATGCGGATACATGAAGGCCGCGAGCGCCGAGCCGAGCGCCAGCGATGCAAACGCGGTGAACTGCGAAGGCTTGAGGACGATGCCCGTCGCGCCGCCCTTCGCCTGGAAGTACTGGTCCGCCGCATCGAACACATGACCATAGCCGCCGAGCTTCACCGGAATCAGCCACACCGCCGCGATCACGACGATATAGATCATGATGTCCTTGACGAACGCGATCATCGCCGGTGCGCGCAGGCCGCTCGTGTACGTATAGAGCGCGAGGATCACGAACGCGATGACGAGAGGCGCCTCGCCCGTCACGCCGAGCCCCTTGATCACGACCTGCATGCCGACCAGTTGCAGCGCGATATACGGCATCGTCGCGACGATGCCCGTCAGCGCGACGGCAGCGGGAAACCATTTGCCGCCGTACTCGCCGTGCACGTAGTCGGCAGCCGTGATGTGGTTCTTCGCATGCGCGATCTTCCACAGTTTCGGCATTACCGCAAACACGAACGGATAAACGATGATCGTATAAGGCAGCGCAAAAAAGCCATACGCGCCGACCGAATAGACCAGCGCGGGCACGGCGATCACCGTATAGGCCGTATAGAAATCGCCGCCGACGAGGAACCACGAAATGATCGTACCGAACTGGCGTCCGCCGAGGCCCCACTCGTGCAATTGCGTGAGGTCACCTGCCTTCCATCGCGCGGCAATGAAGCCGAGTACCGTAACGAGAAGAAAGAATGCGATGAATACGGCCATCGCAACCGGGTTCACGGGGTTGAGTTCGCTCATTTAATACCCCGGTAAACAACGTAGATCAGCATCGACGTGAGCGGAACCCACAGGAACTGATACCAGTAGAAGAAAGGAAAGCCCGCGAACGAAGGGCGCGTGTCGTTATAAAACGGCAGCCACAACAACGCGATATAGGGGATCAGCAAGATAAGCCATAGCCACGAGCGGCCGGCCGGTTCGGTAGGTTCCACGATTGTCCCTCTTTGGTCTATCTGATTGATTCAGCCTTGCTGGAGCGCCACGTCAATATGCGCGCATGTGCATATTTCGGCCGGCGCCCGCAAAGGTACGCGCATTATCTGCGAAAACTTTCAAAAGTGCTGGCGGGGCTACCGGTCCTAGGGTCTCTCGGAAGATTGACCGGCCTCACTGCGTGCAAATGGGTTGCAGGTTATTTGCGCAATGCCTTGGCAAAACGGTCGCGCAGGAACTGCGTGAACGCGCGGATCGTTACGGAAGCCTGCCTGTGCTGCGGGTACACGGCATAGAGCGTCAACGGCGGCGAGACGAATGTGTCGAGCACTTCGACGAGCCTGCCGCTTGCCAGTGCATCGGCCACGATGAATTCCGGCAGGCGCGCAATGCCCAGCCCTGCGATCGCTGCGTCGCGGATCACTTCGCCATTGTTCACGCGCAGCGGACCGTGCACTTCGATCGTCTTGCTCGCGCCATCGACGATGTACTCCCAGCCGGTGCGCCCTTCCTGCCCATATAGCAGGCACGCGTGGCGCGCGAGATCGTCGGGCGTCGCGGGCGGGCGGCGCGCCTTGCGATAAGCGGGACTGCAGCACGACACCATGCGCATTTCCGCGAGCTTCTGCGCGATCAGGGTCGAGTCGGCCAGCGTGCCGATACGCAGCGCCATGTCGAAGCCCTCGCCCACCACGTCGACGACGCGGTCGCTCAGATCCATGTCGATGCGCACATCGGGGTTCGCGCGCAGGAATGCGGCCACGAGCGGCGACAGATGAATCATGCCGAACGACATCGGCGCGCTGACCCGCAGCAGCCCGCGCGGGTCCGAGCGCCCCGACGACATCGCCTGCTCGGCGTCTTCCACGTCCGCGAGGATGCGTGTCGCGCGCTGATAGAACTCGTAACCCAGATCGGTCACGGCGAGCTTGCGCGTGTTGCGCACGAGCAGGCGCACGCCGAGGCTCGCTTCGAGCGCCATCACGCGCCGGCTGACGAACTGCTTCGACAGCTGCAGGCGGCTCGCGGCGGCCGTGAAATTGCGCGCGTCGACGGTGGCGACGAAGATTCTCAGATCGTCTAGCTGCATTGGGTTACGCCTCTTTTGTCCACAAAAACGCGACAGTGATTCCCATTTTACGTCGATTACAGTCATCCAGATTGACCTACACTTCTTTCACCGCTTCAGACAACGACACCGTCACTGTCATGAGAAGCAAAGGCAATCGATAAACGGAGGTGGGAAATGATCGACATCAGACACGCAAATGACCGCGGGCGCGCTGAACACGGCTGGCTCAGTTCGCGCCATACCTTCTCGTTCGCGAACTACTACGACCCGAAGCAGATCGGCTTCTCCGACCTGCTCGTGATCAACGACGACCGCGTGGCTCCGGCCCGCGGCTTCGGCAAGCACCCGCATCGCGACATGGAGATCTTCTCGTACGTGCTGGAAGGCGCGCTCGAACACAAGGACTCGATGGGCACGGGATCGGTGATCGTCCCCGGCGACGTGCAGTTGATGAGCGCGGGTACGGGTGTCGCGCATAGCGAGTTCAACCATTCGGCAAGCGAACCGGTGCACTTCCTGCAGATCTGGATCGCGCCGTCGGTGAAGGGCGCGACGCCGCGCTATCAGCAGCAGAATTTTTCTGCGCAGGACAAGCGCGGCACGCTGCGCCTCGTGCTGTCGCCCGATGGCGAGAACGGGTCGCTCGAATTGCGCCAGGACGCGCGCGTGTATGCCGGTCTCCTCGACGGCAGCGAAACGGCGGGCGTCGATATCGCCGCTGACCGCTACGCGTATGTGCATGTCGCACGCGGCAGCGTGAAGGTGAACGGCGTCGAACTGAAAGAAGGCGACGGCGCGCGCATTCGCAACGAACGCCGACTCGAAGTGACGGATGGGCAGGACGCGGAAGTACTCGTATTCGACCTGCGCAATAACGAAGTATCGGAACTGTGGTCGTAAGCGGCAGACGCTGGCGGCACAATTAACTTGAAAGAGGCATTGAACATGAACGCTTTTATCGAACAACGCAAGGACGCACTACTGCTCATCGGACGTGTGCTTTTGGTCGTGCTTTTCGTGCTGTTTGGCTGGAGCAAGCTCACCGGCTTCTCGGGCACCGAGCAGTACATGGCGGCAACGGGTGCGCCCGTGCCCGCCGTGGCCGCCATCATTGCCGTCGTGATGGAACTGGCGGTCGGCATCGTGATTGCCATCGGCTTCAAGACGCGCCCGCTCGCGCTGCTGCTTGCCGTCTATACGCTTGCCACTGCGTTTATCGGCCACCACTTCTGGACGCAAACGGGCATGGAGCATTTCGTCAATATGATCAACTTCTACAAGAACATCAGCATCATCGGCGGACTGCTGCTGTTGTTCGTGACGGGTCCGGGCAAGTACTCGATCGATCGCGTCTAAGTACACTTTGCGAGTTGTCAAGCAGGGCGGCCACTGGCCGCCCTTTTTCGTTACTGGACTCGCAACGGAGAGCAACTCGCCGCAATTGAGGCATCGGCGCAACACTATTGTCACGCTCGCGGCGTCGCCGAAATTGTTGTGATAAAAGTCCGCCTGCCTGCATCGAGCGAGGCGCGTACGGGCCGGGAGACTCTCGCAATCAGCCTGACGGTTTGCAATGCGCGATTCGCAACTCACGCATTGGCGACGCAAATGCAGATCGGCTCACTCGTCGCGCGTAAAACAAAAAGCTCACGCAGGGTTCTCAACAGATGAAAAGACAACCATGAACAAACAACTCAAACGAGCCGCCGCGGCATTGGGCGCATCGGCGATCGCCCTCGCCTGCCAGTCCGCATTCGCGCAAAGCTCGGTCACGCTGTATGGCGTCGCGGACGTCGGCATTCGCTATCTGACGCACTCCAACGCGAACAACGACGGGCGCCTCTTCATGACCAACGGCGCGATTACGAACAGCCGTTTCGGCCTGAAGGGTTCCGAAGATCTGGGCAACGGCCTGAAGGCGATCTTCCAGCTGGAGAGCGGCATCGATCTGCAAAGCGGCGCGCAGTCGGATAGCAAGCGCCTCTTCAATCGCGCGGCCTATGTCGGCCTGTCGAGCAACTACGGCACGCTGACGCTTGGCCGTCAAAAGACGCCGCTGTTCGATCTGCTCGGCGATACGTACGATCCTCTCACCGTCGGCAACTACTTCGAAAACGCGTGGCTGCCCGTTGCATTGGGCGCCGGCCTCTACGCGGACAACGCAGTGAAATACGACGGCAAGTTCGGCGGTCTGAACGTCAAGGCGATGTACTCGTTCGGCACGGACTCGACGTCGACGGGTGCAAATGGCTTCTCCGGCCAGATTCCGGGCCACCTCGGCGCGGGCAACATGTACGGTTTCACGGCGTCGTATACGCTCGGCTCGCTGAGCGTCGCAGCAGGCGTGCAACAGAACAGCGACAACTCGAATCACAAGCAGACGATCTTCAACGCGAATGCCGTCTATGCGTTCAGCACCGCGAAGATCTATGTCGGCTATCTGCATTCGAAGGATGACACGGGCTTCGTCGACAGCACACTTTCGCAGCGAGATCTGACGCTCGGCGTCGACATCCTGAAGGGCTCCGGCCGCAAGGACGACGGTCCGTTCGCAGGCGTGACGTGGCAAGCAACACCCGCTCTACTGCTGACGGGCGCGTTCTACTATGACCACATGAAGAACGCGGCAATCGGCGGCGGCGCGCTCGGCAGCGGCAACCGCTACACAGGCGTGGCCGTGGCGGAATACGCGCTGTCCAGGCGCACGGAAGTGTATGGCACTGTCGACTTCAACAAGGTCACAGGCGCAGCGACGGTCGAACTTCCCGGCACATCGAACCAGACGGGCGTCTCGATCGGCATCCGCAACATCTTCTGATGATGGCAGTCACGCGCGTTCGGTAACGCGCGCGAGCTTGGAAAGCGGGCGTCATGGTTTTCGAAAGGCCATGTCGCCCGCTTTTCATTTCAGCCGCGCAAAAACACCTGCCGGGAAGAACTATGATATACAGGGAAAACCCTTAATTCGCAGTTGCTCTGTTCGAGCAGTACCCGCATGAAGCGCATTGCCGCCTTTTGCCTGACGACGTGGTCCGCCGCAGCACTCCTCTATTTCGGCCAGCACTCGGTTTCGCTCATCGTATTGAGCGGTGTGATCGTGTTCGGCGGATTCGATCTGTTGCGCCCCTGAGCCTCCCATGCCCCGCTTTACTGCGCCATCCATAAGTCGTCCGCGCGACATGATGGAAATCCATCATTTTTCGGCGTGAGGCCAAGCTCTCCTTCTACTATCTTTGTGCAAACGGAATAAGTCCTGAAGCCGCCCGCTGACGGAAAACCCGCAAACGCAAAGCATGCAACAACAAACTTGCATGGGACCAGAGTAAGGAGACAACTCATGTCCTCGACTTCAGCCGTCGATGGCCGCGCGACGGCGCCCCAGACAGACGACTCGTCCTTCGACGCGCGCATTGCGCAGCAGTGGTATCAGCCGCGCATTCCGCGCGCGGTACTCAAGGAGCTGATGAAGCGCGACGATGCCGCGGGCCTGCGCAATTTTATTCCGTGGCTCGCGCTGCTCGTCGCGTCGGGCGCGGTGGCGGCCTTTGCGTGGGGCACGTGGTGGGCGGTGCCCGCGTTCTTCGTCTACGGCACGATCTATTCGTCGAGCGACGCGCGCTGGCATGAGCTGTCGCATGGCACGCCGTTCAAGACACGCTGGATCAACGACGCGCTCTACCACCTGTCGTCGTTCATGACGATCCGCGAAGGCTACTGGTGGCGCTGGAGTCATGCGCGCCATCACACGCATACGTACTTCCAGACGCGCGACCCGGAAATTCAGGTCACGCGACCAACGAAAGTACTGCCGATCATCCTCGATTTCGTCGGACTGGTCGGCAGCTCGCTCGAAATCAAGAAGATCGTGCGCCACGCATTTGGCCGCGTCGACGCCGCCACCGACGCCTTTCTGCCCGCAAGCGAAAAACCCAAGATGATATGGTCGTGCCGCACTTATCTGGCCATCGTCATCGGCACGATCGCACTGGCGATTGCAATGCGCAGCTTTCTCCCGCTGATGTTCGTGTGGACGCCGCGCTTTTATGGCGGCTGGCTGCATCAACTGCTGGGCCTCACGCAGCATGCGGGGCTTGCCGTCAACGTGAAAGATCATCGGCTGAATACGCGTACCGTGCATACCAACTTCGTGTTCCGCTTTCTTTATCTGAACATGAACTATCACCTCGAGCATCATCTGCTGCCGATGGTGCCGTTCCATGCGCTGCCGCGTCTTCACGAAGCGATCAAGGACCAGTTGCCGCCCGCGTATCCGAGTGTGTATGCGGCGTACCGCGAAATGGTGCCCGCGTTGTGGAAGCAGCGCACGGACCCCACGCATGTGATCGAACGAAATCTTCCCGCTGCCTGACGTAGAAGAACTCTGGAGGAAAGGAGAGCACCATGAGCGTCGAAACGAATGCAAAGATCCACTGGATTGCGGCGTGCGCGCCCGACAATATCGACGAAGAAGACGTCATGCGCTTCGATCACGATGGTGCGAGCTACGCGGTCTATCGGATCGCGGACGGCTTTTATGCGTCGGACGGCTGGTGCACGCATGAGCAGGCGCATCTCGCCGATGGCTTCGTCGTAAATGGCGAAATCGAATGTCCGCTGCACCAGGGTCGTTTCGACATTCCCAGCGGCAAGGCGATGAGCGCGCCCGTGTGCGTGCATCTGAAGACGTACCCCGTGCGTGTCGAAAACGGCAAAGTACTACTTGGCCTTCCCGCGCAGGAGGCGTCATGAGTACACGTCCCGCGATGGTGATCATCGGCGCAGGCCAATGCGGCGCGCGCACCGCTCATGCGCTGCGTGAAAACGGCTGGGATGGCGAGATCACGCTGCTCGGCAACGAATGCACGGCCCCTTACGACCGGCCGCCGCTGTCGAAAGCCGTGCTGCTCGGCGAGCGAAGCACAGCGCAATGCGCGTTCTACGACGAAGCGTTCTATCGCGATCAACGCATCGATCTGCGTGTCGATGCATGCGTGCAGCAGATCGATCGCGGCGCGCGCAAGGTCATCCTGAAGGATGGACGCAGCATCGACTATCAGCGCCTGCTGATCGCGACGGGTGCCGAGCCGAGGCGGCTCGAATTACCGGGCGCGAATCTCGAAGGCGTGTATCTGCTGCGCACGGCAGACGACGCCAATGCGCTCGCCGAAGCATTGCAGCCTTCGCGGCGCATCGCGATTGTCGGCGCGGGCTTCATCGGCCTCGAAGTCGCGGCGTCGGCCGTTGCGCGCGGCTGCGAAGTGGTCGTCATCGAAGCGGGCGCGCGGGCGCTGATGCGCGCGGTGCCGGAAGTCGTCGCGGGCTATCTGATCGACAGGCATCGCGAGATGGGCGTGAAGATTCATTTCGCCGCGCAGATCGAACGGCTGATGGGCACGACGAGCGTGACGGGCGTCAAGCTCAAGGACGGCACGCAGATCGCGTGCGATTGCGTGGTCGTCGGCATTGGCGTGAAGCCGCGCACGGAATTGGCGGAAGCCGCGGGCATCGACGTCGCGGATGGCATCGCCGTCGACGATACGTTGCGCACGAACGACCCGCATATCTTCGCAGCAGGCGACGTGTGTTCATTTCCGCATCGTCTGTTCAGGCGGCGCATGCGGCTCGAATGCTGGAAAAACGCCGAGGACCACGCGCGCATCGTCGCGCGCAACATGCTGGAGCGTGGCGAAACGTATTCGGAAGTGCCGTGGTTCTGGTCGAATCAATACGACATGGCGATCCAGATTGCCGGCATGCCCGCATTCGGCGTGCAAACCGTCGTGCGCGAAACGGGCGCGACGTCGCGCATTTTCTTCGCGCTCGATCGCGACGGCGTGCTGGTCGGCGCAAGCGGCGTCGGCAAGCTCGCCGAGATCGCGCGCGATGTGCGCGTTGCGCAAGCGCTGATCGCACAACGTGCACGCATCGAGCCTGCAAAGCTCGAAGATCCCGCCGTCAAGCTGAAGGGGCTCGTCGCCGCGGAGGCGGTATGACGCAACGGCTTGCCGTCTATCAATCGCTGTGGGCCATGGAGCGCCGTCATACGGATGGCTTCGAGCGCTCGCTCGAAGAAAACGTCGCGATGATCGCGCAAGCGGGCTTCGAAGGCGTGAGTACGTCGTATGGATCGCGCGACGATGTGCGGCGCCTCGCGCAAGTCCTCGCGCCATACGGACTGCAAGCGGAAGCGCAATGCTTTCCGCGCACGGTCGACGACCTCTGCCCGATCCTCGAACACGCTGTCGCGTTCGGCGCGCATCATATCGACCTGCAACCGGATGTGAGGCCGCGTCGCCTCGCCGATGCGCTCGCTCTGATCGACGGCTGGCAGCGGCTCGCGGAACAGGTGGACATTCCCGTCTACATCGAAACGCATCGCGACCGCATGACGACCGATCTGCACTTCACGCTCGATCTGCTCGATGAAAGGCCGGATCTGCGTCTGCTCGGCGATCTTTCGCATTACCTCGTCGGCCGCGAATTCGCGTGGCCCGTGAACGAAGAAAACGAAGCGGCGATGCAACGGATCATCGATCATTCGTGGGCGTTTCATGGGCGCGTCGCGAGCCGCGAGCAGGTGCAGATCGAGATTTCATTCGAGCCTCACCGGATGTGGGTCGATCTGTTTCTGCGCTGGTGGCGCGACGGTTTCGTTTCATGGCGCAAACGCGCAGGCCCGGACGACACGCTCGTGTTCACCTGCGAACTCGGACCGAAGCCCTACGCGATCATCGGGCGCGACGGCAACGATACGACCGACCGCTGGGCCGAATCGCTGCTGATGCGCGACTGGATACGCGATCTTTGGAATGACGTGACGCGGGACGAAGCGAAGCGGGACGAAGCGCCCGCGCTCGCGATCAATCGGTAAGCGGCAGGTTCTCGCGCAACAACACCGACACGGGAATCTGCTGCGCCAACGTGACGCCCGGATCGCGATGATAGTGACGCAGGATGATTTCAATCGAATGCAGCGCTTCTCCGATCGGGTTTTGATCGAGCACGGCATCGAGCACGCCTTCGATCAGAAGGCGTCGCGATGTGTCGTTGAGTTCGTGTCCGATCAGCACGGTCTTGTGCACGCAGTCGATTGCGCGCAACGCGTTGCCGATGCCTTCGTCGCCGACCGAGATGTTGTAGATGCCGCGCAGGTCCGGATAGCGGCGAAACGCGTCGCGCGTCAGGCTTTCGGTGATCGACGACTGCTCGCGGCTCTCGACTGTCTCGACGATGTCGCAAGCTGGAAAGCGTCGCCGCAGCACGGACCGAAAACCGCTTTCGCGCTCTTCATGGCCGAGAAAATCATGCATGCCTGTCATCACGAGCACCTTGCCGCCCGCATCGCCGAGAAAACGGCCCATCAGCTCGCCGGCGACGCGCCCCGCGCAACGGTTGTCGATGCCCACATACGCGAGCCGGCCCGTGCCCGGCAGATCGCTTGCAAGCGTGACGACGGGCATTCGGTGGCTCACATGGCGCAGTGCCGCCGTGATATCCGGATGCTCATACGCGACGATCACGAGTGCATCGGCCTTGCGCGTCGCCCGCTCAATTGCTTCGACGACGGCATGCGGTTCGAGGCTGTCGAAGTACGTGACCGCGCAAATCACGCGCTGCGTTTCGAACGTCTTTTGCGCGAGCTCGAAACCCTGCTTCAGATGCACGTAGTACTGCGCGACGGGCTGCTGCAACAGGATCGCGATGCGCAGCCAGCGCACCGACACGGATTCCAGCGCGCGATCGATTTTCAGCTTGCGCGCCCATTCGAGCACGCGCGTTTCCTTGTCGCGCGATACGCCGCCGCGCCCGTTCAATACCCGATCGACTGTCGCCTCGCTGACACCCGCCGCGCGCGCGATGTCACTCATGCTCGTTTTGCGGCGGCGGGACTCGGTCATGATCGGATTCGTTGTGATCGGAATAGCACAATGATCGCATCGACGCCGCGCGCGCAGCAAGCCGCGTTATTCCGCTATTCATAGCAGTACCTTGCTCTCACCATTGAACGAATGACAGGAGACAACACATGAGCCAATTCGATTCGAAGATCGCCATTGTTACGGGCGGATCGCAAGGGCTAGGCGCCGCCATTGCCGCGCTATTCGTCGAACGCGGCGCGCGCGGCATCGTCATTTGCGGCCGCGCGAAAGAGAAAGGCGAAGCGAAAGCACGCGAACTGAGCCAGCTCGGCGAAGCGCGTGGCGCAAAGGTCGTGTTCGTGCAGGCCGACCTCGCGAATGTGGATGACTGCAATAACGTCGTCGCCACTGCGGATCAACAATTCGGGCGCATCGACGTACTGGTGAATGCGGCGGCACTGACCGATCGCGGCACGATCCTCGATACCGATCCCGCGCTCTTCGACCGCATCTTCGCGACCAATGTACGCGCGCCGTTCTTTCTGATGCAGGACACGATTCGCGTGATGCTGCGCGAGCGTATCGAAGGGACGATCGTGAATATCGGCTCGATGTCCGCGAAGGCGGGGCAGCCGTTTATTTCCGCGTATTGCGCATCCAAGGGCGCGCTCGCGACGCTCACGCAGAACACCGCGTATGCGCTATTGCGCAATCGTATTCGCGTGAACGGGCTGAACCTGGGGTGGATGGCTTCAGCCGGCGAAGACCGCATTCAACGCGAGTTTCACGGCGCAACCGACGACTGGCTGCAACAGGCGTCCGCCGCACAGCCGTTCGGCAGACTGATCGATCCAGCGGAGGCCGCGCGCGCCGTCGCGTTTCTCGCAAGCGACGAATCGGGCTTGATGACGGGCTCGATCGTCAACTTCGATCAGACGGTGTGGGGCGCATATGAAAATGCGCCGCATCCCGCCGAGCCCTTGAACTACGTCTGAGCGGCGTTGCCTGCTGCGTAGCATTGCGTTGCGTTGCATTTTGCGTTGCGTCGGATTGCGCAGCAGGCAAGCGCGAGCGTCACTCTTGCGTGATGCGCAGATCGGGGTTCTTCTGCGCGATTTCCGATACCCAATCGACAAACGCGCGCAGTCGCGAACTGAGATTGCGGCGATGTGGATAGACAACCGAAAGCGGCGTCGACGGAATGTTGTATTCGCTCAGAATTTCCCGCAGCGCGCCCTGCCTGATGAGATCGGCAACCATGAAGCGCGACGGCTGGATGATGCCGTGCCCCAACGCACCCGCATTGATATAGACCGAGCCGTCATTGACGGCCAGCACGCTCTTCATCTGCACCCTCACCACTTCTCCGCCGACGCTGTACTCGAATGGAAAGGTTCTTCCCGAGCGCGCCGACACGTAATTCACCGCCTGATGATGGCTGAGTTCTTCGAGGGTCTTCGGCGTGCCATGCCGTTCCAGATAGGCAGGCGACGCGCACGTGACGATGCGTGCATTGCCGATGCGCTTCGCAACGAGACTCGACTCTTCGAGCATGCCCATGCGGATCACGCAATCCACGCCGTCCTGGATCAGATCGATATTGCGGTCGGCGAGACCCAGGCGCACGTCGATTTGCGGATAGCGTTGATAGAAGTCTTCCAGCGAAGGCAGTAGCAACGCGCGCGCAAGCGTGCCCGATGTATCGACGCGTACCGTGCCCGTCGGACTCTCGCGCTTGTTCGACAACGACGATTCGGCGTCCGCCACTTCGGCGAGAATGCGCACGCATCGCTCGTAAAACAGCGCGCCGTCTTCCGTGACGCTGACCTGACGCGTCGAACGATTCAGCAGACGCACGCCTACGTGCTCTTCCAGCGCCTGAATCGTTCTGCTCACTTTTGCGCGCGGCAAATCGAGCATTTCAGATACCTTTGAAAAGCTGTTCGCATCTACCACGCGCGTGAAGATCTCCATTGCCTCGAAGCGGTCCATTTCCTGTGCCCTGTCATTGTTTGGCGGCGAAAACATCCGGCGTGGCGAGTTCTGCCATGTCGGAGGGTTCGACGTGCCGTCGGTCCGGCTGCCCGTCTGCGTTTTGCACGCAGCCTGGCTGACGCAAAAATAACATGGAGAAAATCGCCATGCGCGAGAAGGGGCGCGAACAACGGGGCTTTAGCCGCGAACGGTGAATCGCTCACAGCCGGTTTTAAACGGCCTTAAAAATAGCGCCGATTTTTAAGCCCTCGCGCATCGGACCATAGCCCGATTATGACTAATATAATTTCCTTCCCACGGAAAAGTGAATATTCACTCTTAAAGCGACGCTTTATCTATGATTCAAATCCAGCACCGCCAGTTTTAAGCAAATCCGCAAAAATGATTGCGAGTTAATCCCCGCAAACAGAGATGTTTGGATCGCGTATCGATACTTAAAAGTGTGACTATTTGATGTCATGTTCCACATAATGCTTGTGAGGCGCGCAGGATCTCAGGCGCGAGACGCAGGCAAACGATTGCCAGTTAACAGAAAAGACACCGGTACATTTTCCTGTTAATTGCGGTTTGCGCAGGCAATAATTGCCGCGCATTCCCGCGACAAAACCGGTCGCAAATATACCGCTAATTCCGATTGAAATTTGACAATTGCCGCATTAGTATGAGTACCCCGTCGATGTTGCAGCATCTTCGGACGGAAAACATCGAATCAATATTTACCGCTCGCAAATGCATTCAAAGGTCACTTATGCATGCGAGCGGGCGCGATGCGCCTTTCAGGAGACACACGTGCTCAGCCCACACGAATTTGCGACGCTCATGCTTATCAAGGACGCGAAACATCAGTCGGACCTCGATCATGCTGACCTGATCGCGCTGGCCGATCGCGATCTGATCATCATCGGCCTGCCTGACGCGCCCTGCATTGTTCCGTGCGTCACTGACCGCGGACATGCGCTGCTCGCGCGGCTCGGCGCTGCGCAGCCATGACGTCACGCGACGCGAATACGCGCCGTCGCCGTACGGATAACGAGTTACGGCAAATCCCATGCAACCGGTTGGCATCGATCGTCCAGCGATCGGTGCCAGTGAATCTTTCGCGCATTCAACCTTGCGAGGCCCTGCGATGTTCATCTCCATCGACGAAGTGACTGCCGCACAGAAAGCCCGGGTTCAGACGTTCTACGACATCGCGAATGAAGCGGTGAATGGCTTTGAGAAGCTCGTTCGATTGAATTTCCAGGTATTGCGCGACGGCACGCAGCGCGCGATGAATGCGCTGGCGAACGGCGAGATGCCCGGCGCCAGCGCAATCAAGGCCGGCGATCTGTCCGTCGTCGAGCGCACCGCGCTCTACAACCAGCGGGTGTACGACATCATCGCGGGTACGCAGGCGGCCATCATGAAGCATGCGACCGCGCAGTACGAATCGCAGATCGGCGTGGTCAAGGCCGATCTGGACGACGCCGCGCAGCGCGCGCCGGCGGGCGCCGAGGTCGCCATGACGGCGATGAACACCGCCATTGCGGCGGCGAACGAGTTTTACGAGAGCATCTGGAAGACGGCGCGGCAGGCGGTCGAAACCGCGGAGAGCAATCTGAACGTGGTGACGCGCAGCGCGAAAAACATCTCGCACGCGGCCTGAATAGAGAGGCTCGCGGCAAAATGGAGTAGGAAACCGGGCGCGATTCCCCGCGTCAGGCGCATTTTGCGGCCCGCTTTCAAGCGGGCTTTTTTTCGTCCCGCAGTCGCACATCCCCCGCTGTACATCTCCCGCTGATCATGCATATCGAGAGCGAGGCACGCGACGTGCTATCTCGCCACGGACGTCTTTTACCGGCACATGCCGTCCGCCCATGCCACCCACGCAAATATTTCTACACCGATGAAAAGACTTCCAGGTCTACTCGTCTGCTGCGCAGCCAGCCTGCTCGCGGCATGCAGCAGCGTCGGCCCGACGCAGCTAAAGGCCGATCAGGTCGACTATTCGCGCGCACTCGGTGAAGCAAAGAAGCGGGAAATACTCGCGGCCATCATCGCTTTGCGCTTCGCCGACGCGCCCTCGTTTCTGACCGTCAGCCAGATCATCGCGGCCTATAACGTCGACGCATCCGCTTCGTCCACGCTCAATGCCGGTTCGGGCGCCGTACCGAACTATGCGTCCGTGACGGGAACGGTGTCGTACTCGAACCACCCGACATTCACATTCACGCCGACGACAGGCGAAGCCTATGCGCAGGCGTATATCCGCCCGCTCGCGCCGACGCTCGTCCTTCCGCTCGCCGAAGGCGGCATACCGATCGATCTGTTGCTGCGCGTTTCGGCGCAATCGATCGGCGGTCTGCAAAACGGTAGTGCGCTCGGTGGAGAAAACAGTGCAGGGTCGCCGCAGTTCTTTCAATTGATCCAGGCATTGCGCCGCCTGCAAATGGCAGGCGAACTGAATGTCGAGTCGCGTACCGTGAAGAACGAGCAGCACGTCTACCTGATACTGGGCACGGCAACGACGACGGACGCCCAAAGAGCCGCGCCCGATCTGCAACTGGTGCGCAAGCTCCTGCATCTCAATGCGAAAACGGGCGACTATGAAATCGTTTACGGGCAGTCGTCGCGCGGCGGCAATCAGATTGCAATGCTGACGCGCTCGGTGCTCGGCATCCTGACCGATCTCGGCGCGCAGGTACACGTGCCCGATCAGAAGATCGAAGATGGTTCGACAAAGCCCACTGTCACGCTAGTCGGCGGCGAAACGCGGCCGACGATCATCGTGCAGAACGGCGACAAGCCGCCCGCCGATGCATACGCCGTCGTGCGCTACGGCCCGTCGACGTATTGGGTCGACCGCTCTGATTTCGATTCGAAATACGCGTTCACGGTCGTCCAGAACCTGATGGCGCTCGCCGAAGCGGAAACGAGCAGCAAGGCGCCCATCGTGACGATTCCCGCGAACTGATGCATACGCCAAAGCGGCAATACAGAAGAGCGGAGTTGCATTTTCACGCGGGCCGTTCTTGCTGATGCGCAATGGTCTTTCTTTAGTTGCTCAACCAACGTTGCCCTTACTGGCCGAAATAGACGCCCTTCGTACCGTCGTTGTTACGGTGGTCCATCAGCTGCAGCGCCATGCCCGACGCTGTCGTGCCATTCATCACGCCGCCATAGCCTTCCGTCTGGCCCTGCTGTTTCGACAGACGGCGTTCGGCTGCCTGCGCGTTTTGCGGATAGTCGGTGCGGTCGCCATCGCCCGGACGATAGCCCTCGCTTTCGACGTCTCTCAGGTCCTGTTTCACTTCGCCGCGAGTAAGCGGCTGATTCTGCTGGACGGCTGTTTGCGCGTAAGCCGCAGCGGAAATACCTGTCACGGCTGCAAGAATAGCGACATGCTTGACGAGTTTCATGACTCCCTCCATCGCGTAGCTAGTACAAGTGTTGTTGCGCAAACCCTGTACCAGTTGGACGCGATGAAAGGAGCATGAAACGCGCTAATCGACGCGCATCGTCTATTTCCTTGCGGACTTTACCGTGCGCGTAACAGATACGCCTTTGGAAGATTTCGGCGTGCTCTCGTTACACGCGCCGCAAATCAACGCGACTCCTTCTGCCGCCGTTGCGCGCAGCGAGGCCCGCGAATCGCCAGCGCGCGAACGCAACGCGAGGCTATGCATGATCGCTGACGCGACGCGCGCCAAAACGACCGCATCCGCATTGGCAGAAAGTTCTCCGTCAGCTTGCGCGCGCCGTATGCGCTTTTCGAATGCACGATCAAACGATTTGAGTCCTTGCGTCAATCGGGTGCGCACTTCTTCATCGACTTTCGATTCGACAACCGCCGTGCCGATCAGAAAGCAGCCACGCGGCGCGCCGCCCGCTGGCAAGTAAAGCGCGAGCGCTCCGTCATAGACGCGTAGCAATGCTCGCGCCAACGGAATGTCGTCGCTCAATGCAGCTTCCATTGCCTGCACACCCGCTTCGACATAGCGGTCCAGCGTGCTCAGGTAGAGCGCATGCTTGTCCCCGAACGCACCATAAAGGCTCGGGCGGTTCATGCCCGTCGCCTCGCTCAGCGCGTCGAGCGACGTGCCCGAATAGCCGTTCAGCCAGAACGCGTCCGTGGCATTGCTCAGCGCTTCGTCTGCGTCGTAAGCGCGTGGCCGGCCGCGCGTGCGTTTTTCGTTTTTTGTACTGTCTCGCATAGAAATATTTGACACCGTCGATTTTTGTTCACTATAGTACAAAAACAATCCAACGATCAGGAGACGTCGCCATGGATCTGTATTTTTCTCCGCTCGCGTGCTCGATGGCTACGCGCATCACGTTTTACGAAGCCGGCGCACCAGCCGGGTTCATTCAGGTCGACACGAAAAAGAAGAAGCTGCGCGACGGTTCCGATTTCTATGCGATCAATGCACTCGGCCAGGTGCCCGTATTGCGCACCGACGAAGGCTGGCTGTTGACGGAAAACACGGCTATCCTGCCCTACGTCGCCGACCGGTATCCCGCCGCAGGGCTCGCACCTTCACCTGGCACACCCGAGCGCGCGCAACTGCAGCAATGGCTCGGCTTTATCAGCACGGAATTGCACAAGGGTGTCTTCGTGCCGGTGCTCGATCCCGCCGCGCCGCCTGAAGCAGCGGAATACGCGCGGCAGAAGCTCGAGCGGCGTTTCGATCTGTTGCAGACGCATCTCGCGGCACACGAGTACCTGGTCGATCGTTTCAGCGTCGCCGATGCGTATCTGACGACCGTACTGAACTGGGCGAAGTATTGCGGCGTCGATCTCGCGCAATGGCCGGCTGTCGATGCGTATTTCCAGCGCATCGTCTCGCGCCCGCACGTAGCGAGAGCGCTATCGGAAGAGATGGCGTTGTTTCGTGAAGAACAGGCCCAGCAATAGCGGGCCACGTGAGGCTTGAGCGATGAAAGTCAACCGGATCGTCTCGAACGTCGAGGTCAAGAACACGGCCCAGGCGCAGCGCTTCTATCACGACATTCTCGGCCTCGACTTGCTGATGGATCTCGGCTGGATTCGCACCTACGGTTCGGACCAGTCGATGACCGTGCAAATCAGCTTCGCGCAGGAAGGCGGTTCGGGCACGCCCGTGCCCGATATTTCAATCGAAGTCGATGACGTGGACGCGGCATTCAGCGCGATGAAGGCAGCAGGCTTCGCAATCGAATACGGTCCCGTCGACGAGCCTTGGGGCGTGCGGCGCTTTTATGTGCGCGATCCGTTCGGCAAGCTCGTGAACATTCTTGCGCATCGCTAACACATGAACGCCCCCACGCGCGCAGGCATCGTGAACGCTGAACGCCACGCTACTTGCTCTCGATCAGCTTGACGAGCGTATGCAACAGCCGGTTCGACGGCGTGGCCACGCCGAGCGCTTCGCCGCGCCGCACGATCAGCCCGTTCAGATGGTCGATCTCGCTGCGCTTGCCGCGCGACAGGTCCTGCGCCGTCGACGAATATTGCCTTGGCATCGTCTCCGCGATCATGCGCACGGCCGCGTCGACGTCACCGGGAACGGTGATACCGTCCGCCTTCGCAACGGCAAGACATTCGTCGACGATGTCGCGCATCACGGCCTTCACGCCCTCGCCCTGCACGAGCTGGCCATAAGGCAACTGCGTGATCGCCGACAGCGCGTTGTACGCGCAGTTCAGAATCAGCTTTGCCCATAGCGCGCCGCGCACGTTGTCGGAGATCTCCGTCGGCACGCCCGCCGCGATCAGCGCCTGCACGACTTCCGCGCCTGCCTGCGACGGCTCGATCACCAGCTCGCCGCGCCCATGATGACGGGCATGCCCCGGTCCCGCCATTTCAGTCGCGACATAGACGACAGCCGCGGCCACTTCCTGCGGCACGACGCTGCGCACTTCGTCGGCATTCTCGACGCCGTTTTGCAGCGAGAGAACCAGCGTATCGGGCGCGAGAAAGGGCTTGATTGCGACAGCGGCGCTATGGGTGTCGGTGGACTTCACGCAGAACAGCACGAGCTTCGCGCCCTGCACGGCACTCGCGTTCGTACTGGCGGCGAGAGGGATGTGCTCGTCGAATGCCTGCGTTTCGAGCCGAAGGCCGCGACGCGCAATCGCGTCGACATGCTGAGGGCGTCCGATCAATACCACTTCATGTCCCGCGCGCGCCAGCATCCCGCCGTAATAGCAGCCCACTGCGCCCGCGCCCATTACCGCAACTTTCATAAGCAACGCTCTTTTGAATGGATTTGAACCGTCAAAAGTTACCACATGGCGTGCAAGGACGGATCGTCGTCGAACATGCAAAGACGCTTCTAATCAGGTGCGCGTGCGTACGTCGAGCAGCGCGTCGGCGAATGCGGCGGGCGCTTCCTGCGGCAAGTTGTGTCCGGCATTCCCGATCACGCGATATTCGTAAGGCCCCGTGAAATGCGGCGCATGATGCGCGGTGCCGCCGATGGGCATCACGCCGTCGACGCTGCCGTCGAGTGAAATCGACGGCACGCTGATGGGCGGTTGCGCGGCGAGCCGCCGCTCGATGTCGTCGTAACGCGGGTCGCCTTCGACGAGCGCATAGCGATGGCGGTACGAATGAATCACGACATCGACGAAATCGGCGTGATCGAACGATGCAGCCGTGCGTTCGTAGCATGCATCGTCGAAACGCCATGTGGGCGACCAGAGCGTCCACAGCAGGCGGCACAGCGCGCGCCGGTTTTCGGCGAGCCCCGCGCGGCCGCGCTCGCCGTGAAAGTAGTATTGATACCAGTGGCGCTGCTCGTTCTCGGGCGGCGCGGGCTTGCCCGACGCCGCGATGTCCTGGATGTTGTAGCCGTTGACGGTCACGAGCCCCTGCACGCGCTGCGGATACAGCGCCGCGACGATGCAGCCGGCGCGGCCGCCCCAGTCGTAGCCGCCGAGCAGCGCGCGCTCGATATGCAGCGCGTCGAGCAGTGCGAGCAGATCGGCGGCGAGCGCGGCCTGCTGGCCGGAGCGCGGCGTGTCGGCGGAAAGAAAGCGCGTGGGCCCGTAGCCTCGCAGATACGGCACGATCACGCGCGCGCCCTGCGCGGCCAGCAGCGGCGCGACCTCGTCGTACGCACAGATGTCGTACGGGAAACCGTGCGACAGCACGACAGGCCAGCCTTGCGAATCGCCCGTTTCTTCATAGGCGATGTCCAGCAGTTCGGTGTTCACGTGCTTCAGCATGATCGGCGGCTCCGCATCAAGCGCTGACGGCGACAACGCAGCGAGCGTTCATGGTAGCGCCGCCGCGCGAAATGCGCTGACGGCCGCACGCATGCGCCTCGTGAAAGACCAACGCGAAAGAGAAGTCGTTTTACCGCAAACCGATGTCGGATTCGTGCCATGCCGGCGACGCACGCGCCCGCTACATTCGACGAGAGAAAGCCGTAAAAAGCCCGTAAAACGTCGCGATCCGGGTGCCGCGAAAGACGAACGAGATTGAGCACGATGAAACAGGCACACGAATCGGCGGCCAGCCAGCCGTGCGGCGCATTCTCTCTGCCGGATGCGCAGCCGCGCGCCGATTTCATCGAAAGCGGTCCTTCGTCGAACGCGCGGGTTGCGCCCGTTCATGAGCCCGCGCATGAGCCCGCGCACGAACCGATTCCTGCACCCGTCCCCGCGCCGCTGCCTCCCGTCAGCAGCCTGCGCTCCACCGCGATCCTGCTGCTCGGCTACGCGATCCTGATCACAGGCAATGGCCTGCTCGGCACGCTGATCTCGCTGCGGCTCATCCAGCAACAGGCACCGTCGATCGTCGTCGGTGTCGTGCAGTCCGCGTACTACGTCGGCTTCATGCTGGGCGCCGTGTATGGCGGCTCGCTGATCGGGCGCGTCGGCCATCATCGCGCGTTCGTCACGTTCGCCGCGGCATCGGCGTGCTGCGCGCTCGGCTATGCCGTGTGGAGCAGCGCCGCGACCTGGGCCGCGCTGCGCTTCATCACGGGCTTCTGTCTGGTCGGCATCTTCACGGTGATAGAAAGCTGGCTGCATCAGGTTGCGAGCAACGCGCAGCGCGGACGTGTGTTCTCCGCGTATCTGATCACGAACTATCTCGGCGTCGGCACGGGCCAGTTTCTGATCGGCCTCGCCGACCCGGCGGGCTTCGAACTCTTCAGCGCCGTCAGCGCCCTGTTTGCGGCATCGCTGATTCCAGTCGCGCTCGCGGGCACGGCGCCCGCGCCCGCCATCGCTCACGATGCTCACGGCGCGCCCTACGGCTCGCGTCTCGCGCGCGGCCTGTCGGGGCTGCGGACGATCTATCGCTGGGCGCCGCTCGGCGTGGTCGCATGTCTTGCGGCCGGGCTGCTGAACAGCGCGTTCTATACGATGCAGCCGGTGTTCATGCGGCGCGTCGGCTATTCCGTGCCGGACGTATCGCACTTCATGGGCTTTGCGCTGCTCGCGGCGCTCGTGCCGCAATGGCCCGTCGCGCGTATCGCCGATCGGTTCGACCGGCGCAAGGTCCTGCTCAGTCTCGCCGTGAGCGCCGGAACGTTGAGCGTCCTGCTGTTCGTGCTGCGCGACGGCGTGCTGATCGAGGCACTCGGTTATCTGCACGTTGCCGTCGCGTTTTCGATGTATGGCGTCGTCGCGTCGTATGTGAACGACTGCATTCCCGCCGACGAGCGGATCGCCGTGAGCGCCGCCCTGCTGCTGATCTTTTCGTTCGGCGCGAGCGGCGGCCCGACGCTCGCATCCGCGATGATGGCCATCGCGGGCCCTGCCGGCCTCTATCTGTTCACGGCCCTCGTGATGGGCGTGCTCGTTCTGCTGACGCTGCGCAGCCTGCGCGCGTCGGGATCAGTGAATCGTTCCGTCTAGCCCTGCTCGCAGCGGAAAAAGTCGATGCTTTGGCCCGATGCTACAGCGCGGCGCAGCCAGTCGGGCAAGTCACCCTGGCCGTCCCAGACATGCCCGAGCGCGTCCTGATAGCGTATCGCGCGCGCCGACTTTTGGTCTTCGGCAAGCGACCGCTCGATCGCGTCGACGGTGATGCCGAACTCGGTCATCTTGTGCCGTATCCACGCGATCAGGCGCTCTCTGGCCTGGCCGTCGAGTTTTGCGATTGATGTAGACATTGCTCGCGCGATTCGAAAGGTGATGGGTTCAACGATCCATTCGTACGGGCGTAGCCATGCGTGACGAACTCAATTGCGCCGCCGCGCGTCATGGCGAACCGCCGAGTCGAACAGCGCCTGAGCACGCGCAAGCTCGTCGAGCGCGCGGTCCAGTTGCGCGACGGCGGCTGCATACTCGACATTCGATGTGCCGTCGTCCGGATCGCCGCGCACGGCGCGAAACGCAAGATCGACATTTCGTGTCGCCTGGACAAAGCGCTGCGCGGCTTGAGCCTGCCGCGAATGTGTGATCGCCGACATAGGCATTCCTCCGTTTCGTTTCAGGTTCGTGTACTTCACTTGCGCAAGCTTACGGTGCAGCAATAGCTACGAGGTCGAGCCAGCGACTTGAACGGATAGCGGTTGCAACGCATTGCGCGACACGCCGATTTTCTCTCCGCTCGCGGCGGAGCGCCAGGGCGGGAATACAACAACACGCGCTTTTTTAACGCGAGCACTGGAAATTCAGTGTTCCCAGGTTCCATGCAATATAAACACTCGCTGACCGTCCACGTCAGTCATGTCGCGAAACCCGGTTGCGCATGTGCCACGTTGCTGAACGCAGCCATGGCTTCGATGGGCGGCATATCGAACAGATCGCGCGTGAAGCCGCGCACGCGCTCTTGCGGCGGCCGGCTGCGCAAACGCCCGACCATATCGATGAACGTTGCGAGATCGCCGTCGCGGGTGGCCTTGTTGATCTCCGCGAAATCGCGCGCCTTGAGCACGCCGGGTTGCGTGAGCCGCACGAAATACGGCGCTTCGAGTTCGATAGCGAGCGCAATCGGATAGCTCTTGCCGGTCTTGCCGGTCTCGCCAATCAGATTGCCCGCGCGCGCGATGCAGTCGACCACGGCCGTGCCATGCGCGGCGCCGAGCGCTTTGCCCGTGCTCATGCCGCGCAGATGTTCCGGGTACACGCGCAAACGCGTGCCCATGCTCAGTTCCGTCGGCGAAGAGCACACCAGCGCGTAATGCTGTTCCCTGCGCTGCCCGGAAGGCAGCGTCGCGCGGCTGACGATGAACGCGTGAGGCGGAAGCTGCCGCACCTGCCCCGTGCTGTCGATCCACGCGTTCCACAGCAGCATGTCTTCCTTTTTGCGGCCGACGGGTCTGGGCTTGCTCGATGCCGGCGAAAAAAGCGCGAGCAGCGAGCCCGTGCGATGCGCCGCGACTTGCGCGCTGTTGCCCAGCGACTGCCCGACGCCCCACAGAAAACGCCCGCCGCCCAGCCTGCGCTCCCATTCCTTTTGAAGGACGACGACAGGCAGATCTTCACTGGACTCGTGGCCTGTCTTGGTCCAGCAGAACGTGGGCGGTAGGTGCTTCAGTGTCATTCACTTCCTCGGGAGGCGGCCATTCGTCAAAATTGATCGGCCAATTCAATAAGCGTTAATGTATAGATATAATGCGTCGAATGGAAGCCCCGAAGAGCGATTTTCCCGTGCAGGACCTGATGCGCCGCTTGCTGGCGGATACGCGTTCGTCCAGCGAAATCGCGAGGCTTTCTGGAGTCAGCCAGCCTACCGTGTCACGGCTTCGGCTGTCGGAGGGGCAGCGTGTACGCAAGAGCGCATCATTCAATAAGCTATGCAGTTTCTACGGCGTGGAGCCGCGCCGCGCGAGCGGCCGGGCAGCGGGCTACAACGAGATGCTGCGCAATGCGATCGTCGACGCATGGGACGGCTCGGAAGAGCACGGCCGCGCACTGCTCGTCGTGATCAAAGGGCTAAAGGGGTTGAGCGGGAAGATGGGGTGAGCGGCACGTGTCGGGACGCTCGACGGGCTATGCCGTGCGGGATGTGTTGGTGCGGGATGTGTTGGTGCGGGACGCGATGGAAGGGCCGCGTGGCGGCCGCTGGTGAAGAAGGAAGGAGCGGATAGCGATTGCGGTTTCGTTGCTTGTCCGCATCGCTACGCATTGAGTGAAACATCACGGGCAGCGTTGGATGTCGCTGCCCGCTTCGATAGGGCTTGTCAGTACCCTGTCCTCAGAACTGATCTTCCGACAGCGCCAGCACGCCGTCCGCGCCGTTCGCGCTGACGATCGACGCTTCCAGCGCCACCGCCTGCGGCAGCACGTGCTCCGCATAGAACTGCGCGGTGGCGATCTTCGCACCGTAGAACGACGGATCATCCTCACGCTTCGCTTGCGCGACCAGCATCGCACGCGCCATCTGCCAGCCGCCCAATACGATGCCCGCGAGCTTCAGATACGGCACGCTGCCCGCGAACACCGCATTCGGATCGCGCTTCACGTTTGCGACGACAAAGGCCACTACCGATTGCAACGCATCATGTCCATGCGACAGATGCCTGTGCATCGACGCGAACGCCGCGCCATCGTGCTGCTTCAGCGCTTCGACGGTCTGCGCGATCTCGGCGAGCAGCGCTTGCGCGACCGCACCACCATCGCGCACCGTCTTGCGGCCGATCAGGTCGTTCGCCTGGATCGCCGTCGTGCCCTCATAGATCGGCAGGATGCGCGCGTCGCGGTAGTACTGCGCCGCGCCCGTTTCCTCGATGAAGCCCATGCCGCCGTGCACCTGCACGCCGAGGCTCGCCACGTCGATCGACAGCTCCGTGCTCCAGCCCTTCACGATCGGCACCAGGTATTCGTAGATCGCCTGGTGTTCGGCACGCTTCGCGTCGTCGGGATGGCGGTGCGCGAAATCGCAGTGCGACGCCGCGACGTACGCGAGCGCGCGCGACGCTTCCGTGAGCGCGCGCA
>NZ_WHNP01000043.1 GCF_009362735.1 Paraburkholderia franconis | reverse complement strand
TCTGCGCGTAAAGCACGTGTTGCAACGGTTAGGCGAGATGCGTGGATTGCCTGCATCCATCACGGTAGACAACGGCCCGGAATTCGCGGGTAAGGTGCTGGATGCATGGGCTTACGAAGCCGGCGTCACGCTGTCGTTCATCCGGCCAGGCAAGCCCGTCGAGAACGCGTACATCGAGAGCTTCAACGGACGCTTCCGTGACGAATGCCTGAATGAGCACTGGTTCGTCTCGATGCGTCATGCCAGACGCCTGATTGAAGAATGGAGAAACGAGTACAACACCGAACGGCCTCACAGCTCGCTCGGATATCTGACGCCCAGGCAGTTCACACAGGCACATGAAGCGAAGCAGCTTTTAACCTCGGACTCTAACAGCGGTCCGGACTAATACCGGGGGCAGGTCACTTCACCACTCGTCAATACCCCGCCGCCTCTGCCCAGGCTGCATTTCCTCGCAGCAGTAGCAACACGACTGCGAAAGGTGCCCCCGATAGCCGATGTTCACATACATCGGAGCAGCAGCGCACTAGCAAACACTGCGAAGTCATGCGCTCACCACGTACCATGGTAACGTCATGTTTCACCGAGTCGAACAGACGCCGGCCCTGAACAGCCGGTTACTTCATGCCAAATAGTGGAGACGTGCTGTGACTTTCCTTGGAATCGACCTCGGCACATCCGAGGTAAAAGTAATTCTGACTGGTGACGCGTCGACGACGCTTGCAACCAGTGGCGTCCGTCTCGAAGTTTCGCAGCCTCATCCGCATTGGTCCGAGCAGAACCCGCAGGCATGGTGGCAGGCGACGCTCGACGCCGTGGCCGCCGTGCGCGGTGCGAATCCAACTGCATTTGCAGCGCTGCGCGGAATCGGGCTCTCGGGACAGATGCACGGTGCGACGCTGCTCAATCAGAGCGGCGAGGTACTGAGACCCGCAATACTCTGGAACGATACACGTGCATTCGCCGAGTGCGCAGAGCTCGAAGCACTCGTGCCGGAATCCCGCGACATCACCGGCAATCTCGCCATGCCCGGTTTTACGGCACCAAAGCTGCTTTGGCTGGCGAGGCACGAGCCTGATGTGTTTCGTGCCGCATCTAAGGTGCTGCTACCGAAAGACTACATTGCGTGGCGGCTGTCCGGCGATTTCGTGTCTGACATGTCAGATGCTTCGGGCACGCTTTGGCTCGATGTCGCAAAGCGCGACTGGTCCGATCGGATGCTCGCGGCGACGGGTTTGACGCGCGCACACATGCCTCGCCTCGTCGAAGGCAGCGCACCTGCTGCACAGCTGAGCGATGTGTTGCGGCGCGATTGGGGCATTACGGGTCCCGTCGTGCTATGCGGCGGAGCGGGCGACAACGCAGCAAGCGCGATCGGCATGGGCGTTGCCGAACCAGGCAGTGCTTTTCTTTCGCTCGGTACATCGGGCGTGCTGTTCGCCGGAACCGATCGTTTCGCGCCGAATCCCGCGCAAGGCGTGCACGCGTTCTGTCATTGTCTGCCCGACCGTTGGCATCAGATGAGCGTGATTCTGTCTGCGGCATCGAGTCTCGGATGGCTGTCGAAAGTCGTGGGCCGCGAAGTCGGCAGCTTGCCTGAACTGGCGAGTGCGGCCAATCCCGCTACGGCGCCCATCTTCCTGCCGTATCTGAGCGGCGAGCGAACGCCACACAACGATGCAAATGCGCGCGGCGTGTTCTGGGGGCTGACGGGCGCCAACACGACCGGCGATCTCGCGTACAGCGTGATGGAGGGCGTTGCATTCGCGATGGCCGACGGCTACGCCGCGTTGCAAAGTGCCGGTACGACATTGAAGAGTGCATCGTTTATCGGCGGCGGCTCACGCAGTCCGTTCTGGGCGAATCTGTGCGCGTCGGCGACGGGCATTACGATGCATCGGCATGAAGGCAGCGACGTCGGCGCGGCGTTGGGCGCAGCGCGTCTCGCACGACTTGCCGTAACGGGCGAAGCTATCAAGGACGTATGCCTCGCTCCGCCGACGCTCGAATCGTGCGAACCTGATCGTACGCTTGCACCGCTGCTGGCAGAAAGGCTCGCGCGTTATCGCAGCATTTATCAGGCGCTCAAAGCGGGGTTTGCAGCCGCGGTATGACTACAGTACTGCGCGGCGCACAGCAACATGTGCCGCGCGACGAGCGATCTCAGCTTAGATCGTGCAGATCTTTTTGCAGCGGGGCACCCACAGCGAAGCTCGAAAATTCGACATTGAGTCCGCCGCGTTCCGGCGTGCAGCACACAGGTCCGACTAGATAACTGGCCGCTGCCGGAAAAGGCGCGAGCCGCAATAGTGGCCACGCTTTCCCATCGATCGAGTACTGCAAGCGCAATACGCCTCGAGCGACGGTTGCCCGCATCCAGAAGCCGTCGACGCCGGCAATCGGCGAGCCGATTGCCCAGTCCGACCCCTCAACGGTCAACACGCTGCTCATCATCAGCACATCGTCGGTGAATTCGACGCCTGCTTTCATCCACGTCGATTCGTCAACGCGCACCATCAGGCCGGCCTGATCGTATAGCGCATGAAACTGCCCGCGTACGCGCACCTGCGCGGTGAAGTCGCCTTGCGTACGCACCCCGAAGCAGTGGCCTGAATCGCGCGTAAAGCCGTAATGCGTCTTGCGCCAGAAGTCGGTCTTCGGATCGGTCGTCACTCGAAGCGTGTCACCATCGAGCGACCACACTGACGGCTCATTGAACCACTCGCATTGTTCGAACACGCGGTGTCTCCTTGCGGGGTCTTCGTTGTGTCGCGTGATGCTGCCGGCGTGGCGCACACGATGCCTAGCGTCCTCCGCGAGCCATGCTGGAGAATACGCCGTCGTGGCGGATCAGTCCATGGAACAGAGCTGCGGCGATATGCGCGAGTACTGTCGCGAACAACGCGAACGCGAACCACGTATGCAGCGCACGCATTAGCGCGAACAGATCGACGTTTTGCGGCACGATTGCGGGCAAGTGATATCCATCGAACAGTGTGATGGGATATCCGCCCGCGGAGAGCATCGCCCAACCGATCAACGGCATTGCGATGAATAGCGCGTATAGAACGAAATGCGAAGCTTTGGCCGCGAATCGCTGCCATGCGGGCATGTCCGAAGGCAGCGCGGGACTGCCGTTCCTCACACGTACGCCGACACGAATCAGCGCGAGCACGAGTAACGCAACGCCAAGCGGCCGATGCAATGCAATCAGCGTGTCATGCGCGTGCGAAACCGTCGCGACCATGCCGATGCCAATGAACAGCATCGCAAGTATGAGCACAGCCATCGTCCAGTGCAGCAGACGCGCGAGCGGAGAAAAATGGCGAGTCGAATTCGTCATGACGGGTTCCGTTGAGGTTTCGGAGTAGCGGGCGCGGTGTGCAACGCTTCTTCACGCGTGCGTCGCTGGTATGACACGGCATAGGCGGCCGAGCGCGCAGCAAGCAGCGGATCGTCCGATGGCTTGATGCCGTCCGGCAACACGGTCGGATCGAAGTTCACGTCGCGGCATACGCCATCGGCTTGAGGCGCGCTGCGTTCCAGTACGACGGTGCCGGCATCGATTCGTTGCCGGTCAGCAGGCCATTGCAGCGTCGCATCGTTGGTTGGGTCCCCCGCATTGGCGACCGTCACGATCAGATGCCAGCGCACGTTGCCGTGTTTGAGCTGCTCGTCGAGCTGCTTCGAAAGAAAGTCGGAATCGCTCTTTTCTTGCGGATCCACAGGAGAGTACGGCATTTCCGGTTCGACCGACCAGCGCACCGCGTGCTCGTTTCCGCTTGCGTCGATGAAGCGGAACGCGTTGATGCTGTAGTACGCGGCATTCGCGAGACCCGACGACGCGGGGTGCGTCTTCATCCATTCCTGAAACGGCCGCGTTTCCGGATGCGCTGCATAGAACGCCTTCAGTTTCGCGGGATCGGGTTTGCCCGTTTTCGGATCGGGCTTTGCCGCGAGTAGCTGCTGATAGAACTGCTCCGGCGTATGCACGGTGAACAGAGGCGTCGAGTTCATTCCTGTGCGCCATTGCTGGCCGTCGCGCTGCATGAACAGCAGCGCCATGCTGCGAATCGGCACGCTTGCATCGGGCGCCGACGGATTGCTGCCTGGAATGGCGAAGCGGCCGATGACAGGCGTGCGTCCCGACGCGAATACCTGCGCGTGTGAAATCGACGCTGCGTTGCCGTTGCTGTCGAAATAGCCTTCGACGCAAAGGCCTTTCGCGTGATTGCGGCGATAGCCCAGATGAGGGCCCGCGTTGGCCTGGAACTGATCGATGATGCGATAAGTGGTGAGGCGCGCAGGTGTCAGCCAGCCGGCCGTGTAGGCGAAACCGCCGGCGAGCGCCAGGACGGCCGCGCCTATCGCACCGAACCTGCACGGAATGCAACGAGGCGCTTCCGCTGGGGATTTGGGGTTCATCACAGATGCTCCTTTTCCCGTCTATGACATCGCATAAAAGGTGGTCAACAGGAACAGGGAGCATTTATTCCACTGGATGCGGAAAATTTTTTGTCGTCGAGAAGCGTCAGAAAATGGGAATAGATTCGACGGTCCGTTTGTTCATCACAGTGAACGCGCAGCACACACCGTGACGGATTGTCGTCATCTCATCTGAAGGAGCTTGAAATGAAAAAGCTTGCACTGTTGACCGTTTCGATCGCAGCACTTGTTTCGACGGGTTTTGCCTCCACCGCATTCGCTCAGGAAAAGACGCGCGCAGAAGTCCGTCAGGAACTGATTCAGGCCGAGCAGAACGGTTCGCAGTTCGTGACCGACGCTTCTTATCCCGACGTCGCGCCGATCTATCAGCAACAGGTCGTGCATCAAAAGGCTGCTCAGGATGCCGAAGGTGTGGGCGCGGGCATGTCGGGCACGCATTCGGCTGGATCGCGCATGCCCATGACTGGCACAGGCACGGGCATGAATTCGTGTGTCGGGCCCGTCAGCTATTGCAGCGTCTACTTCGGCAGCTGAGCACGATGAGAGGACACGGGTGGCGTTTCTGGGCCGACGAAACGCCACCCATGCTTCATCCGCACAACACGTCGGTCGCGATATGCGAAGCCGGCACCGCGTCGATCAGAATCACATCGCCGATCGAATTCCCGGTGCGCAACGGCAAGATCGCCTGATACGCATCGGATCGATACCATGCACGCGCGAGATCGCGATTCGGAAACTCGATAGCGATCAGGTCGCCGTGCCAGTCTCCTTCGAGCCGTTCATAGCGGCCGCCATGCAGCACGAAATGGCCGCAATAGGGCGCAAGCGTCGCGTCGATACGCTTCAGGTACTCGACGATCTCGACGCCCACCTTCACTTCGTGCAAGTGCGCAACTGCAAACGTTGACATGCCGATCTCCAGGCCATTGACCAATGAGGCCAGCATATCGGCATCGGCACGGCGAATCGATTACCTCTGAGGTAATGCTGCGCGGTGCCGATGTTTCGCACACGAAACGTTGCTGAATTTTCGATTTATGCGTAGGTTGCGAACCATCGCTCGAAGAATGAAGCGCGATGCGGTTCTTAAGCATATCGGATGATTTTCGTGGTCGCGTGGTACGAAACGTGCATTGGCAGTGGAAAGCCATTCCAATCAACTCATCGATAACAAGGCCTTCCCCTACGATGGATGCTCGCCACTCTACCGCCGCAAATTCAGGCAATGAAACGATCTCCCGCGTGACCGCGAACATGGCCCGCGATGTGCAAGCGCAAGCGCCACGCGAGCTCAACAACCTCGAACGCCGCGTGAGCGAAGGCCTGTTGGCGAGTGAATTTCCGCTCGCGTTTCAGGGCATTTACGATGTGAAGACGGGCAGGCTCGTGCGGGTCGAAGCATTGATTCGCTGGATGCATCCGGACTACGGCATGTTGTTGCCCGATGCTTTTCTCGTCGCACTCGATCATCCGCTGATCGCGCTGCAACTGACCTGTCATGTGATCGACAGCGCATGCAGGGCGCTTGCGAACGCACGGCGTCTGGGACAACCGGTATGTCCCGTCGCTGTGAACGTGCCGCCCAGCGTCGTGGCCGACGAGGCCTTTGCGGCGACCGTCGTGCAGATCGCGCAGTTGCACGGCATCGAACCGGATCTGCTCGAACTCGAGCTCGTCGAGACGGAAGACGCGGCCCGTCTGCTGGCCGCGCGGCCTTTGACGAGACCTTTGCGCGAAGCCGGCATGCGGCTCGCCATCGACGACTTCGGCACCGGCTATTCGTCGCTTGCGCTGCTGAGTACGATCGACGTCGATACAGTGAAGGTCGCGCGCGAAGTGCTCAAGAGCGTGCCGGAATGCCCTCGCGCGTCGGCGGTGGCGTCCGGCGTGCTGTCGATGCTCGAACGTCTTGACGTGACGGTGGTCGCAGAGGGCGTCGAAACGCAGGCGCTAGCGCAATGGCTCGCGCAATGGCCGAAGGTACTCGCGCAAGGCTTTTTCTACGCGCGCCCGACTTTCGATTACGCAAGCGTCCTCGTACAGGAACGTTGCGCTGCCTGACGTGAGATTCGCGGAGGGCCGACCCATCCATCGCGCCATGCAATTACGTGTTCTTTACGCGCGAATCACTGCTGAAGCCTTTCAGAAATGCATCAATTTGCGCGCAAGATCGCGCGCGGCAAGCATGAGAAAGCCACTTGTTGTACGGGGAAAAATGCTTGCGCGTGCAAGCAGAAGCATGACTGAATGTACAGTCGCCGACAGTTCGGAGCCGCGAATGTGCGGCAGGGCACAGCCTGTCAAGTCAGCTTAAGACACGCACACGCAGCCTGGCGACGCAACACATGCACACGCCGAACCAGGTGAGCCAGCGTTACGGCGTCTATACGTCGGACCTGAAGGGTGTGAAGCCGTATCCGAACGATGTGCTGTCGGGCGGGCACTCGGGTCACGTCGCGGGCGTCGGCTCGCGGTTCGTCGTGTTCTATTCGAACGACTGGATCGACGGCGGCGGCGTCGACAATCTCGGCACGGGCGACGGCGTCTATGTGAAGACCTACAATGCCGACGGCGCACTAGTGCAGGCGATCGACGTGGCGCCGCGCGTGCGCGAATGGTGGCCGATGATCGCCGGTTCGCCGACGCGCGCGCTGCTCGTGTGGCAGCAGTATGTGAACGGCGAGACCTACGCGCGGCTCAAGGTAGCGACGCTCGACCCCGCGACGGGCGCGCTCAGCGAGCCGCATGTGATCGCGGATCGCCTGCAGTACTACACGTACGCGGCCGCCTGGTTGCCTGCCGTCGACCGCTTCGTTGTCGTCGCTACCGACGACCAGGGCAGAGGCTTTGCGCAGCTCATCGATGCGAACGGGCAGACGACGGCGACGCTCGGCTGCATGCCGGCATCGGTGCGCGAGGCGGGCATTGCCGTGATCGGCGCGCGCGCGTTCACACCGTCGCAGGACGGACGGCTGCTGCATCTCAAGCTCACGCCTTCGTCGATCGAACTCGCGGGCACGCAGCCGTCGCCGATCAAATGGACCTATACGGGCAGCATCGGGCTCGTGCGCTCGCCGTCGGCCTTGCATTGGGTCGCGACGAGCCCCAAAGGGCTACAGGAAGCGGACTTCGATCTGAATGCGGCGACCGCGCCCGGCGACAAGGATCAGTGCCGGGGGTAATGGGCGCGTTGAACCGTTCTGCGATGGCATGCAACATGTCGGGCGGAATGGTTCGCCGTTTCGGCGAGAGGAGTCGAGGCATCACCGGCAAACCCATCACCCACCCATTTTGTATCGCCGTACCGGCCAGATACATTGGGACACAAAGCAGGGGAGACGTTACGGTATAAAGTCGGCATTGCAATCGGGAGCAAGCCATGACGTCCAACCTTCATCACGGCTCGTGTCATTGCGGCGCCGTCACCTTCGAAGTCGAAACGCCCGTCACGCCCGCCGCGCGCTGCAACTGCAGTCTGTGCCGGCGCAGGGGCGCGCTGATGTCGCCGTTCTTTGCCGCAAGCGCGCTGCGCATCCTGTCGGGCGAGGACAGTCTCACGCTGTACCAGTTCAACACTCACGTCGCGAAGCATTACTTCTGCAAGCACTGCGGCGTCTATCCTTTTCATCAGACGCGCAAGGACCCGAACTTGTGGCGCGTGAACCTCGGCTGTCTGGACGGCGTCGATCCGTATGCGCTCGAAGCGTCCGTATCGGACGGCGCGAGCCTGTCGGTGGTCGACGACGCGTAATATCGAGGAAAACGGCGGGCTAAGGAGCCTTGTGTGGAAAAGACGGATCACGTTCTGATCGTCGACGACGACCGCGACATCCGCGAACTGGTCGGCACCTATCTCAACAAGAACGGCGTGCGCGCGACGCTCGCCTCGGGCGGACGGCAGATGCGCGCCGCGCTCGCCAGCGAGCGGCCTGACCTGATCGTGCTCGACCTGATGCTGCAGGGCGAAAGCGGCCTCGACCTGTGCCGCGAGCTGCGCGCGGGCGAATTCCAGACAATCCCCATTCTGATGCTGACGGCGCTGAGCGAAGAGACCGACCGCGTCGTCGGCCTAGAGATGGGCGCCGACGATTACCTCGCGAAGCCCTTCGCCGTACGCGAGCTGCTTGCGCGCATCCGCGCGATCCTGCGCCGCGCGCGCATGATGCCGCCCGGCAACGAGCAGGCGAGCACGTCGCACTTCCTGTGCTTCGGCGACTGGCGGCTCGATACGATCGGCCGCAATCTGATCGACAGCGAGGGCACGATGGTCGCGCTGAGCGGCGCCGAATACCGGCTGCTGCGCGTGTTTCTCGATCATCCGCAACGCGTGCTGACGCGCGACCAGCTATTGACGCTCACGCAAGGGCGGCAGACGGAACCGTTCGACCGCTCGATCGATCTGCTCGTGAGCCGCGTGCGCCAGCGTCTGCGCGACGACGCGCGCGAGCCGCGCTACATCAAGACGCTGCGCAACGAGGGCTATGTGTTCTCGTCGCTCGTCACGCCGGAGGACAGCGCCTGATGAACGATGCAGCCGGCCGTCTGCGCGGTCTGTGGCCGCCGCGCACGCTGTTCGTGCGCCTGTCGCTGATCTTCTTCGCGGGCCTGATCGCCGCGCAGACGCTGTCGTTCTGGCTGACGATGACCGAGCGCAACGAGTCGATGACACACATGATGGTCGGCTATATCGGCCAGGAAGTGACGAGCTCCGTCGCGCTGCTCGACCGGCTGACACCCGCCGAGCGTGTCGAATGGCTGCCGAAGCTCGCGCGGCGCAGCTATCGCTTCGTGCTCGGTCCAGGCACGAGCGGCATGCCGCCGGATGCGACGCTGTCCCAGCAGATCGGCGCATCGATCGCGAAGGACGTCGGCGCGCGCTACAACGTGACGGCCAATGCGGTGCCGGGCGAGCGCGAACATCTCGAAGTGCATATGACATTGAGCGACGGCTCGCCGCTCACGATCGACATGCATCCGGTGCACGGCACGCCGCTGTCGCCGTGGCTGCCGCTCGTGCTCGCCGCGCAACTGGCGCTGCTCGGCGGTTGCGCGTGGGTCGCGGTGCGCCTCGCGACGCGGCCGCTCGAACGTCTCGCGCAGGCGGCCGACACGCTCGGCCCCGACCTCGCGCCCGCCGCACTGCCGGAGGACGGACCCGAAGAAGTCGCGCGCGCATCGAAGGCGTTCAACGCGATGCAGACGCGCATCGGTGTCTATATGCGCGAGCGTTTGCAGATTCTCGCGGCCGTTTCGCACGATCTGCAAACGCCCATCACGCGCATGCGCCTGCGCGCCGACCTGCTCGACGACGAAACGGAGCGCGCGCGTCTGCAAAAGGATCTGAAGGAGATGGAGCTGCTCGTGCGCGAAGGCGTCGCGTATGCGCGCACGCTGCATGGCGCCGACGAGAATCCCTGCCGCATCGATCCCGACGCGCTGATCGAGAGCATCGTCAGCGACTATGCGGATGCGGGCGACCGCGTGTCGCTGACGGGGCGCGTCGGCGAGCCGGTGACGACGCGGCCGCAGGCGTTGCGCCGCATTCTCGGCAATCTGATCGACAACGCGCTGAAGTACTCGGGCGGCGACGAAGTGACCGTCGAAATGAGCGCCGACGCTACGCGCGCGCGGCACGTGTCGATTGCCGTGCTCGATCGCGGCCCGGGCATTCCGCAGTCGCAGCTCGACGCGGTATTCCAGCCGTTCTATCGCGTCGAGACGTCGCGCAATCGCGAGACGGGCGGCACGGGTCTCGGGCTCGCGATTGCGAAGCAGCTCGCGCAGTCGATGGGCGCGACGCTGACGCTGCGCAATCGCGAAAGCGGCGGCCTCGAAGCGCGCCTCACGCTTTGAAGGCGCGCTTCGTACGTAAGGCGCGCTTCGAACCTGTGAAGACGCTTCGTGGGCCCTACGCGGCGCGCTTCACCGACGCGCGCACATAATCGACGAAGCGCGTCACGACGGGATCGTCGCGCTCCGTCTGCCATGCGAGACCGACGCGCCATTGCGCGGACGCATCCTTCAGCCGCAACACGCGCGCGTCGCGCAGCAGATGCTCGGCGCGCGAAGGCACGAACGCCGTGCCGACACCCGCTGCAACGGCGGCCAGCACCGACTGGATATCGTCGGCCTGCTGGATCACGCGCGGCACGAAACCGCGCTCCGCGCACCATGCGTCGATCATGCCCGACAGCCCCGGGCCGCGGCTGCGCGCGAGCGCAATGAAGCCGAGTTCGTTGAGTTCGTCGAGGTTCGCGGGCACGCGCTTCCACGTCGCGTGCGGCGGCACGGCCAGCGCAAGCGACTCGTCGACGACGCGAAACGCCGACAGGCCCGCGCTCGCGGGCAGGCGGACAAAGCCGACGTCGAGCTTGCCGGCGAACATGCGCCGCGTCTGCTCCGCCGACGACAGGTCATTCAGCGTGACACCGATGTTGGGATTGAGCCTGCGATACGCGGCGATCAGGGCCGGCGCAAGCGTGAGCGCGGACAAACACAGACCGATGCGCAGATGGCCGCGCCGGCCGCTGCTCGCTTCGCGCGCGCGGGCGAGCACGTCGTCGGCATCGCGCACGAGCGTTTCGGCATCGGGCAGGAACGCGGTGCCGAAGGCCGTCAGTTCCGCGCCGTGCCGGCCTCGCTCGAAGAGCCGCGCGCCGAGGCTTTCCTCGAGCGCGACGATCTGCTTGCTGAGCGCCGGCTGGCTCAGATGCAGCGCCTGCGCCGCACGGCCGAAATGGCGCAGGTTGGCGACCGTCAGGAACGCGCGCAGCAACCGGATTTCCATTCTTCACCGTTATCGTTTCGATCGAATTATTCATTTTACGTATCGAATGGCTGGGGGTCCAATGGAGGAATTTCATCGATTCATACCGGGTCCATCATGTCCTCTCTGTCCATCGCGACGCTGCGTGTCGCGTCGATGCTGTTCACGTCACGCCGTGGCGCGACGGCCGATAACGTTGCGCGAACCGTCGCCGCGATCGAGCGGGCCGCGCGCGACGGCGTCGGACTCGCGGTGTTTCCCGAAGCGTGTCTGACGGGTGGTATCGGCGGCCCCGGTTCATCGGATGCGCGCAAGATGCGCCGCACGGAGCTGAGGGAGCTTGCGCAGGGCGTCGACAGTGCGTCCGTGCTCGCCGTCGCCGATGCCGTCGAGCGCACGGGCGTCGCTGCGGGCGTCGGCCTGATCGAAGCCGCCCCGAACGGGGAGATGTTCAGCAGCTATGTCGTGTGCCTGCCGGGCGGCGAGCGGCACGTGCATCGCAAGCTGCAGCCGGACGGCGAGCGCCATCTCGCGCGCGGCGACCGCTTCACCGTATTCGACACGCGCTGGGGATGGCGGCTCGCGGTGCTGATCGGCGGCGACAACTATCTGGTCGAAAACGCGCGGATGGCGGCACTGCTCGGCGCGCAGCTGCTCGTTGCGCCGCATGCGCGCACGGGTGCCTGCGACGCCGCGAGCAACGAATGGATGCGCCGCGCGTTGCCGGCGCGCGCGATCGACAACGGCATGTTCGTCGTCTACAGCGACAGCGTTCACGACGGCGTTCACGAGGAGATTCAAGCGGGCGAGGGCGAAGATGCAGGCGAGGGCCGGGCGGCCGCGATCGTCGATCCGTGCGGCCATGTGATCGTGCAAGACGGGCAGGGCATACGCGGCGATGAGATGATCGTCGCGGATCTCGACCCGGCATTGATCGGCACGAGCCCCGGGCATCGCTGGCTCGATGCGAGACGCCCCGATCTGTACGCGCGGCTGGCAACGGGACGCGTGCGCGAGATGCAACTGGACGCACGCGCATTCGAACCGCGTACGGCCCGCGCGCGCGGCTCGGTGCCCGTGAGCTTTGCGATGGTGAGACGCGAACGGACGCGGGGCTGAGCGAACGCGACGCCTGCATTCGTTATCCCAATCCGATGCACGCTTGCGATGCATGCAAGAGGACCGACATACGCACATCGATAACAGCGCATTTTTTTCGCGCCCTATACTTAGTGGATGAATCCTCTTCGAAAGCAGGCCATGCGTCGTTTATCAGTCAGGCGGTCGCCCATTCATGGCAAGGGTGTGTTCGCGCTGTGCGCGCTCGCGGCCGGCGAGCGCATCATCGAATACAAAGGTGAAGTGACGTCATGGCGGCGCGCCGCGCGGCGCATCGAGCGCAGCGGCGACTATGGGCATACGTTCGTGTTCGGCCTGTCGGATGGGCGCGTGATCGACGGCAGCGTCGGCGGCAATAGCGCGCGCTGGCTCAACCATGCATGCAAGGCCAATTGCGAGGCGGTCGAAATCGACGGACGCGTTTTTATCGAAGCCGCCGTCGATATCCAGTGCGGCGAAGAACTGCTGATCTCGTATGGTCTGTCCGTCGACGATCCGCAAGACGAAGAAACGCGCCGCCAGTACAGATGCCGGTGCGGATCGCCCGCATGCCGAGGCACGATGCTCGCCGTTGCCGACGACGCGCACGCCTGACGCAGCGGCGCTTCCCTGCACCCACCTGTCGATAAAGCTGGCTGACGATCGCTGACCATGCGCGTCGCGCGTGCGGTCCGAGGTCGTACGCGCCGTCTGGGCGGATCTGTCGTCGGGCTGTGTCGTCGGGCTGTGTCGCCGGGCTGTGTCGTCGGGCTGTGTCGTCGGGCTGTGTCGCCGGGAGCTGTTGTGTCGTCGGGCTGTGTCATCGGGCTGTGATACAGTGCCCGCAGCGTTCCAGAGAGGCGTCCATGACAAAACGACCACGGAAGACCACGCAGTCCCCGGCTCCGACCTTGCCGGCGTTGCTCATCGAACTGGAAGCATCGCTGCCGTGCCTGATGGCGCAGCCTGCCGCTTTCTCATCCGCGCTGGTTCGCGTGTACCGCTGCCTCGACCGCGCGAGCGCGCCGATCCGGCAACGCGCGCCGCGAGTGGAGCGGCCCGCGCGAAAAAAAGCGCCGGGCGCCGACATGCCGATGTCGCTGCCGCTCTTTCCCTGAACCCTGAACCCGGACTCAGCCTGTTAGCGCTCCGCTGAACACGCGGGCCTGCACGGCGTGCGCACGCGCCGCATCGACGCGCGTCGTTTATGGCCTGAGCGGTTCGACAGCCTGGCCGGCACGCGCGTGCTGCACGCGCGGAAACGCAATCTGCACAGCGAGCCCGCGCCGCCCGATCCCCGAGCCGATGTGAATCTGCGCGTCGAAATGCGTGGCGATGCGCGCGACGATCGATAGCCCGAGTCCGCTGCCGTTGCCGCTCGCCGTTGCCGCCGAGCCGCGGAAGAAGCGGTCGGTCAGGCGCAGGCGCTCTTCGTCGGAAACGCCCGGGCCGTTGTCGGAGACCGTCAACGCGACGCTCTGCGCATCGGCCAGCACGCTGATATGCACGCGCCCGCCGACATCGCCGTACTTGATCGCGTTGTCGAGCAGATTGTCGATCAGCGTGCGCGTGAGCACGCGATCCGCATACACTTCGGCGTCGCGGTCCCCGGCGAGCACGACGGCCATCGACTTCTCTTCGGCATGAGGCGCGCGGAACGCGATCGCCTCGCTCGCGACTTCATGAAGTTTGACGGGCAAGGTCGTGACCGTCTCGCGTTCGTCGAGCCGCGCGAGCAGCAGCAGCTGCTCGGCGAGACGCGCGCTGCGGTCGACACCCTGGACCACCCGATGCATCGCCTGTTGACGCTGTGCGCCGTCCTGCGCGGCGAGTGCCACTTGTGCCTGGACCTTGATCGCGGCAAGGGGCGTCTTCAGCTCGTGCGCCGCGTCGGCCGTGAACGCGCGCTCGCGCATGATGGAGTGTTGTAGCCGCGCGAGCAGCTGATTGATCGCGTCGACGAGCGGCTTCACTTCGGCGGGCGACGGATTGACGTGGATCGGATCGAGGTTGCGCGCGTCGCGCGTGCGCACCGCCTTCGAGATCGTCGACAGCGGCCTGAAGCTGTGCCCGATGCTGAACCAGACGAAGAGCGCGAGCACGGGCAGGGCGATGGCCATCGGACGCGCGATGCGGCTCGCGACGCCCGTCGTCAGATCGCTGCGCATATTGGCCGGCTCGAGCACGCGCACGGTGCGGCCCGTCGCGCTGTCGCGCAATGCATAGGCGAGCCACATGCGTCCGCCGATCGTCAGCCGGTGCACGCCTTCGGCCGTCTCGCCCGGCTCGATGGACGTTTTCAGCGCCACGAGGCCGGGGCTTTCGACGATCAGCTGGCCTGCCGCATCGCGCATCTCGAAGAGCGCATAGCGCGGCTGCGCATCGCTGTCGTCGTAGACGGCGGGCGACGCGCGCGTGTATTCGTTGCGCACGTCGATGCCCGTCGCGGCCAGTTTCGCGAGATTGGACGCATCGAGCTGGATCAGCAGATGCGCGAGCTGGATCAGGCGGGCGTCGTCCCATTCGTCGACTTCGCGCGTCGCGTTCGTGAAGCTCCACGCGAACATCACCGCCCATACGGCGCCGACGCTGACGAGAATCAGCCACATCAGCCGGCGGCGGATCGACGTCGAGCGCGTTCCCGTCATGCTTTGTCCACGACGTAGCCGAAGCCGCGCACGGTGCGGATCACGTCGCCGCCGAGCTTCTTGCGCAGGTTCGACACGTGCACTTCGATCGCGTTGCTCTCGACTTCCTCGTGCCACCCGTACAGGCTTTCCTCGATGCGCGAGCGCGGCTGCGGCACGCCCGCATGCGTGAGCAGGTGGATCAGCACGGCCCACTCGCGCGCGGTGAGCGGCACGCGCGCGCCGTCCTTCGAGACCGTTTGCGCGACCGGGTCCACGGTCAGGCCGCGCCATGCGATCACATCGGTGCTGCGGCCCTGTGAACGGCGGATCAGCGCGCGGCAGCGCGAAACCAGCTCGGCGAGATCGAATGGCTTGCCGATGTAGTCGTCGGCGCCGGCGTCGAGGCCGCGCACCTTGTCGGCGGCCGTGTCTCTCGCCGTCAGCACGAGCACGGGAATGTCGTTGCCGCGCAGGCGCAGCCCTTTGAGCAGATCCATGCCGGAGAGCTTCGGCAATCCCAGGTCGAGGATCAGCAGCACATAGGGCGTGGTCGCGAGCGCCACTTCGGCATGCAGGCCATCGCGCGCCCAATCGACCGTAAAGCCGGCGTTACGCAACGCGACTTCGAGTCCGCTGCCGATCAGGTCGTCGTCTTCGACGAGAAGGATGCGCATAGATGTTAAATCTGTTCTGGGTCTGTTTGATGAGAGTCTATCGCGTATGGCATATGTATACGTGGGCATCGCGGCATCGACGGGGCTTAAGCATTTCTTCAGATTTAGCCGTTAGCATCGCGCCGTACCCGCTTGCGGCAACGGCGCCGCCCCTTCACGACGAGGTAGACAATGAACCTGAACGCTCTAACGCAACGCCGCGCCTACGATGGCATCGCGCGTATGCTGCACTGGCTGGTGGCGCTTTTGATCGCCGCGCAGTTCGTGCTCGGCTGGACGATGCCGGACGTGCATCGCGATACCGTGCCCGACGGGCTGATCGCGTGGCATCTCGGCGTGGGCGCGGCGATCGTCGCGGCCGTCGCGTGCCGGATTCTCTGGCGCGTCACGCACCAGCCGCCGCCCGCCGAGCTGACGCCCACGCTCAGCTTCGTCTCGCGCGCGACGCATGCGCTGCTGTACGCCACGCTCATCACGGTGCCGCTGGCGGGCTGGGCGAACGCGTCGTCGCGCGGCTGGGCGGTCAAGCTGTTCGGCGTCGTCCGCTATCCCGATCTGACGCAGAACGGCTCGCAGACGGGCCACGCACTCGGCGACGTGCACGGATGGCTCGCCTGGGTGATGCTCGCGCTGATCGTGCTGCACATCGGCGGGGCGCTCTTTCATCGCATCGTCCTGAAGGACGACGTGCTGCAACGCATGCTCCCGTAATGCCGCAGTTACCGTAAGCCGCGAGCAATATGGCGCAAGGCATCTGAAACGGGCACTGCACCGAAGGGGCTTAATATTCCCTTCAGAATCGGGTCGCTACCATCGGGGTGCCGTGTCCGGCGAGGTTCGGGCACGTTCGAATTCGTCGCACCGTCACGCGAACTTCATGCGAGGGGAGTAGGTACAGCGGGCCGGTGCGCGTCATGTAGGGCTGGCTGTGTGATGAAGCAAACCACTGTAGAGATGATCCGGGCACACGTCGTCACGGCTTCCGTTGCTGCGACGGCCATTGACGTGGCAGTCGTCAGCCTGCTTTTCTTCTGCAAATTTCCGGAGTCGATGTTCGAGACGGCTTCGTTCCGTGAGCTTACGTTCACCTTGTTGCTCGCTGCCGTTCTCGCAACGCGCCACGCGGCGCATATCGCGTTCCGCGCGGCCATCCGGCGGCGTCATGCGCGCTTCGTCGGGCCGCAGGAGGATGCGGTTTGTGTGTCCTCCATATGTCCGGCGCGCAGACTTGTTATTCTTCATCTGCATTTCACCGGCATGCCTTACGTTCCCGTCAACCGGACAGGGTGGTGAACGCGCTCTGTGACGTGCGTCACCCGTTTATGCGCGGCTGTCGGCGAGACAGCCAGCTTCTCAAGTCTTTTAGCCGGAGCAACTGAAATCATGCAGGACGCGCTGCTGCACATCTACTGGCTGCCGACAGCGCTAGCGCTCGGGGCAACGGTGTATGCCGTCATCGCGGTGGTGGCCTCGATCGTGTCGATGTCGCGTGTCGCGGCGGCCGAACGGCGCGTCGCGCCGACGCCTGTGAGCGTGCTGAAGCCGCTATGCGGCGCCGAGCCCAGACTGTTCGAGAATCTCGCCACGTTTTGCGAGCAGACGCATCCGTGCTTCGAGCTGATCTGCGGCGTATCGCGCGCCGACGATGCCGCCGTTGCGATCGTCCATCGCTTGCAGACCGTTTATCCCGAACGCCAGATTTCACTCGTGATCGATCCGCGCATCCACGGCACGAATCTGAAAGTGAGCAATCTGATCAACATGGCCGAATGGGCGCGGCACGACGTGCTCGTGATCGCCGACAGCGATATCGCTGTCGAAGCCGATTATCTGGAGCGCGTGTGCGCGCCGCTCGACGATCCGCAGGTCGGCATCGTCACGTGTCTGTATCGCGCGAAGGGCATCGCCGGGTTCTGGTCGCGCGTGGGCGCGCAGTTCATCAACGAATGGTTCGTGCCTTCCGTGCGCGTCGCGCATATGTTCGGTTCGACGCGCTTCGGCTTCGGCGCGACGCTCGCGTTGAAGCGCGCGACGCTCGAGCGCATCGGCGGCTTCGAACGTCTGAGGAACACGCTCGCCGACGACTACTGGCTCGCCGGACACGTGCGCGAACTCGGCTTGAGCACGGCGCTGTCGCCCGTCGTCGTCGAAACCGATGTGACGGAATGCACGCTGCCCGCGCTATGGGATCGCGAGACGCGCTGGCTGCGCACGATCCGCTCGGTGAACCGCGCGGGCTTCACGTTCCTGTTCGTGACGATCACGCTGCCGTGGATGCTGTGCAGCGCGTGGCTCGCGTTCGCGCTGCACGGCGGCGTGTATTCGCCGGGCCTGGCGCATGGCGCGCTTGCGCATTCCGCTGTGTCGATCGCGCTGATCGTCGCGACGGTGACGGGAATTTCGGCGCGCGTCATCCTGCATGCGATGATGAGCGCCGAGCGAAACATGTTCTGGCGCGATCTCGCGCTGACGCCGGTGCGCGATGCGCTGATGTTCGCGCAATGGCTGGCGGGATCGTTCGGCTCGACTGTGGTGTGGCGCGGCGTGCGCATGCCCGTCGAGGAAAAGGACGGCACGGCGGCCGTGTTCCGGCCTGAGCCCGTCAAGGCACTCGAAGTATCCGACGGCCGCTGAACGCGCTGCATCGGCAGCAGTGGCACGTTCGGCTCAATTGAAACTCGTGGAAAACGACTATGAAGAAGACGTTATTTTTGCAGGCACCGTCGTACGACGGTTTCGATGGCGGCGCGGGGTCGCGCTATCAGGCGAAGCGCGAGATCCGCTCGTTCTGGTATCCGACGTGGCTCGCGCAACCGGCCGCGCTCGTGCCGGGTAGCCGCGTGCTCGATGCGCCCGCCGATGGCCTGTCGGTGGAGGCGACGCTTGCGATCGCGGCGGAATACGAGGTCGTCGTCATTCATACGAGCACGCCGTCGTTCCCGACGGATGCGCTCTTCGCCGAGCAGTTGAAGGCACGCGCGCCGAAGATGATGGTCGGCATGGTCGGCGCGAAGGTGGCCGTCGATCCGCACAACTCGCTGACGGCGAGCGACGCGATCGATTTCGTCTGCCGCGAAGAATTCGATTTCACCTGCAAGGAACTCGCCGAAGGGCTGCCGCTCGCGCAGATCAAGGGCTTGAGCTATCGCGCCGCCGACGGTTCGATCGAGCACAACGAAGCGCGCCCGATCCTCGAGAACATGGACGAGCTGCCGTTCGTCGCGCCCGTCTATCAGCGCGACCTGAAGATCGACAACTACTTCATCGGCTATCTGAAGCATCCGTATGTGTCGATCTACACGGGACGCGGCTGCCGCTCGCGCTGCACGTTCTGTCTGTGGCCGCAGACGGTGGGCGGCCATCGCTATCGCACGCGCTCCGTCGAGAACGTGCTCGAAGAAGTGAAGTGGATTCGCGACAACATGCCCGAAGTGAAGGAGATCATGTTCGACGACGACACGTTCACCGACTTCAAGCCGCGCGTCGAAGAGATCGCGCGCGGCCTCGGCAAGCTGGGCGTCACATGGTCGTGCAACGCGAAGGCAAACGTGCCGTATTCGACGCTGAAGATCATGAAGGAAAACGGTCTGCGTCTGCTGCTCGTCGGCTATGAGTCCGGCGACGACCAGATCCTGCTGAACATCAAGAAGGGCCTGCGCACCGACATCGCGCGCCGCTTCTCCGAGGACTGCCGCAAGCTCGGCATCAAGATTCACGGCACCTTCATTCTCGGCCTGCCGGGCGAGACGCAGGAGACGATCAAGAAGACGATCGAGTACGCGAAGGAGATCAATCCGCACACGATTCAGGTGTCGCTCGCGGCTCCGTATCCCGGCACGACGCTCTACCAGCAGGCCGTCGAAAACGGCTGGCTCGAAGAGAACAAGGTGATCAACCTCGTCAGCAAGGAAGGCGTGCAGCTTGCTGCAATCGGCTATCCGCATCTGTCGCGCGAAGATATCTATCACCACCTCGAACAGTTCTATCGCCAGTTCTATTTCCGGCCGTCGAAAATCTGGGAAATCGTGCGCGAGATGCTGATGAGCTGGGACATGATGAAGCGGCGTCTGCGCGAAGGCGTCGAGTTCTTCCGCTTCCTGCGGGCTCACGAGGCATGACGCAGCCGGGCAGGCCCCGACGTGCACTGATCGTTACCGCCGACGACTTCGGCCTGCATACGCGTATCAACGAAGCCGTCGAGCGCGCGCATCAAGACGGCGTGCTCACGGCAGCGAGCCTGATGGTGTCGGCGCCCGCTGCCGCCGATGCCGTGCGGCGCGCGCAGCACAATCCGACCTTGCGCGTCGGCCTGCATATCGTGCTGGCCGATGGCCTGCCGATGCTCGCAACGCATCTCGTCCCGGCGCTCGTCGACAGCCACGGGCGATTCGGCGACCGGATGGTGCGTGACGGCTTTCGTTTTTTCTTTCTGCCGGAAGTGCGCCGTCAGTTGAAGGCGGAAATACGCGCGCAGTTCCAGGCGTTCGCGCACACGGGGCTGAAGCTCGATCATGTGAACACGCACAAGCACTTTCACCTGCATCCGACGGTGCTCGCGCTGATCATCGAGGTCGGCAGCGACTTTGGATTGAACGCGATGCGTCTGCCGTATGAACCCGGCGCGCCGGCGTGGATCAGACCGTGGATGGCTCATGTGCGCAAGCAGTTGGATAATGCAGGAATCGCGCATAACGATTACGTGATCGGCATGTCGCAGACAGGGCGGCTCGACGAAGCGGCGCTGCTTGCCGTGCTCGCGCGGCTGCCGGAAGGGGTCGGAGAGATTTACGGTCATCCGGCCGTGGCTGGAGACGGGGCGATCGCGCCCACGATGCAGACGTACCGGCACAGCGACGAATTCGACGCGCTGGTGTCCGGGCGCGTTGCATCGGCAATTGCCGCGAGCGGGGCAATCACGGGCGGTTTCGCCGACGTGTTCTCGCAGCGGACTTACGTATGATGAAGTGATGAAGTGGCTCAAATGGTTGGGGTTGCCCGCGGGCATCGCGGTGCTGATCGCGCTGGCGCTGCACGGCGGCATGGACGATGTGTTGCGAGCGATCGGCGCGGCGGGCTTTGCGCTGTTGTGGCTGGTGCCGCTGCATGCGCTGCCGCTGCTGCTCGATGCGCAGGCATGGCGGCTGCTGCTCGGCAAGCGCGCGCCCCTCGCGTATCTGTGGTGGGTCGCGACGGTGCGCGAGGCGGTCAGCCGGCTGTTGCCGGTGGCGAGCATCGGCGGCGAGTTCGTCGGCGTGCGGCTCGCGCGCTGGCGCACGGATGACGCGAGTGTGGTCGGCGCGTCGGTGATCGTCGAGGTGCTGGTGACGATGGCCGTCCAATACGTGTTCGCGGCGATCGGTCTCGTGACGATCGTCGCGCAGACGGGGCACGACGCGATGCTCGTGACGGTCGGCGCGGCGCTCGTGCTGTCGCTGCCGTTGCCTGTCGTCGTGTTCGTGCTGTTGCGGCGCGGCGGGCTCTTTCATGCGATCGAGCGATGGTCTGCGCGTCTGCCGATGAGCGAGCATTGGGGCGTCGAGCGCATGGGCGGCGCGCGGCTCGATGCCGCCATCGATGCGTTGCTGCGCGAACCCGGCCTGCTGCTGCGCGCGTTTCTGTGGCAGTTCGCGGGGTATGTGCTGGGCGCGTCCGAGGTGTATCTCGCGCTCTGGATGCTCGGGCATCCCGTTTCGATCGGCGGCGCGATCGCTGTCGAGGCGCTCACGCAAGCCGCCCGGCACGCAGCGTTTTTCGTGCCGTCGGGGCTCGGCGTGCAGGAGGCCGTCGTCGTGCTGCTCGCGCGGATGTTCGGCGTCGACGAGCAGACGGCGTTTTCGCTTGCGCTCATCAAGCGGATGCGCGAGGTCGTGTTCGGCTGCGTGGCGCTTGCGTCGTGGCAGGCGGCGGAGCTTGTTCGCAACCGCGTCCGCAATCGCCGGGACGCATGGCGCGAGAACCCGTCGCTCAGGCGGGCCGAGCATCGCGTGCCGTCTCGCGATGCCGTCGAGCGCCGACATTCTTCGCGCTGATTGACCGTGTGTATCGGCAGCGCGCAATCCGTGCGATGCGGGTTGCGTCCGCTGGTTCTCGCGGTGGTTCAAGTGGGTCAAGTGGGTCAAGCGCATGCGCAACGCGCGCTTTCCCGAATGCGAATCGCAATTAACCAGGTTCCGGAAATGTGCGAGCCGATGTCATAGGCTGGAATCCCGCTCTCTCCAATCGATACAGAACGGCTGAGCATGCCGCCTCGTTCCCCATCCCCGATACATCCCCTCGACGCACTCACGTGCGCGGGCCTCGCAGGCACGGCCGCACAGGCCGCCGTGCTCGATTATCTGCAGCATGCGGAGCACGGCCACTACAGTGCGGAAGAGATTCATCGGCGCATTTCGGCGAGCGGCGAGCGGATGAATCTGTCGACCACCTACCGCGTGCTCAATCAGCTCGTCGACGCCGAACTCGTCGCGAGCGTCCCGCTCGGCAAGCACCATAGTCTCTACGAGCTGAATACGGGCAAGGCGCACGATCATCTCGTATGCGTCGTGTGCGGACGGGTCGAGGAATTCTCCGATCCGGCGTTCGATCGCCGGCGCAATGCGATCGCGAAGAAGTTCGGGATGCGCTTTGTCGGCAGGACGTTGGCGTTGCAGGGTGTCTGCGCTGAATGCACGGCGCGCACGCATCCGCCTCGCACGCATCCGCCTCGCACGCGGACGTAGCAAAAGAAGAGGGCAGACGATGAACCCCTGCCACGCTGGCACGCGTTTGCGCATGCAGGAAAGGACTGTTCCCACGGGACGGATTAAACCGCGGCGCGGGAACGGCTAAAGTGACTCGTGTGCGCGGTGGTCCCTTCGCGCGCGAGAGAGCTTCCCCCGGTCTCCGGCACCCGGAGACCGGGGTTTTTTTCGATTGATCCGGTTTTTTGATGCGGGTAACGTGAGATCGCCTCTTGAGAACAGGCGAGCTTTTGTCGAGCCCCGCGCCGCTCCGATCACGTCCGGCCGGGGCTTTTTTTCTGCGCTGCGTTTATGCCTGGCAGCATTGAGCACCGCGATCCGCTGCGTTGTCCCGCCTGCGTCGGACCGCACCTGTCCGTCAGCTGACACCAACCGGTCGTACACTCTCCTTCAATCATCATCGAGGCGCGCCGCGAAGGGGACGATTTTCATGCCGGACGATCTGCTCAACACGAGGCGCCTTCGCGATCCGGCGAACTCGGATCTGCTGCATCTGCTCGATGGCGTCGAGCAGTTCAGCGACCAGGTGTTTCCCGCCACGCAGGCGCTCTTCGAGAGCCTCGCGCAAGGGCAGGCGCCGCATACGCTCTTCATCACGTGCGCCGATTCGCGCGTGTCGCCGGAAATGATTACGTAGACGCATCCCGGCGAGCTATTCGTGTGCCGCAACATCGGTAATATCGTCCCCGCTTACGGCGAGATGCTGGGCGGCGTGTCGGCCGTCGTCGAATATGCAGTGCTCGCGTTGAACGTGCGGCAGATCGTCGTGTGCGGACACAGCGATTGCGGCGCGATGCGCGGCCTCGCGGGCACGGCTCCGATGACGGCGGAAGACATGCCGACTGTGAACGCGTGGCTGCGCAACGCCGAGACGGCGCGCAGCGTCGTGCAGGCGCGCAACGTGGGCCGCGATCAGCTCGTGCAGGCGCTCGTCGAAGAGAACATCCGGCTGCAACTGATGCATCTGCGCACGCATCCGTCCGTCGCGGGGCGGCTCGCGCAACGGCGCCTCGACGTGCAGGGCTGGGTGTACGACATCGGGCACGGGCGCATCACCGTCCTCAACGACGAAAACGACCAGTTCGAGACCGTGCGTGAAGCGCGTGAGCGGCTCCAGCAGCGCGCACTGCGACAGCGCGGCTGAGTCGGCTTAGCCTTCGATTCACCGCTGCCGGCGATCGTCGATCATTCATCCGCCCAGCGCCGCCGCGCGCCGCAGAAATCCCATCGCGCGCTCGTTGTCGAGATACGCCGTGTTGAAGCGGACCCACGGCGTCGGCTCGCCGTGCGGCCGGTAGTAGCTGCCGGGCTGCACGGTGATGCCGGAGCGGGCCGCCTCGGCGACGAACACATCCGAATTCGGCACGCCGGGCACGCGCGCCCACACGAGCGTGCCGCCGCAAGGCTCGTCGAACACCTGCCAGCCGACGCTCGCGAGCAGTTCCACCGCCGTCGAAATTGCGCCGTTCACGCGCCGGCGCAGCCGCTCCAGATGCTTGCGATAGGTGCCGCGCTCGAGCAGCGCGGCCACCACGCGCTCGCTGAAACGCGTGCCGCCGAGGCTCGTCAGCGCTTTCACTTCGACGAAATGCTTGACGAGCCCCGCTTCGGCCGCGATGTAGCCGAGCCTCAGCGATGACGACAGGCTCTTCGAAAATCCGCCGATGTACACGACGCGCGTCAGCCGGTCGAGCGACGCCAGACGCTGCGTCGGAATGGCCTGGAAATCGGCGTAGACATCGTCTTCGACGATCATGAAGTCGTGCTCCTGCGCGAGCTGCAGCAGCCTGAAGCCGACGTGCGGCGCGACGTTCGTGCCCGTCGGATTGTGAAAGACGGTGTTGAGGAAAAAGAGCTTGGGCCGGTGCTCCTTCAGCAGCGCTTCGACGGCTTCGACATCCGGCCCCGTCGACAGACGCGGCACGCCGACCAGCTCGATGCCTTGCAGCTTGAGCAGGCCGAACAGGTTGAAGTAGCCGGGATCTTCGACGAACACGGTGTCGCCGGGTTTGAGCAGCATCCGCACGACGAGATCGAGCGCCTCGCTCGCGCTGTTCGTCACCATGATGTTCTGCGGTTCCGCCGCCACGCCGACAAACGCCAGCCGCTGTTCGATCTGCAGACGCAATTGCGGGTCGCCTTGCGGAATCGCGTAATCGATCAGGCTGCGGGCGTCCGTGCGCGACGCCTGGCGGATCGCCTGCGCGATTCCTTCGACATCGCGCCAGGCTTCGGGAATGAAGCCTATCGACAGATTCAGCGCCTCGTCGGGCCGCTCGAACTGGCGCAGGATCTGGTCGGATTCGGGCGTTGCGCGGATCGCGTCGAGCCCGCGCGTGGCGCGCGGCGCCCTGTCGAACTGCTCCGCGACGTAATAGCCGGAGCCGTGCTTGGGCTGGAGCAGGCCGCGTGTGGCGAGCCGGTCATAGGCCTCGATCACGGGAAAGCGGCTGATATTGTGCTCGGCCGCGAACTTGCGGATGGACGGCAGACGCATGCCGACGCGCAACTCGCGCGACAGGATCAACGCCTCCACCTGCCCGACGATCTGCTCGGTGAGCGGGGTGGAAGTTGCGACGTCGAGGGTAATTTTCATTCGCCTCCCGTTAAAGTGTTCGCGCAAGTTCACCGAACACTTCGCGCAAATTGATCGAAAGTGTTCATTCCAGTCGTCGGAGTTTACCGGAACAATAGGTCCGACGAAGAGAATTCTTCGCGCAGATTGTTAGCTGAAAAGCACTTAAAATCAATAGCTTGCTTAGCATTTGGCGAATCCGCCAACAGCCGGTGAAGACGGCCGAACACTTTGGGTGATCGTACGAAAGCAGAACTGTATCGAAAGAACTTCCGAGGCCGTGCGAAACGACATGGTCCAGCAGAACCTGAGAGAACCGAACCTGAGAGAAACCATCGAACGGCGGCCGCTAACGAGACTCCGACCGGACCGACCAGTCTGAAATCGACCTTTGAGCGCGCTCCCCACTGCGGGAGCGCCCGTTTTGCGTGTCGAGCGTTCAGTCTGCGGTCTCAGTGCGACACTCGGGCACGCATTCGATCACAGCGCGATTTGCGCAATCGTTGCGCCGCCATCGCTTTGCCGCGGTCGTTTTGCTGCGACCGTTTTTTGCTGCCACTTATGGCATCGGGCTGATAAGCACGCACACGTCTGACTCAACCGGAACGGACACGAAGAAGCCGCTGGTGTCGGGATCCACGACAAAGAACGGGGCTGCATGTATAAGCCTGTTGCGCTCATCGTCTTGCCGCCGCGGCGGCGCGGTGCTGCCCGTCACATGGCTCGGGTTTCTGGCTCCGGGTGCGCAGAACTGACCACTTTAAGTGGGCAGATTGTTAAGCAGTGCAGAGTTAAACCGCTAACCAAAGGAGATTGAAATGACGACGCAAACGCAGGTTCAACAGGTTCAGCCGCAACAGCAGTCCCAGGCCCAGTCGCAAACGGACCGACAGGACGACAGGAAGGTGACGGTCGTGGTCAAGCCGCGCAAAGCCCGCCCCGTGCTGATTCCCGTCCACCTGTAACGAGCGGGCCGGCACCTTCGCGTGCCGGCCACGAACGGAGGCTGTCGTGATCGACGACATCTTTGAACCACACGCGTTCGTGCTGGCGGGAAAGTGTCTCAGCACGTCGCCTTCGCTCGTCATCGAAGACGACGAGCATCAATACGAATTTCCGGCGTGCGCCGACGGTGAAGACGCAGCGCCCCTCATCAGCGCGCTGCGCTCGGGCATCAAGGCCGACGAGGTGTTGGCGCGCTACTCGGCTTATGAACAGAAGGTGTTCGACCGTCTGAAGGAACTGCAACTGGTGCGCGCGGTGAAGCCTGCGCTCGCCCGCAGCGGGCTCGACGTGCTGCTCGAACTCGAAGATCTCGCCAACGAACTGCTGTACCGCACGCTCTACACGAATGTGTTCTGGGAGAAGTGCGCATCGGCGAGCACGCGCGACGACATACCGCTCAACGTGATCCACGGGATGATCGTCGAGAACTACCATTTCCTGTTCCGCGAAAGCTATTTCGACGCGCCCGTTCTTTCGTACGTCGCGAATACGGGCGTGCGGCTCGCGATGAACGAGTTTTACGCGGAAGAGTACGGTCACGACGAACTGCTGCTCAAGGCGCTGACCACGCTCGGCGTCACGCGCGAAGACCTCGCGCGCACCGTGCCGCTGCCGCAGACCATGGCGCTGTGCAATGCGCTCGCGTTTTGGGCGCACAGCGATCCGCTCTTTTTCTTTTCGACGCTCGGCATTCTCGAAGGGAAGGACATCAAGCAGGATTCTTTCCTCGATGCCGCGTACCGGATCGGCGTCGATCCCGCGTTGCTCAGGCCCGTGAAGGTACATTCCGATATCAATCTGCACGGCGGCCACGGCAGCCTGACGCGCAAGATCTTCTCGCGCATTCCCGCCATCGCGGAAGCGGACATGCGGCGCATGCGCGCGCAAACGCATCTGTTCATCGAACTGTACGACCAGTTCTATACGGGCATCTGGGAACACTATTCGACATCACCGACGCTGCTGCGCAAGCTCGATGTCGACGAGGAGGCGTAATGCAGGCCACCACCGCATCGGATCTCTTTTCCGCGCCGCGTTTTCGTCCCGGCGTGCAGCTGGTTCAGGAACACAACGGCCTGACGATCGACTATCGCGAGCAGTCGTGCTCCGTCGTCGCTGACAAGCAGGGCTCGTTGCAGGCGTTCGCCGATTCGCTGAAGCAGGGCGACGCGACGGTCGCCGAACTGAAGCACCGGCATGCCGATCTCGCGCCCGAGATCGACGGGCTGATCGAGGAATTCGACCGGCTCGGGCTGCTCACGGAGAGCACTTTTCCAACCCCGCGAGGGTGCCTGTCGGGCGAGGAGTTCTACCACCGGCTGAGAAAGTTCGCCGCCGAAACGATCGAGCGCAAATCGAAGTCGCGCTTCTATCAGGGCCTGCGTGACCGGACGCTGCCGCGCAGCGCGCTGATCGGCTATGCGCTCGAATACTTCTACATCGTGCGCGAGGCGCCGGGCCTGATTGCGCCCGCGCTCGGCCACGCCGAACCCTTGAAGGTGCATAAGCTGCTGCAAGGCTTTCTCGCGTCGGAGCTGAATCACGATGAGATGCTGCGCCAGTCACTGCATGCCGTGTCCATTCGCACCAACAACCTCGACTATCTGGTGCCGCTGCCCGCCACATTCGCGCTGTGCGCGTCGCTCGGCGTGTACGCGCGTCAGCATCCGTTGAGCTTCAAGGCGCTGTTGTTCCTGTTCGAGCAGCCAGGTGTGAGCTTTCATGTCGAACTGGCCGACTATTGCCGCGAGACGGGCATCCCGGAAGGCTTCTGGCGCCCGATCGCCCGTCACGCGTCAATCAACGACGAGTTCGATCACGACGACATCTCGCTCACACTGCTCGCTGAGATCGACGCCGTGTCACTTGAAGAGCAGCTGACCGTGAAAAAGCACGTGATGCTCGCGATCGAAACGATGGTGCTGCAAGAGAATCAGATTCTCGATTACTACGGCAGGCAGCCCGTCGTGAAGCCGCGCATCTTTGCCTGAGCACTGTCATGGAACGCTGGGATATCGATCGATACAGACGGCCGGCGCTGGTGCCGTGCGAGGTTGCGTTGGGCGGCGACGACGTATTGACGATCGGCGTCGGCGACGATGCCGTCGATCTGTCGTTCGAAGGCGTCGCGCGCGACGAGGTGGCGGATGTCGTCGCGCAATTGATGCTGCCTTCGTCCGATATCTGGACGAAGCTCAATCGCGGCGCGTGCCCCGCGTGGGTTCGCGCGCTGATGGTGCAGCTCGACGCGCTGTCGCTGATCGAAGAGACCGACTCGGGCATCGACAGCGTGACGTCGGGCGCCGAACGCGCGATCGCGATGTGTGCGGAAGTCGGGCAACGTCTGGCCGCTGTCGTCGAGCGGCGGCTCGCAATGTACAAGGACACGCTCGCGGTCGTTCACGAGATGCTCGCCGACGATGACGACGGACGCGACGCGCCGCCCGGCGCGTTTCCGTTCTCGGGCAAACCAGCGGGCCCGTTCGCGGATAACTTCGCGCTGCAAGCTCTCCATTTTCAGCTTGCGTACGCGCGCCGGAACGCGCCCGAACTCCTGATCGCGTGGCAGCGCGTGCTTGGAGAAGTGTTCCGCCACGTGTGCTGGTTTCCCGCGCACGCGACGGCGAGAGCGCGCGGCCAGAAAGACGCCGCGCTGGAGAACTTCCGCAGCGTCGCTTCGCTCGATCCCGTGGACCTCGAAATGTATCTGCTGTCGTTCGCGCATTTCGTCGAGCTTGCGCCGTTGCGTGTCGGCCGGCGTATGACGTCTGTCGATACCGCGCGCTTTGGCGACGCATGCAGCGGCCTCACGCTTGCGGCGCGCGCGGAGCGGCTGTTGATCAAGGCGCTCGATCAGCTTGGCAGCAACGCGTATGCGTCGGCGGCGCTCGCGAGCAAGGAGATCACGCCGCTCGTGAAGGGCCTGTACATCGAGCAGTATCACGTGACGGACCGCTTCGTCGAGATACTCGGGCCGCTGCTGTCGCGTCGTGTGCAACGCAATCTGCGCGCACGGCTTTTCCAGTACTTTCAGGAGGAGTTCGGCCACGAAGCGTTCGAGCTTGCCACTTGCGTCGCATTCGGCATGAGCGAAACCGATGTGCGCGCATCGGTGCCGCTGCCGCTGACGGCGCTCTATATCGATGCGTACACGGTGCTCGCGCATCGTATGCCCACGGCGTTCTTCGCGTCGATCATGGTCACGGAGGGCTTGCGCGACCAGCACAGTCCCGTTCACGCGCACATCGCCGCGCTCGTCGAAAGCGCGCTGCACGCGGGCGACATCGCCGCGAAGCATGGCGAGACGAACGACGAGCTGAATCATCCGAGCCTGTCGCGGCTCTTCCTCGCCGACGTGCCGCACGTGACGGCGGCCGAGCAGCGCTACAGCCTCGAAGCGGCGCTATTCATGCTCGAAGTGAACATGCGGCAACTGGAATCGGTCGCGTACTTCTATGGCTGTCAGACGCAACTTGAGTTTCATGGGCTCCACGAAGGCAGGAGGGCGCTTGAAGTCTGATCGCGAGTCGGGCGGCGCGCCTTCGCGCTTCGCTTGCGTCAATCCGTACTGGGAGACGTTTCTCGACGAACTGGGCCTCGACATGACGGGCGCGCGCGGCGACGGCTGCTACATCGAAGCGGCCGACGGACGCGTGCTGCTCGATTGTCTCGCGGGCTTCGGCACGGCGAACCTGGGTCACGCGCACCCGACGCTGAGCACGCGTTTTACCGATGCGTTGCAGCGCACGTCGCTGAACGTGTTTCCGTTCGAATGCGCCGAATCCCAACTCGCGCTCGCCGACAGGCTGCTCGCGCTGAGCGGCCGGCGCTTTCAGAAAGTGTTCTTTGCAACCACGGGCGCCGAAGCCGTGGAAAGCGCCGTGAAGTTCGCGATGACAGGCACGGGCCGCAGCGACGTCGTCGCGTTTCGCGATTCGTTTCATGGGCTGTCGATGTTCGCGTCGTTCATGACGGGCAATCCGTTCTGGACAGAGGCGTTGCCCTGGAAGCCGGGCAACGTGCATCACGTCGATGCCGGCAACTTCGCCGCGCTCGAAGACATGCTGGCGAGCCGCAAGATCGCGGCCGTCGTGTTCGAGCCGGTGGCGGGCTCGTCAGCGGCGCAGCACTGGACGGCGGAAACATCGGCGCGGCTCGCCGCGCTGTGCCGTTCGACGGGCACGAAGCTGATCGCCGACGAGGTGTACTGCGGGCTCGGGCGCGCGGGTGCCTGGTTCGGCATCGACGCGATCGGCATGAACGATGTCGCGAGAGCGGCGCCCGACATGATCGTCGTATCGAAGGGCCTGACGGGCGGGCTCGTGCCGCTGTCGGCCGTACTGATGAACGACGGCGATTTTGACGCCGTGTTCGGCGCGCCTGGCAAGGCGAAAGTGCAGGGCTCGACGTTCGGCGGCAACCGGCTTGCGATGCAGTGCGGGCTGATCGTGCTCGATCTCGTCGAAAGCGGACGGCTCGTCGATAACGCGGCGGCGATGGGCGCGCTGATCGAACGACGCATCGCTGATCGCTTCGGCGGGCGTCTGACGCTGCACGGCAAGGGGCTCGCGCTGAGCCTCACGCCCGACGCGCAGTGCGACATCAACATGGCCGATGTGTGGCTGGCGTTGATCGACGCCGGCGTGCTGGCGATGCCGAATTCCGCGTCGCCGGGTTCGCTGCGCCTGTCGCCGCCGCTGATCTTCGGCGTGGACGAAGTGGAATTTCTGATGGACCGACTCGACGAGGCGCTACGGGAATGAACGCACACAATCGGAAGCACAAGGAAGGCGCCGGCTACCCTGCGCTGCTCGTGGCGCTGTGCTGGTGGGGGCTGATGCCGCTGTACTACTGGCATCTGAAGGAAGTGAGCGCGCCGGAGATGCTCGCGCATCGCGTGTTCTGGTCGTTTGCGGTGCTGTCGGTGGTGATCGGGCTCAGGCCCGCGTTGAGGCGGCAGATGGGCGGCTGGCGTTCGTTCGCGCTTGCGCTGTTGCCGGCTGTGCTGCTGTCGGCGAACTGGGTCGTGTATATCCTCGCGTCCGTGACGGGCAATGCGTTGCAGGCGAGTCTCGGCTATTTCCTGAATCCGCTGCTGTCGGCGGCGCTGGGCATCGTATTTCTCAACGAGCGGCTTAACGGTCTGAAAGCTGCGGCGCTTGCGCTCGGACTGGCCGGCACCGTCGTGCAGTGCTACGCGCACGGCGGCGTGCCCGTGTTTGCCGTGATGCTCACCGTGACGTTCTCGCTGCTCGGCCTGGTCCGCAAGGTGTGGCCGACGAAGAACGCGATCGTCAGCACCTGGCGGGAGACCGTCGTGATGATGCCGTTCGCGCTCGGCTACTTCGCGTTTTTGTCATCGAATCATGCGCTCGCGTTCACGTCGTTGGGCGCGGGCGCGGCGGTGCTGATGATGCTCGCGGGCCCGCTGACGGTCGTGCCGCTCGCGCTTTACGCATATGCAATGCCGCTCGTCTCGCTGACCGAGTCGGCCGTGATGCAATACGTGACACCGACCGTGACCTTCGTCCTCGCGCTTACGGTTTTCCACGAACGGCTGACGACCGTCGATCTGACGGGCTATGGGCTGATCTGGTGCGGGCTCGCGCTGGCGACCTATGCGAAAGTGGGGCGTCGTCCCGTCGAGTCGGCGACGGCGGCCGGCCAGGGGGCGGGGGCGTCGGCACAGAACGTGTCCTTTCTCGCTGCGCACAAAAAGACGCCAGCTTCCGCTGGCGTGAATAGGTTCTGGCATTCCGAGGGCCGTCCAGAACCTGAGAGACGGTGTGAAAAGTCCGACGCATGACCGTGCGAGCGGGGCGCCGGATGCGGCGCAAAACGGACTCGACGGTATCGGATCTGTGCGCATCCGATGGCGCGGTCAACACAGCGCCAGTCTACTCCAGTTCGCGAAACAAACCTCGAAAATATGCGATTTGGGTATGAGACCCGCGTGCGCTCCCGCACGCAAGTCACCTGTAATCAGATGCTCGTTGTCGAGGCGCGAATTAGTAATGCGTTCCCCGCGCGGCGCGTCGCAAACAGGCGTTTAACGGCGTCTGAGCGATCCTGGAAAAGATAATATAATCAACTGTTAAAACAGGTCGCGACCGCGGCGGCGACGGCTGCCGGCGGCGGACGGGAGAAGAATGAGCCGCAGGCGAAGCAGTCTCGGGAGGTGCGCGGCGGTCGTCATTGGCGTGCTGTTCGGGCTTGCCGTTCTTGCGTCGGATGGCCATGTGAGGATCGTCCATCCGATCGTTCTGGCGTGGCCCTTTTGGCCGGCTATCGTTGGTTCCCAATCAGGCTTGCAGCGAAGAATACGTCGCGCGCCGTGCCGCGTGCCCCTGCAAGGCGTGCCCGCGAACTGCTCGAGTCTTCCTCCGCGCCGCTGCCGTCTCTGGCGTCACGTTTCGCGTCGCAGTTTTCATCTGGATCTCACAAGGCTCACGCTGAGCCAGGCTATTTCATGACAAGTTCTCCCGGCTCATACGACGACGAGCCGTTTGCATCGATCACCGAATCCGGCACGCCGGCCGACGCCTACCGCATCCGGCCCGCGCCCGGCGGCGCGCGGCCGTCTGTGCATACATCCCTGTGCTCGTCGGCGCGCTGGATCGCGCCCGGCGAACGCGTGGAGATCGACGGCATCGCGGTCGAGGGAGGCTTTTTCTACACGGGCGACGTGCAGCGCTCGCACGCCGATTCGATCGAAGCATGCGTGATCGACGCGCGCTTCGATCTCGCTCGCGAGGGCGCGGACCCGACCGAGGGCCTCGGCAGCGCCGCGCTCAGTTACGGCGGACTCACGCCGGCGCAGCGCCGCACGTACGTCGAATGGCTCGCATCCGATCGCAGGAAATCCGAGATCCACACCGGCTATCTGTTCTTCTACCTGTACGGGCTGGAGCGGCGCGTGCTCGTCGACGGCGCCGCGGGCAAGGTGAGCGGCGACGAATTCAACGCAATCGCCAAAGAGCTGCGCCGCCTGCTGAATCTCGATGCGAACTACGCATGGCAAAAACACGTGCGCGGTCTGCTAGATGCGCTTTCGCTGATGGCGTCGCGTCGTACGCGGATGTATCTGCAGGCTGCGCCGGACGGACTGGCGACGGGCTATCAGGTGCCGCTGAACGTGCGCGTCGCGTTCGGCCAGGCGGCGCTCGACCAGCATCCGCTGCCGGCGGACTGGGCGCTCGCGTGGGTCAAGCTCGATCCGATGATGGTGCGGCGCACGGCCGTCGCGCGCTGCCCCGAGGAATTCGATCGCGTGTTCATGCGTCAGTATCGTGAGCGCTTCGGCGACGGCATGATCCTGCCCGCCAACCGGACGAAGCTGGACGCATCGCCGCAGCCGTCGTTCCGCGCGCTGAAGAGCGTGCCCGTGCCGGGTTTTCTGGTCGGGCTGCCCGATATCGCGGCCGTCAACGGCACGCGCAACAAGCTGCAATTGCTGATGCACGAGAGCGCTGCGGCGCTGGATGCTTACAGCCGCTATCTCGGCCGCTATCCCGAAGCGCAGGGCACGCTCGAAGCGACGCTGATGCTGCCCGCGAACATGTGGCCGCAGGCGACGCACGATGCAATCGACGCACTCGCCGCCGAAATCGCGCACGAGACGGCCGTCAGCACGTTCGGCGCGGTGCTCGCGCGCTTCAAATCGGGCGGCAAGATGACGCGCGACAAGGCCGTCGTCTTCACCACGGCGCTGGCGGAGGCGGGCATCGCCGTCGAACCCGACGTGCGCCTGGGCGCGCGCACGCCGAAGCCGACGGACGCCGTCGCGTTGTTCGCGATCGAGCCCGATGCGGCCCCGTTGCATACCGACGATGCATACGACGTCGCGACGATCATCGTCGATCTGGCCGCGACGGTTGCACGCGCGGACGGCGACGCGACGCAACGCGAGACGGCCGTGATCGAGTGGCAGATCGAGCAGTGGCCGCATCTGTCAGCGCAGCAGCGCGCGCGGCTGAAAGCGCGTAATCTCGTGCAACTTGCGCAACCGACGGCCGCTGCCGGGCTGAAGAAAAAGCTGGAGCCGCTGCCGCTGGACGTGAAGGCGACGATCGCATCGTTTCTGGTGCATACGGCGAACGCGGACGGTGTCGTGTCGCGCGACGAAGTGAGGCTGCTCGAAAAAGTGTACCGGATGCTCGGCATCGATCCGCAGCGTCTTTATACGGATCTGCATCAGCACGCGAGCGGCGCGCCGGCATCGACGGCGGGCGCGAACGCGAGGGCGCACAAGCACGCCGATGTGCAGAAGCACGCCGCGCCGAAGCCGGCGTTCGCGCTCGACGCGACGCGTATCGCCGCGCTGAAAGAGGAAACGGCGCGCGTATCGGCGATGCTGGCGGATGTGTTCGTCGAAGAGGCGCATGGGGAGGTCGGTGCGGCGCACAGCCACCCTATGGAAGCGCAGCAACCCGCGCCCGTCGAAGTGAACGCGGAGCAAACCGTCCGCGACGAGGAACGCGAAATGCTGGCCGAACCGGCAACGTCCGCGCCTGATGCGCAGCAAACGTATGAACCAGCGCAGTCTGAAACCACGCGGACTGACGATGAAACGCAAGCCCAGCTCCTCGGCCTCGACGAGGCGCACTCGTCCTTTCTGCGGCTGCTCGTGACGCGAGCGTCGTGGACACGCGCCGAACTCGCCACCGCCGCGTCGCATCTCGAACTGATGCTGGATGGCGCGATCGAACAGGTAAACGAGGCGTCGCTCGATCATTGGGACGAGCCGCTCACGGACGGCGACGATCCCGTCGAAATCAATCAGGAAGTCGCACAAAGGTTGGCTGCATGACAACGATTCGCCCCAGAGACCGCGACGCGGTCCTGCAATCCCTGCGCGCCGGCGTCGTGCCGCGCATCGGGCAGCATCTGATCCAGGTCGGCCGCGCGCGCGAACTCGAAGCGCTGCTGAAGGACGTCGAACGCGTCGCGGACGGCGGCTCGGCGTTTCGCATCGTCGTCGGCGAGTATGGCGCAGGCAAGACGTTTTTCCTGAACCTCGTGCGCGCGATTGCGCTCGAGAAAAAACTCGTCACCGTTCATGGCGATCTGAACCCGGACCGGCGTCTGCATGCGTCGGGCGGCCAGGCGCGCTCGCTGTATGCGCAGCTCGTGAAGAACATGGCGACGCGCACGAAGCCCGAAGGCGGCGCGCTCTCCGGCGTGGTCGAGAAGTTCATCGGCCAGGCGAAGACGGAAGCGAAGGCGACGGGCCGCACCAGCGACGAAGTGATCCGCGCGCAGCTCTCGCAGTTGACGGAGATGGTCAACGGCTACGATTTCGCCGATGTGATAGCCGCATACTGCCGCGGCTTCGACGAAGGCAACGAGAAGCTCAAGAGCGATGCCGTGCGCTGGCTGCGCGGCGAGTTCTCGACGCGTACCGACGCGCGCCAGGCGCTCGGCGTGCGCACGATCGTCGACGACGCGAACATGTACGACCAGCTAAAGCTTCTTGGCCGTTTCGTGCGGCTCGCGGGCTATAGCGGCCTGATGGTGTGTCTCGACGAAATGGTGAACCTGTACAAGCTCGCGAACCTGCAGGCGCGCAACGCGAACTACGAACAGCTGCTGCGCATCCTGAACGATTCGCTGCAAGGCACGGCGGAAGGTCTCGGCTTCGTGCTGGGCGGCACACCGGAGTTTCTGCTCGATACGCGCCGCGGCCTGTACAGCTATGCCGCCTTGCAATCGCGCCTCGCGGAGAACGCGTTCGCGACGAACGGGCTCGTCGATTACAGCGGCCCCGTGATCCGTCTCGCCGCGCTCACGCCGGAAGACTTCTACGTGCTGCTCGACAAGCTGCGCCTCGTCTATGCATTCGGCGACGCGAGCAAGGCGCTCGTGCCCGAGGAAGCGATTCCCGCGTTCATGGCGCACTGCGCGACGCGTCTGGGCGAAGCGTACTTCCGCACGCCGCGTACGACGATTACCGCGTTCATCAATTTTCTCGCCGTGCTGGAGCAGAACCCATCGGCGGATTGGCGCGAGCTGATCGGTGGCCTCGACATCGAGCGCGACACGGGCGGCGCGGCCGACATCGTCAACGACGCCGCTCCCGACAGCGACGATGAGCTCGCCAGCTTCCGGCTCAGCTGATTCGCGCAGCTTCGATCTGCTCGACGAGCGCATTCGCCGCTGGATCTGGCGCGAAGGCTGGACCGAGCTGCGCGACGCGCAGGAGCGCGCGGTGCCCGCGCTGATCGATGCCGACCGCGACGTGATCATCGCGGCGGCGACGGCTGCGGGCAAGACGGAAGCCGCGTTTCTCCCCATTCTTTCGAACCTGCTGCGCGACGAGCCGTGCAGCGGGTCGGTGCTCTACATCAGTCCGCTGAAGGCACTGATCAACGATCAGTGGTCGCGGCTCGACGATCTGTGCGAAGCGCTGGAGATTCCCGTCACCGGCTGGCATGGCGATGTATCGTCGGGTCGCAAGCAGCGCTTTCTGAAGAAGCCCGCAGGCGTGCTGCTGATTACGCCCGAATCGCTCGAAGCGATGTTCGTCACGCGCGGCTCGTCGCTGGCGGCGACGTTCGGCGCGCTGCGCTATGTCGTCGTCGACGAGCTGCACGCGTTCATCGGCTCCGAGCGCGGCATGCAGCTGCAGTCGCTGATGCAGCGTGTCGAGCGCGTGTGCGCGCGCAGCGTGCCGCGCGTCGGCCTGTCAGCGACGCTCGGCGACATGCGGCTCGCCGCCGAGTTTCTGCGGCCGCGAGCGGCACAGAACGTGCACATCATCGAATCGGGCAGCGCGGGCCAGGAACTGAAGATTCTGATCAAGGGCTATGTCGAGAAGCCGCCGCGCATTCACTTCGAGCCCGATATCGAGAATCCCGGTCTCGAAGACGTCGTGCCCGGCAGCACCGTCGAAGTCGCGAATCATATGTACAAGGCGCTGCGCGGCTCGAACAATCTGATCTTTCCGAACAGCCGCCGGCAGGTCGAACTTTACGCCGACCTGTTGCGCCGCGCGTGCGAACGCGACGGCTATCCGAACGAGTTCTGGCCGCATCACGGCAGCCTGTCGAAGGAATTGCGCGAGCAGACGGAACAGGCGCTGAAGGCGGGCGACCGGCCGGCGAGCGCCGTCTGCACGACGACGCTCGAACTCGGCATCGACATCGGCGCGGTGAAGAGCGTCGTGCAGGTGGGCGCGCCGCCGTCGGTCGCGAGCTTGCGGCAGCGGCTCGGACGCTCGGGACGCCGCAAGGGCGAAGCGGCGATTCTGCGCTGCTATTGCGTCGAGGCCGAGCTGCACAGCGACGCCGATCTGTCGGACCGGCTGCGCGAAAGCCTCGTGCAATCGGTGGCGATGGTGAATCTGCTGCTGCGCGGCTGGTTCGAGCCGCCGCGCGCGAGCGGCATGCATCCGTCGACGCTCGTGCAGCAGGTGCTGTCGATCATCGCCGAACGCGGCGGCGCGACGGCGAGCGAACTGTGGGACACGCTGGTCGCGAGCGGCCCGTTCGGTGCGATCGACAAGGCGACGTTCGCGGCCATCCTGCGCAGCCTCGGCGCGAAGGATCTGCTCGTGCAGGAAGCGGGCGGCTTGCTGCTGCACGGCGTGGCAGGCGAGCGGCTCGTCAATCACTACGAGTTCTACGCGTCGTTCACGACCGACGACGAGTTCCGCATCATCGCCGGCGCGAAGGTGCTGGGTTCGCTGCCCGTGTCGCGGCCGTTGACGGCGGGCCAGGGCATCGTGTTCGGCGGGCAGCGCTGGCGTGTGCAGGAAGTCGACGCCGGCAAGAAGACCGTCTACGTGAAGCCGGACCAGGGCGGCGTGCCGCCCGTGTTCGACGGAGGCGGCTCGCTGGTGCACGACGAAGTGCGGCGCGAGATGTTCAATGTGCTGAACGATGGAGAGCCCGTCGTGTTCGTCGATGCGACGGGCCGCGAACTGCTCGAAGAGGCGCGGCGCTTTTTCGCGTCGAACGAACTGGCCTCGCGCGCGGTGTTCACGCACGGCGGCACCACGATACTCGCGACATGGTCCGGCGACTGGATCAACGATGCGCTCGTTGTGCTGTTGCGCGCCGAAGGGCTCGATGCATGGAACCAGGGGCCGACGGTCAGCGTGCGCACATCGGGCGCGGATTCGGTGAAGGACGCGCTGCAACGCATCGCGGCGCTGACGCCCGCGCAGACCCGCGACGCATTGCGCGCAATCGGCAACATCGACAACGAGAAGTGGGACTGGACTTTGCCCGACGATGTGAAGCGCAGCGCGTATGCATCGCTGCGTCTCGACATGCCGGGCGCGCAGGCGTTGGCGCGTCGGCTCGCGGCGGGGTGTTCATGACCCTCGCGACTTGCGGGACTTGCGGGCGCAAGAACGAACGCAAGAAAGAACGCATGGATGCACGCACAACCAAGTGCAAGAAACTGAATTAAGCGGTAGCATACTTTTCTTTGCCCGCACCGTATGGCTCGCGCGGAACCCGTGTTTCAGCGGGGTTTCAGCAGGCTTTCGGTTTTTGTGTGCGCGGCGCACTCCACATCATCGCTCCCCATGTCGAATCATCCTCAGACGAGGCGTCCCCTCGTCATCGCGTCCGTGATGGCGTCGATGGCGATGGTGGCCATCGAAGCCACCATCGTATCGACGGCCATGCCGCAGATCGTCACGCAACTCGGCGGACTGCGCCTCTATAGCTGGGTCTTCTCGTCGTTCCTGCTCGCGCAGACGGCGATGACCGTCGTGTTCGGCAAGCTCGCCGATCTGTACGGCCGCAAGCCGACCGTGCTCGTGGGCATCGTGATCTTCCTGATCGGCTCGCTCGGCGCGGGCTTCGCGTGGTCGATGCCCGCGATGATCGTGTTCCGCCTGATCCAGGGCCTCGGCGCGGGCGCGATCCAGCCGGTGACGCTGACCATCGTCGGCGATCTGTATCCGGCGCGCGAACGCGGCAAGATCCAGGGTTATCTCGCGAGCGTATGGGCGATCTCCGCCGTGGTCGGACCGATGGCGGGCGGTCTGCTGATCCGCGATCTGTCGTGGTCGTGGATCTTCTGGATCAACGTGCCGATCGGCATCCTCGCCGCGTACGGCTTCTTCTCGTACCTGCATGAAGAGAAGCGCCATCAGCGTCCGTCGATCGACATGCTGGGCGCGTTGCTGTTCACCGTCGCGATCGGCGCGCTGATGATGGCGCTCACCGATGCCGGTTCGGAAAACGACGGCCGCGCGCTGTTCGAAGTGGCGCTCTTCGTCGTGAGCTCGGCGCTCTTCGTGTGGCACGAGCGGCGCGTGCCCGAACCGATGATTTCGTTCTCGCTGTGGAGCCATCGTCCCATCGCCGCGTGCAATGTCGCGACCGTGTTGTCGGGCATGGCGCTGATGGGGCTCACCACTTTTCTGCCGATGTACGTCCAAGGCGTGCTGAACCAGTCGCCCGTCGTCGCCGGCCTCGCGCTGACGATGATGATGGTCGGCTGGCCGTCGGGCGCGACCTTCGCCGCGAAGGCGTTTCATCGGCTCGGGCTGCGGCGCACGCTGGTCGGCGGCAGCTTCTTTCTGCCGCTCGGCGCGATCGCGTTCGCCGTGCTCAATCCGCAAAGCTCGCCGGTGCTGGCGGGCGTCGGCTCGCTCGTGATGGGCCTTGGGATGGGGATGGTGAGCGTCAGCTCGCTGATGCTGATCCAGGAGATCGTGCAACCGTTGCAGCGCGGCTCGGCGACGGCGTCGAACCTGTTCGCGCGCAATCTGGGCAGCACGCTCGGTGCGGCCATTTTCGGCGCGGTGCTGAACTTCGGGCTGAGCCATTTCAAGGGCATGTCGATCACGACCGACCAGTTGCGCTCGCTGCTCGACGCGACGCCCGGCGCGGCGCAGGCGGCGCTCGCGGGCAACGAGCTGGTGCGCTCGGCGTTGCATCACTCGCTGCATCTGACGTTTCTGTCGATCTTCGTGATCTGCCTGGGCGCGGTGCTGTCGGTGATGGTGGTGCCGCCCATCAAGCTCGGCGGACAGCCGCGCGAAACGTCGGCGGCTGCGCATCTGACGGAGATGTGATCCTCTTTGGTGGCGCTTCGTGGTCTCGCGGCACGCGTCGTCACGATGCATCGCCGGGGTGAGGCTTGTGCTCGACGGGATCGAGCGCCGCCGTCATCTGCGCGAAGCCGTCCTCAGGCGGTCGGCTCGTTTCGCCCGCTGCATGCACGATCCATTGATTGAACGCGCGCATCGCGGGCGTCGCCGGCTTGCCTTTTTGCCACGTGAGCCAGTAGCTGCCCGCGTGCACGTCGATGTCGAATGGACACGCGAGACGGCCCATCGCCAGATCTCGCTCGAACATCGACGCCGGTGCGAGCGCGACGCCGGCGCCTTGCATCGCTGCTTCGACCATCAGCCGCGACGAATCGAATACGGGCCCGCGCACGGGACGCGGCGCGAGGCCCGCCGCGGCGAACCAGTTCGACCAGTCGTCGGCGCGATACGAGCGCAAGAGCTTTTCGCCGGCGAGATCGGCGGGCGTGCGCAACCTCTGCGCGATTTCGGGCGCGCACAGCACCGATAGCGGCGCGTCGAACAGCTTCAGCGCGCGCGAGCCGGGCCAGGTGCCATCGCCGAAGCGGATCGCGAAGTCGAGACCTTCCGCGGCGAGATCGACGAGATTGTTGTTCGTCATCATCCGCAGCTCGACGAACGGATGCGCGTCATGGAACGACTTCAGGCGCGGCATCAGCCATCCCACTGCAAACGTCCCGACTGCGCCGACCGTCAGCACCTCATGAAAGTGGCCGCCTTCGAACTGGCGCAGCACGGCCTCGATGCGGTCGAACGCATCGCTGAGCACGGGGCGCAGCGCGAGTCCTTCATCCGTGATCGCGAGCCCGCGCGGCAGGCGCTTGAAGAGCGTCGCGCCAAGCCTTTCCTCGAGCATCCTCACTTGCTGGCTGACGGCCGCCTGCGTGACGTTCAGTTCGAGCGCGGCGCGCGTGAAGCTCAGGTGCCGGGCCGACGATTCGAAGGCGCGCAGCGCATTCAATGGCAGATACGGTCGCATGATCGAGTCATAAGATTTTCTGGGGTGTCGGCCAATTTATCATCGTTTGTCAGCGGGGCGCGGAAACGCGATAGTGGCGGCTCTTCAAGGAGACGCAATGATGACGCGGCGACGGTTCACGATGACGGTATGGGGCAGTGCGATAGCTGATGTTGCATCTCGGGCGTTGGGCGCGGGGAGGGCGGCGCTACCCGTCGCGGCCGCGATGCTCGGCGCGCTGTGCGTGATGCCGGGCGCGAGCCAGGCGGCCGATGCGCCGCCTGGCCGCGTCCAGCGCGCGGTGGACGAGGCCATCCGTCCGCTGATGGCGAAGAACAGGATTCCGGGCGTCGCGGTCGGCATCATCGACGCGGGCAAGCCGTGGGTGATCAACTACGGCGTTGCATCGACGCAAACCCGTGCGCCCGTCACGAACGACACGCTGTTCGAACTGGGCTCGGTGAGCAAGACGTTCACGGCGACGTTGACGGCCTGGGCGCAGGTCGATCATCGGCTCACGCTGTCGGATAGCGTCGGAACATATCTGCCGTCGTTGCGCGGCAGCCAGTTCGGCCGCGTGAGCCTGCTCAATCTCGGCACGCATACGCCAGGCGGCCTGCCGCTTCAGGTCCCCGACGACATCCACGACGAAAGCCAGTTGATGAGCTACTTCAACGCGTGGCGTCCCACGTATGCGCCGGGCACGTATCGCACGTATGCAAACCCCGGCATCGGCACGCTTGGCCTGATCGCGGCGAAGAGCATGGGACAGGATTTCACGGCGCTGATCGAGCGGCGATTCTTTCCCGCAGTGGGAATGAAGAACAGCTTCATCGACGTCCCCGTCGATCGGGCAGCCGATTACGCGCAAGGCTACACGAAGGACGGCAAGCCGATCCGGATGGCGGGCGGCGTGCTTGCGCCGCAAGCCTACGGCGTCAAGTCGACGGCCGCCGACATGCTCCGTTTCATCGACGCCAATATGGGGCTGCTCAAACTCGACGCGCAGCTGCAACGCGCGATCAGTGATACGCACACCGGCTACTTCACAGCTGGGCCGATGACTCAGGATCTGATCTGGGAACAGTACCCGTATCCCGTCGCGCTGAAGTCGCTGCTGGAAGGCAACGGCCCGTCGATGGCCCTGAAGGCGACGCCCGTGACCGAAATCAAGCCGCCTCTCGCGCCGCAGGACAACGTCTGGATCAACAAGACGGGTTCGACCAATGGCTTCGGTTCATACGTGGCTTTCGTTCCGGCAAAGCGCCTCGGCATCGTGATTCTCGCGAACAGAAATTTCCCGATCGAAGACAGAGTGGCTGCCGCGTACAAGATCCTCACAGCGCTCGATCGCGCCGGATGGTGACGATATCCGTTGATGCAGATCACCGGCTTTGCCCTTGCAGCGTCCTGAATGCGACCACGTGACACAGTAATTAGCCATCCGTATTATTTGAGAAGGCTATTCCCGGTGCGACAATGATCCCGAGCGAATAACCGACACCGTACGAGGAGTGGCCATGTTTCCCGAGTATCGCGATCTGATCTCGCGCCTGAAGAACGAAGACGCGCATTTTGCCCGGCTGTTCGAGCGGCACAACGAACTGGATCATCAGGTTCACAACATGGAGACGGGTGTCGCGCCCACCGATAGCATCCGCATCGAAGCCTTCAAGAAAGAAAAGCTGCGGATCAAGGACAGCCTGTACGCGATCCTCAGAAAAGCCAGCGCCGCCGCGTGACGGCCGGCAGCGGCAAGAAGAGATGTGAGCGCCGGCATGCGCGCGCAAAAGGCGCGCCGCAACATGCGGGCGGTTCGGAGTTCAACGCCAACGGGAGGCAATGAAGTTGACAGCGCAGCACGACAATCCAAACGTACAGATGCAGCAAGCGCCTTCGCCGGCGCACGCACCACATGAACCCGGTGCGCGCCGCGCATCGCGCGGAGATGTGATGCCGGGGCACACGGCGAAATCGGTGGAGCTCTCGCAGACGAGCCACGCCGTCGCGGCCGCCAACGACCTGCTTGCCAACAGCGTGCAAGCCGTGCTTGAAGCACACGCGGGGCAAAGCCAGGACCAGAACGGTGACACGCTGCTCCATTCCGTCAAGGCCCTGATGGACGGCATGTCCGCCGACGAAGTGAGCGCATTGCGCGGTCTGCTGCTGGAAGGCAATCCGGCGACGTGGTCGGCAAAGAAGAGCCGGCATCCCGACGACGAGTTGTCTCCCGCATTGCGCGAGGGCGGCTATCCGTATCTCAACCTGATGTCGCGCAGGGCGTACGAGAAGCAGAAGTATCGCCTGCAGGTCGAGTTGCTGAAGCTGCAGGCGTGGGTGCGCGAAACGGGCCAGCGCGTGATGATTCTTTTCGAAGGGCGCGACGCGGCAGGCAAGGGCGGCACGATCAAACGCTTCATGGAGCATCTGAATCCGCGCGGCGCACGCGTGGTCGCGCTCGAAAAGCCGACGGAACAGGAGCGTGGGCAGTGGTACTTTCAGCGCTACGTCCAGCATCTGCCGACGTCGGGAGAGATCGTGCTGTTCGACCGCTCATGGTACAACCGCGCAGGCGTCGAACGGGTGATGGGATTCTGCTCGCAGACCGAGTACACCGCGTTCATGCAGCAGGTGCCCGCGTTCGAGCGGCACCTCGCGCAAAGCGGCATCCATATCGTGAAGTTCTGGTTCTCGGTGAGCCGTGAGGAACAGGCGCGGCGCTTCAAGGAGCGCAAGGTGCATCCTCTCAAGCAATGGAAGCTGAGTCCCGTCGATCTGGCGTCGCTCGACAAATGGGACGAGTACACGCAAGCGAAAGAGGCGATGTTCACCCATACGGATACGGCGGACACGCCGTGGACAGTCGTGCGTTCCGATTGCAAGAAGCGCGCGCGGCTCAATGCGATGCGCTTCGTGCTGCACAAGCTGCCGTATGCAAATCGCGACCTCGGTGTGATCGGCCCCGTGGACCCGCTGATCGTCGGACGGGCGATGTAGCCGTCGATGCGGCATCGCTTGAGACAACGCGTGATGCGTGCGCCGCGATAAGCATCGGCGGCGCCGCGCATCGCGTACATCAATTCGCGCGCGTTATCGGGAGCACACCGCATCGACGGCTTGAAGCATCTTGCCGAAGAATGAGTCCGCGAACTGCGAATCGAGCCAGCGCACGATCAGCGCGATCCGTCGTTCGGGCTCGATCCACATGAACGAACTCCCCGCGCCGACGCCGAAGTAACTCGACTCCGGCACACTCGAAAACACGCGCCGTCCCGTGTTGAGCCACACCAGCGCGCCGTAGAAAGGCGCGAGTGCGCAAGGCGTGCGCATCCGTGTGATCCATTCGCTCGACAGCACGCGGCGTCCATTCGCCAGGCCATCGTCGAGCAGCATCTGCGCGACCTTCAGCTGATCGTTCGCGCTGACCGACATCCCGCCGCCCCAGTGCGAGCCGCCCGGCACCGACTGCACGCGAGCGCCGCCGATCTCGACCCACGCGTCGTCATAACCCACCCACTGCCAGTTCTCGCTCGCGCCCACGGGCCGCATGACCGACTCGCGAAACACCTCGGGCAAAGGCCGTCCGAACAGATACAGCAGCGCGAGCGACAACTGGTTGATGCGCACGTCGTTGTATTCCCAGTACGTGCCGGGACGCTGCAACTGGCGCAAGTCGCCTTTCCTGCCGTCGGGCGGATCGCCGAACGTGACCGCGCGGTAGTGATCGGCCTGATCGGACAGTCCGAAACACGTGCCTTGCCATTCGCTCGTCTGCTGCAGCAGGTGCGTCCACGTGATAGGCGCATTGTGCGCATCGTCGAAACCGATGCCCGGCACGCGCATGCGCACGGGCTCGTCGGGGTCGGGCAACAGGCCGCGATCGTGCGCGACGCCGGCGAGCAGCGCCAGATACGTCTTCGCGATGCTGAACGTGAGATCGGCGCGATCCGGCTCGCCCCACGTCGCGACCAGCCGGCCGTCGACGGCAATCGCGCCCGACACCGGCCCGCGATCGTGAATCGGCCCGAGCAGCCGGTTCCAGGGCGGCGGATCATTCACGTGCACGCCGAACTTGCCATCGGCGTTGCGATCCCATGCGGATTCGTGATCGACGGAAAACTGGATCGCGTCCCGGACTTCCTGTGGCAAATCGTGTTGCATGCGTGCCTGCTTCCTTGCGTGTTCGTGAGTGTTTGCGTGCGGTCGATTGCGTCGAACGATCGTGCCCGCCGGTTCAATGCGCGTTGAGCCGTGCCCGCGCCCAGACGAGCGTCAGCAGGCTCACGATGGCGGCGAGCATCAGATACAGTCCGGGCGCGAGATTGTTGCCCGTCAGCGCGATCAGCGACGCGACCGCGAGCGGCGTGAAGCCGCCGAACACCGTCGTGCCGATGTTGTAGCCGATCGCCATGCCCGTCGTGCGCGTGCGCGTCGGGAAGAGTTCGGCCATCAGCGCGGGAATCGGCGCGAAGTAGGTGGCCTTCAGCAGCGCGACCCAGGTGACGGCGGCGAGCAGCGTCGGCAGCGACGGATGCGCGTTGATGAACATGAACGCCGGATACACCGTCAGGAAGAACAGCACGCCCGCGCCGAGCATGATGCGGGTGCGGCCCACCTTGTCCGACCAGTGGCCGACGCACGGCGTGAGCACTGTCACGATGAGCCCGGCGATCAGCGTCGCGATGAAGCCCGACGAAGGCGCGAGGCCGAGTTGCCGCGACGCGTAGGTGGGCATGTAAAGGATCATGTAGTTGGCCGTCGTCGTCAGCACCAGCGCGCCGATCGACACCAGCACGCGCGACTTCTGCGTCGCGAGCAGCTCGCGCACGGGCGATTCGGCTTTTTCCATGCGCTCGAACTCGGGCGTCTCGTCGATCCGCCGGCGGATATACAGGCCGACGGGTCCGATCAGCATGCCGAACAGGAACGGAATGCGCCAGCCCCACCCTTCGAGCTGCGGCTGCGTGAGCATGCCCGTCAGCACCGCGCCGAACGCCGACGCGAGCAGCGTGCTCATGCCCTGGCTGGAGAACTGCCAGCTCGACATGAAGCCGCTGCGCTGCGGCGCGTGTTCGATCAGGAACGCCGTCGAGCTGCCGAACTCGCCGCCCGCCGAGAAGCCTTGCAACAACCGCGACAGGAAAATGCCGATGGGCGCGAGAATGCCGATCGCCGCATAAGTCGGCATCAGCGCGACCATGCCCGTGCCGAGCGTCATCATCGCGATCGACAGCGTGAGGGACGCCTTGCGTCCCTTGCGGTCGCTGTACGAGCCGAGCACGAGCGCGCCGATGGGCCGCGCGAGATACGACAGCGCAAACGTGCCGAGCGTGAGCAGCAGCGATACCGTCGCGTTGTGCACGGGGAAGAACAGCTTCGACAGCGTGGTCGCGAAGTAGCCGTACGCGATCAGGTCGTAGAACTCGAGCGCGTTGCCGATCGACGTGGCGATGATCAGACGCGAGACGCTCGCGCGCGACGGCGCGTGCGAGGCTGCCTGCGCGCCGTGGGAGGCGTGATGCGCGGATACGGAGTCAATGCTCATTGCGACGTCCTCATGCAAGGGTTGTCGAAACATGCGGTGCGGGATTGGATGCGTCGGAGCCTGTCGCGCCGAGGTCCCAGAAGAGACCGGCCATGATGCGCAGCCCGTCGCGCACGACGGGGCCGAGCAGATGTTCGTTCGGCGCGTGCTGCGAGCAGCCGGGATACGAATGCGGGACCCATAGCGTCGGCATGCCGAGCACGTCGGCGAAGACGTCGTTGGGCAGCGTGCCGCCCAGGTTCGGCAGCAGCACGGGTTCTTCGCCCGTCGTATGACGCAGCGAGCGCAGCGCCCACTGGACCCATGCGTTGTCGGGATCGACGCGTGTCGCGGGCGCGCCGCGCTCCACTTCGAGCTCGACCATGCCGAAGCCGTGCGTATCCAGATGCTGTCGCACGATCGATTCGAGGTTGCGCCAGTCCGTGCCGACGACGAAGCGGATCTGCATGTACGCGATCGCATGCGGCGGAATCGCGTTGACGGGCTTGTCGGGGTTGCCGGTGCGGAACGCGAGCACTTCGAGATTGTTCCAGCCGAACACCCGCTCCGTCGGCGTGAGGCCGGGCTCGCCGTAGTCGGCGTCGACGGCCGGCTCGCCCGGATTGCCGCCTACGCCGATATCGGCGAGCGCGCGGCGCACCGCGTCGGGAATGGCCGGTGGGCGTAGTCCTTCGACGAGGATCTTGCCGTTCGCATCGACCATCGATGCGATCGCGTTCGCAAGCACGACGCCCGGATTGCGCAGCAGGCCGCCCCAATTGCCGGAGTGATGGCCGCCGTCGCGCAGCTTCAGTTCGAGCTTGAAATTGACGAGGCCGCGCGAGCCGAGGAAAACGGTAGGGCGGTGCGCGGAAAGACGCGGACCGTCGGAGGCGATCAGCACATCGGCGGCCAGCTCGTCGCGCAACTGCATGCACAGTTCATGCAGGCCCGGCGAACCGACTTCCTCGCCGGTCTCGAACAGCAGCTTCAGGTTGAAGCCGAGCCTGCCGCCGCGCGCGTCGAGCACGGACTTCAGTGCGGCGAGATTGATGCTGTGCTGGCCTTTGTTGTCGGCGGTGCCGCGGCCATACCAGCGCTCGCCGTCGACGGTCACGTCCCACGGCGTCAGGCCGTCGCGCCATTGCGCGTCGTAGCCGCGCACCACGTCGCCGTGGCCGTAGCTGAGCACGGTCGGCAGCGCATCGTCTTCATGGCGATGCGCGATCAGGAACGGGCCCGCGCGTTTGGCAGGGTTGTCGACGACGCGGCATGCGAAGCCCCATTGCGTCAGAAGCGGCGTCAGTTCGTCGTCGAGATAGCCGCGCAGGCGCTCGCCGCTGTCGGCCTCCTGGCTCTCCGTGCGATACGCGACGCGGCGCCGGAGGTCGTCGAGAAACCGGCCGGAATCGTACTGGCCGGCCGCATTTTGAATGGCGATATCACGGGTCAACAGCGTGTCTCCTCTGCAAGCGCGGGTTTGTCGAAAGCGGTTGAGCCGATCGTGCGGCCGCCGATATTTCTGCACAATTACAATATTTGCCACGAATCGTTGCCGAAACGGCAAAGCACACGACCCATCGACATGGACAGCACGGCACTGCGTTACTTTCTGGAGGTGGCCCGCAGCGGGTCGCTGAGCAAGGCATCCGAGCGGCTGTATGTGGCCGTGTCGGCGTTGAGCCGGCAGATCGGCAAGCTCGAAGAGGAACTGGGCACGCCGCTTTTCGAGCGGCGTCCGCGCGGCATGGTGCTGAGCGACGCGGGGCGGCTGCTCGCCGAGCATGCGCGGCGCAGCCTGCTCGAAAGCGAGCGCGTGATCGACGAGATTCGCGGGCTGAACGAGGGCGGCCGCGCGACGATACGCGTCGCCAGTTCCGAAGGCGTCGCGCCGCATTTTCTGCCACAGGTGTTCGCGCATTTTCTGAAGACGCATCCGTCGACGCATTTTCAGCTGGACGTGTCGGCGCCATCGGTCGCGACGCAGCGGGTGAGGGAAGGCACGGCCGATATCGCCGTGTGCTTCAGCATCGCGCCGGAGAAGGAGATCAACGTGCACTATTCGCAGCGCGCGCCGATCTTCGCGCTCGTGCGGCGCGGCCATCCGCTCGCGGCGCGCGAGTCGGTGTCGCTGCGCGATCTCACGCCCTGGCCGCTCGCGATGGACAACCAGGGCGTAACGATCCGGCAGCTCTTCGATATCTCGTGCAGCCTCGAAGGGCTGATCTTCGAGCCTGTGTTCGTGAGCAACTATCATGCGGCGCTCCAGAGCTTCGTGCGCCTGACCGACGCCGTGACGCTGACGGGCTATCTGACGGTCAGAAGCCGTCTCCACGCGGACGGGCTCGCGGCTGTGCCGATCACGAATCCGGAGCTGCATCAGCGAACGCTGCAGGTTCAGACGATGGCGGGACGCACGCTGCCGCACGTGATGCAGGCGTTTGTCGATCTGCTGACGCGCGCGATCGAGGAGCCGGCGATTGTCGATTGATGGCGGGCGTTGATGATCGCAGGCATTAATACGCCGCGCCCCCGTTAGCAATCCAGCAGATCTCGAACACGCGTCCCGCCCGCAGACGTAACGCATCCTTTCGTTTGCCTTCAACCATGGGGTTCCAGCCTTCTCTGCGACTCGCGTAGGGCTCGGCAGCAATCGCGCATCGCGGCGTCCCGACCCGAACACACGACGCCTTCGCCGCTCCCACGCCAGGGTATACCCAATTCGCAAGCCAATTTGCACACGTCCCTATTGCGCAAATAAATTTGCGAGAAGATACTCAGCGCAAATCGGTTTGCTGTCGTTTCCGGTTTGCCGTCGTTCCATCAACCAACGCAGAAGGTGTCGTCATGAAACTCGTAGCAAAGCTCGCCGCGGCCGCACTCGTCGCCGTTTCCGTCCTTGGTCAATCGGCACGGGCCGAGACCCTGCTGGTCGCCTGCGATACGGCGTTCGTGCCGTTCGAATTCAAGCAGGGCGACAAGTACGTCGGCTTCGACATCGATCTGTGGGCGGCCATCGCGAAAGACCTGAAGATCGACTACAAGCTGCAGCCGATGGACTTCAGCGGCATCCTGCCCGCGCTGCAGACGCATAACGTCGATGTCGCGCTCGCAGGCATCACGATCAAGGACGAGCGCAAGAAGGTGATCGATTTTTCGGACGGCTACTACGACAGCGGCTTCACGCTGATGGTGCCCGTCGCGAGCACGATCAAGGGCCCGGACGACCTGAAGGGCAAGTCGCTCGCGATCAAGACGGGTACGTCGTCGGCGGATTATGCGAAAGCGCACTTCGCGGGCACGGACCTGCGCCAGTTCCCGAACATCGACAACGCGTATCTGGAGTTGCAGACAGGGCGCGTCGACGCGGCCATGCACGACACGCCGAACGTTCTCTACTACATCAACACGGCAGGCAAGGGCCACGTGAAGGCGGTCGGTCCGCAGATGATGGCGCAGCAATACGGCATCGCATTTCCGAAGGGCAGTGCGCTCGTGCCGAAGGTCAACGCGGCGCTTGCGAAGATCAAGGCCGACGGCCGCTATGCCGCGATCTACAAGAAGTGGTTCGGCGTCGAGCCGGCGAAGTCCTGATAAGCGGTCCTCGGGAGAGAAGTCATGCAGTTCGATCTGTCCGTCGTCGTCGATGCGCTGCCTGCGCTTTTGCAGGGTGCGCGGCTCACGGTGATGATTACCGTCGTGGGCCTCGCGGGCGGCTTGCTCGTCGGCTTTCTGTTCGGCCTGATGCGCGCGTACGGCAACGCGCTCGTGCAGAAGATCGCGTTCGCGTATGTGGAATTCGTGCGCGGCACGCCCATCGTCGTGCAGGTGATGTTCATCTACTTCGCGCTGCCCGTGCTGCTGAACGTGCGCGTCGATGCGATGACGGCCGCCGTCGTGTCGATCGTCGTGAACTCGGGCGCGTATATCGCCGAGATCGTGCGCGGCGGGTTTCTGTCCGTGCCGAGCGGCCTGAAGGAAGCAGGCCTCGCGCTCGGCATGCCGATGTGGCGCGTGCTGGCGTTCGTCGTCGGGCCTGTCGCCGTGCGGCGCATGACACCGTCGCTCGGCAACCAGTTCATCGTGAGCCTGAAGGATACGTCGCTCTTCATCGTGATCGGCGTCGGCGAACTGACTCGCCAGGGCCAGGAGATCATGGCCGCGAACTTTCGCGCGGTCGAAATCTGGACGGCCGTGGCCGTCATCTATCTGTGCATGATCGGTGTGCTGACGTTCTGTCTGCGCACGATGGAAAAGAGGATGCGGATTCTATGAATGCGCTCGCCAACATGGTGGAATTCAAGCAGGTGACGAAGCGCTTCGGGCAAACGATCGTGCTCGACGGCGTCGATCTGGATATCCGCGCGGGGGAGGTCGTCGTGCTGATCGGACCGTCGGGTTCGGGCAAGTCGACGCTCCTGCGCTGTATCAATGCGCTCGAGCATATCAACGGCGGCGATCTGATCGTCGATGGCATCAGCGTGCGGGGCGGGGCGAAAAAGGTCCGCGAGATCCGCACGGAAGCGGGCATGGTGTTCCAGCAGTTCAATCTGTTTCCGCAGATGACGGCGCTCGAGAACGTCGCGTTCGGTCCGCGCCAGGTGCGCGGCATGAGCAAGGACGAAGCGCAGGCGCTTGCGCGCGAACTGCTCGCGAAGGTGGGCCTCGCGGGACGCGTCGATCATTACGCGAGCGAGCTGTCGGGCGGACAGCAGCAACGCGTGGCGATTGCGCGCGCGCTCGCCGTGAAGCCCAAGCTGATGCTGTTCGACGAGCCTACTTCGGCGCTCGATCCCGAACTGCGCCAGGAAGTGCTGCGCGTGATGCAGTCGCTGGCGGAAGAGGGCATGACGATGGTCGTGGTCACGCACGAGATGGCGTTCGCGCGCAAGGTCGGCACGCGGCTCATCTTCATGGAGCACGGACATATCGCCGTCGACGGACCGCCCGCCGAACTGCTCGACAATCCGCCGAATCAGCGCCTGCGTGATTTCCTTCAACACGTCGAATGATTTCGCTCACATGCCAGCACTTGGTTTCATCGAAATTTCCGGTTCGCCTTATGACGCGGGCCAGGCGTTAGGGCGCTTCGGCGCCGACGCCGTGCATCGTCATCTGATGCACACGCCAGCATGGCGCAACGTGATGCAATGGCGCGGCACGCCGATGGCAGCCGCGATGGCCGAGCACGTGCAGCAGCGGTTTCCGCGCATCTGGTCCGAGTTGCAGGGGCTCGCCGACGGCCTGCGCGTGCCGTTCGACGAACTCTTTTTGTGGAACTGCCGCGGCGACGTCTGGGCCGCGTCGCCCGACGGATGCACGACGGTGCAGTTGCCGTCCGCTGCGGAAAAGCGCATCAGCCACAACGAAGACGGCGATCCCGGTTTCGCGGGACATTGCGCGCTTGCGGCGTGCCGCATCGACGGCAGTCCGGGCTTTGCGGCGTTCGTGTATCCGGGCTCGCTGCCGGGGCATACCTTCGCCGTGACGGACGCTGGCATCGCGATGACGGTCAACAATCTGCGGCAGCGCCGGGTCGAGGCGGGCGTGCCGCGCATGGTGCTCACGCGCGCGGTGCTGAATGCGCCGAGTGTCGATGCGGCGCTTTCCGTGGTGCGCGAGAATCCGCGCGCGGGCGGCTTCCATCTGACGCTCGGGGCTTGCACGAGTCCCGCGCTGCTGAGCGTCGAGTACAGCGCGCATGGCGTTTCGGTGCGAGAGATTGCACAGCCGTCGCTGCATGCGAATCACGCGATCCATCCGTCGATGCGCGGCTTCGCTCAGGTCGTGACGGATTCGTCGCGCGACCGGCAGGCACGCGGCGACGTGCTGTTGAACGAAGCGCGCGAAGAGGGGCGCGCGCCTGATCCGCTTGCGATTCTCGCCGACACGCACGACACGTCGCTGCCGATCTATCGCGCCGACCCCGCCGACCCGGACGACGAGAACACGCTCGCCACCGCCGATATCGTGATCAGGGCATCTCACATAGAATGGGACGTTTATGAACAGCCAGGCAGGCCGCCACGGTATCGACTGATCGATGGACACAGACAAACGCAAGACGCGCCGCATCGCTCTGAATGACGACGAGGCGAGGGCGCCGGACACGACGGGAACCGCGCCGCGCAGCGTGGACGGACTGCGCGAACTGGTGGTGCGGATCGGGCGCGACGAGGCGGGCCTGTCGCTCGGCGGCAAGGCGCATACGGTGCTGGCGCGACTGCTCGAACGGCCGGAGGAAGTGGCCGTGCGTACCATCACCGACCTGGCAACGGCGCTGGACGTAAATGCGTCGACGCTCACTCGGCTCAGCACGAAGCTCGGCTATACCGGGTTCGCCGATTTTCAGAGCGTGTTTCGCGATTCGCTCGCGCAGCGCCATCGGCATTTCTATACGCATCAGGCAGAGCGGCTCGTCGCGGGGAAAAAGGCGCGCACGCAGACGCCTGTGAATGGCGGATCGTCGCCCGAGGTCGATGTCGTCGCGCAACTCGCGCGCGAATCGATCGGCAACGTCGAGACGTTTCTTGCGCGGCTGTCGCCCGACGATCTGCACGGCGCGGCGGGTTTGCTCGCGGGCGCGCCGCGCGTGCGCGTGCATGCCTTGCGGCAGTTCAGCGCGCTTGCGAGCTTTCTTTGCTATGGGCTCGGGATGATCCGTACGGATGTCGCGTTGCTCGACGCGCAGGGACTCGGCGTGGCCGAAGGACTCGCGCAACTGCAACCGGGCGACGTGGTGGTCGTGTCGAGCGTCGCACCTTACACGCGCAGCGTCGCCGAGGCCGCCGTGGCTGCCGCCGAGGCCGGCATGACGGTGATCGCGATTACGGACACGCTTGCGTCTCCATTGGTGCCGCCCGCACGCCACGCGTTTCTGATTCCGCATGACAGCAGCTTTTTCAGCAACAGCATGGGCGCGTATCTGATCTTTTGCGAGGGCTTGCTGAATCTGGTCGCGACGCATTTGGGGAAACGGTCGTTGCAGGCGTTGTCGCGGCGCGAGCGGTTGATTACGGCGCTGGGGATTGAGACGGGGTGATTTAGGGGTTTGGGGAGCCGGTTGCGGGTTAATGGCGGAGATTGCGAAAGAGCTGTAACAACCGGCGGCCGACCCGGTCAGCTTACGATGGTCCGGAAAGCGGACATCTGAACGAAAAATTGATAATTGATATTATGTCAAATACAAGGCATACAACGACAGACCGTCCATCAATCCGTATCCCAAACCTACCGCAAGCGCTTGAACGGCCTCGACCATTCCTTCGAACAGCCGAAGCCATAATCAAAGATTCAGAACGCGCATCGGATACAACTCACGCAAACACGCCCGCGCATCCGACCGTTCTCCTCAAGTCCTATGACACCATTCGCGCACGGTCCTTCCAGTACCGCTCCCGAACCTGTCGACGCAGCACCTTCCCGACCACGCTCACCGGAAGCGATTGAACAAACTCAACCGATTTCGGCGCCTTGAACCGACCAAGATGGCTCTTGACATGCTCGATCAGTTCGTCCGGACTCACCCGGGCGTCGGCCCGCAAGACGACCTCAGCATGCACGGCTTCACCCCATTCCTCGTGCGGTACGCCGACCACGGCGGACATCTGCACGGCCGGATGCGAATTCAACGCAGCCTCGACCTCGATCGCGTAGACGTTGAACCCGCCCGTGATGATCACGTCCTTCTTGCGATCGACGATATACAGGAAGCCCTGCTCGTCGATATAACCCATGTCGCCGGATTTCCAGTAACCGTCTTCGAACTCGGCCGCCGTGCCCTCCGGATTGTGCAAATAGCCCGACACCGTGGCGCGCGAGCGGAGCCAGAACTCGCCGGTTTGGCCTTGCGCCACGTCGACGCCGTCATTGCCCACGACCTTGAGATCTACGCCCGGCGCGACACGCCCGGCGGAGGCGAGTTGACCATCGCTTGCTGCAAGATGATCGGCCTTGGTCAAGCACGTCACGGCCTGGAGACATTCCGTCGAACCGTACTGCTGCACGAAGATATTGCCGAAGCGCTGCTGTGCCTGTCTGAGCTTGGCGGGACTCATCGGCGCGCCACCGTAGGTCAGCGTGCGCAGCGACGAAAGATCGTGCTGCGCGGCTTCCGGCAACTCCAGCAGCCGGTAAATCAGCGTTGGAAGCAGCAGGCTGAACGTGATCCGCTCGCGCTCGACATTGCCGCACCACAACTTGAGATCCGGCGAGTTCTGTGTGACCGAGCAGCCGCCGCGAAACAGCGTCGGCAGCAAACCGAGACCTGAGCCATGACTGATGGGCGCCATGTGCAGATAGCGAGTGTCAGGCTCGTAGTGCTGCTCGAATTCCGCGTAAAACGAGTCGCGCGAGGCGAGCCAGTTGTCCATCGTGTACTGCGCGCATTTGCTATTTCCCGTTGTACCGCCCGTGAAACGGTACACCATGACGTCGTTGAACGCGTCGCTGACGACGCCAGGATTCGCGTCCGATACGCCTTCGAGGAGATTCCAGAAGTAGTACAGACCTTCGCGCTCGACGTCCACGGGATCCATGCAGACCACGGTTATGCCGAGCTTACGCAACGTGTCGTAGTAACGCTCGATCAGCGCGTTCTCCATGAACACGACTTTCGGACGAATGAAATCGAACTGCCGGCAATGTTCGTCCACCGAATCGCGAGAATTAGTCCACGCCGCTGTCGCCTCACCCTTGAGCGTGGTCCATGCATGCATCAGCGACAGGTTGTCGTTTTCCAGCAGGCACATGAACACGTCGCCGCGGCGCAACATCAGGCGCTCGCGCATCATGTTGACGATCTGGTTCGTGAGGCGATGCAGCTGCCGATAGGTGTAGCGCCGCTGCCGTTCGATATTGATCAGTGCTTCGCGGTCGGCGAACCGGACAGCGAGCTGCTCCATGAGGTTCGCAAAATTGAGTTTCACGCGTTGTCTCCTTTTGTTTGTGCATCCGGTTTCTGGAAGATTCAGCAGCAGTATCGATCCAGTTCGTACGCTTGATTACGCCGCCCGGTCATCAATGCTGGACCTTTTGCCTGAGGACGATCGGCTCACCCGATCATGATCCGACGGAACGGGCTTAGACCAGGTTGCGAGCGATGATGAGCTTCTGGATGTGACTCGTTCCTTCGTAAATCTTGGTCACGCGTGCATCGCGGTAATAGCGCTCAACGGGGAAGTCGGCGAGATAGCCGTAGCCGCCGTGGATCTGCAACGCATCCGAGCACACCTTCTCGGCAATTTCGCTGGCGTAAAGCTTCGCCATTGACGCTTCGGACACGCACGGGATGCCTGCCGTATGCAGTCTTGCTGCATGAAGGACAAATTGATGCGCCACTGCGACCTGGGTCGCCATGTCGGCCAGATCGAACCCTACGCCCTGCAGATTGATAATGGGCGCGCCATAAGCTTCGCGTTCCCTTGCGTATTGCACTGCGGCTTCCAGTGCTGCGCGCGCCACCCCAACCGCCACCGCAGCGATCCCGATACGCCCCTCGGAGAATCCGCCCATCAGCCGCTTATACGCAGTGCCCTCTTCTCCAAGAAGATTTTCGGCGGGAACGCGGCAATTATCCAGTTGGATCTGCGCGACGTGAGCCGAGCGCTGCCCCAGCTTGTTTTCAACGCGCGCAACGACATAGCCCGGATCGGTGGGATCGACGATGAACATGCTGCCACCCCCCTTCCCCGCGTTCTTGTCGGTGATGGCGAACGCAAACGCGAAGCCGGCTTCGCTGCCGTTCGAGATGAACTGCTTCGTGCCGTTCAGTACGTAATGGTCGCCTTCGCGCCGGGCCGACGTGCGGAACGCCGCCGTATCGGAACCCGCCTGCGGTTCGGTCAGAAGCCCGGCGCCAATCGTCTTGCCGGACACCAGATCAGGAAGGTAGCGCTCCTTCTGCGCGGCGTTGCCCTCGGCGGCGAGCATGCCACCCATCGTGTTGTGAACGTGCAGGATCGTCGCGAATCCTGCATCGGCTGCCGCGAAGGCTTCGATAGCGAGACAGTACTCGACGAAGCTCGCCCCCGACCCGCCGTACTCCGGAGGAACCAGCATCCCGAGGAATCCAAGCTCCGCTACCTGATTCAATTCGGCATGTGGCCACGCGCACGTCCTGTCGCGTTCGGCCGCGGTCGGGGCCACGACCTCCGCCGCGACCTTTCTTGCCGTTTCGCGAATCATCAGCTCCTGCTCGCTGAGAAACGCCGCTGAATTGTCTTTCATAGTCATTCCACCAGTTGGTTTCGTTTCAATATGGGATTACGAATTCCGCCGCTTCTAGCCTGGTTTGCGCTGTTGCATGACTGCAACCCTTGCGCATCTCGTTCGCCGTCGAAAGAATCTTGTTTTCTATTCCTTACTAATCTCGATGCATCGTCGTAGTTCACGCGCCGCGATTCAATGCGGGTTGCAGCATCGAACGGTGCGCCACATCGAGCTCGAAAACGAAGCGATCAAGCCGACACCATCCGGTTCTGTATCTCTTCTGCTTCGTTGAGCGCGCGTTGAATGATCGCCGAGGCGGACAGCACCTCGTCGATCAATCCCTGAACCTGGCCGATCGGCAAAATCCCGCGCTCCATGTCGCCTTTCCTGATGGACAGCAGCGTGGATTTCGTCAATGCGCCGATCTGGACTTGCTGCACCAGGTTGGCAGGTCGAACGAACGCCATTCTGAAAATCTGAGGCAAGGACATGCCGAGCTGGGCGGCGCTTGCCAGCGCACTCGGCACAGCTTCGATGAAACTGATCGCACGACGCGCACGCTTGCGCGCGGCTCGCGTGTCCATCACACGGCATGGAATTCCGTCGAAATTCGGGCTGTACAGCGTGTCGGTCACGCTCTTGCTGATCGCCGTATCCTTTGCGTGTGCGTGCAGCGGGCTTTCGAGCGACAACGCGAAGCGCGTACCCATCGCGATGGCATCCGCGCCTAGCGCCAGCGCCGCGACCAGCCCTCGCCCGTCAGCGAACCCTCCCGCCGCGATGATGGGTAGCTCCACGGCGTCGCGCACGGCGGGCACGAGCGTCAGCGACGTCGCTGCGCCGCCATGTCCGGCCGCTTCGTGACCCGTCACGATGAGCGCGTCCGCACCGGCCGCTTGCGCGGCACGCGCATGCTTTTCGGTCGTAACCGTGTTGACGATCATGCCGCCATAGGCATGAACCGCATCGGCGATTTGCTGGCTTCGCCCAAGCGACAGATTCACGACAGGCACGCGCTCTTCCAGCGCGACGCGCACGTTCCCCGACGCAAACGCCGTCAACATCGTGATGTTGATGCCGAACGGCCGCGAGGTGATCGCCCGCACGCGTCGAATGGACTCGCGCGTCGATTCGGGGGGCAAGGGGGCCGTCGCAAGAATGCCCAACCCTCCCGCTTCGGAGACCGCGGCGACGAGTTCCGGTACGGCGATATGACTCATGCCCGAACAAATGATCGGATGATCGATACCGAACAGTCGTGTAATACGCGTTTCCAAAGTTGAGCTCCTTATTGGTTTGCATTCGGTTTGCATTCGGGAATGTTCACGTCCAGGTGGCACAGCGGGCGCACTGTGCGCCGCGCTCGGCTTGCGGTCCGCGTACGCCCCCTACGCTGCCCGCGCGTGCGGCCACAGCCATGGCACGACGAAACGCAGCGCCTGCAGGTCCGCCGGTGTGTCGAGATCGACGGCAAGCCCCGGCCGCTGAACCTCGACGACCGGCAAGCCGCTTCGCGCGGCTGCGTTGCAGTGTCGTGCTGCGCTGTCTTTGCCGAAGCTGAACGCGAACGGAACGTCGAGCGGCAGGCATAGCGCGTTCGTGCCGCAACCCGCGTGGTCGCGTGCAAGCGCGACGCCGGTGGCCTGGGGAGAGGCCGTCGCCAGCGCGATCAGATCGTCGGCGCATAGCAACGGCAGATCGCACGACACCGTCATCAGGCGTGAAACGCGGTTCGTACGGAGATGGGCGCGTGCTTCGTCGAGGGCGCCATTCATCCCTGTGGGATTGCGCTCGATGAGCCACTCGACGCCAGCCCTGTGTGCCGCAGCCGCCACTTCCGCACAGCGCGTCACTACGAGCGTGCGTCCGCGTCCGGGAAACCGCGCGGCCTCGGCTAGCACATGCTCGAGCAGCGTCGTGTTGAGACGAACGCGTTCGTGCTCGCTCAATACGTCGGCGAGGCGTTGCTTGCCGTCGCGTATCGATCGAACGGGTACGACGAGCCAAGGTTTCATGCGTTCGCTCTCAGGCCGGACCGGTCGAGTGCATCGAGCACGAGTGCCGCGAGGTCGTCTCCTGCCGACACAAGCGGGACGGCCGCCATTGCCGTCGAGACGATCTGCTCCGGTTGCCGCGGTTTCATTGCTCGTGCGCGTGACAATCAGCTTCGATACCCGTGATGCGGATGCCCGCACCCGGAATCTTGTAGCGTGAATTGATTGCGATGAGCACCGACGTCAACGCCTCGGCCGCCGCGGCGTTGCAGATGGGCCCCGCATGATACGCACGCAGGCCGATCGCGCGGGCGAGGCCGATCACGGTGTCACGTGCGTCGATGTCGTCGCCGCACACGAGCACGTCGCATTCGACTTCATGCGCAAGATCGCGCAGATGATGTGCCGAGACGTTCTGGAATGCCGCGACAACGCGCACGTCTGCGCCGAGGTGCGCCTGCATCTGCGCGACGGCCGAACCGCCCTCGGGGAGTTGCACGCGTGCGACCTTGGGTGGAACGAGCGGCACGGTGGCGTCGATCAGAATCTTGCCATCGAGACTGCTGCGCACTTCATCGGCCGTGGCGCGTGCAGCCGCGTACGGCACCGTCAGCACGATGATGTCCGCTGCTTTCGCGGCGGTCAGATTGTCCTGCCACGTCAGCGCCGTGCGGCCGAGTACATCGTTGAGTTCGGCACACACGCGCGCGGCCTTGTCTGCGTTGCGAGAGCCGATGATGACCCTGTAGCCGGCCTGCGCCCAGCGCAATGCGAGCCCGCTGCCTTCATTGCCCGTTCCGCCAAGCACGGCGATCGTCGGTTTTTCCTGTTGCACCATGTTGTCCTTCACGTTGTCTGTTCGATTCACGCGATCTGAATGGCCGCGTCGTGTTGGCTATGCGCACCTCGGCGCCGCGCACATTTCGGCGTGCAGCGCGAGCCTGGACACGTCACGCTTCGGCGACGTGTCGCCAGTCCCGCCCGTGCCCGCGCAAACGCTCGTCAGTCGAGGCTCAACGTCACGCAGCCGGAGCGCTTCGCGATATCGACGAACGCTTGCAGTTGCGACATCCGCTCCTCGAAGCTGCTCGTCTCGAACATCGGAATGACGGTGTGGACACCGGCAGCCTGATAGGCGTGCAGGCGCTGGGCAATCCGGTCTGCGGGGCCGCAAAGCGTCACCATGTCGACGAGTTCGTCGGGCAGAAGCGCTGCTGCCTCGGCCTTGCGACCGGACAGATAAAGCTCCTGGACCTGTTCGGCGACATCGCCATAGCCATACGAGCTCACGAGCGTCTTGTAGAAGTTGTTTTCCTTCGAGCCCATGCCACCGACATACAACGCAAGTCTCGGCCGCATCGTGTTGCGTGCCCGGGCAAGGTCGTCGTCGATATGAACGATCACGTTGACCATGACGTCGATCGCAGAGGGATCGCGGCCGGCCGCGCGCGCGCCGGCCTCCAGCGGTGCACGCAGCATCGCCGCGTGCTCGGGTGCAAACCAGAATGGCAGCCAGCCATCGGCAATTTCGCCGCACAATTCGATGTTCTTCGGACCGAGCGCTGCGAGAAGAATGGGCACAGCGGGACGCACCGGATGCATGATCAGCCTCAGCGGTTTGCCTTCCGTCCCCGGCAGCGGCAGCCGTATCGTCTCGCCGTGGTACTCGAGCGGCTTTTCGCGGCGCAGGATCATGCGGATCACTTCGACGTATTCACGTGTGCGCAGCAGCGGCTTTGCAAACGGTACGCCATGCCAGCCTTCCGAGACTTGCGTGCCACTCGGGCCAAGGCCCATCAGCAGGCGTCCGTTCGAGAGCCAGTCGAGCGTCGCGGCCGTCTGCGCCGTCATGGCTGCCGTTCGGCCGGGAATCGCGAAGATGCCCGCTCCGATCTGAATGCGCTTCGTGCAGGCCGCAAGCGCAGCGAGGACGGTTGCTGCGTCGTTGCCATAGGGCTCGCCAACCCACAGCGAACGGTAGCCGAGTCGCTCCGCTTCCTGTGCGAACTCGATTTCCTGGGCTGGTGTGAAGAGGGTGGCGATGTACCCCATGTTGATGCCGATATACATGCTGCTTGTCTCCTGTTCGACTCGACTGGGTTCGGGGATTGCTGACGTTATCTGGCAGTTCGTGGCGCAATGCTATGCCAATACGTTTTGTGCGCACCCTGTCCTTTGAGGGGGTAGAGGCGCAAGCAGTCCGGCGCTCGTCGCCGCTTTCAGCGCGTTGTCGGACCGCTCGGCAGAGCGTCACAGGACAGCGGTGAGCGACTGATCCGGGGCTGCAGAAGGCATGCGCGCAATTTCAGCCCGAAACGTGGTCAGGCCAACGGCACATGGCGTGTACAAGGCTACGTGTTCCCTGTCGCGAATCGCGTGGCGTCATGCATGGCGAAACGCTGGATCACCTGCATGCGACGGCAGAGCGTCGATGCGGCACTGATCAAAACGAAAGGGGAACATTCCGGCGCGCACCGCGCGATTGCGTCGACGTTGCAGCGCGCGATGCCTGAGTTCGCGCCAAAACCCCCTCGGAATAGGCCACTTGGTGGATGAAGCGGGTCCGCGGGTGCAAGCGATCGGTAAGATCAGACTTTTAGTCCAACCGGGCGGTTCGACGGCGGCGGCCCATCGAGCGAGCCGGGATTATCGACATGTCCTTCAAAGAACGGCTGAAGTCAGAACAACCCGACCGCGCGTGTGCCTCACCGGGCACGGCGACGGTCGACCGCGCGAGGATGGCACGATGCGCGGTAATCAAGGCGAAACGATGAAGCAACTGACGGCACTGAAACGACACATCTTCATGAGCCTCGGCAACATGATGCCGACGTACGGCCCTTTCAATCGCATGCGCGCCTCGATGTACCGCAAGGCGGGCATGATGATCGGCAAGGACGTGACGATTATCGGACCGTTGAGCGTCGAGATGAGCCTCAACCAGGAAACGATCGGCGGCATTTCGATCGGAGACCGCGCGTATCTGAACGCCGATACGCGCCTTGCCTGTCGCAACAGCCGGATCTCGATCGGTGTCGACGTGCAGATCGGACCGCGCGTGTCGTTTGAGACGGCGACGCATGGTCTCGTGTTCGAGCCCGAGCTCGGGCGCGGACTGGACCACCAGGAGATCCGCATCGAAAACAAGGTGTGGATCGGTGCGGGCGCCACGATCCTGCCCGGCGTGACGATTCACGAGGCGGCGGTGGTTGCCGCGGGGGCCGTCGTGACGAAGGATGTGCCGGCCTATACGCTCGTCGGCGGCGTGCCGGCACGGAAAATCAAGGATATCGAGCGTACGTGAAGCGTGCGACGCGCGCTGCATGACGGAGAAATGAGCGGCGAGGAAGTGTCGCCCGATTCGTCACCGCTCAGGTCGCTTATTTCCCCGCCGCCCTTTCGCTGCCTTACCGGCGAGCCGGCTATCTATCAGCCGCGAGCATGATCCGCTTCAGACGTCTTGGCTTCGTCGGCGGCAGCGCTTTCCGGCTCCTGCTTGCCACCGTCCTCCGCTGCCTTCGCGACGGCATTCGCTTCGCCCTCCGGCTTGGCCGGCTTCGTCCGTCCACCCGAGCGACGACGCGCAAACGCCGAATCCGATGCCGTGACCTTGCCGGTTTCGGTGCCCGTCAGATCGACGCGCGGCGCGCCTTCCGTCAGACTTGCCCAATATCGGCTGCCGCGGCACCAGGTGCTCACGGCGTCGCGGATTTCCTGCTCGGTCAGCTTCAGTTCGCCCGCTTGCGCAAGCAGATCTTCGAGAATGCCGATCTTCAGCGCCACCTTCGGCGCAGGATTCTTCGGAAACGCCAGCGGAAAGCGCTTCTGCAATTTGCCGATGGTATGCACGACGGGATCGACGGGATTTTGCCGCGCTGCCGGCCGCGCCTGCGCCGGCTTGCCCATTGGCTTGCCCGCCGGCTTCGCGGCAGCCTTTGCCGCGGGCCTGGCGTCCCGGGATTTTGTGTCCTTCGCTTTGGCATCATTGGCGCCCGCCTGGGCAGCCTGCTTTTCCGCCGCCTGCTTCTGCTTGCGCTGCGCGTTTGCCTGTTTGGCGAGTTCGTCCCTCAGCTTCGCCAGTTGTTCAAAGCCCATGTGTTCACCTGTATTGCAATGACGCAGGATTGTAGCAGCCGCGAGCATCTTCATCGTGGCCGGCCACCTACTGCCGTGCGCCTATCGTGCACTTTCTTGATGGCCCTTTCTTGATGCTCCTCGCGATATGCGTGCTGTCGCCATGGAGCGCGCGACGCGCGGCAGTAGTCGACGCCTTAAGCAAACAGTGGTCCCGATACGCTTGAATCACAAAGAAGTTGTCGCCGCATGCGATTCTGCGCGAGATTCACGCATAAAAAACAAAAGCGCCGCAAGCGCGGCGCCCTGTTCCGCTTCAAGCACAACAAGTGGCGTCAGAACCTATGGACGATACCCACGCCCACGCCGACCATGCTGCGCGATGACGAAGGCGTCGAGTTGAAGCCGTCGCCGAGTGTCGCCGTTGCGTTGATGATGTTGCCTGCGCCGTTGTTGCCGAGCGTCTGGCCATTCGCGCGCTGATACGCCTGCAATGCGTACAGGCCCGTGCGCTTGGACAGCGAGTAGTACTCGGACAGGTTGAACTGCTGGTACTGCGCGCTGCTCGTGATGCCGTTGGCCTTCGTCGCGCGCGTGTAGCTGTAGCCCGTCGCGAAGTCCCATGCGGCCGTCGGCTTCCAGTGCAGCACGATGCCGCCCGTGTTCCAGATCGCCTCGCTGTGGAACGCCGAGCCGGCGCCGGGGATGTACTGCACGTTCGTGTACGTCGCCGTGATGTCGA
>NZ_WHNP01000042.1 GCF_009362735.1 Paraburkholderia franconis | reverse complement strand
TGTGAGAGACCGCTTATCAGCGGTTCAGCGCCCTTGTTCCGGCGACGGAATGGATCAACGATGCGGTGTTTGCGAAGGGCTTGAGTAGATTGGCAAGACCGGCGTCAGTAAGGCGCTTCACGCTGTGCGCGAGCCTTGTGCGGTGAAAGTCGCTCGCAGGGTTCTTCGGGGGCCGCGTTTTCGAGAGGGAATGCGGCTACCCTCTCTCCTGAACGGGTCGGTTGAGCTTGGCATCTCAACTGTAGACCCTGGCCGCCCCCTTCTTTGGGCGGCCAGGAGGCCTTTCAATGATTATCACTTCGCGTTGGGAGCGTTAAAAAACTTGGGGTAGCGATTCCGAGGCCCGGCGAAACTCATCGAGGAATACCGCGACCTCAAGAGATATCGCGTGGGGACGTCGCCTGAAGACTTCAAGTCTCTCCCGCAAGTCACCGTTTATCACCGCGCATCGCACTTGGGCAAGAAGATGGACTCCTGTCGGCGACCAACGCATTTGTTGGCGCTTGCACATGCGCTGGTTGAGCACCTGATTCACTGCAGACTCGGCCGTGGCGGTCGAGATGGGTTTGCCGCGACGGTGTCGTGCGCCGTAGTCGATCGTTGAGCCGCCATTCGCTTCGACGTATTCAACAAGCTCTCGGGTTCGGTAGTCGAGCTGCGCCAGACTTTCTACAACGCCCGGAGTTTCAGGCACGATCACCCGACAGAGGAGCAGGATGCCTTGCATCCTGTCTTTCGCCTTCTCGAGTTTGGCATGCCAGAAGCACCAGCGCAGTTTGTCAACGCGGGATATCAGCGCACGTCGGGCGGCCTTTTCCGTTTCCGTTTGTGCATGTATGCCCTTGATGATCTGCTCGAGATACCTCACCCGCATTGATATATGGAACCAGTCCAGAACAGGTGTAGGAGAAAACGGCAATCGACTTGCGATTGACTGGAGGCCATTGGCACCATCGGTTATGACCGACAGTTTCGGTTGATCGCTTCCGGTTGTGGCCTTCACGAGCGTGGTGAGCCGGTCCACGATATCCGGCAACCTCTCACGAACGCGAATACGCGTGACGTCTGCTCTCTGGCGCTCAAGCGGCCCGTTAAAACCTCGAAGCTAGAACATTCAGACTTGCGCCTCCCTCTAACGAATCCTCCGTCGATGGTGAGGGTCCACTCCGTCTCTTCCTTCGGGGCGCGACACGCAGCCGGCTGAACCGCTTCAATGCGCGCGCCGACGCGTAGCGCCCTGTTCCGCACGGTCACATGGTTCAATGTCTTCCGCACGGGCAGGAAGATGCCATTAATTTCGTTGCTCGCGAGAAGCCAATACAAGACGGCCTTCATTTTTACGTGACCGGAATGCAATGCACCGCGTTGAAATTCAGGATCTACGTCGTCAATAGTCCAAAATGATTGTGCCTCACATGCAATGCATGCGTTCGCTCGTTCATGTAAACGCCCTTATGCGGCTCCCACACGGTTGCGGTCATGGCGGGAGACGTCGCGTCCGATTTCACTGGCGAACGTGGTGCTGGCAATCGCCGCCCGGATACGCTCGCCGATCGCGAGGGCAGTGTCCAGCGACGTGCGGGACAACAACATCGTTGCCGGTGGTCCGAGCCATGCATCGCCTTGCGAAAGAAGGACTGACGGCGACACGATGCGATTCACGCGATCGGTTCGGTGGTCGCCGAACAGCTGTCCGATATTTTGAACACGGGGCAGAGCGACGATTCGTCGTCGAATCAGTGTGTAGTAGTTCGAATGATTGCGTTGCGAATCGCGCCGCTCAAGTTGTGCCACGAAATCGCGCCGTTGACAGAAGAAAAGGAAAAGTTATCTTAATAGCGATGTTATTCGTCGCTTTTCGATGAAAGCCGGACTTCAATGATCGGTGCATCGACGTCGCCTTCATGGAGGTCGGCACCAGCGCATGCACATACGGCTTAGATCAGTCGAACCGGCAGATCGTGGTCGACGGCCAACCTGATCGAGCAATTGAAGGTATTTTTGGAAAATCGAATACGGTGGGAAGCCGTTGCAACCATCGCGGCATACACATGGTGTCCCGATTCCTCGTGGTGCCCATCGTCTGAGGTCTCCCTCGTGCACAAGGCGGGCGGGCATCCATGAGCTATGCTCACTGCTCCATGAGAACATACCATTGTTGCCAGGAAATTCGCGCTGCTACTCTAGCTGCAATACGAGGTCACGCCGCCGGCGTGCCGTCTACCGCGAACGGAAGTCATCGTGAAGCTCCATTGTGAAACGCCAGCAAGCGGCGCAGGTGCCGGAAAAGTCGGATCGATTTTTGATGAAGTTATCGACCGCAAAAGCTCCAATTCACTCAAGTGGGCGTTCGGCGAGAAGTTGCTGACGGCACAAGAATTCGCGGCCGATCCGCTGCCGATGTGGGTGGCGGATATGGATTTCAGGGCGCCGCAAGTCGTCATCGGTGCACTGCATGAGGCAGTTGAGTTCGGTGTATTCGGGTATTCGCGCGGAGCGACCGAGAGCTACGTCTGCGCAATAACCGGCTGGCAGGCAAAGCGCTTTGGCTGGGAGGTCCCGAGCGAGTGGGTGCTTCAAACCAGCGGCATCATCACCGCGTTGAAAACGGCCATCCAGGCGTTCTCTTCGCCGGGTGACTCGGTCCTGATTCAGCCGCCCGTGTATGCGCATTTCCACGACGATGTTCTGCTGAACGGGCGCCAGCTGACCTGTGCGCCGCTCGAGCGCACGGGAACCGTATATCGCTTTGACGAAAAGGCATTCGAAGCAGCGATCAGGCACAACACGAAACTCTTCATTCTGAGCAATCCGCACAATCCGACGGGCAACGTCTGGTCGGAAGGCGAACTGCGTGCGATGGGGGAAATCTGCCTGCGGCATGGCGTGCTCGTGATTTCAGACGAGATTCACCAGGATCTCATCGTGAATCCATTCAAGAAACACATCCCGTTTGCGTCGCTCGGGAAAGCGTTTGCGGAGAACAGCATCACCTGCACCGCGCCGAGCAAGACTTTCAACCTGCCGGGACTTCAGAGCGCCAATCTCTTCGTGCCCAACCGCTGCGTTCGCGAAGAATTACGTCGGCAGTTTGACAGGAACATGTACTCATCCGTCAACACGCTGGGAATGGTCGCCGCCGAAGCTGCTTATTCTCGCGGTGAGCCGTGGCTCGAAGAGTTACTGCGGTATCTGCGTGCAAATCACACGTACTTCCGAAATGCGGTCCACAGCCTCACGTCGAAGATCGAGGTTTTACCTGCCGATTCGCTCTACCTTGCCTGGATGGATTGCCGGGGACTGGCGATGGACCCCGACGTCCTCAAGCATTTCATGCTGACGGGCGCGCGACTGTGGCTGGACAACGGGCCGAAGTTCGGCATCGAGGGGCATGGGTACATGCGCGCAAACCTTGGCTGTCCGCGTTCCACCGTGGACGAAGCAATTCGCCGTCTGACCACCGCGCTCGCTGAACTCTGAACAGCAATTGGCGAGAGCGAACTAGCGTCCCGCTCAACGACGATGCGCGACGAAGATCCATGCGTGGTCGCATCCGTGCAGCACGCGATCCGCTGAGCCCATGCTAACGCCGAAAGCGGCGTGGCACAGGACTACGATGCACGGGGCGACCCTTTAGACGACCTACATCGGACAGCGCGATTGGCCTGGCCATCGACGCTACGAGAAGCGACGTGTGCCGGAACTTGAGAAAGCAGATTATGTAATTAGGATAACGATAAAAATAAAGAGCCTGCTCAGACAAAGAAACTGACTATGGCTAAAAAGGAGCGATGCATTACGGTGTTCGCGCCAGGCTTTCCACGGCCACAACGTGCGATCAAACCCTCTTTCCAATCTAAAAAACAACATTCGATTAACTTCCTTGGAGGCGACATGAGCAACAACATCGAAGCACAGGCATACGAGCGGGAAGATCTGAAAAGAGATCTTAAGAACCGCCATATCCAGATGATTGCCATCGGCGGCGCAATCGGCACAGGACTGTTCTACGGATCTTCCTGGGCAATCAGAACAGCTGGTCCGGCCATTCTGCTGGTCTTTCTGCTTGCCGCCATCGCCATCTATTTCGTCATGCGGGCACTCGGTGAAATGGCCGTGGAAGAACCGGTGTCCGGCTCCTACGTGTCATATTCGAACCGCTATATTCACCGCTTCGCAGGCTTTCTGAACGGCTGGAACGCGTTCATCTTTCTGCTCGCCACCAGTGCGGCCGATCTGAATGCGTTGGGGAATTACGTTCATTTCTGGTTCCCGCACATTCCGATCTGGGTGACGGCCGGCGCCGCGGTATCGCTGATGTTTGTTGTCAATATCATCGGCGTCAAAATATACGGTGAGGCGGAGTTCTGGTTCTCGCTCGTCAAGGTGATCGCGATCGTCGCCATGATCATCTTTGGCGTCTGCATGATCGTGTTTGGCATCGGCAACAACGGCGTGCCCGTCGGTTATCACAACCTCGTCGACCACGGCGGATTCTTTGCCAAGGGGGCGAGCGGCACATTCCTCGCGGTCGTGATGGTCGCGTTCTCGTTCGGCGGTGTCGAAAATCTCGGTCTCGCGGCCGGCGAAGCGAAGGATGTCAAAACGACGATGCCGAAGGCCGTCAATGCCACGTTCTGGCGACTGCTGATTTTCTACGTCGGTGCGATCGCGGTCCTGCTGATGGTATTCCCGTGGACGGCGTTGACAACGAAGGGTAGCCCGTTCGTCGAGGTCTTCACGAAGATCGGCATTCCGGCCGCAGCGAGCATCATGAACCTGGTCGTGATCATGGCGGTGCTGTCGGCGGTCAATGCGAGCGTGTTCACCAATAGCCGCACGTTCTACAACCTGTCACTGCAGAAGAACGCACCGGCCTTTCTCGGCGTCACCAATTCACGCAAGGTACCGCACCGCGCAATCCTGATGGTGTTTGCCGCGATGTTCGCGGGCGTGCTGCTGAACTACATCATGCCTGAACAGGCGTTCGAACTGTTTTCTTCGGTGACTGTGTTCGCGCTGGTCTGTGCGTGGGGCTCCATCGTCATCAGCCATCTCAGGTTCCGGAAGCTGAAGATCCAGAACGGGGAAGAAGACCAGATCGCATACCAGATGCCGTTCTACCCCTACAGCAACTACATCGCGCTCGCTTTCGTGGCGGCGGTACTGGTCGGTATCGCGATCCTGCCGGACATGCGCATGTCGCTGGTCGTTTCGGCCGTCTGGGTGCTGGTCGTGTATGCCGCCTACCGGTTCTACGTCCGCAAAGACGCGTCTCAGGCGCGTGACGAACTTGAAGTCGCCAAGCCGGAGGATCAGCTGGCCTGAGAGCCATCCGGTGCCCGCGCGGAGCATCGAAACGATTTCGCGACTTCGTTAAACCTATGAGGGCGGACTACCACGGACCATCGTGGCAGCCGCCCTCAACGCATTGGCGCATGCCGTGCGCTGATTTGCCGTCATTCGCTGGCGACACGGGCAGTTGGCGACGCAGACCGGTTTCCCGCCTCCTCGCCACGACCGCGCATATAGACCTGCGGGCTGCTGCCCATTTCGAGACGAAACGCATACACGAATGCCGATGTCGAGCCGTAGCCAAGCTCCATCGCTGTGCGGGTGACGCCCATGCCGCCGCCAAGCAGTTCGATCGCCCTAAACAGCCTCATTCGCCGGCGCCACGTTCGCAAGCTCATGCCGGTCTCGCTGACGAAACGTCGCGCCAGCGTGCGGGGCGACATTCCCAGCACGCGCCCCCAGTCTTCCGGTCCACGCGGATCGGCCGGATCTGAATAAAGTGCTTCGCAAAGCGTCGCAAGCGCGCCGTCTCTCGGCCATGGCAACGCGGTCGGCAATGGCCGGGTACGCCGGAGCTGGTCGAGAATGAGATGGGTGATTCGACCAGCATAGCCGTCATCGTCTTGCCGCCCTTCGATGGCCGCCGCTTCGATGATGAGCGCCTTCAGCAGCGGCGAAACCGCGAACACCATCGGAGCCGTGCCTGCGAGCGCGCGGCCGGTCTCTTCGGCTATCCACAGACTGCGAAACTCAGCGCCGAGAAGCGAACCCACTTTGTGACGGAGCCCGGTCGGCAACCACACGGCCTTCTCCGGGGAGATCACGAGCGACCCGCCTTCCGATATCACGGTCAACGCCCCGGAAATCGCGTAGACCATCTGATGCCAGCGGTGCGAGTGCTCCGGGAAGAAGTGACGCGCCGGGATGAACTGCGCACGGACTGTGAGCGGCGCAGGAGGCATGGCGTCCGCCGGGGCTTCGATTGTTTCCCAGTTCATGTCGTTTGTCCGATTGGCAGATATTCTATACATTCTGACGTCTAGTCGAAATACTGTCACGAGAAAACCCGGTTTAATGAAAGTCACACGTATTGATGCGCGACAGGGCCGGCCGCAGCCGACAGCCGTGCCCGATTGCTAATGAATTTCCGGAGTAACCGATTTATGGGCCGCCTCGACCGCTACGATCTGCCGCTTTCGACGACTTCCGACCTCGCCGCAGAGCGATACCGTACGGGTGTCGACCTGCTGCTGTCGCTGTGGCCGGGCGCCGGGGAAACACTGGAAGAGTCGATCGCTGCCGACCCCGATTTCGCGCTGGCGTACGCCGCCCGCGCGCGCCTGCATGCGATCAGCGTGCAGCCGGCCCAGGCTCGCGCATATATCGCGATGGCGCTCGATCTCGTCGCTCGCAACGGGACCGATCGGGAGCGCAGCCACGTCGACGTGCTGTCGCTCGCCATCAATGGACAGGCGGCCAAGGCGCTCACCGCCGCGCTCGCGCACACCGACCGCTGGCCGCGGGACATCGTCATTCTGTCGATGCCGCTTGGGGCGTTCGGCCTCTTCGCGTTTTCCGGCATGGCCGACCACGACCAGGCACGCGTCGACCTGTGCGAACGCCACGCGAAACACTTCGATGCCGACGACTGGTGGTTCCTGACCTATCGAGGCTGGGCGCACGGCGAAAACGGCGACCTCCAGCTCGGACGCGCGCTCACGCAACGCGCGCTGCAATTGCGGCGACACAACGTGAATGCGGCGCACGCCGTCGCACACGTGCTGTACGAGTCCGGTGCAAACGACGAGGCGCAACAGATGATTACCGGCTGGCTGCCGGAGTATGACAAGACGGGCGTGCTTCACGGCCACATAGCATGGCATAGCGCGCTCATCGCCCTTGAGCGGGCAGACACCGACCGTGCGCTCGCCATCTACAACGAGCATGTCGCGCCGGCTGCGTCGCTCGGCACGCCGATCAACATCGTCAGCGACACCTCATCGTTTCTCTGGCGCATGCAGGCCTACGGCCACGCTGTTCCGTCGGGCATGTGGGAGGACGCCGCAAGGTACGCGTCGGATTACTTCAAGGACGCAGGCTTTCCGTTCGCTGACTTCCACATGGCGCTGGTAGCCGCGGCGACGGGCGACAGCAAAGCCGTCGAACAACGCGTTGCCGTGCTCAGCAGGCTCGTCGACGAAGGCAAGCTCCCGGCTGGCCCCGTCGTCCCGGCGATCTGCCGCGCGTCGTTGGCCTTCGCGGAAGAAAAGTACGCGCTTGCTGCGGAGATCCTCGAGCCGGTCGCGCGAGACGTCGTGCGAATCGGCGGAAGCGGCGCGCAGCGCGAGGTCGTCGAGGACACCTTGCTGGTTGCGCTCATGCGAAGCGGCGAGGCTGGGAAAGCGCACGCGATCCTCAACGAACGGCTGCATCGTCGCCCGTCTCCTCGAGACGAGCGATGGCTCGACCAGTTGCGCAGCGCTCACGCGCCCCTCGCGAATCGATGATCAGGGCGACGGGCGTGCGGAAACGGCTCATTGAAGGGATAGGTCCGGTCGCCGCAATCTCGATCGCACAACTCTTCGGTACTGCACTGTGGTTCAGTGCAAACAGTACTGTCGGCGACCTGGTGAAAATCTGGCAGATCAGCACTGCCGACATCGGTTGGTTGACGAGTGCGGTGCAGCTTGGGTTCATCCTCGGCACACTCATCGTCTCTCTGAGCGGTGCCGCCGATCGTTTTCGCGCGAGCAGGATCTTCGTCTGCAGCGCCGTCGTCGGTGCGCTGTTCAACCTCGGCTTTGCGTGGCTGTCGACCGGTCTCGTGAGTGGTGCGCTCTTCCGGTTCGGCGTCGGTATCTGCCTCGCCGGCATCTACCCGATGGGAATGAAGCTGATCATCGGCTGGGCGCCCAATCGCACGGGGCAAGCGCTCGCGCAGCTTGTCGGGATGCTCATACTCGGCACGGCGCTGCCCCATGCGATGCGAGTGCTGGGAATGGGTCTCTCATGGCAACTGGTCATTTCTGCGTCGTCGTTGCTTGCTGTCGGTGGGGCCGGCATTATCGGCGCGCTCGGCGATGGGCCGCACTCCGTCGTGTCGACCCGTTCTGCGAGCGACAAGGAGACACCGGCGACGTCGCCGCCATCCGTACTCAGCGCGTTTCGCGTTCGCCGGTTTCGGGCCGCGACGCTCGGGTATTTCGGTCACATGTGGGAGCTTTACGCGTTCTGGACCGCCGTACCGCTGCTGCTTTCCCATACCTCTCTGACTAGCGCTTTTCCTGGGCTCAGTGTTTCCGCGATGTCATTCGGTGTGATCGGGATCGGTGCGCTGGGCTCCGTGCTCGGCGGTGTTCTGTCGCGATACCTCGGCAGTGCGAAGGTGGCGATCGGCGCACTCGCGATGTCCGGTCTATGTGGGCTCGTCTTCGCCCTGTGCTGGCGCCACCTGGCTCCCGAAACGATGGCGGTGCTCCTCTTGCTATGGGGCGCGTCGGCCCCCGCTGACTCGCCGCAGTTTTCCGCCCTTGCTGCCGACGCATGTCCGCGCGCGCTGGTGGGAAGCGCGCTCGCGATCCAGAACTCGATTGGCTTTGCGATCACGGTGGTATCGATTGCAGCGACCACCTCGCTTTTCGAACATATCGGGCTCGATGCGATGTGGCTTCTGGTGCCAGGACCGGTGCTGGGTCTGGCCGCGTTTGCGTTCACCTTGCGGAAGGCGGATTCATCGCGAGAGCCGATGCAGTGCACCGGTAGCGTCGATCGCCCGCGAAGCACCGAAGCATGCGCTGATGGAGAACAGGAATGCTAGACCTCCAATACCTCTCGATCGTGATGGAAGTGGATCGTCTCGGCAGCGTGACCGCGGCCGCCGACCGGTTGAATGTGACGCAGTCGGCGCTCTCTCATATGGTTCGAAAATTCGAAGAGCGGCACGGCGTCAAGCTCTGGACCAAGAACGGCCGCGGACTGCGATTCACACACGCCGGCGAATATCTGCTTGGCCTCGCTGGGCGTGTGCTACCGCAGATGGAGCACGCGGAACGGACGCTGACGAATTTCGCGGAGGGTCGCCGCGGAGCGCTGCGCGTGGGCATGGAATGTCATCCGTGCCAGAAATGGCTTACCCGGCTCACGCCGCACTATCTCGCCGCGTGGCCCGATGTCGATTTCGACGTGCGCACCGCATTCCGTTTTGACGGCGTTGCCGCGCTGCTTGGGTACGAAATCGATCTGCTCATCACGCCCGACGCGATCGACGTGCCGGACATCACGTTCTCTCCCGTCATCGACTATGCGTTGATGCTGGTGGTGCCGGAGTGCCATCCGCTCGCGACACGCGAGTTCGCTGTGCCTCAGGACCTGATGAGCGAGGAACTGATCACGGTTCCCGTGAGCAAGGAGCGCCTCGACATCTTCACGCGCTTTCTGGTGCCCGCGCACTGCAAGCCGAAATTTCATCGGACGGCCGAGCTGACTGAACTGATGCTGCAACTGGTTGCAGCCGGTCGTGGCATCGCCGTCTTGCCGGACTGGCTCGTGGCGGAGGAGGGGAGCGGGCTGCCTGTACGGACCGTCCGGCTCGGCGAACATGGCTTGAGCAAGAGCATCAATGTCGGGGTTCGCAAGGGCGAAGAAGATGTCGCCTATATCGCCGGGTTTCTGACGATGGCGCACGATCTCTGGGCACCTGCGCAACGGAGGGTGGCCGGCTAAACGGATCTGGAATGACGCAATGAATACAGAAGCCTCGCAACGGAGCGGTTCGCCGCACGAGACAGCCGATGCCGGTAGCAACATCGCGAGACTGACGCGATCGCGCAAGCGCTGGCAGGCGCCAATTCGACGGTCGTGTATCCACAAAGTGGTCACTCGATATGAGGGCCAACGTACTTCGTATGTCAGTCGACGCAAGCCTCGCCAAGGAGCCAATCGCGAAACGCGACAAGTCTCGGCAACGCAGCACACTCCTTCCGGTAGACGACGTAATACGCGAGCACCGACGGCCGCACGATATCTGGAAACAGGCGAACGAGACGCCCGGCGGCGAGATCGTCACGCACAAGGACACTACGCGCTAGCGCGACTCCTCGGCCATCTATCGCGGCTTGCAACACGGCGGCAGAATTGTTGATTTTCAACCCGGATCGAGCCGCGATTGCTTTCTTTCCAACGGTTTCGAGCCACGCATCCCAGGTGACGAATCCGATCTGACGATCGACGGAGAGATCGTCTATCAGTGTCAGCCCGGCCAGGTCTGCCGGGCCGCGCAAGCGGCGATGCTTGTCGAGAAACGCCGGTGAGCACACGGGAAAAACCTCTTCGTCCATCAGTTTCTCGGCCTCCAATCCTGGCCAGTTCCCCGCGCCGTAGCGGACTCCGATATCAATCCCCTGGGTCGCAAAATCCATCAGCTTCAGGCTGGTGTCGAGACGCACGTCGGTTTCCGGCCAGGCGCTCTGGAAGCGGTCAATGCGCGGCAGCAGCCATTTCGCGGCAAACGCCGGACTGACGGTCACCGTCAGCACGCCCACAGCCGAGCCTTCCTTGAGTCGCGCGAATCCCAGGTTTAAACGATCGAACCCATCGCGGATGTCGGGCAGTGCCCGTAGGGCAACATCCGTTGGCACAAGACGCGCTCGCCCGCCGCTGCCGCGATGGAACAGCGGCACACCCAGCCATTCTTCGAGGCTGCGAACGAGTTGGCCGACGGCAGCGGGCGTGACGTTCAGTTCCAGTGCGGCAGCAGAAAAGCTCTGATGGCGCGCGCTCGCCTCAAAGGCGCGCAGCGCGTTCAGGAAAATCGGAGCGCTCATAGATAGAAAAGATTTTCTTTCAATGACGAACAGAATATCTCGTTTGTGAATGTGGTGCTGGGTGGCGAGAATACTTCCATGAATTGGCAGCGTCGGCAGAAGTCATGTTGCTTGGTTCCAGTCTTTCATCCTTTCCGGGAGCAGTCATGGGTAATAGTTTTTCTTCCAAGGTCGCCATCATCACGGGCGGCGGCTCGGGCATCGGTAAAGAAGTCGCCGCCCGCCTTGTGAACGCCGGCGCCAACGTGGTCATTGGCGGCCGTGACGAGGCCAAGCTCAAGCAGGCGGCGGCGGATATCGACCCGACCGGCACACGAGTGCGTGCCCATGTGGGCGACATCGCCCGGCCCGCCACTGCGACGGCGCTGGTCGACCTGGCGACGCAGGCGTTCGGCGGCGTCGACATTCTTGTCAACAACGCGGGCGTGTTCCGCCCCAAGGCATTTCTCGACGTGAACGAGTCCGAGTACGACTGGTTTCTCGACACGATCCTCAAGGGCAAATTCTTCATGGCGCAGGCCGCGGCGAAGGCGATGCAGCTGCGCGGTGGTGGCGCCATCGTGCAGACAGGCTCGCTTTGGGCCCTGCAGGCCATCGGGGCGACGCCTTCGGCTGCGTACTCTGCCGCGAATGGCGGCGTACACGCGTTGACGCGCAACCTTGCCCTCGAACTGGCGACCTCGAACATCCGGGTCAATACGGTCGCACCGGCCGTGGTGGAAACGCCCGTCTACAACACGTTCATGACGGACGAACAGGTCAAGGAATCCTTGCCGGCATTCAATGCCTTTCACCCGCTTGGTCGCAATGGCCAGCCGGCCGACGTCGCCGAGGCGATTCTGTTCCTGGCTTCTCCGGGCGCGTCGTGGATTACGGGCACCGTCCTCTCCGTCGACGGCGGCGTGATGGCGGGTCGCCAGGCCTGATCAACCCTTCCATGACAGGAGCCGAGAAATGGTCTATCTGCAAATCACCCTGAAGATCGCCGCTGCTAACCGTAACGCTGCCGCTGGCGTCTATCAGAAGTACAAGGCAGCATTCCTCAATACGACCGCGGGCGCGAAGTCGAAGGAGCTGCTGGTACGCGAGCAGGACGTGCAGGTGTTGCACGGCTTTGACACCGAGGAGAACGCGAAGGCCTACCTGGAGAGCGCGTTGTTCAGCGCCGATGTGGTCGGCGGTCTCAAGCCGCTGCTGGACAGCGTGCCGGACGTGCGCATCTACCAGGCCGCATAACACCCGTTCTACTGCGCGCCGAGCAACGGCGCGAGCCCTCACATAGCCACTGGACACAACGCCATGATGCAAGACTGGAATACCTATCGCGACGCGCTGCGGGAGCGCGTGAACGAATACGCCACGCTCACTCCCGATGTGGTGCGTGGTTTGATGACGATCGAAGGCGCCGCCGTGAAGACCGGCAAGCTGGAGCCCAAGATCCATGAGTTGATCGCGCTGGCCGTGGCGGTCACGACGCGCTGTGACGGCTGCATCACTGTGCATACCAGGAAAGCGGTCGAGCACGGCGCCACGCTGGAGGAGATCTCCGAAGCGCTGGGCGTCGCGATTGCGCTGAACGCAGGCGCTGCGCTGACGTACTCGGCGCGCGTTCTCGACGCACACGCTGCGTTGCCGGACAAATAGTCCATCCGAGGCCGGCGGCTGAGGCTCTTGTAGCAATCGGCCGCCGGCCTCCCGTTCATGGAGGAAACGCGATGCACGTCAACGCGGACTTCTCGCGCCGCGCTGTCGTCGCGGCCGATCAATACCAATGGGTTGCCTCGCCACAGAGCGGGGTCGAGCGCGTGATGCTCGACCGGCTGGGCGGCGAGACGGCTCGTGCCACGAGCATCGTGCGATACGCTTCGGCCTCGTCTTTTCCGCAGCACCGGCACCCAGACGGCGAGGAGATCCTCGTGCTGTCCGGCACGTTCTCGGAGGAGAATCAGCACTATCCGGCCGGATGGTATCTGCGCAATCCGCCTGGGTCGTCGCATCAGCCCTTCAGCGATGGAGGCGCAATCATTTTCGTCAAGCTCGGGCAGATGTCGCCTGGGGACGACTGCTCCGTGCGTATCGACACACGCAACCCGTCTTGCTGGGAACGACGCTCGGGCCGTGAAGTTTGCCCGCTGTTTGCGGATGCCTCCGAACAGACCGTCCTGGTACGTCTCGATCCGGACGAGCCGCTTTTCGCGAACGCAGTCGATAGCGCCGAACTGCTGGTGCTAACCGGCGAACTGTGCGGCGAACTGTGGACCGACGGGCGGCAATACGTTCGAGATAGCTGGTTGCGTCTGCCTGCGGGCGAATATCCCGACCTCGTGGCTGGCGCGCATGGCGCCACCCTGCATCTGAAGACGGGCCATCTCGCCGGTCTTGCGGCGGGCGGATAACCCATGTCGACTGCACACATCGCGATCATCGGCGGCGGCCTCAGTGGGTTGTATGCCGCCTTTCTGCTCGAACGGCATGGCCTCAGGGACTACGTACTCCTTGAGGCGCGCGATACATTCGGCGGCCGGATTGAGTCCGTTCCTGCCAACGGGCCGATGGTTGCAGGCACCGGGAGCGTAACGGAAGATCCTCACCGTTTCGACCTCGGACCGGCGTGGTTCTGGCCTGCGTTACAGCCTCAGCTGGACCGACTTGTCCGCGACCTGGGACTGGAGCGCTTCGAGCAGCACGAAGCGGGCGACATGATGGTTGAACGTTCGCCGCACGAGCGGCCAGCGCGAATCCGTGGTCATGGCCCTTCAGTACGCGCGTCGCATGGGTTTCAAGGTCGTTGCGGTCGGACGCGGCACTGACATCGCTGCCGATGCGCGATCACTCGGCGCGCATGTCTATATCGACACGAACCAGGAAGACGCGGCAGCGAGGCTCCAGGCGATGGGTGGTGCGAAGGCCATCGTGACGACCATCGGCAACACCGCCGTAGTGTCCGCGCTGTTGCGGGGGCTTGCGCCGCAGGGCCGGCTGATCGTGCTCGGTGTGGGCAAAGACCCGCTGCCCATATCGACCGGCCAGCTAGTCGTCGGCGAGCGCAGCGTCGCGGGATCGATCACCGGCTCACCCTATGAGAACGAGAAAACGCTGAACTTCAGCGTGCTGACGGGCGTGCGTCCGATGATCGAGACGATGCCACTGGAGAACGCGTTCATCGCCTACCAGAGGATGAAGCGCGGCGACGTCAAATTCCGGATGGTCCTGACCATGGGGCAAACGCGCGACGTGCGCTAACGACGACCTGTGGCAACCGGTCATCGTTCATGCCAGCAAAGCCGGATGGGGTTTCGAGTCCAGTGCCCGGCGGACGCTGCTTCGGATCGGCGGCGAGCCGCACCAACTTGAATCAAATGTCATACATCAACGCGGACACTCTCACTGAGGCGGCATCGTCGCCCCTTTACCCTCAAGCAAGGGGCAATGTCGCAAGACTGACCATCGCGCAGGCGCTCGCCGGCGCGAACTCGACCGTCGTCTACGCAACAGGCGCAATCGTCGGCAACACGCTGGCACCCAGTCATGCGCTGGCGACCCTGCCGATCTCGATCTTTGTGGTGGGGATGGCGGCCTGCTCGTTACCTGCAGGGGCCATGGCCCAACGTCACGGTCGCCGCGTCGCCTTCCTGATCGGGACCGGATTTGGCGTGCTTGTCGGCTTGCTCGCGGCTTTGGCGGTTGTGCTGGGCTCCTTCTGGCTATTCTGCGCGGCGACGTTCTTCGGCGGCGCGTATGCCGCTGTGGTCCTTTCCTTCCGTTTCGCGGCCGCGGACTGTGTGCCGCCGGAGCGGAGTCCTCGTGCGCTGTCCCTGGTCATGGCGGGCGGCGTGCTCGCCGGAGCAATAGGGCCACAACTCGTCATCCACACCATGTATCTGTGGGCACCTTACACGTTCGCGGCGACTTTCCTGGCGCAAGCGGCCGTCGCTGCGTTGTCCGCACTCATCCTGCTTGGCGTTCGTCTTCCAATGCCGGCGGCGTCAGAGGCAGCGGGCGGCCGTCCGATCGGCGTCATTGCCCGCCAGCCCCGGTTCGTGACTGCCGTCATCTGCGCGGTCGTCTCGTACCTGCTGATGAACTTCCTCATGACGGCGGCACCACTGGCCATGCAAATGTGCGGCCTGTCACAGGCGTCGTCCAACCTCGGCATTCAGTGGCACGTCATCGCGATGTACGCTCCAGGCTTCTTTACCGGGCGGCTGATTACGCGCTTCGGTGCGCACCGGGTGATCATCGCCGGCCTGGCGCTCACAGCCCTCTCGGCAGCAGTCGGCATGTTGGGCATCGATGTCGCGCATTTCTGGCTCACGCTTATCCCGCTCGGCATCGGGTGGAACTTCGGGTTTGTGGGCGCATCGGCTCTCGTGCTCGAGTGTCATTACCCGGAAGGAAAGGCCCGCGTGCAGTCGCTCAATGATTTCGTCGTATTCGGGACGATGGCGTTCGGCTCGTTCCTGTCGGGTGGCCTGCTGACGGCATATGGATGGGGCACGGTGCTTCGGCTGTCATTTGTTCCGCTCGTACTGGCGTCCTCGTTCTCGCTGGCTCGTCTGCGGCGCGCAGCCGTGGGACACCGGGGTGATCAATGCGCCACGTTCCGGGTGTCTGACTTCGGCACGAGGGGTAGCCCGGGTATCTGCGTCGCCTCGATAGCGGGGCAAAGGATCAGGCTGCCTGGATACTGAGGCTGCCCGGAGAGGACGCATCGAGAAAAATTATCGAAAAGTGTCCGCATCTCGATCGAAATTTGCAGAAAGGTCCTCGCGCCTGATTTTGGCTACTGTGCGGCGTCGTTACGATGGTTACAGGGCGGGCGCAGTGTTGCCGAGCCCAACGGGTCGCGGATTCTGTCGATCCGATCCACAGCCAACCTATCGTGAGTACGACCATGCAATTATCCCGACCGACGATATGCCTCGCGTCTCTGATGCTTTTCCTGCAACCTCTCACGGCTCACGCAGATCTGACGGTAAAGATCGGGCAGGTTTCCCCTCTGACTGGCGAACTCTCCCACATCGGGAAGGACGACGAGAATGGTGTGCGGCTCGCAATCGAAGATCTGAACAACAGAAAGGTCCGCATTGGCGGGCAAAACGTTACGTTCGTGCTCGACTCGCAGGACGATGCGGCCGATCCCAAGACGGCAGTGACCGTCGCGCAGAAACTGGTGGACGATGGTGTGGCGGGTGTTGTTGGACATGCGAACTCCGGGACATCGATACCCGCTTCCAAAATTTACTCGGATGCAGGCGTTCCGATGATCACCGAATCGGCGACCAATCCGAAGCTCACGCAGCAAGGATTCACGAATGTGTTCCGTATGGTTGCGAATGATGTGAGACAGGGTTCGGTCATCGGCGCGTATCTGGTCCACGATCTTGGCGCGCACAAGGTTGCCATCGTCGATGACCGCACGGCGTACGGTCAAGGTCTTGCCGATGAGATCGAAAAGTCAGTCAAGGCTGCCGGAGGCAACGTAGTCGCCCGTGAATTTGGCACCGACAAGACAACGAACTGGATGGCGATTCTCACGACCATCAAGAGCCGTCAACCAGAAGGTATCGCTTTCACGGGTGGCGACACGCAAGCTGCGGCATTTGTGCAGCAGGCGCAAAAGCTTGGGTTGAAGGTCAAGTTCATTGCCGGCGATGAAGCGTGTACCCCGCAGTTCATCAAACTGGCCGGTGCGTCGATGAACAACGATACCTATTGCACGCTGGCGGGTGTGCCGCCCGCAAAGATGCCGCAAGGACCCGAATTCTTCAAGCGCTATCAGCAGCGCTTTGGTGTTCCCGTGCAGCTATACGCTCCTTATGCCTATGACGCGGTACTCGCAATGGCCGACGCAATGCAGGCTGCCGGGTCGACCGACCCGAAGGTGTATCTCCCGAAGCTGCGCGCTTCGAAGCTGGACGGCGTGACAGGCTCCATCCAGTTCGACGAGAAGGGGGATATCCGTAACGGCGCAATTACCGTTCGCCAGTTCGACCAGGGCAACTGGACCGACAGGTCAGTAGTCCGTTGATTGCGTCACCCGCCCTCGGAAGCCACGGGTACACCGAGCCCCACCTTCACGCTGCTCATGCTCACCAGCGTCTTGAAGCGTTTGACGTTGTTGTTTGAGAAGAACAGTTGCCGCGTGAGGGCCGTGTACTCCTCCATGTTGCGAACCGTCAGTATCAGCACGAAGTCCCATTCACCCGCAACGTAGTAGCACTGCTGGATTTCCGGGCACTGCGCGAAGGTGCGTTTCATCGAGTCGAGCAGATCGATCTGCTCGCTCTCGACCTCGACCGTCGCGATGATCGTCAGCGGATAGCCGACCTTCTCGGGCGCGACGATGGCGGCGTAGTTACGAATGACGCCTTCGTCCGACAGGCGTCGCAATCTGCGATTGACGGCAGCCGTAGACAGGTTGACGCGTGCGCCGAGTTCGTTTTGAGGGATTTGCGCGTCGCGTTGGACTTCCATCAACAGCTTCAGATCAAAGTCGTCGAGGCTGAGTGTCATGGTTTTGCAGCCAGAAGGTCGAAACAAAGATATTTTTGCACGAGAGCTACCGATTTAGAGACTTTTTCCAGCCCCGCAAACAATACTATTTCCGTAGCCGACATGCTCGATATGCGCATTCCGCGAACTTCATAAGCAAGGGTGTCCGACTATGGAAAGCACGCTGCAGGGCCAGCTGAAGAGCTGGCGTCAGTATTTGCATCAACATCCCGAGACTGGCTTCGAGGAAGTCAATACGTCCGACTACGTGGCGAATATTCTAAGGACGCTGGGACTGGAGGTTCACCGCGGCATCGGCGGAACCGGACTCGTTGCCAACCTGACGGTCGGAGACGGGAAGCGAGCTATCGGCCTGCGCGCCGATATGGACGCGCTGAACATCGCCGAGCAGGCGCCCGATCGGGAGCATGCTTCGCGTACTGCCGGAAAGATGCACGCGTGCGGGCACGACGGGCATATGTCGATGATTCTAGGGGCGGCTCGACTCCTTGCCGAGCGGCGCGACTTCAACGGCACTGTCCGCTTCATCTTTCAGCCGGCAGAAGAGCATGGCCGAGGCGCGAAGGCGATGATGGCCGACGGCCTGTTCGAACGGTTCCCGGTCGATGCGATCTTCGGTGCGCACAACATGCCGGGCATGCGTGCGGGAACCTTTGCAACGCGTCCGGGCGGCATCATGGCAAGTGAAGATAACTTTGTTATTCACATCAAGGGACGCGGTACACACGCTGCCCGTCCTCACATGGGAGTGGACCCGATCGTCATCGCGTCACAGATCGTGATGGCATTGCAGACCGTCGTTTCGCGCAATCTCGACCCGAGTCTGCAGGCAGTGATTTCCTGTACGGAATTCATCACTGACGGCCTGAGAAACGTCATTCCGTCGAATGTCACCATCAAGGGCGATACGCGAAGCTATTCGCGCGAAGTGCAAACGCTGCTCGAGACGCGCATGCGCGAAGTATGCGAAGGCATCTGTCGCACGCACGGTGCCGATTGCACGTTCGAATACACGCACGAATTTGCTCCGACGGTGAACTCGGAGCAGTTCGTGGACGTCGCGGTAACAGCGGCGCGCAATGTGGCGGGAAGCGATGGCGTCGACGCCAACATCCAGCCGATGATGATTTCGGAAGACTTTGGCGCGTTCCTGCAGGTCGTTCCCGGCAACTTCACTTTCATCGGCAACGGCGAGTCGGTGGAGAAAGGGGGTATTCCCCTCCACAACGCTACCTACGATTTCAATGACGAAATCCTTTTGACGGGAGCGCGATATTTCGCCGAGATCGCCCGGCTCGAGTTGCCGGTCGGTTGACGATTAAAGGGAAATAAATGAATACGTCTGTACCTTCATCACTGACACTCGACGGCGCGTTCATGATCCAGCAATTGCGCCAGCTCGGCGAAGTGGGCGCCGATCGTGAAGCCGGTGGACGGACGCGCATTGCACTCACAGACGATGAGCGCGCCGGGCGCGATCTCGTCGTCAGATGGATGCGCGAACTGGACCTCGATGTCCGCATTGATCGCATCGGCAACATCTTCGGCACGTTGCGTTCCGATTCGGATGACGGCAGGCAGCGTCCACTGATGATGGGCTCGCACATCGACACGGTGAAAAACGCCGGAGCGCTGGATGGCTGCTACGGCGTGCTGGCGGGGCTCGCGGTCGTGAGAGCTTTTCGTCAGGCAGGCATCGGGCCGCAGCGGTCCATCACCATCGGTGTGTTCACCAACGAGGAAGGCATCCGCTATCAGCCGGATATGATGGGTTCGCTGGTCTACGCTGGCGGCCTGTCCGTTGATGCAGCATTGAACACTATCGGAATCGACGGCACGCGGCTTGGCGACGAACTCGTACGCATTGGCTATGCCGGCGACCTGGAGCCACGCGCAATCGCTCCGCACGAGTATCTCGAACTGCACATCGAGCAGGGCCCGATCCTTGAAGCAGAGAACATCCGCATCGGCGTGGTCGAGAATCTCCAGGGCATCTCGTGGCAGCAGATTACCGTTCAGGGCAATGCCAATCACGCGGGTACAACGCCAACGCGGCTTCGTCATGATGCGGGCTGGGCGGCCGCTGCCGTTTCGACGTTCCTGCGTGAGCTGGCCGTTACTGCCGGCACCACGCTGGCGACAATCGGCATGCTGCGCATCGAGCCGAATGTTATCAACGTGATTCCGCGCAAGGCAGTCTTTACGGTCGATCTGCGTGATCCGGACGAACAGCGCCTGCAGGATGCCGAGCGGCGGCTCGCTGAGTTCCTCGAAGAGGTCGCGGAGAAGGAAGGCGTGAAGATCACGACCGAGCGCCTGGTCCGCTTCGAGCCGGTCGTATTCGATGCAGAACTAGCCGATGCAATTGAAGCGTCGGCAGAGCGCATGGGCTTCACGCATCGCCGGATGACGTCGGGGGCCGGACATGACGCCCAGATGATCGCGCGCATCGCGCCCGCGGCGATGATATTCGTGCCGAGCCGCGGCGGCATCAGCCACAACCCGCGCGAACATACAGACGACGATCAGCTCATCGATGGCGCAAACGTTCTGCTAGACGTCGTGCTCCAGCGCCTCGCGGCGAAGTGAGCGGGATTCCATTCGCCAATTCACATCATTCAATACTGGAGTGTCACGGTCATGTTGGTAGGAAATCCGCGCGCAACGCGCACCTCATATCCCGCTGAGCTGAAGGAGATTCTCAGCATCGAAAAAGCACAGGAGAGCCGCGCATGGCTTTCCTGCTGGGACAAGATTTCGCCCGATGCGACGCCGCTGCGTGAGTTGCCCGGGCTGGCCGCGAGGCTCAAGGTCGGCAGCATCAGCGTCAAGGACGAGTCAGCGCGCTCCGTATTGGGTAGCTTCAAGGCTCTGGGCGCGCCCATTGCACTGGTGCGCCTGATCCAGCGGCTATGGCCGGATCATGATCTCGATGCGCGTGGTCTTTTCGAAGGACGCTATCGGGACCTGCTGACGCACTTCACGGTGGTGAGCGCCACGGACGGCAATCACGGAAAGGGACTGGCTGCTGCCGCGCAAACGCTGGGTTGCCATTGCGTGATCGTGCTGCATGCCAATGTCAGCGTCGAGCGCGAGAAGGCCATTGCCGCGTACGGTGCCGAAATTGTCCGGATCACCGGAAACTACGATGAGTCGGTCGAAGAGGCGGCTCGCCTGGCTTCGCTGAACGGCTGGCACGTCGTTTCCGACACGTCATACGACGGTTACGAAGACATCCCGCGTGATGTGATGCAGGGCTACGGCACGATTGCAGCGGAGATCGTCGAGCAGGGCGACAGTCAGCCGGATCAGCCGGCCTATACACATGTGTTCCTTCAGGGCGGTGTCGGTGGCCTTGCAGCAGGATTGGTCAGTTACCTTTGGGAATTTCATGGCGAGCATCGTCCGCGATTTGTCGTCGTCGAACCGCAGCAGGCCGACTGCCTGTATCAGAGCGCGTTGGCGGGACGCGCTGCACGTGCGACGGGCTCGGTCGACTCCCTGATGGCTGGGCTCGCTTGCGGCGAGACCTCGCCGCTCGCATGGAGGTTTCTCCAACCTGGCGTCGATGACTTCATGACGATCAGCGATGACGATGCAGTGAACGCCATGCGTATTCTGGCTGCCGGCAGCGATACCGACGCACCGATCGTTGCTGGCGAGTCGGGTGTAGCGGGTCTTGCTGGTCTCATCGTATTGCTGCAGGACCAGCAGCTGGCCAGGCAAGTGTGCCTCAATGGCGCTTCCCGCGTATTGCTCGTCAATACTGAAGGCGCGACCGCGCCCGCTACCTATCAGGAACTGGTCGGGGAGTCCGCCGAATCCGTCCTCGAGCGCCAAATGGCCTGGCGCGCCAAGGCGATAGCCTGAGCGAACGCCTGCTCGCCGTCATCGCCATCGCGATGACGGCTTAATTGCCCGGACGACAACGAAGCGCCGCGGCGGCGAGGATCAGTCACGCCCCGCGGACGCGATTCACGAGACACGTTGATGAACGATTAACGTCAACCGAAGTATCGGCCCGGTTACATTGCTCTTTACAGGCTTGGGCTCGATTATCGGCTTCGGATGGCTGCTTGGCGCTTCGCACGCTTCCGGGATTGCGGGCTCGGCCCCATCGTTGCATGGGCCATTGGTGCGGCTGTCGTGCTGGCCATCGCACTGACACTTATGCAGAACCGGGTACGACGTTTCCAGAGGCCTGCACTCCGCTGCCTACCTCGTTGCCGACCCGGACAGGCGCTACATCGATTTTATCGACATCAGCGCAGGGATGTTCCGCCCCCGTTTGACCTGTTCGCCCAATACCCTCGAAAACCCTGGCTCCCGAGCCTTTTTGATCCGTTGACATATGACGTCTCACCTAATACCTTGATGGGCATGACGTCTGGTTCCAATGCATGGCCCGGTGGTCTGACCGGGTTGAGGCGGGCGTGGTCCAGACTGACACCTGTTTTTCAACCTGTCGAAACTCGCAGAGGATCAGATGAACATCCCACATCAACTCAAACGCATTGTGTTCGCCGCGAGCGTGGCCTCAGGGGCATTGCTGGTCGCTCCGGCCGCTCATGCGGGGGACGTGACGATCGGCTTCGCCGCCCCGTTGACGGGGGCATCTGCCCACTACGGGGTCGATCTGAAGCGCGGCGTCGAACTTGCAATCGACGACGCAAACGCGAAAAAGCTCGTGATAGGTGGCCAGCCGGTGCGTTTCGTACTGGATGCGGAAGATGATCAGGGTGACCCGCGCATGGGGTCGCAGGTCGCGCAAAAGATGGTCGACGCGAAGGTCGCGGGAATCGTCGGGCACTTCAATTCGGGCACGAGCATCCCGGCTTCGCGGATCTACTACAACGCCGGTATCCCGATGGTGTCGCCGACGGCAACGAATCCGATGCTCACCTCGCAGGGCTTCAAGACGGTATTTCGCGTCACGAACTCCGATGCACAGATGGGGCAGCTCGCGGGCCATTCAGCCGTGCAGGCGCTGAAGGGCAAAAGCATCGCCGTCATCGACGACAGGACCGCGTTCGGGCAAGGCATGGCAGACGAGTTCGTCAAAGGCGTGGAAGCGGCGGGCGGGAAGATCGTAGATCGTGAGTTTTCGACCGACAAGGCAGTCGATTTCAAGTCCCAGCTCACGCGCATGAAGTCTTTCAGTCCCGACGTCATTTTCTGGGGCGGGCTCGATCAACAGGCGGGCATGCTGATCAAGCAGATGCGGCAGCTCGGCATCAAGGCGACCTTGCTGGGCGGCGGCAGCTTCGAGAACGACACGTTCCTGAAGGTAGCGGGCGACAGCGCGGAGGGCGCTGTTTCGTGGGACTATGGCGTGCCCTTGTCGAAGCTGAAGGCCGGGAAGGATTTCGACAACAAGATGAAGGCGAAGTACAACGAAGGCGTCGTCGCCTATTCGCCTTCAGCGTACGATGCGACGTGGGTGCTGATCAACGCGATGCAGAAGGCGAACTCGACCGACCCGAAGGTCTATGGACCGCTCATCAGATCGGTTGCGTTCGAAGGCGTATCGGGCAATATCGCCTTCATGCAGAACGGCGACATGAAAGACCCCGCCGCGACGTTCTATAAAGTGATTGGCGGAAAGTGGGTGCCGCAGGCGATCGCAATTGGCGACAAGGTCGAGGCATTGCAGAACTGACGGGGCGTCCTGCTCAAGTTAATACGCCGGATGAAACGAAGCGTCACACGACGCATCGTTCGTCCGGCGTTTGTTGTCAAGGAAAGCGCTGACGCGAAGCGCCAATTCACTCGCTGCGCGTGCTCGAGAGATGATGGTACCGTTCGAGACTCTCGTTCAGATGGCGTCGCATCGCGCGCCGCGCCGCGCTCTCGTCCTGCCGTTCAATTGCATCGAGAATGTCGGCGTGCTCGCGCTGAATCCGCCTGATGTACGTCTTGCGTTCCTTGGGGTTCGCTTTCGCGTGCTTCAGACGCAGGTCAATGATGATCTCCTGGCCGAGCGAGCGGAGAATCGAAGCGAAGTGCGGGTTTTCAGAGCAGGTGGCGACGGCCAGATGAAATTCGAAGTCAGCGCGCGCGCATTCAGCGTCGTCATCCGCGGCGACGATTTCCATGCGCGCATACACTTCCTTCAGTGCACGGAGATGTGGCTCTGACCGCCGCTGCGCCGCATAGGCCGCGCACTCCGTCTCGACGCCTATGCGCAGTTCCAGCACATGCATCGAGTTGTGCAGCGTCGTCGTGTCGATGAAACCCGTTTCGCCCGACTGGCTAGGTGCCTCCGAAACGAACACGCCAACACCATGGCGCGCAATCAGCCTGCGCCCCAGCTTGAGCGACGCAACGGCCTCGCGCACAACGGTTCGGCTGACGCCAAATTCACTGCACAGTTCAGGTTCGGTTGGAAGCTTGCCACCCGGCGCGTATTCGCCGCGGTCGATTTTGTCGTTCAGTGCCTGGATGACCAGTTCGGTCAGGCTGCGGCGCTTGCCAGTGCTCGCCGCGTTCTTCAGTAGAGTTTCAGCGTCCAGAGTCATTCCGTGTACTCACACCGGATCAGAGTGCTCTGCATTTCTCGGCTGCAGGCGTACCGCGCCGGCGTGGTGGAACGGGTCTGACCTGCGCCGTATGACATATTATGACTCTACCACAGGCGCGAATGCGTCGTTGCCCGCCCATCAACCGGGCGGGCCGACTGATTGATGAGGCTCAAGCGTAGATATAGCCGCCGCTGACGATGACGTTTTCGCCCGTTGCATAGGTGTTGCGTGCGCTCGCCATCATGACGACCCACTGCGCGATCTCTTCGGGTTCCGCGGCACGTCCCAGCGGATTTGCAGCGGCGAGTTCACCGAGAAAGCCGGCCTTTTTCGCTTTCTCTGTCGCAAAACCTGCGGGCGCAACAGAGTTCACTAGAATGCCGTCCTTCGCGACTTCCTGCGCGAACGATTTCGTCAGACTCACGACGGCGGCTTTGGTCGCCGCATAGTGCGCGTTCTGCGGATGAGCCTTGAACGCATCGACGGACGTAATGTTCACGATGCGTCCCGCGACGTGCGCTTCGACCTTCGGACGGCTGCGCATATGGTCGATCGCGGCGACCATCATGTGATAGGTGCCCTTGATATTGACGGCGTTCTCGAGGTCCCATTCGTCGTCGGAGATTTCGAGGATCGGGCGGCGCGGATAGATCGCCGCGCTGTTGATCAGGCAATCGACACGGCCGAGTGCTTCCAGCGCGTTGCGGAACACTTCCTGCGCGGATTCCTTGCGCCTGATGTCGCCGACCGCGCCGAATACCTGGTGACTTTGCGCCTTCAGCGCGCCCACGGTTTCGTCGAGCAGCGGCCCGTTCTTGTCGATCAGCGCGACGCTTTCAGCACCATCCGCGAGCATCAGCTTTGCGACGGTCAAGCCAAGGCCGGAGGCACCGCCGACGATAACGACTCGTTGATTCTTCATGGTTCGAATATGTCCTGTTTGACGATGCGTTGATTACTTGACGGCGACGATCTGCGAGCCGCCTGCTGCCTGATCGGTCGGGAAAACTTCCATGCGCGAGACGTCGACTGCATCGGGCAGCGAGAGCGCCGTTGCAATCAGTTCCGCGATGTTGTCAGGCTGGATCGAGCGATAGGCGTCGTAGAGCTTTTCGTTCGCGCCTTGCGCGCCGAGTGCGGTGCGATACAGGCTCGTCTGCACGCGGCCGGGCGCAATCTCGGTGACGCGCACTTTCGTGCCGAGCAGATCGCAACGCAGCGAATCGCAGAACATGCTGATCGCGGCCTTGGTCGCGCCATAGACGGCCGTGTTCGGATGCGGAAAACGCCCCGCACTCGACCCGACAAAAAACAGGTGACCGCGCTTGCGTCGGGTCATGCCGTCGAGCGCCATGTGAGCAAGACGCAACGGCGCGCGCAGATTGATATCGATCATGCGGTCGATATCCGTCAGCTCGCACTCGCCGAATTTCGCAATGGCAGGCAGCAGGCCAGCGTTATTCACGACGACGTCGATTTCGACGCGTTCGAACAGATCGCGCAAAGGCGTCGTGTCCTGCAGATCCAGCGCGATCGGCGTGACGTTGCACTCGCTCGCGAGCGCATCGAGCGCCTTTGCATCGCGGCCGAGTGCATAGACGTGCAGCCCGTCTTTGACGAGCCGCTGCGCAACGGCGCGCCCGATGCCGCTCGATGCACCCGTAACCAGTGCGGTCCGGTACAAATGGGAAGTCATGTTTTCAACCTCTGCAAACAGTGATGACGCGTTCAGATCACGCCTTCTTCGAGGAAGGGCTTGTTCTCGACTACGCGCTCATAACCGAGCGGTTTGAGATCGAGTGAACGGTATTGGCCGTAGACGATCAGTTCGCTCAAGCCCCGGCCGATCGCGGGAGACTGCTGCAAGCCATGTCCGCTGAATCCGTTGGCAAACAGGAAGTTCGTGACCTCGGGATGCGGGCCGACGATCGCGTTATGGTCCAGCACGCAGAAGTCATAATGGCCCGCCCACGAATTGACGACCTTGATGGCTTCGAACGCGGGAATGCGTTCGGCGAGGGCGGGCCAGATGATTTCTTCGAACTCGGAATGGATCACGTCGAAGTCGTCGACATCCGCAAGCGGATCGGGGTCGGGGTAGCAGCCCGTCAGGTAGTACTGTCCTTCGGGCCGGAAGAAGATGCCCGTCGTATCGATCGTGAGCGGGACGGTGCCTTGCAGCGGCGTGCGGCAGTCGAATACGAACAGGCAGCGCTTTCTCGGCTCCACAGGAATGTCGAGGCCAGCGAGTCGCGCCATCGCGGGGCCGCGCGTGCCCGCTGCGTTCACCATCAGGCCGCAACTGATGCTCTCGCCGCTCTTGAGCTTGATGCCCTTGATGCTCGCTCCTTCGCGAACCACATCGACCACTTCGTTTTCGATGTATTCGATACCGAGCGAGCGTGCCTTGCGGCGCATGCCTTGAAGCAGCCCATAGCTGTCGAACCAGCCTTCGCCGCTTTGTCCGTAGACGCCGTTCACGAGTCCTTCGGTATTCAGCCACGGAAAGCGGTCTTTCAACTGCGCCTGATCGAGCAGCGCGACATCGGCGCCGTTTTCGCGTTGCGTCGCGTAGTTACGCTCGAACATCGGCGCGCCTTTGGCATCGCCGAGGTACAGGTAGCCGTTTTCCTTGAAACCGAGTTCGGGCGCGTCGCCATCAACTTCCACGAGTTCGTGAAAGTTTCGAATGAACTCGGTGCCGAACTGCGAAATGCGGATGTTCAGCGGATTCGAAAACTGATGCCGGATCGAAGCGCTCGACAGCGCCGTCGCGGATTTCGCGTAAGTCCAGTCCCGCTCGACGACCAGCACCGAGCCGTTGAAGTCCGGGTTCGTCGCGAGAAAGTACGCGGTCGCGCTGCCGACGACTGCGCCGCCCACGATCACCACGTCGTAGTGGTTCTTTGTTGCTTGCTGTGCCATCTCAATGCTTCCAGAAAGTCGATCGGGTCAGCGGCGCTTACCTGTTGTTTGGATCATCTTCGAAGTGGCCGTCGGCAGCGAACTGGCCACCCTGAAAACGCACGGCGGGATGGCGCGGATCGCCGATGGGCGTGTTCGCATAGACTTCGGCGCGATACGCATCGGCGGAATCCTTCGGGTGGTAGCCGAGGTAGCCGGCCTGCGTGTTGTCCCAGAAGTTCGCGCTGTTATTTGAATTGCCATAGACGATCATATGGCCGACGCTCGGCGTCATCAGCGCCTGAATGCACAGGTGCGAGAAGTCGTCGTAGGAAAGCCAGGTGGCCAGCATGCGGCGGTCGACGGGTTTCGGGAAACACGAGCCGATGCGCACGCACATGGACTCGAGCCCGAACTTGTCGAAGTAGTAGCGCGACAGGTTTTCGACGAAGGTCTTGCTCACGCCATACAGGCTGTCCGGGCGTTGCGGCACATTGGCATCGATGGTCTGCGTGCATTCGTAGAAGCCGATCGCATGAACGGAACTCGCGTAGATCACGCGCTTTACGCTTTCCTGGCGCGCCGCTTCGTAGATGTGATAGCTGCCCGCGATATTCGAATCGAGAATGACCTGAAACGTGTTCTCGCGCGGCGCGCCGCCCAGATGGATGACCATGTCGACGCCTTTCATCATGTCGAACACGGCGTTGCGGTCGGCCAGATCGCAGACGAAGTGACGCTCGTTCGCGCGGACTTCGCCGAGCGGCGCGCGGTCGCTGAGCGTCAGTTGTTCTGCGTACGGCCGCAGCGATTCGCGCAGCACAGAGCCGAGCGCGCCCGCGGCGCCCGTGATCAGGATGTTCTTGAACGGAGGCTTGCTGATGTCGGTCATGTCTGTTCCTTACTTTCCTGCCGATGCTTTCAGGGCATCGAGCGTTAGACCGTAGTCGTCGCGCAGTTGCGCTTCGGAGATGTACTCGTTGCGGATGTCGCGCAACAAGGCTTCGCGGTCGCGCTGTTCCGGAGAACCGACGCCGCCGCCGCCCGGCAGGGACAGCGTGACGCGTTCATGCTCGGCGACGGCCTGCGTCCCTTTGCCCTTCATCTTCGTGCCGTCCGACAGTGTGACCCGACCCGGCGCGCCTGACTGGCCGCCCGACTGTCCACGCGCGGGGTGATCGATGCGATCGAACATCGCATTGAAGCGGAAGTAATAGCCTGCGCGCGGCCCGATTTCGACGATCTGGCCGAGGCCGCCGCGCAGCTTGCCTGCGCCGCCCGAGCCCGAGCGCATTTCCTTGCGCCACACGACGATCGGTCCGACCTGCTCGGTGGCTTCGACGGACATCGCATGCACGCCGCTCGGAAACGCAGTGGCGGACAGTCCATCGAGTTCCGCGCGCGCGCCCGTGCCGCCGCTGTTGAACATCAGGATCTCGCTGCCCTTGAGGCCCGAATCTTCATGCACGGGACGCGCGCTGACGTGCAGGTTCCACAGCGCGCCGGAGCCTTCCGCTGGCACGCGGTCCGGCAGGATCTTGTGCAATGCGCCCAGAACGAGGTCGGGCACGAAGTGGCCGAGCACATGGCGAACCGCGACGGGACTCGGGCGTTGCGCGTTCAGGATGCAGCCCGCCGGCGCCGCCACGCGGAACGGTTCCAGCGATGCCGCGTTGTTCGGCACCTCCGGCGCGATGATGCACTTCAGGCCGTAGCATGCGTACGCTTTCGCGTAGAGCAGCGGTACGTTGATGCCGTACGGACTGGCCAGCGAAGAACCGGCGAAGTCCGCCAGCAGGTGATCGTCGCCGACGGTGAGCGTCACGTTGAGCCTGACGGGCGTGTCGTAGCCGTCGAGCGTCATGTCGTTGGTCTGTGTGCCTTTCGGGAGCGCGGCAATGCGTTCGAGCGTTGCTTCGCGGCTGCGCGCCAGAATGTATTCGCCGATCCCTTCGACATCTTTCAGGTCGAACTCCCCGAGCATCTCCAGCAGGCGCTTGTGGCCCGTTTCATTGCATGCCGCCAGCGCGTAGAGATCGCCGACGACCTTGTCCGGCTCGCGCACGTTGTTGCGCAGAATGTTGATCAGATCGCGATTGACGTCGCCGCGCTCGATCAGCTTCATGATCGGCACGAACAGACCTTCTTCGTAGATTTCGCGCGAGTCCGGCCCGAAGCCGCGGCCGCCGATATCTACCACGTGCGCCGTGCTGGCGAAGTAGCCGATCAGTTCGCCATCGTGAAAGGAAGGAGAGACGACTGTGAAGTCGTGCAGGTGGCCCGTGCCTTTCCACGGATCGTTCGTGAGGTAGACATCGCCCTCGTACATCCTGTCGACGCCGATGTCGTTCATGAAGTGCTCGACGGCTTCAGCCATCGTGTTCACGTGCCCGGGCGTGCCCGTCACGGCTTGCGCGAGCATGCGGCCGCGCCTGTCGAATATGCCCGCGGAGAGGTCGCCCGCTTCGCGCACGCTGGTGCTGAACGCAGTACGGATCAGGGCCATCGCCTGTTCTTCCACGACGGAAATCAGGCGGTTCCACATCACCTGCATGTGGATCGTGTCGAGATTGTCAAGGGACATGGTTTGACTCCTGATCAGCGGGTGGCGTTCGGTTCTTTGGCGACGACGAGCAGACATCCGTCGGGCTGCACCATCGCATCGAACGACGAGGTGACGAGCGTCGAGGTCTCAGGCTCGACGATGATCGCAGGTCCCGTCACGCATTCGCCCACTTTCAGCGAACCGCGTTCGACAATGGCTGCTTCGACGAAACGATGCAGGGCCGCGTCGAAAATCATGCGGGTCTTTGCAGCGGCTACGGTCTCGCGTGACGTCACGAGTTGCAGGCGCTCAACGGGCGGCATCGGCGAGCTTGCCTTCACGGCCCAGCTGACGATTTCGATGTCGAGACCATCGATCGGGCGGCCGAAGAACTGCGTATAGGCTTTCGTGAACGCATCCGCGAAGGTAGTGCGATCGTCGGTGGCGAAATGGCGGCGTGGAATCGTCACGGGGATTTCCCAGCCCTGGCCGACATAGCGCATGAACGCCTTGATTTCGACGAGCGGCTCCGCATCGCCCGAGCCTTGCCGCGCGAAGTGCACGGCTTCTTCGCTCAACTGGCCGACGATCTCGTTCAATGCATCGGCATCGAAGTCGTTGAAGCGCATGCTCGCGCTGCGCACGCTTTCATAACCGAACGGCGCGCGCAGAAAGCCGATCGCAGAGCCGACGCCCGCGCCCGGCGGCACGATGAACTTCCGGATGCCGCTCTTCTCGCACAGACGCGCCGCGTGTAGCGGGCCTGCGCCGCCGAACGTGATCATCGTGTAGTCGCCGATGTCCTTGCCGCTTTCGACAGCATGTACGCGCGCCGCATTGCTCATGTTCTCGTCGACGACTTCGGCGACGCCATAGGCAGCTTCTTCAGCTTTGAGATCGATTGCGCCGCCCACTTCCTCGACCATCGCGGTGGCGGCGTTGTCGGTGGAGAGCTGGATTGTGCCGCCAGCGAAATTGGCGGGATCGAGGCGTCCGAGCAGCAGATCGGCGTCGGTCACGGTCGGCTGCGTGCCGCCGCGCTGATAGCACGCGGGGCCGGGCTCCGATGCCGCGCTATGCGGGCCCACGCGAATCTGGCGCATCACGTCGAGCGAAGCGATTGAGCCGCCGCCCGCGCCGATTTCGACCATCTCCACGACGGGGATCGAAATGGGCATGCCGCTGCCTTTCTTGAAGCGATAGGTGCGGGCGACTTCGAACGTGTTGGCCGTCTTCGGCGTGAGGTCGTCGATCAGGCAGATCTTGGCGGTGGTGCCGCCCATGTCGAAGGAAAGCACACTGTTCAGATCGTAACGCGCTGCGATGTGCGCGGCGAAGATCGCGCCGCCCGCCGGCCCCGATTCGACGAGGCGAACCGGAAACGCGGAGGCGCTTTCGATCGAGACGATGCCGCCGCCCGAGTGGATGATAAACAGCGGGCAAACTGCGCCCGCTTCGCGGACCTTGCCGAGCAGGCGATCCAGATAGGACTTCATGATGGGACGCACGTAGGCGTTTGCGCAGACCGTATTGAAGCGCTCGAACTCGCGAATCTGCGGCGACACTTCACTCGATATCGACACGGACACGTTGGGCAGACGCTTCTCGATCGCATCGCGCATCATGCGTTCATGCACGCCGTTCGCGTACGCGTGAATGAAACCGATTGCGACGCTCTCATAGCCGCCTTGCCCGATACGATCGACGATCGATTCGATTTGCGCTTCTGTCGGTGCGAGCAGAATGCCTCCTTGCGCGTCGATGCGCTCGCCGAGCGTGAAGCGGTCGCAGCGCTCGATCAGCGGCGGAGGGAGCTTGATGTTCAGATCGTATTGCTCGAAGCGGTTTTCCGTGCGCATTTCGATCGTGTCGCGAAAGCCTTCCGTCGTGACAAAGGCCGTCTTTGCACCGCGTCGCTCGATGAGTGCGTTGGTGGCGAGGGTGGTGCCGTGGATGATGACGCCGATATCCTGCAGCGCGATACCGGCCTTGTCCGCAACGATGCCGATGCCTTTGATGATGGCGCGTTCGGGCGCCGTGTAATCCGTCAGCACCTTGGTGGAGAACAGCGTTCCACCGAGTTCGAGCGCAACGTCGGTGAAGGTTCCACCGATATCAACGCCAACCCGTGCCTTGTCGTGACTGGCCACCATGACTCTCCTGTTTAACCAATGACATGTGCCGGGGGTGTCCCAGCGAAAAATACCGCCGACGAACGCTCCGGCAGTGCTTCGTGTCCTTTCCTCATGAAACACCGGAAGTACGATTTTTTGTTCGTTGACATATGATGAGTGACGTCTTACAGTGCTGTCAACACGAACAAAATGAATTTCGTATCCAGGCTATTTTTGATTGCTCCTGTTTCTTTGTAAAGCACGGTTTTATAAGGGTTTTCGTGAGCTTTCGTGGTTTGGCTCGGTCTGCGGCCGAGGCGCTGCGAGTGAGGAGGCGGAACGGTAGTGGACGCGAAAAATCGGGATTTTTCATAAATTCGGGCACACTGAGGGCCCGACGGCAGAGGAACAACGATGAAGGTTTTGGTGCCAGTGAAGCGGGTGGTCGACTACAACGTGAAGGTCCGCGTGAAGTCGGATGGGACGGGCGTCGACATCGCGAACGTAAAGATGTCGATGAATCCGTTCGACGAGATTGCCGTCGAGGAGGCGGTGCGCCTGAAGGAAGCGGGTGTCGCTAGTGAGGTCATTGCCGTTTCATGCGGAGTCGTGCAGTGCCAGGAAACGCTGCGCACGGCGCTGGCCATTGGTGCTGATCGCGCGATCCTCATCGAATCGAATGAAGACCTGCAGCCGCTGGCCGTGGCCAAGCTGCTGAAGGCGCTGGTCGACAAGGAACAGCCGCAGCTGGTGATTCTCGGCAAGCAGGCGATCGACGACGATTCGAACCAGACAGGCCAGATGCTGGCCGCGCTGGCGAACCTGCCGCAGGCGACTTTCGCATCGAAAGTCACGGTTGCGGATGGCAAGGCGACGGTGTCGCGTGAAGTCGATGGTGGTGCGGAAACGCTGTCGCTGAAGCTGCCCGCTGTCGTGACGACGGATCTGCGCCTCAACGAGCCGCGTTACGTGACGCTGCCCAACATCATGAAGGCGAAGAAGAAGCCGCTCGAGACCGTGAAGCCCGAGGAGCTGGGCGTCGACGTGACGCCGCGTCTGAAGACGCTGAAAGTCAGCGAGCCGCCGAAGCGCTCTGCTGGCGTGAAGGTGCCGGACGTGAAAACGCTGGTCGAGAAGCTCAAGACGGAAGCCAAGGTGCTTTGATCGACGCGAATTTTGCGGAAAGCGGAGACGAATGAAATGACGATTCTGGTAATTGCTGAACACAACGCACCGAAGGGAGTCCCCGTGGGGGGCAACGCGTCGATCAAGGCCGCGACGCTGAACACGGTCGCTGCCGCGCAGAAGATCGGTGGCGATATTCACGTGCTGGTCGCGGGCCACAACGCACAGGCAGCGGCTGAAGCCGCATCGAAAATTGCAGGCGTAGCGAAGGTGCTGCTCGCCGATGCGCCTCAACTCGAAGCGGGCCTCGCCGAAAACGTCGAAGCGACGGTGCTGACGCTTGTGCAAGACCCGGCGAAGGACTATTCGCACATCCTTGCGCCCGCGACCGCTTACGGCAAGAACATCGCGCCGCGCATCGCCGCGAAGCTCGACGTCGCGCAGATCAGCGACATCACGGCGGTCGATAGCGCGGACACGTTCGAGCGCCCGATCTACGCTGGCAACGCGATTGCAACAGTTCAATCGCAAGACCTGGTCAAGGTCATCACGGTGCGCGCAACCGGCTTCGACCCGGTGGCAGCAGAAGGCGGCAGCGCATCGGTCGAGAAGATCGACGCCGCAGCCGATGCAGGCATCTCGCAGTTCGTGAGCCGTGAAGTGACGAAGCTGGACCGTCCGGAACTGACGTCGGCGAACATCATCGTGTCGGGTGGCCGGGGTCTCGGCAGCGGCGAGAACTACACGAAGATTCTCGAGCCGCTTGCCGACAAGCTCGGCGCGGCGATGGGCGCATCCCGCGCAGCCGTCGATGCGGGCTACGTGCCGAACGACTATCAGGTCGGCCAGACCGGCAAGATCGTTGCGCCGCAACTGTACATCGCGGTGGGCATCTCGGGCGCGATCCAGCACCTCGCGGGCATGAACGACTCGAAGGTGATCGTCGCGATCAACAAGGACGAAGAAGCGCCGATCTTCAGCATCGCGGACTACGGTCTGGTGAGCGACTTGTTTGAAGCAGTGCCAGCCCTCGTAGCCGGGATCTGAACGGCAACCGAAACAACAAACCTGAGCGCGCGGTATCGCTGCGCGTTATGACTATCGAACCCGGAGAGCATCCAGCATGATTTCCACGACCGATCCGCATACTAATCGAAAACCTCGAAACGTTTCCCAAGCCGAGTGGGACACACGTGTGCAACTCGCGGCAGCCTATCGGCTGGCAGCAAAGTTCGAACTCACGGATCTGATTTACACCCACATCTCGGCCCGCGTGCCCGGCATCACCGACCAGTTCCTGATCAATCCCCATGGCTGGTTCTTTGACGAAATCACGGCATCGTCGTTGGTGAAGATCGATGTCAACGGAAATCCGATCGGCGATGATCGCTTCGAAGTCAATGCTGCGGGCTTCACGATTCATAGCGCGCTGCATCAGGCGCGACACGACGTCGAGTGTGTCGTTCATCTGCATACGACGTACGGCATGGCCGTCGCAGCGATGGAGTGCGGTCTCCTGCCGTTGAACCAGATCAGCATGCAGTTCTATAACCGCGTGGCGTATCACGAGTACGAGGGCATTTCGCTGGAACTCGATGAGCGCGAGCGCATAGTCGCATCGATTGGCAGCAGAGACTATCTGATCCTGCGCAATCATGGCCTTTTGACTACGGGCCGCTCGGTTGCAGAGGCATTCACACGCATGTTCTATCTGAACAGGGCTTGCGAAATTCAGGTGGCGACACTGTCAGCGGGACAGAAGGTCGTCATTCCTTCTCCCGAGGTGTGCGAGCACGCCGCGAAGCAGCACGATGACTATGCCTACCTCGGTACGGTGCATCTTGACCGCGAATGGACGGCGTTGCTGCGGCTGCTTGAGCGTGATGGCGCGAACTATCGGGTTTGATATCGGATATACCCGTAGTGATTCAAGGAAGAACGCGCTGCCCGTCGGGAACCTCAGCTCGAGCGACGAACGAGGTTCATCATGCCGGTTCGGGGGAAGTGAAAACTGGTTGTACTGCAATGGCGCAAGTCGATCTGTGGACCAAGCGCTCACTAATGAGACCCGCTCCCGGTCTGGAGCGCGGTGTGAGGCCAGGATATTTACGGACCGGTCGAACAAAGAGGTCCCGTGCTGTTGCAGTTCTTCGATTATCGGCAGGTACGGGTTACCGTTTGCGCGCGCATTGGCGATCACCGCGCCCCTCGATGTTGCGTAGACGTCGCGACCATGTGCGCTGGTGTCCAGCTCGCGGTGTCGCGCTTGTCACGCCGGCTTGTGGATCGCGTTGTACGCGCTGGCCTCTTCGAGGAGCCACGCTCTGAAAAGTTCGAGCGGCTTGCCATGGCTGAGTTCGGTCGGATAAACGAGGTAGTAGGCTGAATCAACCGCGGAGGCCACTTCGAACGGAATGACAAGGCCCTGCTGTTTCAGATGCCCATCGACAAAAAATTTCGGAACCAGCGCGATTCCTAGTCCCGCTGCTGCGGCGGCAATCAGCATCGTGTACAACTCATAGCGCACACCTTGCATCGTCGAATTGTCCTCGACGCCCAAATCGAAAAACCAACGCGTCCATGCGTCGGGGCGAGTCGTGGAGTGAAGAAGCGGATAGTTGAGCAACTCGTGCGCTTTTCTTATCGGTCTGGATAGCAGCGACGGCGCGCAGATCGGTACGACTTCTTCCCCGAACAGATAATCTGCGGACGTGCCGGGCCAGGTGGGCTTGCCGTAGTGAATGGCCGCCTCGAAGTGCGATTCCTCGAAGTCGAACATGCCGGTCTGCACACCCATGTTGACCCGTACGTCCGGCGTGTGATCGTTGAAGTACCTCAGCCGGGGAATCAACCAGTGCGAGGCGAATGTCGGAAGCACGGCAAGTTCGAGATAGCCGCCGCCGCTGCCATGCGCGATGATCGAAAGCGTATCGCGGTCCAGATTCTCCAGCGCCCGGCGCACCTGCGTGCCGTACAGCCGCCCGGCCCGGGTAAGAACCACGCGCTGCTTCGCACGAACGAAGAGGCGCACGCCGAGGTTCGATTCGAGCGTCGCTATCTGCCGCGACACTGCGCTCTCAGTCAGAAACAACTCCTTGGCCGCATGCGTGAAGCTCTCGTGCCGCGCTGCGGCTTCAAAGGCCATTAGCGCACCCATGTTCGGAATCTTGAACTTGCGCATCTTGGTTCCAAAAACTCATCAAGTGACAATTTTATATCGCTTTACGAGGTCCGCAAGGATTCCAATAATGCGAATCACGTTGGGATCGCCTTCAACTGGAAGGCAGAAGGATGACCCATTTCCGCCTTTGCGGCGGTCTGCTCTGAGAGACAAGCGATGCGCAATGCGAACGTAGAACGTCTGTTGACGAAGCTGCTCGGCAACGAAAAGACTAAACTCCTGTTTTCGACGCTGAATGTCCCGGCTATCCTGCAGGACTGGGAGGACGGTACCGTCACGCGTGCCGAACTGGCGCAAGCCATGAACATGGCGCTTTTCGAGGACCTGCTACAGCGCTCGCCGAACGGACGCACGTACACGAGTGACGCCATCGCCAACGGTGGCTCGGTGTACTTCGACCATGGGGCGCTTCGTACTGTCCGCTGGCCGCATAACGGAGCGCTGCCTCCGGGCGAAGGTGCTTTCACCCGAATCCTGCGTCCGCTGGGTTTCAGGCTGAACGGTCGCTACCCGTTGGACAAGCTCGGCATGACGGGCCGCGCGTACGCGCACGAAGACGCGCCAGACGAGATCGCGCAGTTTTTCGTCAGCGAACTGCACCCCGAGCGGTTTTCGAAGGAATTTCAAACGGCCGTCACCAACGTCGTGAAATCGTCGAAGGACCCGTTGACGCCGCTCGCGATTTCGCAACTGTCGGATCTTGAACGCGATGGCTCGCTGCCATTCGAGGCGGCTCAGGAATTGCTGCCCGTCATCGTTCGCGCATTCGCCCGTCAGCACGACATTCCCAGCGAAGCAGACTATGCAACGCTGCTGCTAGAGTCCGCCGAGATGGCGTGGATTTCGACGGAAGGCAATGCTTTTAACCATGCAACGGACCGCGTGGACGATGTGTTCGCATTGTCGGATGCCGAGAAGGCGAAAGGCCGGCCCATGAAGCCCGAAGTCGAGCGTTCGCGTTCGGGCCGCGTTTTCCAGACGGCGTACCGTGCCGATACGGTCAGGCGTGAGTTCAGGTCCGCCGACGGCAGGACCGTGACGCGGGAAGTGCCGGGCTCGTTCTATGAATTCATTACGCGCAAGCGCGCGTTCGATCAAAAGGAGCGCCGCTGGCAGACCGACCTGCGCTTCGACGCCGGCAACGCGACGGGTATCTTCAAGATGACCGCCAACGCAGCGAAGTAACGTGAAAGCCGCCACACCGTTTCAGGCAAGCAAGAGTCTGCTTCAGGAAGTCGAAGCGGAGCTTCGGAGGTCGATTCGAGGTGAAGTCCGTTTCGATTCCAGTTCGAAGGCCCTCTATGCTTCCGATGCGTCGAACTATCGGCAGATACCGCTAGGCGTCGTCGTGCCCGCCGACGTCAATGATCTCGTTGCAGCACTGGGCGCGTGCCGTCGCAAGGACGTTCCGTTTCTGACCCGCGGCGGTGGCACGTCGCAGAACGGGCAGTGCGTGAACGTGGCGGTGGTGGCCGACGCAAGCAAGTATGTGAACCGGGTCGTTTCAGTCGATCCGGAAAGCAGGACGGCAATCGTCGAGCCAGGCGTCGTGTGCGATACGTTGCGCGACGCTGCGGAAAAGCACGGTCTCACGTTTGCGCCGGACCCGGCGACGCACAGCCGCTGCACGCTTGGCGGCATGATTGCCAACAACTCGTGCGGCGCGCATAGCGTCATGGCGGGCAAGACCGTCGAAAACGTCGAAGCGCTCGAAATCGTCACGTACGATGGCGCCCGCTTCTGGGTCGGGCCGACCACCGACGCCGAACTCGAAGACATCATCGCGCAAGGCGGTCGTCGCGGCGAGATCTACCGCAAGCTGCGCGATCTCCGCGATCGTTATGCGGACCGCATTCGGCACGAGTTCCCGCAAATCAGGCGGCGCGTATCGGGCTTCAACCTGGATCAGCTGCTGCCGGAGAACGGGTTCAACGTCGCACGTGCGCTGGTTGGAACGGAAGGAACCTGTGCCGTTACGCTTCAGGCGAAGGTCCGGCTCGTCCACAGCCCGTCATGCCGCGTGCTGCTTGTCCTCGGCTTTTGCGACATCTATACGGCAGCGGATGCGGTTCCTCATTTCAACCGCTTTGCGCCGATAGCGATCGAGGGTCTGGATCGCGGCATCATCCGGGGACTGCAGACGCGCGGGTTGAAGGCCGAGGAAATTGCGCTGCTGCCCGCTGGCGATGCGTGGGTCGTGCTGGAATTCGGCGCCGACACCATTGCCGATGCTATCCAGCAGGCCAACGATGCGCACGCCTGGTTTGCGGCGGGCGAGGGCGGCGTTGGTGTCACCGGCCTCGTCGTCGAAGATAAAGCGAAGCAGCAGAAGATCTGGTCGATCCGTGAGACGGGCGCCTCTGCTGTATCGCTATCAATCGATCGTTCAAAGCCTGACCCGATGGTTGGCTGGGAAGATGCGGCTGTCGATCCGCTGCGTCTCGGTGATTATCTGCGCCAATTTCAGGCACTCGTTGACCGCTATGGTTACGAGACGTGTCTCTACGGTCACTTCGGCGACGGCTGTGTTCACGCCCGTATCACGTTCGACGTCCGTACCGCTGAAGGGGTGCTGACGTGGCGGGGCTTCCTGCGCGAGGCGGCGCAACTGGTGGTCGATTTCGGCGGTTCGCTCTCTGGCGAACACGGTGACGGTCAGGCGAAGGCAGAGTTTCTGCCCATCATGTACGGCCCCGAAATCATGCAGGCGATGGAAGCTTTCAAGGCCATCTGGGACCCGGCGAACCGGTTGAATCCAGGCAAGGTCGTGAACGCCTATCGTGCGGATGAAAATCTGCGCATGGGGCCGTCCTACAAGCCGGTCAAGCTGACTACCCGACTCACGTTCGCGAGCCCTGAAGGCGACGGCATGCAACGCGCAGTCGAGCGCTGCATCGGGATGGGCAAATGCCGGTCACTCGAAGGCGGCACGATGTGCCCGAGCTTCCGGGCCACGAGAGAAGAGAAGTACTCGACGCGTGGGCGTGCTCATCTGTTCTGGGAAATGCTTCAGGGCGAAGTCATCACGAATGGCTGGAACAGCCATGAAGTGAAGGAAGCACTGGACGCCTGTCTTGCCTGCAAGGGCTGCAAGTCGGATTGCCCGACGCATACGGACATGGCGTCGTATAAGGCAGAGTTTCTTTCACACTACTACGAGAAGCATCGCCGGCCGAGGCAGGCGATGTTCATGGGGAGGATCGGACAATGGGCGCCATTCGCGAGTCGTTTTCCGTGGCTTATCAACTTTTTGGTGTCGACTCCGCCCTTGGCTCGTATCAGCAAGTGGTTCGCTGGCGTCGCGCCGCAACGCAATCTGCCCGTTTTCGCGCCTACGACGTTCAGAGCGCTGGCAAGCCGGCGTGGCATGGCGAACGGTAGAACCGTTCCGAAGCACGCGAAGAAGGTCATCCTGTGGGTTGACACCTTCAACGATCATTTTTCGCCGGAAATCGCAACGGCCGCCTTCGATGTACTGAGCCAGATCGGTTATCAGGTTGTGCTGCCCCGCAAGCGGCTTTGCTGCGGGCGGCCGCTCTACGACTACGGGCTTCTTGACGAAGCGAAAGCCTTGCTACGCAGCGCCGTCGATGAACTGGCCGACGATGTCCGCACAGGCGTGCCTGTCGTTGGGCTCGAGCCGGGTTGTCTCTCCGTCTTCAAAGACGAACTGCTGAAGCAGTTGCCCGATGACGTGATGGCGAGAAAACTATCCGCGCAGACCTTCCTCTTCTCGGACTTCGTCGCGCGCGCGGACTTCGACTGGCCGAAACTCGACGCTGAAGTGGTCGTGCACGGTCACTGCCATCAAAAGTCGCTGTTCGGGATGAAGGGCGAGACGATGCTGCTGGACAAGCTTGGCGTGAACTGGAAGCTGCTCGATACGGGATGCTGCGGGATGGCGGGTTCATTCGGATTCGACGCCGGCCACTACGACCTGTCGATGAAAATCGCGGAAGACAGGCTGCTGCCGCTGGTGCGCGACGTGCCATCCAACGCCTTCATCGTGACGAATGGATTCAGCTGTCGCGAGCAGATCGAGCAGGGGGCAGGGAAGACGCCACTGCACATCGCCCAGCTTGCGTTGAAAGCACTCGAGAATATGCCGTCGATCCAGTCGGCGCCTTGACCGCGCGTGACGGGCGACCTGGCCTCGGTGTCGTAAGTCGACGCATCGTGGCGACGAGTTACTCGTCTATATAAATTGCATGCCGAACTAAATGAAGCGGGAGCGAAACACAGGCAGATAACGCTCCGAGCCTTTATCTGCCTCGTCGATGCCGCGTACCGAGCCAATGCATTGCGACCTCTCCCAAGTGACAAACCGTTCAGAAACGCCCGGCCTCGGGAATCTACCGACGCTTCAAAACGACCGCCTTATAGGCCTCGAAGCATTGTCAGCAAAGGCTTGATGATAAAAGCGCATCAGGTCGTGCATAGATATCGTTTGATGCACAGGTATTGGCTACGGACAATCCGCTCACGCCTTCACGCTGATGCCTTTGGCACCGACTCCGACGTGAATGTGAGAGGCGCGCTGGGGCCGTTCATCGTCGCCGAAGTGCGTTTAAACCCGACTACAGATATCAAAGGAATGCCCATGATTTTCCGTCTTCGCACTTCCCCTCGTCTGCTCACTGTCGCAATGTCACTCACGCTGGTTGCGGGCGGCGTGAGCGCACAAGAGGTGGTGGTCAAGGTTGGCGTCGCCAGCCCGCTTACGGGTGGTGGCGCGGCGTACGGCAAAGATATCGAGAACGGCGTGCGCATGGCCGTCGACGAAGCCAACGCCGGGCATCCGACGATTGGTGGCAAGCCGGTCAAATTCGTCGTGGAATCGCAGGATGATCAGAGCGACCCGAGGATCGGCGTTCAGGTCGCCCAGCAACTCGTGGATGACAACGTCGCAGTCGTTATCGGGCACTTCAATTCGGGCACGACGTTGCCGGCGTCGAAAGTCAATGCAAAGGCGGGCGTCCCGATGATTACGCCCGCGGCGACGAACCCGACCATCACGCAGGCAGGACTGAACACGGTCTACCGCGTCATCGCAACGGATTCGCAGAACGCCGGCAACGCCGGGACGTACGCTGCAACGGTGACGAAGGCCAAACGCATCGCCATCATCGACGATCGCACCGCGTTCGGACAGGGCGAGGCCGATGAATTCGAAAAGGCAGCGAAGGCTGCAGGCGGGACCATCGTTGCGCGGGAGTTCACGAACGACAAGGCGGTGGACTTCAGCGCACAGCTCACGCATATCAAGAGCACGAATCCGGACCTGGTCTTCTTCGGTGGTCTGGACGCGCAGGCGGCGATGCTCGTCAAGCGTATGCGTCAACTCGGCATGAAGGCGCAGTTCCTGGCCGGCGGCGGCGTGATGGATGCGAACTTCATCAAACTTGCCGGTGACGCCGCTGATGGCGCGTCGGTCTGGGAATACGGCCAACCACTCGGAACGCTTCCGAAGGGCAAGAACTTCGAAGTGAAGTTCAAGCAGAAGTACGGAGTCGACATGCTTGCCTATGCGCCGTTCGCCTACGACGCAACCTGGGTTGCCATCAAGGCGATGGAGAAGGCCAACTCAGTGAAGCCGGCGGAATACAACGCTGCACTGAAGGCCACGAACTACGATGGCATTACCGGGAAGATTGCATTTACGCAGACGGGCGACCTCAAGAGTCCCAGCTCGACGATGTACCAGGTCAAGAATGTGGCTTGGGCTCCCGTGACGACCAAGACGGCAGACTGATGTCTCGTCCGGGCATCGATTGAAGGAGTGCGGCCTGGCCGGCCGCATTCATGCTGCCACAACGGCATCGAACGCGAAATGGTGTGCATGTTTCCATGCGATATGGCTCCTGTGTTTGCAGGCAAAATTGATTTGACGGCATCAAACCCCAGGAAGCTGCTGCGTGCGTTAAAGGCCTTGAAACCGCGAGTGCGAGTGTTGTAGCCACATGGCGCGCGCATACGGTTTCCTGACGTACTTTATTTCGTATCGGAAATTTGAAGAGGTATCAAGTGAAAGCATCGGCCATCCTCTCGGAACTCGGCATTTCCCACCTCGCGGAAGCTGGCGACATCGCCGTGCATTCGCCCATCAACGGCGAGCTGATCGGCCGTGTTGCAAGCAGGTCGGTTGCAGACATCGATGCGGCACTGGCGAAAGCACAAGACGCCTTCAAGATCTGGCGTAGCGTGCCCGCGCCGCGCCGTGGCGAGCTGGTACGGCTGCTGGGCAACAAGCTGCGTGAACAGAAGCGCGCGCTCGGCAGCATCATTACGCTGGAAACGGGCAAGATTCTTCAGGAAGGCTTGGGCGAAGTGCAGGAAATGATCGATATCTGCGACTTCGCGGTCGGCCTGTCCCGCCAGCTTTACGGTCTGACCATCGCGTCGGAGCGACCGGGTCACCGTATGGCCGAGACGTGGCATCCGATGGGTGTTTGCACGGTCGTCTCGGCATTCAACTTCCCGGCGGCCGTGTGGTCGTGGAACGCGGCGCTCGCACTGGTGTGCGGCAATGCCGTCATCTGGAAGCCGTCAGAGAAGACGCCGCTGACGGCGCTCGCTGTCGACAAGATCCTGCAGGACGCGCTCAAGGAATTCGGCGATGCGCCGGAAGGTCTGACGAGTCTCATCAATGGCGGACGAGACGTCGGCGCGAAGATGGTTTCCGACCCTCGCTCGAACATCGTGAGCGCGACTGGTAGCACGGAAATGGGCCGTGCGGTCGGTATCGAAGTCGCACGCCGCTTTGGCCGCTCGATCCTGGAGCTGGGCGGGAACAACGCCGGGATCATTTCGCATACGGCTGATATGGAACTGGCGCTGCGCGGCATCCTGTTCTCGGCAGTCGGCACGGCGGGCCAGCGCTGCACGACGCTGCGACGACTGTTCGTCCACGAAAGCGTGTACGACAAAACGGTCGAGCGTCTGAAGACCCTGTACAGCAAGGTCGTGATCGGCAACCCGCTGGAACAGCGCACGTTGATGGGCCCGCTCATCGACGAGCCGTCGTTCAATCGCATGCAGGCAGCACTGGAGCAGGCAAAGCGCGAAGGCGGCAAGGTGTTCGGGGGCGAACGTCATGCTGTCGCCGGCAATGAAAAGGGCTTCTACGTGCGTCCGGCTATCGTCGAAATGCCATCGCAGACGGAAGTGGTGCTGAAAGAGACGTTTGCGCCGATTCTCTACGTGCTAAAGTACAACGAGCTCAATGACGCGATCGAAGCAAACAACGCGGCAGTGCACGGCCTGTCGTCCTGTGTCTTCACGACGGATATGCGCGAAAGCGAGCGCTTCCTGTCGGCTTCGGGCAGCGACTGCGGTATCGCGAACGTCAACATCGGCCCGAGCGGCGCCGAAATCGGTGGTGCATTCGGCGGTGAGAAGGAGACGGGCGGTGGCCGCGAGTCGGGCTCCGATGCCTGGAAGGCCTACATGCGCCGCGCGACGAACACGGTCAACTTCTCGTCGGCGCTGCCGCTTGCACAAGGCATCGACTTCAACATCGAATAAAGACGGTCGTCCTTCGAAACCAGCCGGTACGAACTTCTACAGAAGAACGTATCGGCCTACAGCTTTACCGGGCACGCACCTGACAAGCGGCCCAGACAAATTGCAACGTGGAGCAAGTCGTGAGTTCTCAAGTCGTTATCGTTGGCGGCGGAGTGATCGGTAGTTCTATCGCCTACTTTCTGCGCGCTTCGGACCCGACGGTTTCCGTAACCGTTATCGAGCGTGACCCGAGCTACGCGAAATCGTCATCGGCGTTATCGGCCGCTTCTATCCGGCAGCAGTTTTCGACGCCGCTGTCGATCCAGATGTCGCTGTATGGCATCGAATTCCTGCGCAACATCGGCGAGCTGCTCGAAGTCGGCGGGAACAAGCCCGCTATCGACCTTCACGAAGGCGGCTACCTGTTCCTGGCGACGCCCGCAGGTGAATCGACGCTGCGCGAGAACCATGCATTGCAGAAGAGCCTCGGTGCGGATATCGACCTGATGTCGCGAGACGCGCTGAAGGCACGGTTCCCGTGGCTGAATGTCGAAGACATCGTCGCTGGTGCATACGGCATCAGCGGTGAAGGCTGGTTCGACGGCTATGGCCTCGTTCAGGCCTTGCGCAAGAAGGCACAATCGCTTGGCGCACGTTACATCGCAGCGGATGTGACGGGACTGGCGGCCGGAAAGTGACTCATGTGATTGCGAGCGACGGTGAACGGTACGCGTGCGATACGCTCGTCAACGCTGCAGGCGCATGGACGCGCACGGTATCGGAGATGATGGGCATCGACATCCCTGTCTATGCGCGCCGTCGAAGCATCTTCAATGTATCGTCGCCTGCCCGCCTGACCAATGCGCCGTTGCTGATTGACCCGACGGGCGTGTACTTCCGCCCGGAAGGCAATACGTATATTACTGGAACGTCGCCCGGCATTGACAACGACCCGGACGATCTGCCGCTGGACGAAGTCGACCATAACATTTTCGACGAAATCATCTGGCCGACCCTGGCTAACCGCGTACGGGAGTTCGAAGCACTGCGCGTCGAGAACTGCTGGTCAGGCTACTACGAGTACAACGTATTCGACCATAACGCCATCATCGGTTATCACCCGGATATCGATAACTGCGTGTTTGCCAATGGCTATAGCGGTCACGGTTTGCAGCAAGGCCCCGCAACAGGGCGCGGTGTGAGTGAGCTGATTCTCGAAGGCAAGTATACGACGCTCGATCTGTCGTCTCTCAGCTGGTGCCGTGTTCTGGAAAACCGTCCCATTGTCGAAAAGAACGTCGTGTAGTTGTGACGTAGCGCCGCTCCGTTCCGGGGTGGCAATCTCCCTGGTATCTTTTGCTTGGGCCCGACGCTGTCGGGTCTTTTTCTTTCTGCTCGCGAAACGGTTCAACTTCTATTTCAAAAGTGCGGATTCGGGGGAAGTACCGACGGTGTCCAGACCCGCATAAAGCTGGCTGTCAGCGTATGTAGTGCCACGGTTGATGAGAAAACGGCATGACCTGGTGCGTAGATATCGTTTGATGGACGAGTAATGGCTGACCACAATGAAGGCTCAAATTACCAACTGACGCCCACGAGCATCGACGGCCTGGACGACGCGACCGCCCGGCTCTCGGCCATCACCGACATGTACGAATTCACCGCGCCTTTCCAGAGCCCCTCCGGTTCCCCGATTCGAGAATTGTTCAAGTACCTGAGCGAGCCGGGCATGATTTCGTTCGCGGGCGGCTATCCGGCCAGCGACCTGTTCGATGTCGAAGGTCTGGGCGCGGCTGAGGCACGCGCGTATCAGGCTTCCAACCAATGTCTGCAATATGGTCCGACCGACGGATTGCCCGAGCTGAAACAAGAACTGCTCGCGTTGATGGCGCGTCGCGGTGTGACATGTGCGCCGGACCAGCTTCTCGTCACCACCGGCTCGCAGCAGGGCCTGGACCTGTTGCTTCGCATCATGGTTGCGCCGGGCGACGTCGTGATGACGGAGCAGCCGGCCTACCCAGCGACGCTCCAGGCGATGAAGCTCCAACAGGCCCGAATCGTCACCGTGCCCGTCGACGAACACGGCCTCGATGTCGACGCGCTTGCGGCGTTGCTTGCGTCAGGCACGGTCGCGCGTCCCAAGCTGATTTATACGGTCCCGACGTTTGCCAATCCGACGGGGGCAACGCTTACGCGTGAGCGTCGAATCGCATTGCTGAAGCTGGCCGTGAAGTACAGGCTTCTTATCGTCGAAGACGATCCTTATGGCGATCTGCGATTCGCGGAAGACGCTGTCCCTTCGATTCTGGCGCTCACGAGCGAAGTTGAAGACTCGCGCGAGTGGGTCGTGCACTTCGCAAGCCTTTCGAAAATCGTTGCGCCTGGCCTGCGTGTGGGCTGGACGATTGCTCACGCGGAAATTACGCGCCGCTGCGTGATCGCCAAACAGACCGTCGACCTTTGCAGCACGCCCTGGACGCAGGCAACGGCCGCTCAGTACCTGGCAGATGGCGCGCTCGAACGGCATCTGCCGCGTATAACCAGCATGTACAAGCGCAAGAGTGATGCGTTGTGCAACTCGCTGCATGAGAAATTGGGTCATGCCATTCAGTTTCACCAGCCGGCGGGCGGCATGTTCGTCTGGGCTCGCGTTGAGGGCATCGATGCATCCGGGCTGCTCAAACGCGCGATCGCGAACAAGGTCATCTTCGTACCAGGAAAGGCATTCTTCGCGGACAAGATCGACACGTCAGCATTGCGTCTGTCGTTCGCAGCGCCTGGCGTCGAAGACATCATGGAAGGCGCGAAGCGGCTCAAGCGCGCATATGACGAAGCACGAGCGGGCACCATCTCATCAGTTCAATCGTAGCAGGCTGAGGTACTCGGAAATGAAAGTATTGGTTGCTGTGAAGCGGGTCGTCGACTTCAACGTGAAGGTTCGCGTGAAAGCCGATCAGACGGGTGTCGAACTGGCCAACGTCAAGTTCTCGATGAACCCGTTCGACGAAATTGCCGTCGAAGAAGCTGTGCGGCTCAAGGAAGCGGGTCACGCGAGAGAAGTCGTTGCAATATCGGCTGGTCCGACGCAGTGTCAGGAAACCTTGCGCACGGCACTGGCCATCGGCGCTGATCGTGGCATCCACGTGAAGGTCGACACCGAGCTCCAGCAGCTTGGTGTCGCGCGAATCCTGCGCGCGATCTTTGAGCGGGAGAAGCCTGATCTCGTCATTCTCGGCAAGCAGGCTATCGACGACGATGCGAATCAGACAGGCCAGATGCTGGCCGCCCTCGCGGATCTTCCGCAAGCGACCTTTGCATCGCGGCTACAGGTGGAAGGTGGTGTGGCGCTCGTTGCCCGGGAGATCGATGGTGGTGCTGAGACCGTCAGCATCAAGCTGCCTGCCGTCGTGACGACTGATCTGCGCCTCAATGAACCGCGCTACGTAACGCTGCCCAACATCATGAAGGCAAAGAAGAAACCGATCGACGTCGTCGACGTAGCGGAACTCGGCGTCGACATCGCACCGCGCGTAAAAACGTTGACGGTCAGTGAGCCATCCAAACGGGCGGCGGGTGTGATCGTGCCGGATGTCGATGCGCTGGCGCAGATGGTCAAAAGCAAAGTCACGCTGAATTAAGGTCCTGTCATGACGACATTGGTAATTGCGGAACACGGCAACGTCGAACTCAACGCCTCGACGCTTCATACTCTGATGGCAGCACGTCGAATTGGTGAACCGATTCACGTACTCGTCGCGGGTTTCAGATCAGCTGAAGTCGCAGCGGCGGTGGCAAGGCTCGAAGGTGTCGAGAAGGTATGGCACGCCGACGCAGAACATCTGAAAGACGGGTTGGCCGAGGCCATCGAACCCAACGTAGTCGCTCTCGGCAATCAGTATTCGCATCTTGTTTTTCCGGCGACTGCCTATGGCAAGAACATCGCTCCGCGCGTCGCTGCAAAACTGGCGGTCGGACAGATCTCGGACATTACCGCAGTGATAAGCGCAGACACGTTCGAGCGCCCTGTCTATGCGGGCAACGCCATCGCAACGGTACAGTCGCTGGACCCGGTGAAGGTTCTGACGGTCCGTCTGTCAGCCTTCGATGCGAGCGCCGCAGAAGCGGCAGGAGCGGCACCCGTCGAAGCCCTTGCGGCCGTGCCCGACAGAGGGATTTCGACGCTCGTCAGCCGCGAACTGACTAAACTCGAGCGCCCGGAACTGACGGCTGCAAGGGTCATCGTGTCGGGTGGCCGCGGACTGGGATCGAGCGACCAGTACAAGTCCGTGCTGGAACCTCTTGCCGACAGACTCCAGGCTGCGCTCGGGGCTTCGCGTGCAGCCGTCGACGCTGGCTACGTGCCCAACGACTATCAGGTTGGACAGACCGGAAAAATCGTCGCTCCCGACGTCTACATTGCTGTGGGCATCTCTGGCGCCATCCAGCACCTTGCTGGCATGAAGGATTCGAAAACCATCATCGCGATCAACAAGGACGCGGAAGCGCCGATTTTCTCGGTTGCGGACATCGGCCTCGTCGGCGACCTCTTTGAGGCCGTGCCCGAACTGGTGGAAAAACTCGATGCGTGACCCGTTGCCATGTGCATCGCAATCGAATTGCACTGTCACAAGATCCGGGAGAAGACATGGACGAGACTCGACAGAGTCTACGTCGCGGCGAAGCCGCGGCAGGTATCCGAACAGCAGGTTTCGCGTCGTATGCGATGCGATGAGCGAACCGCTGTTTTATGAGGCCTCTGACCTGGCTGAACGCAGTGGGACGCTCGGGGATGGACATGGCCAGCTTTCGCTGGCTGCGCGGCCAACAACCTGGCACCGAAGTACGTCTTCGAGTCATGGCTGTCGACGACAAGGGCGATTGCCTTGCTGGTCTACCTCGTCATCGCGCTTAGCCAGTTGCGCCTGCGGAGCCAGTTGCTTTCTTCGCCGAAACTCAGGGTTCGTATGTAGCTGTGCCTGTTCCTTGGACTGTTCGTCGTGTTCCTGATTGTGGGCGCGCTTGTGGTCTTGGTGTGTGGAGACGCGCATCGCCAGGAAGTCGTTGCGACATTGGGCTTTAGCGCTGTGCGGGAATGCATTTGCTATTTCCAGCAAAGGCGTGCGCGGAAGCCCCGCGTTTAACGAGGGCGGGGCAGTACGGTAACGCGTTGCCCGGCCTTGGCGGCTACCTTCCTCGGCCCGCGAGGCGTTCCGATACAGCACCGTACCTCCGGGCTGAACAACGCACTGCCCATACCCACACTATGGCGGAGTCTGACTTCTTCCGCCCGTCCTCCTGGACTACGGCTCCTTATCTTCCCGATGCGGCCCCAGTTCACAGTGCAACTGGCCAGATCAGAAATCCGGTTGTTCTCGCGCAAAGAGCGTGCGTGCCAGGGTTTTTGACCACGCCGTGTCGTCAGGACGCTCGCGCTTGCGCGCCGCTCCATGTGGCCTTCCGCGTTCTGAACCGCCTCGGTCCCCGGATTTACACAACTATCGTGGCTCAACGGCTTGCCCAGGACGCTCCTCTACCGACGCTCCGCAGATCGCGTCGCGGCGGTCTGCGGACTCAGAACTTGTGTCGAATCCCTATCTGAACGAAAGTCTGCCGGTTGGTCGATGATGCCGTCAGCGCATTGAGTGTCGCTCGCGCCGCGTGGCCTGTGGAGTCTGTGCCGCTTGCGAATTGCGTGCTGCTGATTACATACACGTCCGTGCGCTTCGAGAGGTAATAGTCGAGCGACAGCGAAATCGTGTTGTATTCCGAGCTGCCGATCGGTCCCGCTCCCGAGCCGTGCGTGTAGCTATAGACGAATTCGCTCGCCAGAGCCGGTGTCCAGAAATAGGTGAGGTTGAATTCGCCAGTATTGAACTTCGCGGTGCCCGTCAGTTTGAGGGGATTGGAGCCGGACGATGCATCGCCGAGATCCTTGAATTGCACGTTGCTGTAGACGAGACCCAACGTAGCCGGGCCGAGGATATAGTTGCCGGCGACCGCGACGGCCTGATACGTATGCGCTGAAGCGTATCCGCTGTAGACCGGGCTTGCCGTCATATTGTTGACGTTCGTACCCGCAACGTTCGTGGGCGTTGCCGTAAAGAACGATTGATTCGGGTTTCTCACGTCCATGAAGGCCGCGCCCGCCGAGAAGCTGCCATATTCGTAGCCTGCACCGACCGACCAGATCTGATTGCGCGCGAAATCGCCTGCCTGCCCGCCGAAGCCGTACACGCCGCCCACGGTGAAGCCGCCAAGGCTCGGGCTCGTGTACTTCACCGAGTTGTTTACGCGCTTGCTATTGTTGAGGTTGTCGAGATCGCCGGGATGCGCAGTGGTGCCGCCGCCATAGTTCGCCGAATTCATGCGGGATTCGACGAAAGTCACGAGCGAATCGTACTGACGTCCCAGTGTCAACGTGCCATACGTCTTGCTCGACAGCCCCATGTACGCCTGGCGCCCGAACAACAAGCCGCCCTGCAAGGCGGAGCCTTTGCCGAGATCGAAGCCGTTCTCGAGCTGAAAGATCGCCGACAGGCCGCCGCCCAGGTCCTCGACACCCTTGAAGCCCCAGCGTGAGCCCTGCATGATGCCACTCGCGCCGCCGAACACGCGTCCGCCTCCGGCGTTGCTCTGGTAGTTCACGCCGTAGTCGATGAGTCCGTACAGCGTGACGGAACTGGTATTCGCTTGCGCAACGCCGCAGGCAGCGAAAATGGCGACAGCCGATATTGTCTTGATCTTCATTGGCATGACGAAGTAATGGATTTGTTGAGAACCTATCGGTGATGGAGTGTATGCAGCGTCGACTCTTCATGCCACATTACCCACACGAAAAAATTCTTGTATTCGCAATCTATCAAGCTGGGTTTGCGAGAATCGCAAGGCTTCTTTCCTGTCTGCGAATAGAAAAAGCGCGATGCCGAATCCGGGCATCGCGCTTCCTCAAAACGACTCCAAACGTCAGTTCAGATCGGCTTGCCCTCGCTCGACGCCCAGTTCCGCATCAGCCTATTGGTGGGCAGCGTTTCGTCGATCATCTTCCTGGCCGTCTGAATGCCCGCGACGGGCAATCCGCTCGGATCGAGCACGCCGATCTGCACGAGCACGGAAGCCTGATCCCAGTAGATGTGCTCGTTATAGAGCTTGTCGCCGCGAAAGCACACGACGGCAAGCATCGGTACCTCGAAGTACTTACCCGTCGGCGCGACGCTAGGCAGCAGCCAGTCAATCTCCCGATCGTGCGTTGCGCAGAATACGAATTCGTCGACGATGCGGTCCGCGCCGATGGTGCGCGATATCGGAATGAGCTTTGTGTCCTCGGGATTCGAATTGACAAAGTGATAGCGATAGAAGCGCTTCAACTCGTCATGTCCGACGCCGCCCGTCATCGTCGGGACGTGATTGACGTACGGCTCGCCGACCATCGTCGGCATGACGGCGTCGACGTCGCGCGTCGCGAATTCGTAGTAGCAGTGGCGCTCCCACAAGTTGTTCAGATCATGAATCGGACCGAGCACGCTTCGCAAGAGCGCGATGGTGCGCGAATAGGCCATCGTCGCGGCGGGCTTGTCATAGTGAGCGCGCTCCGGCGTGGCGAAGGCGTGATCGCAGCCGGGGTACACATGCGCTTTCGTTTGCGGGTTGTCAGCGAAAGCGGCGAGCAGTCGTTCGCGTGTATCTTGCGGACAGAAGGCATCTTCACCCGCGAAGTGAAAGAGCATCGGGCAGCGGATCGACGGCACTTCGTCGATGTACGCGTCGAGCCCCACGCCGTAGTAGCTCACCGCGCAATCGAGATCCAGTCGAGCGGCCGCCAGCATCGCGAGCTTTCCGCCGAGGCAATAGCCGATCGTACCGACCTTGCCCGCCTGCATCGGCAGTGCGTGCAAAGTTTTGAGCGTCGAGCCGATGTCTTGCACCGCGAGATCGATATCGAGCCTCTCGTTATAACCGAGCGCCTGATGAAAATCCATCTCGCCGTAGCCGAGTTCGACGCCTGGTTTCATGCGCCAGAACAGGTCCGGTACGAGCACCACATAGCCTTCTTCGGCGAAGCGGTCCGCCATCGCGCGCATGTACCCGTTGATGCCGAAAATCTCCTGCAATAGCACAAGGCCTGGCCCCGAGCCGTGCGCGGGCGCTGCCTGGTACGCGCGAAAGTGCTTGCCGTCGTGACTGTCGATGTCGATGTAAGAGCCCATGTCGTTATCCGTCTCAGGGTGTTGAGAGAAGTTGCGCGTGCGTGGCGGCACGATCCAGCGCGAGACCTTGCGCGAGTCCGTGCGCCATCGCGCCGATATAGGCCTCGCCTGCCATGCCTGCCAAGGCATCGAGCGCCGCATCGGCGGTATCGGCGGGATCGAGCTTCGGGCCTTCGAAATCGCGGCTCATGTCAGTGTCGATCGCACCGGGCAGCGCCGCCAACACACGCACGCCGTGCGGCCCGAGCTCCGCACGCAGCGATTCGGTGAGTCGCAACGCCGCCGCCTTCGATGCGCATAGCGAGCCCATCGCGGGAAGGCTCACGCGCGCGAGGATCGACAGCACGTTGATCATTGCACCGCGCCTGTCGATGAGCATCGGCGCGAACGCGCGTGCCATGCGCAGCGTGCCGAAGAAGTTGACGTCCATTTCGGCGCGTGCATCATCGATGTTCAGCGGCGCGAGAAACGACGAGTGACGGTTCACGCCCGCATTGTTGATGAGCAACGTGGTATCCGCGGCGAGGCGCGCGGCATGAGTCACGCACTCGTCGTCGGTGATGTCGAGCGTGACGGGAACCACGCGGGCGTCGTCGATATCGACATGACGGGCGCGCGATGCGGCATAGACCTTGCCCGCGCCGCGCGCGAGCAAGCGCGCGACAAACTGCGCGCCGAGCCCGCGATTCGCGCCCGAAACGAAGGCGACAGTGTTGTGATCGATCATGAGCGGCGGGTCATGAGAGTGAGAAATCGGCCGGCAAGGTCACTTCGAGCAGTTCCAGATCCGCGCTGCAATGCTTGAACGCGTAAGGAAGCATGCCCGGGATCGCGATGCTGTCGTCCGCACAGAGACGCCATTGCTCATCGCCGTGCACGACGTCGAGACTGCCCGCGAGCACGAAGAAGAAGCAGAACTCTGTATCGTGCATGCGCAAGGCTTCCTGTCCCTCGCCCTGCGGGCGAACCACGCGCACGCCCGCGAGTCCCTTCGTCGCCGCGCCGATGCCTGTGTCCGTCACGACGAAACCCGGTGATTTCCACGCTTCCCACACCGCATGCTTTGCGACATGCCGTACGAAGCGCTGACCATTGAATTCATGGTCTGGATCATAGACAGGCGAGGGCAGCGCCATGTCGTGATCGGCCATCGTGATGTGTTCGGCGGGGCTGCCGAGTTCGATCACCTCCGCACCCGCCGAACATTCCAGCACGCGATGACGGATCTCGGGCGGTTGAAGCACGCAATCGCCCGCTTCGAGCATGAATGGATCGCCTTGCCCTTCGTAGACGAGACGCACCCAGCCCTTGCGGCAGAAGATGGTCTGAAAGCGGATCTTGTGGAAGTGCACGTAATCGGGCACGGGTCCGGCATCGAGAATGCGGATGTGCGAGGCGATGAACGCGCCGCCATGTCGTTCGGGCAGGAGATCGCGATAGCGCATGCCCGCGCGTCCGACGCTCCAGTGTGCATCGTGGTTTGCCCGGGCGAGCACGAGTTGCTGGCGCGTCGGCGGCAGCACCATCGGTGGATTGGCATGAACGAGACGAATGGTGACGCCATTCGGCGCGATCAGATCCCGCGTTTCGCCGGGCACTTGCGAAGGGTCGTCGCAGAGGACGTCCAGCGTCTTGATGCCGTCGCGTATATCGAGGCCGAGTCGCAGTTTGAAACCGTCGCGAGAAAGGATCGCGGTGCGCGGGCCGTCTGCGGGGAAGATCGCGTCGAGCCGGAAGCCCAGGCGCGTGATGAAGAACTGCATCGTAGCGGCAAGATCGGTGCAGGGCATGGATACGAGAATGCCTCGCACGCCGTCGATCGCTGCGTCAGTCGGTGCGGAAGTACTGGAAGAAGTGTTCATGGGAAGTCATATCGATGATGAAAGGGAAGCGGTGACGCGTCGTCTTCGCGCATACCGGCGGCCCTGTCAGCACGCAGGCGATTCCCATGCGCCGCGGCGCGCGCGAGAAGTTATCGCCCGCGATCATCGCGGCAGACATCGCGCGAGCCTGTCGAGTCCCGCGCGGGTCGTGCAGATGCCCGGCGACAAGCGCAGCGTGCGACTGCGCGAATCGACGAAGAGGCCCGCGTCCTTCAGTTGCACGACGATCTTCGCGGCATCGAGATGAGCGGGGACTTCGGCCATGATGCTCGCGCCGCGTTCGTCATCGGCGCGCGGGGAGAGCAGGCGATAACCTTTGTCGTCGACGAGTGCGATCAGTTCGTGGCACAGCGCGAGATTGTGCGCCCGCGCGCTGCCTGCAGGCTGCGCGCGCATCCATGACATTCCCGGCTGCGACGCGACGAAAGGCAGCACCGAAGGCGTGCCTGTATCGAAGCGGCGCGCGTCGGATGCATAGGTGAAGGCGTCGATGTTCCAGTTGAACGGATCTTCCTGGCTGAACCAGCCGCGCACGGCAGGGGTCGTGCCCGCTTCGAGCGCATGCGGCGCGATATAGCCCAGGCCGGTCCCCGGCGCGCCGCACAGCCATTTGAGCGTCGACCCGCAGACGAAGTCGAAGGGCGTGTCGTTCAGATCGAACGGCAGGATGCCGATGTCCTGCGTGACATCGAGCGCCGCGAGGCTGCCGCGCCGGCGCGCCTGCTCGCACATCGCGGCAAGAGTCACGCGCTTCGATGTCAGCGACGATATCCATGTCACGAGCGCCAGCGCGACATCGCCGGTCCATGCGTCGATGAAGTCTTCGTCGCGCACATAGCTTTCCCCCTGGCGTACGGGCACGGTACGCAGCGTGAAGCCGCGTCGCTGTGCAAGGCCCGACAGCAGGAAATGGAGGCTCGGGAAGCAATCCGCCGCGACGAGCACGGTGCGATTGCGCAGCACGTCGTCAGCGAGGCCGTCGAGATAGCGGGCAAAGGCATCGGTGACGTTTTGCGCGCCAAACACGTTCGCGTCTTGCGTACCGATCAGCGCGGCCCAGTCGGAAAGCAGCTGCGCGCGTGCGGCAAGCGCGGCGTCCCAGCGCGTGTCGTCTGGCGCGCACCACGTTGCGGCAAAATTCGCGAGCGCTGCCGTCATCGCTTCGCGATGGCCCGGATACACGCCGACCGAGTGATACATCAGCCAGCCGCTGAAATCGTTGGTGAGATGGTTCATGGCTCAGATGTGCTTGACGAGCTTGTTGTGATAGACCACGACGCATGCGAGGCTCAACACAGCGCACGCCATCAGGTAGAACGCGGGTGACAGCGGATTGTGCGTCGCGCCGATCATCGCGGTCACGAGCCAAGGCGTGAATCCGCCGAACACCATGACGCCGATGTTGTAGCTGAATCCCAGACCCGTGCTGCGCACGCTGGTCGGGAAGAGCGACGAGAGCACGGCAGCGAGCGGACCGAAGTAGATGGCCTTCAACGCGCCGGCCAGCACCATGATCGCCATCAACACGGAGAACGACGGGCTCGACAGCAGCCACGCAAAGCACGGATAGATCGTAACGAGCGTAACCACGGCCGAGATCACCATCATGCGGCTGCGTCCGTAGCGATCCGCGAGATGGCCCATGAGCGGCGTGAAGATCATCAGGATTGCGCCCGTCACAACCGTCGCGGCGAAGCCCGTCGATGCCGGCAAGTGCAATTGCTTCACTGCATAGGTCGGCATGTAGAGGATCATCAGATAGCTCGCGGCCGTCGACACGGCCATGATGCCCGCGGCCAGCAGGATGCGGCCCTTACTGTGCGCGAGCAGTTCGCGCACGGGGGCGTTGCGCTTTGCGCGGGTAGCGGCATCCGGCAGTGTGTCGTCGATATGCTTGCGGATATAAAGACCCACGGGCGCGACCAGCAAGCCGAAGATGAAAGGCGCGCGCCATCCCCACGATTCGATCTGCTCGGGCGACAGTTGTGTGCTGAGCGCGAGCCCCGTGCACGACGCGAGAACGGTGCTCATGCCCTGGCTCGAGAACTGCCAGCTCGCGAGGAATGCCTTGCGCTTGCTCTTCTGCTCGATCATCAGTGCGGTGCCGCTGCCGAACTCGCCGCCCGTCGAGAAGGAGATGAGAATGCGTGCTGTCATCAGGCCGACAGGCGCGGCAAGGCCGATTTGTGCATACGTCGGAATGACCGCGCAGATGAGCGTGCCGATTGTCGTCAATGCAAGCGACACGAGCAGCGCCGCCTTGCGTCCGCGACGGTCCGCATAACGTCCGAGCAACAACGCACCGAGCGGCCGGAACACATAGGAGAGACCGAAGGTGCCGAACGTCATCAGCAGGGAGACGGTCTCGTCGTGCGCGGGAAAAAACAGCTTCGACAGTGTGACGGCGAAGAAGCCGTATGCCGCGAAGTCGAACCATTCGAGTGCGTTGCCGATACTCGTCGCGACAATCAGACGCCGCATTGGCCTGGCGTCGGGGCGGGGTACGCCTTCATCGATGACGGTCGAATCCATGGTGTGTGTTCCGTGCAAGAGGTCGGAAGGAGAGCTAAAACGGCTCCACTGCGGTACGGCGTCAACTGCTGTGCGGCGCACCGGGCTCGCCCAGATCCCAGAAGACGCCCGTCATCAACTCCAGTGCTTCACGCATGACGGGAGCGAGCACGTGCTCGTCGGGCGCGTGCTGACGACAGCCGGGATACGAGTGTGGAATCCAGATGGTCGGCAGGCCGAGCGTGTCCGCAAAGCATTCGTTCGGGATCGTGCCGCCGAGATTGGGCAGCAGCGTCACGGGCTTGCCCGTTGTCGATTCGATCGAGCGCTCCGTGAAGGCGACCCAGCGGTTGTTCGGATCGAGCCTCGTTGCGGCGCCCGACGCTTCGATCGTCACTTCGATACCGTCGAAACCTTCGCGGGTGAGATGCGCTTCGATCAGTTCTTTCGCGCGATGCCAGTCGGTGCCGACGACGAAGCGCAACTGGCAGACCGCTTCCGCCGCGCGTGGAATCGCGCTGACGGGATTGGCGATGTTGCCCGACTGCATCGCGAGCACTTCAAGCGTGTTCCAGGCGAATACACGTTCGGCGGGTGTCAGCCCCGGTTCGCCCCAGTTCGGTGACAAGGGAGGATCGCCTTCGTCCGTGCCGATTTCCAGATGCGCGACGCGTTCGCGCACTTGCGGCGGAATCGCCGGCGGCAGGAGCCCGTTGATACGGATGCGCCCGTGACCGTCGACGAGGCTCGCAAGCGCATTCGCGAGCACCGTCGCCGGATTGGCGAGCACGCCGCCCCAGTTGCCCGAATGGCGCGCGCCGAACGCATTGACCAGCGCGAGGCGGAAATGCAGCGCACCGCGTGAGCCGAGGAACACCGTGGGCGAGGGCGCGCGTTGTCGCGGGCCGTCGGAGGCGATCAGCAAGTCGGCGCGCAGGCGTTCGCGCAACATCGAGCACATGACGTCGAGCCCCGGCGAGCCGACTTCCTCGCCCATCTCAAAGATGATCTTCGCATTGAAGCCGAGCTCGCCGCGTTCCGCGAAGACTGTCGCGAGCGAGGCGAGATTGATCGAGTGCTGGGCTTTGTTATCCGCGATGCCGCGGCCGTACCAACGCTCGCCTTCGACTTTCACTTGCCACGGCGAGCGTGCGTTCGTCCAGTTGCACGCGTCGCCACCGATCACATCGCCGTGGCCGTATAGCAGCACCGTCGGCAGGCTCGGTGACTCGATGCGCTCGCCGACCAGAAACGGAGGCATTCCCGAGATAGGGTTTTCCACTATCTCGCATGCAAAGCCGAGCGATACGAGCTGGCTTTCGATCTCCTCTGAAAGATATCGGCGCAGCAGTGGCGCGGCGTCGGCTCGCTGGCTTTCGGTTGCGAACGCGACACGGCGGCTCAGTGTGTCGAAGAAGGCGCCGCTGTCGAAATGCGAGCGGACCTGGGCGATTGCGCTTTGTCGGGACATATCGGTTGCGTTTGTTCGATCGATTGTGTCCAGCGTACCTGGATCGAAGTGTTTTGGTATTCGCAATCAAACAAGGTACATTTGCGTGGAAATCAAACCTCGCTCGTCGCCTGAGTGGAAGATGCGCAAACTGCTCGAGCCCTCTCTCTATTATTTTTCGGTCGTCGCGCAGGCGGGCTCGCTGTCGTCCGCAACGGAAAAGCTCGGTCTTACCGTGTCGGCGTTGAGCCGCCATATCGCAAAGCTGGAAGGCGATATCGGTGTGCCGCTCTTCGAGCGTCACGCGCGCGGGATGGTGTTGTCCCATGCGGGTCGGTTGCTGTTGCGACACGCGCAACCGACGCGCAGGCGGTCTTTGATGAAATCCAGGGCGAGGAGCGCAGGCGCGCACGAACGATTACGATCGCGTGCACCGAAGGGTTTGCATTCGACTTTCTGCCCGTATCGCTCAGTACCCTTTGCAGCGAGCATCCCGATATCGCCATTGAACTGGAGGTGGTGTCGTCCGAAAGGGCGAGCCAACTATTGCTGTCGGGGCAAGCGTCTATCGCGCTCGCATTCAGCTTCAAGCCCGAGCCGGGTGTCGTCGTGCAGTTCACGCAGAAAGCGCCAGTCATGGCGTTGATGCATGTCGATCATCCGCTCGCAAGTAAGCAACAAATTTCGCTCAGGGATCTCACTGGGTATCCCGTCGTGCTACAGGACAAGGGCACGACCAACCGGCAGTTGTTTGATATTGCGTGCAATGTCGAAGGCATCGAGATCGTGCCAATGATGACCAGCCGCTATGTCGCCGCGCTCTATCGTTTCGCTCAGGCTGTACCCGAGGCGATCATGCCCTCGGGGTACGTGTCGGTCGCGAAGCGGCTGGGCGTCGACGGCCTCACTGCGATTCCGTTTGATAATCCGCTGTTGACGCAGCGTCGGCTTCAGGTGATGACACTAGCCGGGCGACAACTGGACGAACTGGCGCAGAGCTGCCTGAACTGGATTGTTGCGGATCTGGAGGAAACGTCCCGCGGTTCGTTGGTTGACGTTCACTCACTGCGGAGCTGAGAGCAGCTACGTTCGCTAAATTTTACATAAACCAAATTTAGCGATGTCGCGACATAATAATTAGGCATGCATATCAATTGTCGATCGGCTTGGAAAGGCGATATTGGCGGCAACCTGATCACAATTGGCATGGCGGCAGGCACGCGGTTCTGACACACGAGGCTGTCAAGGCGCGGCTCGGTCGATGGCAGGCATCGATCAGTTCGGGTCGAGGTCAACGGACGCAGGCCTTCGCTGCAAGCGACTTCTTCTGAGGCGCGCGGCAGCTGTGCAGAGGCACGTGTAGCATGTCGAGGCGCGATGCGCGAATTAAACAGTTCCGCCCATCTTGTCTGCAACTAACCGTCAGTGACGTTATCAGCCGTAGCCGGCTTCGCCAGCAATCCGTCAGCAGCGAGGGAGGCGAACCACGAGGCGCGTGCGACGTGACCACGATGCCCGCCGGCACGGCGCACGGTTATTTCAGGGTGTCGGAGGGCGGCGCGGCGGGCGCAATCGCATCCGTCACCAGTCAATGCGATGCTTTTCTCCCGTCTCGCGGTGCCGGCGGTCGTCGTCGACGTGCGGGTAGAGGCTCGTCGTGGTCTGCGACGCGTGACCGAGTTTGTCGCGCACGACGTTGCGCAGATCGACGCCGCCATCGGCCTTAAATCGGGGCAAGTGCACCAAGCAATGCCTTGGCCTCTCGCAGGTCAGCGGTGTCGAAGCCCTCCGTAAACCAGCCGTAGACCTCGGACAGCGCTTGCCGGGCGTCTGCAATTTTGCCCTTGCGCTGCCACAGCTGGGCCAGACCTGACGCCGCGCGCAATTCCAGCGATCTCGCGCCCTGATGGCGCGCCACCGCCATTGCCTTGCGAAAACAGGTTTCCGCTTCGTCGCTGCACGCGGACAGGCAACCATCCTTGTCCATTGCACCGAGCAGTATGCTGCCCTGGAGCCGATACAACTCCGCCTCGTAGTAGCGCTCCCCGGTTTTGTCCACGAACGCCATCGCCTCCTCAAGCATGCCGAGGGCAGTTTCGCTGTTGCCCCCGCACCGATAGCTGTCGGCCAGGAGGGCCAGAAAGTACGATCGATGGTCCTCGGAACCGGCAGCCCGGGCGGCGGCCAGGCCTTCGCGCATCTGGGCGATTCCCGCCTGGAGGCTTTCCAGTTCGGTCAGGGCCCAGCCCCGAAAATAGGTTCCCCACGCGACCCACAATGGCAGCCCCTCCTCGGACGAGAGCGTGAGGAGAGCATCGGCGTGCTCGAGGACCCGCGATGACTCCCGCCGGAGCTGATGCAACTCGGCCGCGTAAGCCAGAGCGTTCGCCAGGGTTGGACCAAAGGCAAGCTTTTGTGCGAGGGCAAGTGCCTCGAGGTTTCGCTTGTACGCCTGATCGGGGTAACCCTGAAGCCACAAGGTCAGAACCAGGATGTTCAACGCCCAGATGCCGGGATCCAGCGCATGAGCAATGGCATGTGCCTGATGCTGCTCAGGGTCGTAGAGGGCAAGCGCCTGTTCCGCGTGCGTGCGGGCGGCTTCGAGCTCCCCCTGGAGGAGGAGGCACATACCGAGTGCGTCATGTGCGTAACCGAGCAAGGCCGGATCCTGGGCACGCTGCGCCGTTTGGAGCATCCGTTCGGCCAGTTCGCGCGCAGTGGCATACTCGGCGCGCGACACATAGTGGATTCTCAGTCCAAGTTGCACCGCGAAAAGCTGTGACGTCTCGCCGATCTGCTCGCACAACGCCAGCGCGCGGGTATAGGTCGCCGCCACTTCCGGCGCGCCATAGCCTCTCACGTCCATCAAGGCCGGACCCAGCGAAAGCAGAAGTGTCAGTTCCCACTGCATGCGTGCAGGGGTGTCCGGCAGACGCTTGAGCAACTCGAGCGCGACGCCGAGGTGGTGCATCGCGTCCAGGTGGGCCGCATGTCGAAGGGCCTGTTGCGCGGCACGATGCAGATACTCGACGGCTTTCGGGATATTGCCGCTCAGGCCGTAGTGATGCGCCAGTTCGCTGCAGTAATCCGCGATGCGGGTTGGGAAGAGCGCCTCGATCGCCTGCGCGGTGCGCTCATGCAGTGCGCTACGGCGCTCCGTGAGCAGCGAATGGCCGGCGACTTCCTGGGTCAGCGCGTGCTTGAACGAATACTCGACCTCCGGAAACGCGGGCCGTTCGAAAATGAACTCCGCGGCTTCCAGGTGGGCAAGAAGCTGGCGCAGATCGTCATCCGTGTGCGCAACGTGGGCAGCGCAGATGCGCTGGATCAGGCTGAACGGGAATTCCTTGCCGATGACGGCGAGCGTCTGCAGCAACTCCTTCTCCGCGACAGGGAGCCGGTCGATACGGGCGGCGAGCACGCCCTGAACGGTAGTGGGAATATGCAGCGACGCCGGGGTCTGCTCGATCCGGTAACGGCCAGGATCGCCAAGCAGCGATTTTTCCTCGGCCAGCGTCTGGACCACTTCCTCCATGAAGAACGGGTTACCCTCCGTCTTTTCCAGGATGAGCTGCCTGAGGGGCACGAGAGAGAGGTCGTCCCCGAGCAGCGCCGTGAGCAGTCCCTGGGCTTCGGCCGGGCCCAGCGGTTCGAGTCGCAACGAGCTGCAGTGATCCGCGTGCTGCCAGCCGGGCTGATACTCGGGCCGGTAGTTCAGGAGGAGCAGGATCCGGGTGCCTGGCACGTGTTCGATCAGGTATGCGAGGAAGGCTTCCGTCTCGCGGTCCAGCCATTGCAGGTCCTCGAAGAGCAATTCGATCGGCTGATCGCGGCTCTCGCGCGTCAGCAGTTGCGTGATCGCGTCGAAGGTGCGGTCCCGCCGGATCCGGGAATCCATCTCTGCCAGCGCCGAACCGGCTTCGCCAACACCCAGCAGATGGAGCAGGTAAGGCACGAGATCCCCGAAGCTGCGCTCGAGCGTCAGCACCTTGCCCATGACCCTTTCCCGGCAACGTCGCTCGTCGTCCTGGGCGGTGATCTGGCAATAGTTCTTCAACAGCTCGATGAGCGGCAAATTGGCAAAAGCCTTGCCGTGTGATACCGAAAACGTCTCCAGCACCAGACAGCCGCGCCGGGAGCGCTCCTTGAATTCATGGAACAGCCGCGATTTCCCGACTCCGGCCTCGCCGACCACTGCAACCACCTGCCCGTGGCCCGTCCTGACCTCATCCAGCGCCCGGTTCAGGTGCTCCAGTTCGGCCTCGCGGCCTACGAACCTTGCGAGACCACGGTGCGCCGCCAGTTGCAGCCGCGTGCGCAGCGCGCCAAGACCCAGCACCTCATACACCGGGAGTGGTTCGGGAATGCCTTTGACCTGGGTGGCCCCCAGGGCCCTGAACTCGAAATAACCTTCGGCCAGCTTGTGGGTCGCCTCGCTCACGAGGATTGACGAGGGCGTGGCGATCCCTTCCATCCTGGACGCAATGTGAATCGTGTGTCCGACCGGATCGTAGTCGGTGTGCAAGTCGTCCGTGCGGATCGAGCGCACCACGACCTCCCCGGTGTGGACGCCAACGCGGATCTGCAGCGGAATGGCTTTCTCCAGGCGAATGCGATCGCCGTGGCTGCGCATCGCCTGCTGCATGCGCAGCGCCGCGAAGAGCGCGCGCTGCGGATGGTCTTCGTGCGCGATGGGCGCGCCGAACAGGGCGAGGATGCCGTCGCCCAGCAATTTGGCCACGTAGCCCTCGTAGTAGTGCACGGCTTCCATCATCAGCGCGATGACAGGCTCGATCAGTCGATGGGCCTCTTCCGGGTCCAGGTCGTGGATCAACGCGGTGGAACCGGCCATGTCGGCGAATAGCGCCGTAACGGTCTTGCGTTCACCGGCCGTCTCGCCTCTCGCTTCCATGGCCGCCTGCTCGGCGAGGATGCGCTGGGCAAGGTGGTGTGGCGTGTAATGAACCGGCGCTGGGGATGGTCCTGGAACAGGCCGCGGACGCGGAGTAGACGCGGCAGGCGCCTCGGTCAGGGGACAGCCACACTCATTGCAGAATCTGGCGGAAGGCGTCGCTTCGTGCCCACAGCGAGGACATGCGCGCGGCAGAATTGCTCCACACACTTCGCAGAATTTGGCTCCGGCGAGGTTGTCGTATCCGCAGTTTGCGCAGTGCATAACAGCATTTCCCTTGCTACGGGGCCGTTTGAACATTATGCGCCCTACCCCGAGGGAAGTTCTTCGGTGTACAGGAGCCGTTGGCGGTTAGATGGGGATTTGGTGGCCGCGAGACGTCTCGCACGGTCGATCGCGTGTCACGGAGAGGGACGTCCGAAGGACTTTGGAGTTGGCTGTTGAGGGCCGAAGTGCGACAACTGCGGGGGGAATCCAGCGGGCTACCGTGCGGTGAAAGCCCGATCCATCTGGCAAGCCCTTTGACCTCATCTCTCTGCCTTGGCAACCGTCGCGATTGAGGCACGGTGCAGGTTGTCGCGCACCGTCGTCAGCTCTTCCCGCGGGCAGTGCATCCCCTTTTAAGGACTGGGTGGCCGAAAATGCCCGTTGCGACGTCCGCCTCAACACGTGCCGTGTCCAGGTGGCGGCGGATCGGCGATCGGCCCGGGCGCCGAGCGTGGACGGCAGGCAAGACATCGGCGTCGCAAATAGATCCGATGGCGCGGCCGGTCTATCTGTCAGGCGGATCGCGGTCGTCGGGCGTCCCACGTTCCGTCGCCCGCGCCCAGTTCATCCGGTGACGCTCGACCGTTGCGGCGTGACGGGCGTCGTCTTCCGCGTGGAGGTAGAGGCTAGTCGTGTTCAGCGATGCGTGGCCGAGATTGTCGCGCACGGTGCGCAGGTCGACGCCGCCGTCGGCCTGGTGGGAGCCCGCCGTGTGCCGCAGCCAGTGCGCCGACGCGCGTCCGAGTTCACCGGCGCGATCGGCGAAGGCCGGCCCGCGCGACCGGAGCCAGGCCGCAGCGTCCGCAAAGATCGCCTTGATCGCATCGTGCACCGCGGACCGGGACAGCGCGCGGGGCGGCCCCCGGAACGGCAGCAGCAGCGGCAGCTCGTCGGCGCGCGCGGGCAGCGCGGGGAGGCCGTGCGCGAGCCGGTAGCGGCGCAGCTCCTGCAACAGCTCACCGGACACGGGCACGGTACGCAGCTTGCCGCCCTTGCCGAGCGTCTGCAGCCACCACTGTTCCTGGCCATCGGCGCGGATCCGCCGGAAGAAGTCGCCCATCCGGCCGCCGGCCACCTCGGAAATGCGCAGCCCCTGCAGGTAGAAGAGGGTCATCAGCCACCGGCTGCGCGCAGCCCAGGCGCGCTGCGTCTCCGTCGCCTGCGGCAGTTGCGCGACGAACGCCTTGACGTCGTCCCACAGCGAGACGGACAGATAGCGCGTGACACGCGGCGCCGGCCGCGTCGTGCGCTGGCGCAGCAGCGCCAGCGGGTTGCCGCGCAGATAACCCGCGTCGACCAGCCAGATGAACATCGTGTTCAGGATGACCAGTGCCTGCCGCTGGCTGTGCGGCGCCAGCGGACCATTGAACGGCCGCCAGCGCGCGTCGCGCCGCGGATATTTACCGCGGCCGGTCGAGACCCAGCGGGACGCGGGCTGCGGATCGGCGAGGAAGGCGCGAAACGCGAGCAGGTCCTCGTGCGTGAGCGACGACAGCGGCTTGCCCAGTTGCACGACCGCCCACAGCAGCAGCCGTTCGGCTTCCTTGCGGTAGCTGTCGAAGGTCGTTTTCGTGATCGCGTAGTTGGCCAGCCACGCGCGCACCGCGTCGAGGTCGTGGCGGGCGGCCAGCTGGCAGTGCGCGACGCCGGCGCGGTTGCTGCCGGCGCGGCCATCGAGGGTGGCCGGCAACACCAGCGTCTCCACGGGCGCAACAGCAGGAGGGGCAGGGAGGG
>NZ_WHNP01000041.1 GCF_009362735.1 Paraburkholderia franconis | reverse complement strand
GCTACGGCCGGCTTCGTGCATTAACTCGTCGATGCTGGCGCGGGTGTTCTGAATCAGATCGAGCATGGGCAACAGGAGCTGACTGTTCTCGGCAAAACAGGCGCGCAGCCCGTCCGGGTCCTGCTTGGGCACCACGTGCAACGGCGCGCTGGCGCTTTGGGGCTTCTTCTTGGTACGCTTCATTTGGCGGTTCTCCTTGGTCCCCTGTCCGGGAAGTTGGTCGTCGAAACCCGATTCTCTCGGATTTCCAACGGGGAACCGCCGCCTTCAACCTTCAACTACGCCCGGGACATTGCCTTCCTCGCGTTCCTCCTGCGTTACGTACTTGCGCAAAGCGGCCATTACGAGTGCCTTGCCCGAACCCGAAAACGCTTTGTGAATCAGCTCTTTCAACAGGCTGCTTTGCAGCAAGTTCTGACTTTGTGTGGGCGCATAGACATGCGAACGCTCGCTCTCGTCGCGCGTGAGCAGCCCCTTCGAATGCATGATCTGCATCTGACGCAATACCGTGGCATAGGTCACGTCCGCACGTTCCACTTGCATGGCCTGATGAACCTGCTTGACGGTGGCGGGGGCGATCGGCCATAGCACCCGCAGGAGGTTGAGTTCGGCCGCGGTCGGCCGGGTCAGTGGAGCGGCTTTGCTCATCACGAAACCTTGGCAGAAAATCGATGTAATGTAGAATAATTTGTCTAGAACAAATTGTCTACATCAACGTGTTCGTGCCTCCATTGCAGACGTCTGTTCGTGGTTCCTCTTGGGACATACGAATAACCTCCACGACCGACGGCTTCGGGTCGGGCTCGGTCGACCGCATCGGGCGGCAGTCGGTCTATTGTGTTGAAAAACTCGCCAACGAACAGTTCAGCTAGGTTTGCAGGGGTTCTCTTACCCCTAACCGATGCTCACGAGCGTTTTATAGAGCAATCTGAGAGGTCGATTTCGCGCGAGCCGGTTCCGCCGCCGGGACACGTGAGTTTTTCAAATGTGAGGGACTTCCCCATCCCGAGACGACGTTGAGGTCGCACGGCATCGAGTGCCAGTTGATCGAAGACCCCAGACTACCTGACCAGGTGCGAGCCATGCTGCTGGAGGTGAGTGAACAACTGGCGGCGCTGAACCTGAGGCTTGCCCGCTGTGACCAGCAGATCGCGACTCACGCCAGAAGCAGTGACGTCGCAAAACATGCCGGCGAACTGCTTGGCATCGGTCCGGTGACCTCCAGCGCACTGGCTGCGACCGTTCCCGACGCCAAGGTCTTCCGCAATGGCCGGCAGTTCGGTGCCTGGCTTGGCCTGACTCCCCGCCAGCATAGCTCCGGCGGGAAGACGCGGCTTGGACACATCAGCCTGAGAGGCAATGTCTATCTGCGCACGCTGCTCGTTCAGGGTGCCCGAAGTACATTGCAGTCGGCGCTGCGTGCGGACCCCCACGCGCGCGAGCCGCCTGCAACGATGGATCAGGCAACTCCATGAACGCAAGGGCTATCACAAGACACTGATTGCCATCGCCAACAAGCACGCGCGCATGCCGTGGGCGATGCTCGCCAGGGGGTGCGTTACGATGCCGATGCATGGCAGCGCCACCCGCTGCATCCACTGTTACCGCCCGCTGCTGTATGACCGATTGACCTGCTTCAACTACTGCTCGACGCGATAGCAAGACGAGGTCGGACCGAACGGGAGAAGAACCCGGCTATTTTGTTGGCGAGTCTTAACCGCACGCCGCACCTCGCTGCGCGCTGTTCGCCGGTTTTCAAATAGGGTTCTCCTGTGCGGCTCATATCGTGGCCCGCCTGATACGCTTCGGGCAACAAGGCCGTTTGCAAAGACGCAGTCTGTTGCTGATATTGCTTCGACGTGTAAGAGCAGAAGTCGTCAACAGGAGAGATATATGAGTCCACCGGCGTCACCGCACGGATTGCCGACGCTAAGCATCTTCAGGCGCCGAAAACCGAACCCCGAGCTTGACTCTCGGAGGAAGTCCTTGCAAACAAAATAGGCCATTTTCAGTCGTTCGCTCGCGCCCGCGGATGGACACTCAAATGTCGGCTCTAGAGACAGCAGCGACCCCTCACACATCTAGCTGATCAGTCGCATCATCGGCCTTTAGATCATTAACGCTGACCTGCGCGAACGACAATTTGCGGTTTGGATTTGGTACGAATCTGCTGATAGATCGGAATCTCGAGGCCCTTGCTGATCTCCAGCGCCCTCGCCACGCCACAGGGAATCACTTCGTCGAACCGAACGGCCCCATCTTTTCTGAAGGTACGCAGATACGGAACATCTCGCCATCCAGGTAAGCAGGGACGATATCGACACCTTCAGTCGCTTCGCATTGCGGGGCACCTACGCGGTAGCCTGTCGGTGCGTCGCTGGCAATGCCGCCAGCCGAATCGAGCGTGGTGTTCCTCGGGATGCACGCGAACCAGAAAAACTTGACAATACGAGCACATGCTCCTATTCTTGTCTCAAGAGAGCATATGCTCTCACTTTCAAATGGAGCGAAGCGATGAACGAGGCTGAGATTCTTGTGAGCGGTGCAACGGGACGGACCGGAGGCATTGCTATTGACGAACTTCTTAAGATGGACAAACGCGTGCGGGCATATGTGCGCACAGATGACGATCGAGCGGCCGCCCTGAGGCAGCGCGGTGTCGATATCGCGGTCGGGGACTTCACCGACATCAACCGCATTCGGGCAGCGATGGAAGGAATCCGATCGGCCTATTTCCTTCATCCAATCGCGCCGGGAATCATCGCGGCCGCGGCCTATTTCGCGCAGGCAGCAAAAGAAGCGGGCGTCACGGCGATCGTCAACATGTCGCAGATTTCCGCACGCCGGGAGTCGACGAGCCACGCAGCACAGGATCACTGGGTTTCCGAGCAGGTCTTTGATTGGTCAGATGTCGCGACTACGCATTTGCGCCCCACCTTCTTCGCCGATTGGCTCGTCTATCCGCATTTTGCAAAGGAGATCTGGGCCACGAGGAAGATTGAATTTCCCTTTGGCAACGGCCGTCACGCGCCCATCGCCACCGATGATCAAGGACGCGTCATCGCCCATGTCCTCGCCAACCCCAAAGGCCACGAGGGCAAGACCTACACGCTCCACGGCCCCGTCGAGATGAACCATGTCGAGATCGCAGCCGCGATGAGCGAGGTTCTCGGCGCCCGGATCGAATACGCGCCGACTTCCATCGAGGAATTCCGAATCAAGATGGAAACCCTTTACAAGTTTCCGCCGTTCCTCACGCAGCATCTGGTCGAAGTCGCGCAGAACTACCGCGACGGCATCTTCTCAGGCACCAACGATGCCGTCGAGAAGATCACTGGGAAGCCGCCGCTTTCTGTCCAGCAGTTCGTCGCCAAGAATCGGTCCGCATTCGTGTGAACATGTCCTTAAAGCGAATCGAGGTTTGAAAATGTCACTCACCCAGGATGAGCATCACCCGTTTCTCGATGATCTGACGGCTGACGCGGAGCTGGTCAGCTCAGTGTTGCGCGGTCCCGTAATCGGGCGCGACGAAATCCGGCTCGCCGTCGACGCCGTCGGAACCTTCTATGCCTCACAGACGCCCACGTTTCTTCAAACCGTCGGCTCGCGACTTTTTCTTGAATACGAGGCTGTTCTGACGAGCGGCGAGAAGTTGAGCGCGGTCGTTGTCGTCGATCGCAACTCCGACGGATCGGTGCCGCGAGTCAGCGTGCGGATGAGCCCGCTTGGCGCTGTACTGACTCTCGCCACCCATCTGCGGGAGGCGCTTTCGAAACAGTTGCCGGATAACGTTTTTCTTTGAACCGAGCACCCGCAGGCTAGTGGCGGGAGTTGACTCTCCCCCGGCATGCGGCTTTTAAAAGAGGAGCTTGTCATGGATATCAAGAACGCCACCGTCTTCATCACCGGTGCCAATCGCGGCCTGGGCCTGGCTTTTGCACGAGAGGCACGTCGTCGCGGGGCGGCGAAAGTATATGCGGGCATGCGCAACACGAGCGGTTTCGACGAGCCGGGTGTTGTGCCGGTCAGGATCGATGTCACGGATACGGCGTCGATCGCCGAGGCCGCGAAACTGGCGGCGGATACGAATCTGCTGATCAACAACGCGGGCATTGCCGCTCTGATCGACGGGCCTCTGGCGGCCGACGTGGAAGCGCAATCCACCCGCATGTTCGATACCAACTACTACGGCGTAATGCGCGTCACACAGGCCTTCGAGCAGATATTGGCGGCCCAGCCGCATGCCGCCATCATCAACGTGCTGTCCGACATCGTGTGGCTTCCGCGGCCCTATCTGACACCGTATGCCGCGTCGAAGGCCGCAGCCTGGAGTTACACAAACCAGCTTCGCTTTCACCTGCACGAGCGTGGCATCCAGGTTCTCGGCCTGCACGTCGGGTTCGTGGATACCGACCTGACCAACGGCATTGACGTGCCTAAAGCCAGTCCGGAGGACGTCGTGCGACAGACCTACGACGCTCTCGCCTTCGGCAAGAGCGAGGTTATGGCCGACAAGGGGACAGCGGTGCTGAAGAGCACGCTTGCGGCCGAGATACCCGGCTACATCACACCGCCTGCAGGGCTTTGAACACCGTAGATGACACGGGTCGGTTTCGGCAGCGAGACATGAGGTGCGCAGATCGCCGTACGCCGGCGCTGTCGCTCCCGGCTTTCATCGAAAGATACCGCCGTACCTTCGCGCGACGCGCGCGTAGCGTTCGCGCAATTAACCGAAATCAGGAGTGAAACAGATGTTGCCGGTCAACCAACCGCTTGGAATCGATCAATGCAACTGCTTCGCCGTGAGGAAAGCGAGCAGGCAGATCTCCCGACTCTACGATAGCCATCTTGAGCCCGCGGGCCTGCGCATCACGCAATTCCTCACCCTGGCCGCCCTGGACGAGGTGGGAAGTACCCCGGTCAACGCCCTCGCCGAACGGCTCGATATCGAACGAACGGCGATGGGGAAAATGGTTGGCTTCCTGGAACGCGACGGCTTCGTCACGATCAAGCCGTCGCCCACGGACGGCCGAAGCCGCCTTATCGAGCTCACCGAGGACGGACGGCGCCTGCACAAAAGGGCGGCCCCTCTCTGGCAGGAAGCGCAACGGAAGTTCGAGCAACTGAACGGTGTAGACAATGTTACCGCGTTGCGGGAGGGGTTGAGAGGGGTGGTCGTCGGCGACGTGTCGATGCGTTCGTCAGAAGACTAAGCCTCCAGATGCATTGCGACAACAACATGATTCGTAAAACCAGTAATCATTTGAGGAAGGACTATGAAACTCCCTGTCACTATCGGAGGCATGATCGCACCGGATTCCGGGCTCGCCCGCAAAGCGGCGGCCCTCGCCGGGCAGGCTCATTCGAGGCCGCTCCTTAATCATGTCCACAGGACATGGTGGTTCGCGGAGTTCATCGGCAAGAAGCGGCAAATGAAGTACGATCGCGAACTGGTTTATCTCGCATCGCTGCTTCACGACCTGGGTCTGTCGGAGGATCACGCTGCGGATAAGCGCTTCGAAGTCGATGGCGCCGACGCTGCGAGCAGGTTTCTGCATGCCCACGACTATCCGGAGACGAAAATCGACATCGTCTGGGACGCCATTGCCCTTCACTCGGCCGCTGATATTGCCGATCGCAGGGAGCCGGAAGTCGCGCTCGTCCACTTCGGCGCTCATGTCGACGTCATGGGGCTCAGGATGGACGAGATTTCTCCCCAACTGATCGACGATACGCTCGCGCTCTATCCGCGGCTCGGCTTCAAGAAAGCGTTCACGGAGGCACTAGCCGAGGTCGCCAGGCAGAAGCCGCACACCGCCATCGGAACCGGTCTGGCCGACATTGGCCGCCGTCTGGTGCCGGGTCTCGAGATTCCCAACGTGTGCGACCTCCTCCTTGGGGCAAGCTTCGAAAGCTGAATGTTTCGCGACGCACAACTCCACCATGGCCGGTCGGCCATGTGCGATCCTGCGCTGTGCCGCAGCCAGTGCGCCGAGGCTTGCTCGAGCAGCGCGGCGCGAGCCTCGAATTCCGCGCCGCGCTCGCGCAGCCGGCCGGCGGCGCCCGTAAACACGCGCTTGTCGATCGTGTGCAGCGCGACACGCGCGAGAGGGGCCGGTCTGGTGGCCCGGTTTTCCTCCGGGGCGATTCCGCCGTACTGCCTGACGTTGATCCTGCCGTGCTACCTATGGGCAGCACGAGCGGCGTCGCCTCATGCGGGGAGGGGAGCGCGGTCATCCCCAGCGACTGTCGGTAGCGGGCGAGCTCCGTCATCAATTCACGCTTCGCAGGGACCAGCCTTTCCTTGTCGCCCTTGCCGTGGACGGTCAGCCACCAGCGCATCGTGCCGTCGGCGTCGCGGCGCACGAAGAACTGGCCCATCGTGTTGCCGCCCGCCTCAGCGATGCGCAGGTCACCGTGACGAACCTATTTTGATCTACGTCCGTCCGCTGAACCCGCTGAACCGGATCAACCTCACAGTATCAACATGCTATTTCGCTTCCGCCGAGTGAGCAGTGCTTCCTTTCTCGCTTGACCCAAGAAGTGTCTTGACCAGGTCGGAAGATACGTAATGCGGGCCATCGAACAGGTAAATCGAATAGCCTCGATACGCGTTCAATTGCGGCAGGAGTTCCTGCGCGGTTGCCGGGCGAAAGCCGCCTCCTTGCCGGGGCCGAAATGCCTCGGCAATGATGCGGACGCGGCCTTTGCCAAGCCTAGCAGAAAGCGCATCTGCGTATTCGCGGGCGGCCGCCGCATCGCGCGCGTAGAGGCCACACCCGTCTTGCCAGAAAATGCCGACGTCGTGGGGTAACCAACCGTCAAGCCATTCTGCCAACGCTTTACCGCCAATGTTGGTGTTGTCGTAAACGCTGATCCATAGGGGGCGCGGCAACGCATTCAGCCACCGAACAATAGTGGGTGCATCTTTCCATGTCGGGTCCACTTCTACAGGAAAGTACCAGCCGTCAATCCTGACAGGCGGATGCGAAGCGGCGAGCTGGCGTGACTGTTCTCCGAGTTGCGAGACATGTTCCCGCGCGTGCTTTTCATCAAAGTTGCCCGCAAGCCCAACGATGACCCGGTTCGCCCATGGCGCACGCGACAAGGCTTCCCAATCTGGCAAGCGTTTTGCCGTCGGCAACCCCGCATCGGAAACGTACGCCGTGTTATCGACAGCCGTCCACTGTACGAGCAGATTCGACACGCCCAGCTTGTCCCAGTCGCCCGTGGGCCGGACGTGATCCGCATCGACCTGCCAGATGATGCCCTGCGCCAGGGTCGCGGACACCGGAGCGGACGCGCAGCCCGTAAGCAGGCTTCCCAGCCAGATTCCGAGTGCCGTCAGAAGGGACACCTTTGACAAGGAAATTGGCTTCCGGGGACTTGTCGCAATCGAGTCCATACGTGTGCCGCTGAGCGTTTCCGAGAATCAGTACGAGTAGACTGCAATGAAGAACACGCCACGCGCCCGATCGTCTCCGGAGACCTTGAACCTGTACTGGAGGGAAAGGTCGACGAACGACCTTGGCGCGTCATATTGGCTATCGCGCATCCAGTACCTTGCGGAGACGCCGACACCGGCTCCCACGGGCCAACTGTGATCGACAGATGTATCGTAGTCGATACCCGCTACGCCATATGCAAAGGTAGTCAGTCGCGGGCTGACGGGATCGACTCGCCAACTGCGTCCGAAGCGGACGCTACCGGTTGCATAGGTGGTCTCGTGGTTCACGTAGCGCCCAAACTCCGTATAGATATCCGTCGTCCACCACGACGGCGCGTCAATCCGCCGTTCCGTTCCGAAGCCGCCTGAGTAAGCCAGCCGCGCGAGCCAGTCCGACTGCGCATGAGAGCCAATTGCGAAGACACGCTCGAACGCGCCGATTGCATTGACCTGCGCAAGCGGCTTCGCCCTGGCGCCGACCGCCGAGGTCAGTGTGGATACGCCGCTCGGATTGCCTTGGCCTTGCACGCCGAAACTGTCACTCCCTCTCGCATAGACTTCGAACTTTCTGTCTCCGAGGCTACCGAATGGACGCCAGTAGATTTCACCACCTGCTTGCCAGTTATTCGACGTCCGCGGTATAGGTGCCGCGGCAAAACTGGATTGCATGCCCGCGCCCCGGTAGCCGATGGCGAAATCGGCACCCCAATTGCGGGTGACGTCCGCGTGTGCGGCGCGCATGTCATGAAGTGCTTGCGGCGTCGTCGCGGTTCCCTCGTCGGCGTCGGCATAGTCGATGGCGCGCTCGAAGTAACGTGCCGAATCATGGTTGTGATGCACCTGCTGTGCGCTATATGCGGCGTCCGCGGCGGCCGATGGCGGCAACTTTCCCTCAAGGTCTGCCGCCGCAAAGTGGTTATATGCGAGCCCCGGTTTTCGCGCCCGCTGCGCAATGTAGGCGGCGGGCATATCGGGCATGGCGTCCAGCATGCCTGCATTCACCAGGCTGATCGCTTCGGCGTTTGCTCCGGCACGATCGCCGTGATTGTCGAGCGCGGTAATGAGCTCGAGTCGATGCTGGGGATTGTCGGGAGCGAGTTGAACCGCTTCCCGGCTCAGATCGAGTGCGGCCGACCGGTCACCTGTAGCCAGAGCTTTCGATGCCGCGCGAGAGACTGCATATGCCGGATCCGACGGTTCGATTTCACACCATGCGCCGAAGCTGTCGATCGTGCAGTCGAGAATCGGCTTAGGCGTTGTCGAATGTTCCGGAGTTGCAGTGGCCAACGCCATCTGCGCTTGCCTGCGTCGCCAGGTGATGAGCGCGTCAGTGTCATCACCCTTCATGTCCAGTGATGCGAGCACGTCGAGCGTGCGCTGCGGCTTTGCTTGCGCGAGCCAGACATCCGCGACGATCAGACGCGCAAGGCGCTGCTGACGTTCCGAGGTGTCGGGCTGCTGTAGCGCAGACGCGAAGTCGGCATCCGCGCCCGTCGCGTCACCTTGCGCCATGCGCGCATAGCCGCGCAGCACATATGGCGTTGTCTTCCCGGCGTCGGACGCGATCGCATCGCCTGCCACGCCGGATAGACCCGCAAGATCGTTTTGTGCCAGCAGGCTTTCCATCAGCTGAAGGCGATAGGAGGCACGTTCAGGTGCGTACGTCGACGCCTGACGTGCGAATACCGTTGCCTCAGCGACATCGCCGCGGCGGCGCGCGTCCAATGCCTTTGTCGCAGACTGTTTTGCGAGTTCATCGCCAATATACGCGCGTCGCTTGCGAAGCTCGTCCGTGTCGCCCAGCAGTCTGGCTGCGTCCGCTTGCGCCTGCCATGCAGCCTCGATGTTGCCAGAGCCCAGAAGCGCATCGATCTCCAGCAGCCGAAGGCGCATGATCGTCGGGCGCAATGTCACGGCCTCGTGCGCGCTCTGCGCGGCAATCGCATAGTCGCCCTTCGCGCTTGCATCATACGCACGTTGTGCGGCAACGAGAGCCGGACCGGCAAGATCGGCCGGCTGCACGCTGGCAACGGCAGTTGTGTGCGGCTTGCGCGGTGCCGGCATGATCCGCTGGATGCTTTCTCGTAGCGAGACGAGGGCAGGTTCGGGTCCGAAGTCTTTCATCGCTTCGCTGACCGTGCGCAACGCGTCTGTGTAGCGATGGTCTGCTGCCAGCGCGTTGGCGCGCAGCAAACGTAGCGAGAGCACGTCCGGGCGCTGGCGAATCGCTTCTGCCGCCGAGTCTGCCGAGCGTGAGTAATCCCGGGCGTCGTATTCGGCATAAGCCCTTTGCGCAACGCGATACGCTGCACCGGAAAGTGGCAGCTCATTCGTTGTTTCTGTCGAGCTGGTGTTGCGCTGCGTTGCGACCGTTGCTGCAAGCGGGGCGGGTGTGGACGTCCCGAATGCCGTCTGCGGACGCGGTGCACGCGAGGTCTCAACAGCTGTGGCGACAGATGCGTACATTGTGGCGCATGCCAGTCCAAGCGCACAGGCCAGCGCGCGCTGCTCATTGATCAGAAAGGGAATCATGCCGCTGCCGTTGGTTCGCCGCGCAAACGGCGCTGTTCTTTGATTGCGGATGCGAGCGCGTCGCTGGAAATGACGTTTCGCGCCACCATATAGTCGCCAATCAGGCCATGACGGTCCGGACGATAGTCCTGCATGGCGCGCTCGAACGCCTCACGCTGCACATGGCCTTGTTCGATAAGAAGGTCGCCGATGAGCGGCACGCTTCGCGAGATCGTCACGCTTGCATGGTTTGCATCCGGTTGCTCATCGCTCGTCAGAGACTGCTCATCGTGGCCACCAGTGGAATGCGAGCCGCTTGATATCGCATCATCAATACCCCGCAGGAAGCGTAACCCTGCGACGATTTCTCCTTCGCTGACGATCTGCTGTGTTAGCGCGACCCCGTAGGTCGAGGTGAGTTGTGCGAGCGTTTCCTCAGGGAGAGGACTTGCAGTGAGCAGGATCATCTGCTGATCGCTTTCGAACCCGTGCGGGAGGATGCGATGCCGCACGATCGCATCGATCGGCAATCCGGCGGCGTTCTGTCTCAATACATCGCGATCGAGCATGCCGCGCGGCAGATCCGCCTGGAATGCTATTGCTTCAGCGAGCGTCTCTTCATCCAGCCACCCCTTGGCCATCAGGACCCGACCAAGTGGCGCTTCACGCGCGTGGGTTTCCTCGAGCGCGAGCTCAAGCCGGCGAGCATCGATTGCCTGCCATGACACGAGCAGTTCGCCAAGCCGTTGACGCCGGTTGGCCAGGCCATCGGCAGATGGAAAGTCGTGCATCGTCTTGTCCCATGCGAGGCGCTTGCCCGTGACGAGATGGACAATGAACAGCTTCCAGGCGCGCGAGACGGCCATGAAGTTCACGAAGTTGCCGACCACCATCCGCGGAACCGACAGCACCCCGTGCTCCCAACCGTACAGCCGGGTGACAAAGTAGATGCGCTGGAACACGCGCAGTACCATCGCGACACCGTTCGCCATCAGGACGCCATCGAACCAGCGGGCGTCAGCGAACGGCGACGCGATCAATTCCGGCATCAGGTCCAGTGCGCTTGCTCCTGCGAACAGCAGGAACTGCAGTACCAGGGCATAAGCGACCATGCCGACCAGTGCCGTGACGATGCCCTTCCTGTCGCGGAAGAGCAGGTACCGGTTTGCGAGCGAACCCGTCCATCCTGTGTGCTGCCAGCCTTGCAGGCCGATACCCAGGCACCATCGCGCCCTTTGCCTGTACGCGGTGCGAAACGTATCGGGGAAGAATTCACGCACGCACAGCGGCATCGTCAGTGTGATGTCCCGTTCCTTGCCGAAGCCGAACCAGGACTTTCGACGGGTCGCGAACTGTACGGAGAAGCGCGCGAAGATCGATTGCATGTCCAGCTTGGCCAGTCGAGCTCCAACGTCGTAGTCCTCGGTAAGGCTCTCTGTATTGAACGGCTGGTTGTCCGTCTGCGCGGCCAGCGTGAGCAGCGCGCGCCGCGAAAAACATGTGCCCACGCCCGCCGACGGCACGGAGCCGGAAAGGCTTTCGCGCACGACAAGATCCTTCGCGTGCCATTCGGCGAACTCGTCCATGTATGTGCCGGCCACAAGCTCGAACCAGTCGCGTTCGAGCGAAGCGACGGGCAGCTGAATCATGTCCTTGCGGGGCAGCAGATAGTTGAAAAAGCGCAGCTCGACGGGGTGCAGTACGTCCTCGCTGTCGTGAAGGACGACGCCGGCGAATTCCACCCCAGCTTCGCGTTCATGCCTGAAGATGGCCTGAATGACCCAGTTCAGACAGTCGGCCTTGCATGTCGGACCGTCATGCGGTACCTCGACACGCCGCAACTGCTTATAGCGGCGCCGCATGCGCTCGACTTCACTGATCGTCTGGGGATCGTTCTGATAGGTGCCGACGAATACCATGTAATTACGGTAGTCGAGCACCCGCACCATATCCTCGATCATCGCCGCGATCACGTCGTATTCCAGCCACGCAGGCACCATGATCGCGATCGGCTGTTCGTCGCGTGTGTAGAGCTGATCGACAGTCAGCGGGGTATATGTTCTCTCTATCGTTACCCGGCGCCACGTCGCGCGGACCCAATACCAGAGATCGACGAAGAGATCATCGAGACTCGATATCAGAATAAGGACCGCGACAACCGCGGCGACATATTCGAGGCCCCGATAATACTGGGCCACAAAGTAGCCCAGATACCATTTGAAGGCGGCGAGCGTCACGATTTTTCCCGATGCTTACGTCGAACGAGTTGCGCAACCAGCAGCAGGATCAGAAAGCCGGACACGATCACCAATGGGACGCCCCACCGGTACCAGTGCTGCGCCAGCCAGTTCGAGCCGTCGTCGGTCGGAAGCACGTTGCCGGGGTGCTGCGTATCGAAGCGGCGCAGCACGCCGCTGTCGCCGACAAGGGCAACATCGCCGCGACTGAGCCTGACCGAAACGGGAAGCAATGGTGAATTGCCGCTCAGCGTGCGGTACGCAATGCCCGGCACGTTTGCCGACTTGACGGCCTCGATTGCGGCGATGTCCGTAAGCCCCGATACGTCGGCCAGCGTTTTCCCCGTTGCACTCGTGAGCAAGAGTCGATCATGCGAAACAGCGACATGCGCATGCTCCCGATCTAACGTGACGTCCATGGCCAGGAACGGACCGCCCGGCCTTGCGGGATCAGCGTCCCCGACGATAGTCAGGCTGGACCTGGACGGCTCGATACCAACGGTCTCGGCCACGCGGGCCACGCGCGGCAATGTGTCGACGGCGTCGGCGAGATATTTCGCTGGCACCAGCACTTCTGCCTGGGATGCAAAACGGGCCACCATACCGGTGAAATCATCGTCAAGGTTCGCCTTCACCAGCGTTAGATGACTGCCTGGCAGAACAGCGACGGGTCGACCGTGGTCACGCCCCTTGCATTTCCCGTCGGGCTGGCGCTGGAAGACGGCGCGTATCTGATTGGTCGGCGCAAGCGCATATCGCGGGATGTGCGCGCTGACGCGCTGGGGCTTCCCATCGCTGCCCAGCATGTCGGAGCCGATCAATATGTCGTTGAAATAAATCGCCAGTGAGGCACCCGTTCCCGTATCGGACGGCGCCGCTGAAACGTCGAGAACGACCTCGTCCGGAATCTTGCCCGCAATGGCAACGGCGCCGAGATCGAAGTTCGCTTCCCAGGTTCCGCGATCTACGATATCGAAGCTTCGGGGTTCGCCGCCGACAAGCGAGAGCGCTATACGGTCTGCACCGGCAGCCGCCGTGCTCTCGAGTTCGTGAACGACAACGCGGCTTGTCACGTTTATGCCGCGCCAGCTCCGCGTGAGCGACACGAGCGCTTCGGCGTTTCGGACCACAATGACGGGTTGACCCGCAAGATGCGCAAGCCGCACTTCGCCCGCAACGAGCGGTCTCTCGATTGGACCGATATTGCGCGCGCGCCACTCGTCAAATGCGTTCGCCGCCTCGGTGGAGACTGCCGCAATCTGTGCACGAAGGGCATTCATCGAGGCGTCGAGTCCGCTCAGTGTTGCATCGTCGGTCACGATCACATCGGGAGCGAAAACGGCGGCAGGCGCAAGCGCGATCAAGGCGCCTGCTTCGGCTGAATCTGCTATTCGGTGCTTTCCGCCCGCGGCGAGCGCAGCAAATGCCGGAACCTCGCGGAGCGGCGAGGGGACATCAAGTGAGGCCAGATCGACTGTCGTGCCCGCAAAAGGCCAGGCGCGAACAACCGGTTGGCGGCCGTCGCGCTGCAGAAGCTGGATGGCCCGCCTCGCCGTATCGAACGCCTGCTGATCGATCTTGCGGGCCGCGATTGCCACAACGGGACGTTGCGGCATCGCATTCCAGGCCGTGCGCAAGTCCTGCACGTTCTGCGGATCGAACCGGTATGTCAGGCGTGAAGTCGGATCGATGCGCCACACATTGCCGAGCGCCGATTGATCAGTGCAAACGTCGTTGCTGAGGACTGACTGCCAGTTGGCGCCGACCCGCACGAAGCCAGAAGCGCGCGGTGCCCCATCGACCCCGACGTTGACTGCGGCGTCGCCTTGCGATTGCGTGAAAGTACGCGAGACGACGGGCGAGCCGTCCAGCGACAGCAGCATTGTCGTTCTGCCGCCGTTGCTGCGCAGATAGCCGCCATTCAGTTCGAGCGTGGCGTCCACCAGCGGCACGTTTGCGGGTACGGGCAAGTACAGCTCACGGGCGGATTCCGGTGCCTGAAGCACGATCTCTTCACGCAGACCGAGATCGGCGAGCGACACGCTGCGCGTGGCAAGCCGGCTCTTGTCGAGCTGCGCAAAGGCAACTGCGAGTTGAGATTGCCCAGCGGCGCTCACAATGGGCGTTAGAGACAGAACGAGAGCAAAAGCGGCGGAAGCCGCCAGTGTCGGGCGACGCAAAAAGAGCGTCGGCTTGTGCTGACATGCGTTGATGGTCATGGTGCCAGTGTGTGTCGATCGTGATCTTGAGGCGACTGGGTACGAGCGCGGATTAGCAGACGAGGGCGGATTCGGATGCGACGCGGGGATCGCACGTGTCGGCCTGGAATTCAACGAACGGCTTTCCAGTGAGCGCTGCGACGATTCGATCCGAAGCTTTCCCGTCTCCATATGGATTGATCCTGTGCGCAAACTCTTTGCGTGCCGCTACGTCACCGGCCAACGTGCCCACGCTGCTGACAATCGATTCGCGCTCGGTGCCAACAAGGCGGACCGTGCCTGCTGCAACGGCCTCAGGCCGCTCCGTGACATCCCGCATTACCAGTACCGGCTTGCCGAGCGCGGGCGCTTCCTCCTGGACGCCGCCCGAATCCGTCAGGATGATCGACGACCGTTGCATGAGCCGAACGAAGCTCAGATAGTCCAGCGGCGGTATGAGGTGAATGTTGGAGGTGTGCCCGAGCGTCTCGTGCACTGGACCGCTCACATTCGGATTGAGGTGGACGGGATAGACGATCCGGACCATGCCTGCGTGCGCGAGGTCGCCCAGCGCTGAACAGATGTTGGCAAAGCCGGACCCGAAACTTTCACGACGATGGCCGGTAACCAGCAGCAGCGGCTTATCGTCGATCAGGAACGGGAACTGACTGTCGAGTGCCGAGCGCAACGACGCGTCGGAATCGATACGATGCGTCGTCTGAAGCAGCGCATCGATAACGGTGTTACCCGTCACGATAGTGCGACCTTGTAGCGACTCTTTGACGAGGTTCGCTTTCGAACTGGCGGTCGGCGCGAACATCAGATCGCTGACCACATCGATTACTCGCCGGTTCATTTCTTCGGGCCATGGCTGATGAAGATTGCCGGTGCGCAGTCCCGCTTCGATATGCCCAACAGGAATCTGCCGGTGAAAGGCGGCCAACGCGGTGGCGGCCGCAGTCGTGGTGTCGCCGTGTACGAGGACGCGATCTGGCTTTTCGACATCGAGCACGTGATCCAGCGCGCTCACGAGTTTTGCCATCAGGCCGTTCAGGCTCTGGTTGGCCGTCATCAGATCGAGATCGTGCTGCGGTTCGATATTGAACAACTGGAGCACCTGGGCCAACATCTGCCGATGCTGGCCAGTCACGCACACGACCGATTCCACGTCCGGGCTAGCCTTCAGACTGTTGACTAGCGGAGCCATCTTGATTGCTTCGGGACGTGTCCCGAATACAGACAGAATTTTAAGTGCCACTTTGCCGCAATCCCCGACTGCATAAGGCGCGAAGACAATCACAATCGTGTTGTTTGCCGTCGTCGCCTTGTAGTGTTTTTAAGAGTGCACGTCAAACCCGGATGCGGAAATCATGAGAGCGCATTCCGGATTAGTTCCTATCCAGCCTTTTTCGTCGGATTCTACCGGCTTGGAAAACCGCCGAATTTCGAAACACGAGTTTTATTTACGCAATGTCACGACGTATCTGAAAAACCGGCCGAGTAGTCGGGAACCGTCGCGATAATATGAACCATAAAAACGTTTGCGAATGACGCGGTCAACTTATTTGCGTCTCTCCTGCTGTGTCGCTAATGCACAACATCATCCCTGAAGAGGCAAGTCAAAAGCCGGTTAGGGGTCTTCAGTGCACCTGACGACACAAAATGGTCACGATCTCGTGAATAGTCCTTTTGCCAGCGCTTCTGCTGCGACAGCACTGATCGTTTTATAGGCTATGTGTCTATTAATCGGCAGAAAGTGGCTGTCTAAAAAGGTAGTGTTTGCGCTAATAAAGATTTTCGCATAGCGGCCGTTAATCCAGAGAAAATCTGGACATGCTGTAGCGAACCCTCCGGTTCTATCCGGGCGTGAGGACGCGGCAGCAGGATTCTGGCACACGCACTGCCGTTTGCGTAACGGGCGGTTGTTTCGTCGGCGGGACCGTGCGGCCAGATTCCGGCCGAAGGCCGTGACTGGCGTCACCAGTCGATGCGGTGCTTTTCGTCCGTCTCGTGATGCCGGCGATCATCGTCGGCGTGCAGATAGAGGCTCGTCGTGCTGAGTGACGCATGCCCGAGGTTGTCTCGCACGAGCCGCAGGTCGACCTGCCGGTCGGCCATGTGCGACCCTGCGCTGTGCCGCAGCTAGTGCGCTGACGCCTGCTCGAGCAGCGCGGCCCGTGCTTCGAATTCCGCGCCGCGTGCGCGCAGCCGGTCGGCGGCGCCGGCGAACACCTCCTTGACGATCGCTTGCGAATGCGCGGCCCGCGTCAGTGGCCGTTGCGATGGCGCTGTCACGTTGAGTTGTTCGCGACGCAATGACGGAGAGGGAGCCCGTTCTCTTAGAAAGCGGCGAACCATCGATGGATAAAACGGGAGAGCCCGCCATTGCGCACGACACATCGCCGCCTTCGGCACTGCCGCCGGAATTCGAATCCGCCAGCCTTGATACCGCCTCCGCAGGGGCCGAAGCGCAGCGCCCCGCCTTCCCGTCGCCTGGGCCGAACATGGTCGGCGGGATGCAGCAGGTAACGACGCGCACGGAGAGGCGCGAATCGAGTCCGTCGATGGAGCAACAGCAGCAGTTATCGGGTGTGCCCGACGTCGGACTCGCGCACACATCGGCAGGTGTGGACGCAGATCTCAAATCCCGTTCAGCGTTCCCGCCCGATGACAGCATGAGCGCGGCGAGAGGGGAACAGACGTCGGGGACGGGTCTGGTGGGCGATCCTGTCATGGGCACTCCGCTGGACGACGACCCCTACGACGACGAATTTCGCAAGGACTATGACGCGCTCACTACGCAAACATGGGTGCGCCATATGATGAATATCGGCGTGCCTACACACATGGCGCCGCGCCTGGACAGGACGAGCGATATCGCGGGCATGACTGGCAACGGGTTGAACCGAGTGCCCGCGAGCATTGGGAGTCGCGCTATCCAGAAAGTGGCTAGGAACGATTCAAGGCCGCTGTGCGGCACGGTTGGGAACGGGTTACGGGCCACTGACGCTGCCTTCCGTCAAGCTGCCGCGATCGCCGATACACAGGCGGTGGAATAAGCACGAGGAACGCCGGCAACAGAAGAGGCCTGCGCACGCGAGCGCAACAAGCAAGCGCAACAAGCTCGAGGTTCGAGTGATTACGGCAGCGGCGGTTGCAAAACGATCTCAGTCGGGGAACCGTTCGTTCGATTTCGAACAGAGAAAGAAGCTGGCGAGCCGCTACTCTGAATCTTTATAAAACAATGTTCATGCGCTTCAGTAAATTTCCGCAAGTCAGGTAGCGATGCCTTGGCAGCGCCAGGCGGATTCGATAGAAGAATTGCCTACGCGTTGTGGGACTGAACGTGTTCGCCAACCCACGTGGAGCTTTCGATGGATCGTCTTCGCCGGTTCGACGCATCGCAGCGTCCGGGCATCGGACGCGCGCCGATTTATGGCGACGGGTTCGGGCGCGCGGCACCGTCACAAATGACGGCCTTCACGGCGGCCCTGCAGGCGCATACCGGCCAGGTCTTCGATACTTACGAAGAACTGCACGATTTCTCGGTACGCGAGTATCGAACCTTCTGGCGATGCTTCGTCCAGTGGTCGCAAGGGTTCGAGTGGTCGGGCAGCATCGAACCCGTCTGTATCGGCGATGAGTGCGAGCGCGCGCGCTTCTTTCCCGAGCTTCAACTCAACTACTCGGACAACGTGCTTGGCCTGTCTGTGGCGGCCCCCGACGCGCCCGCGTTGACCGCGTGCCACGCGGATGGCGGGCGGATACGGCTGACCCGCGGTGAGCTGCGCGAGCGTGTTGCGCGTCTCGCGCAGGCGCTTGCGGAATGGGGACTGCGCGATGGCGACCGTGTGGCCGCCGTCATGCGCAACGATGCTGATGCCGTTGTTACCGCGCTCGCCGTTACCGCGCTCGGTGCCACGCTGTCGACGGCTGCCCCCGAAATGGGCGTCGAGTCGATACTCGCTCGCTTCGCCCCGCTCGCGCCGCGCCTGCTGTTCGCGCACACTGCGACACGCCCATTCGACACGGGCACGCCGATCGCGGCCAACGTCGCCGACTTGGCCGCTGCGTTGCCATCGCTGGTGGGCCTCGTCCGCCTCGATGACGCAACCTTGCCGGGCACCGTCACACAGCGGGTCTATGCGCTGGGCGAACTGATTGCGAGCGGCGATGCTGCTCGCTTCGAGTGGCGGCGCTTCCCGTTCAATCACCCGCTTTTCATCATGTTCTCGTCGGGCACCACCGGCAAGCCGAAGTGCATTGTGCACGGCGCGGGCGGCACGCTGATCGAACATCTTAAAGAGCATCGGCTGCACAGCGACCTGCGGCCGGGCGATCGAATGTACTTCCACACCACCTGCGCATGGATGATGTGGAACTGGCAGTTGTCGGCGCTCGCGTCCGGCGTCGAGATCGTCACCTATGACGGCCCGATCTCGTCCGTCGATACGCTGTGGCGTCTCGTCGCCAACGAGCGGGTCACTGTGTTCGGCACCAGTCCGGCTTACCTGAAGATGTGCGAGGACGCGGGTCTCGCGCCCTCGCGGCAATTCGATCTCGGCGCACTGCGAGTCATGATGTCCACGGGGGCAGTGCTGTACGACACGCAGTTCGAGTGGGCGCGCGACCACGTGAAGCCCCTGCCTTTGCAGTCGATCTCGGGTGGCACCGACATCCTCGGCTGCTTTGTGCTCGGCAACCCAAACCTGCCCGTCTACGCAGGCGAAGCCCAGTGCAAGAGCCTTGCGCTCGACGTTCAGGCGTGGGACCAGGGAGAGCGCACTACGGGAATCGGCGAACTCGTGTGCATCAACCCGTTTCCATCACGTCCGCTCGGCTTTTTCGGCGATGCGGACGGCACGCGATTTCATGCTGCGTATTTCGCCCGTAACCCGGGTGTATGGACGCACGGCGATCGCATCGAGTTTTCGCCCGAAGGCACCGCCCGGCTGCATGGCCGTTCCGATGGCGTATTGAACGTGCGCGGCATCAACGTCGGCCCTGGCGAGATCTATCGTGTGCTGAACGATATTCGGGAGATCCGCGAGGCGATGGTGGTCGAGCATCGCCAAAGCAGCGCGCCGGCCGATCAGGTGCACGCGCAACCGCTCGACCAGCGCATCGTACTGCTGCTGGTGCTGCAGGAAGGCGTCGTGCTGAACGGCGCGCTGATCGCCAGGATACGCCGCGACCTCGCGCGCCGCGCGTCTCCCGCGCACGTTCCGGACCGGGTCATCGCCGTTGCTGCATTGCCCGTCACGCATAACGGCAAGCCGTCCGAAGCGGCCGCGCGCAATGCCGTCAACGGCTTGCCCGTCGGCAACGTGGCGGCGTTACGGAACCCGGAATGCCTCGACGCGATCCGCGACCATCCGGCGCTGAAGCCCGCGGCCCGTGCGTTTGCGCCGGCAGGCACGTCTCGCGAAGAACTCGAGCAGTATTTGCAGGCACTGTGGGAAAAGCTGTTCGACTTCGCGCCCATTGGCCGCGAGGACAACTTCTTCGATCTGGGCGGCCATTCGCTGCTCGCCGCGAGGCTGCTCGCCGACGTGCGCCAATCGACGGGCCGCACGATTCCGCTTGCGACCCTGCTCTGCGCATCGACCATATCCCGACTCGCGGCCGTGATCGAAGAAGGTGCGCCGTCACCCTCTTCACCGATTCTCGTACCCGTGCGCGCCGGCACGGGAAAACCGCTATTCCTCGTGCACGGCTTGAGCGGCTCGGTGATGGAATGCTGGTCGCTGGTCGGCGCGTTGAGCACTTCGCGCCCGGTCTATGGACTTCAGGCACGCGGTCTCGACGGCGAGCAACCGACACACCGGCGCGTCGAAGAAATCGCGGGTCACTATATCGAACAGATGCGTGCGGTGCAGCCGAATGGACCGTACTCGGTGGCAGGCTATTCGTTCGGCGGGCTGGTCGCGTTCGAGATCGCGCAACAGTTGCGGCGAGCAGGCGAACAGATCGAATTGCTGTGCCTGCTGGATACCTACGTGCATGAGCGTTGGCTGCCGTGGCGCGCCAGGATGCAATACCGCTACAGCCGTGTGCGCGCGCGATGGCGCAAGCTGCTTGCCGTACCGGCGTCGCGGCTCACGGGCTATCTGGCGGAGGGGCTCGCCGCTGGAGCCGATCGCTTGCGAATGCGCCGCGGGCGGACGGTGCGCCAGCCGGACGCCTTCACTGCGTCGTTGCCTCCTGCGTTGCGGCGCGTGCGCGAAACGATGGGGCACGCGATGGAGACCTATCGGCCGCAGCCGTACCACGCCGGACCGATTGTGTATGTGCGCGCGACGGTTCCCCAGAAAGAGCGCGGCGATCCTTTGCCGCTGTGGCGGCGCGTCGCTCGCGGGGGCCTCGTGATTGCGGAGGTGTCCGGCACCCATGGCGAGATTCTCGTCGAGCCGAACTTGCGAGTCGTCGCGGCGTTGTTGGACCGGGGATTGGCGAATGCTTGATGCGGCGGACGTGTTGCACGTGACGCGGCGAACACATGCATTCAGGCGGGGCTACCATGCGTCGACGGGGACAAGCGGCCATGCAGCGCGATAGTGTTGCGGCACGGGATGCGTCTCTTGCATTGTCCGACCCCGGCGAACTGGTCCTGCCGGACAATGCCGCCCACATATGGATGCTGAATGAGGATCTTGTTGGACACGCGTGCTCGGCGCTTGCTCACACGCTCTCGCCGGATGAACGACAGCGCGCGCGTGACTACCGGAAGCAGACGCGTCGCGATGCGTACATAGCCCGGCGCGGCATGCTCCGCTCGTTGATGGCCCGCTACCTGGCCTGTCGGCCCGAATCGCTGCGCTTTGGTGTGACCGGATTCGGCAGGCCTGTATTGCAGTGGCCGCATGGTGCGCGGCTCGCGTTTAATGTTTCCCATACAGGCGGGATCGCCCTGTTCGCGTTCGCATGGGACTGCCGCGTCGGCGTCGACGTGGAGCGTCAGGTCGACGGCATTTACGTCGAAGGTATTGGACGCGGGATACTTTCTTCTGTCGAGGAAGCGGCGCTCGGCGCAGCGCGAGCCGATTCCGCGTCGACTTTCTTCCGTATCTGGACCCGCAAGGAAGCACTGTTGAAGGCACTCGGCACCGGTCTTTCCGGGGAGCCGGACGCTTATACGACAGAAGAGCATCCATCGCTTTGCAACGGCGGGTGGCGTGCTTCGTGTAACGGCAACGCCCTTTCCGGCTGGACGTGTCTCGACCTGAACCTGGGACCTGGAATGCAGGGCGCCATCGCCGTGTCGCTCGAAAATGCACGAGTCACGTTTTATCGTTGCGCGTCGCCGATCTGAGCCTGCAACAGGTTCAGCCGAATGCGCGTTGATGCGAACGACGAAATCAGGCAACCGCAACACGATGTTGCGACGACGTTCAATTCTCCGAGCCATTGCTCGACCATCCCGTGGCCTGTGGCCTTCGAATGAAGCTCGGCGGCGATCTGGTTCTGGGTCGACCTGGATCGATGGGGTGCCCCGAAGATCTGTTGTCTCCTGCTGGCCCGCAAGCCACGCCGTGATCGCGCCCATTGGAGGGTTGGCGACTTCGGTTCAGCCAACACATCAAGCAGTTTTCCGCGACGACCGACCGAACTGGTACCGGGTTCTTTCAGATCGTCCACAGTGAGATTTCGCAGCTCAGGTCGCGTAGTTGATTCCCGCACGCTCCGTTACCTCGTTTCCTTTGGCCCGCATGCATTCCAGGTACGCGAGATCGTATCTTTGCTGCACGTTCAGTTGTGCACGCGGCACGTGCGCGTCGCTCGCAGCGCGCGTGTCCACCCCGCGCGCCAGTTGTTCCCTCGCATACTGTTTGCACTGCGCATCGTCCTGCAGAAAGACGGTGAACGGCTTGTCGTGCCCCGGCTTCACGGCCACCGCAGGCCCGATTGGCTGCGACACGCATCCGGCGGCAACCGGGCAGCAGGTCACGGCAATCTGGATTCGAGGAAGTAAACTCACAGCGTCCGCTCCTATCCGACACTATCAAGAAGCATCCGTAGTCCAGTACAAGACGACCACTCGTCGTTTACAAGATTGCTGACCTACGAGTCGCAAACGGATTGGCCGGAGCGATACGGCGCTGAGTGCCTGTTACGGCTCAGTTCTTAGGTAGCCAGGTGGCACCCGTCCTCGCTGATCAAATCAATCTGCGGCTAGCGCCGGCCACTGCGGCCCCATACATAGCGCACCCATCGCTGCCACCGGCCTTGCGGCACGGGTGAGCTGTGCGCAGCCTGCGCTTCGCGGTCGCGCTGGACGGACTTCTGCACCTGTTCGTGAATCTGCCGCAACGTCATGCCGCCGGGGCCCTTCAGCTTGTCGGGATCGGAAGCAGGATCGCGTTCGGGAGCGTCTGTCATAGGAGTCGCCCGTTTCGGAGAAGACGGGTCAATCTTGATACAGTCGAGCAACAGCAGCAAGCGTCTGGATGCACTCGGTCGCGCTGATCACCGCACAGTCCGACAGGGCAGGTATCGGCCCTCAGCAGCGCAGTCAACCCACCACCGTATTCGGACGTACCACATCCATACAGTGTTCTTGCGGCTACCTGGAGCTTCTTAGGCGAGCGGGTTGCGGCCCTGCGGCGCGCGGGCTATCGCGTTCTGGTGTCGATCGCGATGCGTGTGTTGTCAGATCGGGCGCGCTTAAGCACCAGCTCGACTGGCGATCATGCGGCGCGACGCGTGGCGATGTGACGAACCGGTCGACGGGAATCGCGCCTTCACGCGGTGCGGTTGGCTGGCGACGACGGGGTGGCGATGATGCGAATGCGTCGAGACGTAATACAGCCGAGGTAAGGCTACGGGCGTTTCATCGCCGTTCATCCAGTTGCGGATCGTGGCTAGATCAGCGGAGCGGGCACGAGATGTATGCGCGCCAAGCAGCGCAATGATCACCGGGCCTCTTGGCATTGCGACGTCGACCACGATGCAGCGACCCGCCTCGCGCGTGTATCCCGTTTTTGCGAACTGAACGTCCCAATCCGTCCAGCGGACGACGGGATCCGTGTTGCGATAGAAGCGGGTCCGGCTGCCAATTGTCTGTTCGTACGCTGTCAGCGTGGTAAACGAACTGATCATCGGATAGTGCGATGCTTCGATTGCCAGCTTGATGACATCGCGAGCCGTCGAGACATTGTCCGGCGAGAGTCCCGTCGGATCCTCGAAATGCGTGTCGGACATGTTCAGCGATCGCGCCTTCAGATTCATCTGCTGGATGAACACCGATTGGCCGCCAGGGAACGAGCGTGACAGGGCGGACGCCGCACGGTTTTCCGACGACATCAATGCAAGGCGAAGCATCGCCTCGCGTTCGAGCGACGTACCGACGGGTATTCGGGAACCCGAATGCTTGAGCCGGTCGATGTCCGCCTCGTCAATGGTCAGGATATCTCCCATCTTCTGTGCCTTGTCGAGGACGACCATCGCCGTCATCAGTTTGGTCAGCGACGCGATGGGCCGGAGTTCGTCGGCATTCTTTTCCAGCAAGACTTCACCACGCGCGACATCGTACACGATCACGCTAGGGGAGTAGAGCGACGGGACGTCAGCACGCGCGCATAGAGAAGTGGCCGCAAGCAGCAGTGCGCAGATCAATTTCTTCATGTCATTCTCACTTCGGAACTGCGGACTGCAATTGGGAGGCAGGGCGGCTCCATGCGCAAGATCGTCTTCCTACAACATAAATGTAGTCGCTAGAAGCAGGATCGGGTGTGGGAAGGCGGACGGAATTTTTAGGGCCGTCGGGCGCGATCCGCCGAAGCGCGCAGCGTTGGTCAGAGGAGGGAAGGAAGGCTGGCACAAAGCCGCTTCCTCCCGACGACGGTACCGTTCCGTTGCCGACCAGGTGTTTTTCCCAATATGGCTGCGACGGAATTCTGCCGTTACCCGCTTCAGGATCAGATGGAACGAGTCGAAGGTGCGAGCGATAACGTTTGCGCACGAACGGTAGCGATCGCTTTTCGCCAGCCCAAACAGCATCCGGGCAACCTCAATCGCCGTTCCCAACGATCCACCGGACGGATCGTGGGGGCGCTGTGCATCGGGATGTTTCGTGTGGCACCCGCGTACGATTCGACGGGCGGACGGTCCACGCCAACCGCAGGCGGAAGCGTCGGAGCCGGCATACATTCATCGCTTCAGAAGTCCGAAGGAGGGGAATGTGAACACCATGAAGACGGAGATTGGACAACTGGCAAAGGCCGTCAGCGCCCTGACCTCATACCCCCGACTTGTCCGTCGCGATTACTGGATCGCGCAGATCGAAAATCTGCTGAAGGAGCGTGGAATATCGGCGTCGGACGGACAGCGATTGGATACGCTCCTCGATCTGCTACGGAACACGCCGGCGGAGCGCTTTGCCACAGCATCCGATGACGAGCCCGTTAGCAGTCTGGAAGCCGTGTGCTGACGGGCAGCGAGGGTTCTGGCCACGCGAGCGGTCGCTGTGACCCGCACGTCGATTGCGCGCAGGTACGACGAGCGCCGGCGAGTGTTTTCAGCGGCACCGCATTTTGAAAGAGAAATCGAATGCCTTCCACCATCAAGCTCGGATTTGCCAGATGGCCATCGAGGCTCAGAGTTCCAGCCGTCGTTCTTTTATGTGGCACAGGTCTTCTTCTCGGCGTGTCAATCTTTGGAAGAGATGGTTTTATCCTGGGCAGAGTGCCAACCGCTGTACTTGCGGATGCGGATCGACAGGTTGCGAAATACGGTCCCGCTGTGGCGGGAAGCAAGTGTGCAATCGATGGCACCGTGTCGAGAGACTCCCGCGGTACCTTTCTCATGTGCTGGAAGCAGATCTGGGCGAAGCCGTGACAGAACGCACGTTCTGCGTGTCAGTTTTTCGCGCGTTTCGGGAGAAGCGACCCGCAGCCGGTGAATGTCGTTCTCTGAAACGGGGCGCTGCCATGCCAGTCCGCTGGCAGTAGCGCCCCTTCGGATTTGCGCGCCCGGTAGCGACGACGCAGTAATCCACCGCTGCTATTCGACCAGAATGCGTGTGTCTTCCGATGAAAGGGCAGTCGCAAATACGGCACGCCTTCGGATCAGCGGAGCCGGTTGGGCCTGCCCTCCATCTCACATCATTACTGCGTGCGCGGAAAATTGAATGCGTCGAACAGATCGCCAATTGCGGGTGCGTTGACGGGCACATAGGGATGCGTCTGCAGCTGGATCGGATTTGGCAGATTGTCGCGGCTTCTCTGCGTGACCGGCTTCAGATGCCAGTTGCGTTCGATGAACTTCAGGATCGACACGTGATCTGCGTACTGGTGCACGACGCGGCCACCACGCGAGTATGGCGATACGACGATCATCGGAATGCGCGGGCCGTCGCCGAAGAAATCGAGCGGCTGGATGTAGCCCGAGTCGTAGTAGCCGCCGCCTTCATCCGTCGTGACCAGGATCGCCGTCGAAGCCCACAGGCTCGGGTCGCGCTGCACCTTATCGACCAGCTTGTGGACGAACGATTCAAAGAGCCCGAACTTCGACGACTCGGGGTGCCCGTCGAGCAGACCACCCGGCTTCACGAACGACACCGCTGGCAGCGTACCGTTGGCAATATCCGCGTACAGATCGGTCGCATCCTGCAGGTGCGCATTGACGAGCGCGGGGTTCGTCATGATCGCGGTTTCATACAGGAACGGGTTGCAGATATTGCAGTAGACACTCGTGGCCGGCGACTTCACGAACGTATTCCAGCCTTCGCCATAGTACTTCCACGAGATGTTCTTTTCGATCAGCGTATCGGCGATCGTCCGCACGGGTGATGGCGGAATCGTGAACGGACTTGTATTGACCGTGCCGTCGCCGTTATAGCCGGGGTTGTAGTTGTTCAGCAGGTAATACGTGTTCGGCGCGCACTTCGCTTCCGGCTTGTACGGCAGGCGGGCCAGGTAGTGGCGCAGCGCGCCGACGCCGGGCTGATGGCTGTCCGAGCAGTTGCTGTACGAGCCGCCCGAATAGCCGTCCTGCGTGTACCAGTTGTTGGTGTTCGCCTGCGGCAGCGGATTTTCGATCTGATCCGCCGGCGGCTTTGCGGCATTGCCGTCGCCGTCCGTGTAGTAGAGCGCGTCGCCGGTGCCGATCATGATGCTGTTCGCGCCCGTGCCGCCCATCACCGGCTGGTGATAGTTGTCGCTGATCGTGAACTGGCGCGCGAGATGCGTGAAGTACGGCATGTCGCCGGTATTCACGTTGTAATAGCCGAGCGCGGTCGCTCCTTCGCCAGTCGTCTCGTCGTTGAAGTTCGCGGGCCGCGGCTTGCCGTTCGAACCAGCGCCCACCGACGTCTCCACCCACGCGAACAGATCCATCTGGCAGCCGCTCGGATTATCGAGCGTGGCTTGATCGATATTGCAATCGGCCTGTTGCCAGTTCTGGTAGAAGCGGTGCACCGGGCTGTTGATGTACTGGTCATAGTCGGGACCGACGCGCGAGATCTGATACGGTCCGCTCGGCAGGTTGTACGTGTTCGAGCCGAAACGCGTATCGACGCTATGATGCGCCAAGCCGCTCGCGCCAGTGGTCAGGTGCACGACATCCCACGGCTCCATCGTTGCGCCCTCGGCGGCCTGCGCCGCGGCGAGCGTGGCAAACGGCGGTGGACTGGTATCGCTCGGCGCGCTTGCCGTACTACCGGTATTCGGTGCAGGCAGGACGGTATATGGCTGCTTGCCGCCCGGCGCCATCTCGAAGCGCTTCGGGTCCGTAGCATTGGCCGTGTATTGCGCGGCCAGTGCGAAGTTCGGGCCCGGGAGGCCATCGGCCGTGATGATGCCTTTCGACAGCAGGTTCGAAATCGTCTGCCCCCGGCGCGGGGTGTAAGCGCCGAACAGGTGATCGAACGTGCGGTTCTCGCCGACAACCACGATGACATGCTTGATCGGCGACGCAGTGTTCACTGCCACAGCCTGCTGCTGGCTTTGTGCAAGAGCTGGCCAGATGGCTGCGGCCAGCGCAATGGAAAGAGTGCCGCAAAGCAGGCCGCCTTTAAATGCTGATGTACTGGTTACATTGACGATTTTCTTCACGAATGCCTCCATGACGTTGCCCGGATGAGCAAGCGGTAATGTGGCGTGTGGAAATGACGGGCAGCCTCGCGTCAAAACGCTGCCTCTCTCTTGCAAAGCGTTACAACGGGAAGAAATTATGGGGCGGCAATAACAGTAAAAAAGGCAAAAAAAAATCGATCGCGTGTGGATTCGCTGACGTATTGCCTTCTGCGACTCATATCGCATAATTGACTCGCGACGATGGATCGAAGAGAGTGCTGCGCTTGCATAGGCCGCGAGCGCACTATTTCATTGCCTTTATAGGGTTGCTTCAGCAGAAACCAGCCTCATACTTTCACTGGTCTTTTTTTGACGTTGCAGATTTCGATTTTCGAATGTACGTCAGGGCGTTTATTCCGGACGATTGACCAAAAACATGAGATTCAGCAACTGGTCTTGTCGCGGGCGCATGGGCGAGATTCGATGATGCTTGTGCGAGGATTGGCAACGGCTATTGGGGCGAGAGTACGCACAGCGCCTTGCCAAACTCCGAAAAGGTTGCGCGAGACAAGACGGCGTGACTGATCAAGAAGGTGATCGCAAGGAACAGCGTACGCCGCTTCACCTTACGGGACGGCATATGCGCTTCGTTGCAGCCTGTCCGGCCTGACGGACCGTGCATCACGCAATCGGTTCCTTAGCCATGGTGCGTGTGAGCCCATAAGTCGGACGCCGCATGGCAATGTCGAACGGATTCAGCTGCGGGCCGATGAGTTCCGCTTGCCGTCTCAGCAATTCGACGACCATCGGCAACCGGTCCTCACCCAGGCGCGCCGACAGCGTGCCGACGCTCAGCGCCGCCACCGCGCAACCTGCCCGGTCAATGATCGGCACAGCGACACCAGCCATACCTGGTTTTGTCGCGGTAAGGGCAAGATGGGGAACAAACGGCAGTATAAGTAGGATTACTTATGCTGCCAGCGAGTAAAACTGCTCGGCACGAGTGTATCCGACGCCACGGTCTTCCATTTGGCCCTTGGCGATCATGTGCATGTCAATGCCGCTCAACAGAATGCGGGCACAACAAAAATCCTTGAAGCCGAGCATGGGCCGAGTGCGTCGCTTGATCGCCCGGTGGTCTTGCTCGACAACATTATTCAGATACTTGTTCTGGCGAATCTTGATCGGGGTTTCCCGCGCCGCGTTGAGAGCATCCAGCGCGGCCAGGTTCGCACCGCTTTTATCAATTGTCACCGTCTCGGGCTCGCCGTTCTGGTCGATGGCCTTTTCGAAATAGCGCCGTGCCGCAGCCTTGTCACGATGGGCACGCAGCAGGAAATCCACGGTGTTGCCCTCCTTGTCGACTGCGCGGTACAAATACTTCCACTGGCCGCGGACCTTGATATACGTTTCATCCATTCGCCAGCTCCGGCCGACGGTTCGCTTGTTGCGGCGAAACGCCTTCTCCAGAACCGGCAACACCTTGATGGCCCAGCGGTGCACGGTTGAATGGTCGACCGGGATTCCGCGCTCCGCCATCATCTCTTCCAGGTGTCGAAGGCTCAGCGGATACGCCACGTACCAGCAGACACACGTCGGGATCACATCGAGCGGATAGTGCAAACGCTTGAGCACCCGTGCCAAGGTTGGATTCAGAGTCGTCATCGAGCGTCCGACCGTTCGAATTGTCATGGCACATGATACCCGACGCTTACTGCGACAAAGCCCGACAAGCTGTTCAAGCCGTTTCAGCGGCTGCATCGTCGGGAAGAGTTCCCAGGCATTGGTATCGGCCTGTCCACGGTGCATCGCATCATCCATCGTCATGGCGGCGAAATCCGTGCCGCCTCGCACCCCGGTGAGCGGACCACTTTTGCCTTTACGCTGCCTGGCGTGCCCGCCGGCACACAGGAGGAGCCATGAAGTCCCTGTTGCTGGTGGAAGACAACCCGCACGACGAAATGCTGCTGTTGCGCGCGTTGCGCAAAGCGAATCTGATCAACCCTGTCGAGGTGATGCGGGACGGTCAACAGGCGCTCGACTACCTTTTTCGCGAGGGCGAGTTCGCCGGCAGAAGCGATCTCGATCTGCCCGCCGTGATGCTGCTTGACATCGGGTTGCCGCGGCTCAACGGATTGCAGGTGCTGCAGCGGCTGCGTGCCGATCCGCGCACCCGGCTGCTGCCCGCGGTGATCCTCACCTCATCGGACGACGAGCGCGACCGGCTCGGCAGCTGCGAGGGTGGCGCCAACAGTTTTGTCAACAAGCCGCTCGATTTCGGCGAATTCGCGCAGACCCTCGCGCGCCTCGGCCTCTACTGGCTTGCCACGAACGAGCCGCCCTGAAGTCGGCTCGATGCGATGGCATGCTTGTGGGTTCAACCGCGGTGTGGAGTCCAGCGGCGACTGCTTCGCGGCATCGCAACCCCGAGGATGATGGCCGCGTGGTGCATCGATGTGGTCATCCGAGCGTGCATCGCTGCGATATCAAGCTGTTTGAAGAGGCGTTTTCCGATCACAAACGCCCGGTGGGCAAGGCCGTTCCTCGCGGGAGAGCAGGGGTATCGACGCGATCGCCAGGTGAATGGCCTGACATAACCCCGCAAACTGCCTTTCGCAGATAGCCGGTAAACGGCCGGCGGCGAATAACCTTCTGCTCTTCATTTGTTTCCGGTTCAGGACACTGCCGCCAGCAGTTTGCACGAAACGTTAGCGCGGGCTCGTTATCGCTATGTCGCTGAACGTCGCGTCGCCGCCTTCCGCGAAAACGCGGACACGGTCGTCGTCGAGTGCCGGAAAGATCAGGTCTGTAATCGCCATTCGACCGTGATCGGCAAACACCTCGACCGAATTCCGGTCGATCACTACCTGCAGGTGAAGCCCGCCGTCGTGCAACGGCAGATCGACGACGTGCGCTTTGCTGAATGCCCCCGAAAACCACGTGTTGCCCGAATGCGACCGGTCCACGGTCAGCGTCTGGCTGCGCACATCGTAGAAGATTCGCGTGCCCGTGTCGCCGCTCGCCGAAGCTCGCACGATCATCCCGGCGCGCTGCGCAGTGCCAGGCCGGATGGTCAGCTCGATGTTCTGCACGGCACCACGCGCCGACAGTGCAAGATCGCGCGTTGCCGACGACACTTCAAATGCCTCGATGCGTGTTGGAGGAAGCCGCTTCACCAGCGACTCATACGATGACGATGGCACGGACGTTAGCTGCGGCCTGCCGTCGATCGTTTTCAGTGCGAGTTCGCGCGGCAATGCCATCGCTCCCTTCCATGGCGAGGTCGGCACGTGGCTGGCATAGTCCCAGTTGTTCATCCAGCCGATCGTCACAGCCTTGCCGGCTGGCGCATTGGAGAACGTCCCAGCCGCATAGTAGTCCGCACCATGATCGAGCCACTGATACCGCGCGGGATCGGAACCGGCCGGCGCGACATCGTCGGGGACGAAATGTGTGCCGTCGAACTGCCCGACAAAATACATTGCGCCCGATCCCCCCGCAATCGACCACGGGTTCACGTTGACAATCATCACCCACTTCCGGCGCGCCGGATCGCCATCGAGCGGCAGCGCAAACAGGTCGGGCATTTCCCAAAGTGCGCCTCGATGCGGCACATCGGGCAGCGTGAAGTCGCTCAGGAACGTCCAGTCGACCAGGTTGTCCGACCGGTAGAGTTTGACAACATGCGCATCGGCGACCACGGCGGTCATCAGCCAGTATCCGCCCGGTGCGTACCAGGAGACCTTCGGATCACGAAAATGGCTCGACTCGGGATTCAAGGTCAACACCGGGTTGTGCGCGTACTGCTGCCAGGTCGTGCCATCGTCGATGCTGTAGGCGAGCGACTGCGCCTGAACGCCTGGTTCGTGCCCGGAGCCGGCGTTGTACACGCTCGTGTAAAGCGCAACGAGCGGCGGCGTCTTCACGGTGCCGAGCCCCGACGTGTTGCGCGTATCGACGACGACCGAGCCCGAGAACACTTCCTCGCTAGGGTTCGCGCGCATCGCGACGGCTTGCTCATCCCAATGGATCAGGTCGCGGCTCGTCGCGTGTCCCCACGACATGTCACCCCAGAAGTTGCCATGCGGGTTGTACTGGTAGAACAGGTGATACAGGCCTTTGTAGTAGACGAGGCCGTTGGGGTCGTTCATCCAGTTGCGCTGCGGCGTGTAGTGAAGCGCAGAGCGCCACTGCGGCGTATCGATCGGGCTCGCCGCAAGCGACGATGACAGGGGAACGCATGCTGTAGCGGTCACGGCCAGCACGGTAAAGAACCACGACGACAGCGCGCGCGGCCTGACGAAGAAACGATCTTGTGAGTCGTACATTGAACTTCTTTCCTCATGGGAAGGCGCCCTTATCCGGAGGGTCCTCGCACCACCGTGCCGAAACGACGATAGCCGGCAGTCAGGCCGCGGCGCGCGGCTTCGCGTAACGCCCGGTTAACCGTGTTGACGTGCAGGCCAAGAAAATCGGCGAGTAGACGTTGCGGTAGCAAGGCGTCGCCGGGCCGTAACGTGCCGGCGTCGATCGCGGCTTCGATCTCGTGGACTACCGCCAGATACACGGGGCGCTTGCAGGAGGTCAATTCGGGAATCCAGAACTTCATGGCGGCACTCGCTCGGGTAGAGTCACTGCGCGCGCCGTCAGCACGGTGCGCGCAGTCCGACATTAGCGAAGCTTGCACGGGCGAGCGCTGCAAGCTTCGCCGGGAGGATTACGGGTTGCCCTGGCCGTTGCCATTGCCCGGTGCCGACTGGTTCGCGGGGATGTCGCCATAGCCGCCCAGGCCGCCGTTGCCGTATGTGTGATCCACAGCCGTCGTATCAGCGTTGATGTTGATCTTGGCGGTCGGTGCGAGCGTGCCGCCGCGCCGCGTGCCGATTGCATCGATGAACGACTCGACGAGACCACCCGGCATCACATAGTGCGAGTACGACTGGAATGTGCGTGGATTCTGATTCGGATCTTCGGCATACGGTGCACCGACGGGCGCATCGAAATCGGTCGGATTGCCGAGCACGAGACCGCTGCCCTTGTTCATCGGCAGGAAGTCGCTGCGAATGCCGTTGCCGACGAAGCCGTACACACCATCCGGCCCATCGACGCCAGCCGCCATCGTCGCACGGTGGCTGATCGTGAACAGATAGTACTTGCCGTCCTTCATGTAGATCTGCGGGCGCTCCGTCTGATCGTCGCCACAGTTGGCCGACAGAATCGGCGGCAGGAATTTCCATTGCGTGAGCTGATTGTCAGTCGCGACAGCAAGACCCACGTTGGCCTTCTGGTAGACCGCGCCTTCGTTCATCACCGTGTTCAGGTCCTCGCGGTACGGGTCATTCGGCGCATAGCCAAGATCGGCTTCCGTACAGGTGCGCGCGCCGCGTGGGCCGCCCGTGTTGCCTTCGAACACCATATAGGTCTTGCCGGGATGCGCGGGGTCCGTGAATACGAACGGGTCGCGGAACGAGTAGTAGTTGTTTTGCTGACCTGTCTGATACATCGTCCCGTCCGCTTGCAACAGCGCCTGATGATCGTTGAAGCCGGTGAACCATACGTGGCTGTCGTCGGCATGAATCTGGCCGTCTGTCCGCGTGATGATGGCGATGGGCGGTGTGATGTCCGATCCGCCTGGTGCCGAGCGATTGAAGGACAACGCGGTGTAGTAGAGGCTCACCTGGTTGCCGTTGATCAGGCGCGCCGAACCGGACCATTCGGCGTTGTTCGTCATGGGCGCCGTGCCGAAGACCTTCGCGCTCGAGCCATCGGGGAACAGATGGCCACCCCAGGTCCAGCCGCCGTTCGCCGGGCGCTGCGACGCCGGCACGCCAGCGCGACGATAGAAGAAGCCGATGCGAGCATGCACGTGACGATCGTCGAACGTGTAGCCGGCATGCGGGTCGGCCGTCAGCGAGAAGATCACCTCCCAGCCCTTGTACGCCATCTGGTTTGCTTGCATATCGGCGAGCGGCCACGTGTCCCATACCCACACGTTCGGGTTGATCAGCGGGAAATCCTGCGGAATGTCCGGCATGGTCAACGCGGTCGGCAGCGAGTTCTTGTCCGCAGCCGTCGCGGCATGCGACTGCGCCTTGATCTGGCGGATGTCGGCGCGCGTCCAGCGCATCGTGAAACTGCTCTCGGGGTCGTAGGCCTGCTGCGAATGGGGCGTCGGAGCAGGGAATCCCGCAGTCTGGGCGAGCGTGCCCGTCGCAACGGCCGACAGCAGGGCTCCCGAGAGGAGGCGCATGCGCACGCGCGAGTGGTGGGAATGGATACGCGAGGGGGAGTGGGCAGCATTCATCGTGACGTCCTTTGAGTGGGGCGAAGTTGACTTCCAAACCGGTTCGGATAGTAAGTCAAACCGATTTGGAAGTCAAAACGGAATGAAAAAGAAGTACAATGAGCGTGCTTGCCCATCATTTCGTCACACGAGTGTGGTGACGGGGCGCGACGAAATCGTGGGGTGGAAGAGTTGAAAACGAATCTGAAGGCGCTGGCGAGCGCGCTGGGCCTGTCGAGGACGACCGTCAGCCGGGCGCTGAACGGCTATGACGACGTGAGCGAGGCGACCCGGCAGCGGGTGGCCGAGGCGGCGCGAGCGCTCGGCTATCACGCCGATCCGACTGCGCGCAGATTGGCCACTGGGCGCGCCGACGCGATTGGCATCGTGTATCCGTTTGGCGCGAGCGATCTGGGCGATCCGCGTTTTTGCGAGGTCGTCGCAGGCATTACCGAGGCGCTCGGCGAGCGTGACATGGATCTGATCATCGCGTCCGCGCGGCCGAATGCGGAACTCGAGACGTACCGGCGCCTCGTTGAAGGACGCTCGGTCGACGGCCTGATCGTCGCGCGCACGCGGATGGACGACAGACGCGTCGCGCTTCTCCAGGAGCGGAATTTTCCATTCGTTGCTTACGGCCGCACGAATGCCGAGCAGCCCTATTGGTGGTTCGACTTCGACAACGAAGCGGGCGCGCGGGCTGCCACACAGCGGCTGATCGACTTCGGTCATCGCAGGATCGCGCTGATCAGCGCGCCGCTCGCGATGACCTTCGCGGCCCAGCGCCGTGAAGGCTTTGTGAGCGCACTGCGCGACGCGGGCCTCGCTCCGCTACCTGAACTGATGGTCGAAAGTACGTTCGACGGCGCGGGCGGTCATGATGCAGCCACCGCGCTACTGAACCTCGCCGAACCGCCGACTGCGGTGCTCGTGGACAACAACCTCGCAGGCGCGGGCACATTTCGGGCGATTATCGACAGTGGTCGCAAGCCCGGCCGCGACGTTTCACTGATCGTTTATGACGGCGTGCCCTCCGACGTCTCGCATCCGTACGCAGTGACGGCCGTTACGCAGCCGACTGGCCACGCATCCGGCAAAGCCATTGCCGAACTGATGCTGAACGCGATCGCGGATCGGGACCGTTGTGCGCATCGGCTTGCGTTGCCTCGCATCGAGCCGGGCGATACGGACGGCCCGATGCATTGACGCTCACCCGGAATCGGTGGCATTACGTAAAAGTATCACCCATCGGCAGCGCCCGCTTGACCTCGTCGCTGTGGAGATAGATCGAGGTTGTCGAATGGATACATGGCGACGATTGTCGCGAACGGAGGTCAGTTCCGCGCCGCGGCCCAGCGCGTCGGGCGCCTGCGTGTGCCGCCTGTCTCATGGACGAGACGGGAGGCACACGGCCGCCATGCATGGGCTTCAGGCGGGCGATGACCTCACGGTCATCGCGCTGTGGCTGGGTCACGCGAACCCAGCGATCACTCACATGTACATAGAGGCAGACCTGATCGCGAAGGAGAGAGCCCTCTGTACACCCCGATCCCCCAACGACAAACCACGCATAATTCCGGCGTCCGTAATGCCGACATTTTCTTGATGACAATGCCGTGCCGGGGAGAAGAAGTGGGGTTCGGAGGGCGTACCCGCTTGGCATAACGCCCGTGAGGCCTTTGACAACAACGTGAATATCGGACGCTCTATGCCTGGAAACGCAGCAGAGTGACTTCTTCCGGTCGACCTGCCCAGACGGCAACTGCTGAACAATTGTCCGCCGGTGCATCGGCGCCGTGCTGTTGCGATACTGCGTGCCGTAGCAGGTTCAACCAGTCGTCTACGTTATCGACAACACGCAGATGTCCCTCGAGCAGTGCATCCGGCATCGCGTGCCACAGTCCATCCGTGCACAGCAGGAAGACATCGCCGTCCTCTAGCGGCTGTCGAGGAGCGATACATGGCGCGACATCCCCTCGAATGCCGAGCGCTGAATCAAGAAGACTCGCGCTGATGCCATTGACGGGTAGACCTGCATCCGTCATCCGTTGCAACAGGCTGTGGTCACGGGTTCGCTGCATCAGCGAGCCGTGACGAAAGTGATAGACGCGGCTGTCGCCGAGATGCGCCCACTGCGCGGCGCGAGCATCCCGATCGATGAACAGCGCCGCCACCGTCGCACCCATCCTCCTGTTGTCTGGATTGCGTGCCTGCTCTGCGAGAATCGCATCGTTTGCATCTTCGATGCAGGCGAGTATGTGGGATGTCGCCATTGCACGCGCGCCGCCATGTGCAAGGATGTGCTTCACTGCATACTGCGCGGCCACGTCGCCACCCGGCTCACTGGCGATGCCGTCGCTCACGACAAAACAGGCGTGGTCATCGGCCACCACGCAGCCGACGGCGTCCTGATTATGCGAGCGGCCTCCCAGGTCCGAAAAGTACGCGTATGAAATGTCCATGTACTCGGCGCTTCAACCACGGCCGCTTTTGCGATATTGCGCGACCTCTGCGTCGTAAGCCGCGAGAAACGCGCTGCCGAACACTGCGCTGAAATCGTCCTCGACAGCAAGCAGCGTATCGTGGTGCAGTTTCGAATAAGCGTTCCACAACTGGGCCTTGCGCCATGCCGGTATGAAACGGTCCAGCAAACGCTCGACAGGTGTGCGCTGTTCGAGTCGTTCGGGTGCGAAGCGCTTGAGCAGCTCCGTGAGCGCCGCGCGCATCCCGGCGACCATCGCTATCTGATGCGCGTGAAGATCGTCGAATGCATCGCTGACGGCGCCCTTCGGCGACATGAATCCGGGAAACGGCAGGCCGAACATCTGCCGGAGCACGGCGCTGCCATCGGGCAGCAACTTGAGCGGATTGTTTTCGCGGTCGAGAAGAACGGTCATGTCGGCCTTCACTTCGCGCTTCAGAATGCTGCGTGATGACAGCAGCTTCACCGTGCCGTTGGCGAAGAGCGCGAGCAACTGTCCTGCTGTATGCAACTGCTCCGCCGTCCACTGGTCGCTCGCCGTGTCGAGGCCAGCGCCTTGCAGAAACGCCGCTAACAACGCTTCGGCCGATACGTCAGTGCGCTTTGTTGCGGCCATCTTGTGAGTGCCGGTTCCCTTCAGCGGGGCTTCGTCGGCTGCCTGGATTGGGCTTGCGGCGGCCGTAGCGACGGGACGTGCGCGCATCGATTGTGCCCAACCTCCAGCATGATCCGAGGCAGCATATGGCGCATCGAAACGTCGACCGCTCGTACCGGATGCCGCGGGCGACAGCGGTGCCGCGGACTCGGGCAAGTTGCTCTGCGAGCCACGGAGCATCGCGTCGTGCGGGCTGTCCGCTAACGGCCCGAACAGCGCTAGGGGATCGGCCGGCACCTGTCGCAAGTCGTCGTAGAAGTTGCTCGCATGAGGTTGGGATGGCGCTTGCCGCTCGCGCACACCTGATTGATGTCCGGCCGCTATGCCGTTGCCGCCGTTGCCATAGCGCGATTCGAGCGACTGCCAGAAGTCGTCCTGCACAGGATGATCGGGAGTGGCCTGAGAATCTTGCGGCGCGTCGCTGCTGCTCGCGCGATCGTCGACAGCCCGCAGCATGTACGAACCGATCCGGATCGCATCACCCGGTTCGATCGCACGTTCTTCCGCGCACGCCAGCGGCGTGCTGTTGACCTCGATCACGGACACGCTGCTGAGATTCTTCAGTACGCAGCGTGCCCTGTCGATCTGCAGCAGCGCCTGCAACCGCGAGATTTGCCGTGTCTCGTCGGGCAGCACGAGATGATTGTCGACGTTGCGGCCGATTGTTCCACCGGGTGGATGAAATATGGCCGTTACGCCGTGTTGTACGGGCCGGCCTGCATGTTCGATGACGGTCAATTGCATGGTGGGTGCCTGACGCGATGGTGCGATGCCCTGGCGCGCATCGGGATGCTATGACGAAGACGCCGCGGCGCGTTGGCGGCGCGCTGCCTCGAATGCAGGGCCCCAGATCGGATGTCCGCGCTCCGCGGCGGATAGTTCGAAATCCGGATCGATGTCGAGGATCTTCCGGAATTCGGCGCGGCACGCCGATACGCGATTCGTGACGCAGTAGCTGAACGCCATCAGCTTGTGTGCTTCGATCTGCGTCGAGCGGTTCGCCCGATCGATCTCGCTTGCGTGACTGAGCAACTGGATCGTGCGCGAGTACTCGCCGGCGGCGTAGGCGCTGCGCGCGTTCTGCACGGTTTCGTCGGCCGCGCGCTGTTGCGGTGAAAACATCGAACATCCGGCGAGTGTCGCGACAAGCAGTGCAACGAGCACGGGTTCAATGATTGGCATCGGGCGTTTTTTCAGCATTCCAATTGAATATCAGCAGAATTTTCATGTGGGAACGGACAGGTTTAAAGCCTGCCGTCAATGATTTTATTCAGGGCGCATCTGTCGTGCGGCTCAATGAACTATAGAACGCAATTCGTTGTTTGGTTTATTAATCGATTAGTAGATTTAATCCACTATAAACAGCGCTGGATCTGATTTTTTACAAATCCTATAAAGCATGAAAAAACAAAAAATAGTTAGAAGAACGATTCGAGTAATAACGTTTTAATCATGGTAAACCACACATTGAAATTTAATGGAATTGTGAACTACGCTGAATCCCGTTTTGATCGTCAGGTGCTCGTTGGCCATTCAAACGCACTGCATGGCGATCGTCATGCCGGTAAACACCGGTTCTTCTTCGACTGACCGACACGGTTAGCCACTCTCGTTGCGCCGATGCTAAAGGCGCAACAGCACATGCCGTTCTCACGAACGCGAAAAGAGATGACGCAAGTTTCGATGAAAGACGCGCATTGGCGCGTCGTGGGAATCGTGTTGACAGGCGTTGCGCTGGGCGGTTGCGCCGCAACCGAAAAGCAGCTGCCCGTTCCCTATGTCATCACCTTCGATGTCGCGCCGGACGTGAATCCTGATAGCGCTGCAAGGCCATCTCCCATCGTCTTGCAGATTTTCCGACTGAAGTCGGCGGCAAGTTTCGACGGCGCCGATTATTTTTCGCTTCAGAGCAAGACGCAAGGCACGCTGGCGGGCGAATTGATCGGCGTGGACCGGATAATCCTGCGTCCAGGCGAATCGCGCACCATGCGTTACGCGGGCGACCTCGATGCGCGCAGCGTCGGCGTGGTCGCGGGCTATCGTGGGCTCGAGCGCAATCGCTGGAAACTGATCGTGCCGCTGCCCGCTGCGAAAGAGACGAACCTGCTGAAATTCTGGCAAATGTCGCCGGGCGAAATCAGGCTTTCCATTGCCGTGCGCAACGGCGGGATGCAAATCGTCGACGAAAGCGGAGCAAAGCGATGAGCGAACGTGTTTCACCTGTCAGGGCAGGTGCGGCGCTGCGTCGCCGCGTCGTCTGGTCCGAAGGCATGTTCCTTCGTCCACAGCATTTTCAGCAGCTCGAGCGCCACTTCGAACGCTACGTGCAATTGCGCTGCCTGCCCGCGCAGGGTCTGTTCTGGGGCTTCAGCAAGCTCGAAATCGATACGGAGGCCCTGGCGCAGGGCAAGATCGTTCTGTTGTGCGCGTCGGGCGTGATGCCGGATGGCACGCCATTCGATTTCTCCGGCGGCAGCGATGCGCCGCAACCACTCGACATCGGCGGCGACGTCGCGAATGCGGTGATCGTTCTCGCTGTGCCGACGTGGCGTGGCGACAATGTCCAGGTGTCGTTCGAAGAAAGCGGCGCGTCGGCGCTGTCACGGTATGTCGCGACCGAGACCGAGGTCGAGGACGTCAACGCGATCGGACTCGGCCCGGCGCTGATCCAGGTCGGCAAGCTGCACTTGCGCCTGATGCCGGAATCGAAGCTGTCGCCGGACTGGCAGGCTATGGGTGTGATGCGCGTCGTCGAACGCCGCGCGGACCGCAGCGTGATCGCAGACGACAGCTACATTCCTCCGCTGCTCGCCGCACACGCGAGTCCTGTGCTTGCGAGCTACATGAGCGAACTGCACAGGCTGCTCATGCAGCGCGGCGAAACGCTCGCAAGCCGCCTCGCGCAGCCCGGCCGCGCCGGAGTCGGCGAAGTGGCGGACTTTCTGCTGCTCGAACTGATCAACCGCTACATCGCGGTGACCTGGCACGCGCAGCAACCTTCGGCGATCCATCCAGAGATGCTGTATCGCGACTGGCTGAAGCTCGCCTGCGATCTGAGCACGTTTACATCCGGCACGCACAGTCCGCAGGTTCTCCCGCCATACCAGCACGACGATCTGAGTACGACGTTCGGCATCCTGATGAAGGAACTGCGCCGCTCGCTGGCGACGATGCTGGAGCAGAACGCGATCGAGATCGAGCTCAAGGATGCGGGCAATGGCGTGCGTGTCGCCATCATGTCCGACACCGAACTGATGCGCGATGCGGGCTTCGTGCTAGCCGTGTACGCGGACATTCCCGCCGATGTGCTGCACGCGCGCTTTCCTGCGCAAGTGAAGCTCGGCCCCGTCGAGCGGATACGCGATCTCGTGCAACTCCAGTTGCCCGGGATCGGCGTACGCGCGCTGCCTGTCGCACCAAGGCAGATTCCTTATCACGCGGGTCATGTGTATTTCGAACTCGACAAGAGCGGCGAACTGTGGCGGCAACTCGACAGCTCGGGCGGATTGGCATTGCATCTGGCGGGCGACTTCCCGGGGCTGTCGCTGGCTTTCTGGGCGATTCGCGGCTGAGAGGTGTGGCTGAGATGCACGACAGGAACGACTCATGAACCACTGGCATGAAGCAGTCGCAGGCGCACACGGGGGCTTCGTTCGTCCGAACCCCGGTGGCGCGCCGCCGACACCCGACGCGCAAGCGGCGAACTCCGCCCCGCAGGAGCCGATGCCCGATTACGCGGTACCTGTTGGCAGCAATCCGCTCGTCGCGGTTGCGAACCCGTTGCTCAATCTCGTTCCGCAGATACGCTGGACGGTGCATCACCCGAATCCGCGCTGGCTGCGCGAGCATCTTGCATCGGAGATCCGCCAGTTCGAAATGCGCGCGCAGCGAGCGGGCGTGGCGCTCGAGGCAATCGTCGGCGCGCGCTATTGCGTGTGCACGGCGCTCGACGAGGCGGCGTCGCTGACACCATGGGGCGGCAGCGGCGCATGGTCCGCCGACAGTCTGCTCGTCGCTTTCCACAACGAGACGTGGGGTGGCGAGAAGTTCTTCCAGGTGCTGGCGCGCCTGTCGGAGCATCCGCAACAGCACCTTGATCTGATCGAACTGCTGTACTGCTGCCTTGCGCTCGGATTTGAAGGACGCTACCGCGTGCTCGACAACGGGCGCGCGCAACTGGACGCGCTGATGCAGCGTGTCGCGCAGCTGATCCGTCAGGCGCGCGGCGAGTTCGACGCGCCGCTTTCCCCGCACTGGCGCGACGAGATCCCCACCGAACGCGCGCGCCGCTTCATCGTGCCCGTCTGGGCGTGCGCTGCGCTGGCGGGGCTGATCGGCTTCGGTGCGTACCTTGCATTCGAGCTTACGCTCGCACGGCAGTCGGACCAGGTGTTCGCTTCCATCGACCGGGTGCATGTGCCGCATCTTCAGTCGCAGCAACCCGTTGTCGAGTCCGCTCGCCCCGCGAGCGCGCCGCGGCTTGCGGGCTTTCTCGACCCCGAGGTTAGCGCAGGCCTCGTCTCCGTGCGGGATGATGCGGATCGCAGCGTCGTGACGCTGCATGGCGACGGACTGTTCGAATCGGGATCGGCCGCCGTCATCGGTCGCTATGCCTCCGTCCTTGCGCGCGTGGCGGATGCACTGGAGCGCGCGCCCGGCCGCATTGTCGTTGCGGGCTATTCGGATAATGTGCCCGTGCGCAGCGCGCGTTTCGCATCCAACTGGGATCTGTCGCAAGCGCGCGCCGAAGCTGTCGCGCGGCTCCTTGCATCGCGCGTCACGCAGACGGACCGCATTCACGCGGAAGGGCGCGGGGAAATGGACCCCGTCGCGCCGAACGATACGCCCGCGAACCGCGCACGAAACCGGCGCGTCGAAATCACGCTGCTGGCAGCGCCATCGTCTGACGGGGCCGCGTCTTCCACGAAGGTGACGCCATGAGCCACGCACTCGCTTCACCTTTGCCAGCGCGTTCGTTCGTGCTGCGTGCGTGCGGTGCGTTTGCAGGGCTCGCCGCCCTGGCCGTATTGATCTGGATCGCGGGGCCGCTCGTGGCGCTGGGTGACTGGCGCCCGCTTGAATCCGGCGTCGCGCGGGCACTGCTGATCGGCATGCTGTTCGCCGGATGGGGCGCGCGTGCCGGCTGGCGCCGCTGGCGTGCTGCGCGTTTGAACGCGCAATTGCTGAACCAGTTGCAGGCTAGCGGCCCATTGCCCGGCAATGCAGAAGCGGAGCCCGCGCATCTCGCGGAATTGCGGCACCGCTTCGGCGAGGCGGCGGCGCAGTTGAAAACCATGCGTCTCGCGCCAGGCGACGACAGGCGTTTGGGCTTCTCGGGCTGGATCGCGGGCCTGTCGCGCCGTTACCTGTATCAACTGCCGTGGTACGTGTTCATCGGCGCGCCCGGTTCGGGCAAGACGACGGCGCTCGTGAACTCGGGGCTGAGCTTTCCGCTTGCCGAACAGTTCGGCAAGGCGGCAATTCGCGGCGTCGGTGGCACGCGCCATTGCGACTGGTGGTTCACCAACGAGGCGGTGCTGATCGACACAGCGGGGCGCTACACGACGCACGAAAGCAATCGCGCGCTGGATGAAGATGAGTGGCGAGGCTTTGTCGGCCTGCTGAGAAAGTACAGGCCGCAACAGCCGCTCAATGGTGCCTTGCTGACGATCAGCGTGGCGGACCTGCTCGGGGCATCGGATGCGCAGCGCACCGGGCACGCGATGGCCTTGCGCAAGCGCCTCCAGGAACTGAGGAGCCAGTTGGGCATTCAGTTTCCGGTCTACGTGCTGGTGACCAAAGCCGATTTGCTGGCCGGCTTCTCCGAGTATTTCGGCGCATTGGGGCGCGCGGAGCGGGCGCAGGTGTGGGGCTTCACGTTCGGGCTCGACGAGAGCCGCGCGCAGGGCTTCGATCTGCGCGGCGCATTCAATCGCGAATACGACCTGCTGCACCGGCGGCTCAATGACGCGTTGCCCGAACTGCTTGGTGCGGAATCCGACGTGCGCAGGCGCGAACTGATCTATTCGCTGCCGCAGCAGTTCGCGCTGCTGCGCGACGTGCTCGCGCAACTTGTCGAGGAAGTGTTCTCGCAGTCCCGATTCGGCTCGCTGCCGATGCTGCGCGGCGTCTATCTGACGAGCGGCACCCAGGAGGGCACCGTGTTCGATCGCGTGATGGGGGGCATCAAGCGGTTCCTGCAGATCGATGGTATGCCGCCCGCGATGCAGACGGGCACGAACGGGCGGAGCTTCTTTCTGAAGGACCTGTTGCAGGGGCTCATCGTCAGCGAGACGACGCTGGCAGGCACGAACCTGGCCTGGCATCGGCGCCGACATGTGATGATGCTTGCGGGCTATGCGACGGCAGCCGTGTTGCTGTGCATGGCGCTCGCGCTGTGGATGCGAAGCTATGTGAACAACAGCGGCTATCTCGACGACGTGAGCGCGCGCGTCGCAACGCTGGATCAGCAGTTGAGGCGCGCGCCGCTGACGGACGCTACCGGCATCGGCCGGGTGCTGCCCGTGCTCGACGACCTGCGCCACCTCGCGCGGACGGATCGCGTCGATCCGCAGTCGCCGCCGCTTGCGTACCGGTGGGGGCTCTTTCAGGGCGACAAGACGCGCGCGGCAGTGAACGGCGTCTATCAGCGCGCGCTCGACGAATTGCTGCTGCCGCTGGCTGCCCGGCGTCTCGAAGCGACGCTGCAGAGTGCGCGCAGCGACGATCCCACGTTCGCCTATGCCGCTCTCAAGGCGTACCTGATGCTGTACGACAGCGCGCACTACGATCCTCCGTTCGTGCAGGCCGTGCTCGCTCTGGAGTTCGAGCGGGCGTTGCAGCATCCGCTGACGGCCGCGCAGCGTTCGGCGCTGGCCGCGCATCTCGCGGCGCTGTTCGCTGATCGCATGGTGCTGTCGCCCTTCGCGATGAACGAACAACTGGTTGCGCAAACGCGCGCGCGGCTGCAACAGCTCACGTTCGCGCAGCGGCTCTACGCGCAGCTGACGCACACGTTGCGCGGCGCTACGCAGTCGTATGACTTCGACGTTGCGCATGCCGCCGGCCCGTCCGCTGCACTCGTGTTCCGCCGGCAAAGTGGCAAGAGCCTGAATGACGCGTTGCCGGGGCTATACACGTACCGTGGCTACTGGGACGTATTCGACAAACGGCTTGACGAGTCGATCGGCACGTTCGCCGGCGAAGAGAAGTGGGTGCTCAACCTGAAGGAGAGCGACGTGCCGAATCGCGCGGCGGCCGAATCGTGGGCGCGCGACATCCGCACGTTGTACCTCGACGACTATATGCGCGTGTGGGATGCGTATCTGAACGACATTCGCCTGCAAACAGGTGATTCGGGTGACTCGCTCGCGCAGAGCATTCAGGCCGCGCGCGTGTTGTCGTCGCCGGATTCACCGTTGACCCGACTGATCGACGCCGCCGCCGCGCAGACCGCGTTGATCCGCAGCGACGCGGGCACAGGCGGCGCGGGATTCGCCGACCGCGCGCAGGACAAGGTGGAAAGCGCGCGACACGCGCTGGCGGGCATTTTCTCGGCAGGGCAGGCGAACGGCGCCGCCGCGCAGAGCGACAGGCCGGAGGCCGTAGTCGACAACCACTTCGCCGGTTTGCGCCAGTACGCGCATGTCGAAGGCCGGTCGGGCAATGCGCCGATCGACGGCATGTTGAAACTCATCGACGAGCTTTATACGTATCTGAGCGCAACCGACGCGGCGCTCCGCAGCGGCGGCATGCCGCCCCCATCCGATGTGCCTGACAAGGTGCGCGCGCAGGCCGGCCGGATGCCTGCTCCGTTCAGGCAGATGCTCGGCGATCTCGCCGATGGCGCGAACGGCAGCGTGGCAACGCTCGCGCAACGCAATCTCGCGCGCAGCGCGTCGGCCGATGTCGGCGACTTCTGCCGTCAGGCGATTGCAGGCCGCTATCCGTTTGCTCACGGCTCGTCGCGCGACGTCGCGCTGGGTGACTTCGCTCAGCTCTTCGCTCCTTCGGGACTGATGGACGACTTCTTCCGCAAGAACCTGCAGGCGCAGGTCGATACGGCCACTCGGCCATGGCGGTTCAATGCCGCTTCCGCGAGCGCCAATGCGACAGCGACGGCAGGCGGGATCGCGGCCGGGAATGCGGCGCCGTTTCTCGCATCGTTCGAGAAGGCCGCCGTGATCCGCGACGTGTTCTTCGCCGGCGGCAGTCGCGACCCAGCGGTGAAGGTGCAGATCAAGCCGCTCGACATGGATCCGTCGATCTCCGAATGGGCGCTCGATGCAGGCGGCCAGACCGTGCACTACGCGCACGGACCCCAGGCGCCCGTCACGTTGCAATGGCCCGCGCCCGGCGGCGGCAATCAGGCGCGGCTGCAGGTCATCGAGCAATCGGGCGCGACGGACGGATGGGTCGCAGACGGACCGTGGGCACTGTACCGCCTGTTCGATCACGCGCGGATCGAGCGGGGCCGCTCGCCGGAAGAGCTCATCGCGAGCTTCGCGGTGGACGGTAAGCAGTTCAAGGTGCAGATCACGGCGGACTCGGTGCATAACCCGTTTCGTCTCGCGCAAATGGAGTCGTTCACATGCCCGGCGAAATCATGAGTACGGCGTCGAACGGACATCTGTTGCAGTTCGGCTGGTTCGGCAAGGTTCCCGGCGCGGGCGACTTCGTCAATCGTGGCATGTCCACGCGGCTTGCCGCGTGGTGGGACGACTGGGTTCAGCAGGGCATGGTCTCGCTTCGGCAGGGCTTGCCTGACGGGCTCGCCCGCCACTTCGCAATTGCGCCCGTATGGCATTTCGCGATTCCCGCAGGCGCAGGCGCCGAATGCGTTCAGTTGGGCTGTCTCGCGCCGAGCTGCGACCGCGTCGGGCGGTATTACCCCGTCATCGCAGCGCTCGCGCTCGATGCGGACGTCTATACGCGCGATACCACGGCCGCCGCGGCCGGGTTCGTCGGCAACGTCGGCGCTGCGCTGCTGGACGCCGTGCGCGAAGCGCATGGCCCCGAGCAGTTGGACCGCGTATTGAGCCACGTACGGCTGCCGCGCGAAGCAGGGGCCAACAGCTTTTCTGATGGCGACACGCGGCGGGGACGCGAAGCGCAAGTCCCGGGCTGGCCGAATCTTGCCGAATTCTTCGATCCGCACGGCGCGACGAGCTTCTGGTGGGCGCTTCAGGCAAATGACGCGCCGCCGAAGACGCACGCGCATACGGGCAAGTTCGACGCGCGGCTCTTTCGGACGCTTTTCGGTGCGCCGCCGCGCGATGCGTACTGGCGCGGCGAGTAGGCTTCGCGCGGCTTGCCCGCAGTGCGAAGCGGTCGTGATTTTGATGAAGAGGTCGTAAATGATGGACCCGTTGTTCAAGGAACGCCTGACGACAGCAACCGATGCCACGAGTGCAACAAGCGGCGCGAGCGATGGCGGCGCGAGGCCACTGCCCGCCGGGCACCGGTTGGGGGACTTCGAACTGGACGCTGTGCTTGGCATCGGGGGGTTCGGCATCGTCTATCGCGCGTTCGACCGCACGCTGCAACGCGCGGTCGCCGTCAAGGAGTACATGCCTTCGCTGCTGGCGCGGCGCGGTGGTGACTTCACGGTCTGCCTGCGTGCGGAACGCTTTGCCGCCGCATTCGATTCGGGGCGCGCGGCATTTCTGAACGAGGCAAGATTGCTGGCGCAGTTCGATCATCCCGGTCTGGTCAAGGTGTTGCAGTTCTGGCAAAGCCACGGCACCGCGTACATGGTGATGCCGTTCTACGAAGGACCGACGCTCAAGCAGCGTGCCGCGAAACACGGGCCGATGAGCGAAGGAGAGTTGCTGAACCTGGTGGCGGCGCTGCTCGGCGCGCTGGACACGCTGCATCGCGCGCAGTGCTTTCACCGCGACATCTCGCTCGACAACGTGCTGATCCCGTCCGACGGCAAGCCCGTGCTGCTCGACTTTGGCGCAGCCCGCAAGTCGATCGGCGATGCCGTCGACGAAACGTCGGTGATGCTCAAGCCGGGCTATTCGCCGATCGAGCAATACACCGACGATCCCGCATTCGTGCAAGGTCCGTGGACCGATATCTATTCGCTCGGCGCGGTGATGCACGCGATGATTGTCGGCGAGCCGCCGCCGGCGGCCGTCGTGCGCAGCATCCAGGATGCGTGGCAGCCCCTGGCGTCGCGCGGGTTCGCCGGACGCGAGCGTTACACCCTCCCGTTTCTCGAAGCAGTCGATCACGCGCTGGCATTGCGCACGGAAGACCGTCCCGATTCCGTCGCGGCGTTTGCACGGCTGCTGGGGTTGCGTGAGGCGGGTGCCTGTGTGTATGTGGCCGGGGGCGCGCGCGATGCAGGTGTGCCGCTGCTGCCCGAGACACGAGATGACGCGGGCTACAAGGTGCATGAGGTGCATAAGGTGCCTCATCAACCCGCGCCTCCTCCACGCGTGCCATCGCGGGCGAGCGAAGTGCCGCGGGCGTCGGACCTTCGAGACGAGCGGGATGGGCAAACGGACGGCGCCATGATTCAAGGTGCGACCGGCTTGCTCGACGGCGCATCGAATGAGCATGCCGATCCCGACGCTACCGTCGCGCCCCCTGTCGGCGATCCCCGCCCCAGTCACGCGTCCGCGGAGCAGCAACGGGAGATCGGCGATCACATCGAAAGCGGGAGCGTCAGCAGTGCGCCATCGGACAACCACCGCATGTGGGCTGCGGATGCGCTGCAACGCGCGCATTCCACCCTCGCGCGTATGACGAGGTTGTGGAGTGTCGTTGCTTTCGCGATGAAGCGCAGCGCAGAACGTGTCGATCGCAGGCGTTCCGTTGCGATCGCCGGCACGCTGGTTCTGATCGCGATTGCATGCGTCGCCACATACCGACTGTTCGAATACGCGATACGGGCACCTGAACCGAAGACGGTTGCCCGGACGGCTCCTGCCACCGCCCATGCGCCAGTCGTGACTGCGCAGCACGCACCGCCGACTTCGCCCGCAGGCGGGTCCGTTCCACGTCGATCCGAACAGCTCGAACCGACGGCACCCGCCACGACCGCGCCCGCGTCCCAATCGTTCGGCGCAGAAACGCAAGCACGCACGACGCACGCAGCCGTTGATGAGCAGATCGCGTCCGCTGCGACAGCCACCGACGTGCAAACGGCTCCGACATCGATCACATCTGGAGTCGACGTCGCGCAAGGCGCTTCCGCCAGCGACGAACATAAGGCGCCGAAGCTCGTCGCCATCCGCTTGCAGGTCTATCCGTGGGGCGAAGTGTACGTCGACGGCGTCAGGCGCGGCGTCAGTCCCCCGTTGAAGACACTGGCGCTTGCACCCGGTCAGTACGGCATCGAGATCCGCAATGGCCAACTGCCGCCGATGCGGCGAACGGTCAGGCTCGATCCGGGCAGCGGCCCCGTGAACATCAGTTACCGATTCGAATGAGAGCGGTTTGCCACAAGGACATCACTGCCATGATCGAACCCTTTCTTGCTCCCGTCGATGCCGATTCCCGATGCGGGCCCGATCTCGAGTACGACGCAGACTTCCTGCTTCTACAGCAATGCGCCGCGGGGCGGCCCGAACAGCAGTACGGCGCGGCAGTGATTGCAGAACAGACGCCCGATTGGGCCGAAGTGGAGCGCGCCGCGCAGTCCCTGCTCAGGCGCACGCGAGACCTGCGCATCGCGGCACCGCTGGTGCGCGCGTGGATTGCGCGGCGCGGACTCGGCGGCTATGCGGACGGGCTCGCCCTCGTTCAGCGATGGCTTGCAGACTACTGGGACGAACTGCATCCGGCGCCCGCCATCGACGGCGAGCTCGACCCGATACCCCGGATGAACGCGCTCGCTGGGATCGTTGGCGGCCATGCTTGCGCACGGGCAGCGCAGGAGCAGATGCTTGCGGACAACCTGACAGTGCGCGAGGCGGAAGACCTGCTCGACGGGCATCCTTCAGACGCCAGCCGGTATCCCGGCGGCGCCGAACGACTGAAGCATGAGATGCAGCGCTTGTGCAGCGAATGTGCTCACGAATGGGCTGTCGTATGCGACGTGCTTGACAGTCTCGATGCAATTCGTGCGACGGTGACGGCTCGCATCGGCCCGCAGTGGATGCCCGAGCCAAGCCGCGTCGAACGGGTCTTGCGGCGCATTCGCGACGAAGTGCCTGCACGGCTTGCCAGACCGCCCGTCGACACCGATGACGCCGAAAGCGGGCAGGTTGCGACGTCCGCCAGCAACGCGGAAACAGAAGGCAATTCCAGAAGCAACAGGCGCTATCCCGCTGCGGCCGATGCACAGGCCAATGCATGGGCCAATGCATGGCGCGACGCGGAGTTCATGAACCGCGGCGACGTCGCGCTGGCGCTCGAAAAAATGTGCCGCTATTTCGACGATCAGGAAATGGGCCATCCGGCACCACTGCTGCTGCGCCGCGTGCAGCGGTTGCTGACACTCGATTTCTACGAGCTCGTCAGAGACATCGCGCCCGAAGGACTGCAACAGGTCGAGCTGCTGAGCGGTCACGGCCGCAGCGCGTAGAGGGGAGACGCGCGTCGTCTGCGGACGTCAGCGCGCCTTCATCGTTGAACGAGGATCGGCGCACACATGGTGCGCGAGGAGCAGGAGCGAATGTCACGTCAGAATACTTTATCGAGTGGACAAAAACTGATCGCGCGCAATCGGGCGCCCCGCGTTCAGATCGAATACGACGTCGAGCTGTACGGCGCGCAGCAGAAGGTGCAGTTGCCGTTCGTGATGGGCGTGCTCGCGGATCTGACGGGCCATCGCGCGACGCCGTTACCGGATCTCGCGGAACGCAGATTCATGGAAATCGACATCGACACGTTCGACGAACGCATGAAAGCGCTCGCCCCGGCGTTGTCGCTCGAAGTGGATAACACGCTCTCCGGCGACGGCAAGCTGAAGGTCGATGTCGCGTTCCAGAGCATCGACGACTTCGGGCCAACTGCGCTCGCGCGCAACGTGGAGCCGCTGCGTCGGCTGCTCGAAGCGCGCACGGAACTCGCGAACCTGCTGTCGTATATCGACGGCAAACGTGGCGCGGAAGAACTGATCGCGCGTGCGCTCGCGAATCCCGATCTGCTCGCGGCGCTGGCGGGCACGGATGCGGGCGACCTGCCGCGTCTCGAAGGAGACAGCCATGAATAGAGATGCACAGACGTCGACGCAGGTCGTCGAAGCCACGCTGACGGACGAGCGATTCGCGGCGCTGCTCGACAGAGAGATCCGGCCCACGACGGAACAGGCGCGCGGCGCCGTGCAGCGCGCGGTGCGCACGCTCGCGCATCAGGCGCTCGAGCATTCGGTGACGATGTCCGCCGATGCATACGACGCGATCGCGCAACTGATCGGCGCAATCGACGGAAAGCTCAGCGAGCAGATCAACGCCATTCTTCACCATCCCGAGTATCAGCGACTCGAAGGCGCCTGGCGAGGGCTGCACTATCTCGTGAATCACACGGAGACCGACGAGCTGCTGAAGGTTCGCGTCATGTCCGCGAGCAAGCGCGAAGTCGCGCGAATGTTGAAGCGTCACAAGGGCGTCGCCTGGGACCAGAGCCCGCTATTCAAGCGGGTCTATGAGGACGAGTACGGCCAATTGGGTGGCGAGCCGTTCGGCTGCCTCGTCGGCGACTATTACTTCGATCATTCGCCGCCCGACGTCGAAATGCTGGGCGAGCTCTCGAAGATTGCGGCGGCCGCGCATGCGCCGTTCATCAGCGGCGTGTCGCCCGGGTTGATGCAGATGGAGTCGTGGCAGCAACTGTCGGACCCACGCGATCTGACGAAGATCTTCCAGAACACGGAGTATGCGACCTGGCGCGGTCTGCGCGAATCGGACGACGCACGGTACGTCGGCCTCGCGATGCCTCGCTTTCTCGCGCGACTGCCGTATGGCGCGCGCACCGATCCCGTCGACGAATTCGACTTCGAGGAAGACACAGAGGGAGCGCAGCACGACCGCTATACGTGGGCGAACGCGGCCTATGCAATGGCCGCGAATATCAACCGCTCGTTCAAGCTCTACGGATGGTGTTCGTCGATTCGCGGCGTCGAATCGGGCGGCACCGTCGAGAACCTGCCATGCCATACGTTTCCGACCGACGACGGCGGCATCGACATGAAATGCCCGACGGAAATCGCGATCAGCGACCGGCGTGAAGCGGAACTCGCGAAAAACGGACTGATGCCGCTTGTGCACCGGAAGAACACCGACGTTGCGGCATTCATCGGCGCGCAGTCGCTTTTCAGAAGCGCTGAATATCACGACCCGGATGCAACCGCGAACGCGCGGCTCTCAGGACGCCTGCCGTATCTGTTCGCATGCTGCCGCTTCGCGCATTACCTCAAATGCATCGTGCGCGACAAGATCGGTTCGTTCCATGAACGCGGCGACATGGAGCGATGGATGAACGACTGGATCATGAGTTACGTCGACGGCGATCCCGTCAATTCATCGCAGGAGAACAAGGCGCGCAAGCCGCTTGCCGCGGCTCAGGTCGTCGTCGACGAAATCGAGGACAACCCCGGTTACTACGCAGCGAAGTTCTTTCTGCGTCCGCACTATCAGCTCGAAGGGCTGACCGTGTCGTTGCGGCTCGTCGCGAAACTGCCGTCCGTCAAGACGGCCGACCGCTGATGCAAGGGCGATCACTTCAAAACGGAGGAAGGCATGGCAGTGGCAATGTTCATGAAGGTCGACGGCACGACGGGCGAATCGGCGGACGACCAGCACCAGGGATGGAGCGATATCCAGTCGTTCTCGTGGGGGGCGAGCCAGCCTGCCGCGATGGCCGTAGGCGGTGGAGGCGGCACGGGCAAGGCGAGCTTCAGCGACCTCGTCGTGGTCGCCTACATGGACAAGGCGGCGCCCGCGATACTCAAGTGCTGCGCAAGCGGCAAGCATCTCGACAAGGTTGAGATCTCGTCATGCAAGACGGGCGGCACGCAGATTGAGTTTTCGCGCGTGACGCTCGAAGAGGTGCTCGTCACGTCAGCGCAAGTCGCAGGCACCGATCCCGGCGATACGGCCGACAGGCTGCTGATGAACTACGCGTTCCAGGCCGCGCGCGTGAAGAAGCAGTACTGGGAGCAGAACGCCAACGGTGGCAAGGGCGCCGAGGTGACGATGGGCTGGGACATCAAGAAGAACAAGGAAATGTAGGCGGAGAGCGCGATGATCAGCGAAACAGATGACGGACCACCCGTGTCCGCGTTCAGGCAGGGACGGCGGGGCGCGCGCGACAGGCTTCAGCCTGCGTTGCTCGACAGGCTCACCGACGCCGCGCCGCACGAGCGCGCGGAAGCACCGCCTGCGCAATGGATCGACGAACGGAAGTTGCGCGCGGCCGTGCTGCGCGATCTCGGCTGGCTCTTCAACTGCGCGAATCTCCAGGATGCGATCGATGGCGCCGCGTATCCAGAGGCTGCGAACTCGGTGATTAATTACGGCATGCGGGCGCTGGCGGGCATGCACATGTCCGGCATCGATCTCGCCGGCCTCGAAGCGTGGGTTCGCGAGGCGATCGTGCGCTTCGAGCCGCGCTTCTTGCCCGGCAGCATCGACGTGCGATGTGTCACGGACCCGCGTGCGATGCATCACCAGAACCGGCTGACGCTCGAGATTCACGCGACGCTCTGGTCGGTACCGTATCCGCTCGAGATTCTTTTGCTGTCGGATCTCGATCTCGAATCGGGCGTCGTGTCGCTGCGCGAATGCGGGAGCGTGGCGCATGGATGAGCGGTTTCTCGACTACTACAACCGCGAGCTGAGCTACATGCGGCATCTCGGCGGCGAGTTCGCGCAGCAGTTCCCGAAGATTGCGGGACGGCTCGGAATGCATGGCATCGATGTGGCTGACCCATACGTCGAACGGCTGCTCGAAGGCTTCTGCTTCCTGACGGCGCGCGTGCAGATGAAGATGGACGCGGAGTTTCCGCGTTTTTCGCAGCGCCTGCTCGAAGTGGTCTATCCGAACGCGCTCGCGCCGATGCCGGCCATGGCCATCGTGCAGATAACACCCGAGCTGAACGAAGGCAGCCTTGCGCGCGGCTTTACCATGCCGGCGGGCACCACGTTGCAGGCAAAGCTGGCGAGCGGCGAGCTGACGCCCTGCGAGTTCCGCACCGCGCATGATCTCGTGCTGTGGCCACTCGCGATAGGCGCGGTCGAGATGACGGGTGTGCCTATTGATCTGCCCGTGGATAATTCGCTGCGTAAGCGCGCGAGCGCAGCGTTGCGCATCCGGATCGACGTGACGGGCGGTGCGCTCGCGAACGAGTTGCCGCTCGATCAGTTGACGTTCCACCTGTCGGGGGCCGAATCTCAGGCGGCGAAGCTGCTCGAACTGGTGACCCGTCACGTCGCGGGCGTGCTCGTTAATGTGCCGGGCGACCGCTCGCGCGCGGTCATGCTCGATGCGGATGCAGTCGTCCACGAGGGCTTCAGTCCGTCGCAAGCGATGCTGCCGAATGATGGCCGGACGTTCGAAGGCTACCGGCTGTTGCAGGAATACTTTGCGTTTCCCGCGCGGTGCCTGTTCTTCAGCGTGAGCGGGTTACGCCGCGCGCTCGCGCAATGTCATCGCGACGCGTTCGAATTGACGCTGCTGTTCGATCGTGACGATGCGGCGCTCGCGGCAAGGGTCGATATGCGCGATTTCGCGCTCAACTGCACGCCCGCCATCAACCTCTTTCCGAAGCGCACCGACCGCATTCCGGTGACACCGCGCACGCACGAATATCATCTCGTGGCGGACCGCTCGCGACCCCTCGATCACGAGATCTATGCGGTGACGCGCGTCACCGGGCATCGGACGGGCGATGCAGGCGATTGCGAGTTCAGCCAGTTCTACGCATCGTTTGGCGGCAACGACGGCGACAGTGCCGCCTACTACTCGATGCGCCGCGAGCCGCGCGTCGCATCGGCGCAGATGCGGGCCAACGGCGCGCGAACAAGCTATGCAGGAACCGAAGTGTTCGTCTCGCTCGTCGATCGCAAGCAGGCGCCATTCGACGAGCGCGTGAGGCATCTGTCGGCCGATACGCTGTGCACGAACCGCGACTTGCCGCTGCTGCTGCCGCTCGGCGGCGCGAGTGATTTCACGCCGAAAATTTCAGCGCCCATCGCGCGCGCCAAGGTGCTGCGTGGGCCTTCGCGTCCGCAGCCGCCACTCGCGCAAGATGCCGCCGTGTGGCGGCTGATCAGCCATCTTGGGTTGAACTACCAGCCGCTCGCGCGTATCGACGACGAAGACGGCGCGCGCGGATTGCGCGAGCTGCTGGCGCTGTACGCGCAGCACGGCGATGCAGCGATGCGCAGGCAGGCAGGCGCGCTGCAGCGGCTTGCGTGCGAGCCCGTCTACCGGCGCCTGCCGAAACGCGGTCCAGTCGTGTTCGGCCGCGGCGTGCGCGTGACGCTCACTGTGGACGATCATGCATTCGCCGGGGAAAGCCCGTACATGCTGGGTGCCGTGCTCGAGCAGTTCTTTGCGCGACATGCGTCGATCAACGCTTTTACGGAGTTCGCGCTGCATTCGTCGCAACGGGGCGAACTGGCGCAATGGCCCGCGCGTGTCGGGCTAAGGCCATCGATATGACACGCCACGAACCGCCGTTGAATCCGGCCGTCCCACGCGATGCGCGAACGCATGCACGACGTGATGTACTTTGGAACCGGCTGCGTGCCGCGCCTGCGCAGCACGATCTGTTCGATGCGTTGCGCTGGCTCGATGCGCTTTCCGGCGCGGTCGCGCTCGGGCGCGCCGCGCATCCGGACGACGAGCCCGTGCGGCTCGGAGAGGAACCATCGCTTGCATTTGCTGCATCGATGCTTGCCGACGTGCGTGATGGGGATGAGGTGCCACGCGTGACGATCCACGGCTTTGGGCTGTTCGGGCCGAACGGACCGCTGCCGCATCATCTGACGGAACATGCGCATGAACGCGCGCATGCCTATGGCGATCGCGCAATGCGCGCGTTCGCGGACTGGTTTCATCATCGGTTGATCCTGTTGTTCTATCGCGCATGGGCCGATGCGCAGCCCGTCGTCGGTCATGACCGGCCCGGCGCATCGCGCTTCGACGGCTACGTGGCGAGTCTGATCGGGCGAGCGAGCGGCACGCCGGGAAGCCGCGGCCCAGGTCATGCACAGTGTTTTCATGCGGGGCACTGGATGCGGCAGACACGCAACCCCGAAGGGCTCGTGCAGTTCCTGCGGCGCGAGTTCGGCGTGTCCGCACGTATCGTCGAGCATAAGGTGCATTGGATGCCGATCGATGAGCCGCTGCGCACCACGCTGCATGCCACGCATCCGACGCAGCGGCTCGGCGAGGGCGCCGTGCTGGGCCGCGCCGTGCGCGACGGCCAGTCGCGCTTTCAGATCGTGCTGGGTCCGATGCCCCTCGACATCTATCGCACGTTCTTGCCCGAAGGCGCGAATGCGCGGCGGGTCGCGCGCTGGGTGCGGGAATACATCGGCAGCGAGTTCGCGTGGGAGCTGCGGCTCGAACTGGCGTCCACGCAGGTGCCCGCCCTGACACTGGGCGCACGCGAGGGAATCGGCCGCAGCACGTGGCTTGGGACGCGACACGACACGGCGCCTGCCGGCGACGTCGTGATCGACCACGCCATCATCGAATGCGAGCGGCGCCGTGTGCCGTATCCGCCAGCCCATGCGCGGTCCTGATCGGGAGAGGCTTTCATGTCACGCGTATTCACGTTGGACAGTCCGCTCGGCGACAACCTGAAGTTCCGTCGTCTGGGCGGCGAAGAGGAACTCGGCCGGATGTTCGAGTTCCGCATCGAGGCGCTGGCCGACAGTCACAGCCTATCGCTGCATGCGTTGCTCGGGCAGTCGGTGACCGTGCGCATCGAGGCGCAACAGGGCGCGACCCGCTACCTGAACGGCCTTGTGGCGCGCGCGGCGCTGGCCGGGCGCGATGCCGGGCGTCACTACTGTTATGAGCTCGTCGTGCGGCCGTGGCTGTGGCTTGCGACGCGCCGCGCCGATTGCCGCATCTTCCAGATGCGCAGTGTGCCCGAGATCGTGCAGGAAACGCTCGCGCCTTATGGGTTTCAGATCGAGAGCCGGTTGAGCGACCAATACGCGCCGCGCGAATACTGCGTGCAGTACAACGAAACCGACGCGGACTTCGTGTCTCGGCTGATCGAGCAGGAAGGCATCTATTACTATTTCGAGCATGCGCCCGGCAAGCATACGCTGGTGCTGTGCGACGCGATGGCCTCGCATCGTCCGTTGCCGAGCTACGCGACGATTCCCTACATCGGACGGGATCGCACGGCCATTGCGGATGAAGAGCATATCGACAGCTGGGTGCCCGCGAAGGAACTGAACCCGGGCCGGCACGAGGCCAGTGACTACGATTTCACGAAGCCGCGCGCCGATCTCTCCGTGCGGCGGGCCGATCCCCGCGGGCACGATCACGACGGCCTCGCCGTCTACGAATGGCCCGGCGGCTATCGCGACGATGCGCACGGCGAGCGCTGCAACCGCGTGAGGCTTGAAGAACTGCAGGCGGAGCACGAGCGCGCAACGGGACACACGGACGTGCGCGGCGCTGCCCCCGGCTATCTATTCACGTTGAAGAACTGTCCGCGCGACGACCAGAACCACGAGTATCTGATCGTGCGTTGCTGCTATCGCTTCGAAGAGAACGCCTATGCGAGCCATGACGGCGACGAGGTGCGGCACGACACGCAGCTCGTCGCGCAGCCGTCGAGCCTGCCGTACCGCTCTCGGCGCACGACGCCGCGGCCGCACACGAGCGGTCCGCAGACGGCCGTCGTGACAGGGCCGCAAGACGAGGAAATCTGGACTGACCAGTATGGGCGCGTGAAGCTCCAGTTCCATTGGGACCGCTATGGACGCGGGGACGAAAACACATCCTGCTGGGTACGCGTCTCGACGCCATGGGCGGGCGGCGGCTTCGGCGGGATTCAGGTGCCGCGCGTCGGCGACGAGGTGATCGTCGATTTTCTGAATGGCGATCCCGATCATCCGATCGTCACGGGCCGCGTCTACAACGCCGACCGGATGCCGCCATGGGGGCTGCCCGCGAGCGCGACGCAAAGCGGTTTGCTCTCGCGCTCGTCGCCCGGTGGGACGACCGAGCATGCGAATGCGCTGCGTTTCGAAGATCGCAAGGGCGCCGAGCAGCTGTGGATGCACGCGGAACGCAATTTCGACGCGGAGACGGAGCTCGATCATTCGCTGTCGGTTGGCAACAACCACACCCATACGGTCGGCAACGACGAGACGATGCAGGTGAAGAACAACCGGCAACGCAGCGTCGGGCAGAACGAGACGGTGAACATCGGGCAGCATCGGGTTGCGCAGATCGGGGGGGACGAGACGCATGGGGTGACTGGAAATCGCAGCGTGTCTGTCGACGGCAACAGTTCGCATACCGTTACGAAAGGCAATCACAGCCTCGCGGTGGTGAGCGGCAAGCATGATGTTTTCGTCGAGGGGAACAGCACGCACGTCGTCGGCACAGGGTCGTATGCGACGAAAGTCAATACAGGGAACTATTCCGTCGACGTGGCCAAGGTCGCATCGATGGGTGCGGGCAACTACATCGATATGGGTGCCGGACAGAGCGGCATATCGATCAACAAGGAGAACGTCGGCGTTTCCATTGGCGGAAGCGCAGGCGATCTCGGGGTCGGCATCATGGGCCAGGTCGGCGGCGTCGGCATCACTGGATATGGCAAAGGCGTAAGCATCGCCGGCTATGCACAAGGCGTGTCGATCTATGGCGAGAACGATCTCAATCTGTCGGGCAAGTCAAAGGCCAATCTTCAGGCGCCGACGGTGAACATCGACAACGGCCAAGGCAGCTGCAACGTCAATGTCAACGCGACGAAGATTGTCCTGGCGACGGGTGGAGGCTCGATCACGCTCGACGGCTCGGGCGTGACGATCCAGGGGACGATCGCCCATATCAACTGATTTCGACGGAGCGGCCGGCTGGCGACGGCCGTGTGCCGGTTCCATGGGCTCACTCGAAGCACGGGAGACATTCGATGGAGAACGAATTGGATCAGATGACGATCGACGATGCGCTTGAAGCGGATACGGTCAAGGCATTGCGGCGGCTGTTCACAAGCGACGCGTCGCCAATTCCTTCCCCGCCGGCTGAACGTGCCGAATCGGCGACGCTGGTCGGCGAGGTGACGGACACGCATCATCCTGATGCGATGGGGCGCATTCGCGTGAAATGGTCGATGCACGACGGTAACACGTGCGAGCGCTGGCTCGAATGTGTGGACGGCGTGAAACCGCGCATCGGCGATCGCGTGTTGCTGCAGTCGCCGGCGAACTGGCCCGGGTATCTCGTCTCCGGCCTGCTGAAGCGGGCAGGCAGCGGCGAGCCGGTCGAGCCGGTCGTCGAGCCGGCCGTGGCGCTTGCGCTCGAACCTGACAAATGCGTGCAGGTGTCGGATGCGTCGGGCTACCCGCTGTTGCAGGTGCGAGCATCGCCGGACGGGCCGGTCATAACGTTGTTGAATCGGAACGTGAATATCGAAGTCGCTGGCAAGCTGCGGCTGAGCGCGCAGACGCTCGAACTCGAAGGCGGCTGCGGCGGCGTCGACATTCGGACGGAAGCAGACACCGTCGTGCGAAGCCGGTATGTCCGGTTGAACTGAGAAGGAAGCGCATCATCATGCATCGCGAGTTCGCCGCCATCGAATTGTCAATCGAAGCATTCGTCGAGCAGCCCGACGATCCGACGCTGCTGCTCGAAATGACCGATAACGACGTCGTGCCCGTGCTGAAGATGCTGCAGTCGCTCGATCAGCGTGTCGGCGATGCGATTTTCCTGACCTTTCCGTTTCCATGCGATGCGGCCGACGCGTACCTCCAAACGTGCATGGAAGTGCTCGGTCATCAGATCGACGAAGAGAACCGGGCGCGCGTCGAATGCGGCGAAATGCGCTGGCCGCCATTGCCGCTGGCATGCACCGACCCGAGGCGCGGGCCCGCGGAACGGTTGCGTGACGCCGTCATGCACGTCGGGACGCTGGTACCGGAAGGCGCGAAAGTCATTTGGGCATGGTTGCCGTCGTCGATGGGCGACGCCGGTGGCTTCGCGAAGATGGTGCTGCAATTGCTCGCGCTGAACGGCTTCGAAGACTGGATGGAGGGGCATCGCTTCTGCATCCGTGACGACCGAAATCGGCCTGGCCTGGTTCCGATCGCTCGAGAGAGGACAGCGGAGCATGTACTGATACTTCCCGTCGATATCTCGTCTGGGAAAGCGACCCGCAACCTTGTTGACGTTGCAAACGATGAGGCGCAACCGATGGTGCAGCGTATGGGGGCGTTGATGCAGATCGCGGCGATCGACCTCGCGCACGGCAGGCTGCCCGACGCGCAGCGCAAATACCGCGCGCTCCACGCGTTTCATGCCGGACAGGATGCGACGGGCTGCGCAATGGCGCTGCACGGCTTGGGCGACGTGGCGTTGCGTCAGGGATCACAGCGCGAGGCACAGGAGTGGTATGTGCGGGCGTTGCCGGCGGCGCTCGGTGGCCGCAATTTGCTCGTCGTCCTCAATTCGCTGATGGCGGTCGGCAACTCTTGCAACGCGCTGGGCGAATATGCGAAGGCAGCTGTCTATTTCGATCTGGCGAGCGGCGCCGCCGGCAGGTTGATGCTCGCGCATACGAAGATCGAGGCGATGGAGAAGGCCGGCGTCGCGCTGCTCGCGTGCGGCAAGGCGGCCGAAGCCGCAACGAGCTGGCTGGATGCGAAGGGGTTGTGCGAGCAGTTCGGTTGCGAACGGCAACGCTGCAACATTCTCGATCGGCTCGTGTCGCTTTATGCGAAGGCCGGCTTGAAAACCGAGGCAAAAGCGTACGAGCTGGAAAAGAATCTGGTTTTCGTGGCTCGACAGCGTGGAGTCGCGGCGTCCGCTATACGCGATAACGGCTCTGAACGGGCACAGCGATGAGTGAATCGGTAAACCAGTTGATTCGCGCATCCGATTCGTCACCGCGTGGCGAGACGCGATCAGAATCCAGGGTCGACACGTCATGCGAATCGCTTCTCGACACGGTCAAGTCGACTTACGACCCGTTCAAGGAAACATTCTCATCAAAGGGGGGCGCGCTGCACCACGTCGGCGAGGCCGTGAATGCGCTTGCTTCTTTGCAGGGTGCGCCTTCGCAGTTGCTCAATACCGGCATCGCACAGATACCGCTGCTCGACAAGATGCCGGGGATGCCGGCTGCGGTCATCAGCGCTGCACATCTCGGCACGCCGCACGCACACAGCCATCCTCCTAGCGACGGTTTTCCATTGCCGAGCATCGGCGGAACGATCGGCAGCGGCTGCCTGAGCGTGCTGATCGGCGGCATGCCGGCGGCCCGCGTGACGGACATTGGCATCGCGCCGACCTGCGGCGGACTGACGCCTTATTTCGACATTCAAACAGGTTCGAGCAATACGTTCATCGGCGGGATGCGCGCCGCGCGCATGGGCATCGACATGACGCGGCATTGCAATCCGATGGGGCATGCGGGGAAGTCCGGCGAAGAAGCGGAGGGTGCCGCGGAGAAAGGCGAAGAAGCCGCGAGCGAGGCCGCCGAGGTGTCGAGCCGGGCGCGCTGGTTGGGACGGGCGGGCAAGGCGTGGAAGGTCGGCAATGCGGCTGTCGGGCCTGCGTCCGGTGCGATGACCGCAGCCGATGACGCGTGGCAAGGCGAGGCCTTGGCGGCCGCGATGATGGCCGCACAGACCGCCGCGGACGCCGCGATGATGCTGCTCGGCAATTTGATGGGCAAGGATCCTGGGATCGAGCCGAGCATGGGCATGCTGATGGACGGCAACCCGACCGTGCTGATCGGCGGGTTTCCGATGCCCGATTCCCAGATGATGTGGCATGGCTTCAAGCATGGTTTGGGCAAGAAGGTGCGGCCGAAGCTGCCGAAATGGACGCAGGAGCTGGCTTGTGAATTCCGGGGTGAGCCGATCAGCGCTGTCACTGGTGAGGTCAAGAACGACTTCACGGACTCCGAGACCGGTGAGGTCGTGCCGTTCAGATGGGGTCGCCACTACTGCAGCAGCTGGCACGAGCGGGACGGCGTGCTGGGATACGGATTCCGGCATGCCTGGCAGCATGAGCTGCAACTCTTGCGTACACGTGCGATTTACACCGATCCGCGCGGAACCGCGTACACCTTCGACAGAAGGTCGGATGGAACATATGGCGGCTGCTGCCAGGGCTACGAGATCGAGCAGCTTGACGGCCAGCGCTTCATCGTCCGGCATGAGGTGCAGGGTGACCTCGAGTTTGAGCGGGCCTCGGCAACGGACCGGTCTGCCCGCTGCGTTGGGCATGCTCACGATGAGGGGCATAGCGTCCTGTACTGGAGCCAGGACGGTCGTCTCAGGAAGATTACGCAAGCCGATGAGAGCGGTCATGTCCGGCGCGCAATCGCGTTCGGATACGACTGGTCCGCGCGGATCGTCGAAGTTTCGCTCACGGACGTCGATGGCCACATCAACCGTACTGCGCGGTACGCCTACGACGCGAACGGCTGCCTGACCACCCATCGCAACGCGCTTGAGGCGACGGCGAGCTACGCATACGACGGCCAGCGCCGTATGGCGCGCCTCACCGATGCGAACGGCTACTCCTTCTTCTACCGCTACGACGCCGGAGGACGCTGCGTAGAAAGCAGGGGACAGGATGGCCTGTGGCATGTGCAGTTCCAGTACCACCCGGGGCGGACGATCATCACCGAGGCGGATGACGGCAAGTGGACGGTCATGTACAACGAAGTGGGGACGATTACCCGCGTCGTTGACCCTTACGGCGGTGCGACCGAGTACGTTCTCGGACTGGATGGGCGCATTACCAAAGAGTTTGACTCAGGTGGCCGCGCGCTGCGATGGATTTACGACGAACGCCAACGAAACACCGGCCGTATAGATCGTTGGGGGAACGTCTGGCCAATCAAGGACGACGCACCCAACTTGCCGAATCCGCTCGCGCCCACGTCGCCCGAGACGCCCCTGAACTTGCAGTGGGGCGACGTCGGGCGAACACGGGCTGCTGATACGGTATTGCTTCCACCGGAAATCGCTTGGAGAGCCGCGACGATCTTCGTTAGAGAGGGTGGGAAACCGTCACCGACCGAGCGGCGCGATGCGGCGGGACGGGTCATTGCCCGCACTGACGAATATGGACGGACTGAACGGCAGCGACATGACGCGGCGGGAAACGTGCTGCGGCGTCGTGACAAGGACGGACGCGACTATTACTACAGCGTGGCGTCATGGAATCTGCGCGAGCGCGAAACCGATCCACTGGGCAATACGGTCCGGTACCGGTATACGCCGAAGCGAAGGATTGCGGCGATCGTCGACGCTAACGGCAACGAAAGCGCCTACACCTATGACCTCAAGGATCGTGTGACCAGCGTGAGGCGCCATGGCGTGCTGCGGGAGACGTACGCTTACGATGCCGGTGATCGGGTGATCGAGAAGCGGGACGGCGCGGGAAATGTTCTGTTGCAGTTCGAAGTCGGCGACAACGGTCTGTACAGCAAGCGCATTTGTGCGAGCGGCGAGATACACACCTACGCATATGACGCGCGCGCAAACTTAATAAAGGCCTCGACGGACGAGTTCGATGTGTCCATGTCGCGCGACGCCCTCAATCGCCGTACGTTCGACAAGCGCGATGGTCGTGGCGTCGAGCACGTCTATGCAGGCAGTCAGCTCGTGAGGACGACGTACCTCGATCGTTTCGAGGTGCTTTACGAGGCGGTGGGCGATGGAGAAGTGCGGATTCATCCTCCCGCAGGAGGCTCCAACAAGGTTCATCGTGCGTCCGATGGGCGGATTTTCCTATGCCTTGGCAATGGAACCAATGCGCTATACGGGTTCGACGAGGCCGGACGTTGTAGCGGTCGCATTGTCTGGACAGGGGACGGCGCAAAGGATATCGGCTGGGTGCAATATCAGTACAGCGCTACGGGTGAACTGCGGCGGGTAATCGATAGCGGGAAAAGCATGACCGAGTATCAATACGATGCGGCGCATCGGCTGATTGACGAAACTCGGGACGGGTGGCGTGTGCGACGCTACAAATATGATCCCGGCGGGAATCTGTTGTCGACCCCGGCACGCGAGTGGATGCACTACGACGAGGGTAATCGTCTTGCGGCGGCGTCTTCCGGTATGTTTCGTTACAACGACCGTAATCACCTCTGCGAGGAACTGCGCGGCAACGCTCGCACTACCTGGCATTACAACAGTCTGGACCTGCTCGTAAAGGTGAGCTGGAGTGACCGAAACGAGGTATGGACTGCGAAGTATGATGGACTGTGCCGGCGAGTCAGCAAGACAATGGGCGTTGAACGCACTGAATACTACTGGGACGGTGACCGCCTTGCCGCTGAAATTGCGCCAAACGGCGAGTTGCGGGTCTATGTGTACGTGAACGAGATTGCGCTCCTGCCCTTCATGTTTATCGACTACTCCGGTGTTCACGCATTACCGGAGGACGGACGAGCGTACTTCGTTTTCTGCAATCAGGCCGGCCTGCCCGAGTGGATCGAAGACAGCGACCGCCAGGTGGTCTGGCGCGCGCAAGCTATCGACGCGTATGGGATCGTGCGGGTCGAAGCGGGAAACGCTCTGCAGTACGACTTGCGCTGGCCGGGGCATTGGCTCGAGCGGGAGATCGGGCTGCACTACAACCGGTTCCGATCATACAGCCCGGAACTTGGGCGGTATTTGCAGTCGGATCCCAAGGGGCAAGCGGGTGGCGTCAATCTCTATGCTTATGTCCCCAATCCGCTTGTTTCGGTCGACGTACGCGGGCTGCACAGCAACGGACAGGCAGCCGCTTCGTCGGAGGATGGTGTACAGAATCCCGATATGGGGTCTCCGAAAGAGCAAGCGAAGGAAGACCACAGCGATGTTCCGCGCAAGCGGCCCACGCTGACAGCGGCGCAGGGAAATGAGATCGTCGCAGACATTCATCGGGCCGGATGGGACTACTACCATAGCGGAGAAGGGACGAACCTGGATGGACGCAACGTGACGGCCCTCACCGAACTGAAGGACGGGCGAATTGCGATCACATCAAACGGAAAACTGAGTCCTGCACAGGTGGCGGTCGCGTACGACCGGCTGGGCAATCTTGGATTCGACATGGACAAAGACGTGATTATTCCGGGAGATCGGAAAAAAAGTCCGTTGGGCTATGGCGGAGGTGATACATATGCGTTCACGCCGAAAAACAAGGGTGAGACGCAGACAAGGACAAGGCCGTACACCGGGCTTGGCTATGATTCTCCCAATCCACACTACAAGCCAGGCAGCGGTAATCTCAAACCTGAACACTTCGCCCCGGATCGTCCCATGCACGAAGGGCACAACCATGACGACAAGGTCCCCGGTTCGGCTTGTAACCACGCAGAAGCAAGAGGCATTCAGCGCGGCATAGACGAGCACAGCAGAGCTGTAAGGCAATGGACATACAGCGACGCGAACCATCAGGGGTATGCATGCCATGATTGCCACCGGCTTCAGGTGCTTCACGAGGTGAAGAATGAAACGGGTGTGCAGTAATCAAGTCACGAGCTGATACAGGTCTTTCAACCAGTGAACGCAGGGACTCTTCTGCGGTGTTCATCTGCTTTTCCTTCATCTTCGTTCCTCGGGTTTTCGGTCGTGCGCTGTTGTATCCGCAACGCCCCAGTTCTCTCTTTTGGCCACAAGGCTTCTGATTACTTCGCGGGTTGGATAACGCGGAGCCTGGAAACTGGCATTCCCACGGTTTCGAACAGCGCTGAATAACGCGTGCTCGTGCGGTGCGTTTTCGCGATATGGGCCTGGAGGCCTGATCCAGGAAGATGCCTTCAGGTAGATCGCGAGTGCGCTAATTGAACGCGCAAGTTCACCTCAAGCATCTCGTCGCATATCGTAGTCGCGCAGCGTGAATCAATCCGCGAGGTCGTCGCGACATTGGTGATGCAAGGCGCATCACTCAGTCTCGGTGCCGATGTTCGTCTTCAGTGAAGGCGCAAATCGTTGATTAAAACGGCGCGAAATGTGGAGGTTATTCCTCATACCATAAGCAGCCGTCGTGTAACATTTCACAATGAACGTCGACTTGTCCTGCTCTGTAGAGACTCTGCCTTGACATACCACGTTACCCCGGTTTTTTCTGGTCAGAATACAGTCTCATCATCGTCCAGCCTGGACGACGGGAAGCGCACTGAATTGCTCTGTCATCTGGTCGCCGAACAGTTACTGTCACGCGCTATTGCGGGCATCTGGCTCACACCCGAAAGCCTGGTCGAATGCATTCAACGCTGGGCCAGAATGAAAGGTGTGTCACCCGGATGGCTCGACGGGACACGCATCGGCCAACTCTCGGAGCAACTCGCTTTCGACCTTTGGAAGATCCAGCATCTGCGCGGGCCGACGAGAATCACCAGCTTTTTCGACGTGCAAGGGATGCTGGATAACGACTCACCGTTCGTTAAGCGAATGTGTGCGGTCTGTGAGGCACGTTTGCTCGCGCACGGTATGGTAGAAGCGCGGAGCTGGCGATCAGAGGTCGCTTGCGGGGGCGGGTCTTATGGGCCAGCTGATCGCCACGTTTCCATGATGTGATGACAGTTGCCATTCCTGGCAACGATCGCAGAGCCATCGTTTGCTGGCGACGTCAGTTCAAAAGCGCATGCCGGTCGTCGCACCCCAAAGCATCGATTGACGGCATGTGGACCCGCCGCAATGGCACGCGTACCGAGCACGAATGTCGTTGGTGATCTTGCGATCGATGCTCAGGCCGTAATCGATGAACAGCTCGTCGCCGGGCTTGATGTCGGTGAGTGCATGAACGTATACGCGATCGCCCGTCTCAATTGCCTCGCAGTTGGGTGTGCACGCATGGTTCAGGAAGCGGGCGCTATTGCCGCCGCGACTGCCATCGATCACACGGCCGTCCGAAGAGACCGAAGACGAAAGTGTGCCCCACGTCGGATCGCTAACGGGCAGCGGCGCGCCGCCAGCTGGTTACTTCACCCTTGTACTCAATGAGCCGCTCGCCTGCGGCGATGGGCTGTAGCGCAAAGAGTCCCGAATAGCCGGTCGTCCCGCGTTGCTTCCAACTCGCGCCCGGTTCTCCGATACAGCTATCCGGGCGCGCTTGCGAATGGGCCGGGAATCATTGCACACGGCGGATCGAGGCTGGCGACTGGACGCGAATCGCTCCGCTGCTGTCACGATGAGAAACAAGCCAGCGCGGTCCGTCACGCGTTCGAGTGGGAATTGCCGCTCCAGGAATGGGGGCTGGCTGCCAGAATCCGGGCGCGCTTACGCTCCAACTCGACTGCCGATCACGCGGCGCGACGCGTGGCGATGTGACGGGGCGGTCGACGCGAATCGCGCCCTCACGCGGTGCGGTTGGCTGGCGACGCCTTTAGCGCACGCCTACGCGACGCCATTGAGCGTGTCCGGATGGCCAGACGGGCCTGCGGCCGCTAGATAGCGCTTGCACTGCCGGTTAAGTAACGCGTGTCTCAGCGGACCGTTCTCGATTTGACGACGCACGACTGCCATTGACCGTGTCGCGGCCGGTCCGGCTTGCCGTGCCTCTTCAGGCAACCTGACGTGCGTTGCGTCGCCATTCGCCGGGCGTGTTGCCCGTTCGTTGTGTGAAGGCTCTGCGAAACGCAGCGATGGATTGATACCCGACGAGTTCAGCCACAGCTTCCGTTCCGACCGAGGGATTCCTGAGTGCGTTGGCTGCAATGCTCATTCTGATGTCCGCCAGCAGATCAGTGGCAGACCGCCCGAGCATTGTTTCGAAGTGCCGCATGAACGTCGCGCGCGACATGTTGCAAAGTTGCGCCAACATCGGCAACGTCCACTGTTTCGCTGGCTCTTGCAACATGGCCGACATGGCCGGAAAGAGACGCGGATGGCCGGCCAATGCGAGCAGGCCCGTCGGTGCCCGCAAGGACTCGCTTGCAACGCGCAGCGTTAATGTGAATAGCGCCGACGAAAGCGCATTCAGCATCGCGAATCCACCAAGCTTCGATTCCAGAGATTCGAGCCTCATCAGATGAACGAGGCCTGTCAGCTCGTCGATAGCGGAAGCGGCGTCGGCATCGGCGCCTGATTCTCTCGAGCGAACGACCAGCGTTCGAGGCAGATATTGGCCGATGAGCCGATCGTGAGGCGCGTCGACAATGAAGCGTCCACAAAGCATATCGAGCTGTTCGCCCGAGCTGGAATTTTCACTGATCACAAAGTTTGCCGCCTCTCTGACGTGCGCCGGCGACGGCGACGCACCGCTGCCGTCGTGCAGCA
>NZ_WHNP01000040.1 GCF_009362735.1 Paraburkholderia franconis | reverse complement strand
GCGTGCCGTACGTGCCGTTCGTCACGCCGACGAACGCCTGGCGGCTGAACATCAGGTTGGTCGTCGACATCGCGCCGCTGTTCGCGCTAAAGCCCTCTTCCAGCGTGAAGATCGCTTTCGTGCCGCCGCCCAGATCTTCCGCGCCCTTCAGGCCGAAGCGGCTGCCTGCCCACACGCCCGTGATCATCTTGAACGCCGAGTGGCCGCCCGACGTCGAGCCGAGCGTCGTCGAGCTCGACTGATAACCGATGCCGTTATCGACGATGCCGTACAGCGTCACGCTGCTTTGCGCGAACGCGGGTATCGAGGCCAGCATCGCTGCGCCGGCCAATGCCGCTTTGACTTCGGGGTAACGTCTTTTCATCTCCAAGTCCTCTTTATGTTTGACTGTTATGACGGTGCTTTGCATTGCCTGTCGGCGGTGAACAAGCGGGCGGACAAACGAAGACCGTCGCCGCCAGTGCTGCGTGGTATTGCAGGGAAAGCTGAACTAATGCGGGAAAACAGGGGTATTGCGAGGACCGCTAAGGGTTACTGCCAATGCGCACCGCTTTCATGTCGTCGAGCCGTTCTTGCGTTGAGCTTGTGCAGCGAGCCGCACGGGTGCATTGACGGCGCCGTAGCCGTCGTATCCGCCCGTGCGCTGGACGACCTCAAGAAAGAAGCGGCCGTCCATCTGCTCCGTGTAGACATGGAAGAACTCGCCGCCTTGCACATCCCTGTCGTAGAGGACGTGGGCATCGCGCATCTTCGTCGCCATGCCATCGGGGAAATCGTAACGCGCTTCAAGGTCATCGTAATAGTTTGGCGGGATCCTCAATAGCCGAACGTCGCGTGCGCGCAACTGTTCGACAGCGGCGAAGATGTCGTCGGTGACGAAGGCCACGTGACTCAGGCCCGAGCCGCGATACGTATGCAGCGACTCTGCAACGGACGTGTGCCCGTCTTGCGATGCATTCAGCACGATGCGCACGGAGCCGTCGGCGCTGCGCACCGCGCGGCTGCGCACGAGTCCATACGGATCGGGAAGCAGCCACGCGGGTTCGGCCTCGAAGCCGAATACGGCCTTGAAGTACAGGACCCACGTGTCGAGCGCATCGGCGGGCAGGTTCAGGCACACGTGATCGATGCGCTGTAGCGCGCCCTGCTCTGCCTGCGAATGCGCGGCATCGGGCGCGGGCGGGTTCAGAACGAAGTCGGCTTCGTAGAGCGTCGGCTCGTCGGGCCGCGCATCGACGAAGTAATGCAGACTGCCATCGGGTGCACGCACGCTGGGCACGACGCGCTCGTTCGGGCCGACGCGGCCCGAAAACGGTGCATAGCCGAACGACGTCGCGCGCTCGAACACACGCACTGCATCGTCGACCTGAAACGCCGACGCGCACAGCGACAGGCCATGTGTATGAAAGAACTCGCTGGCGAACGAATCGGTCTCGGCGTTGAGCACGATCGACGCATCGCCTTGCTGATAGAGCGTCACGTCTTTCGAGCGATGCTGGCCTGCCGGATGAAAACCCGCTTCGGCAAAGCGCTGCGCAAGACGCGGCGCGCTCGTCGAATCGACGGCGAACTCGATGAACTGAAAGCCCGAAATCGACGGCGGCGCTGGCGGCGTGAACAAAGGCTGCTGTGCCACAGACGCGACGCGTCGCTGCGCGGCCTGCTCTTCGAGATACAGCAGCGAGCGATAGCCGTCGGCGGCCGTCGCGGCTGTCGGCGCGGCACGAAAGCCGTCGTTGAAAATCTCCAGCGAAAACGGACCCCGATAACCCGTTGCGAGCACGCGATCCGCGAAGCCCGCCACATCGAAGTCGCCCTGTCCGGGAAAGCATCGATAGTGTCGGCTCCATTCGAGCACGTCCATCTTCTGCAACGGCGCGTCCGCGATCTGCACGAACGCGATGCGGTCGCCCGGAATGTCGGCGATGGGATCAATTGGGTCGCCGATCGACAGCGTATGGAAGCTGTCGAGTATCACGCCGAGGCTCGGGTGATCGACGGCATTGACGAGCCGCCATGCGTGACGATACGAATTCACATGCTTGCCCCACGCGAGCGCCTCGAAGCCGACACGCACGCCTTCGCGTTCGGCGAGCAATGCAAGCTGGCCGAGCTGATCGACGACCAGCGCGTCGTCCGCGATCACGTTTGCGTTGACGTTGCTGCACACGAGCACGAGATCGGTGCCGAGCTCGTGCATCAGCTCGAACTTGCGCTGCGCGCGGTTCAGGTTCTGCGCGAGCCGTTCCTTCGATACGCCCTCGAAATCGCGAAACGGCTGGAACAGCATGATCTGCAGGCCGAGATCGGCGCAACGCTTGCGGATGTCGGCGGGCGAGCCGTCGAAATACAACAGGTCGTTCTCGAATATCTCGACGCCGTCGAAGCCCGCTGCGCGAATCGCGGCGAGCTTCTCGACGAGCGTGCCGCTGACCGACACGGTGGCAATGGAGCGAAGCATGGGTATGACGTCAGTGAAGATTCGTTTCTATGCAGCGGGCTTGAGCGACAGCAACTCGCGCGCCTGTTTCGCGGTCGCGACGGGACGGCCGAATTCGCCGCACAGCTTCGCGACGCGCTCGACCAGTTGCGCATTGCTCTTTGCCAGCGTGTCCTTGTCCCAGCGCACGTTGTCTTCGAGACCCGTGCGGCAATGACCGCCCATTTCGAGCGTCCAGTAGTTCACTTCGAGCTGGTGACGGCCGATGCCTGCTGCCGTCCACGTCGCCGTCGGCAACAGCTTTTGCAGTTGCGCGACTTCGAATTCGAGAATCTCGCGCCGCGCGGGCAACGCGTTCTTCACGCCCATCACGAACTGCACGTGCACGGGTTCTTTCAACAGCCCTTGCTGAACCAGATCGACGGTGCTGTACAGCATCGCCAGATCGAAGATTTCGATTTCGGGCTTCACGTTGTAGTCGAGCATCGTCTGCGCGAGCGCGCGAACGAAATCGGGCGGATTCTCGTAGACGGTCGTCGGAAAGTTCACCGAGCCCGTCGCCAGCGAGGCCATGTCGGGGTGCAGGTCGAGCATCGCGCCGCGCTGCTCGAAAGAACGGCCGCGGCCGCCCGTCGAGAACTGGATGATGATGTCCGGGCAGTGCTTGCGGATGCCTTCCTGAAGCGCCGCGAAACGGTTGCGATCGGAACTCGATCGCTCGTCTTCGTCGCGCACGTGAAGATGCACGAGTGTCGCGCCCGCTTCATACGCTTCGTGCGTGCTCTCGATCTGCTCGGGCACCGAGATCGGCACGGCCGGGTTGTCCTTCTTGCGCGGCACGGAGCCCGTGATCGCGACGGAGATGATGCAAGGCTGATTCGGATCGTGATTCATGGCAAAACCTTCTTCGATGTAACGCGGGATGCTGCGCGCCGCGTTCTACGTATCGTTCGCAAGCCGCGGCGCTATGCATGCGAGCGATATCTGCGTGTGATATCTGCGTGTGATATCTGCGATATCTGCGTGCGTTGCGAAGTCCGCGCCTTAGCGCGTCTTCATCTTCCACGCAACGAGCACCGACAGCAGACAGCCGATCGCCAGATACGCTGCAACGGGGTGCCACGAGCCGCCCGCCACGCTGACCAGCGCGACCGCGATGAACGGCGTGAAGCCGCCGCCGACCACGCTCGCCACCTGATAGCCGACGCCCGCGCCGCTATAGCGGAACTCGGTGCCGAAGAGCTCGGTGAACATTGGTTGCTGGACGCTCACCACCATGTCGTGCGCGACGTTTGCGAGCATCACGGCGAAGACCACGATCCACAGCGTCGAGCGCGCATCGAGCGCGAGAAAGAACGGCACGGCTGACAGCATGCCGATCACGGCGCCCGTGATATAGACGCGGCGGCGGCCGAAGCGGTCGGCGGCGAGCGCGAAAAGCGGGATCGTCACGATGCTGACGGCACCGACCAGCAAGCCGACGTTCAGGAAGAATTGACGCGGCATGCCGAGGTTGCTCGTCGAATAGCTGAGCGCGAAGGCCGTCACGATGTACATCGTGAAGAGTTCGGCGAGACGCAGCGCGATGATCAGCAGGAACGCCTTCGGGTTTTCACGCAACGCGTCGAAGATGGGCAGGCGCGCGCGGTGATGCGTCTTCTCGACCTTCTCGACGAACTCCTTCGACTCTTCCATGCTCGAACGCACCCACAGGCCGATCAGCACGAGTACGACGCTGAACACGAACGGAATGCGCCAGCCCCACGCCTTGAACGCATCGTTGTCGAGCGTCGACGTGAGGATCGACACGATGCCCGTCGCGAGAATCAGCCCGACGCCATAGCCGACCTGCACGCCGCTGCTATAGAACGCCTTCTTCTTTTCGGGCGCGCTCTCGACGGCCATCAGCGCCGCCCCGCCCCACTCTCCGCCGACCGCGAAGCCCTGGATCGCGCGCAGCAGCACGAGCAGCACGGGCGCCCACCAGCCAATCGAAGCGAAGGTCGGCAACAGGCCGATCAATGCGGTGGAGAGGCCCATCATCATCACGGTCAGCACGAGCATGCGCTTGCGGCCCAAGCGGTCGCCATAGTGGCCGAACACGAAGCCACCGAGCGGACGGAACAGAAAGCCGACGCCGAACGTGCCGAAGGCCGCGAGCGTGCCCATCGCGGGACTGATGTTGGGGAAGAACTCGGTGTTGAAGATCAGGGCGGCGACGATGCCGTACAGCAGAAAGTCGTACCAGTCGACGACGGCGCCGACGAAGCTGCCGAGGGCGGCCTTACGCGCGCGGCTCTTTTCGGCGCTCACGTACGTCGGGGATTCGGTGGAACGAAGGGCGAAAGTCATGACGGATGTCTCGGATGTCGTGTTTTTGCAGCGCGGGTTTCAGAGCCGGGCGCTGAAAGTGGCTCAAGAATAGGCAGGCGTCAGTGGGCGGGCAATGCTCCTGATGACGAAAGCGTTCGATAATCGCACGCGCGTGTGCGCTCAGCGCGCGCTTCTCGGGTTAGCACCAGGCGGGGCATCGAGGCGGTCATCGCGTGTCTCCAAGGTTTTTCGGGTGTTCGAGATGTTGGCCGTATCTCGGCGCGTGATTGGATGCTATGAGGGAAACGCACGCCGACCCAAGAACAAAACGCACCGTTCGCGCGATAATCGCGCGTACACATGCGTTAAACGCGCAGAATCAGGGTAATTGCTATGAACCGACCGCCACTGGACAAACGGGACTGGATCGCCGGGCTCGAAAAAGGGCTTGCCATTCTCGAGTCGTTCGACAGCGAGCACGCGCGCCTCACGCCAAGCCAGGCCGCGCAGTTGACGGGCATGACGCGCACGGCCGCGCGCCGCTATCTGCTGACGCTCGAACATCTCGGCTACGTGCAGGGCGACGGCAAGCTGTACGGATTGACGCCGCGCGTGCTGCGCGTCGGCTGGTCGTATTTCGATTCGGCGCGTCTGCCGAGGACCGTGCAGCCCTATTTGCAGCAATTGAGCGCGACGATCAACGAGTCGGTCTATGTGAGCGTGCTCGACGGCTGGGAGCTGGTGTTCATCGCGCGCAACGGCACGTCGCGCGTGATGACGACGGGCTTCGTGCTCGGCGCGCGCGTGCCTGCCCCGCTCACGTCGCCGGGCGTCGTGCTGCTCGCGTATCACCGCGATCAGGAGGCGATGCAGACGTGGCTCAACGAGACCGAGCTCGCGCCGTTCACGCCGCACACCGTGACGAACAGGACGGGGCTGCTCGAAAAGATTCGCCGCGCGCAGGCCGATGGTTTCGCCGTGATCGAGCAGCAACTCGATATCGGCGTGCGCGGCGTGGCCGTGCCGATGAAGAACCGCCACGGCGAAGTGGTCGCCGCGCTCAGCACGAACATGCCGATGGGCAAGGAAACGACGGAAGCCGCGTTGAATCGCGTGTTGCGTCCGTTGCAGGAGTCGGCACTCTCGATGCTCAACGTCCTATAGTGAATGAACGGATTTGTAGCGGACGTGGGAGCGAATCATGTTCTGTCGATTTGCCGATCGTGCCGACGCGGGCCGCGCACTCGCCGATCAGCTGAAGCAATACGCGCAGCGCGACGACGTGGTCGTGCTCGGGCTGCCGCGCGGCGGCGTGCCCGTTGCGTATGAAGTGGCGCATGCGCTCGGCGCGCCGCTCGACGTGCTCGTCGTCAGGAAGCTGGGGATGCCGTGGCAGCCGGAACTGGCCATGGGGGCGATCGCGTCGGGCGACGCGCTCTACCTCGATGAAGAACTGATGCGTGAGTCGGGTGTTTCGCAGGCGGAGTTCGACCGCGTGCTGACGGACGAGAAAGCGCAGCTCGCGCGACGCGAGGCGCTGTTTCGCGATCCGCAGCGCGCGAGCGTCGAGGTCGCGGGCCGTGTCGCCATCATCGTCGACGACGGACTCGCCACGGGCGCGTCGATGAAGGCGGCCGCGCGCGCGTTGCGTGCGCGCGGCCCGGCGAAAATCGTCGCCGCGTTACCCGTCGCGCCGTATGACGCGGCCGAACGCATTGTCAGCGACGTCGACGAATTCATCTGCGTAGCGGCGCCCGAACTCTTCTTCAGCGTGAGCCAGTTCTATGCGGATTTCGGCGAAACCACCGACGACGACGTGCGCGCAATACTCGCACGCACATCGCCGGCGAGCGGGCTCGCGTGAGCCGGGTCACGCGTGCGCTCGCGCGCACCGATGCACAAGGCAACGGCTGGTAGAGGCGATGCCGCTGCCCTAGACGCTGCTTTCAGGCGGCGGCTGCCGTCAGATGCATCGGCAGATAGCTTTGCAGATAGTCCTCGAACTCCGCGCGCACTTCCGGGTGACGCAGCGCGAATTCGACGGTGGCCTTCAGATAGCCGAGCTTGCTGCCGCAATCGAAACGCGTGCCGAAGTAACGGTAGGCCAGCACCTGCTCTTCCGTCAGCAGCGATTCCAATGCGTCCGTCAGTTGCAGCTCGCCGCCTGCGCCCGGCTTCAGCGCGCGAATGTGCCGGAAGATCGTCGGCATCAGCACATAGCGACCGACCACGCCGAGATTCGACGGCGCCTTCTCGGGCGCGGGCTTCTCGACGATGCCCGACAGCTTGATCACATCTTCTTCCCATTCCTTGCCGTCGACGACGCCATACGAACGGCTCGCCTCGCGCGCAATAGTTTCGACGCCGACCACCGAGCTGTGATAGTGGTTGAACACGTCGACGAGCTGCTTCATCACAGGCTGTTCGCTGTGCAGCAGGTCGTCCGCGAGAATGACGGCGAACGGGCTTTCGCCGACCAGTTTTTCCGCGCACAGCACGGCATGGCCCAGGCCGAGCGCTTCCGCCTGACGCACGTAGAAGCAGTCGACGTTCGAAGGCTTGATGCTGCGCACGAGTTCGAGCAGTTGCTCCTTGCCGCGCGCTTCGAGTTCCGCTTCGATCTCATAGGACTTGTCGAAGTGATCTTCGATTGCGCGCTTGCTGCGGCCCGTGACGAAGATCATCTCGGTGATGCCCGCGGCAATCGCTTCTTCGACCGCATACTGGATCAGCGGCTTGTCGACGATGGGCAGCATCTCCTTCGGGCTCGCCTTCGTGGCGGGCAAAAAACGTGTTCCAAGGCCCGCGACAGGGAAGACGGCTTTGGTGACTTTCAGCATGGTGTGCATTTCCACTCGGTTGATTGAATGTATGCAATCGCCAGGACAGGCGGCGCGATATCGGCCCAGAAAAGACCAGCGCAAAATTAGTCGAAACGAGCCATAAATACGACTCCACAATTATTTATTGATTCATTTCGCGGGCCAAACCATTATGTGAAACGCATTCGGAAATAATGACGCGACCTGATTCAATCAATCCACATGTGCGACGTAAATCTTGCTTATGGCCTGCGCAAGCCTGGGCACGCGACGCTCACTCGCTGTCCTCGAATTGCGGCATATTTTCCGGAGTCATCCGGATACGGCTGATCGGCTCGTTGCGCAGCGCCTCGCGATATGCGGAAACGCCTATTAGCAGCAACAGCACGGCAACACCGGCGAGCAAATGCAGGTTCATGACCCTACCCCTGTCAAAAGTTTGCCGGCATTAACCTAACATGAAAAAAGCGTCAAATAATTTCATCGGCTAACCGAATTGCGCCATTCTCTCCACATCGAAAAACAATCGCTAAATTATTGAATCATTTCTTGTCGATTTTTTGCACGCCCGTTCCCCTACGATAGGCAATCGGCGTGCTGCGTCGTGAAAGGCCGCGCGTCATCTGTTGATCAACGACCGAGGACCGCGCATGAGCGATACAGCACTGGATGCCACCCACTCGTCCCTTTCATTGGCGACGGCGACGCGCAGCGAGACGAAAGCCGTCGACAAGGAACACGTCGTCGATGCGATGCGAGGATTCGCCGCGCTGCTGGTCGCCTACTTTCATTGCCGCCAGGTCGAGTGGGTCGGCATGCAGAGCTTTCATCATTTCGCAGGCAAGTCGCTCGACCTGAATACGATCGCCGCCTACCTGACGCTGCCGATTGCGTGGGGCTCGGCGGGCGTGCCGATTTTTTTCGTCATCAGCGGCTATTGCATTCATCGCGGCGCGGCGCAGCGGCTCGCGAGCAATCCCGCTTACCGGCTCGATGCGGCGAATTTCTGGGCGCGCCGCTTTGCGCGCATTTATCCCGTGCTGTTCGCCGCGCTGCTGCTCACGTTGGCACTCGACTGGACGAGTCTGCACCTTCCGCCCGTCAATCACAAGATTCTCGATATCGGACCGAAGGCTTTTCTCGTCAACCTGTTTTCGCTGCAAGGCGTAGCGGGCAAGACGTATGGCTCGAACGGCGCGCTCTGGACACTTTCGCTCGAAGTGCAGTTCTATGCCGTCTATCCGGTGTTCTTCGCGCTGCGTCGCAGGCTCGGCATGATGCCCGTGCTGGGCCTTGTCGCGCTCGTCAATGTCGCTTCCGTGTTCGTGTTCGAACGCAATGACCTGCAGTTTTTCACGTCGTTCTGGTTCGCGTGGACACTCGGCGCATGGATCGCAGAATCGCAGGTGAAGCGCGACGCGTCGCACAGGCGCATGCCGTGGCGGATGTATGGCGCGGCGCTGATGTTTACGGCACTTGGCTGTGTCGCTTTCCACTTCGGTCAGTACATCGCATTTCAATTGTGGGCGCTCGGCTTTGCGTGCTATCTGGCCGAAGCGCTGAAGAGCCGTCGTCAAAACCGCAGCCAGAAAGATGCGGCTGCCGTTCGCTTGCTGTCACGCTTCGGTGACTTCAGCTTTTCGTTGTATTCGATTCATTTGCCCGTATTCGTGCTGCTCTCATCGCTGCTATATCGCTCGACGCTGCAAACGTCGATCTTTCCTACCTTCGGCTTCATGCTCGTCGCGATTGCCGTGGCCTGGGTCTTCTATCGCTGCGTCGAACTGCCCGCGATGAAATGGTCCGCGAGCTTGAGGTCCGCTGCTGCGCGGGCGCGTTGATCGATACGTTCAATAACCAACAATATTCAATACACTGCGATTCGTTCGAGCTCGAGCGAAATGGCCGGCGTGAACTTCATTGCGCCGGCCATTTTTTAGCTCGCCAGTCGGGCCTTCGCGCTCGCGACGCTCATCAGAATCCGCTCGACGCCTTCCACATAAGCCTGCGTGCCGAACTTGCACACGGCCGTCTGATAACCCTGCGCGACGAGCCGCTCGCGCAGCGCCGGATTGGCGCGCAGTTCTGCGAGCGTATCGGCGAGTGCGTGCGCATCGCCCGGCGTGCACATCAGGCCGTTCACGTTGTCGTCGATGATCTCCATCACGCCACCCGCGCGCGCGGCCACCACGGGCCGGCGCGCGAGCATCCCTTCGACGATCACGCGGCCAAACGGCTCCGGCGTGATCGACGTGTGCGCGACGGCATCGACGGCGCACATGCACGCGGCGACGTCGTCCTGGAAGCCGAGGAAATGCACGCGATCATTCAGTCCATGCGACGCGACGAACGCGTGCAACTGCGCTTCGTAAGCGTTCTCGCCGAAGAGCGGCGCGCCGACCAGCACCGCGTGCATGCCCGGATTGAGCACCATCGCTTCGAGCAGCACATGCTGGCCCTTCCATTGCGCGAGCCGGCTGAACGAACCGACGAGAAACGCATCTTTCGGCAGATTCAGCCGCGCGCGCAGCACGCTTTGCGGTACGTCGCGCAATGCGTTGAACGGCGCCGCCGGGATGCCGTTGAACACGACATCGATACGCGTGTCGCCGAAATTCGTCAGTTCCGCAAATGCGCGCGCCGAGGCCGCCGAGTTCGCGATCACATGCGCGAGGCCCAGCTTCGCGCACCATTTGATGATCGCAAGCTGCCTGCCGCCGAAGTGCTCGCGGCTCACGATGTCGCGCAGATGCCAGACCACGGGTCGTCGCGCGAAGCGGCCCGCGAGCGCGCCGATCACCATCGCGCGCTGCGTGTTCGCGTAGATCACATCGCTATGACGCGCGCGCCCGACCGTTTCGCGCACCAGCGACGCGACGCCCTTCACCGCTTTCATCAGCGGCGGTGTGCCGCCCTGCTTGCGGATATCGCGCGTCGCGCCGGGATCGAGCACATCGACGTCGATGCCTTCGCGACGTAGCGCGACGCGAAACGGTCCGTCGTCGAACAGCACGACCTGAACGCGTGCCTTGAGCGCCTTCACGATTTCGAGCAGCGACAGCTCGGCGCCGCCCATCACGCCGCTCTGGTCGATCGCGAGCACGCGCAATGCGCTCGATGCGTGACCGTGCACGGCGTTGCCAGCGGGGACATCATTCGAGGGCAGCGTCGTGCCCTGCAACGCGGGCACCGTTTCGCGCACGAAGCCGAAGAAGCGCTCGCGGAAATGCCCGATCGAAAAGCGCTCGGCGTTCGCGCGGCAATCAGATGGCTTGAAGCGCGTGGGATCGTCGGCGAAATTCTCGACGGCTGCGACGATCGAATCGACCGACTGCTCGCTGAAAAAGAGGCCCGTCGGATGCGGATCATATTCGTCCCGCACGGTTTCGAGCGCCCCGCCCTTGCCGTATGCGATCACGGGCGTGCCGCACGCCTGCGCCTCGACGACGGAAATGCCGAAGTCCTCTTCCGCCGCGAACACGAACGCCTTCGCGCGGCGCATGTGATCGCGCAACACCTCGAACGGCTGATAGCCGATGATCTGCACATTCGGCGCCGCGTTCCCGCGCACCTTCTGCATGTCGGGACCGTCGCCGATCACGACCAGCTTGCGCTGCGGCATCTTCGCGAACGCTTCGACGATCAGGTCGATCTTCTTGTACGGCACCATTCGCGATGCCGTCAGATAGAAATCCTCCTTCTCTTCGCAAAGAGAAAACGAATCGACATCGACGGGCGGAAAGATCACTTCCGATTCGCGCTGATAGACCTTCCTGATGCGGCGTGAAATGAACCCGGAGTTCGCGATGAAAGCATCGACGGAATTGGACGTGCGGATATCCCAGTTGCGCATGTAATGGAGGATGAGCCGCGCAAACGCGGACTTCGGGCCGCGCGTGAGCTTCGACTGCTGCAGGTACTGATGCTGCAGGTCCCACGCATAGCGGATCGGCGAATGCACGTAGCTGATATGCACCTGGTCCGGGCCCGTGAGCACGCCCTTCGCGACGGCATGGCTGCTCGAGATCACGACGTCATACGCGGACACGTCCAGCTGCTCGATCGCGAGCGGCATCAGTGGCAGATACGTGCGGTACTTCGTGCGCGCAAGCGGCAGTTTCTGGATGAACGAGGTCGTCACGGGCCTGCCGCGCAGGAACGCGCGATCGTCGACGTCGAGAAAATCGACGAGGCTGAAGAGATCCGCATCCGGAAAGCACGCGACGATCTGTTCGAGCACGCGCTCGGCGCCCGCATACGTGACGAGCCAGTCGTGAATGATCGCGACGCGCACAGGCCTGTCGCTGTGCAAATGCCGTCGTTTGACGGGTGGCTTCGTAACCGGCGTCGCGATGAGATCAGCGGCTGCATCGCGTGTCATCGGGCGACGCAACAGGTCTTCTTCTACGATTTCGTGGTTCATGCGCTATTCCTCGGATTGAGTCGCAACTTCAGACGCGCAAGCAGCGAACGCGCAAGATCGCGCAATGCAGGGGTCATCGTGAGCGACCATGCGACGTTCGCGCCCACGACGAGCGCGCCCGTGGCGATGGTCATCGGCAGGCTTGAGAGCAAGGTGGCGAGCCATAGCGTGCCCACCAGGAAGGCGAGATGCGCAAGCATGTCGAGCACGATCGGACGCGCGTGAATGGCGGACAGACGCAGCAGCGCGACGTAGTCGAACAGGCCGCGCGCGGCGACGACGACGGCGGCGCCCGTCAGTCCGAAATGCGCGATGCCATACCACAGTGCGCCCGCATAGAACGGCAACTCGAAGAGGCCGAGGCGCGCGGCCGTCGCCGGATGCACCTGCGACTGGATCAGGATGCGCGCGAGATTCGCCTGGCCGACGAGCCATACGGAGACGATCAGGATGCGTCCGACGGGGCCCGCCGCATCGGCGACTTCGCTGCCTACCCATACGTGCAGGAACGGTTCGAGCACGATGATCGCGACGAGTGCAACGGGCGTGAACACGCCGTTCAGGAATTCGAGCGACTGCCGCATGATGACGTCGGCATCGTCGCGGCCCACTGCGGAAAGGCGCGGAAACAGCGTGCGCAGCATCGCCGTCGGCACGATGTTCAGACGCGTGACGAGGTTCTGCGGCACCGTGTAATACGTGACGAAACGCGCGCCGAGATGGCTGCCGAGCATCACGCGGTCGAGCGATTCGGCGACCGTGTTCGTGAGGCTCGCCACCAGCATCCAGCCGCCGAAATTGAACAGTCCCTTCGCGACATCGAATTGCGGCGCACGGATGTGCCGGATGCCGAGCACGCTGAACGCGGAGCGTCCAAGCAGAATCGCCGCGGCAAGACGCGCGACGACGGCGGCCGCGAGCACGTTCTGCAATGTCGGCCCCATGACCCACGCGGCGGCAAGCGGCAGCAACTGAAACAGGAACGTGCCGAGCGTCTGGTTCGCGTTGTAGATGCCGAAGCGTTCCGCACCGTTGATCGCACCGGCAAAGACCCACGACACGTTCGCGAGCGGAATCGCCACCGCGAGCCACGGCAGCGCGTTGTACACTTCGTGCTGCAACGCGGGCGAGACCGTCGAAAAATACGCGGTATAGAGCGCCGCGCCGAAATAGATCACGAGCCCGCCGATGATCCCCGTCGAGAGGTTGAGCCACGTGGCGCTCCAGAACACCTGTTCGCACGCGTCTTCATCGTTCGATGCGCGCGCCTTCGAAATGTGGTTCTGCGCGGCCATGCTCATCCCCAGATCGAGAACACTGAAGTAGCCGATCAGCGTCCACACGAGGCTGATCACGCCGTAGCGTTCGACGCCCAGCAGCCTGATGTACGACGGCACCGTGACGAGCGATACGAACGTCGGCAAGACCAGTCCGAACAGGTTGATCACCACGTTTCTGAGGATGCCTTTATCCATCGGATACCTTTGGATCGGTACGTGAGTGTTGGGGTAGCGTGTGGGTGGAGAAGCGGCGTCTCTTCATGCGCGAGGCGTTGGTTTCCAGCGGTACATCATCACTTTCCCGCGCGCGTCTTCTTCGACGAACACGAGGTACTCGCCGTCGTTGCGGCGATACGCGCTGATGCCGTTCGGCACGTCGACCCAGCCCGATGCGTGGCCCACTTCCGGTCCGGGCTGCATCGTGCCGATGGGCGTGCCCGTATCCCTGTCGTACACGTGGACCGTGCCCACGGGTTCGACGGCAAACAGGTATTGGCCTTCGACCGTGAGGCCGATCAGCGTCGAGACGGGCTTGCTCTTCGTGTCCCACGGTAGCGGCAGCGTGTAGCGCAGCACCGGCTTGCCGCTCGACCAGTTGTCGTAGCGCACCAGCACGCGCCCCACCTCTTTCCAGAAGCCCCGGTCGAACGGCGCTTCAGGCGTGTAGCCCGTCACGTACATCGAATCCGTTTGCGGGTCGTAGAGCGCGCGCTTCACTTCGCTGAAAGGCGGCGGCACCGGATAGGCCGTCATGTCCGCGTACGAATAGATCGGGTTGCCCTTCGCATCGAGACCACCGAACCTGAAACAGTTGATGCCCTTCGAATCGCGTGCGCGCCAGATGTCGCCGCGCGTATCGACCCACCAGCCCCAGCCGCCCGCGAGGTGCGCGCCCGTCGTGTTCGGCGTGAATTCGTTGGCATCGAAGCGCCCGTTGCCGTTCGTGTCGCGCCAGATCCAGTCGCCGCCGGGCGGCGCGTTCGGCACCTTGAGCACGGCCCGTTCGCGGCCCGCGATGAAGCCCGAAGGCGTGGCCGTCTCGCCGTCGCGGCCGCCATCGAAGCGATAGATCTTCAGATGGTCCGCATACATGTCAGTGAGGAACAGGAACGTGCGGCCCTTCAGCTTGCGTGCGATGGGCAGGCCCGGCCATTGATCGATGTTGAGAACGGGATCGTCGGGATACTTGAAGCGGTTGGTCAGAAAGCCCGCGTACGTCCATTGCCGACCCGGCGGTTTCGACAGATCGAGTTCGAAGCGCTTGTTGCCCGTGTAGACGCTATCGGGCCGCGACGGGTCCATCCACGCGCCATCGACGAACAGCAGTCCCTCTACCTGCCACCGACGCCTGCCATCGGGCGCGTAGCTTTCGAGCGTCGCGCCGAGGCCGGCTCCCGTCGGCTCGAAACGCGGGCCGATGCCGTTGGTCGCCACATAGACGTTGCTGCGCGCATCGATGCCGATGCCCGTCAGTCCGTTGAAGCGCTGCGGACCGGGGCGTCCCGCGATGCCCGCGAAGATGCCGCCGCGTTCGCCCAGCGTCGAAGTGAGCGCGTATTGACCGTCGCGCTTGCCGAAGAACAGCACTTGCTGGCGCGGACCGTTATCGGCGATCAGCACGCGGCCGTGGCTGTCGACCGCGAGATCGACGGCAACGGTATCGGCGGGCAACGGCAATGCGTCGTTCAGGCGCTGACCGTTGGCGTCGAGATGCGCGACCTTCGGCCTGTCGCCGAGCGTATCCGTCAGCACCCACAGCGTGCCGTCACTCGCGCGCGCAATCCGGCCGGGCTCGTGCACGCTCCATTGCGCCTTGCGCTGCATCGATACGGCGTCGTACACCTCGACGCAATCGCGCGACGTATTCGACGCATAGAGCGTCGTGTCGCTCGCCGCGAGCCCGTTGATGTCGCCGCGCGTGCCCGTCGGCACGTCGTTCACCAGCATGAAGGCGGCGGCCGCCTTCGCATGCGGATCGATGCTGTTCGCGACGGGCTGGAATGCGGCGACGCGCTTCGTGTCGCCGTTCTCGCGCCGCGAGATGCCGTACCACTGACGCCCCTTGTCCGGCCACACGCCCGCGCCGACGAGGTGCCCCTTCTCGTTGCCGACGCCGACGGCCACATACGCGTAGCGCCCGTTGATCGCGATCGCGTTGCCGCCGCTGTTGCCCCAGCCGTGCGTGCCGCCTGCAAAGCCGAGCATCTTGCCGTTCTGATAGACGCTCGATTCCGCGCCGCTCTCGTCCCACGGCGCGTTCGTATAGACCTTGCCGTCGGGCGACACGGCGATCGCCGTGATGTTGATCTGCGTCCATGTGCCGTCGCCGAAACCAGACGTATTGCCGATCCATGAGGTCTGCACGTTCAGCGCGGGTTCGGCGAACGCATGCAGGGTCGCGAGAAAAGCGAACGCGCACATCGCGCGGGCAAGCGTGAGTCGGGACAACGCAGGTTCTCCGGTCGAGGCGAAGCGAAGGCGAGCATTTCCCATTCGGATTGCAAAGGAATCGGGAAACGGCAAGGCGCCGCATAGAGCAATGCGCAATGATCCAATCAGCGCTTTACGGTACGTGCAAACAATCGCGATGAAATGCGCAAATAATCCGAAATTATTCGTTCATTGAAATTTATCAAAAAGAATGCGGAAATAATTCGATGCGCATGAGTTGCGGGCGATCTTGTACACGAAAGAGCCTGCATTTGCCGGCAAAATCCGTGCTGCCGCATTTCCCACCATCCATCGTTGGGTGTCCGTGACCGATGCGCAACCGGTCGCAAACGAGAACAAAAATTCAATTCTTTTTATTCGAATCAATTCGTTTATTTGATTCGCGTTTTTTCGGCATTTTATTTACCTAGAATGGAACGCACTTTGCCGTCTTCATGGCGATCGCATTGCGGCGCCATGCATGGCCCTTCGAATGACGGATCAGGCGCATACACGGACGCTCATGACAGCCAGCACCCTGCTCGCATCGCCCTCTCACAACCGACGCATCGTCCAGCTCGACGGACTGCGCGCGGTTGCCGTGCTCGCGGTGTTCGCGCAGCACGCGCTGAAGGCGCCGCTGTGGATGGGCGTCGATCTGTTCTTCGTGCTGAGCGGCTTTCTGATCACGGGCATCCTGCTCGATCGCAAGGCGCGCAAGCAGTCGTATTTCGGCTACTTCTACGCGCGCCGCGCGCGGCGCATCCTGCCGCCCTTTCTGTTGCTGATGGCCGTGTCGTCGCTGCTGTTCGGTTTCGGCTGGGCGCGGCACTGGGAGTGGTATGCGTTCTTCGCGACGAATATCGGCGATGCGCTCGGACAGAGCGGGCATGACAGCCTCAACGTGCTGTGGTCGCTTGCCGTCGAAGAGCAGTTCTATATATTCTGGCCGTTCGTGATTCTGCTCGTGCCCGAACGCGCGCTCGGCTACGTGGCGCTTGCGCTGATCGTGCTCGTGCCCGTGCTGCGCGCCGTCGCGACGCCATGGTTCGACTCGTTCTGGCCGATCTACTACCTGACGCCGTTCCGCATGGACCTGCTTGCGGCGGGCGCGCTGCTCGCCGTCGCTGTGCGGCGCGACGCCGACGCACTGGCCCCCTGGAAGCCGCTCGCCGTGCTCGGCGTGTGCGCGGCGCTTGCGGTGCTCGCGTGGTTGCATCTGCACTTTCCACGTTTTCGCGCGGCCAATACGCCGCTGTCTAACGCGGCGCTGTATAGCGTATCGCTCGTGCTGTGCACGTCGATCGTCGTGATCGCGTTGCAGAGCAAGGGCATCGTGAAGCGCGTGTTGTGTAACCCGGTGCTCGTCTATATCGGCACGATCAGCTACACGATCTACCTGATTCACCTGAGCGTGCTCTATGCGCTGTGGCCGCTGCATGACAACCGCTATGTGACGGCCGCGCTCGCGCTCGCGATCACGCTCGTCTACGCGAGCATCACGTGGTTCGCGTTCGAGCGACGCCTGATTCACGGCAATGCATCAAGCAGCCGCCGACGCGAAGACACGTTGCACGCGGCGCGCGAAGCATCGAGGACGAGCGCATGAAGCGCGCGCTTTCGGTATGCGCCGCAGCGTGCGCGCTCGCCCTTTCCGCGCCTGCTCTTTCTCATGCGGACGACAACACGCAATCGCAAGTGCTGATCGAGGCCTACGGCGATTCGACGACGCTCGGCATCTCGTGCATCGACGGCCGTTGCGGTCCGCAGCCCGACAACGCGGTGACGTATCTGCAAGACGAACTGCGCGCGAAATACGGCGCGCGCGTGACGGTGGCGAATCTCGGCGTCGGCGGCACGATGGCTTCGCAACTGCGCGACGGCACGGGCCCCGGACGCAACGGACCATGGAAAGCGCGTCTTGCTGCATCGAATGCGCAGATCGTCACGATCAACTACGGCATCAACGAAGTGATGCACAACCAGACGCCCGAGCAGTTCTACGAAGCTGAGACCGATCTCGTGAAGACGGCCCAGGCGCTCGGCAAGCTTCCCGTGCTGCAGACGTCGAACCCGATGCCCGACGGCCGCCTGAACACGCGACTCGCCGCGATGGCGGCGATGACGCGACGCGTCGCGGCCGAACAGCACGTGCCGCTCGTCGATCAGTACGCGGCGATCTCCTCGATGGCCGACTGGAAGACGCAGATGTCCGACGGCGCGCATCCGAAGCCCGGGCTGTATCGCGTGAAGGCGCAGCAGGACTTTCGGGTGATCGATCCGCTCGTGCAGCGGATGTTCGACGTCGCCGCAGCATCTGTGCAGAAGCCACAACAGCGACAGCAGCCACAGCGTCAGCGCTCGGCCTCTTCCCTTCATTCAACCTCAGGCAACCCGACGAAAGGCAACTCATGACCCATCAGCGCAAGGCCATCATCACGGGCGTATCCGGCCAGGACGGCGCCTATCTGACGAAACTGCTGCTCGGCAAGGGCTATCAGGTCACGGGCACGTATCGCCGGACGAGTTCCGTCAACTTCTGGCGCATGGAAGAGCTCGGCGTCACGGACAACCCGAACCTGCAACTCGTCGAGCACGACCTCACGGACGCGGGCTCGACACTGCGCCTGCTCGATACCGTGCAGGCCGACGAGCTGTACAACCTCGCTGCGCAGAGCTTCGTCGGCGTATCGTTCGATCAGCCGTCGACGACGGCGCAGGTGACGGGCGTCGGCGTGCTGAATCTGCTCGAAGGTATCCGCACCGTGAATCCGAAGATGCGCTTCTATCAGGCATCGACGTCGGAGATGTTCGGCAAGGTGCAAGCCGTGCCGCAGCGCGAGGACACGCCGTTCTATCCGCGCAGCCCGTATGGCGTCGCGAAGCTGTTCGCGCATTGGTCGACGATCAACTACCGCGAATCGTATGGCCTCTTCGCGACGAGCGGCATTCTGTTCAATCACGAATCGCCGCTGCGCGGCCGCGAGTTCGTGACGCGCAAGATCACCGACACCGTCGCGAAGATCAAGCTCGGCAAGTTCGATGTGCTCGAGCTCGGTAATCTCGATGCGAAGCGCGACTGGGGCTTCGCACTCGAATACGTCGAAGGCATGTGGCGCATGCTGCAGGCCGACGAGCCCGACACTTACGTGCTCGCGACGAATCGCACGGAGACGGTGCGCGATTTCGTGAAGATGGCGTTTGCGGCGGCCGGCTATCAGCTCGAATGGTCGGGCCGCAACGAGCGCGAAACGGGCATCGATGTCCGGACGGGCAAGACGCTGGTTCGTGTGAATCCAAGGTACTATCGCCCCGCCGAAGTCGATCTGCTGATCGGCTGCGCGGACAAGGCGCGTGAGAAGCTAGGCTGGGCGCCTGGGACCTCGCTCGAACAGCTGTGCAAGATGATGGTCGATGCGGATATCGCGCGAAACCGGAATGGGGTGTCGTGCTGAAGGTGTGAGGGGCGCTGAGGCGCCCTTGGTTCTTTTAAAGCAGGTTGCGGTTGACGCGCGGGACCGCGAATTCCAATAGCTCCGATATTGTCGGAATAATCGATGGTGTCGCGTATTGCCGCCCCATAATTCCTGAAATATCGGAACTATGTATTCGTCGGCCGCCTCAATTCGGGATCACAGCCATCTGGAACGAAGAACGAAAAGGAACGGCATCCGTGCCGTTCCTTTTCGTTCGCTGCGTGCCGCCCGGAGGGCCTCCCTACGCCACCCGAATCGCCTCCGCATACACGGCAGCCACGCGCTTCGCGATCACCGGATTGTCGAAATTTGCGCGCGCATACGCACGGCAGGCATCGGCATCAGGCAGTTTCATCGACCCGTCGAGCGCCTTGCCGAGGCCATCGGCGATCGCATCCGCGCCCGTCGAAGGCAGCACGAGATCCTGCGAGAGCCCTGCCACTGCTTCCGGCAGACCGCCGACGGGCGTGACGAGAACAGGCGTCCCCGAGGCCAGCGATTCGACCGTGATCAGGCCAAAGCCTTCGAGCGCGACGGTCGGCACGACGCTGATATCGGCCGCGCGATACAGCGACGCGAGATGCTCGTCGGGCACGAAGCCGAGCAGCTTCACGTTGTTGCCGAGACCCGCATCGTCGATGCGCTGTTGCAGTTCCTCCTGCAAGCGGCCCTTGCCTGCGATCAGCAGCAGCACATCCGGATTGCGGCGCTTGACGATCTTCACGGCATCGATCAGATCTTCGAGCCCCATGCGCCGAACGAGACGCCGCACGGCCAGCACGACCGGACGGCCGAGCGGCAATTGAAGGCGCAGGCGCGCTTCGTTCCGCATCAAAGGCAGGTTGAACTGATCGACGTTCACGCAGCCCGGCACGACGCGAATGCGGTCCGCGGGAATGCCGTAGCGCGACGTGAGAATCTTGCCGAACGCATCCGACAGCACGATCACCCGCGACGAACGCGCATAGACGGTCTGCTCCAGATAGCGCTTCGCGCGCTGTCCGAGCGAGTCGGCGCCTTCGACATGGCTCTCGTCCGCCCACGGCCCCTGAAAATGCGAGACCTGCGGAATGCCGCGCGTCACATCGAGGCCCGGAAACGTGTACAGCGCGAAGTGCGAAGAGATCACGTCGGGACGCTGCGCGCGAATCTCTCGACGCAGCGCGCGGCGCGCGGCCATCAGGCGCATTGGCAGCGATCGCGCGGCGGAACCGAAGCCCTGGATCGCCCCGTTGGTATCCTGCGCGACGCGCTCCGAGCCCGCCACCACGCCTCGCACTTCGACGCCCGCGCCAGGCAACGCGCCGATCAGCGAGTAATACATGCGGTCGAGTCCGCCCGCGCGCTCGGGAAACCAGTGCATGCCGATTTGCAGCGATTTGATGGAACGAGCGTTCATCATGTGTGCCTTCCTTTTCGTAGTCGATGACATCACGCGCGGTCGGCGCGTTGCGGGCCGGGCAGCACGTTCGTCGTCAGCGTGTCGGTGTCGTTTGCATCGGTTTTTTGCGCGCGGCGACGGTCTTCGCGCCGCCCCGCGATCTGCCGATACAGCGCGATGTACTGCTGCGCCATGCGCGCCCAGCCGAAGCCCATCGCGAGATCGCTGGCTGCTTTCCCCATCGCGAGGCGCTCGCCATCGTTCGACGCGAGGCGCGCCACGGCTTGCGCCAGCGCCTGCGGATCGTCGGGATCGTCGAGCACGATCCCGCATTCGGGCGTGATGATCTCCGCCCCGCCCGCCGTGCGCGCCGTCACGACGGGCAAGCCGGCCGCCATCGCTTCGAGTAGCGACAGGCTCATCGCTTCGTAGCGCGACGGAAACACGAACGCATCGACGGAATGCATCAGCACGGGTATCTCCTTCACGAGCCCCAGAAAATGCACGCGATCCGCGACGCCGAGCGCTTTCGCTTCATCCGGATACGGGCTGCCGGGGAGATAGCCCGCCACGGCGATATGCACGCGCTCGGGCAAATGCTGCAATGCCTTGAGCACCGTGCCGAGGTTCTTGCGCGGCGTGCGCAGATCGCCGACGAAGAGCAGCAGGAACGCGTCGTCGGGCAGCCTGAAGCGCGCGCGGTCGCCTTGCGCGGCTGCAAAGGCCTGCGTGTCGACGCCGTTGTAGATCACGTCGAGCCGGTTGCGCGGCGTGAGCCCGATCGCGGCGATCTCGGCCGCGACCTTCTGCGAGACGGCCGTGATCACGCGCGAGCGTCGGTACGCCCAGCCTTCGAGCATCGCGTTCACGCGCGTATAGACGAACTGATACGCGGACCACAAACCCTTGCTCAGGCCGAACGGGTAATACGGGCTCTTGAACCAGCCACTGTGCACGAAGTGCGCGGTGTTGACATCGGCGGGCATCCACGTGATGAAGCCGTTCACGTGCAGCACGTCGTATTCCGCGCGATGCCTGCGCAGCCACCAGGCGCTCTTCAATGCGAACACCTGCTGGCGCAGCAGATTGGTCGGCCAGAAGCGCCCGATCCTGATCGGCACCCAGCGCACGAGCGGGTCCGCGAGCAGCTCGGGCGCGACGTGCGACGCGACCAGCGTGACCGCGATGTGCTCGTCGAGCGCCGCGCGCGCGATCTCATGATTGACGCGGCCCTGCCCGTCGTTATGGCGCACCACGTGCGTGACAATGGCGACTCTCAATCAGTGGCCTCCATGAAGAAAGGGATCGCGGCGGCGGTTCAGCTTCTGCCAGTGCGCCGCGGAAAGAATCGAAAACACGCCCATGAAAAGCAGCAACCCGCCCGTGCCGACGAGCGAATTGGTGAACACGAGCATCGCGAAGATCGCCAGCGAAAGGGACATCGACGCGGACGCGAACTTGTCGTCGGTCAGCCGGAACGATGCGCGCAGCGCGCGCACGAGCAGCCAGATCACGCCCGACATGTACAGCAGCGTGCCCGGCCAGCCGAGCACGAAGGGAATGTTCATCACGCCACTGTCGAAGTTGCCGTACTGGCCGAGCTGGCCGCCGTCGTTCGAGAGCTTCGTCGACGTGCCCGTCGCGCCCAGTCCTTCGCCGGATACATCGGTGAACGCGGTCTTCGCGAACGTCGCATAGAACTCGTTGCGCGCGGCGTAGCTCTGGTCGTCGTGCAGATTGACGATGGTGTCGAGGCGCGCCTGCATTCGCTCGGCAACGGGACCGACGGCAAGCAGCGGCACGCACAGCCCCGCGAGCACCACCGCGCTCGCGACGATGCGGATGCGCACCTTGTTGTTCGACTTCACCAGTTGAATGAGCATCGCGATCACCCAGCCGCCCCATGTCGAGCGCACGAGCGACAGGCAAAACGACAGGAAGCCGAACGCGCCCGCGAGCCAGCGCACGCGGTGCGTCGCGGCCATCACGTAGACCATCGCGCCCATCATCGCGAGCGCAAACGGACCCGACGAGTTCATCGTGCTGAACACGCGCACGCCGAACGGCACGGGGTCGCCCTGCGAGTTCATCTGCGAGCCGAGCATCCACAGCGCGTCCCACTGCGGCATGACGAAGAACTGCACGAGTCCGTAGCCGCCCATCAGCAGCATGCCCCAGATGAACGTGTTGACGATGGTCTCGCGGTAATCGGGATACTGGCGCGAGTGCGCCATGATGTGAAAGCCGACCAGCACGGGATACACCCAGTTCGCCAGGTCGTACAGCGCGGCCAGCGGGCCGCTGGAGACTACGCCGACCATGAACGCATACCCGAGCCCCGCGAGCACCAGCAGGACAGGCAAGCCGCGCTTTTGCGCGAGCGCCGGGTAGAAGCGGATCAGCGACAGCCCGCTGATCATCGTGACGGCGAGCGGCGCGATCTGGATCAGGCTCGTCGGCGTGAACGCACCTTTCGACCAGTCGGCAAGGCGCCGCACTTCGGGGCTCAGGAACCACAGCCACCACATGTAGCCGACGTACTTCGCGGGGCTCCTGAAGTACAGCCAGAAGCCGACGCCGATCGACAGCACCGGGAACGCGAGCGTGAGCACCGTGCCCTGGTGCGCGACGATCAGCATCGCCGTCAGCAGCCACAGCAGCGCGGGCGGCATCCACTCGCTGCGATCGCCGTTGACGATGCGCGCGGCGCTGTCGATACCGGCTCGTGCAATCGACGACATCGCTCACAATCCTCCGCGGCTTTGCGACGGCATCTGCGCGCGGGCATTCGCGTTCGCGCCCGTCGTCGCCTTTGCAGCGGCATGCACATTCGCATGCGCCGGCGAAGGTGCGGCGTCGCCGTGCTGCGTCGTCTGCGCGCGGCGGCGCAACAGCTCGCGCGTGATCCGCACGTGCTGCTGCGCGTAGTGCTGCGTCGTGTGATCGCGCGACACGAGCTGCAATGCGGCCGCCTGCGCCTGTTGCAGCGCTTCATCGGGCGATGCCGCGAGGCCGATCAGCGCGTCGCGCAGTGCGTCGGCGTCGAACGGAGGCACATACGCGGCGGCGCGCGCCGAAAAATAGTCCTGCAAACCGCCGACGTTCGTGACGACCATCGGCTTGCCGACGGCAGCCGCTTCGAGCATCACCGTGATACCCGACGCATGCGAATTCGGCCGCAGCGGCACGACGATCACATCGGCCCAGTCGTACAGTTCGCGCTGCTTCGCGAGCCCCGCAGCGGGCGCGACATTCACGTTCAGCGCGCGCAGCGAGCGCGGAATGCGCCGCCGCGTCGCGAGCCGCACGGCAAAGCGCGGATCGTTGCCGACAGCCTTGATCAGCGTTTCCCAGTCGCGGTCGCGGTCGTTGCCGATCGCGGCGATACGCAGCGGCATGTGCGGCTGCCATTGCTTCGGCGGCTGCACGGGAAAATCGCGCGTGTTCAGGCCGTAGAAGAGCTGCGTCGCGTCGCGGCCGAAATATTGCCCGCATAGTTCGGCGTTGTCGCGCGCGAGCGTCGTCAGCAGATCGGCGCGGTCGATCAGCTTGCGATAGAACCAGCGGCGCAACAGGCCATAGTCCGGCCACTTGTCGAGCAGCCATACGCTTTGCGCGACGAGCAGCGGCTGCCTTTCGTGCTTCATGCGCCCACCGTTCATCAGCAGCATCAGCGCGACGGACAGCCATTCGTGCTCGGTATGCGTCCAGATCACATCGGAGCGCAGCATCTCGTCGCTGTTGCGCAGCGTGTGAATCAGATCGAAGCCGAGCATCGCCTTCAATGCGCGGCGCACGAGCCGCACCGGCTTGCTTTCCTTCGTGTCCTGCGAATAGCTCAGCTGGAACTCGTCGGACTCGGCATGATGATAGCCGTACAGGCAGCCGATGTTCTCGCCGTTGCGATAGAAGCGCGGATCGGCACCGTAAAAGAGATGCACGTGGACTCTGGTCGTCATGCGTGCACTCCCGTGCCCGCGCCTGTCTCGCGGCTCTGCGCGAGCGCGCGGCGTGCCTCGCGCGCGCCTTTGCGCACCGCTCGCCAGCGTGCGAGCTTGGTGCGCCCCTTTTTCGACGTCAACGCGAGCAACGCATGCACGGCGCCCGGATAGACGCGCGTGCCGATCAGCGCATACCACCACCACACCACTTCGCGATGCACGGGCGGCACATGATCGCGCAAGATCAGATGGAGGTTGTACGCGGCGTTGCGCACGGCCGTCATCGTCTGCGCGTCGCGGCCGTCGTCGTCGAAACGCTCGGCGGGGAAGTGATCGACGGCCACGCGCGGATCGTAGACGAGCTTCCAGCCCGCGTTCTTCACGCTCAGGCTGAACGCCATGTCGTTGTGCACCTGCGCGCCCGTGCCGCGCAGGCGCGCGTCGAAACGGATATGGCGGATCGCATCGTGCCGGTAGCTCATGTTCGCGCCCTTGAGCAGATCGACTTCGCGCGCTTCGCCCACGCCCAGATGATGATTGCCGATGATCTTGCCCGATGGCGTCAGCTTGCCGACGAGACCGCGCGAGCCGTCGAGCACGCCGCCCCTCTGATGCACCCAGTCGCGTCCGCCGAGCGCGCCCAGGCGCGGATCGCTTTCGAATGCGGCTCCGATGCGGCGCACCCAGTCCGCGTGCGGCGCGGCGTCGTCGTCGGTGATCGCGATCACGTCGCCCGTTGCGGCATCGAGCCCGCGATTGAGCGCGGCCACCTGGCCGGGCACGTCGACGAGCGCGACGATCAGCGGCAACACGCCGACCATCTGCGGATCGCGCAGACATGCATGCGTCGCGTCGTCGTCGAAGCGCGCGACCACGACGACCTCGTCGGGAATGCGCTCCTGTGTTCGCAGCGCCGCGAGACAGCGCGCGAGATCTTGCGGCCGGCGATATGTCGGCACCAGTACCGTTATCTTCATAGTGTCCTCTCCGTGGCTGGGTTGACGGCATCGACGCCGCATGCGCGGGGCCGATGCGTGCGCGTCAGGTGCTCAGGTATTCCTGTACGGCCGCGTAGCTGCGGTCGTAGTTGCCGCGCGCGCGCGGCGGCATCGCGTTGAAGATCGCACCCTGCACGTGGACGCCCGCCGAATGCAGACGCTTCAACGCATCGGCAAGCTCGCCTTCGCTGTGCATGCCCGAGCGCACGACGAAGAACGTCGAGCCCGCATGACCGCCGATGATCGACGCATCGGTCACGGCGAGCACGGGCGGCGTGTCGATCAGGATCACGTCGTAGCGCCGCGCCAGTCCGTCGAGGTATTGCGGCAGACGCGGTGACATCAGCAGCTCCGATGGATTCGGCGGACGATGGCCACACGAGATGAACGCGAGGTTGTCGATCTCCGTTGCGCGCACGGCTTCTTCGAGCGAGATCTGGCCGCTCAGCAGCTCGGACAGCCCGTTCTCCTGCGTGCCGCCCAAATGTCTTTCGAGCGCGCCGCGCCGCATGTCGCCGTCGATCATCAGCACGCGCTTGCCCGAATGCGCGAGCAGCACGCCGAGATTGATCGTGAGAAAGCTCTTGCCGACGCCCGGCATCGGCCCCGTGAACATCACGATGCGATTGCGCGCGTCCTGCAGCGTGAACTGCATCGACGTGCGCAGGCTGCGCAGGCTTTCGATGCACACGTCCTTCGGCTTTGCGTTCGCGAGCACTTCGCGCTGCTGCGTACCACCGCGCGCCGCGGCGCTTTCGAGCACGGCCTGCTCCGCCGACAGCGGCACGAGGCCGTACACGGGCAGATGAAATGCGCGTTCGACCGTCTCCGGGTCGTCGATGCCCTTGAACATGTTGCGGCGCAGGAACACGAAGCCCGTGCCGACGATGAGCCCGAGTATCGTTGCCGCCGACAGGATCAGCACCTTCTTCGGCTTGACGGGCGAGCCTGGACGCAGCGCCGCGTCGACGATATGCACGTTGCCGCCCGTGCCCGCCTTCTGCACGGCGAGTTCCTGCACGCGATTCAGCAGCAGCACGTAGATGTCTTCGGCGACCTTCGCATCGCGTTGCAGCTGCACGGCCTTCACTTCCGTCGCGGGCAGATCGCGGAAGCGGTCCGCGTATTTCGCGCGCTGCGCCTGCAACTCGGTCATCTGTTCCTGCGCAGCCTTGATCATCGGGTGATCGTCGCCGTAGCGCTGTTCGAGCTGCGAGATCTGCAGGCGCAGCGCCGAAATCTGCTGCTCGTACTGGATGCTGCCTTCCAGATAGACCTTCGCTTCGTCGCTTGCATTGATCGAGCCGCTCTTGCTCTGGTACGCGGTGAGCGCGGCCTCGGCGCGTTCGAGATCGCCCTTCAGACGCGGCTCTTCGCTCTTCAGGAAGTCGAGCATCTTGCTCGCGTCGGCCTGCTTCGTCTTGATGTGCTCGTGCAAGTACGACTGCGCGAGCGCATTGGCGACGGCGGCCGCGTGCGCCGGGTCCTGGTCTTCGAGCGAGATCGAGATCACGCCCGTCTGCTTGCCCTGCTCCTGCACGTTGATCGCCGACTGAAACGCGCCTATCGCATCGAGATCGTTCGCGCGCATCACGGTGAACTGCGTGCCGGGCCGCGCGACCAGCCTGTTGACGAGTATCGACACGCCGCCGCCCTGCGCGGGCTGGCCCGCCTCGCCGCGCAACAGCAATACGCCGTCAGGCGACATCAGCGCGTAGCGTCCGTTGTCGAGCGCGGTGAGGACGAGCTTCTTGCCTTCGAGCGCGGGCGTCACGTCGATGGAGTCGACGTTGGCCACTTCGCCGCCCCACGCATACGAGCGGAGTCCGAGCCACGGCTTCGCAGGCTCGCCCGGCGTTGCGAGACGCGCGGCAAGGCTGCCGAGGATCGGGATCGTCTTCGGCGTCACCGAGAAGTTCAGCTTCATCTGCTGAACGACGGGCGCAACCACGCCGCGGCTCTTGATCATTTCGATCTCTGCGTCGGTGGGAACGGTCGTCTGTCCCGTCGAGATCGTCGCGCCCGTTTGCGTCTGCGTGAGCGCCTGTGACGTGTTGTCGGACGCTTCGACGCGCACGTGCGCATCGGCGGAATACACGGGCCGCGCGACATAGCAGTAGAAGCCGGCGATCGCGACGATCGCGAACGCAATGCCGATCAGCCACCAGATGTCGTCGAGGATCACCTGCAGCAATTGGCCGAGGACCACGTCCTCTTCTTCGGTCCTGGCCTGCATGGCCAGATGGGGATTCGCTTGAGTGCTCACTTGGATGCTCGCTCGAGTGCTCAGGGTTGTGACCCGGATCGGGTCGCCGACGGACATCCGGCGCGTTGCACCCGTTCGTGTTCCGGATGCGAAGCGCCGGGACGCCGTCGGCGGTTCAGGCGTTGCGTCTGCTTGCTATCAGCGCGTCAGCTGCTTCAGATAGAACACGCTCTGCAACGTCGGCAGTACCTGCTGCAAGACGCGGTTGAAGGTCGTCGATGCCGCGGTGCCCACATACACCACGTCCATCGGCTGCAACTGGAATTGCGACGACAGCATGATCGCGTCGGGCTGCGTCATGTCGAGGCGATACACGTCGGGCGTGGCCGGCCTGTCCTTCATACCGCGCATCACGTAGATCTGGCGCGGGTTCGCGTCGGTATCGAGAATGCCGCCCGCTTGCGTGAGCGCATCGGCGATCGTCAGCGTGCCCTTGATCATCGTGACGGGCATCGGCGTCTTCACTTCGCCCATCACGAAGATGCGGCTGTCGCTACGGTCAGGCACGTTCACGATGTCTCCCGCTTCGAGCATCACGTTCTGTGTCGTGTCGCCGCGATCGAGCAGACCGTTCGCGTCGAGCACATAGAGCTGGTTCTTGCGCGTGAGGCGCACGCGCTGCAGGTCGGCATCGGCCGTCGAGCCGCCCGAGCGCGTGATTGCGTCGACCAGCGTGAGCGGCACATCGGACATCGCGAGCGGACCCGGCGACTTCACGTCGCCCGTCACCTGCACCTTCTGGCTGCGATACGACAGCACGCGCACATCGACTTGCGGATTGCGGATATACGGCACGAGCTTCGTGGCCAGCTCCTCGCGGATCTGCGCCGTCGTCTTGCCGGCCGCGCGGATGCGGCCGACGAACGGGAAATAGATCGTCCCGTCGGGCGCGACCGTCTGGCCGTATGGATCGGCCTGCCCCGGCAGCGCCTGCGTGTACGGCTGCTGAAGCGCGCCGCCGAGCGTCTGTGTCGTGTTGCCGCCCGCGGACAGCGTGCTGCCGTTCGGCGTCGTCAGTTCCGGGTGGTCCCACACGGTGATGCCGAGAATATCCTGCGGCGCGACGCGATAGACGTACTGCGTCGGATCGGCAAACGGGCCCGGCGGCGGCAGCACCTGTGCCGCCGTTTTCATCTGGGCCTGCTGCACGATGAGATCCGAGTCGATCAGCCTGACGGGATACGTCTCCTTCGGCGCGCTCTGCGGCTCGTCCCTCAGACGCGACGTGTCGAGGTAATTACCCGGCGCCGTCGCGCAAGCCGACAGAAAAGTCGTCAGCAGAATAGATAGCGTGATGTTTCGCTTCAGCATATTTTTTTCAGCCATCCGATGACCAGGTGTTCGATGTGCGCGAGGCTCTCGCGATAGACGCCTTCGTCGAGCCCATACGGATCGACGACATCGGTGTTCTCCCACTTGCCGAGCGGATAGACCTTGCCGCGCGAAGTGGGCTCGAGCGCTTCCACGTCTTTCACTTGCCGCTGTTCGGTGACGAGGATCAGATCGGCTTCGCGCACGATGCGGCCGTCGAGCCGCCGCGCGCGATGCACGCCGCTCTCGACGCCGCGTTCTTCGAGCAGACGCCGCATCACGGGGTCCATGCCGAGTCCGTCGATCGCGCGCAAGCCCGCCGAGCGGAACGCGATGGACAGCGCGCCGCGCTCGTGCTGACGGGACCTGAAGAGCCGCTCGGCGGCGGGCGAGCGGCACACGTTGGCGTGGCAGACGATCAGGACGTTCGCGAACATGAGCGGCCTCTCAGGAAAGTCGATGACGTTCGCCGGTTACAGCGCGGCGGCCGCGAGCGATGCGAGATCACGCGCGGACGCCTCGGGCTGCGCGTGCTGACGTCCGATCGCGTGATACTCGATGCCGAGCTCGCGCAGCGTTTCCGGTTCGTACAGATTGCGACCGTCGAAGATCAGCGGCGCTTTCAGCAGCGCCTTGAGGCTGTCGAAGTCCGGACTCTTGAAGACCTTCCATTCGGTGAGGATCACGAGCGCATCGGCTCGTTCTGCGGCCTGCATCTCTTCGTGCGCGAACGCGAGCCGCGCGAGATGCTGCGGCTTGCCGTGCAGATCGAGTGCGAACACGCGCTTCGCTTCGTCGATCGCAACGGGGTCATAGGCGACGACTTTCGCGCCGCGTGCAAGCAGTTCCGCGATCAGCGCGCGGCTCGGCGCTTCGCGCATGTCGTCGGTGTTCGGCTTGAACGCCAGGCCCCAGACGGCGAACGTGCGATCCGACAGATCCTCGCCCATGCGCGCGACGATCTTCTGCGCGACGATCTTCTTCTGCGTTTCGTTGACGGCTTCCACCGCTTCGAGAATGCGCAGCGTGTGGCCCATTTCGCTGCCCGTGCGGATCAGCGCCTGCACGTCCTTCGGGAAGCACGAGCCACCATAGCCGCAGCCCGCATACAGGAAGTCGTAGCCGATGCGCGGATCGGAGCCCATGCCGCGGCGCACGGCTTCGATGTCGGCACCCACGCGGTCCGCGAGATTCGCGAGGTCGTTCATGAACGAGATGCGGGTCGCGAGCATCGCGTTGGCCGCGTACTTCGTGAACTCGGCGGAACGCACGTCCATGTAGAGCGTGCGCTCGTGGTTGCGGTTGAACGGCGCATAGAGGCGCTTCATCAGTTCGCGCGCCTTTTCGCCGGGCACGTCGTCGTCGCAGCCGAGAATGATGCGGTCGGGGCGCGTGAAGTCGTCGACGGCGGCGCCTTCCTTCAGGAACTCGGGGTTCGACACGACCGAGAACATCTGCTTCACGCCGCGCCTGTCCAGCTCTTCCTGCACGGCCTGCGCGACGCGGCGCGCGGTGCCGACGGGCACCGTCGACTTGTCGACGATCACCTTGAAGCCCTTCATGTGGCGGCCGATATTGCGCGCGGCGCCGAGCACGTATTGCAGATCGGCGGAGCCGTCTTCGTCGGGCGGCGTGCCGACCGCGATGAACTGGATGTCGCCATGCGCGACGGCCGCTTCGATATCCGTCGAAAACTTGAGGCGCCGCGCCTTGCGGTTGCGCGCGATGATCTCCAGCAGACCCGGCTCATGGATCGGCACGCCGCCGTCGTTCAGCACGTCGATCTTGCGCTGATCGACATCGAGGCAGAGTACGTCGTGCCCGATGTCGGCAAGACAGGCGCCCGTCACGAGGCCTACGTATCCGGTTCCAACGATCGTCAGGTTCATGAATCACACCTCGGAGATTGAATGGTTCAGTGAGTGAAGAATGCGTGGTGCGCTCAGTACGCGTTGCTGCCCGCGAAGCCCTTCCACAGCGTGAGGCCCACGATCTTGATGTCGAGCCAGAAGCTCCAGTGCTGCATGTAGTACAGGTCGAGCTTCACGCGGCCCATCATCTTTTCGATGCGATCGGTTTCGCCGCGATAGCCGTTGATCTGCGCCCAGCCGGTGATGCCCGGCTTGATCCGGTAGCGGTGCATGTAGCCCTTCACCAGGTCCTTGTAGATGTCGTCGTGCTCGAGCGCGTGCGGACGCGGACCGACCACGGACATCTCGCCGCGCAGCACGTTGATGAACTGCGGCAGCTCGTCGAGGCTCGTGCGGCGCAGGAACGCGCCGACGGGCGTGATGCGCGGATCGCGGCGCGTGGCCTGCGTGAGCCTGCCCGCTTCTTCCTTGTGCACCTTCATCGAGCGGAACTTGAAGATTTCGAACTCGCGTCCGTCGATACCCTTGCGCCGTTGACGGAAGAACACGGGGCCCGGCGACGACAGCTTGACGGCCGCCGCGATCGCGAGCATCAGCGGCGCGAGCGCCGTCAACGCGGCAAGCGCGAACAGCCGGTCGAACACCCGCTTGGGCAGCACGCGCAGATCGGTGATCGGCGACGCGGCGAGATTGATCGCGGGCACGCCGAGCAGATCGACCATCGGCTGACTGAAGAGCGTGAGGCTGCGCACATCGGGGATAAAGCGGATGTTCACGAAGTCGTTGCGGAACTCCATCACGAAGCGATGGATGAGCTTCTCTTTCGACATCGGCAGCGCCATCCACAACTCACGCACCGAACGGCGGCGCATCTCGTCGATCATCGCCGCGTAGTCGCGCTTCACGGGCACGCCCGCGATCGTTTGAGGCCCGTCGGTGTCCTCGTAGTGGCTGCGGCTATCGTCTTCGTCATAGACGACGACGGGGCTGAAGCCCGCCTCGGGACGGCTGCGCATCTGGTCGATCAGGAACTTGCCATACGGCGCGCCGCCGACGATGGCCACCTTCTTCTGGTTGTAGCCCTCGCGACGCAAGCCGCGCAGCACGGCATGCACGGCCGCTTTCGATACGACCAGCAGCACCACGGTCGCGACCGCCCAGTACGCGAGCCACAGGCGGGACAGCATGTCCGAGCGGTGCAGGCTGAAGCCCATCAGAATGCCCGTCATCTCGGCCATCAGCCAGCCCATCGACACGCGCCACAACAGGTCGTAAATCGGCTTGCCGCGCCACGACTGATAGATGCCGAGCGCGGGAAAGAACAGGATCACGAGCAGGCAGTCGAACGCGAGCGACACGCTTTGCATGTCGTCGAGCCACACGAAGCGTCCATTGTGCACGGCCGACGCGATCAGCGCGCCGAGCGCCACCATGCCGATGTCGATGATTCTCGATAGAACGCTCAGCATCTGCTGCACCTCGCCTTGTCTGTCGGGTCAATCAAGTTTTGTCCACGGTCTGTCGATCGATGCGCGACGTTTGCCGCGCGGCTATTGCCGATAGGGTCATTGGTTTGGCGGACGCGCATCGCGGCTGGCCAAGGCTTATTGCCGCGCATCTTTTCAAACGAATTGCAATCGGCATTGCAATCTCTATTGCGAAGCGATTGCCGCGATGAGTGAATACCCTCGTTCAAGCCTAGATAAAGCGGCATTAAAATTCGCGTAGCAAGACAGCAAAAAATCTCAAAATGTATCGGCAGGAGTTGCATTATTTTTTCTGCATTTGTTCGGTAATTATTGCCGAAATATTCGGAATTCGCATATTTGCCGCGATTTTTCTTGTCCCTTTCTCCGCTTTATTTCTCTTGGCGATGCGGATTGCTTATAGGACGACGCCGCGTCACCTTCTTTATTTTCCTCAGCGCAACTTATGTCACACCGATTTCGAATCGAATTTATTTTGATTTTTTAATATTTGCGAATCTGAAATTTAACGCGCATCCGGCGTTTTCAATTATGGACGGCAAAATAAATCCGATGTCGATTTATTGCGTTTTTACGACGTGATAAAACGAGGCCATTTCCCCCGCTTCGAGGAGTTATCACCATGACTGCTACGGCGTCGGCCGTCGACAATCGACAGGCGAATCAGAACCGGCTCAATGTGAAGCTCAAGATTCATCCCGTCATTCTGGCCGGCGGCTCGGGTACGCGTCTGTGGCCGATGTCGCGCGAACAGCATCCGAAGCAGCTGATCGGCCTGCTCGGCGAAGACTCGCTGCTGCAATCGACCACGCGCCGGCTCGACGGACTCGACGCCGGCTACCCTGTCGCGGAGCAACTGGTTGTCGTGTGCAACGAGGAGCACCGCTTCACGACAGCCGAGCAGTTGCGCGTAAGCGGCAAGGCGAGCCGCCTCATTCTCGAACCCTGCGCGCGCGATACCGCGCCCGCGCTGACCATTGCGGCGCTGACGGTGCTCGCGCAAGACGACGACGGCCTCATGGTCGTGATGCCCGCGGATCATGCCGTCGCCGATCTCGACGGCTTTCGGGCGGCCGTCGCGGCCGGCGCGCGGCACGCGGCGAACGGCCCTATCGTGACGATGGGCATCGTGCCGACGCGCGCTGAAACGGGCTATGGCTATATCCACATCGGCGCGCAGCTGCCCGCGAGCGGCAACGAGGACGACGGCGCCATCGATGCGCATCAGCTCGACCGCTTCGTCGAAAAGCCGCATCTCGAACTCGCGCAGCACTACGTCGAGTCGAAGGAGTACTGGTGGAACAGCGGCATCTTCATCCTGCGCGCGTCGACGTGGCTCAAGGCCGTGCGCCACTTCCATCCCGCCATCTACGACGCCTGCGAAGCCGCGCATAAACAAGGCGCGGCCGACGGCGACTTTTTTCGCGTGCAGCGCGAGGCGTTCGGCGCGTGCCCGTCCAATTCGATCGACTACGCGGTGATGGAACAGTTGGGCGGCGACACGTCGGTGTGCTCGGGCGTCGTGGTGCCGCTCGATGCGGGCTGGTCGGACGTCGGCTCGTGGGATGCGATCTGGGACATCCTGCCGAAGGACAGCGACGACAACGTCGGCCGCGGCAACGTGATGTTCGAAGGTGCGGCGTCCACGTTCGCGCATTCGGAAGGCCGCCTGATCGCGTGCGTCGGCACGCAGGATCTGGTCGTCGTGGAAACGGACGACGCGATTCTCGTCGCCGACAAGCGCCGCGTGCAGGAAGTGAAGAAAGTGGTCGGCCGTATCCGTGAAGCGCACCGCCCGGAGGCCGTGAACCATCGCAAGGTGCACCGCCCGTGGGGCCACTACGATTCCGTCGACGTGGGCGAGCGCTTTCAGGTCAAGCGCATCGTCGTGAAGCCGGGCGCGCAGCTGTCGTTGCAGATGCATCATCATCGCGCCGAGCACTGGATCGTCGTGCGCGGCACGGCGCTCGTCACGCGCGGCGACGAACGCTTCATCGTGTCGGAAAACGAGTCGGCGTATATCCCGCTCGGCATCACGCACCGCCTCGAGAATCCGGGCAAGATGCCGCTCGAAATCATCGAGGTGCAGTCAGGCTCGTATCTCGGCGAAGACGATATCGTGCGCTTCGACGATAGCTACGGGCGTCGAACGTAGTGCGGGTGGCGGGCTGTTGCGCCCGCCACCGATGTTGCGTGAGGTGATTCGACGAAACGCACGCAATATCGAAGATGAATCCGCGCGCGAGCGGCGCGCGCGGGTGCCGACGCTACCGGTTCCTTCGCTTTGGCAAACGTTTGCGCACGAGCACCGGAATTTCAGACGTGCGTGATCAATTTCGGATTCGACGGATAACGCTCGACCGCAGTGTCCATCGCCGTATCCGGGGACGGATAGCGGCGCAACGGCATCACACGCGGATTCAGCGGCTGCGGCAGATGCGGATCGCCGGACGACGCAACGGACGAAGCGCCAGACGCGCCTGCATTCGACGCCATCAGCGCGGGCATCGGCGTGAGCTCGGGGATCACGCGCGCCACGGGCCTGACGTCGGCCGTGACGCTCAGCGGCGCGATCGCACTCGCCTTCTGCTTCGCTTGCTGTTCTGCCGCCGCTTCGTGGACGCGGCATTCGCGATCGATCCACTGACGCGCCCAGTCGAGCGCGAAACGATGCGCGGCATCGGCATCGGCGAAACGCGGGCCGATCAGGCCCGAACGTTCGACGCGCTTGCCATCCTTCATGATCTCGGCCCACGCGCGGAACATGTCGTTGGGCACGCGCTCCGCCGCGACATAGACCACATACCCGTGGCGGTCGGCGAACTGCAGGCCGCGCGGTTCCGTGTGGCCGATCCACAGTGGCGCGTGGTGGACGCTGGCCGTCGGCGAGCTGTCGCCGCGGGCTTCGGGGCCGTGAGTTGCGGATGCGGCAACGTCCGGTGGCATGTGGGCCGTATCGAGCGTCATGGCCACAATCGTCGGCGCACCCATGGCCTGCGGATTACCGAACGCATCGCCCGAAGGCACGGGACTGGTTACGTGCGCGCGCGTGTCGACGAAACCCGTCTCGACGGCCGCCGAGCCCGCAAGCTGGCGCGTGATGTCGGCCATCGGCGCGAGCGCGTGCCAGCCGAACGGCGAGCCGTTCGCGACGCCCGGCTCGTCGGCCGCCGATTTCCACGTCTCGGGGCTCTTCCAGTAGACACCGCGAGCAAGCTCATCGCGCGGCTTCGGCGCTTCGACAACGGGTGCGGGCTTGGGTGGTGCAGGCGGCGTGGGTTCGGGAATGTAGGCGAACGTGCGCCCGATTTGCGTGAGGCGGCGGATCATCTCGGCCAGCGTGCCGTTGGCCTGCCACTCTTCGAATCGTCGCCGGCACGTAGGGCCTGACGGATAGCGACCGGGAAGCTTCGACCAGGGTTCTCCAGTGGTCAGTATCCACAGGACGGCGTTTGTCACGATGCGTGGTTCGGCGCGGGGCCGTCCGCGTCGGTTCAGACGGACGGCTGGCTCGTCGGAAACGAGCGCTGCCAGCTGAGCCCATTCGTCATTGCTTAGCTCATCGAAAAACATTGAGTTCTCCACGCAGCCTGGCCTGGCCGCGGCTTGGGACAATCACGAACTTCATCGGACGGTTCGTGTCGTGCCCCCGGTTGCACAATATGCTTATACGTTCTTGCGCCGGTATTACGAAACCGCACATCGATAGTGCGCTGTTTCACCGCTACGACGCACAAAACGTGGTCTCACTCGTGCATGGGAGAATTTGTGCACGAAGCATACCATCGCCAGGATTTGTCTGAATATGACTGAATGCAAGTGTTACGGATAGAAACAAACTTGTCCTTTTTGCTATGCCGTTTAATGCTTGACTGTCACAGAAACGACGTCGACCACGACGTCCAGCGCAATGCACGAACAGCGCGCGACACCGTCTCAATGCTCGCGCCGACGCGATGACAAATGTGTGTGAACGTGGACGATGCGCAACAAACAGGCGCAGGTGGAATCAACTTAATGTGCCAGGCATAAAACGCCATCGCGCAGACGGATTTTCTATTTGAGCCGCATATTTTCCGCTGCGCGAGGCGCTCGCGATCGCTTCGACGAACCGTCGTTTTTGTCTTCTGCGATGCACTCGCAGTGTGCAAGCGAAGGATGTGCGTTCAACGAACGGGCGTCGACGCGTGCTCGCCGACGACGGTCGTCCAGGGACGCACGCGCCATTGCGTGACGAGCCCATTGAGCACGTACGGGTCCGCTTTGGCGAACGCTTCGGGCACTTCGGGCGAATCGGCTTCGAACAGCAGCACAGCGGTATCGACGGGGTCGGCCAGCGCGCCCGCCAACAGCAGCTCGCCGCGCTCGGCGGCCGCCCATGCGAGCTTCAGATGCGCGCCACGAAATTCGGCACGGCGTTCGAGATAATCGGATGACACATCGTAGATCAACAGATAGTGCATAGTGAAAACTCCTGGATGGTTACGACTCAAGCATAGCGGTACCGATTGTTTGAACTAGCGGTCCTGGGGAAATACCTGTGCATTCCGAACGGTGTCCCGGTCAACCGATTGCCCTGTCCATTCGTTCTGACAGGCACCATGCGAAGCAATGGTGACGGCCAATCACAGCGAAGGCGACCCGCCCGGCTCGAAGCCCGTCTCACGAGAATCAACAACATCCACAACCCGTGATGGAGTGTCCCATGAAGATGCAAGCCATTATCACCGCCCTCGCCCTGACGGGCTTGCTCGCGTCGCCGGCATTCGCCGCGAACAGCCAGCAAACGAAGATGGCCGATTGCAACAAGCAGGCCGGCGACAAGAAAGGCGACGAGCGCAAGGCGTTCATGAAGAGCTGCCTGTCGGCCACGCCGGCGGCTGCTTCCACGCCGATGTCGCAACAGGACAAGATGAAGGCGTGCAACACGCAAGCCGGCGACAAGAAAGGCGACGATCGCAAGGCATTCATGAAGACCTGCCTGAGCAACAAGGGCTAACGAAGGTCCGGTTCGCTGTCTCGTGGCTTCGTCCTTTACGCGGGATGAAGCGAAATCGAACAGCAAAGCGCGAAAAGCGGCGTCCGTTGTGTGGGCGCCGTTTTTTTTTGCGCTAGGGCCGTGCGCGTAGCCGGTGTCACGCGTCACGTCACGCACCGGCGCTTTGCGCGCCTTGCGATGCCACGCACATATCCGCGCTGCCCGGCGCATCGCGCCCTGCACTTTGCGGGCCATTTTCTTCTATGATGGCTGCACAGACGGCCCACCCCCACCTAAAACAAGTCCCGCGGGCCGCCAGCTTGTCGTTGATGCCCCTCGCGCATCGCACGGAGGCAAGGATGGTTGGGAGACACAAGAATCGCTGGCTGCGTCGCTGGCTGGTGGTGATCGTATTCTGGGCGGTGCCCGTGGCGATCGTCGCCGTGCGCGAGATTCAGGAGGAGATGGCTTACAACCGGGTCGACCTGAACAACGCGCTCACGACCTGGCAGCTCACCGATGCGCAACGCGCCGCCGGCGCCGCCGCGCGGTGTCGCGGCACGCCCGACGATGCGCGCGCGGCCGGCTGTCCCGCCGACGTGCTCGCGGCCAATGCGCCGCGTCAGCAGGACGCGCTCAACGAATACGAGGTCCGCAAGAGCACGCTCGCCAGCTATCTGTGGCATGCGTTCGTCGGGTATTGGGTCGTCCCGGCCGCAACGATCTTCGCGATCGGCTTCGTCATCGGGATGGTGCGGCGCGCGCTGCGGAGGCCGCCCGTGAACAAGAGCCCGGCGAATCATTAGCGCACTGGCTGGCTCGCACAATCCAGGCGCGCTCGCCCGCACAGATGTTATGGCAATGCGGTGCGCATGCCGATTGTGGCGCAACCGACGCTGATGCGGCATTCCAGCAACACTTTCCATTGGCTTTCGAGCGATTTTTTCGCAGCGCAGAAACCGGTAAATACGCCCTGTCTTCACCGTAGCCGAACGGTACGGAGAGCGCGGCGAAGCGAGCCATTCGTATGACATCGCGAGATCGTTCGACGCAGCCGGGACGCGGTTGCGGCATACGGCCACCGACCGGCCAGAATTACCCAACGATTCGCTGACCATCCCCAGAGTGCCCGTCGCACAAGGGTTTGCGCGATGTTCGCAAGACCCTTGCTTTCTTGTGCGTGTGATATAACTAAACAGGCAACCCGCGTGAACTGAGGCTGCACCCCCGGAACCACGATGGAGAAAAACGATGCAAAGACGAAACTTCATTCTGAAGAGTACCGCCGCGCTCGCTTTCGGAAGCCTTGCACTGGCCGGCTGCACCACCACCAAGAGCAGCGGAGAATCTGCCGCTACCGACATGTCCAAACGACAGTCGATCGACGCCAGCGTCGACGGCACGATGTCGCGCCTGTACACCTCGGTCAGCGGGTCGCGCGAGCTGGTCTCGAAGGCGCGTGGCGTCCTCGTGTTCCCGTCCGTGCTGCAGGTCGGCTTCGTGGTCGGCGGGCAGTACGGTGAAGGCGCGCTGCGCGTCGGCGGCCACTCCGTCGGATACTACAGCACGGTCTCCGGCTCGTTCGGCCTGACGGCGGGCGCGCAGTCGAAGGCGATCATCTTCCTCTTCATGACGCAGGACGCGCTCGACAAATTCCGCAATTCGGATGGCTGGTCGGCGGGCGCGGATGCGTCGGTTGCGCTCGTCAAGGTCGGCGCGAACGGCGCCGTCGACACGACGACGGCCACCGCCCCCGTCCAGGCCTTCGTGCTCACGAATGCCGGCCTGATGGCCGACGTGTCGCTGAACGGCACGAAGGTATCGCGGCTGAAGATCTGACGATGTGACGCCGGCGCGGCCCGCTTTCCTCCGTGCACCGGGGCCGGGCCGCTGTTGGCGCATGGCGAGGGGACGCGGACGCAAGTCCGCAAGGCAGTCGGTGTTCCGGCAGGCTGTCGATCAACCGTGCGGCGTCGCAGACCGTCGACGGCGAATATGACAAAGGGCGATGCAGCTACCCACTGCATCGCCCTTTCTTATGCGCGATTTTTATCCGCGATCCTTTGCGTCTGCTGACGTGGACTGTGCGGACGCGCATCAGGTAGTGCTCGACGACGCGTCGATCACCTTGAAGCGCGAGCGCTTCTGCGCGCGGATCACGGATTGATACGCCTCGATGTACTCCCGCGCCATCCGGTGCGACGTGAAGCGTTCTTCAAAGCGCTTGCGCACGAGCGCGCGCGGCAGCTTGTGCAGACGATTGATTGCGGCCACCGCGCCTATTTCATCTTCGACGATGAAGCCCGACACGCCGTCGTCGACGACTTCGGGCACCGCACCACGATTGAACGCGATGACGGGCGTGCCGCACGCCATCGCCTCGATCATGACGAGCCCGAACGGCTCGGGCCAGTCGATTGGAAAGAGCAGCGCATGCGCGCCCGACAGGAATTCGGCCTTTTGTTCGTCGGCGATCTCGCCGATGTATTCGACATACGGCAGATCGAGCAACGGCTTGATGTCGCGTTCGAAGTACTCGCGGTCGGCGGCGTCCACCTTCGCGGCGATGCGGATCGGCAGCCCGCAGCGGCCCGCGATGCGGATGGCCGTATCGACGCGCTTTTCAGGCGAAATGCGCCCGAGGAACGCAAGGTACTTCTGCTCGACGGGTTGCGGCACATAGAGCATTTCTGGCAGCCCGTGATAGACGGTGGAAAGCCATTTCGCCTGCGGCAGCGGATGACGCTGCGCGTTCGAGATCGAGATGACGGGTGCCGTGTTGAACGTATCGAATACCGGCTGCTGCTCGGGCAGATCGAGACGTCCGTGCAACGTCGTGACGAACGGCGTGTCCTGGCGCTTGAACACCGAAAACGAGTAGTAGTCCATGTGGAAATGGAGCACGTCGAAATCTTCTGCCTGACGGCGCACGAGTTCCATCAGCAGCATGTGCGGCGCGATGCGGTCTCGAATGCCCGGATCGAGCCGCAGCGCGCGCGGCCACACCGCTTCGAGCTTCGCGCTCGTGACGGAGTCGCCGCTTGCAAAGAGCGTCACGTCGTGCCCGAGGTCGACGAGCGCCTCGGTGATGTACGACACGACCCGTTCGGTGCCGCCATACAGTTTCGGCGGCACTGATTCGGTCAAAGGGGCGATCTGCGCAATTCTCATGTGTGTCTCCAGGCGGACAATGATACGGGCCCGCGGCGGCGAGTCGGTGGCGAACGAGTATGCCAGCACGCAGACGGCCGATCAAACGCGGCGCAGCGGTTCGATGCACGCTCACGCGTCGATGCGCCGCCCGGCTCGGGTCGAACGCCGGTCAACCCGGACAACCCCTAAGCGGCGCTATCGCTATTGCTTCGGCCGCAAAGGGGGCGCTTCGCTTCTTCACCCGGCACTTCTCGTTTCCATCTACGGATTATTGCCTACCGTTTCGCGAAAGACCCTGGGGTATTTCAATTGCATGTCGCTGTTACAGTCGCGAAACACTCGATTACGGCGCCCGGTTCTTCGCGCATCGCGCACGTTGCGTAGCCCTTCACGGTGCGTAGCGTTATCGCTCAGGCCACTTCCATGCGGGCAGATCGCGCGCGAGCGACGGAATGACGCCGCCGCGCGCCGTCGCTGCCAGCAGACGCAACGCGCGGCACACACTCGACTTGCCGCTTCCATTGGGTCCCCTGACGATGTTCGGCCGTCCGAGCGGCACGATCAGATCGCGAAGCGACCGATAATTGGCGATCGCAAGCGTGCTCAGCATCCGCACTCCGAACGGCGGGCATTTTCTTCAGAACGATCGAGATTGATCGGGATCGCGAATGAATTCTGTCGACGAATCACGTATCCCTCGCCTGTCTCGCCGATGACCAGCTCTCGGGAAACTCAGCGGGCGCCGGCACGTTGCGCAGATCGCGCAGGAACGAGTCGCGCCACACGCCGAGATCGTTCTTGCGCAATGCTTCCATGTCCGTTTCGTGGCGCTGCTGGCGCTCCGCGAGCGGCATCGCGAGCGCCTGCTGCAACGCTTCGCACATGCCGATCGAATCGTGCGGATTCACGATCAGCGCGCCCTTCAGTTCCGCCGCCGCGCCCGCGAACATCGAGAGCACCAGCACGCCCGGATCGTCCGGATTCTGCGCGGCCACGTACTCTTTCGCGACGAGATTCATCCCGTCGTGCAGCGGTGTGACGAAACCGACCTGCGATTCGCGGAACAGCGACATCAGTTTCCAGCGGTCGTATTGCTGGTTCAGATAACGGATGGGCGTGTAGTCAAGGCCTGAGTATTTTCCGTTGATACGCCCTGCTTCATATTCGAGTTGCTGACGAATGTCCTGGTATGTCGTGACGTCGGAACGCGTCGGCGGCGCGATCTGGACGAGCGAGACATTGCCGCGCCACTCAGGCGAACGTTCCAGCAACGCTTCGAACGCGCGAAATCGCTCGACGAGCCCTTTCGAATAGTCGAGCCGGTCGACGCTCATGATCAGCTTGCGCCCTTCGAGGCTCTGCTTCAGATCGAGCACATGCTGACGGCTCTCGTACCGCTTCGCCTGCTCGGCGATTTCATCGGGGAACACGCCGATCCGGTACACACCCGTGCGCAGCTTGCGGCCGAACGCTTCCACCTGCCCATCGTCCGATACGGTGCCGCGCGCGTGCCTGGACAGATAGTCGTGAAACGCAAGCTCGTCGTTTTGAGTCTGGAAGCCCAACAGGTCGTAGCAGCACAGTGACTTCACCAGTTCTTCGTGCGGCGGAATGTTGAGCAGAATCTGCGGCGATGGAAACGGAATATGCAGGAAGAATCCGATGCGGTTCGACACGCCTTCGGATCGCAGCGCTTCGGCGAATGGAATCAGGTGATAGTCGTGGACCCAGATGATGTCGTCGGGCTGGAGCAGCCTGATCAGCTTGTGTGCGAGCCATGCGTTGACGCGCCGGTAGCCCGCGTACTCGTCGCGCTCGTAGCGCGCGAGGTCGTTGCGGTAGTGGAAGACGGGCCACAGCGTCGCATTCGAAAAGCCGCGATAGTACTGGTCGTAGTCCTTGCGCGTGAGCCCTGTGGTGGCGAACGTCACGGGGCCGTCCACTTCGAGTGTCGGCCCGGCATTGGCGACCGTTTCGCTGACGACGTCGCCGCTCCATCCGAACCACACCCCGCCCGTGTCCTTCAGCGCGCCGAATACGCCGACGGCCAGCCCGCCCGCGGAGCCCTTGGTTTCCGTCGGCGTTGCCACGCGATTCGACACGACGATCAGTCGGCCCATGTTGCTGTCCCTCCACTTTCGTTGAGGCGGCCGGTCGTCGTGGCCGGCGCGCGTTGTTCAGTGTTGGTTCGACCGCGGTTGCACCGAATCAGTTGCACACTTGTCCACATCCGGAAGGCATAGGCAAAAAGACCGGCCACATCGGCGCTGCCGCAGATCCGCGAGAAAACACAACGATGAAGAGAGGAGGCGCGCGTCGGCAACGAAAGACGCGGCGGCAAAGCACTCAGAAATGAAGCGTAGATGCCGAACGAAATGGGAAATAAAGCATACGCGCCGCAAGCGCAAAAACGCGCGCCGTGCATGCAACACGGCGCGCGTCGGAATGTGGCGCGGACGGACGCAGCGGGCGCGACGCCCGCTGCCGATCAGCTACCCGACTTGCAGGGGAACGCCTTGCCGAGCCCGAGCGAGACGGCCGTGCTCGCGTTGTAGCCCGCGACGTTCGGATTGTCGGCGATGTATTTGCGCACGGCGTCCGTCAGTTGCTGCGAGCGCGCGTCCGGCGGCAGGCAGAAGTACTGGCCGACGCGCGGGCCCGTCGTCCCGCCGATAGCATCGATCGTGTTGAAGACGCCGTCCGCGGCCCCTTCGATGTACGCCGCGCACGCGCTACGGGATGCAACGTCCGTCTTCGTGCACAGCTTGTTGAGGTCGCCCCCCGTGAACGCGGCGGCCGTCAACGGCACAGCGAGCGCGCCGGCGCAAATCAAAACCCGCAGCATGTTTTTTTCCTTCCTCGTATGAGCCCGGCAACGTGGACGGTGCCCGGCTGTCTTTGCCGCCAAACAGACATGGCTGCAATTCGCGCGCGTGGTGACTCGCGCCGAAGCCGCTATTTTGCACTGTTTTGCGGCGTTGCAGGCGCGCCGGCGGGCGCCTGTTTCTGCGTCTTCTGCATGCGCGCCGTCAGCCCCTCGACGACGTCCGGCTCCTTGTACTGCTTCGCGAAGTCGAGCGCCGTCAGGCCGATCTGGTTCTTCACGTTCAGGTCCGCACCGCCGTCGAGCAGCAGCTTGACGGTCGACACGTGACCGCCGCGCGCGGCCATCATCAGCGGCGTCGTGCCGTTCGGCGAACCCGCGTCGATATATGCGTCGTGATCGAGCAGCAGCTTGACGATGTCGTCGTGGCCGTTCGCCGCCGCGTAGTGCAGCGGCGCCCAGCCCTTCTTGTTGACCTCGGCGTCCTTCGCGATCAGCAGCTTCACGATATTGATGTCGCCGTTCAGCGCGGCCATCATCATCGCGTTTTCGCCCGCCTTGTCGAGAATCTCGACGTCCGTTTTCGGATTGTCCATCAGCGCGGCGACCACCTTGTCCGACTTCTCGCGCGCGGCGATCACCAGAAGCGGCATGCCCTGGTTGTCGGCCATGTTCGGGTCCATGCCGTTCGCCAGTTGCTTCTTCACTTCCTTCACGTCGTCAAACTTGACGGCCTTGATCAACGTGTCGGTGGACGCCGCATGCGCGGGCAGCGCGCCGAGCGTCGCGAACGCGACACCCGCCGCCAGCGACACTGCCGCGAAACGTCGGCGCAGGCCGACGGCGCGAGCGATGGTCGGACGGAAAGGCATGCCGTTATGGCCCTCGATCATATATTTCTTCATGCTTTACTTTAGGAAAAATTCCTATCCTATTGATATTGCTAATTTTTCAACTCAAGCACCTGCCGGCGCCGGAATCTTGAACAGGCGGAAGAAGTTCTCGGTCGTCGCAGCGGCGAGCGCTTCGTCCGGCATCTCGCGTTGCTGCGCGATGAAGCGTCCGACATAGCTCACGTACGCAGGTTCATTCGGCTTGCCGCGATACGGCACGGGCGCGAGGTACGGCGAGTCGGTTTCGATCAGCAATCGATCGAGCGGTACGCGGCGCGCGACCTCCTGCACGTCGGTTGCATTCTTGAACGTGACGATGCCCGACAGCGAAATGTAGAAATTCTGCGCGAGCGCCTGCTCGGCGACGGCCCACGGCTCGGTGAAGCAGTGCATCACGCCGCCCGGCTCGCTCGCGCGCTCCTCGGCCATGATCCGCAGCGTGTCCGCTGACGACGCGCGCGTATGGATGATCAGCGGCTTGCCCGTCCGATGCGCGGCGCGGATGTGCACGCGAAAACGCTCGCGCTGCCACTCCATGTCGTCGATCGAGCGGCCTTCGAGCCGGTAGTAGTCGAGCCCCGTCTCGCCAATCGCGACCACCTTCGGATGCTGCGCCAGCTCGACCAGTTCGGCGACGGTCGGCTCGCGCGCGTCCTCGTGATCGGGATGCACGCCGACCGACGCGTACACGTTGTCATACGCGCTCGCGATGTCCAGCACGGACGGCAGCGTTTCGAAATCGACGGATACGCACAGCGCATGCGTCACGGCATGCGAACGCATGTTCTCCAGCACTTGAGGCAGGCGGTCGCCGAGTCCCTCGAAGTTGATGTGGCAATGCGAATCGACAAACATGGTGAAGTCCTGCGAAAAATCCGATGGCGAGTCAGAGCGCCCTTAATGTGAACCGTCCAGACGCTTGCCGAGAATGACGAGATCGCGCTCGACGCCATCCAGCACCGCGACGCGCGGCAGCGTGCCCCAGGCGGTAAAGCCGAACGATTGGAAAAGCCGCACGCTCGGCTCATTGTGGCCGAACACGAAACCGAGCACCGTATCGATGCCAAGCTTCGGCGCCGCCTCCAGCGAAGCCGCAAGCAGTTTCTTGCCCAAGCCCTTGCCGCGTGCCGCTTCGTGCAGATAGATGCTGACTTCGGCCGTACGCTGATAGGCCGGACGGCCGTAGAAATCAGAAAAACTCAGCCATCCGATGATGCGCCCCTCGTCTTCGACCACCCACAGTGGACGCTTCTCGGGGCCGTGCGCATCGAACCACGCGCGGCGGCTGTCGATGCTGACGGGCTCCAGATCGGCCGTGACCTGCCGCGACGGCACGGTCGAGTTGTAAATGGCGACGATTTCGGGCAGATCGTCGAGCGAGGCGTCGCGGTACTGAAAGGTCATGTCGATATCGTTCAATGAAATGGGACGGGAAGCACGGTGAAACGGCAGGCGCGCGCCGCTCTGCGTGGGCTACGCGAACAGGTCGCGATAGCCGAGAAACAGTTCCTCAAACACGAGCCGCGCGTTGAGCGGATGGTTTTCGACGGCGCGCTGCCGCGTGACCGTCCGCATGAAACGCGCGAATGCGTGCGCATCGGCCAGCGACGCGCAACGCGCGAGCGCCGACGCAGCCGCCGGAAAATAGCGCGGCGTGCCCGCCGTGGACTGCGCGAGCAGGTCGTACATCCAGCGCTGCAGCCAGCCGAGCACGAGCGGCACAGGCAGCTTCTGCAGCGTCTCGCCGCAGGCGAAAGCATCGCAGTCCGGACCGGCCGCCAGTTGCTTCAGCGTCCAGTCGCGCAGCGGCCGGTTTTCGTCGCTGGCCAGCGCGAGCGCCGTGAGCGGCGCGCCGCCTACTTCCGCGAGCAGGCCCGGCGCATCGTCGATGCCCTGCGCCGCGAGCCAGGCCGTGGCGGCTTCGGGCGAAGGCGTCGTCATCGGCCATTGACGGCAGCGGCTGATGATGGTCGGCAGCAGACGGTCGATGCGCGCCGACACCATCAGGAACACGACGCCCGCAGGCGGCTCTTCGAGCGTCTTGAGCAGCGCATTGGCGGCGGCGACATTCAGCGCCTCGGCGGGATACAGCACGACGACGCGCATGCCGCCGCGATGCGAGCCGACGCCGCAAAAGTCCAGCAGCGCCCGCACCTGCTCGATCTTGATTTCCTTGCTCGGCGCGCGTGTTTTCTTGCCGCCGTCGTCGACGTCGGCCTTGTCGGCTTTCTCCGCTTTTTCATCGGCTGCGGCGTTGACGAACCCCGCTTCGGCGGCCAAGGCCTCGGGCAGCACGATCCGGTAGTCCGGATGATTGCCCTGGCTGAACCAGTTGCACGCCGCGCACTTGCCGCACGGCTCGCCGTTCGGCAACGCCGATTCGCACAGCCGCCCCTGCGCAAGATGCTGGGCAAAGCGCAACTTGCCGATTCCGGCCTGCCCATGGAGCAGCAACGCATGCGGCCAGTGGGCGCGCAGCTGCTGCAGGCGGTTCCAGTCGTCGGTTTGCCACGGATAAATCATTGTTTGTTTTTTGATTCAATAAGTTGTAGAGACTATTTCATGTATTGGCCGAGCATTAAGGCCGACCATACGCAATGCTTATAACGCTTTAAAATCAAAGCGACGTAATCAATTTCTGAAGTTGCCTCTGAATATCGGCGATACTGCGCGTCGAGTCGATGATAGCGAATCGATAAGGCGCTTCCTCGGCGCGGCGCAGATATTCGGCGCGCGTGCGGGTAAAGAACGCGTCCGATTCGCTCTCGAAACGGTCTGGCGCGCGCGCCGCGCTGCGGCGTTCGCTGGCTGTATCGGGCGGCACGTCGAACAGCACCGTCAGATCCGGCTGGAAACCGCCCTGCACCCAGCGTTCGAGCGTCTCCAGCTTGTCGCGCGGCAGGCCGCGCCCGCCGCCCTGATAGGCGAACGTCGCATCGGTAAAGCGGTCAGACAGCACCCAGTCGCCGCGCGCCAGCGCCGGCTCGATCACCTGGGCGAGATGCTCGCGGCGCGCCGCGAACATCAGCAGCGCCTCGGTTTCGAGATCCATCGGCTGATGCAGCAGGATGTCGCGCAGCGTTTCGCCGAGCTTCGTGCCGCCCGGCTCGCGCGTCACGACGACGGAACGGCCCGTCGTCGCCACCTTCTGCTCGAGCCTGTCGCGGAACCACCCTAAATGCGTGGTCTTGCCCGCGCCGTCGATGCCCTCGAACGTGATGAATTTGCCCCGCGCCATCATTGCCCTCGAATGTATTTGTCGACGGCCTTGTTGTGATCGCCGAGCGTGTCAGAAAAAATGCTGCTGCCGTCACCGCGCGAGACGAAATACAGCGCGCTGGTCGGCGCGGGATTGAGCGCGGCCTGTAGCGACGCGACGCCCGGCAGCGCGATCGGCGAAGGCGGCAGGCCCATCCGCGTGTAGGTATTGTAGGGAGTGTCCGTCTGCAGATCCTTTTTGCGCAGATGCCCCGTGTAGCTGTCGCCCATTCCGTAGATGACGGTCGGGTCGGTCTGCAGCGGCATGCCCGCGCGCAGACGGTTCGCGAACACGCCCGCGACCATCGCCCGGTCGGAGGCCTTGCCCGTTTCCTTTTCGACGATCGACGCCATCGTCAGCGCCTCATACGGCGTCTTGTACGGCAGGCCCGGCGCGCGCCCGGCCCACGCCTCGTCGATGCGCAGCTTCATCAGCCGGTACGCGCGGCGATAGACGTCGAGATCGCTCGTGTCCTTGTCGAACAGGTAGGTATCGGGGAAGAACAGCCCTTCGCCCACGCCCGTCGGCGTTTCCGGCGCGCCGATCGCTTTCAGGATGTCGGCATCGGACATGGTCGCCGTGTCGTGCTTCAGCGCCGGATTCGAATCGAGTTCCGAGCGCATGTGCCTGAACGTCCAGCCTTCGATGATCGTCGCGACGTACTCGTTGACGTCGCCGCGCGCGATTTTCTGCAGCACCTCATACGGCGTGATGCCCTGCTTGAATTCGTAGTTGCCCGATTTGAGCGCCGTCTGCAGGCCGAGCACGCGCGTCATGATGACGAAAAGCTCAGGCTCGACGGGCACACCGCCCCTGTTGAGCTGCGCCGTAACGCTGCGCAGGCTGCTGTGCGGTTTGATCGTGACGTCGAGTTGCGGGGTGGCGAGTTGGACGGGTGTCGTGGCCCAGTGATACGCGCCGAAGGCCGCGGCGACGGTCAGCATCGCGAGCACGACGCAAGCGATGAGACATTTCTTCAAAAAGGTCATGCGAAACATGGCTGGAGTGAAGCCAATATAATACTTGCTTGCCTCTGCCAAAGTCAGATTTGACTGTTCTCCGAATCCATGAACGCTCCGCTCGCAGCACCCGGCACCGCTGTCCCCGCTTCCGTTTCGCTTCCTGCGTTCCCGCGACCCGCGCGCGACGAGTTCGACGCCGTGCTCTTGCGCGGCGCTTTCATGCCGTTGCCGCAGTTCGGCGTGATCGATACGAAGGGCGACGACGCGGCCTCCTTCCTGCATTCGCAGCTCACCAACGACACACAGCATCTCGACGCCGCCACCGCGCGCCTCGCCGGCTACTGTTCGCCGAAGGGCCGCCTGCTCGCGTCGTTGCTCATGTGGTGCAGCGGCGAGTCGATCCGGATGCTGGTGTCGAAGGACGTGCAGGCCGCCGTGCAAAAGCGTCTGTCGATGTTCGTGCTGCGCGCGAAAGCGAAGCTGTCCGACGCGACGGACGACACGCTCGTGATCGGCCTCGCCGGTGACGTGCGCGCCGCGCTCTCCGGCGTGTTCGACGCGATTCCCGACGGCGTGCACGTGAAGGTCGACGGCCCGGCGGGCTCGCTCGTGCGCGTGCCGGATGCGGCGGGACGGCTGCGCTACGTGTGGGTCGGCCCGATTGCCGAAGTCGAAGCGCGCCTGCCCGCGCTCGAAGCGAAACTCACGCGCGTGTCGCCTGCCGTGTGGGACTGGCTCGATATCCGCGCCGGCGAGCCGCGCATCACGCAGCGCGTGACCGAGCAGTTCGTCCCGCAGATGGTCAACTTCGACGTGCTCGGCGGCGTCAATTTCCGCAAGGGCTGCTATCCAGGCCAGGAAGTGGTCGCGCGCAGCCAGTATCGCGGCACGATCAAGCGGCGCATGGCGCTCGCGAACGTCGCGGGCGAAACGGAATGCGTCGTGCCGGGCGCCGAGCTGTTCCATTCGGACGATCCGGGCCAGCCGTGCGGAATGCTCGTCAACACGGCGGCGGCGCCCGACGGCGGCGTCGATGCGCTCGTCGAGATCAAGCTCGCCGCGCTCGAAAACGGCACCGTGCATCTGGGCTCGGCGGACGGTCCGGCGCTCGCTTTCCTGCCGTTGCCATACGCGCTGCCGGCGGAGATCTGAGCGACAACAACACCTGCATGCCCCGCGCGCCGCGCCTTTTGTTCGGGCGCGGCGTGTTCCCGCCGTGTTCACGCATTCTCGTTACGTAGACCTTTTCCGATGTGTCTGATCGTGTTCGACTGGCGCCCCGATGCGTCCGACGGTCCGCTGTTCACGCTCGCCGCGAATCGCGACGAATTCCTGAAGCGCACGGCCGAGCCGATGCACTGGTGGGACGACGCGCCCAACCTGCTCGCGGGACGCGATCTCGTCGGCGGCGGCACATGGCTCGGGATGACGCGCGACGGACGCTTCGCCGCGCTCACCAACTATCGCGCGCCGAGCGAAATGCGCGCCGACGCGCCGACGCGCGGCACGCTGGTCAGCAACTGGCTGTCGAACGGCCACGGCATCGAACGCGGCACGCCGCCGCTCGACTATCTGCTGCAAGTCGCGCAAGACGGCGACATGTATAACGGCTTCAATCTGCTGGTGGGCGACTGGAAGCGGCGCGAGCTCGCCTGGTACTGCAACCGCTCGCCCGCCGCGCCGACGCTGCTCGCGCTGGGCACGCACGGCATCTCGAATGCGGTGCTGGACACGCCGTGGCCGAAGCTCGCGCACAAGCGCGCCGAACTCGCGCAGGTGCTCGCCGGCGACGCGCGCGCGCCGCTCGCGACGCTGGTCGGCCTGATGCGCGATCCGCGCGTCGCGCGCGACGACGAACTGCCGGCGACGGGCATTTCGCTCGAGCGCGAACGCGCGCTGTCGGCGGCCTTCATCGATACGCCCGACTACGGCACGCGAGGCACCACGGCGCTGCGAGTGCTTGCGCAGGACGGGCGCCTCAGCGTGTCGGCGCTCGAACGCAGTGACGACAACGGTTCGCACCGCGTCGTGCGCCCCGGCGATTACGAGCGCTGCTTCACGTTCGACATCGCGTGACGCAAAGCGTCGCCACAGAGCACGCGCCCTATTCGACGCCGAACGCGGCGCGCAATGCCGCCGCGGCGTCCGCGTGCGCGAGGGCGACGTCGGGCACGTAGCCGCCCATCTTGAAGAACTCGTGGATCATGCCGGCATAGCATTTGAAAGCGACGGCATTGCCCGCCTCGCGCAGCTTGTGCGCATAGGCTTCGCCTTCATCGCTCAGCGGATCGTATTCGGCCGTCGCAATCCACGCGGGCGCCACGCGATGAAAATCGGGCGCGCCGCGCGTGCCGTCGAGCGGCGCGAAACGCCAGTCGTGGCGATCGTCGTCGTTGCGCACGTATTGCTCGAAGAACCATTGAATCGTGTCCCCGGACAGCAGGTAGCCGTCCGAGAGACGTTCGTGCGAATCGGTCTGTTGATGGCCCGTCGTGCCCGGATAGATCAGCAGTTGGAGCGCGAGCTCAATATCCGCGTCTCGCGCGAGCACGGCGCAGACGGTGGCGATCGTGCCGCCCGCGCTATCGCCGCCGACGGCGATGCGGCGTGCGTCGATGCCATAGAGCGCCGCGTTCTCATGCAGCCACTTGAGCGCGTCGAATGCATCGTCGACGGCCGTCGGAAACTTGTGCTCGGGCGCGAGCCGGTAATCGACCGACATCACGACGCACTGCGCGTCGCGCGCGAACATCCGGCAGATCGCATCGTGCGTGTTCACGCTGCCGACCGTGAAGCCGCCGCCGTGATAGTAGACCAGCGCGGGCGCGGGGTTCGCCCACTGCGGCTCGGCGGGATGATAGAGACGCACACGGATCGTCAGGCTATCGCGCATCGGCACGTCGATGTCTTCGACGGAAAACATCGGCGCGGCGGGCACTTCGAGTATCGGCGCGCTCTTTTCGTAAGACGCACGCGCTTCCTGCGCGGTCAGATCGTGATACGCGGGGCGCTTCGCACGCGCGATCATGTCGAGCACCTGCTCGATCTTCGGGTTCAACGGCATGTTCGGTCGGCGGCGCATGAGCGCCCGTCGGTTGAGTGAGCGCCGTATGATGCCACGTGATGCCACGAAGCGCTCACGTCACTCGTGTCGGGCACGCGCGCTAACGGGCTTCCTTGACCTCGGGCTTCAGCGACAGCGGATCGGTCGGATTACGCTGCTGCTCGATATCCTCGTGGCGCAGCCGCACGGTCGCGAGAATGGCGGGATGCGTGAGGATATAGAAGCGCCGCTCGGCGATCGCGTCGAACGTCAGGCTCGCGACATCCGCCGCGCTCAGCTTGCCGGAATGCACGGCGCGCTGTAGCTGCTTGTCGGCGGCGAGTTGCGAGCGCGTCGGTTGCGCGCCGTTGCGCAGCGACTCGGGACGCGAGCGCTCGGCGTCCGCAATGCCCGTCGGCACGAACGCAGGACACAGCAGCGAGCAACCGACCTCGCCGCCCGCGTTCTGCAGATCGTGATAGAGCGTCTCCGTCAGCGACACGACCGCGTGTTTCGACGCGTTGTAGATGCCCATCGACGGCGGCGACAGCAAGCCCGCCACCGACGCCGTATTGATGATATGCGCGGGCTCGTTCTGCGCGAGCATGATCGGTGTGAACACGCGCACGCCATGTGCGACGCCCATCACGTTGACGCCGAACACCCAGGCCCAGTCGTTCGCCGAGCTTTCCCACAGGAAGCCGCCCGCGCCGACGCCCGCATTGTTGAAGAGCAGATGGACCTTGCCGAAGGCCGCAAGCGCGGCATCGGCCAGCGCCTGAACCTGCGCGCCATCGGAGACGTCCGTGGGCACGCCGACGACTTCGGCGCCCGACGCGCGCAGCGCGTCGACCGTTTGCGCGAGCGCGCCCGCATCGACATCCGCGAGCACGAGCTTCATGCCGAGCGACGCGCCCTTTTCGGCGAACGCGCGGCCAAAGCCGCTCGCCGCGCCGGTGATCACGGCGACCTTGCCGTCGAACTGGAACATGCAGACTCCCTTAGTGGACCCATTGCGCACAATAACTATCTGACGACGCCCGCCCGCTCAAATCAGCTTGACAAGCTGCTTGCCGAAGTTGCGCCCCTTGAGCATGCCGAGAAACGCTTCGGGCGCGTTCTCCAGACCGTGCGCGATCGACTCGCGATAGTGCAGCTTCTTTTGCGCGACGAGCGTGCCGAGCTCCTTCAGCGCAGCGGGCCACACGTCCAGGTGTTCGGTGATGACGAAACCCTGCACGAGCAGACGCTGCGTGAGGATCAACGACGGATGCTTGAGCGGCACCGGCTCGCCGTCATAACCGGCGATATAGCCGCACAGCGCGATGCGGCCGAACGCGTTCATCCGCGCGAGCGTCGCGTCGAGGCCGTCGCCGCCGTCGGCACGTGCGTGTCATCGACCTTCTGCAAACCCTTGCCGTCGGACGTGCCGAACTCCTGCCAGCCGAACGTGCCGACCACCTTGTCGCCGGCCTTGAACGCCGCGTTCTTCGACTCGACCACTTCGCCCACCGTGCCGCCGATCATCACTTCGTTCAACGGCTGCGGCGGCGCGTATGACTTCGCGTCGTTCATGCGGCCACGCATGTACGGATCGAGCGACAGGTAGTGATTGCGCACGCGCACTTCGCCGTCGCCGAGCGGCGCGAGCGGCGTTTCGACGAGCTTGAAATTGTCCGCGGATGCTGCGCCCTGCGGACGCGACACGAGGAGGATCTGACGATTGACTTTGGCCATGACAGTTGTCTCCGTAAATTGTTCGGTCATCGATGAAAGCGCCGGCCCTCGCGTTCAGCCGTCGCTGGGGCCGGGTCTCGCGGACGGATCGCTGCGCAGCCGCTGCTGCCTGACCTCGCGGCCGACGGCGAGCCGCCGCATGTACTTGAACGTGCCGAGCGCCTTCGCGACGAAGTGGCCTTCGCTGTCGCGAATCTCGCCTTCGCAATAGGCCATCGTGGTCGAGCGGTGCAGCACGCGGGCCGTCGCGCGCAACTCGCTGCTGCCGGGCTGCATGAAGTTCACTTTCATTTCGACGGTCACGACGCCGATGCCGTCTGCCGCGAGACTGCGCGCGGCCATCGCCAGCGCGCAATCGGCGAGCGTCATCGTGATGCCGCCGTGCGCGACAGCCCATGTGTTCAGATGCTCGGGGCGCAATGTCAGCACGACTTCGCTCGCGCCGTCCGTTGCCGACACGAGTTGCGCGCCGAGATGATCGATGAATGGGCTCTCGATCACCATGTGATTGGGTTGATGGGTCATCGGTATTCAGATTTCGTAGTCGACGGCCTCGCGCGATTCGCGGATGGGCGCAAGAAAGGCCTTCACGAGCTGGTGCGCGGGATGAACCTGATAGGCATCGAGGGCCGCCTTGTCGGTGAAGTCGCAGACAAGCACGACGTCGCAGGTCGAGTCGAGACCAGGCGTCGCGATGCCTACATCGAGACGCACGATGCCCGGCACGGCATCGCGGCATGCCTCCAGTTTTTCCTTCAGCAGCAGCGCGTTCTGTGCGCGCGTCGCGCCCTCTGCCGCTTTGAGCTTCCACATCACGATATGACGAATCAAGGAGATCACCTTTGCTGTTGACTGTGCGCTGGCTGCGCATGCCCGGCATGCCTTGCATCAAAGACGCGTCGTCAGATGATACCCGCACTGTGCGCGTGCATGGATCGGGCTGCACGGCATAGGACAAAAGCACCTCGGCGCTTTCAATCAGCTCTTTCGGACGCACCGCGTCGCCTATACTTTTCTGGCAGTCAGCCCGGCCGTGCGCGGCATCCGCAATGCAGTCGCACAGTAGTCGAAAGCAGCGCGCAACGCGAAACCGGGCGTCAACGATCCGCGGCCATTCCTCTCCCGAGCGCCCGTCCTCTCGTACTGCGGCCGCCTTGTCTTCCTTTCTCTTTGCGTCTTTATGCACGCATAGAAAACGGCCCGCGCGCTGTGCCGCGTTCGTTCGTTCGTCCGTCGCGAACGATGTCACGGCACACGCGCGGCAGTTTCACTTTCCCATCACGAGGACAACATGGCTACTTACATCATGCTCGCCAACTGGACCGATCAGGGCGTGCGCACTGCGAAAGACACGGTCAACCGGGCGCGCGCATTCCGCGAAACCAGCAAGGCGATGGGCGTAACGATTGGCACCGTGAACTGGACGCTTGGCGCGTACGACCTGGTGATCTCGTTCGATTCGCCCGACGACGAAACCACGACCCGCCTCGGCCTCGCGCTCGCTGCGCTAGGCAACGTCCGCACGGCGACGCTGCGCGCGTTCGGCGAAGACGAGATGGAGCGAATCGTCGGCGGATTGAAGTAGGCGCGCGACACGACAGCAAGAAGGCGCGGCGCCCAAGGTCATCGACCGATGCGCGGGCGTTGCGCCGCCGAACACGCCGACGCTTGACGTCTACTGTTGACGTCGACTTTTGACGCCTGCGATTCGTATCGGTCGTACAGACGGCGCTCAGATCATCGCGCGCGGCAGATGCCATCCATGCGTGGCCGCGACAACGCGCAGGCCGAAACACGCGACGCCACCCATCACGCCCGCCATCGCGGGGGACAGCCCCAGGCGGCGCGCGATCAACACGACAACCGCGCCGAAGAACGCCGCTGTCGCGTAGATATCGGCGACGAGCACGGACGGGATGCGCGCGAGCAGCACGTCCCTGATCACACCGCCGCCGACGCCCGTCACCGCGCCCATCAGCGCCGCCACGAACGGCCGGATTCCGAACAGGATCGCCTTCTCGACGCCCGCGACGGCGAACAGCGCCAGCCCCGCTGCGTCGAGCACCATGAGCCAGAACGCGGGAAAGCCTTCGGCGTCGGAATGAAAGACGAAAGTGAGCAGGCCGGCGACGAAGGTCAGCGCCGGATAGCGCCAGTCGCGAATCGCATTCGGCGGGCTCGCGCCGATCAGCAGATCGCGCGTCACGCCGCCGCCCAGCGATGCGACGAACGCGATCACCATCACGCCGAGCAGATCGAGGCCGCTGTGCATCGCCGCCACCGCGCCCTCGATCGCGAAGATGAACGTGCCGGCGAGATCGGCGGCGAGGACGATGGTTTCCATTTTTGGTTTCATGCGATTCGTTGCAATCGAGATGAGCCGGGCGGCATGGCGAAACGCGCGGTGATGGCATCGTTCACGGGCGCCGCCCCCGGCACGAAACAGGTCGGCGCGCGACGGGCGGCGCGACGGGCGGCGCGATTGTCTCATCGCGGCGGCAATCGGAAAAGCGGGAGCACCGGGCACGTTGTATCGCTCGCCGCTTCACTGGCCGTTGCACGCGCCGTTGTGGTTGCAGGGGCGCGCCGTCAGTCGTGCGCTCCGCTAGAATTCATCCGATGCACGCCGTTTCGCGTGCTTGCTTGACGAGGTGCATGACCATGGCCATTCAGCGCATCTGGCGCTCCCTTCGCGTGTTGTTCTTCGTCGTCGCGATGCTGTCGGTGGCCGGCTGCGCGGGCATGTTCGGCCACGATCCGTTGCGCGTGAACGTCGCCGGCATCGAGCCGCTCGCGGGCCAGGGCATGGAAATGCGCTTCAGTCTGAAACTGCGCGTGCAGAACCCGAATGACACACCGATCGACTACAACGGGGTTTCCGTCGAACTCGATCTCAACGGCAAGCCGTTCGCGAGCGGCGTCAGCGATGAGGCCGGCACGGTGCCGCGTTTCGGAGAAACAGTGATCAGCGTGCCGCTGACGGTGCCCGCATTCGCCGCCGTGCGCCAGGCGTTCGCGTTCGCCGACAGCGCGCAGACGGGCAACCTGCCCTACGTGCTGCGGGGACGCCTGGCGGGCGGCATCACGGGCGGTACGCGCTTCATCGATCAGGGCACGCTGTCGCTGCCGATGGGCAATATGAGCGGGCTGTAGCGGTTACGGCGGGTGTCGCTCGACCACTGATTGCGGCTGACGTCATGTGCGGCGCGTTCGCCGTTGATCGGGCGGCGTGAACGCGCCGGGATTTGCGGCCGGTGAGTACGCTTCGTCGACGCGAGAGGCTCAGTGATTCGACGTGGACGGGCCTTGTCCCGGCGTCGTGCCTGTCGGCCTCGGCGCATTGTGTTCCCCTTGCCCCGGTGGCGGACCGGATGGACGCGCCACCGCCTGACCGGGCGGCGGCCCCGGCGGACGTCCACCACCTTGGGCAGGCGGCGGCCCCGGTGGATGTCCACCCCCCTGAGCGGGCGGCGGTCCCGCTGGACCTCCGCCCTGCATCGGCGGCTGTTGCGGCCGAGGTCCACCGCCCTGCATCTGAGGTTGCCCCGGTTGTGGTCCACCGCCCTGCATCTGAGGCTGCCCCGGTCGCGGTCCACCGCCCTGCATCGGCGGCGGCGGGCCACCTTGCGGTGGCCCCGCCCGATGTCCGTGTTCGGCGCCAGGCGGCCGCGGACCTTGCCCGGACGGTGGTGGCTGATTCGGCGATGACGGCGGAGGCCGGTTTGCGCCCTGCGGCGGAGGCGGCGGCCGGTGTGGCGGCGGTGGATGATGCTCCCAGCGCGAACGGTCCGGATACCACGGGCGCTCGCGATAGTAATGGCCCCAGTACGTCCCCAGCGAGAAGGTGACGAGGGGCAAACCGATGACTGCGCCGTAGTTCATGATAGGGACACTGCTGCCCTGATACGCATACGTCAGATAGCCGCCGTAGACCCAGCCACGCGCGTCTGCAATTTCGACATCGCACCACGTATAGCCGCTCACGCAGCCGTAGACGGTCACGGGCTGTCCCGATGGCAGTTGCGCGACGACGGGATAGTCCTGCGCCGGTCCCGCGTAAAGATAGACGGGCTCGTTCGTGTAAGCCTGCGATTGCGCCGACGCAGCACCCGTCGCGACCGAGAGCGCCACCGCCTCCACAACGGCGACGCAAGCAACCCGCATTCGCATGATTCCCTCCTGTGTCGACCGGAGTTGGCGCTTTAGCGCCTACTCCGGTCCCATGCAACGCTATCGACCGGAGTTGGCGCTTTAGCCCCGGCTCTGGTCCGATGCAAACCCGTAGATCAGAACTGGCGCTTCAGCGCCTACTCCGATCCCATACAAACCTGTAGATCAGAGTTGGAGCCTTAGCGCCTTACTCTGTTCCCGTACGCCATTGTCTGCGGTGAACTTCGCTACCCGCCTTCGACGATGGCCGAAGCCAGGCCGAAGCCATCCCCGCCTGTGCATCGTGGAACCAGTTTAAGCCGGCAGCGCTTTGACGATCGCGAGCGAATCCTGTGCCTGCTCCGCGTCGTCGTTGTCATCGTCGCGCGCTGAACGAACGTTGGACGAATCGCAGCGCCATCGACGCCAGCAAAAAACGTTGGCAACAAAAAAGCCCGCGTGCTTTCACACGCGGGCTTTCCCATCAGCCGATGCAAACGCGATCAGGCGATTTCGAACAATCCCGCCGCGCCCTGGCCTCCGCCGATGCACATCGTCACCACGACGAACTTCGCGCCGCGCCGCTTGCCTTCGATCAGCGCATGGCCCGTCAGGCGCGCGCCCGACACGCCATACGGATGCCCGACGGCAATCGCGCCGCCGTTGACATTCAGGCGTTCGTTCGGAATACCGAGCTTGTCGCGGCAATACAGTACCTGCACGGCGAACGCTTCGTTCAGTTCCCACAGACCGATATCGTCGACCTTGAGTCCCGCCTGTTTTAGCAGTTTGGGCACGGCGAAGACAGGGCCGATGCCCATTTCGTCCGGCTCGCAGCCCGCGACCGCGAAGCCGCGGAAGATGCCCAACGGTTGCAGGCCTTCGCGTTCCGCGACCTTCGCGTTCATCACCACGCACGCCGACGCGCCGTCCGAAAACTGGCTCGCATTACCCGCGGTGATCACGCCGCCCGGCACCGCCGTGCGGATCTTCGACACGCCTTCGAGCGTCGTATCCGCGCGGATGCCTTCGTCGGCGGCGATCGTCACTTCTTTCGTGAACATGCGCCCGCTCGCCTTGTCGGCGACGCCCGCGAGCACCGTCATCGGCACGATCTCGTCGTTGAAGCGCCCTGCTTCCTGTGCCGCCGCCGCGCGCTGCTGCGACTGGACGCCGTATTCGTCCTGACGCTCCTTCGAAATCGAATAGCGTTTCGCGACGGTTTCGGCCGTCTGCAGCATCGGCCAGTAGATCTCCGGCTTGTGCTCCATCAGCCAGCCTTCGCGCAGCATGTGCAGATTCATTTCGTTCTGCACGCACGAGATCGACTCGACGCCGCCCGCGACGAACACATCCCCCTCGCCGACCATCACGCGCTGCGCGGCCAATGCGATCGTCTGCAGCCCCGACGAGCAAAAGCGGTTCACCGTCATGCCGGGCACCGTCACGGGCAGGCCTGCGCGCAGCGCGATCTGCCGCGCGATGTTCGAGCCCGTCGCGCCTTCGGGGTTCGCGCAGCCCATGATCACGTCCTCGACGCGCGCCGGGTCGATCTTCACGCGCTCGACGGCGGCCTTCGTCACATGTCCGCCAAGCGTCGCGCCATGTGTCATGTTGAACGCGCCGCGCCACGATTTGGCAAGACCCGTGCGGGCAGTCGATACGATTACGGCATCAGTCATCTACGTCTCCAACTTTCCAAAGAGTGTGTGAGGTTCGCTTTGCGCGCTGGACAACTCAGGCCAGCACGTCGGCCGATTGCACGCGCTCGACACCCGCGGCGCGCATGTCGCGCCACGCGTCGTCCAGCGAACCGTTCAGATCGATCGCGCGGGTCGCGTCTTCGATGACGGCGGCCTCGAAGCCCGCCGCGCGCGCGTCGAGCGCGGACCACGCGACGCAATAGTCGGTCGCGAGCCCGCAGCACCACACGCGCGTCACGCCCGTGTCGCGCAGATAGCCGGCGAGTCCCGTCGGCGTCGTGCGGTCCGCTTCGAGAAACGCCGAATAGCTGTCGACGTCGGCGTGATGGCCCTTGCGGATCACCGCGCGCGCATGCGGAATGTCGAGGTCCGCATGCAGCGCAGCGCCCGGCGTGTCCTGCACGCAATGCGTCGGCCACAACACCTGCTCGCCGTACGGCAGCGTGATCGTCTCGAACGGCTGGCGCCCCGCGTGGTTCGCCGCGAACGAAACATGCGACGGCGGATGCCAGTCCTGCGTCAGCACGATATGGCTGAAACGGCGCGCGAGCCGGTTCACGAGCGGCACGATTTCGTCGCCGCGCGCGACCGCGAGCGCGCCGCCCGGCATGAAGTCGTTCTGCACGTCGACGACGAGCAGAACGTCGTTGGCACTTTTCATCGCTGCTCCTTCCGCGCTGTTGCTGACGCCATTGCTTCGACCCTGCGCTTCGATCCAGTCAGCAGCCCGTTCGCGTTCAGCCGTTAAAGCCGCGCCCTTGCGCCGCGCGTTCGGCGATGCCCTGAGCAATCTGCCAGGCGTCGCCGTTCGCTTGCGCCGCATAACGGCGGATCGCGCGCTCGACGTTGTAGAGCCCGACGGTATCCGCGTAGAGCATCGGACCGCCGCGCCACACCGGGAAGCCGTAGCCCGTCAGATAGACCATGTCGATGTCCGACGCCTTCGACGCGATGCCTTCCTCGAGAATCTTCGCGCCTTCGTTGACGAGCGCGAACACGAGGCGCTCGACGATCTCATCGTCGGAAATCTTGCGGCGCTCGACGCCGAGTTCCCTCGAATGCGCGACGATCATCTCGTCGATCTGCTTCGACGGATACGCGTTGCGGTCGCCCGCCTTGTAGTCGTACCAGCCGCCGCCCGTCTTCTGCCCGAAGCGGCCCGTCTCGCACAGACGGTCGGCGATCTTCGAATAGTGCATCTCCGGGTGTTCCTGATAACGCCGCTTGCGAATCGCCCAGCCGATGTCGTTGCCCGCCAGATCGCTCATGCGGAACGGGCCCATCGCGAAGCCGAATTTCTCGATCGCCTTGTCGACCTGCGCGGGCAACGCGCCTTCTTCGAGCATGAAGAGCGCCTGACGGATGTACTGCTCGATCATCCGGTTGCCGATGAAGCCATCGCACACGCCCGACACGACCGCCGTCTTTTTGATTTTCTTCGCGACCTTCATGACAGTGGCGAGCACGTCCTTCGCGGTCTCCTTGCCGCGCACCACTTCGAGCAGCTTCATCACGTTCGCGGGGCTGAAGAAGTGCATGCCGACCACGTCCTGCGGACGCTTCGTGAACGCAGCGATTTTGTTCAGATCGAGCGTCGACGTATTCGACGCGAGGATCGCGCCCGGCTTCGCGACTTCATCGAGACGTCCGAACACCTGCTCTTTCACGCCGAGCTCTTCGAACACGGCTTCGATGATCAGATCGGCGTCGTTGAGATCGTCATACGATAGCGTCGGCGTGATCAGCGCCATGCGCTCTTCGAGCGCCTCCGTCGTCAGCTTGCCCTTCTTGACGGTCGTCTCGTAGTTCTTGCGGATCGTCGCGACGCCACGATCGAGCGCTTCCTGTTTCGTTTCGAGCAGCATCACGGGCAGGCCCGCGTTGACGAAGTTCATTGCGATGCCGCCGCCCATCGTGCCCGCGCCGATCACGGCCACTTTCCTGATGTCGCGCACGGGCGTATCGGACGGCACGTCGGGAATCTTGCTCGCCGCGCGCTCGCCGAAGAACGCGTGACGCAGCGCCTTGCTCTCCGGCGTCTGCACGAGCGCGAGAAAGCATTCGCGCTCGACTTTCATGCCTTGTTCGAAGCCCTTCAGCACGCCCGCTTCGATCGCGTCGATACACTTGTGCGGCGCCGGGAACTGCTTCGCGACGGCCGCGACGCTGTTGCGCGCGAACTGGATGAAGCCCGCCGCATTCGGATGCTCGATCTTGCGGTCGCGAATCCTGGGATGCGGACCGCTTTGCGCGCCGACCTTGCGCGCAAACGCGAGCGCGTTTTCAAGCAGATCGCCTTCGACCAGCTCATCGAACAGGCCCGTGCCCGCGAGCTTTTCCGACATGACAGGCGTACCCGACACGATCATGTTGAGCGCCGCTTCCAGTCCCAGTGCGCGCGGCAGACGCTGCGTGCCGCCCGCGCCCGGCAGAATGCCGAGCTTCACCTCGGGCAATGCGATCTGCGCGCCCGGCGCCGCAACGCGATAATGCGCGCCGAGCGCGAGTTCCAGCCCGCCGCCCATCGCGACGTTGTGAATCGCGGCGACGACCGGCTTCGCGCTGCCTTCGACGGCCTTGATGACCGTCATCAGCGTCGGCTCCTGCAGCGCTTTGGGCGTGTTGAATTCGGTGATGTCGGCGCCGCCCGAGAACGCCTTGCCCGCGCCCGTCAGCACGATCGCCTTGATGGCGGGATCGTGCTGCGCGCGGTCGATGCCCTCGATGATGCCCGTGCGCGTCGACAGGCCGAGGCCGTTGACGGGGGGATTGTTCAGTGTGATGACGGCGACGCCGTCGTGTGTCGTGTAGTCCACTGCCATCTGCCTGCCTCCATGCCATGCGGCCGCGATTCGGGTACGCGGCCATGATGGGAACATGCGGACCATTGTCCGCCGTTTTGACGTTCCTTAACGATAGCAGGCAGGATACACAAAAAAGCACGCTCGTTCAATTCACGCGACGTGCCTTTGTAGTGGGGGTAAACCCGGTTCTACGACGGATCGCTTTTCGCGTGCGCTTCGTCGTCGAAGGGGCAGTTTTCGATTGCGAGCGCCGACGGCAGCACATGATCGCGAAACCGTTCGCGCAGCTTGAGCTTTTGCAGCTTGCCCGTCGCCGTGTGCGGCAATTCGTCGACGAACACGACATCATCGGGAATCCACCACTTCGCGATCTTGCCTTCGTAGAACGCGAGCAGTTCGTCGCGCGTCACGTCGGCATCGGGGCGCTTCACGACGACGAGCAGCGGGCGCTCCGTCCACTTCGGATGCGCGCACGCGATACACGCCGCTTCCGCGACGGCGGGATGCGCGATCGCGATGTTCTCGACGTCGATCGAGCTGATCCACTCGCCGCCCGACTTGATCACATCCTTGCTGCGATCGGTGATGTTCAGGAAGCTGTCCTTGTCGATGGTCGCGACGTCGCCCGTCGGGAACCAGCCGTCGACGAGCGGCGACGCATCGCTGCGGAAATACCGGTCGATCACCCACGGCCCGCGCACGTGCAGATCGCCGAACGCGACGCCATCCCACGGCAGTTCGCGGCCGTCGTCGCCGACGATCTTCATGTCGACGCCGTACATCGCGTGCCCCTGCTTCTCGCGCAGCTTGCGCTGCTCGTCCGGCGAGCGCTGCGACTGCTCCCACGTGAGCTTGGACAGCGTGCCGAGCGGCGACATCTCCGTCATGCCCCACGCGTGAATCACCTCGACGCCGTACGTGTCCTGGAACATCCTGAGCATCGCGGGCGGACACGCGGAACCGCCGATCACCGTACGCTCCAGCGACGAAAACCGCACGCCCGCTTCGCGCACGTGGTTCAGCAGTCCGAGCCAAACGGTCGGCACGCCCGCCGAATACGTGACGCGCTCGGCCTCCATCAGCTCATACAGCGACTTGCCGTCCAGATCCTTGCCCGGAAACACGAGCTTCGTGCCCGTCAGCGGTGCGGCGTGCGGAATGCCCCATGCGTTCACATGGAACATCGGCACGACGGGCAGCACGCAATCGCGCGCGGACAGGCCCATCGCATCCGGCAGCGACGCGCCAAACGCATGCAGCACCGTCGAGCGATGCGAGTAAAGCGCGCCCTTCGGATTGCCCGTCGTGCCCGACGTATAGCAAAGGTTGGATGCGCAACGTTCGTCGATGAGCGGCCAGTCGAAGTCGCCGTCGTGCTGCGCGAGCAACGCTTCGTAGCTCGATGCGGCCGTCGACATGCGCGGCATGTGCGCCTCGTCCGTCATCGCGATCCAGCCGCGCACGTTCGGACATTGCGGCGCGAGCACATCGACGAGCGGCGCAAACGTGATGTCGAACAGCACGTAGCGGTCATCCGCGTGATTGATGATCCACGCGATCTGATCGGGAAAGAGGCGCGGATTGATCGTGTGACACACGGCGCCGAAGCCCGTCGTGCCAAAGTACGTTTCCAGATGCCGGTAGCCGTTCCATGCGAGCGTGCCGATCCGGTCGCCCATTTCGACGCCCAGCGCGATCAGTGCCTGCGCAAGCTGCTTCGCACGCTTCTCGCAGTCGCGGTACGTGTAGCGATGCACGTCGCCCTCGATGCGCTTCGACACGATCTCGGTCGTGCCGAAGTGGCGTGATGCATGCGCGAGCAACGAAGAGACCGTCAGCGGCACGTCCATCATCTGTCCATAGAGCGGCGTCTTCATACGCGGGTGTCTCCCAGTTTGTGTATTCGTTCGAATGCGTGACCGCGACCGCGCCGCCGAATGACCAGGCATTCGATATGCGCCGCAGACGTGCGCCCTGCAGCGCGGCAGGCGCGCAATTACAATATCGGTTAATAAAGAGGCGCTCAACATGTCGTTTTCCCCATGCAATGAAGGGCTATCCGCCGGCTTGTCCGGTCCCATGTCGACGGCGGCAGGCAGCATCGACAACCAGCGCGAAGGCAGCTTCGCGGCACTCGGCACCGTCTTTCTGACACGACTGCCCGCGGCGCCGTTGCCCGCGCCGTATGTCGTCGGTTTCGCGCCCGATGTCGCGGACATGCTCGGCTTCGATTCCGCGCTCGCCGGCACGCCGGGCTTCGCGGAGTTCTTCTCGGGCAACACCACGCGCGACTGGCCGTCCGACTCGCTGCCGTATGCATCGGTGTATTCGGGACATCAGTTCGGCGTGTGGGCCGGTCAGCTCGGCGATGGCCGTGCGCTCACGCTCGGTGAAGTCGAGCACGCGGGCGAACGGTTCGAGCTGCAACTGAAAGGCGGCGGACGTACGCCCTATTCGCGCATGGGCGACGGCCGCGCGGTGCTGCGCTCGTCGATCCGCGAATATCTGTGCTCCGAGGCGATGCATCACCTCGGTATTCCGACCACGCGCGCACTCTGCGTGACCGGCTCCGATCAGCCCGTGCGCCGCGAAGAAATGGAAACGGCGGCCGTGGTCACGCGCGTGTCGCCGAGCTTCGTGCGCTTCGGGCATTTCGAGCATTTCTACGCGAACGATCGCGTCGATGCGTTGCGCTCGCTCACCGATCACGTGATCGACCGTTTTTATCCGTCGTGCAGGCAAGCCGAAGACCCGTATCTCGCGCTGCTGAACGAAGCCGTGCTGTCGACGGCCGACCTGATGGCGCAATGGCAGGCCGTCGGCTTCTGCCATGGCGTGATGAACACGGACAACATGTCCATCCTCGGCCTCACGATCGACTATGGTCCGTTCGGCTTCATGGACGGCTTCGACGCGAATCACATCTGCAATCACTCGGATTCGCAGGGCCGCTACGCGTACCGGATGCAGCCGCAGATCGCGTACTGGAACCTCTTCTGTCTCGCGCAAGGTCTGCTGCCGCTGTTCGGCGAACGTTACGACGAAGCGCAGCGCGGCGAGCGCGCGGTGCAGGATGCGCAGCACGTGCTCGAAGGCTTCAAGACGCGTTTCGCGCCCGCGCTCGAAGCGCGGATGCGCGCGAAAGTCGGCCTCGAAACCGAACGCGAAGATGACGATGCGCTCGTCAACAAGCTGTTCGAGATCATGCATGCGAACCGCGCGGACTTCACGCTGACGTTCCGCAATCTGTCGAAGCTGTCGAAGCACGATGCAAGCGGCGATGCGCCCGTGCGCGACCTGTTTCTCGATCGCGCCGCTTTCGATGCATGGGCGAACGACTATCGCGCACGCCTGTCACACGAAACGCGCGACGACGCCGCGCGCGCCGAAGCGATGAACCGCGTGAATCCGAAATACGTGCTGCGCAATCACCTCGCCGAAACGGCAATCCGGAAGGCCAGGGAGAAGGACTTCTCCGAAGTCGAGCGCCTTGCGAGCGTGCTGCGTCATCCGTTCGACGAGCAGCCCGAATATGAAGCGTATGCCGGGCTGCCGCCCGATTGGGCTTCGTCGCTGGAAGTCAGCTGCTCGTCGTGATGGCCGGCTTGCGCGACTGCATCAGGCGGCCTGCGTTACAATTCCAGCCCAGATAGCGTCGCTCGCGCTCCGCTTTTTTCCGCGGGCGTGCGAGCGCGGGCTGATGCACGCAGTCGCGGACAAGATCGACAGCACGCTTTTTTCGGACTGCCCGGGCTGGCCTTTGCCGCCATTCACGTCACGTCACCGAAACGATCACAGACTGCGCGTATGACGCGCCCAACTTCCCCGAACTCCCGACCCCGATAATGAAATTCCTGTTCGATCTGTTCCCGATCATCCTGTTCTTCGTTGCATACAAGGTGTGGGGCATTTTCACGGCGACGGCCGTCGCGATCGCCGCCACGCTGGTGCAGATCGCCTGGGTCGCGTTCCGTCACCGCAAGGTCGACCCGATGTTGTGGGTGAGTCTTGGGGTCGTTACCGTTTTCGGCGGTGCGACGCTCGTGCTGCACAACGACACTTTCATCAAGTGGAAGCCGACCGTCCTCTACTGGGCGTTCTCGGTCGTGCTGGTCGTATCGGCGATCGCGTTCAACAAGAATCTGATCGAAGCGATGATGGGCAAGCAGATCCAGTTGCCGCATCGCGTGTGGGGTCAGCTGAATATCGTGTGGGCCGTGTTTTTCGTGCTGCTCGGCATCCTCAACCTGTTCGTCGCGTACAACTTTTCCACCGATGCGTGGGTCAACTTCAAGCTGTTCGGCGCTACCGGCTGCCTTGTCGTGTTCATTGTCGGGCAGAGCCTGTGGCTGTCGAAGTATATGAAGGAAGAGTGACATGAGTGACGACGTTTCCCCTGATGTTTTTCTTCACGCAAGCCCCGCCGAGCGCATCGCGCTGATCGAGTCGCGCATCGCGGCCGCGCTCGCGCCCGTCGATTCGATCAGCGTGCGCGACGACAGCGCGCAGCATGCGGGCCACGCCGGCGCGTCGGCGGGCGGCCATTACGCGGTGACGATCGTGGCGGCCGCGTTCGCCGGCAAGGCGCGCGTGGCGCGGCATCGCATGGTGTATGATGCGCTGGCCGATGCCATGCAACGCGGCATTCACGCTCTCGCCATCACGGCTTACACGCCAGAAGAATTCAATTTGCTGTCCCGTTAGGAAACTTCCGATGACCTTGAAAAAAACCCGCTATTGGGTCTTGCTGGCTGCTTGCGCGGCCGCGCCTGCATTCGCACAGAACATCGCCGTCGTAAACGGCACGCCGATTCCCAAGTCGCGTGCCGATGCGCTGATCCAGCAACTCGTGCAGCAGGGTCAACAGGATTCGCCGAAGCTGCAACAGGCCGTGCGCGAAGAACTGGTGAACCGCGAAATCCTGATGCAGGAAGCGGTCCGCGAAGGCATTCCGTCGAAGCCCGAAGTGAAGGCGCAGGTCGCCGTCGCGCAACAGACGGTCGTGCTGCGTGCGCTGATCGAAAACTACCTGAAGCAGAACCAGCCGTCTGACGCCGAAGTGAAGGCGAAATACGACGAACTGGTCAAGCAGATCGGCGGCAAGGAATATCACCTGCACCACATCCTCGTCGACAACGAGCAGCAGGCGAAGGATCTGATCGCGAAGATCAAGGGCGGCGCGAGCTTCGAAGACCTCGCGAAGCAGTACTCGAAGGACCCGGGCTCGGGCAAGAACGGCGGCGACCTCGACTGGTCGGACCCGAAGGCTTATGTGCCGGAATTCGCCGACGCCGCGCAGAAGCTGCAAAAAGGCCAGATGACAGATACGCCGGTGCATACGCAGTTCGGCTGGCACATCATCCGCGTCGACGACGTGCGCGAGACGCCGCCGCCTCCGTTCGAGCAGGTGAAGAAGCAGATCATGCAGCAGATGCAGCAGGAAAAGCTGCAAGCGTTCGAAGAGGACCTGCGCTCGAAGGCGAAGATTCAGTAAGCGTCGCCGTCTTGCTTGCTGGCAGTGTTGGCTGTCAGCCGGATGTGAAAAAGCCGCCCTCGGGCGGCTTTTCTTTTTTCGTGTGCGCCCAGCATGGGCGCACTCCTGCGGGTGGAAGTCCCGCCATAAGCTGATCACGGCAAATGAAGTGAAGCGCAACTGCATGAGGGTGACCGAGTGTGGGGAGGAAGCGTGGAGCGTAAATCGCGAGCCGATGGACAAGAACCGTATAGAAGGCGCTGCCGAGCAGGGCGAGCGGGCACGTAACCGCGAAGCTCCCGTGATCAAGGCGAAGTGGCGTAGATGCGGCGGTTGTGCGATGAAGGAGTGCGTTCTTACCTGGGGAGATCTCGCCTTGTGCCTGAAAGG